>NZ_JAGQDC010000029.1 GCF_023282985.1 Serratia silvae | reverse complement strand
AATAAAATTAAAATAAAGCCAGCGATAAACGATAAATAAGCCCCAAAGCGATTAACACAAAAGACACAGGTAAAGCTACCACAAGAAAGTGGGGCCAGGCTTTCTTATGGCTAGAGGGTGTTGCTGGTGATTAGTGGTAGACGAATGCCACCTGTACAGCACCAGAAATACTACCAGGCGTTACGCCGCCAGCCAGGCTAAAAGCACGTGCTTTCAGATTAAAAACGGCTTCGTTCGCATTGACGGGTGCATCCATCGTCTTGCCATTCCCCAGTTTGAGCGTTTCGCTATCGTCTACCAACTCAATCTGAATAGAACCCGCATCACCGGTATTCTTATACATGTCGACGTTTTCATCGGCTTGTGTACCACTGAATGTCGCCGTGACTTTAGTTGTTGAAACCGGGCAATTTACCAGTTTCATGGCAAAGGGTTCCCAGCCGGATGCAGAACCCGCGGTAGCCATGCTTGCAGCCTCAATATCGCCCAACGGAACATCAATCTTGCCATTATTGGATTCAACCACACAGGGCGATGCCTTGACCGTACCGGTGATATTTAGTTGCACCGAGTTTGCCAATGCAGAGCTGTTGATACCGATGCCACCCAATGCTAGGCACAACGCGGTCGCTTTAAAAATTGTCTTCATATCCATATATAATACTCCTTTCATTTAATTAACCCCAATTGACTGTTTACAATGCGTTATCGTTAATACAGAAATTATTCCAATTGCACATCGAGCGTCGCGGTAGCGGTAAACTCCCCGACTTTTGCCGACTGTCCCGTCGCGCTGATTGGATATGCCGTAAACTCCGTAATACCTTTACTGACCAGTTCACCCAAACCAGTCATAGATACAGACAGTAAACCCTCCTTTGCTTCTATACCGGATACGGACGGTTTAATAATCTTGCCATCCTTGTCGACGAACCTGATGGCGACATCCTCATTCTCTGTGCCATCCTCCGTGCTGATAGTTTTTAATGCATCAGTGATATGCGCATTTGATTCCCCTTTCAGCGCCAAGGAGACGATCACCCCTTCGGAGATATTCCCACAATCCATTGCCACCGTTGTCGAATACTCCCCCTTAAAGCCGACAGGCTTTTGCCCTGGAGCAACCTTAAAACTATCAGCCATGATGTCGCCAAACGCTATAGAAATAGAAGGAGGCGTGAACACGCAACTTTGCTTCACAGTGACCTTTCCTGACATCGACACCGTTGCCACAGGATTAGTGCTTTTAACATCCTTACTTGAAGAAATATAAATCGCCAGGAAAGTCACTGGCGGTATTTCCGTCTCCCCCACAAAGGGTTTTAAAAATCTGAGATTGACCGTACCTGTACTACCACTGGCATATCTGGTATTAGTGCATTCTTGGTTAACGCTAGTCCATAGGTTACTTTCCATAGAAAACGGCACATGCTTCTGTACATTTTGGCCACCACCAATGTGTACTGTCGTCGCTACGGCAAGCCGCCCCTCGGTACCCGCCAATGGATAATAATTCCAACCTTTGTAGGTATCATAATTTCCCCCGATTAGAGATACCCCCGAAATATAGGACTCATTCATCCTGCCGGATGTATCACACTCGCAGTCAACCTGATACTCGCCGCCCCCTTGCCATTTACCATTCGCCGCATCCTCTACAACGTGATCCTTTACGTTCTCGAATGGTTCTGTAATATTCCTTGTGAAGTTAAAGTTATACGGATGAGGACTCCCCTTTGACGGCCAGCACTGCCCGACCCCTAATGCCCATGCCTGCTGTGTGACCCCCAGTCCGCCAACCAGCACCATCCCCATGAGCGAATCGCGTACTATCGATTGTAATTTTTTCATCTTCAAACCTTTATAAACATTGGCCGTTCATCAAACGAATACCGGTGCTCTCTTGCTGCTCCGGCAGGCTATAAGACACCTGGCAACGCTGCGAAGCGTCATTACCCCACTTCACGTCCAGCTTGCCACTGCCGGCCATCCCACTGAGGAACACCTGACCGGCGTCGCCCACGATGCTGGCGTTGCTACCAGCGCCATTGCTGTCGGTCACCGTGGCTCCAAACGGCACCGGTGCGCCGCCCTGCATCAGTAGGGTCATCAGCACGCGCTGGCCAATATTCGGTTTGAAATCTGCACGCACGATGGCACCTCGGGTTGGGGTCACCGCCTGGCTGCTCAAAGTCATGTCCACGTCATCCGGCAGGGTTGTGGTATCTATCGAGATGGTATTTTTGCGGTAGACAGAGGCATAAGGCACCACCGCATAGCCACGCCAGTCGGTACTCACTCCGGCCTGATTAGACACGTTGACGCCTTTGGCCCCCGGCGCTTTTACCAGCACCGCCGTCTCACTCATTGACTGCGACAACGTCAGGCCGTTCTCATGCAACAGAACACCACCTTTCACGCCGTAGTTAACGCGCTGTTGGGATCGGTCATAGCCATACCCCACGTTCACCTGCCCCAGACCACCGCGGTAGTCGACATTGGCGTTACCGTATGCCCCTGTACCCTGGCTGGTGTAGCCCTGGCTGATACTGTAGTTCAGGTTGTCATTTTCCAAGGCTGAACCGCTAAGCCCGACGGCATTGCTGGTGCTGCCATTGCGGCTGCTGTTCAGGTTGTAGGTCGCATAAGCACCCGGCAGCCATTTACTCAACGGCACGTTGACATTGAATGCAAAGATATGGTCGTCATTCTTGAAACGATCGCCGTTGCTGTCATAAGCGTTTTTACTGTAGGTATAGTTCAGGCCATAGCTGATGCTGTTCCAACTGTTGTTATAGCCAAGGCTCGCCGACTGGGTGCGGCGATTATCGTTCCAGTAATCTTCGTTATACAGCCTGAGGGTCAGCGCTCCGCCGCCCTTCCACAGGCGTTGGTTCAACGACAGCTCGGCACGGCTCTTCTTGTGATAATTGTACGATGACGGTCTGCCTTCGGTATAAGTATCCAGCGTTTCCTGCAGCGTATAGAAGCCCGCCGTCGAGTAACGGTAGCTCGCAAGGCTGAAGTTGGTGCCCGATTCTGCAAAGTTTTTGCCGTAACGCACACGCCACGATTGACCACTGTCTTTGTCACTCTGTTCTGGTTTGGCCCAGGCCTGGGTCACGTCGGCGGAAAGCGCCCCGACGGCCCCCATGTTTTGCCCCCAGCCGATGGCCAGTGCCTGGTATTTGCTAGCAGCCTGCAGACCGCCATAGAGCGTAGCCCCCCACTGCAGGCCATACATCGCCGTGCCTTGGGTAAACGGCGTATCGTCGATATTACTTTTAGAGGAACGATATTGGCCACTGGTCAGGCTGTATTTGAAGCGTCCCTGACGCTGCAGCACCGGTACGGAGGCAAACGCCACCACCGTATTTTGTTCGCTACCGTCGGCTTCCTTGATGGTGACATTCAGGTCCCCACTACCTGCGGTCGGATAAAGATCGTTGATTTCAAAGGCCCCAGGCGGGACATAGCTTTGATAAATTACATAGCCGTTCTGGCGAATGGTGACCTGGGCGTTGCTACGGGCGATGCCACGTACCGTGGGCGCAAAGCCCCTCAGGCTTTGCGGCAACATCTCGTCGTCCGAGGCCAACTGGCCCCCACGGAAGGGCACGCTGTCAAACACCTCGCTCGGTGAGGTGCTGTCGCCCAGTATCAACTGGCTTTTCAGTGCCACGATGTCGCGTTGCAAATAGGTATTGATGGAGTTCCAATGACTTTCACCATCAGTATTCCGGTTCCAAGTGGAATAATTGCGCAGGCGCCAAGCACCCAGGTTGATACCGGAACGCAGGTTGAGGTAGTAGGTGTTACTGTCAGAACGCTCGCTGGTGCGCGCCGAACTGTTAGCGCCACTGAAGTTATAGTTGACCAATAACGCCGGGATCCCCTGATCCCACTTATCCGGCGACACATAACCACGGGCAGTGGCGTTCAAGGCTGCCTGGGGAATACTCACGTCCAACCGTTGCTGGTTGAAACGAAACGTGGCGAACGCTGCGGGAATAGCCTGCGCCAGATCGACGCACTGCTGCCCGGCGGCCTGGATTGTGGGGAAGGAGGCGATCTTCACGCCCATACTTTCCAGCATGTCACTGCTCAGGCAAGGCTGCAGGCTGTCACCTGCGGGATCTCTGACCAGGGAAAAATCGAGATCCTGCGTATCGTACATTTCACCATTCAAGAAGATATCAACCCGGTACCTGCCCGGTGCTTGGGTGAGACCCTCCTCAAAAACCGTCAGGTCAGCCCCTTGCTGAGATGGGCTACCTAACTCAAGCAGAGCCGGGTTAAAATAATCACGAGCCTGCACACTACCGGACATCCCCATCAGCATGGCAACCTGACATGAGATCAGCCACGCCAGCGGGGTATGGTTAAACCCTCGAGGGCCTATACGCTTCGGGTTTTTCATCCATTTAACTCCATTTATCAGCCGCGCCAGCAAATTCCATCTGACCGCATCCTTTCCCTACGACCTACAACCTGTTGCAGGGGTTAATTTATCCTGGTAGCTACCTATAAATTCCCGATAAACGGCTTACTAACACCGCCGTAATCGTTAATGATTTCCCAACTTAATGCACCGCTAGCGCTGCCAGCAGGCAGTGCAAAACGCTCGCTGGAATAGGGCGCAACCATGGTGGCACTCTTCACCTGACTGCCATTAATCTTGACCTTGAAGAAGGTGATGTAGTAAGGCGATGAATTGCTCACCTGAAGCGCGTTGCCACTGCGCTGCCAACTCAAGGCTTGGGCAGCTTCGTTCATTGAACCGGGCAATCCAGAAGGCCGATAAATCAGCTTAATGCTGGTTTTGACCGCAATTTGCAGGGTGTTGGCCGTTTTCTCCGCAGAGGGGATCGCCTTGATGTGTAGCCAATAGAGAGATTCTCTATCGGTGGGTAAATTACCGCCTGCGCGCACCACTCGCAGAATATTGTTTTGCTCGCCGTCCAAACGGAATAGAGGCGGCGTGATGATAAACGGTGCTTTGGCGTTCACTCCTTTAGGAGAATCAACCCAAGACTGAACCAGATACGGCACCTTATCCGGGTTGTTGACCCCTAGAGAAGCCTCTTTCTTACCGCCATCATAAATCAGACGAGTACCGCCGATAACGACGCCTGCCTGCACCTGGGCACCACACGCTAACAGTAACGCGGCAACGATTGTGCTCCGCCAAATTTTCATTGCTTGTTCATCCCTAAACCATTGAGAGAAAAGCCAGGAACGGCTTACGCCCCTCCTGACCTGGCGTTATGCCGCCCGTAAATAACAGGGCGGATAAATCTTATGGATAAACAATGGTAAAGTTGGTTACTGCGTTAGCGTCACCGTCGGTTACCGTTGCTGCGACTGCATAATAACGGGCAACAAATTTCAACACGTTGATACCCGTGCTGGTCAGGTCATAAGAAGAAGACGGCTGATGCAGAGGAACAACTTTACCCTTGGCATCAGAAATCTGGATACCCACGCCAGTTGCTGTATTAGGGCCGTCGGTCAGAGCCAGAACGGTGTCATCACCGGTAGCGCTGATACCGTCAAAACTAATGGCCGCGGCGGTGATGGACGCTGGGCAGTTTTCCAGATGCAGCTCAAAAGTTTTAGAACCAGCAGCAGGTGAAGAACCCGCACCGTCAAAGGCATTCACAGCAACAGTATCCATAGGCACGTTTAGGTTTTTGGTCGAAGTGGTAACGTCACAGCCATCTGGAATGATCTTGCCGGTAAAGTTAACGGTGCCGTTTGCAGCGGTTGCTACATGAGTGGTCAATGCAGAGGCAGCCAATACGGCGATAGCGATCAGATTCTTTTTCATACTACTTTCCTTTTAAATAATGCACTTAAAATGCGCGCACTTGTTTTATTTTTGACATAACCCTATGTCACTCCTTTTTATTTAGTTCATCGACTGAAGACCACCTCCGCAAATAGCGATTGGGCGGTAATACCTTTCCAGCCAAACGATTCATTTTGAACTAAAGTGACTCCTTTGGTTTAAAATGCCATGGATGGCCTTAAATCAACAGTAATGCAGTTTATTTCCCTACTGATCGCAACATAAAAGGAGTTATTAACTGAATATAAAATAGGCGGATTTTGCGATTGGTTTTTTTAGGGGGGGCAAACAAGAAAGAACTCAAGAGTGGATGAGAATTTATTTATCTTGATATTTATTTAATTCATTGTTATTTAATGTTTTTTTTGACTAAATTGAAATATTGAATAGTTAGTGTTGACATTATTTTGGAGTATCCTTAGAGTATGTTGCAATTTAGTTCAAAGTGACTCATTAGACATATTTACCTATACACCAATCACCATACTTCCTTAAACCTTCTCGCATTACTTGCCGTATATAGTACCGTATTCTGAATATTCCTATGGCCAAGAAAATCCTGAATCAGACGCGTATCAATTCCCCGGTCCGCCAAAGCGAAGCCGCAGCCATGACGCAGCATATGGGGATGTGCATTGACCTCCAGATTGGCCGCTTCACTGTAATTACGAATTAGCCAATAAATACGCTGGCGTGATAAACGAGAGCCACGGTTAGAAAGAAACAACCACTCGCTATCCGCGCCACGGTAATGCTTTCTTTTGGCCATCCAACGCTGTAAACACTTCCGTTCGCGGACATACAGAGGATGCACCGTTGAGAAGCCGTTTTTCAATCGATGAATATAAATATTGCCGCCTTCAAGATCGATATCTGACAGCCGCCAGCTATTGATTTCACTCACTCGGCAACCATGAATAAAACACATATAAATCAAACAGTAATCGCGTTCTGGATTCTTGCCTTGCAGCGTTGCCTCAAGCAGTTTTTCCACTTCGGAAGGAGTTAAATGTTTACGACTAGTCATAGTACCTCTTTGACTTTTTACCAAAAGTATGTGGATTTTTCCTCCTTTTTATTTCCACAACAACGCTAAGGAGCATTGGCCCCTGCCTTCGGATAACATCCTGGATCCTGAGTGGAGTATAGCCGATAAGTAATCATGAAACAGCCTGGTCATGGAACTATGCTAATTGCCCATATTCCAACGCAACTTAGCTAATACTTAGATTAAAATCAGTAGCTCAGCTCAGTTTCTGATTAATGAAAAAACAAGGTTAAATCATGCAACACAATAACAACATGATAAAAGCAAGAAATACAAACAGGAAACACTTTGATGAAAAACCTAATAATATCCGTCCCCTATATCCGAATGGGAAGTTAAGCATAGAGGTATCCTACAAGGCATCCACCAGAGAATAATCCCAAAATAAAATTATATCAAATGAACCAAAAAATAACCCTCATCAATACAAAAAATCAACTTAACAGGAAAATACTCATAAATAGTGGGTTTAAAATTGAACTAGCCTGAATGATTTTGCGGGAACGTACGGCAATAAAAAAGGGGCACCGATAGACAGTGCCCCAACATGATATAGGTGGTATTAACGCGTTCAGATGGTTAAACCACCGTCAAGCACCAAAATTTGGCCCGTCATATAACGACTGTCATCACCGATCAAAAACTCGGTGGTACGCGCCACCTCGCTGGCTTTGCCCAAGCGGCGCAGAGGAATTTGCTTACGCAGCGCCTTCAGCGCCTCCGGCGGAATGGCTTGCGTCATCTCGCTTTCGATAATCCCGGGCAACAGGCAGTTCACCCGGATCCCAAAGCGCGCCACTTCCAGCGCCAGAGATTTCCCCAGGCCGATCATCGCCGCCTTGCTGGCCCCGTAGGCCGTTTGCCCGGTGTTGCCCTTGATGCCCGTCACCGACGACATCAACACCATCGCCCCCTCCCCCTGCGCCATCATGGCTGGCAACAGGTGCCGGTTCCAGTAGAAGATGGCGTTGAGGTTGGTGTCGATCACCTGCCGCCAGCGCTCACCGGTTTGCTGGATATGCAAATCATCCAGCGTGATCCCGGCGTTATGGATCACCGCAAAAGGTGCGCCGAGGCGTGCCAGCAACTGCGGCGCCACAAGGTTCACCGCCTGCTCATCGCTACCGTCACAAACGCAGCTTTCCACCCGGCCCGGTAAACCCGCGCAGGCTTCAGTCACCGCTGCACTGGCCGCTTGAGCACTACGGCAGGTGAACACCACGTTCCACTGCTTGGCCAACTCCTCTACCAATGCGCGGCCAATCCCCCGGCTACCCCCGGTCACTAATACCCATTGTTTAGTCATGGGATCACTTTTGCGCGTCGGCCAGGCGTTGACAGAGTTCACCCAGCGTCATATTCGGCTTGTCGATGAACATTTCGGCGGTGAGCGTGGCCCCGAACTCGCGTTTGGCCAGCACCATCAGCTCCACATAGTCCAAGCTATCCAACTTCAACTGATGCAGGGGCATTTCTGGCGCCAGGTCGGTCATCTCAAGATCTTTGGCATCACAAATCATTTCAGTGACGGTGTCGTAAACCTGTTGGTAGTTTTCCATTGTTATATCCCTATATTTATCGATCGGCCATGGGCCATGTTTTTAAGGTGACGGAAGTCACGAGTAGCGGATGCCACTGTGTTCTGGCCTCGATCACCATGCGTAACACAAATCCGCTGCTTTTATTCCCGATAATCAGCATCGGCTGAATGCGGTAGTACAGCCGATCCTCGGGTGCAAAAAGCGTTGCAGGGTTAAGTAATCGGGCGCTGAAATGGGTCTCATGATGCGTTTGTACCACCGGGATCTGGGCAAACACCTCAATCAGCGTGGCAGCCTGCAGTTCCGGCAGTGCCGTCGTCAGTGCCGCCAAGGTTTCCGGGGATTTCACCAGCAGTTGGAACAGCAGGGCGTCAAAGAAACTCCACGCCTGGGTGGCGTCCGATGCCTGCCCCGGGAACGCCTGGCAGAGTGCCATCACCTCGTTAACGGTCAGTACATCCTCGTGATCACAAGCCATCATCTCTAACGAACGCGCCGGAGCCAGTTTGCTGTTAAAGCAGCTTTCCTGCGTAGCACAGTCCCGCAGCTCACCGATGATCTGCTTGCCGTTAATCATCATCTGCAAGTGATACGGCGTCTGACACAGCACCGGCCGACGCATACGGGTGCTGAAAACATAAAAGCTATGCTCCAGCGGCGTAGCAAGCAACACCGTACTCAAATGGTGCTTCATATCCAGCATTGCACGCATCCCGTGGACGCTTAGCTGGTCGCCCCCCATTTTGCGTACGTGTTGCAGATCAAAGTGGATCGGGTTGTAGTCACCGGAAAAGGCGGCCCACTCCTCGGCATCGCGCAGGGTGTAGTTGAGGATCATGCTCATGCCTGCCCAATGACCAGCGCCGCGTTAGCGCCGCCGAAGCCGAAGCTCAGATTCAAGATGTTCTGTAATCGGGCCGGGCGATGCCCTTCACTGATGTAATCCAGATCGCATTCCGGATCGGCATTTTTCAGGTGACAGGTGGCTGGCATCAGCTGATGCTGTAACGCTTGCAGGCAGATGATGGATTCAAAACTGCCCGCCGCCGCAATCAGATGCCCGGAGTAAGACTTGGTGCTAGAAAGCGGCGTGCTATAGGCCGCGTCGCCTAAGGCCAGTTTGATCGCCTGGGTTTCATTCAGATCGTTGAGGGGCGTAGAGGTGCCGTGCGCATTGATATAGTCAATTTCCTCCGCCGTCACCCCAGCCTGCCGCAAAGCATGCTGGATGGTTTTCACCCGGGCAATCTTGTCTTCCGCTGGCGCGGTAAAGTCGAAGGCATCAGAGTAATTGCCGTAACCCTTGATTTCCCCCAGGATCGTCGCCCCGCGAGCCAAGGCGGCTTCGCGTTCTTCCAGGCACAGCACGGCGGCCCCTTCGGAAAGCACAAAGCCGTTGCGATCAAGACTGAACGGGCAGCAGGCTTTGCTGATGTCGTCCTGTTCACTTGCCAAGGCACGCAGTACGTCGATATTCCACACTGCGGTATCGCTGCGTAACGACTCACCCGCCCCAGCCAACATCATCGAGGCACGGCCACTGCGGATCACTTCAAAAGCATCGCCGATGGCGATCGTTCCGGTGGCACAGGCGGCAATAGGGCTATTTTGATAGCCACGCAGGCCCCAGAACAGACTACAGGCTGCCGTTGCGGCATTCGGCATTGAGAAGAAACAACCAAACGGTGAACCCAGCCCTGTACGCACAAAGTTATCATGATTATGATGGGTTTCATCCTGCCCCGCCCAGCCGCTACCGATGATCGTGCCGCAGTCCAGTAGATCGTAATAGACCGCCGGGCTTTCCCCATGGAAGGCCATATCCATCGCTTCGCGGGCCGCCCCCAGCGCCAGGCGGGCAAAACGCGGCAGACGACGACGGATCGCCGCCGGGACGCCTTTCAGGCTGGGCTCATCGTCGATCACCCCAAGGAAACGCGACTGGATCCCCACGGCAGACCGATCAAAATAGCGGTAGCCCAGTTGATAATCCATGATCGCCGCCCAGCTTTGCTCGGCATTCATCCCCAACGGCGTGACCGCACCGAAACCTGTAACTACCACGCGACGTGGCAAAGCACCTTTATTCATGATCTCATCCTGTTATATCACCGTCTTTTTCCACACCGCCGCCCAACGCCAGCCACAGTTTCATGGTGGAATTGAGGTAGTTGTACTGCAACTCCGACAGGTTGCTTTCAATGGTTAATAACGCATCCTCGGCATCCAACAAGGTCTTGAGAGAGACCGCACCAGCCTGATACTGGCTATTGGCCAGCGCCAAACGCTGCTGACCAAGCTGCAGGTTGCGTTGCTGATTGATTTTTTGCTGCTGATAGCTCTGCCGCTGCGTCATGGCGTTATCCACATCAGAAAGAGCGTTGTAGACCTTACTGCGGAAGGTGATCGCTGCCTGCTTAACATCCAGGTTGGAGTTTTCGATTTTCAATTGCACGGTGTTCCAATTCAGGAAGGGTAGTGCAACGCTGCTCCCCAAGCTTCTGGTCGGGTTGCTGAACCACTGTTGGAAAATCTCGCTGCCCGCATTGAGTGAAGCACTTAGCGAAAGCGTAGGGTAGAAGCTCAAACGTTCCGCATCCGACCCTGCTAACGCAGCGCGCAAGCTCTTTTCTGCCGCCTGTACATCTGGTCTACGAGCAATGACCTCTATCGGCAAGGCGCTAGCTATCGGTACGTTCTGGTTGATATCCAGAGAGCTACGTTCTGCCTGATGATCGGTTGGCGCACGGTTGAACAGGATCGCCAGCGCATTACGCGCCTCTTCACGCCGCTGCTGTTGAGTGCGGTAGTTATTTTCCCGCTCGACCACCGATTGTTGCGCCTGTAGCAGGTCAAGCTGTCCGACCGCACCGGCGTCATAACGGGATTGCACCATCGCCAGCGTCTGTCGGCTGATTTCCAGGCCCACCTGCTGTTGCTTGATTTGCTGATTAAGGCTGGCGATCTGCCAATAATACTGCGCCGTGTTGCCTATCAGCGTCAGCGCAGTATTTTGCAGATCTTGTTCCTTGGCCTCGGCCTGCCACTGCGCCTGCTCCCTGATTCGTGCCAATTTGCCCCACAAATCCAATTCATAGCTTAGATCCAACCCACTTTTGTAAGACTCTGTTGAGTTCGTATTCTGACGCAGGTTCTTGCTATTACTGGCCCCACCGCTTGCCGTAACGGTTGGCGTCAGGTTGGTATTCTTCAGCCCAGCCGCCAGCCTCGCCTGCTGGAGTTGCAGTCCGGCAATGGCCAGATCGTTGTTGCTGGTCAGTACCCGCCCAATCAGCATAGAGAGCTGCGGGTCGTCGAAGTTATCCCACCAATGGTCCGTATGTTGCAAAAAACGACTCCCAGTCTCCTGCACCCGCCACTCGGCTGGCACTGACAGCATCGGCCGTTGATAGTCGCTTTTCGTCAACGAGCCACAGCCGCTCAGTAATAGGGGCAACAATATTAGAGGGAGTTTACTCTTCATCATTCGCGCGCCAGCGCCTCCGTTGGGTGCAAACGCGCTGCGTTGCGCGCAGGGAAAAAACCAAAACCCAGGCCGATCAACGCCGAGAACCCGCAGGCCAGCACCAGCGGCGGCCAGGTAAAAATCATGGTGAACTCCTGCGTCACCAGGGAGAAAATCACCCCGGCCAGCCCGGAGCCAATAATGCCAATCAACCCGCCCAGTGAGCAGATCACCATCGCCTCAATCAGGAACTGACGCATGATGTCCGCTGGCCGTGCGCCGACCGAAAGACGGATGCCGATCTCGTGGGTGCGTTCGGTCACGGAAACCAGCATGATATTCATCACGCCAACCCCCCCTACCAGCAGTGATATCCCGGCGATAGCCGTGATCAGCAGATTCATCGAGTCCGACGCCTTGCGGATGGCCTGAGTCATCTGGTCATTGGTCTGGGTGAAAAAGTCGCGCCGGCCATGCGCCTGTTCCAACAGTCGTTCGACGCGCCCCTGTGCTTCGATAAGAGAAGTCCCTTCGTGCACACGCAACATAATCGACTCGATCGGCATATCACCGGACATGCGCTCCAGCACCGCGGTATAAGGCATCCATGCTCCCAGCATCATGCCGCTGAACTTGCCACCTTTACGTTCGGCAACGCCGATCACCCGGTAAGGGGTTCCCGCAAGCTGGACGATCCCGCCCTCAGCCACTTCATCCGGCTCAAATAGCGTGTCGCGGAATTCCGGATCGATAATCACCACCGGTTCACGCTCGTCCAGATCGCGCCGGGTAAAGCCGTTACCGGAAAAAAAATTCAGGCCTTGCACGCGAAAATAGGCGTTGCTGATACCTGAAATCGAAACCATCGCCTCTTTGCCACCGCGCACCGCGGCCACGGTATTACTGACCACGGGCGAAACGCTGTCGACATAACTCTGGCGCTCCAACAACTCAACATCAGCCACCGTCAGCGAGCGGGCGAGGTCCGGACGCGGTTTATCCCACCCCAGGCCAGGGCGAATATCTAACGTGCTACTACCCAATTGGCTAATTTCATTGAGTATATTTTGCCGTGCACCTTCGCCAACAGCCATTGACGACACCACGGAAGAAACGCCGATAATGATGCCCAACATCGACAAAAAGGCCCTTGCTCGGTGCCCCAGTAACGCACGCCAGGCCATCTTGACCGCCTCTTGAACGCTCTGCCAGAACGGGTTACGCCCGGTAGTTGCGGCAACCGGCAGCGCAGGCTTGGTTTCCTGTAAAGCTACCGCCTCATTACGCTGGTCGGCCACGATCTCGCCGTCACTAATTTCGATAATGCGCTGCGCCTGATTGGCCACGTCACGATCGTGGGTAACGATAATGATGGTATGCCCCGAACGGTGCAGGGAATGCAGGATCCCCATCAGTTCCTGACCACTGGCGCGATCAAGAGCACCAGTCGGTTCATCGGCCAGAATAATTTCCGCCCCGTTCATCAATGCCCGGGCAATACTGACGCGCTGCTGTTGCCCGCCGGAGAGTTGCGCCGGTTTGTAATCCATCCGCTGCTGCAACCCAAGCCGGGTGAGCAAGTATTCGGCCCGCGTCTGGCGTTCTGCCGCTGGCATCGCGGTATACAGGGCAGGAATGGCAACGTTTTCGCTGGCACTTAGATAGGGCATCAGGTGATAACGCTGGAAAATAAACCCGATGTACTGGCTGCGTAGCTGGGCCAGTTGCTCACTGCTGGCAAGCTGGGTGGAGATGCCCTTGATCTGCATCTCCCCCTGCGTAGGTTTGTCCAGGCAGCCGATGATATTCATCAGCGTGGATTTCCCTGAGCCGGACGCACCAATGATCGCTACCATTTCGCCACGCTGAATGGTGAGAGAGATATTTTTCAGCACCGCCACCGTCTGCAACCCAGAGACAAAATGTCGGGAAATGCCGCTCAGAGCGATCAACGGAGAGGATGGCTTAACCATTGCTAGCACTCCCGGTAGCATGCTGCGTCAACACCACGCGATCCCCCTCTTTTAGCCCCTCTTTCACTTCAGCAAACTGGCGATCGTTAAGACCGATACGGATCCAGCGTGATTCAAGCTGTTTGCCGTTCATCACCTGCACCTGATAACGATCTTTGCCCCGCTGCTCACCGAAGGCGGCCACCGGTACGCGCAAGGCATTCTTGGCCTGTTCAGTGATAATAAAGACCTGAGCCGTCATCGAGGTGCGTAACAGACGATTGCTGTTGGCGATAGCAAACACGCCGCTGTAATACACCGCCGAGGCTTGCTGATTGGAGGAGCCTGGCGAGCTGTCTTCCAGCAAGGCGTCATTTGGCGCCTCCTGGATCGAACCCATCACGCTTTCATAGCGCTGTTTGGGATCGGCAACAACATAGAACCACAGCGGTTGCCCGACGCGTACCTTCAAAATATCGGTTTCCGAAATACGGGTATGCACCGTCATGGTATCCACATCCGCCAGCACCAGAATGGTCGGTACGGTTTGTGAAGACACAATGGTCTGCCCTTCTTTGGTGACGATCCCTAACACTTCACCGTCGATCGGCGCGACAATGCGGGTAAAGCCCAGATTGGCTTTGGCGGTTTCCAGTTCCATCTGCGCCTGAACGATCTGCGCATCATTGACTTTTAACTGGGCGACCTGGGTTTGAAACTGCGCCTGCGCCTTCTCCAGATCGCTTTTCACGCCTGCCCCATCACGATCCAGCTTCAACTGACGTTTCAATTCCTGCTGATACTGCTTGAGCGTTGCCTGGGTGACTTGCTTCTGCGCCTGTGCGCTTTGCAAGGCGGCTTCCGATTTACGCAACGCATTCTGCTGCAAGGTCGGATCGATTTCCGCCAGCAGCTGCCCCCGGGTGACACGATCGCCCTGCTTCACATACAGCTTTTGCAATTGCCCATTAACCTGCGCACCAACGCTGACTTGTAGCGCCGGTTTGAGGATGCCGGTGGCCAAAACGGTTTTCTCAATATCGCCACGGGTGATCTCTTCGGTAGAGAAAGCATTATTCTGCGTAGGCGCAACGACGTACCAGACGATCAAACCGATCAACGCCACCAGACCCAGCAAGGCCACCGGCATTAACCTGCGTTCGTCCATTCCAACCATTTTCAACTTCATTAACACACCGCCGTGGTTAACGCCGGTGACGCTGCAAGCTCCGTAGCAACGCTCACCACATGGCCGTTGCTCACGCGGTATACCCGCTCAAACATCGGCAATACACTTTCGCTGTGCGTCACGGTGATCAACGTTTTATGGTGCTCACGGCAATGTGTCAGCAAGGTGGTCATCACTTGATGCGCCGTGTCCTCATCCAGGTTAGCCGTAGGTTCATCGAGCACCAGCACCGGACGATCGCTGTACATGGCCCGCGCCAGCAGCAGACGTTGGCGCTGCCCCAGGGATAGCCCGGCATGGCTTTCACGAACCAAGGCATTCAAACCCCCCGGCAGTTTTTCTATCACCGAGCAGAGATTCAGCCCTGCAAGGGAGCGCTCGATCTGCCGATGTTTGCGCTCATCGAACCCCTCATCAAACAGGGTAATATTTTGCAGCACCGAGGCATTGAACAAAATGTCCTCCTGGCTTTGCAGGAAGAACAGGGCATGCACCTGCTGATAATCGAGCGGTTGGTCATCAACGATCACCTGCCCCTGCTGCGGTGTCATCAGGCCGGTCATCACCTTCAGCAAGGTGCTTTTACCCGCGCCAGACTCACCCACAATGGCAATGCTTTGCCCCGGCTTGAGTGACAGGGAAAGATCGTGCAACACCGGCTGCTGGGCGTCATAGGCAAAAGCGATATTTTTATAACGCAACTGCGAAGTAAATGCCGGGATGGGTGCAGGTACCGCATCATCCGCCCTATCCTGTTCAGGCCGTGATGGGAACAAGTCCCTGGCGCGGGTGTCGATCACGTGCAGCTGATTCTTTTGCAGGATGGCGTAGAAAATCTTGGTGATATAAGAGGTAAAAATCTCACGTACAAAACTATAGGCAAAGAACTCACCCAGCGTGATAGTGCCGCTTTTCAGCAACGGCAGCGCCAGCAACATAAAGAACACCATCTCCAGGCTGCCGATCAACTGATACAGGCTGCCTTTGACCTGCTCGTACATTTTCTGCTGTTGCCGACAGGTAAACAGTGACAAAGCAAACTTGGCGAACATCCCCTTGCGTTGGCTATCCAACCCGGCGGATTTAATGGTGGAGAACCCTTGAATACTCTCCAGGATAAAGTCGCTCTGCTCGGCAGTTTTTACCTGCAACTGCTGGGTGTAATAGCGGTCACGATAGATGGCCCAGACGCTGACCAACCCCATCAGAGTGACACCCACACCAGACACCATTGCCAACAGCGGGCTCATATAGCACATCACCGCCAAGGCAATAGCGCCGATAATCCAGTCGGTACGCAGGCCGTTATCCAACTCAATCTTTATGCCTGACGCCATTTGCCAGTTGGAAAAACGGCTGAAAACTTCGCCCGGAGCGCGTTTATCAAAGAAGTTCAGCGAATTACTGAGCAGGCGCGAGAATCCAGCCACACTATTGATTACCACAAAGCGCTTGATAAAGCGTTCCGTGACCCAACGTACGCCAAAGGCCAGGGTCGTCGACACGACAAACGCCAGCAAGAAGTAGAAGTAAGGAAAGTCGGCTTCCCCTGCGCTAGAAAAAACCTGATTGATGGCGCTGCTGACCATCGTCGGCATAATAAACAGGGTTAAGGAAATCAGAAACGCCAGTATCATCAACCGGTAAATACCGGGGATACGCGCGGTTTCTTCCAGGCTCATGGTGTCGGACGCTCTGAAGCGTTTACCGGACTGAACATTGGCCAATGCCTGAGGATCAGGCTGGGTTTCACTGTCCAGCACCAGCGCATAACCGCTGATTTCCATTTTTAACGCATCAATAGGCAACAGCTGCTGGCCAATGCCCGGGTTCATCACGCAAACATGGTTACCTTTACGGTAGGCCAACACCACATAATGGCTAGCGCCATAATGTAAAATAGCAGGCAGCGGTATTTCCGCCAGTTCATCATGCTCAAAGGCAACGGGATAAGCGGGCATCGCCAGTTCCGTCATAATGTCACACAGTGTGGCCAACGAGGTACCATGCTGCGAAGCGGGATAACGCTCACGCAAGCTCTCCAATGGCGCACTGATGCCCTGCGTTTCCGCCATCATGGCGATGCAGGCCAACCCACATTCATTCGTTTCGCCTTGAAAAACCAGCGCCGGGATTATCTTTTCCATGATCTGACTTCTTAAATTTCCAGGTTATTCATTGATAAAAAATAACGAATGTGAGTGCCATAACAGCCAATCTTCAGGGTGCCTGGCGATCGACGTTTCAATAAGCTCCGGTAGTTTGGTTTTCAGATTGCGAGCAGGTATCGGCGAGTAAATGTGGATCTTTATTCCCTGGTCGTAATACAGGTAATAAGAGACGACCTGAGCTGACAAGGCTCTGGCGATTCGGATAACGCCGCTGTGCAAATTGGCCGGGCGATCAAACAGGCGACAGCTTAGCTTCGCTGTTTTCATCTCATTGCTATTGACGGTGTAATCCGGCGTAATATCGGGGAAGAGCATGATATTGCGTTGATGATCGGCCGCCTCCATAATTGCACTACTCAAATTGCCGGCAATCGCCCGGTTATCATCATGGATTGAGCAGTAAGACAGGTTAACGCCCGCTTGCAGTCGCGCTTTTTCCTGATAGACCTCCGCACTGGCAGAAACTACCACCGTTGCCTGGCCCGGAAAAACCCCGGCCCCCACCATGCCAGCTAGCACGTCAGAAACCATATGCAGCGGTGCAAGCACCACGGGTTGCCCTGCTTGGTGCAAGGGCTTGACGACCGCGTTAAGCTGCACCTTACAGCATTCCAACTGGGCCAGGAGTTGAGCGTTACCGGCATAGGTAGCGGCTAGCTCCAGCAAACGACGGCGCTGGCTGATCTTGGCAAAATCCACTTTACGGCCATCATCAATCAGGCATTGCTTATTGGCTGCGGCCACAGAGGCACGTCTGCGCTCCCCCCGGTTACTCAACCGCAACCGGCGGCTAAGCGCCGCCAGTCCAAGAAACCAACGATAATCGCCATGCCGCAACAACCAGCAAGCAACCTTGCCCTGTGCTCTGCGCAACGGCAAAAAACACCGCGCGATTTTTGCAAGGGCATCCCTCCATGCCAGGTAAACCCACACGGCAAAGAAACGCATTATTGCTCCAGCGGTTTGTCATGCTGTAGCAGCGACAGCAGGTGATCGGCAAATTCTGGGAAATCGCGATCCTGCAGTGCCAGCCACTTCTTATTGATGATAAAGGTTGGAGTCGCGTTGATTTTGTAATGATCAGACACGGTGGTCATATAGCTCAGCAACTCTGCTACCTGCGGAGTTTGACTGGCAGCGTTATAAGCAGCGAGATCGATACCATTCTCCGCTAACCAACTATCACGGTTTTGGGGGTTACTCAGATCGATTTTTTCTTTGATGACGGCGTTATAGGCACTTTCACGGTACTGAGGTTCAATGCCCATCACCGTCAGGGTGGCAAACAACGGGGCGAAACTTGCCAGGCCATTGCTCTGCGTATTATTGAGATGCAGACGGATCAGTTTTGTACCCGCAGGCATACGTGCTTCCAGCTTGTCAATATTCTCTTCGTTTATGGCACAGTAATGGCAGCCGTAAGAAAATATCTCGACGATGGTATTGTCATCTTTGATCGGGCTATTGTTAACCTCGTCATCACTGATGGCAATCAGAGCTTGCTGTTCGCTGCCCTGATTCAATACAAAATAGTGGAAGTAGGTCGTGGTAATCAACGAGGATATAACAATAATCACCAGGGTATAGATAAGAAGTAACAAGGGGCGTTGGAACATAAATAATACGTCCTAAAAAAACTAGCAACCAGCTCTTATCTCGAAGGGACAAACATTGTCTTATCTAGCACATTGCTCCACTGAAAACCTGCGGCAATCACGTCCCTGTCCATCAAAAAGCACAACTCCAAACAGGTTGATACGAAAACCTATCGCATCAACCTAAACCACCTCCTAAAAATCAGGAGACCTTATTACCTATTATGGTAAGCCGGAACAATTTTTTGAGTCTACTTTAGCAGAGTTCTGGCTAACAACCTTACCATGCTTATCCAGGCAAGTGGTAACTTCCATGCAAGCTCCACCTGTACCGCGAACGAACTCAACAGTACAAACTTTTTTGCAGTTACCGCCAACAATGGCACTTGCTTCAAAGGTATTAACTTTTTTCACAACATCATCCTTTTTATTTAAAGTGAAATAAAAAAAAGCCCTAGTAACGCCTATCATCAATGATAGAGCAATCTGCGCTCAATATAAAGACACAATTAATCATGCCTTTATTAAAGCGCAGAGTAAATAAAAGTGAATTATTTTCGTTCTCTCAAAATAACTCGAACCAAGGATAGCCCGACGATTAAATCAGATCAATAATAATTTCATTGGTAAGTGACATATTTCCACCAGACCACAACATTGCTAATGCAGGATATTTCTCATTAAAAAACAAGATTCAATCCAGTGAAAAATAACATTCCAGAATACACAACATTAAATAGCAGTAATTAATAAAGGATAATTCCCTGAACGTAAAAATAGACCAGCATCAAGAGCGAAAGACGTTAAAGAATTTCTAAACGGTATTACGAGGCGAGAATCGGAAGGAGAAAACAGAACAACTTGCAATGTTGATAACACGAGGTATGCGGCACTGGGCCTTTTATGATCCCCAACAAAGAACCACGTTTAGGCATAGCGAAGCCCGGCACATGGGAGTGTACCGGGCTAACCAATCAGACAACCTCTTAGAACTGGTAAACGATACCGATTAAGGTCACGTTATCGGTGTTCAGACCCGCCTTGCTGGTGAAGTCGTTTTCGTCCAGCAGGTTGATTTTGTGATCCGCATAGGTGGACATGTTTTTATTGAAGGCATAGGTTGCCCCCAGATCCACATACTTCACCAGATTCTGGCTGCCAAAGCCTTGAATGTCTTTCGCATTAGACTGTACGTAGGCCACAGACGGACGCAGGCCGAAGTCGAACTGGTACTGTGCTACCAGCTCAATATTCGGTGCCTTGTCGGCAAAGCCATAGACTTGGCTATTGCGGTTACCAATACGGTTAGCGTTATAAGACTGGGTATACATGGCCGCCAGGTAGACATTATTAGCGTCGTATTTCAGACCGGTACTATAAGCCTCTGCTTTGTCCCCCTTCCCAAGAATAGCCGGGTTGTTGCGGCCGTTCTGGTCTGCTGTGCGATCGGCACTGAAGAACGCGCCGGCTGCGTTGATGCCATAACCCAGATCATAACTGACGGACATCCCGTAGCCGTTACCGTTCTGCGCCAGCACATCGCGGTAGTTGTTGGATTCGGAAGTGCTGCCGTTAGTACCTTGATATTGCAGCGCGAGATTCAGGCCTTCAACCATGCCGAAGAAGTCGCTGTTACGGTAGGTCAGTAAACCGTTGCTACGTTGGAACAGGAAATTATCTGCACCATAGGTATCGCCACCAAACTCTGGCAGCACGTCGGTCTATGCGCCGATGCCATACATCACGCCGTAGTTGCGGCCATAATCCAGTGAACCGTAATCGGCAAATTTCAAACCGGCAAAGCCCACACGGGTAAAGCTGTTGTTGCAATACGGTAAACGAGGATGAAAAATGAAGCCGTAATTAGTATGGCGATGTTCATTCCTTACCTACTCCTTTCTGGTGGAGGAAAGTATATTAAGTAAATCCTCACTACAACAGTTAAATTAAAATAAATTCAAAACATGTCCAAATATTACACTGCCATAATATTTACATCGAAAAAAATAACATTTTATTTAACAATTAAAAATATAAACACCGCTATTTAATGGTGTCAGTTATAAAATAAAATCACACAATAATTACATTAAATCCACATCCGCCATTTAAAATATAGGTGAAATGAACGAGATTGTTTATTGAATTGACAGTAAAAAGTTAAAAAACAACATTCACTAGAAAATCATTAACACCTTCAACCTGGTTAAACCTAACCATGAAATAAAAATTAACGCCATTTCATTAAGATCTTTAGCTTTACCCCCTCTAATCATCACGCAATTTGTAGTTTTTTTGAGCTAAATCATAACCCAAAAACAGGTAGGGATTACAATCTCACAACATATGTAAATGACAATTAATCGCAATAATAGCACTCCCAATCTCTGTAATAAGACATCCCCGACCAAATAGGATTATTTACACCGTTTTTTTTTAAAAAAAATAGGATTTCTAAACGAATTCTAAATAAGGTGTCAATTTACAAAAAAAATCCAATGCCATAACGAAAAAATGATTCAGATCATGACCAAGAATCATCCCAATTATTACCATCATCAACACCCATCACCCACCGATGGCGTTAATTATTCTTTACTCGTTATCCTAGTAGAAAAATCATTGGTGTTGATTATTGAGCCATAACCAAAAATCGAACCAACGGCATGAAATGAAGATAATTTCCTCGCATTGGCAAACGGCATACTAAGCTTGAAGAGTCTACGAGTGGTTGAAACAGAAGGAAACAACGGAGGTATCACTACCTGCTAGCAGGCAAGGGAAGCTGCCGGGGGAAAACTATAACCCAAAGTGGTTGTGGTCTACGGCCACAGTAGACGATTTAGTTCCCGCTACGGCGTGAACAAAGGCCGGAGCTGGCCTAGACGAGCGGTAAGACGTGATGCATATGGTCAACGAGTTAACTCATCGCTCCCCTAAAATCTGATCCGAAGAGATTGCATCGTGAATATAAAACTGGTTGCCGTTGTGCTTTGCACACTTTTTCTTACCGCCTGTGACAGAGAGACGCCTAAAGAACTCGAAAGCGTCCGTCCGGTGAATATCTTTGAAGTTAGCAACAGTGCCCAGCAAGGAGTTCGCATCTTCCCAGCCAGGATTGTCGCGGGTGACCGTACCGAACTGGCCTTTAAGCGCCCGGGGCAACTGCAGCAACTGCTGGTACGCGAAGGGGAACAGGTCAACCAGGGGCAAGTGATTGCCGAGCTAAACAGTAATGACGCACGCCTGCGGCTACGTGACCGACAGGCCGCGTTCGATCTGGCGCAGGCTCAATTCAACCGTTTCGCTACCCTGAGTGCCCGCAATGTCGTTCCCCGTGCCGAACTGGATGTTCATCGCGCAGCGCGTGACTCGGCCCAGGCTGCCTTGAAGTTGGCCAGGGAAGAAGTGAGCGATATGCAGATCCGTGCCCCCTTTACTGGTGTGATTGCCACACTCAATGCCCGCAACCATCAGGTGATCCCCGCAGGCCAGTCGATAGCGACCCTGAACTCGCTGGATTCGCTGGATGTGGTATTCAGCATCCCCGAAAATCTGTTCATTGTCATTGATGAAAACAATGCACAGTACCAACCTATTGTTCTGTTGAACAACTTGCCGGGCCGCGAATTTACCGCCCGCTATAAAGAACACACCACCAATACCACCGCGGGCTCATTGACCTATCAAATGACCCTGACCATGCCGCGCCCACAAGATCTGCCACTACTCTCGGGAATGAGCGGCAGCGTGAAAATCAACCTCGGTAATCTGCCCGGGGCTACGCAGAAAACCAGCGTTATTGTTCCCGTCGAGGCGGTATTTAACCCGGATAACAGCCCACGTAATCAGCCCCACGTGTGGGTGATCAAAGAGCGTGATGGCAAACTGTTTGTTGAATCTCGTCAGGTTGAAACCGGGCAACTGACCGCTAACGGCATACAGATCGTGTCAGGTCTGGCCGATGGTGAACGGATTGTCGCCGCCGGTACTCGCGAACTGCGCCCCAATCAGGAAGTGCGCGCCTGGGTCCGTGAGCGAGGTCTGTAATGAAACTGACAGAGAACTTTATCAACAACGGCACCCGGATCTGGCTGGCGATCCTGCTGCTAGGTATTGGCGGCGTGCTGGCGTTTCTCAACATCGGCAGGCTGGAGGATCCGGCCTTTACCATCAAGACTGCGGTGGTGGTCACCCGTTATGACGGCGCTTCGGCCCAGCAAGTGGAGGAAGAAGTCACCCTGCCGCTGGAAAATGCCATTCAGCAGCTGCCTTATATTGATAACGTCACCTCCATCTCCAGCGTAGGGCTATCGCAGATCACCATTAATATCCGTGCCGAATACGGTGCCGCTGAACTGCCGCAGATCTGGGATGTGCTGCGGCGACGTATTGGCGATGCGGCGATACGGTTACCGCCCGGTGCCAGCCCGCCGATTGTGAATGATGATTTTGGCGATGTGTACGGCTTCTTCTTCTCGCTGTATGGCGACGGCTTTAGCAATCAGGAACTGCGCAACTTTGCCGAGCTGTTACGCCGTGAGTTGGTGGTGGTGCCAGGCGTGGGCAAGGTGGGGATTGTCGGGGTGATCCCGGAAGAGGTGCAGATTGAGATTTCCCGCGCCCAGATGACCGCCGCCAATATTATCCCACAGCGGCTTTACGATCTGTTGAGCCGACAGAACGTGGTATCCAACGCCGGAGATCTGTTGGTGGGCAGCGAGTCGATCAGGCTGCATCCCACCGGGGAGTTTGCCAACGTGCAAGAATTGGGTAACCTGCTGATTAGCGAGCCGGGCAGCCCGCGCAGCGTTTACCTGCGCGATATCGCCACCATCAGCCAGGGCGTAACCCACTCCCCCAATAATATCTACCGTGCCAACGGGCGGCCTGCGCTCTCCATAGGTGTATCCTTTGCCCCGAATGTGAACGTGATTGTGGTAGGCGAAGCGGTCAAGGCCCGGTTGGCCCAACTGCAAGCCGAACGCCCCGCCGGGATGGATATCAGCGTTTTCTACGATCAGTCCCATGAAGTAGAAGGCGCGGTGAACGGCTTTATCATGAACTTCTTGCTGGCGCTGCTGATCGTGGTCGGCACCCTGCTGATCTTTATGGGGGTGCGCAGCGGGCTGGTGATCGCCGCCTCGCTGGCGCTGAACGTGCTTGGCACCCTGCTGATCATGAAGCTGTTCAATATTGAGCTGCAACGCGTTTCGCTCGGGGCACTGGTGATCGCCTTAAGTATGTTGGTGGATAACGCCATTGTGATCGTCGAGGGCGTGCTGGTTGGGCGGCAACAGGGTGAGAAGACCCTACAGGCCATTAATAACGTGGTCAAACGCACCATGTTCCCGCTACTGGGAGCGACGGTGATTGCCATTCTGGCATTTGCGCCGATCGGCTTATCCAACGATGCCACCGGCGAATACTGTAAGTCACTGTTCCAGGTATTGCTGATCTCGCTGATGCTGAGCTGGTTCACCGCCTTGACCCTGACGCCGGTATTCACCAAATGGGCGTTTGAAAAACAGAAAATGGCCGAGCCAAAACCCGATGAGCCGGTCAAATCGCCTTATGATGGTTGGCTGTTCCGCGTCTATCGCAATCTGTTGGGCAAACTGCTGCGCCAGCGCACTATTACGCTGGGAGTGCTGGCCGCGTTGATGGTCGTCTCAGTGATCGGCTTTGGCAACGTGCGCCAAAGCTTCTTCCCGCCGTCCAATACGCCGATCTTCTTCGTCGATCTCTGGCTGCCCTATGGCACCGATATCGCCTACACCGAAAAGATTGCCGCCGAAATCGAGCAACATATCCAGTCGCAAGAGGGCGTCAGCGATACCATGGTCACCATTGGCCAAGGTGCCATGCGCTTCATGCTGACCTATAACGCACAGCGGCAATATTCCAACTACGCACAGGTGATGGTGCGGGCCGATCAGCTAAACCAGATCCCCGGCATGATCGGCCAAATAGAGGGCTACGTACGCAATAATTTCCCTCAGGTGAATGCCCAGGCTAAACGCATTATGTTTGGGCCTTCAAATAACAGCTCTATCGAGGCGCGCTTTATCGGCCCCGATCCGAACGTGCTGCGCACGCTGGCGGCCAAGGCAGAAACCATCGCCAGCGCAGACCCCAATGCCGACGGCGTCATGCACGACTGGCAACAGCGCAGCAAGGTCATTCGCCCGCAATTCTCGGATTATCTTGGCCGTGAATTAGGGGTGGATAAACGCGAAATCGACAGTGCACTACGCATGAGTTTTGGCGGGATCGCCGTTGGCCTATATCGTGATGGCACACGGTTAATGCCGATTGTGTTAAGAACGCCGGACTCGGAGCGGTTGAATGCCGAACGGTTGAACGACGTGATGATCTGGAGCCAGGCACGGCAGGCGTTTATTCCTATCGACAACGTGGTCAACGGCTTTACTACCGAGTGGGAAGATCCGCTGATCATGCGTCGGGATCGCAAACGTACCCTGACGGTTCAGGCAGATCCCAGCTCCCAGAGCGGTGAAACCTCTGCCGAACTGTTGCAACGGATCAAACCGGATATTGATGCCATCCCATTACCGCGCGGCTATGAACTGAATTGGGGCGGCGACTATGAAAGTACCAAGGAAGCCCAGGCCGGGTTGTTCACCAGCCTGCCGGTGGCCTTTGTGATCATGTTCATCATCACCGTACTGATGTTCAGCTCGCTGAAAAATGCCGTCGCGATCTGGCTGACCATTCCACTGGCCTTGATTGGGGTAACCGTGGGCTTCCTGCTAACCGGTATCCCGTTTGGCTTTATGGCGCTGATTGGCCTATTGAGTTTAAGCGGCATGTTGATCCGTAACGGCATTGTGTTGGTAGAGGAGATCGGATTGCAGCGGCAGGAAAAACCGATCCTGGAGGCCATCATCGATGCCTCTACCTCACGTTTGCGCCCTATCCTGCTGACGGCATTTACCACCGTACTCGGTCTGGCCCCACTGCTTAGCGATGCCTTCTTCCAAAGCATGGCGGTGGTGATCATGTTCGGCCTGGGCTTTGCTACCGTGCTGACGTTGTTGGTGCTGCCGGTGATCTACAGCTGTATGAACTCCGATAAGCAAAAGGTCACACCGCAAACCGAGGCTTGAGACTTAAGTAAGGGCACCGCATACGCCCGGTTGAATATTTGCCTTCAATCGGGCTATTGCAAAATGCGGCATTGGTTTACTGTGTAGCCAGTTCAAAACCAAACACGGAGAAGTGCAAAGTGATTAAAGAAACAATCTTGGGATGTTCGCTGCTGTTGGTCTCTGCCACTGCGTTGGCCGGTGGCTGTGACAACCCACGTACCCCTTATGACGTGACCTACTGCGCTGCATTGGAGATGGTGCAGCTGGATCAAGAGATCAATGTGCAATACAAAAAGGTGATGGGTCTGCTGACCCAGTCGCAAAAGCAGACACTGAAGCAGTCGCAGATCGAATGGCTGAAAAATCGGGACAGTCAATGTAGCGACGACGCCATGATCAATGTCGCCTGCTCAAACAAGACCATGCAAAGCCGTATCGATTTTCTGAAAAGCGTAGAGCGGGAATGCAAAAGTACCGGCTGTAACAGCAAAAAACTGGCTCAACAGCAGTAATAGGATCGGGACGCCTATACTGCGCCCCGACGAAAGAATCACTATTTGGTTAACGCAATAATACCCAATGTCAGGCCAGCGACCGCTGCCGCCCCGCCTGCAATCGCCCCGGCAGTTTCCCAGTTATCCTGAGTGGTGCCTTTCATGCATGTATTGGTATGTACCAGACGGCCTTGGTCATCATAAACCGGTACGCAAGGCGACTCAGTAGCACACCCGGACAGTAAAACGGCCAGCAGGCCCGCTGCAATAAACTTACTCATACTTACACCTCGGCGTTCAACAGCCAAAAAAACATCACAATGAATGAAAATCGAGCCACTGTAACACCAATGCCTATAGCGATGGATCCGGAATAGTCGCAAAATGTGTGGGGGGGTGAAACAATGACATTCGGACCTGTAATGGCAGAGTGGCTCATGTTTTATCGCGCTGCCTTCAATGGATGACGGACACAAAATGATAAAAAAGAGTAGATGGGGGAGCGCAGCATTCTGACCTGCTCCCCGTTGATTAGTACACCCCGATGTTAGTAATGTCTTCATAAGCCACATGAGGACATCCCCATGAAG
>NZ_JAGQDC010000082.1 GCF_023282985.1 Serratia silvae | reverse complement strand
ATCCTGCTGAAGCTCATCCAGGCCGCCGACTACGACGTCAAGAAGGCCGAGACGGGCATCATCTACATCGACGAGATCGACAAGGTGGCTCGTAAGAGCGAAAACCCGTCGATCACGCGGGATGTGAGCGGCGAGGGCGTGCAGCAGGCCCTGTTGAAGATCCTCGAAGGCACGACGGCCTCGGTCCCGCCCCAGGGCGGACGCAAGCACCCGCACCAGGAGTTCATCCAGATCGACACGACGAACGTCCTGTTC
>NZ_JAGQDC010000028.1 GCF_023282985.1 Serratia silvae | reverse complement strand
GGCTTGCGTTTCGCAATCCGTGAAGGCGGCCGTACTGTAGGTGCGGGCGTTGTTGCTAAAGTTATCGCTTAATCGCGGATAATATTTGACGCGACATGTGATAAAAGGGCATCATTTGATGCCCTTTTTATACGCTGTGAACTAGAACCTATCTCATCAGCGATTTTGCAGTCATAATCATTGGTGAGATGGGCTCTTTTAAACGGTATTGACTGAAATACGTCATGGCGTAAAACACCGAGATGCTGCCAAGCGGCATCTGTTCGGTTTGGTTTGCCTCGCATTGCGAGGCAAAGTTGTTTGTTCGAATCATTAGTGACAGGTTGGTTTATGAGTGCGAATACCGAGGCTCAAGGGAGCGGGCGCGGCCTAGAAGCGGCCAAGTGGTCAATCGTCGCCGTTCTGTTGGTTGTGGCTATCGTCGGTAACTATTACTACCGTGATTTCAGCCTGCCGCTGCGTGCGTTGGCCGTTGTCGTGGTTATTGCCATTGCTGGTGTTGTGGCATTGATGACCACTAAAGGCAAAGCCACCGTTGCGTTTGCGCGCGAAGCGCGTACTGAAGTACGTAAAGTGATCTGGCCAACTCGTCAGGAAACGTTACACACCACGTTGATCGTTGCCGCGGTAACCGCCGTGATGTCACTGATTCTGTGGGGCCTGGATGGTATATTGGTCCGTCTGGTATCGTTTATTACTGGCCTGAGGTTCTAAAATGTCTGAAGCCCCAAAAAAACGCTGGTACGTCGTTCAGGCGTTTTCCGGTTTTGAAGGTCGCGTAGCGCAATCGCTGCGTGAACATATCAAACTGCACGATATGGAAGAGCTGTTCGGCGAAGTCATGGTGCCCACCGAAGAAGTGGTGGAGATCCGTGGTGGTCTACGTCGTAAGAGTGAGCGTAAATTCTTCCCTGGCTATGTACTGGTTCAGATGGTGATGAATGACGCCAGCTGGCACTTGGTGCGCAGTGTTCCTCGTGTTATGGGCTTCATCGGTGGAACTTCCGATCGTCCTGCACCGATCAGCGATAAAGAAGTGGACGCCATTATGAACCGCTTGCAGCAGGCTGGTGATAAACCACGTCCGAAAACGCTGTTCGAGCCGGGTGAACTGGTGCGCGTCAACGATGGTCCATTTGCTGACTTTAACGGTGTCGTTGAAGAAGTGGACTACGAGAAGAGCCGCCTGAAAGTGTCTGTTTCCATCTTTGGCCGTGCAACGCCGGTGGAACTGGACTTTAGCCAGGTAGAAAAAGGCTGATCAAATAATCAGCAAGATGAGCAGATTTGTGGCTTGTCAGAGGCGCGAAATTGAACTACAATTTCGCGCCTTTTGTTTTTAGATGTCTTGCTCTTGCAGCGAGACGAAACACGGGGAGCCTCTCCGGAGGCGATATTACCCAAACGAGGAAATTTCAATGGCCAAGAAAGTACAAGCCTACGTTAAGCTGCAAGTTGCAGCCGGTATGGCTAACCCAAGTCCACCAGTTGGTCCAGCTCTGGGTCAGCAAGGTGTTAACATCATGGAATTCTGTAAGGCATTTAACGCTAAGACTGACAGCGTTGAGAAAGGCCTGCCGATCCCGGTTGTTATTACAGTTTATTCTGATCGCTCCTTCACTTTCGTAACCAAAACCCCGCCGGCAGCAGTTCTGCTGAAGAAAGCGGCTGGTGTTAAATCTGGTTCCGGCAAGCCGAACAAAGATAAAGTTGGCAAAGTGACTAGTGCACAGGTACGTGAAATCGCAGAAACCAAAGCTGCGGACATGACTGGTTCTGACGTTGAAGCGATGATTCGCTCCATCGAAGGTACTGCTCGTTCCATGGGCCTGGTAGTGGAGGATTAAGAAATGGCTAAGCTGACCAAGCGCATGCGCGTGATCCGTGACAAAGTTGATGCTACTAAACAGTATGACATCCTCGAAGCTGTTGCTCTGCTGAAAGAGCTGGCCACCGCTAAATTCGTAGAAAGCGTTGACGTTGCTGTTAACCTCGGCATCGACGCTCGTAAATCAGACCAAAACGTACGTGGTGCTACCGTTCTGCCACACGGCACCGGTCGCAGCGTTCGCGTTGCCGTATTTGCCCAAGGCCCTAACGCTGAAGCTGCTAAAGCTGCAGGCGCAGAGCTGGTAGGTATGGAAGACCTGGCTGACCAGATCAAGAAAGGCGAGATGAACTTCGACGTGGTTATTGCTTCCCCGGATGCAATGCGCGTTGTAGGTCAACTGGGCCAGGTTCTGGGTCCACGTGGTCTGATGCCTAACCCGAAAGTGGGTACCGTTACCCCTAACGTTGCTGAAGCTGTGAAGAACGCTAAAGCAGGTCAGGTTCGTTATCGTAACGACAAAAACGGTATCATCCATACCACTATCGGTAAGGTTGATTTCGACACAGACAAGCTGAAGGAAAACCTGGAGTCTCTGCTGGTTGCGCTGAAAAAAGCCAAACCATCTCAGGCAAAAGGCATGTACATCAAGAAAGTTAGCCTCTCCACCACCATGGGTGCTGGCGTTGCTATCGATCAAAGCGGCTTGACTGCTGTAGCGAACTAATCACCTGGTGATTAATCGCTTTGACTTGGGGGTGGGATTCATCTAGAATCTTATCCCCCAAGGTTCTGCTACGTGCGGAACAACAGATTTTTCGGTTGGAGCCTGGCCTATCCAGGCCTCCGTCCAAGACCGCAGGTGTGCCGCAAGGCACTTAATCCTTCCTGCGTAGACGGTGACAGAGCCTAAAGAAATTTTTTCTTTTTTTAAAAAGAATGGTCTTTGCTGGATTCTGCTCACCGTGTTAAGCCGCTCAACAACGCGTGTTTACACAAAGTGTTGAGTGAAGTGAGTTCCGGGGATTTTCCCCGGCTAAATCCAGGAGCAAAAAGCTAATGGCATTAAATCTTCAAGACAAACAAGCGATTGTTGCTGAAGTCAACGAAGTAGCCAAAGGCGCGCTGTCTGCGGTAGTTGCGGATTCTCGTGGCGTTACCGTTGATAAAATGACTGAACTGCGTAAAGCAGGTCGTGAAGCTGGCGTTTACATGCGTGTTGTTCGTAACACCTTGATGCGTCGCGTAGTTGAAGGCACTCCGTTCGAATGCCTGAAAGACACGTTTGTCGGTCCTACCTTGATTGCATTCTCTACTGAACACCCGGGCGCAGCTGCTCGTCTGTTCAAAGAGTTCGCGAAAGCGAATGCAAAATTTGAGGTTAAAGCTGCGGCCTTTGAAGGTGAGCTGATCCCTGCGGCACAAATCGACCGCTTGGCAACGCTGCCTACTTACGAAGAAGCAATCGCACGCCTGATGGCAACCATGAAAGAAGCCGCTGCCGGCAAATTGGTTCGCACTCTGGCTGCAGTACGCGATCAGAAAGAAGCGGCATAAGCCTCTCTCTTTCTTAGCCTTTGCTTACGTATTTAAACTATTTCTGAATTTTAGGAACTTTTGTTATGTCTATCACTAAAGACCAAATTATCGAAGGCGTTGCAGCCCTGTCTGTAATGGAAATCGTTGAACTGATCGCCGCTATGGAAGAGAAGTTCGGTGTTTCTGCTGCTGCTGTAGCTGCAGGTCCTGCTGCTGCTGTTGAAGCTGCTGAAGAAAAAACTGAATTCGACGTTGTACTGAAAGGTATCGGCGCGAACAAAGTTGCAGTAATCAAAGCAGTACGTGGCGCAACTGGCCTGGGTCTGAAAGAAGCTAAAGACCTGGTTGAGTCTGCACCAGCAGCACTGAAAGAAGGCATCAGCAAAGACGACGCTGAAGCACTGAAAAAAGCTCTGGAAGAAGCTGGCGCTGAAGTTGAAGTTAAATAAGCCACTGCTTTTAGAGTGCAGTCTGTTTTAACTAACAGACTGATGGCTGGTGACTTTTTGGTCACCAGCCTTTTTGCGCTGTAGGGCGTCAGTAGCGTTTCACACTGTTTGACTACTGGCTAACCCCAATATTTCTTTCTATCGACGACTTAATATACTGCCCTCTGCGCCGCAGCCGAATCTGCCGCCACGGCAATGAAATGATTTAAGCGTGATAGAAACGAGTATTGCGGAAAGTGTTCTCGCTTTCCGATCAACAAAACGGTGTTGCATGAACCGTCCCCTATCCGGACGGACAATAGGTTCGACTTTCCAGCGAGCTGAGGAACCCTATGGTTTACTCCTATACCGAGAAGAAACGTATTCGTAAGGATTTTGGTAAGCGTCCACAAGTTTTGGACATACCTTATCTCCTTTCTATCCAGCTTGACTCGTTCCAGAAATTTATCGAGCAAGATCCAGAAGGGCAGTACGGCTTAGAAGCCGCATTCCGTTCTGTTTTCCCGATCCAGAGCTACAGTGGCAATTCGGAGCTGCAATACGTTAGCTACCGTCTTGGTGAGCCGGTGTTTGACGTTAAAGAGTGTCAGATCCGTGGTGTGACGTACTCTGCACCGCTGCGCGTAAAACTGCGCCTGGTCATCTACGAACGTGAAGCACCAGAAGGTACGGTCAAAGACATCAAGGAACAAGAAGTCTATATGGGCGAAATTCCGCTCATGACCGAAAACGGTACCTTTGTCATTAACGGTACTGAGAGGGTTATCGTATCCCAGCTGCATCGTAGTCCTGGTGTGTTCTTCGACAGCGATAAGGGCAAAACCCACTCCTCGGGTAAAGTGCTGTATAACGCACGTATCATCCCTTACCGTGGCTCATGGCTGGATTTCGAGTTTGACCCGAAAGACAACCTGTTCGTGCGTATCGACCGTCGCCGCAAACTGCCTGCGACCATTATTCTGCGCGCGCTGAGCTACACCACTGAGCAGATCCTTGACCTGTTCTTTGAGAAAATTGTTTTCGAGATCCGTGATAACAAACTGCAGATGGAGCTGGTTCCAGAGCGTCTGCGTGGTGAAACTGCGTCCTTCGATATCGAAGCCAACGGTAAAATCTACGTTGAGAAAGCACGCCGTATCACCGCTCGTCATATCCGTCAGCTCGAAAAAGACGAAATTCGCAGTATTGAAGTACCGGTTGAGTACATCGCGGGCAAAGTGGTCGCGAAAGACTATATCGATACCAATACCGGCGAACTGATCTGTGCAGCCAACATGGAGCTGTCACTGGATCTGCTGGCCAAGCTGAGCCAGTCAGGCCACAAGCGTATCGAAACGCTGTTCACCAACGATCTGGATCACGGTGCGTACATCTCTGAAACCGTACGTGTCGACCCAACCACTGATCGTCTGAGCGCTCTGGTAGAAATCTACCGCATGATGCGCCCTGGTGAGCCACCAACGCGTGAAGCGGCGGAAAGCCTGTTCGAGAACCTGTTCTTCTCTGAAGACCGCTACGATCTGTCTGCGGTTGGCCGGATGAAGTTCAACCGTTCTCTGCTGCGTGACGAGATCGAAGGTTCGGGCATCCTGAGCAAAGACGACATCATCGAAGTGATGAAGAAGCTCATCGATATCCGTAACGGTAAAGGCGAAGTGGACGATATCGACCACTTGGGCAACCGTCGTATCCGTTCCGTTGGCGAAATGGCCGAGAACCAGTTCCGTGTCGGTCTGGTACGTGTTGAGCGTGCGGTGAAAGAACGTCTGTCCCTGGGCGATCTGGATACCCTGATGCCTCAGGACATGATCAACGCCAAGCCAATTTCGGCGGCGGTGAAAGAGTTCTTCGGTTCAAGCCAGCTGTCCCAGTTTATGGACCAGAACAACCCGTTGTCCGAGATCACGCACAAACGTCGTATCTCTGCATTGGGCCCAGGCGGTCTGACCCGTGAACGTGCCGGCTTTGAAGTTCGAGACGTACACCCGACTCACTACGGTCGCGTGTGCCCAATCGAAACGCCGGAAGGTCCAAACATCGGTCTGATCAACTCCTTGTCCGTGTACGCACAGACCAACGAGTATGGCTTCCTGGAAACCCCGTACCGCCGCGTGCGTGACGGCGTGGTTACCGATGAAATCAACTATCTGTCTGCTATTGAAGAAGGCAACTTCGTAATCGCTCAGGCGAACTCCAACCTGGACGAAGAAGGCCGCTTTGAAGAAGACCTGGTTACCTGTCGTAGCAAAGGCGAATCAAGCCTGTTTAGCCGCGATCAGGTTGACTATATGGACGTATCAACCCAGCAGGTTGTATCCGTTGGTGCCTCACTGATTCCATTCCTGGAACACGATGACGCCAACCGTGCATTGATGGGTGCGAACATGCAACGTCAAGCGGTGCCAACCCTGCGTGCTGACAAGCCGCTGGTAGGTACCGGTATGGAACGTGCCGTAGCGGTTGACTCCGGTGTTACTGCCGTAGCCAAACGTGGTGGTGTGATCCAGTACGTGGATGCTTCCCGTATCGTTATCAAAGTTAACGAAGACGAGATGTACCCGGGCGAAGCAGGTATCGATATTTATAACCTGACCAAGTACACCCGTTCTAACCAGAACACCTGTATCAACCAGATGCCTTGTGTGAATCTGGGTGAGCCAATCGAGCGCGGCGACGTGCTGGCAGATGGCCCGTCTACAGACCTGGGTGAACTGGCATTGGGTCAGAACATGCGCGTCGCGTTCATGCCTTGGAACGGCTACAACTTCGAAGACTCCATCTTGGTCTCCGAGCGTGTAGTACAGGAAGATCGCTTCACCACCATCCATATTCAGGAACTGGCTTGCGTGTCTCGTGACACCAAACTGGGGCCGGAAGAGATCACTGCCGACATCCCTAACGTGGGTGAAGCAGCGCTCTCCAAGCTGGATGAATCCGGTATCGTGTATATCGGTGCAGAAGTGACCGGTGGCGACATTCTGGTTGGTAAGGTAACGCCGAAAGGTGAAACCCAGCTGACGCCAGAAGAGAAGCTGCTGCGTGCGATCTTCGGTGAGAAAGCGTCTGACGTTAAAGACTCTTCTCTGCGCGTACCAAACGGCGTTTCCGGTACGGTTATCGACGTGCAGGTCTTCACCCGCGATGGCGTGGACAAAGACAAGCGTGCGTTGGAAATCGAAGAGATGCAGCTGAAGCAGGCGAAGAAAGACCTGACTGAAGAGCTGCAGATCCTGGAAGCTGGCCTGTTCGCTCGTATCCATGCGGTACTGGTTTCTGGTGGTATCGAAGCCGAGAAGCTGAGCAAACTGCCACGCGATCGCTGGCTGGAACTGGGCTTGACCGACGAAGACAAGCAAAACCAGCTGGAACAGCTGGCAGAGCAGTACGACGAATTGAAATCCGACTTCGAGAAGAAGCTGGATGCCAAGCGTCGTAAGATCACCCAAGGCGACGATCTGGCACCAGGCGTGCTGAAAATCGTCAAGGTGTATCTGGCCGTTAAGCGTCAGATCCAACCGGGTGACAAGATGGCAGGCCGCCACGGTAACAAGGGTGTTATCTCCAAGATCAACCCGATCGAAGATATGCCTTACGATGAAAACGGTACGCCGGTTGACATCGTTCTGAACCCGCTGGGCGTTCCATCGCGTATGAACATCGGTCAGATCCTGGAAACTCACCTGGGTATGGCGGCGAAAGGCATTGGTGAGAAGATCAACCAAATGCTCAAGCAGCAACAGGAAGTGGCCAAGCTGCGTGAATTCATCCAGAAGGCTTACGATCTGGGTGACGGCGTTTGCCAGAAAGTTGACCTGAACACCTTCACCGACGACGAAGTCTTGCGTCTGGCAGAGAACCTGAAAAAAGGTATGCCAATCGCAACCCCAGTCTTCGATGGTGCGAAAGAGTCAGAAATCAAGCAACTGCTGGAAATGGGCGGTATCCCGACTTCAGGTCAGATTACGCTGTTTGATGGCCGTACCGGCGAGCAGTTCGAGCGCCAGGTAACCGTCGGCTATATGTACATGCTGAAACTGAACCACTTGGTTGACGATAAGATGCACGCGCGTTCTACCGGTTCTTACAGCTTGGTAACTCAGCAGCCGCTGGGTGGTAAGGCGCAATTCGGTGGTCAGCGCTTCGGTGAGATGGAAGTGTGGGCGCTGGAGGCATACGGCGCAGCTTACACCTTGCAGGAAATGCTTACCGTTAAGTCGGATGACGTCAACGGCCGTACCAAGATGTACAAAAACATCGTGGATGGCGATCACCGTATGGAACCAGGCATGCCGGAGTCCTTCAACGTACTGTTGAAAGAAATCCGCTCGCTGGGTATCAACATCGAACTGGAAGGCGACTAATCGCTATTCCAGCTCAGGCTCCCGACCTTAGGGAGCCTGAGGGTGGTTGTTCAGGTCACACGGGCGCACGATTTGTCAGCGTGCGCCCAACAGGTTTAACTCCGACAGGAGCCAATCCGTGAAAGACTTATTAAAGTTTCTGAAAGCGCAAACTAAGACCGAAGAGTTTGATGCGATCAAGATTGCTCTGGCATCGCCAGACATGATCCGTTCATGGTCGTTCGGTGAAGTTAAAAAGCCGGAAACCATTAACTACCGTACGTTCAAACCTGAGCGTGACGGCCTTTTCTGCGCCCGTATCTTTGGGCCAGTAAAAGATTACGAGTGCCTGTGCGGTAAGTACAAGCGCTTGAAACACCGCGGCGTGATTTGTGAGAAGTGCGGCGTTGAAGTGACCCAGACCAAAGTACGCCGTGAGCGTATGGGCCACATCGAACTGGCTTCCCCAACTGCGCACATCTGGTTCCTGAAATCGCTGCCTTCGCGCATCGGTTTGCTGCTGGATATGCCGCTGCGTGACATCGAACGTGTACTGTACTTCGAATCCTACGTAGTAGTCGAAGGCGGTATGACCAACCTCGAGCGTCGTCAGATCCTGACTGAAGAGCAGTATCTGGATGCGCTGGAAGAGTTTGGTGACGAATTCGACGCCAAGATGGGTGCGGAAGCTATTCAGGCCCTGTTGAAAAACATGGATCTGGAAGCCGAGTGTGAGCAGCTGCGTGAAGAGCTGAACGAAACCAACTCCGAAACCAAGCGTAAGAAGCTGACCAAGCGTATCAAGCTGCTGGAAGCGTTCGTGCAATCTGGTAACAAGCCAGAGTGGATGATCCTGACCGTGCTGCCGGTACTGCCGCCAGATCTGCGTCCATTGGTTCCATTGGATGGTGGCCGTTTCGCGACTTCAGATCTGAACGATCTGTACCGCCGCGTGATCAACCGTAACAACCGTCTGAAACGTCTGCTGGATCTGGCTGCGCCTGACATCATCGTGCGCAACGAAAAGCGTATGCTGCAAGAAGCGGTAGATGCCCTGCTGGATAACGGCCGTCGCGGTCGTGCGATCACCGGTTCCAACAAGCGTCCTCTGAAATCTTTGGCCGACATGATCAAAGGTAAGCAGGGTCGTTTCCGTCAGAACCTGTTGGGTAAACGTGTTGACTACTCTGGTCGTTCTGTAATCACCGTAGGTCCATACCTGCGTCTGCATCAGTGCGGTCTGCCGAAGAAAATGGCACTGGAGCTGTTCAAACCGTTCATCTACGGCAAGCTGGAACTGCGTGGCCTGGCCACAACGATCAAAGCCGCCAAGAAAATGGTTGAGCGCGAAGAAGCTGTCGTTTGGGATATCTTGGACGAAGTGATCCGCGAACACCCGGTACTGCTGAACCGTGCACCAACCCTGCACCGTTTGGGTATCCAGGCGTTTGAACCGGTTCTGATCGAAGGTAAAGCGATCCAGCTGCACCCGCTGGTTTGTGCGGCATACAACGCCGACTTCGATGGTGACCAGATGGCTGTTCACGTACCGTTGACGCTGGAAGCCCAGCTGGAAGCGCGTGCGTTGATGATGTCTACCAACAACATCCTGTCACCAGCGAACGGCGAGCCAATCATCGTTCCTTCTCAGGACGTTGTATTGGGTCTGTACTACATGACTCGTGACTGTGTTAACGCCAAAGGCGAAGGCATGGTTCTGACGGGTCCTAAAGAAGCTGAACGTGTTTACCGCGCCGGTCTGGCCTCTCTGCATGCACGCGTAAAAGTGCGTATTACAGAAGAGATCAAAAATACCGAAGGTGAATCTGTTCACCAGACTTCGATTATTGATACCACTATCGGTCGCGCCATCCTGTGGATGATCGTACCGCAAGGTCTGCCTTACTCGATCGTTAACCAGCCCCTGGGCAAGAAAGCGATCTCCAAGATGCTGAACACCTGTTACCGCATCCTGGGCCTGAAGCCGACCGTAATCTTCGCTGACCAGATCATGTACACCGGTTTTGCTTACGCTGCCCGTTCAGGCGCGTCTGTAGGTATCGATGACATGGTTATCCCAGCCAAGAAAGCAGAGATCATCGAAGAAGCGGAAACCGAAGTTGCCGAGATCCAGGAGCAGTTCCAGTCTGGTCTGGTTACCGCGGGCGAACGCTACAACAAAGTGATCGATATCTGGGCTGCGGCGAACGAACGTGTTGCTAAAGCGATGATGGAAAACCTGTCGGTTGAAGACGTGGTTAACCGTGACGGCGTGGTGGAACAACAAGTTTCCTTCAACAGCATCTTTATGATGGCCGACTCCGGTGCTCGTGGTTCTGCCGCTCAGATCCGTCAGTTGGCGGGTATGCGTGGCCTGATGGCCAAGCCAGATGGCTCCATCATCGAAACGCCAATCACTGCGAACTTCCGTGAAGGTCTGAACGTACTCCAGTACTTCATCTCCACGCACGGTGCTCGTAAAGGCTTGGCGGATACCGCACTGAAAACGGCAAACTCCGGTTATCTGACCCGTCGTCTGGTTGACGTGGCGCAGGACCTGGTAGTGACCGAAGACGACTGTGGTACTCACAACGGCATCATGATGACTCCGGTTATCGAAGGTGGTGACGTTAAAGAGCCACTGCGTGAACGCGTTCTGGGTCGTGTGACCGCTGAAGATGTCATCAAGCCGGGTACGGCTGACATCCTGGTGCCACGCAACACCCTGCTGAACGAGAAGACTTGTGACCTGTTGGAAGAGAACTCTGTCGACAGCGTTAAAGTCCGTTCCGTAGTTAGCTGTGAAACCGACTTTGGTGTGTGCGCCAACTGCTATGGTCGCGACCTGGCACGTGGTCACATCATCAACAAAGGTGAAGCCATCGGCGTTATCGCGGCCCAGTCCATCGGTGAGCCGGGTACACAGCTGACGATGCGTACGTTCCACATCGGTGGTGCGGCATCTCGTGCAGCAGCAGAATCCAGCATCCAGGTGAAGAACAAAGGTAACCTGAAGCTGAGCAACGTGAAGTTCGTTATGAACGCCTCAGGCAAGCTGGTCATTACCTCGCGTAATACCGAACTGAAGCTGATCGACGAATTCGGCCGTACCAAAGAAAGCTACAAAGTGCCTTACGGTGCCGTAATGGGCAAAGGTGATGGTGCAGAAGTTAACGGCGGCGAAACCGTTGCTAACTGGGATCCACACACCATGCCGGTTGTGACCGAGGTGAGCGGTTTCATTCGCTTCGCCGATATGGTTGACGGCCAGACCATTACCCGCCAGACCGACGAACTGACCGGTTTGTCTTCTCTGGTGGTACTGGACAGCGCAGAGCGTACCGGTAGCGGTAAAGACCTGCGTCCGGCACTGAAAATCGTTGATGCCAAAGGCGACGACGTATTGATCCCAGGTACTGATATGCCTGCTCAATACTTCCTGCCGGGTAAAGCGATTGTGCAGTTGGAAGACGGCATTCAGATCGGTGCGGGTGATACCCTGGCGCGTATTCCTCAGGAATCCGGCGGTACCAAGGATATTACCGGTGGTCTGCCACGCGTTGCGGATCTGTTCGAAGCACGTCGTCCGAAAGAGCCGGCAATCCTGGCTGAAATCAGCGGGATTATCTCGTTCGGTAAAGAGACTAAAGGCAAACGTCGCCTGGTGATCTCTCCACTGGACGGCAGCGACGCTTACGAAGAGATGATCCCTAAATGGCGTCAGCTCAACGTGTTCGAAGGTGAAATTGTGGAACGTGGTGACGTTGTTTCTGACGGCCCAGAATCTCCACATGACATTCTGCGTCTGCGTGGTGTGCATGCGGTTACCCGCTACATCACCAACGAAGTGCAGGAAGTTTACCGTCTGCAAGGCGTTAAGATAAACGATAAACACATCGAAGTTATCGTTCGTCAGATGCTGCGTAAAGGGACCATCGTTAGCGCTGGTAGCACCGAGTTCCTGGAAGGCGAACAGGCTGAAGTATCACGCGTTAAGATTGCTAACCGTAAACTTGCTGCTGAAGGCAAGATCGAAGCAACCTTCTCACGCGATCTGCTGGGTATCACCAAGGCTTCCTTGGCGACCGAGTCCTTCATCTCTGCTGCATCGTTCCAGGAAACGACGCGCGTTCTCACCGAAGCGGCCGTTGCCGGTAAGCGTGATGAACTGCGCGGCCTGAAAGAGAACGTGATCGTGGGCCGTCTGATCCCAGCCGGTACCGGTTACGCTTATCACCAGGATCGTATGCGCCGTAAGGCTCTGGGTGAAACTCCGGTTGTTCCGCTGGTTAGCGCGGAAGAAGCGACAGCCAACCTGGCCGAATTGCTCAACGCCGGTAACCTGGGTGGCAGTGACGAATAAGTCACTTCATCCCTGACTGCACGTTAAGCAGTGAATGACTAAAGCCCTGGCTATCCTAGCCGGGGCTTTTTGTTGTACAGTGCTGTAAAGTTAAAATAACGGGACAGGCATGGATACCTCAACTTCAGTCAGTGGCAGCAGTGCTGCAAACAGTGAAATAACCTCATCAACCCAGTATTCTCAAAGCCGCGCGCGACGTGCCGCCTGGGGAAGCTTCGTTGGCGCCGTAGTCGATTGGTACGACTTCCTGCTGTACGGAATAGTTGCCGCTTTGGTCTTTAACACCGAATTCTTCCCGCAGGTCAGCCCAACGATGGGCACGCTGGCCGCCTTTGGCACCTTTGGCGTCGGTTTCTTGTTCCGCCCGTTAGGTGGCATGGTGTTCGGGCACTTTGGCGATAAGCTGGGCCGTAAGCGTATGCTGATGATTACCGTCTGGATGATGGGGATCTCTACGGCGCTGATCGGTCTGCTGCCCTCTTTCGATTCGGTCGGTTGGTGGGCCCCGGTCATGCTGGTGCTGCTACGAGCGGTGCAAGGGTTTGCCGTGGGTGGCGAATGGGGTGGAGCTGCCTTACTGGCGGTAGAAAGCGCGCCGAAGAAGAGAAAAGCCTTTTACAGCAGCGGTGTACAGATTGGTTTTGGCGTCGGGCTGTTGTTGGCAACCGGCTCGGTTTCCCTGGTCAGCCACTTCACCAGCAATGAGGACTTTATCAACTGGGGCTGGCGTTTGCCGTTCCTGTTCAGCCTGGTGCTGGTCGCCATTGCCTGGTGGATCCGTAACGGCATGGACGAGTCGCAGGAGTTTGAAGCCAATAAAACGCTGCACGAACGGGCCGAAAAAATCCGCAAGTTCCCGATCTTTGAGGCGCTGAGCCAGAATCCCAAGGCCTTCTTGTTGATCATTGCCCTACGCTTTGGCGAACTGCTGACGATGTATATCGTCACGGCCTTTGCCATGAACTACTCAACCACCCATCTTGGTCTGTCACGGGATCTGTTCCTGAATATTGGCTTGCTGGTCGGAGCGGTGAGCTGTGTCTCGATCCCTTGCTTTGCCTATTTGGCCGATAGCTTTGGCAGACGGCGGATCTACGTGACAGGAGCATTGATTGGTGTTGCCAGCACGGTGCCGTTTTTCATGGCGCTCGAGAGCCGTAACACGGTGATGATTATCTTCTTTGCCATCATGCTGGGAAATATGGCGCACGACATGCTGGTCAGCGTGCAGCAACCGATGTTTACCGAGCTGTTCGGCACCGCATACCGCTATAGCGGAGCCGGGGTGGGCTATCAGGTCGCTAGCGTGGTCGGCGGTGGCTTCACGCCATTTATTGCCGTGTTGCTGGTGGAGTTGATGGGCGGCTCCTGGCATCTGGTTGCCGCCTATCTGGCGCTAGGGTGCCTGCTTTCGGCCATTGTGGGTATACGTATGAAACCTCAGGCGGTGGATTGAAACGTTTATAGGGGCGCAGTATATACAGCGTCCCCTGCAAGGGAAAAGGTAGCGCTAGCGGGCGTTGTTAACCAAGGGACAGTTTAATGCGCATTCCACAAGCCGCTGCATATCGTCGTAAATTCCTCTCTAGCCGACTCACTGCGGGTTGGCTGACCCCCATTCGTACAGCTATTTCTGTGCTTGTCAGACCTGATTTAGACTTCATCTCGATCAGGACTGCGCGAAGTTCCTCTTCCTGGCTTTCTTCCTCATAGGCCTTTTTAACCTCAGGATTAGCCAGCGATTTGGCTTTAACTTCTGAAAATTTGATACCTTTAACTGTCATCTTTCAGTTCCGGTCCTTTAGCTTCCAGCTTTTCAAGTCCTTTAAGCTCCTTGGCCTGCATAACAGGTTCGAGCTCATAAATTTCGCTCTCTGCCTCGGGGTGAAATAGCAATTCATACATATAAGCCCCACAGGTGAATAGTCAACATAACCTATGGATTATAATAACGTATAAGTTATATTTTATAGGCGAAGTCAACCAAGGAACCGGAGCGAGCGGCCAGTCCCCGCACGCTCCGGTGTTTGGTAAGCAAGGTTATCAAGAGGGGAGAGATAACCTTGGTTGGCTTAGGATCGCTTGCCAACATCGCCACTATAACGAGGCCATTTTTCCTTGCCAGCTCGCCTTGGCGGCTTTGCGCAGTGTTTCCAGCCCTATTGACGCGACGGTGCAACCGTTGCAGGCAGTTGCGTAGCGCGTCCCAGATAATCATCCCAATCTTTCCACACAGGTTGTAGCCCAGCGGCACCGATCGCCTGTGCGACCTGCTGCGGTGTTCGGCTGTCGTGCGGTTCGAACTGTTCCAGCTCTGGCGGCACATCGTCGGCGTAACCGCCCGGCTGGGTTTTGGAACCGGCACTGACGCTGTTGATGGCTACCGGGATCATATGGTCGCGGAAGAAGGCCGACTCCCGGGTAGATAATGAAAGTTCTACGTCAGGTGCGAATAGCCGGAAAGCGCAGATCAACTGCACCAGTTGCGGTTCGCTCATGATCGAGGCCGGTTCAATGCCACCGGCGCAGGGCCGCAGGCGAGGGAATGAGATCGAGAAACGGCTCTGCCAGTAAGTTTGTTGCAGATAGAACAGATGTTCCGCCAGCAGATAGCAATCCGTACGCCAACTGCTGGAAAGCCCGATCAGCGCCCCCAAGCCGATCTTGTCGATCCCGGCACGACCCAGACGATCCGGTGTACTCAGCCGCCAGTGAAAATCCTGTTTCTGGCCACGCAGATGGTGCTGCTGATAGGTCGCGGGATGATAGGTTTCCTGATAGACCAACACGCCATCCAGCCCAAGGGCTTTCAGCTCGGCGTAGTCCTGCTGCGCCAGGGGCTGTACCTCCATCATCAGCGAACTGAAATGGCGGCGGATCGCCGGAATATGCTGGCGGAAGTAATCCATGCCGACTTTGCGCTGATGTTCCCCGGTCACCAGCAGCAGGTGTTCAAACCCTAGCGCCTTGATGGCCGCGCATTCCCGTTCGATCTCTGCCGCATCCAGCGTTTTGCGCTTGAGGTGGTTACTCATCGAAAAACCACAGTAGGTACAATCGTTGGCACACAGGTTAGATAGATATAACGGCACATAAAAGCTCACCACGTTACCGAAACGCTGGCGAGTGAGCTGCTGTGCTCGTTGCGCTAGGGGTTCCAGATAGGGAGCGGCGGCAGGGGAGATCAGCGCCATAAAATCCTCCCGCGTCAGCTTGGCGCTATTCAACGCCTGCTCAACGTCACGTGCCGTTTTGCCGTTAATACGCAGCGTCAGGTCATCCCAATCCCACCCTGGCAGGCGCTCGCTAAAATCACTGGCCATCAGCGCGTCTCCTCTGAATGACTGAGAAACGCCGTCAGCGGACTGGATGCGGCGGCGATCGACTGGCGGCTGCCAAGCCCGGAGCTGCGCGCTAACTCTCCGGCCTCTAGCGCCAAACGGAATGCCTGGGCCATTTGCACCGGATCCCGTGCCACGGCGATGGCGGTATTGACCAGTACCGCATCGGCTCCCAGTTCCATCGCTTCTAACGCGTGGCTAGGGGCACCGATCCCGGCATCAATCACTACCGGCACTTTAGCCTGTTCAATGATGATCTCAAGGAAGTCATGGGTCAGTAAGCCACGGTTAGAACCGATTGGCGCGCCGAGTGGCATCACGGCGGCACAACCTACCTCCTCCAGCCGCTTACACAACACCGGATCGGCACCGCAGTAAGGCAGCACCACAAAGCCCTGTTTGACCAGGGTTTCCGCCGCCTTGAGCGTTTCTATCGGGTCTGGCAGCAGGTATTTCACCTCTGGGTGAATTTCCAGTTTGACCCAGTGAGTCCCCAACGCTTCGCGCGCCAGTCGGGCGGCAAACACCGCTTCATCTGCCGTTTTTGCCCCGGAAGTGTTGGGCAGTAGTTTCACGCCCAGCCTTTGCAACGGTGCCAGAATGGCGTCATTACCGCCGCGCAGGTCGACGCGTTTCATCGCCATGGTGACCAGCTGTGAACCGGAGGCTTGTAGCGCAGCCAGCATTAACTCGGGCGTGGCGAATTTCCCCGTGCCGGTAAACAGGCGTGAGGTGAAGGTGGTATCGGCGATTTGCAGCATGTCAGCCTCCGGCAATCGCTTGAAACAGCAAGATATCATCACCGTCCTGCACCTGACGGGTGGCCCAGTCGCTGCGTGGAATGATGACCTGGTTGATCGCCAAGGCGCAGCCTGACTGGTGGCGTTCCAGCCGTTCGAGCAACGCGCCGATGCTTAACGGCTGCTCCAGCTCCAGCGGTTGATCGTTGAGGGTGATCTTCATGCTGGTTCTCCGCAGAGGGGGCAGGAGCTGGCCTTGCTCAGTTGCAGGGTGCTCCAGCTTTGCTGCTTGCCGTCGAACAGGCGCAGCTTGCCGCTAAGAGAGGAAGGTAGCCCAGCCAGCATCTTTATCGCTTCCAGCGCCTGCAGCGTGCCGATCACGCCGACGACCGGGCCGAGCACGCCCGCAGTACGGCAGTTACGCTGCGGTTCGGTCTGCTCCGGGTAGAGGCAGGCATAACAGCCATGGGCATAGGGCGGTTCGATAACCAGCAACTGGCCGCTGAACCCCACCGCGCTGCCGCTGATCAACGGCACGCTGGCTTGGATGCAGGCAGCATTTACCGCATGACGGGTGGCCATGTTGTCACTGCAATCGAGCACCAGATCGGCACGGGCGACCGCATCGTTCAGCGTAACCCCTTGCAGGCGTTGCTCCAGCGCGATCGACTCCACCAGAGGGTTCAGTGCTTGCAAATGGTTCTTTGCCAACTGAGCCTTGCTGGTGGCGATATCACCAGTGCGGTACAGAATTTGCCGTTGTAGATTGGTAATGTGCAGTTGGTCATCATCGGCCAGCAGCAGTGTACCGACACCTGCTGCAGCCAGATACAGCGCAGCCGGGGAGCCTAACCCTCCTAATCCGACGATCAGCACCGTGGCTTGTTTCAGCTTTTCCTGCCCCTCGGGGCCGACGTCCTCCAGCAGTAGCTGCCTGCTGTAACGCAAGAACTCTTGGTCATTGAGCATCGCATGACTCCTTGCCTTCAATCAGTTGCAGCAGCGTTGCCGTAGCGGCGCGCCAGTCTGGTGCCTGGGTGATGGCGCTGACCACGGCCACGCTGCCAACGCCGCAGGCCAGCACGGCGGGGACGCGTTCGATGCTGATCCCGCCAATGGCTACAGTTGGATACTGCTGCAATCCGGCGACGTGGCGTTTCAACTCGGCCAAGCCTTGCGGCTCAGAGGGCATCTCCTTGGTCTGCGTTGGGAAGATATGCCCCAATGCGATATAGGAAGGTTTTACGGCGATCGCGCGGGCCAGTTCGGTATCGTCATGGGTAGAAACGCCCAGACGTAATCCTGCTTGATGGATGGCAGCTAGATCGGTGGTGTCCAAATCCTCCTGTCCCAGGTGGACGCCGTAGGCATCATGCTTAATCGCCAGCCGCCAATAATCATTGATAAACAGCCGGGCCTGATAGCGCTTGCCAAGGGCGATGGCGGCGGCAATGTCCGCCTCCACTTGCTCGTCTGGCAGATCTTTGATGCGTAGTTGGATAGTGGTAACGCTTGCCTCCAGCAGGCGGGCGATCCATTCAACACTGTCGACGACCGGGTATAAACCCAGCTTGTGCGGTGTTGCAGGGAAGGGAGAGGTGAGGTTAGTCATTATTTATCTCCTCCTGCAAATTGGCCGCACTGTGGTACAGCTCGCTGCCGCGTGAGCGGAATTCGGCCGACATTTTCTCCATCCCGGTCAGTTGCACTTCGATTGGTTTGGCTGCTTCCTGGGCGGCGGCATAGTCACGCACTTCCTGGGAAATCTTCATCGAGCAGAACTTCGGCCCACACATGGAACAGAAGTGGGCGATCTTGCCGGACTCTTGCGGCAGCGTTTCGTCGTGATAGGCGCGGGCGGTTTGTGGATCCAGCGCCAGGTTGAACTGATCTTCCCAACGGAATTCAAAGCGTGCCTTGGACATGGCGTTATCGCGGATCTGTGCGCCCGGATGGCCTTTTGCCAAGTCGGCAGCGTGGGCGGCGATCTTGTAGGTGATCAGCCCCTGCTTCACGTCTTCTTTATTCGGCAGCCCCAGGTGCTCCTTCGGCGTCACGTAGCAAAGCATCGCGCAGCCGAACCAGCCGATCATCGCCGCGCCGATCCCAGAGGTGAAATGGTCGTAACCCGGTGCGATATCGGTGGTCAATGGCCCAAGCGTATAGAACGGCGCTTCATGGCAATGTTCCAGCTCCTCGGTCATGTTGCGGCGGATCATCTGCATCGGCACGTGGCCTGGGCCTTCGATCATCACCTGAACGTCATATTCCCAGGCAATCTTGGTCAGTTCACCCAGGGTATGCAGCTCAGCGAATTGCGCTTCGTCATTGGCATCCTGGATCGAACCTGGGCGCAGGCCGTCGCCGAGTGACAGCGAGACATCGTAAGCGGCGCAAATTTCGCAGATCTCGCGGAAGTGCTGATAGAGGAAGTTCTCCTGATGATGCGACAGGCACCACTTCGCCATGATCGAGCCGCCACGGGAGACAATGCCGGTCAGTCGCTTGGCGGTCATCGGCACATAGCGCAGCAACACCCCGGCGTGAATGGTGAAGTAATCGACGCCTTGCTCAGCCTGTTCCAGCAAGGTATCGCGGAACATTTCCCAGGTCAGGTTCTCCGCCACGCCGTTCACTTTCTCCAGCGCCTGATAGATCGGCACCGTTCCAATCGGCACCGGGCTGTTACGCAGGATCCATTCGCGGGTTTCGTGGATATAGCGGCCCGTGGAGAGATCCATCACGGTGTCAGCGCCCCAGCGGGTTGACCACACCAGCTTCTCGACTTCTTCTTCGATCGAGGAGGTGACCGCCGAGTTGCCGATATTGGCGTTCACCTTCACCAGGAAATTACGGCCAATGATCATCGGCTCGGATTCCGGGTGGTTGATGTTGGCGGGGATGATGGCGCGGCCAGCGGCCACTTCCTGGCGCACAAATTCCGGCGTAATGTTTTCCGGCAGGTTAGCGCCCCAGCTCTGGCCGGGATGCTGGTGGCGCAGCACTTCACCGCGAATGCGCTCCCGGCCCATATTTTCGCGGATGGCGATAAACTCCATCTCTGGGGTGACAATACCCGCGCGGGCATAGTGCAACTGCGTAACGCATTTCCCTACCAGGGCCTTACGGGGCTGCGGCAGGTGCTCAAAGCGCAGATGGTCCAATCCAACATCTGCCAACCGTTGCTGGGTAAAGCCGGAACTGACGCCGCTTAATGTTTCGGTATCGGCACGTTCGGCGATCCAGCCCGCACGTACTTTTGCCAAACCACGGTGTACATCGAGCACTGCCTGCGGATCACCATATGGCCCTGCGGTGTCATACACCGGAATGGCTTCGTTCTGTTCATATTGGGGCTGGTCTTTGTTGCCGCCAATCAGCGTCGGGCTGAGCTGGATTTCACGCATCGGCACTTGAATATCGCTGCGCGAGCCAGCGAGATAGATCCGCTGTGAATTGGGGAAGGTGACGCCTTGCAAAGAGTCGATAAAATCTTGCGCTTGGTCACGCTGTTGTTTACGGGCGCGAGGTTTGTTCACGGTAGACATAGCAAATTCCTATCAGTGTAGTGATGTGTGGAAAATTGCTTGTCTGGAGCTCGGAGGGAGTAATGATGGTAGCCGGTAAGGCTGGCACAGCCCCTGGCGGGAGCCTCTTGCCTATGGCGATAGATTACTCTTGTTCCCTTCGCGGGTATTAACCCGATCAGGTTCCGCGGATCCCGAATTAACGGTCTCAGCCTGGCTAATTTGATGAAAAATCAGCGCTAGGCACTCCGACAAGAGTCCTCAGTATAAGAGGGCCAACAAAAACTACAAGGCCTCCCCCTTCATCTTTCGAGCCGTAGCGTTGTTATCTGTATATCTGAGCCTGGCTACGACTTGAAATCTATAGGGGGATAGAGATCAGGCCGGATGTGGCAGAGTTTCAGGATTGGTGGTGCCAGGCTGGCCCTGCTGCCAGGTTTCTGCCGCCAACTGGATCAACTGATCTTCCAAAGCGAAACGTGATGCCAAGGCTTCGCCGATGTCTGACAGCGCCTGATTGAGTTCGACACACACATCCTGATCAATATCGACTTCGGTATAGCGGTCATGGAATGCCATTACGGTTTCAGTATTGGCCTGTAATTTGGGGTAGAACTTGGTGGTCAGCGCCATTTTCGGGCTGGCGGAGCCTTCCACCTGTTTGATAATTTTGTCATAAATGTGAAAATGCCCGGCAGAGAGATAATCCACCAGATTATGGCAAAAGTTCTCCAGCGCTTTTTCATTGAGCGGCGTATGCTTTTCTTTGTTGGGTTTAATGCCGACTAAACTGCAATAAGCCACCAGTAGCTGTTTGCGGGCCTGTAACCATTGATCGACTAATTCATTACTGCCACCAACGCGCTGAGTCAGGCTTTCCAATCGGTTGAGCATGGTTGACTCCGTGTGTAAGAGAAAGAAAAAGTAAGTTAATAAAATGTAACAAAGACCATTCCTAGATTGCCAGTGAAGCAGAGGTTGTGCAACAACATATGGAACTTGCATTAACGGGTAACGAAAATGGCTGGTGGATCGTCAGCCATGAAAGCAAAATTTGGTTACCAAACGGTGATTTGCCGTTTGGTTCTGCCGCATTATTTTCCTTGCAAGGCCGACCGGCTCGTCAAATCGGCGAATGGGAGGGAGCACCGGTCTGGCTGGTGCGCCAACCGATGCCCAAAGAGATGGGCTCGGTGCGGCAACTGCTCAGCCTCGATCGCGGTCTGTTCCAACTGGCCGGGCGCGGCGTACAGCTGGCCGACTTTTATCGCTCGCACCGGTTCTGTGGCTACTGCGGTCATGAGATGCACCTTAGCCGTACCGAAAGCGCCTGCCTGTGTGATCACTGCCGCGAACGTTATTATCCGCAGATTGCTCCTTGCGTCATTGTCGCTATCCGCCGCAATGATGAGATCCTGCTGGCACAGCATGTGCGCCACCGTGGGGGTATCCATACCGTATTGGCGGGGTTTGTGGAGGTGGGGGAAACCCTGGAGCAGGCCGTAGCGCGCGAGGTGATGGAAGAAAGTAATATCGCCATTACCAACCTGCGTTACGTGACTTCGCAACCCTGGCCGTTCCCTCATTCGCTGATGATGGCGTTTATGGCCGAGTATCAGGGCGGTGAACTGCGCCACGATCCGAAGGAGTTGCTCAATGCGGGCTGGTATCGCTATGACCAACTGCCGATGCTGCCACCGCCTGGTACCGTGGCACGTCGCCTGATTGAGGACACCGTGGCGCTGTGTCGGGCAGAATAATGTACAATGGCGGCAGATAATCAAGGGAGCCCAAGAAATGAATGAGTTGAAGAACGATCGCTACCTGCGTGCGCTGCTGCGCCAGCCGGTGGATCTCACCCCTGTATGGATGATGCGCCAGGCCGGTCGTTATTTGCCAGAGTACAAAGCCACCCGTGCTCAGGCCGGGGATTTCATGTCGCTGTGCAAAAATGCCGAACTGGCCTGCGAGGTGACATTACAGCCTCTGCGCCGTTATGCACTGGACGCCGCCATCCTGTTCTCCGACATTCTCACCATTCCCGATGCCATGGGGCTTGGGCTCTATTTCGAAACTGGGGAAGGCCCGCGTTTTTCTTCGCCAATCACCTGTCGTGCCGATGTAGAGAAGCTGCCTGCCTTCGATCCGGAAGACGAACTGGGTTATGTCATGAACGCGGTGCGCACCATCCGCCGTGAATTGAAGGGGGAAGTGCCCCTGATTGGTTTCTCCGGCAGCCCGTGGACGTTGGCGACCTATATGGTCGAAGGCGGCAGCAGCAAGGCATTCACCAAACTGAAGAAAATGATGTACGCCGAGCCGCAGACGCTACATTTGCTGCTGGATAAACTGGCGGACAGCGTGATCCTGTATCTCAATGCCCAGATCAAGGCCGGGGCGCAGTCCGTAATGGTATTCGACACCTGGGGCGGCGTGCTGACGGGGCGTGATTATCGCGAATTCTCACTGCACTATATGCATAAAATCGTTGATGGCCTGCTGCGTGAAAATGACGGACGCCGGGTGCCGGTGACGCTGTTCACCAAAGGCGGCGGCCAGTGGCTGGAAGCGATGGCAGCCACCGGTTGCGATGCGCTGGGCCTGGATTGGACCACAGATATTGCCGATGCGCGCCGCCGTGTGGGCGATAAAGTCGCGCTACAGGGGAATATGGACCCTTCCATGCTGTATGCCGCACCGGAACGCATCGCCCAGGAAGTGGAAACCATTCTGGCCGGTTTTGGCCAGGGCGAAGGTCATGTCTTCAACCTTGGCCACGGTATTCATCAAGATGTGCCACCGGAACATGCCGGGGCCTTCGTTGAAGCGGTGCATGCGCTATCGGCCAAATACCACCGCTAAACCGCAAGGAGACGCTGTGATCGATACTCAGGCTCTGCGCGCCGAACAGCTACGGCGCGCCGGGGAAGTCATTCGTCACGATGATTTTCTGCAAGACCCACCGGCGTTTATCGCCGGTGCGGACGTCGGTTTTGAGCAAGAAGGCGCGGTAACACGCGCCGCCATTGCTATCCTGCGCTATCCTTCACTGGAACTGGTGGAGTATCAAATCGCCCGTATCAGCACCACCATGCCCTATATCCCTGGATTTCTCTCGTTTCGCGAGTACCCTGCGCTGATCGCCGCCTGGGAGCAGTTGCGCCAGAAACCTGATCTGATTTTTGTCGATGGTCATGGCATTTCCCATCCAAGACGCCTGGGGGTTGCCAGCCACTTTGGCCTGCTGGTCAACGTACCGACCATTGGCGTGGCCAAGAAGCGTTTATGTGGTAAATTTTCCCCGCTGGACGCTACCGTGGGCTCGCTGGCCGCGCTGGAGGACAAGGGTGAACAGCTAGGATGGGTATGGCGCAGCAAAGAGCGCTGTAATCCGTTGTTTATCGCCACGGGCCATCGCGTGGGCACCGACAGCGCATTGGCTTGGGTACAACGCTGCATGGCAGGCTACCGCTTGCCGGAACCCACGCGTTGGGCCGATGCCATTGCATCACGCCGTCCGGCCTTTATACGCTGGTTACAGCAGCATCCAGAGGTGTCGCAATGAGCGATTTCGGGTACACTGCGCGGCAGATAACGAGTAAGAGAGTAGACCATGCTACGTAACCCGATTCATTTACGCTTGGAAAAGCTGGAAAGCTGGCAGCATTTGACCTTTATGGCCTGCCTGTGCGAGCGTATGTACCCGAATTACCAGATGTTCTGTCTGCAGACGGAGTTTGGCGATCCGGCCGTTTATCGCCGTATCCTGGACTTGGTCTGGGAAACGCTGGTGGTGAAAGACGCCAAGGTCAACTTTGACAGCCAGCTGGAAAAGTTGGAAGAGGCAATCCCGTCGGCAGAAGATTACGATCTTTACGGCGTTTACCCGGCGATTGATGCCTGTATTGCATTAGGGGAACTGATCCATTCGCGCCTCAGCGGAGAGACGTTGGAGCACGCCATTGCCATCAGCGAAACCTCAATTCGCACCGTGGCGATGTTGGAAATGACCCAAGCTGGCAAAGAAATGACCGACGAAGAGTTGAAAATTCTGCCTGCCGTTGAGGAAGAATGGGACATTCAATGGGAGATTTTCCGTCTGTTGGCTGCCTGCGAGGAGCGTGATCTGGATCTGATCAAAGGGTTACGATCTGACCTGCGCGAGGCCGCGATTAGTAACATTGGGATAAATTTAACGCAATAAGGCAAGAAAACGTGATTTAACGTCTGATTTGTCGTGCCTTAAGGCTTCACATCCGCACCCTGTCTGGTCTACATTTGGGGGGCGAAAAAAAAGTGGCTATCGGTGCGTGTATGCAGGAGAGTGCTGTCCATCGGCATATCCGTCGCACTCGATGCTTTGCAAACGATAAACACACTGTAAGGATAACTTATGAACAAGACTCAACTGATTGATGTAATCGCAGAGAAGGCTGACCTTTCCAAGGCTCAAGCTAAGCTGGCTCTGGAATCTACCCTGGCTGCCATTACTGAGTCCCTGAAAGAAGGTGATGCAGTACAATTGGTTGGTTTCGGTACTTTCAAGGTAAACCATCGTAGCGAGCGCACTGGCCGCAACCCACAGACTGGTAAAGAAATCAAAATCGCAGCAGCTAACGTGCCTGCGTTCGTTTCTGGTAAAGCACTGAAAGACGCGGTTAAGTCTTAATCGCGTGTTGCAGAAAGGTTTAAACAGGGGGGCGTTGGCGCCCCTTTTGTTTATTCAACGGGCACTCATGGCGGTGACGGTTGTTGCTGCCTTGAGTGCTTGTAGTTTCCGTTCTGCCCCGCCAACCTTTACCGCCAGCGGCTTTGTGGCCGACCAGGGGGTGATGCGGGTGTGGCGGATGGATGACGGCCAGCAGCAGCCTGTGGCGCTGTTGAGTGTCTACAGCCCTTATCGTGGGCCGGGTACCGTCACAACGTTGTATGAATATCAACATGGCGTGTTGTACCAAATCAAACGCACCGATGCCGATGGTGATCGCGACTCCATTCAACTGCGTTTCACCGCCAACGGTACAGTCAGCTTTATGCAGCGCCAACTGGCCACGCAGCGCCAGAAGCTCTCCAACGATGAAGTCGTGCTCTATCAATATCAGGCACGGCGGATACTGGAATTGAGCGATGCGCTTAATGCCGGCCGTGTACGGCTGTTACAGGGGCATTGGCAGCAAGGCGCTGTGAAGCTGTGCAACGGCGAAGTCGTGAAGCCAGGTTTGGACCAACAGGCCGAAGAGTGGATCATGCGGCGTGCGGCCAATAGCAGTCAGCCAGTGAGCGTAGCCTGGTTGGATGGGCCGAAAGGTCGTGAGCTGTTGCTGGTGGCAAACAATGATTTCTGCAGTTGGGAACCGACCAAAGACACGCTGTAGCGCATAAAAAAGGCCCTGCGAACAGAGCCTCTCCTGATATCTCAATAGCTGTTACTGCTCGCGTGCGATAGCGCGGTAGCCGATATCCTTGCGGCAGAAGCTGCCTTGCCACTGAATACCTTCCGCTAGCTGATAGGCTAACTGCTGAGCTTGAGCCACCGTTGCGCCCAATGCCGTTACGCACAATACGCGCCCGCCGTTGGTCACGACTTCATTCCCTTGCATACGCGTTCCGGCATGGAACACTTTGCCGTTGGCGTCTTCTTGCTGCGGCAAACCGTGGATCACATCCCCTTGGCGATAATCCGCAGGATAGCCACCCGCTGCTAACACCACGCCGAGGGCAGGGCGTTCATCCCACTCGGAGGTCTTCTCATTCAGCTTGCCTTCGGCCCCTGCCAAACAGAGTTCAACCAGGTCGGAGCGCAGACGCAGCATGATCGGCTGAGTTTCCGGATCGCCAAAGCGGCAGTTGAATTCGATCACCTTGGGTTGGCCATCGTCAGAAATCATCAGGCCAGCGTACAGGAAGCCGACGTAGGTGTTGCCTTCTGCCGCCATGCCGCGCACGGTTGGCCAGATCACCTGGTCCATCACGCGCTGGTGGATCTCATCCGTCACCACTGGTGCAGGCGAGTAGGCGCCCATGCCGCCGGTATTCGGGCCGGTATCACCATCACCGACACGTTTATGATCCTGGCTGGTAGCCATAGGCACCACGTTCTCGCCATCGACCATGACGATAAAGCTGGCCTCTTCGCCTGTCAGGAACTCCTCGATCACGATGCGGTGCCCGGCGTTGCCGAACGCATTACCCGCCAGCATATCCTGAATGGCGTCTTCGGCTTCCTGCAACGTCATCGCGACGATCACACCCTTGCCTGCTGCCAGGCCGTCGGCCTTGATGACAATCGGTGCGCCTTGGCTGCGTACATAGGCCAAGGCCGGTTCCACTTCGGTAAAGTTCTGGTATGCGGCGCTTGGGATGGCGTGGCGAGCCAGGAAATCCTTGGTAAAAGCTTTGGAGCCTTCAAGCTGTGCTGCGGCTTGCGACGGGCCAAAGATTTTCAACCCGGCAGCCTGGAAGGCATCCACCACGCCGATCACCAACGGTGCTTCCGGGCCAACGATGGTGAGATCGATAGCATTGTCCTTGGCAAAAGCAACCAGAGCCGGGATATCGGTTGGGGAGATATCGACGTTGGTCAGATTGCTTTCCAATGCGGTACCGGCATTACCCGGTGCCACGTAAACCTTATCTGCCAAGGGCGATTGGGCCGCTTTCCAGGCCAGCGCATGTTCACGCCCGCCGTTGCCAATAATTAGAATATTCATCAGGTGCTCCATAAACGGCGTGCGCATTGAGCGCACGCAGCAAAAGGGATTAATGGCGGAAGTGGCGCATGTCGGTGAAGATCATCGCGATGCCGTGTTCGTTGGCTGCCGCAATCACTTCATCATCACGAATTGAACCGCCCGGCTGGATCACGCAGGTAATACCAACAGCCGCAGCCGCATCAATGCCATCACGGAACGGGAAGAAGGCGTCGGACGCCATGGCGGAGCCTTTGACTTCCAGCCCTTCGTCAGCGGCTTTGATCCCGGCGATCTTGGCGGAGTAAACGCGGCTCATCTGCCCGGCACCTATGCCGATGGTCATGTTGTCGCGCGCATAGACGATGGCGTTAGATTTAACGAACTTGGCCACTTTCCAGCAGAACAGCGCATCACGCAGTTCCTGAGCGGTTGGCTGGCGTTCGGATACCACGCGCAAATCGGCCTCGGTCACCATACCCAGATCGCGATCCTGCACTAACAGACCACCGTTGACGCGCTTAAAGTCCAGCCCGGTGACGCGCTGTTGCCATTGGCCACAGGCCAGCACGCGTACGTTCTGTTTCGCTGCCAGCAGAGTGCGGGCTTCTTCACTGATGCTTGGCGCAATGATGACTTCAACAAACTGACGGCTGATGATCGCCTGTGCCGTTTGGGCATCCAGTTCACGGTTGAAGGCAATAATGCCGCCAAAGGCCGAGGTTGGGTCGGTTTGGTAGGCGCGCTCATAGGCGGCAAACAGGTTTTCACCGATTGCGACGCCACAAGGGTTGGCATGTTTGACGATCACGCAGGCCGGCTCGGCAAACTCTTTCACGCATTCCAGTGCCGCATCGGTATCAGCGATATTGTTGTAAGAGAGCGCTTTACCCTGCAGTTGGTCGGCGGTGGCGACGGAGGCCTCCTGCACATTCTCTTCTATATAGAAGGCAGCTTGCTGGTGGCTGTTTTCACCGTAGCGCATATCCTGCTTCTTGACGTAGTTCAGGTTCAGCGTACGTGGGAAGTGGCCGGAAGGCTGTTCGGTCTCACCGTGATAGGCTGGCACCAGGGTACCAAAGTAGTTGGCGATCATGCTGTCATAGGCGGCGGTATGCTCAAACGCTTTGATCGCCAGGTCGAAACGGGTTGGGTACAACAGTGAACCGTTGTTGTTATCCATCTCGGTGATCACTGCGGCGTAGTCACTGCTCTTGACCACGATAGCCACGTCTTTATGGTTCTTGGCGGCGGAGCGCACCATGGTTGGGCCACCGATATCGATATTCTCTACGGCGTCTTCCCGCGAGCAATCTGGGCGAGCGACGGTTTGCGCGAAGGGATACAGGTTTACCACCACCATATCGATCGGTTGGATCGCATGTTGTTCCATGATGGCATCATCCTGGCCGCGACGGCCCAGAATGCCACCGTGCACTTTCGGGTGCAGGGTTTTGACTCGTCCGTCCATCATCTCCGGGAAGCCGGTGTAGTCGGAAACTTCGGTAACAGGCAGACCGGCATCGGCCAGCAGGCGGGCAGTGCCACCGGTGGAGAGTAATTCGACGCCTCTCTGGGAGAGGGCTTCGGCGAATTCAACGATTCCGGCTTTGTCGGACACGCTGAGCAGGGCCCGGCGGATTGGACGAGGTTGTTGCATGGTTTTATCCCTTGGCTTTGAGTCGCAATAAAAGAGCGTTACGTGGATCTCCACCTTGTTGCTTCTTATATAGAGGGGATTTCTTCCTATATAGAGAAGGACAGGAACAGATTCAGGTAGCGCCCCGATAAAAACGGGGATTGTTTCGTCGCGGGGAATTGTAGCGAAAACGTTTGCGTGGCGCTCGTAAATTTTCCGACCAAATGCGTTCTGTGGATAAGTTAGTGCATAACCGGGTATAAGGACGGGTTTTGCTGTGGAATGCAGCAAACGGTGATTTTTGTTGAAAATACCTGTTGCGGCCTGCGTGGAACTCCCTATAATGCGCCTCCATCGACACGGAACATGTGAACAACTTCACAGAGTCTCCGGGGGTCGCAGAGAAAAAAACCTGAAATTAAGGTTGACTCTGAAAGAGGAAAGCGTAATATACGCCACCTCGAGTTAGCAAGCGAAAGCAC
>NZ_JAGQDC010000081.1 GCF_023282985.1 Serratia silvae | reverse complement strand
GCGTATCGCCTTCGCTTGTGTACGAGGTGGCCTGATGTCGCACGCAATCATCGCCTCGATCTACGAGGCAAAGCTCATCGCCTGGAACGCTGCCAGGTCGGAGAAGCTTAAGATCGTTTTCGAGAACACGGCCTACACGCCGGCGGAGGGCGAGACCTACCTGCGAGCCTTCACCATCCCTGGGGACACCGCAAGCAATACACTCGGCGGCGATCACCGGCTGTACACCGGCGTGTTTCAGGTCAGCATCATTGCG
>NZ_JAGQDC010000027.1 GCF_023282985.1 Serratia silvae | reverse complement strand
CATGGTTAAATCCTTATCAGTTATGGGGATAACAGATTCGGATTTTCCCATGAGTAGCATTACTGGCAGAGCCAAAACGCCGATAACCACGTCCATAGGACGTGGTATTCAGTTAGAAATAAAAACATCGGCCCGAAATCAGGCCGATGAGAAATCATAAGGGATAGCGATGGTTAATCCAGCTGCAACTGCGGCACCACTTCCTTCACCTGCGCCAGGTAATCGCTGCGATCTTTACCCATCAGCCCTTCAGAGCGTGGCAATTTAGCCGTCAATGGGTTCACCGCCTGCTGGTTGGTCCACAGTTCATAGTGCAAATGTGGGCCGGTAGAGCGGCCGGTGTTGCCGGAAAGCGCGATACGATCGCCACGCTTCACCTTCTGCCCTGGCTTGACCAGCAGCTTTTTCAGGTGCATGTAACGAGTGGTGTATTGGCGGCCATGACGGATCGCGACATAGTTACCTGCTGCGCCGCTGCGCTTGGCGATCACCACTTCACCGTCACCCACCGCCAATACTGGCGTGCCGACCGGCATGGCAAAGTCGACGCCTTTATGCGGTGCAATGCGCCCGGTCACCGGATTTACACGACGTGGATTAAAGTTGGAAGAAATACGGAACTGCTTCATGGTCGGGAAACGCATAAAGCCACGCGCCAGACCGGAACCCTGACGATCATAGAATTTACCGTCATCGGCGCGAATGGCGAAGTAGTCTTTGCCGCTGCTACGCATACGTACGCCCAACAGTTGGCTCTGTTCGCTCTTGCCATCAAACTCTTCGCGCGACATCAACACTGCAAACTGATCGCCTTTACGCAGCTTACGAAAATCAAGCTGCCATTGCAGGGCTTTGATCACTGCATTGATCTCGGCACGGTTCAGGCCAGCCGCCGAGGCGCTACTGACAAAGCTGCCGTTCAACTGGCCCGTCAGTACGCTGTTGCGCCATTCCCCCTTCTGGGTTTCCTTGGTTTCTTTAAAGGTGTTGCCCACCCGATCATAGGTGCGGGTTTCACGGCGTGAAACCTCCCAAGTCAGGCGCTTAAGATCACCATCTTCGGTAAGCGTCCAGGAGAGTTGCTGGCCGATTTTCAGGTTACGCAAATCACGGTTCTGTGAAGCCAGTAGCGAAACATCCGACATTTCGATGCCGTACTGGGTCAGAATACTGCCGAGCGTGTCACCGGTAGAAACCACATATTCATGCACACCTTCCTCTCCGGCGACCTTCTGGTCCAGCTCATCCTCAGGGATGTCATCATCGGGGGTAGGTTGGTCGGCATCAATAGGTTCACTGGCTTCGGGCTGCAATACCCTTAACTGGTTGGCTTCCAACTCGACGCTTTTAACGATAGGGTTATGTTCTGGGTGATAAACGGAAGGCCGCCAAACAGCGACGGCCAACGTAACGACTGTCAACGACCCTAGCATAACGCGGTGGGGCCGAGGCAGGTTGTTATACGCCAGAGTGATAGTTCGGACTATCTTCTGCACTCAATAATATCCTCATAATCTTTACTTCAGGCAGCTCACGTACTGGTTGGACAGCGCTGTCAGGAAGTTCCCGTAGCTGTCTTTCCCCAGTGCGATGCCGATGCCTAGCGGGTCCAGCGTTCCGGAACGCACATTGGTACCCTTGGCAACGGCATTAATTACGGCCGGTCTGAATTGTGGCTCAGCAAAAACGCAGACTGCTTTCTGCTCAACCAACTGTGTTCGAATTTGGTGTAAACGCTGTGCGCCAGGTTGAATTTCGGGGTTAACGGTAAAATGGCCCAGTGGGCTCAAGCCGAAGTGTTTTTCAAAGTAGCCATAAGCGTCATGAAAAACAAAATATCCCTTACCTTGCACAGGCGATAGCATCTTAACAAGATTTTTATCAGTTTGCGCTAGCTGATCCTCGAACTGGCGCAGGTTTGCGTCTAATTTGTCCTTATTTTGCGGCATAAGTTCCAATAATCTGTCGTGAACCGCGATCGCGGTCACTTTTGCCACCTCTGGCGACAGCCAAACGTGCATATTATAGTCACCGTGATGATGGTCGTGTCCATGGTCGCCATCTGCATGACTATGCGCTTCGGCTGCATGGTCATCGTCGTCATCGCCTTTCATCAACAACGGCTGTACCGCAGGCAGTTCACCGATCGCCAATTGCTTATTGGCGGGCAACTGCGTCAGGGATTTGGTCAGAAAAGCCTCCATATCTGGCCCTACCCACAGCACCAGGTCGGCGCTACGCAGCCGCTGAATGTCCGACGGGCGCAAAGCGAAGTCGTGAGGTGAGGCACCGTCCGGCAATAAAATCTCGGTAGGTGTTACCCCATCGGCGATAGCGGATGCGATAAAGCCCAGTGGGCGGATAGAGGTCACTACGGCAGCTGCCGCATTGCCCGCCATTACCAAAGCCGCCGCCAGCAGAGTGCGTTGCAGCCATTTATTTTTCTGTACCATCATCAGTAATCCCGTCGTTTTCAGCAAAGAAGCGTGATATTATAACATTCGGTTAGTTCTGCAAAATGTAATCACAACATGTCTACACTGGCAACGCTAAAAAATATTTCTGTCTCTTTTGGTACCCGACGGATATTGACAAATATCTCTCTCAACCTGCAACCGGGTCGGATCCTGACGCTCCTCGGGCCTAACGGGGCGGGCAAGTCAACGCTGGTTCGCGTGGTGCTGGGCCTGATTGCGCCTACGGAAGGCACGCTGGAACGTCTGCCGGGGTTACGCATTGGCTATGTGCCGCAAAAGCTGCACCTTGATGCCACCCTGCCCCTGACCGTCAACCGCTTTATGCGGCTCAAACCTGGGGTGAAAAAGGCCGACATCCTGCCGGCGCTCAAACGCGTACAGGCTGCGCACCTGCTGGAACAGCCAATGCAAAAATTGTCCGGTGGCGAAAACCAACGGGTGTTGCTGGCGCGAGCACTGTTGAACCAGCCGCAGTTGCTAGTACTGGATGAACCCACGCAAGGGGTGGACGTTAACGGCCAGTTGGCGTTATACGACCTGATCGACCAATTGCGCAAAGAGCTGGGCTGTGCAGTGCTGATGGTTTCCCATGACCTGCACCTGGTGATGGCCAAAACCGACGACGTCCTGTGCCTGAACCAACATATCTGCTGCTCCGGCACGCCAGAAGTGGTGTCGATGCACCCGGAGTTTATCGCCATGTTCGGTAACCGGGGCGCTGAGCAGTTGGCGGTCTACCGCCATCACCATAATCACCGTCACGACCTGCAAGGCAGAATTGTGCTGAAAAAAACCGGGGGCCGTGAGGCATGATTGAACTGTTATTGCCCGGCTGGCTGGCCGGTGTGCTGTTGGCTGCGGCGGCGGGCCCGTTGGGTTCTTTTGTGGTCTGGCGCAGGATGTCTTACTTTGGCGATACGCTGGCACATGCTTCACTGCTTGGTGTTGCCTTCGGCTTATTGCTGGACATCAATCCGTTTTACGCCGTGATTGCCGTCACGCTGCTGTTGGCCCTGGTGCTGGTTTGGCTGGAGCGCCGCCCGCAGTTGTCGATCGATACGCTGCTCGGTATTATGGCGCATAGTGCGCTATCGCTGGGTCTGGTAGTGGTCGCGCTGATGTCCAACGTGCGCGTAGATCTGATGGCGTACCTGTTTGGGGATTTGTTGTCGGTGACGATCAGCGATATCTGGATGATCGGCACTGGCGTGGTGATTGTGCTGCTGGTGCTCTGGTGGCAATGGCGCGATCTGCTGTCGATGACCATCAGCCCAGAGATGGCGCATGTCGATGGCGTTAATCTGCCCCGCGCACGCACCATTTTAATGCTGGTCACCGCCTTGACCATCGGGCTGGCAATGAAGTTTGTCGGCGCGCTGATTATTACGTCGCTACTGATTATCCCGGCGGCAACCGCACGGCGTTTTGCCCGCACTCCTGAACAAATGGCCGGTTATGCGGTATTAGTAGGGATAATTGCAGTCACCAGTGGGCTGACCTTCTCGGCGTTTTACGATACGCCAGCTGGGCCTTCGGTAGTGTTAAGTGCTGCGGTGCTGTTTGTACTGAGCCTGTCGAAAAAGCAACAGGCTTGATCTCATTACGCCAGGGCTTCCCCTGGCGTAAATCCTGGTTTGCTACTTATCTTCCCGCTCGATCCCAAAGTGCTTATAGGCATGATTGGTCGCCATTCGGCCACGCGGAGTACGCTGAATAAACCCCTGTTGGATCAGGAAGGGTTCGATCACGTCTTCTATCGTTTCACGCTCTTCACCGATTGCCGCCGCCAGGTTATCCAACCCCACCGGGCCACCGGTAAATTTGTCGATGATCGCCAGCAACAGCTTGCGGTCCATATAGTCGAAACCTTCCGCATCGACGTTCAGCATATCCAACGCCTGCATGGCCACTTCACCATTGATCACCCCGTTGGCACGTACTTCGGCAAAGTCGCGCACGCGGCGCAGCAGACGGTTGGCAATACGTGGTGTACCTCGGGCGCGACATGCCACTTCATGCGCCCCATCGGTAGACAGATCCAGCCCCAGGCAGTTAGCACTGCGGGAAACGATATGCTCCAGATCGGCCACCTGATAGAACTCCAGACGCTGCACGATGCCGAAGCGATCGCGTAATGGAGAGGTCAAGGAACCGGCCCGCGTGGTGGCACCAACCAGGGTGAACGGTGGCAGGTCGAGCTTGATCGAACGCGCCGCCGGACCTTCACCGATCATGATATCCAGCTGATAGTCTTCCATCGCAGGATACAAGATCTCTTCCACTACCGGCGAAAGACGGTGGATTTCGTCGATAAACAGGACGTCATGCGGCTCCAGATTGGTCAGCATTGCCGCCAAATCCCCAGCCTTTTCCAGCACCGGGCCAGAAGTGGTTCGCAGATTAACGCCCATCTCATTGGCCACGATGTTGGCCAAGGTGGTTTTACCCAATCCAGGCGGCCCGAAGATCAACAGATGGTCCAGTGCATCGCCGCGCTGTTTGGCAGCCTGAATAAAGATTTCCATCTGCTCACGCACGTGCGGCTGGCCGACGTACTCCGTCAGCAGCTTAGGACGGATCGCACGATCCAGCACCTCTTCTTCATTGAACGGCTCGGCAGAGATCAGGCGGTCAGCTTCAATCATGGTCTACCCCTTCCCTGCCTACAGTGCGGCACGCAATGCTTCGCGGATTAATGCCTCGCAATCCGCACCCGGCTTGGCAACCTTGCTGACCATCCGGCTGGCTTCCTGCGGCTTATAGCCCAAGGCCACCAGCGCAGAGGCCGCTTCGGCTTCAATATCCATCTCCGCCGCTTTGGCCGCACTGGCCGGCAGGGGGATTTCGCTGCTGTTGTTGAACAGATCGCCGTTCAAGCCTTTGAAGCGGTCTTTCATTTCGACAACCAGACGCTCGGCGGTTTTCTTGCCCACGCCTGGCAATTTGATCAACGTAGTGATCTCTTCACGTTCTACCGCGCTGACAAACTGCTGGGCAGACATGCCTGAAAGGATCGCTAGCGCCAGTTTTGGCCCCACGCCGTTCACTTTAATCAGCTCACGGAACAGCGCACGCTCTTGCTTATCATTGAACCCATACAGCAGCTGTGCATCTTCACGCACCACGAATTGGGTAAACACGATAGCCTCTTGCCCCAGCTCCGGCAGCTCGTAAAAGCAGGTCATCGGCATATGCACTTCATACCCGACGCCATTGGTTTCAAGTAACACCAGCGGTGGCTGCTTTTCCAGAATAATTCCTCTGAGACGACCTATCATTACCCCTCCTGAATGGATCCCTGCACGTGGCGCACTGCCACGCAGTATTGATACAGCTTATACCATAAAAAAGGCTGGATGAATATCCAGCCTCAGATTACTGACATTTAGCAACATTGCCACGTTGTCAACGGCTCTAACGCAAACGCCCACGTGCCAGATTCAACCGCCCTTCACTCATACGCAGCACGTTCTGGCTGAGATGGCAGTGGGTAATGGCAATAGCCAACGCATCCGCGGCATCCGCCTGTGGATTGGCAGATAGCTTCAGCAATGAGCGAACCATATGCTGCACCTGAGACTTTTCCGCTGCACCGGTACCGACCACCGTCTGTTTCACCTGGCGCGCGGCATACTCAAACACTTCCAGGTTCTGATTGACGGCGGCGACAATCGCCACGCCCCGCGCCTGCCCCAGCTTTAGCGCCGAGTCCGGGTTCTTGGCCATAAATACCTGTTCGATGGCGAAGAAATCTGGTTGAAACTGGGTGATGATTTCGCTCACGCCAGCATAAATCAGCTTCAGGCGCGTCGGCATATCATCTACCACGGTGCGAATACAACCGCTGGCAACATAGGTCAATTGGCGGCCCTGCTGACGGATCAGGCCATAGCCGGTGACGCGCGAGCCGGGATCGATACCCAGTATGATCGCCATTGCTACCACCACCCTGCATTGATTGTTGCCTGGCGCTACCGGTTGGCAACGCCATCATTCACTCGCATTACAGCGTTGCAGCGATCTCGTCGGAGATCTCACCGTTATGGTAAACCTCCTGCACGTCGTCACAGTCTTCCAGCATGTCGATCAGGCGCAGTAACTTAGGCGCCGTTTCCGCATCCATATCCGCTTTGGTAGACGGGATCATGGAAACTTCAGCCGAGTCAGCCTCAAAACCAGCGGCGGTTAACGCGTCTTTCACTTCACCCAGATTTTCCCAAGCGGTGAAGACGTCAATGGCACCATCGTCATAGGTCTGGATATCTTCGGCACCCGCTTCCAGCGCGGCTTCCATCACCGTGTCTTCATCCAGACCCGGTGCATAGGTGATCACGCCTTTTTTGGTGAACAGATAGGCCACGGAGCCGTCGGTACCCAGGTTGCCACCACACTTGGTGAAGGCATGGCGCACTTCTGCCACGGTACGGTTACGGTTGTCACTCAGGCAATCGATCATCACCGCGGTACCGCCAGGGCCGTAACCTTCATAGATGATGGTTTCCATGTTGGTATCATCATCACCGCCTACGCCACGGGCGATAGCACGGTTCAAGGTATCGCGTGTCATGTTGTTGGACAGCGCTTTATCAATAGCCGCACGCAGACGCGGGTTGGAACCCGGATCGCCGCCGCCCAATTTGGCGGCAGTCACCAGCTCACGGATAATTTTAGTGAAAATCTTACCGCGTTTGGAATCTTGAGCTGCTTTGCGGTGTTTGGTGTTGGCCCATTTACTATGACCTGCCATAAAAATATCTCCAAAAAGAACTACTGGACAGAATGGATCACAAACTCTTCAATCGCCTGCTGATTACTCCAGGACTTGGTCAGTTTGACCGCCTCGGACGCCTCAAGCCATTGGTAAGCATGATGCTCGGTCAAGACCGGATCGCGCTCATCAGGTAACGCCAGACAGAACCAGTGCTCTTTATTACGCGTGGTTCCCGGCGCATAGCGGTGTCGCAAATGGACAAAGAGTTCAAATTCCACACAGCGCTGGCAATCGAACAACAGCAGATCCTCTGCTGCGATATCAATGCCAATTTCTTCCATGACTTCGCGCTGTGCGGCATGCGGCGGCGATTCGTCGTCTTCAAGGCTGCCGGTAACCGACTGCCAGAACTCCGTATCGTCACGCCGCTGTAACATCAGCACCCGGCCACTGGATTTTGCATAAATCACCACCAGAATAGACTCGGGCCGCTTGTAATTCATCACTCGCTCTCTTGTTCGGCTGAGGCTTTCTTCACCACGCTGATCGCCAGTTCCTGCAATGAAGCCGGGTTGGCGAAGCTTGGTGCATCGGTCATCAGACAGGCTGCCGCAGTGGTTTTCGGGAAGGCGATAACGTCACGGATGTTCTCGGTACCGGTCACCAACATCACCAGACGATCCAGGCCGAAGGCCAGACCGGCATGCGGAGGAGTGCCATACTTCAGCGCATCCAGCAGGAAGCCGAACTTCTCGCGTTGTTCTTGCTCAGTGATGCCAAGGATACTAAAGACGGTTTGCTGCATTTCACTGCGGTGAATACGTACGGAGCCGCCACCTACTTCATAGCCGTTCAGCACCATATCGTAAGCATTGGCGATGGCTGAGGTCGGATCTTTTTGCAGCTCTTCCGGGCTCATATCGCGCGGTGCGGTAAACGGATGGTGCATCGCCGCCAGGCCACCTTCGCCGTCTTCCTCGAACATTGGGAAATCGACCACCCACAGCGGTGCCCAGCTGTCGAGCTTGGTCAGGCCCAGATCGCGGCCGATTTTCAAGCGCAACGCGCCCATCGCATCGGTAACGATTTTAAAGCTGTCGGCACCGAAGAACAGAATGTCACCGGTTTGCGCATTGGTGCGCGCCAGGATCGCTTCCAGCACTTCTGCACTGAGGAATTTGGCAATCGGGCTTTGCACGCCTTCCATACCCGCAGCACGATCGTTAACCTTCAACCATGCCAATCCTTTGGCACCGTAGATATTAACGAAAGCGCCGTATTCGTCGATCTGCTTACGGGTCAGCTGTGCGCCACCCGGAACACAAATCGCTGCCACACGGCCTTTGGCATCGTTCGCCGGGCCAGAGAACACTTTAAACTCAACGTCTTTCACCAGGTCGGCGACGTCCACCAGTTCCAGCGGGTTACGCAGGTCTGGCTTATCGGAACCGTAACGGCGCATCGCTTCGGCAAAGGTCATGATCGGGAACTTACCCAGATCGACGCCCTTCACGTCCAACCACAGTTCATGCACCAGTTGCTCCATCACTTCACGCACCTGCTCGGCGCTCATGAAAGAGGTTTCCACGTCTATCTGAGTGAATTCCGGCTGACGATCCGCGCGCAGGTCTTCATCACGGAAGCACTTGACGATCTGGTAGTAACGGTCGAAGCCAGACATCATCAGCAGCTGTTTGAACAACTGTGGGGACTGCGGCAACGCGTAGAATTTACCTTTGTGTACGCGGCTTGGTACCAGATAGTCACGGGCACCTTCCGGCGTGGCTTTGGTCAGCATTGGGGTTTCGATATCCAGGAAACCGTGGCTGTCCATAAAGCGGCGCACAAAGCTGGTGATCTTGGCACGGGTTTTCAGGCGGTCGGCCATTTCCGGGCGACGCAGATCCAGGTAGCGATATTTCAGACGCGCTTCTTCGCTGTTGGTCTGGTTCGAGTCCAACGGCAGCGGTTCGGAGCGGTTGATGATCTCCAGCGCGTGAGCAAACACCTCAACTTCGCCAGTCGCCATCTCCTTGTTGACCTGGCTTTCCGGGCGCGCACGCACGGTACCGACGATTTGAATGCAGAACTCATTACGCAGTTCGAAGGCTTTGTCGAAGGCCGCTTTCTGATCCGGATCGAAGAACACCTGCACGATGCCTTCGCGGTCACGCATATCAATAAAGATCAGGCCACCCAGATCGCGGCGGCGGTTGACCCAACCACACAAAGTGACTTCCTGGCCGACGTGGGCCAGATTCAACTGCCCGCAATATTCAGTACGCATACGCTATCCTTTTGACTTAAGCCGATTCCGCCGGAGGTTGGCAACAGTTGCTGTTTCCGTTTCCTCACGGCTGTTATCTGACGAATTGTTATTTACCACCCGGTTTGAAGTCGGTTGCATACCAGCCGGTGCCCTTTAACTGGAAACCGCTGGCAGAGATCAACTTGGTCAATGCGGGCTGCCCACACGCCGGACATTGAGTCAACGGCGCGTCGGAAAATTTTTGTAGTTTCTCTAATCGATGTTGGCATGAGCCACATGCATATTCATAAATCGGCATAGATCGCTGGATTAAAGATTGGTGAAAAAAGGCGGTCATTATAAAGGAAATTCATGCGCCAGATAAGAGCGAACACGGCATTGTTGCAACGCTAAATGGCATCTATCGCTGGCAAACAACACATTGGTTAACAAATTTCCCATTAACTGGCAGCAGTTTTATCACGTAGCCTGTAACCCGCGTCTTTCAAACCGCAGCGTTGTGATCGCCTAGCTGTGCCGTACAGGGATGTACAAATGCCGCGAGCGCATGGATGCGCAAGAGCGGCCGATTCGAAATCCATAGGGTATAACAGATGCTACTTGGATAGACGTTTAACGACTAACTACCAACCAAGATTTTAACCATTTTAACCCTGAGACACCCCCCAATGTTGAAACTTGATGCCCAAACCACCGCCCTGGTTCTGATCGATCTGCAACACGGCATTTTACCTTACGCCGCTGGCCCGCACAGTGCCAGCCAAGTCGTCACCCATGCGGCCCATCTGGCAGGGCGCTTTCGCGCACTGAATGCCCCCGTGTTTCTGGTGCGCGTCGGCTGGTCTGATTCCTTTGCCGAAGCGCTCAAGCAGCCGGTAGATAAACCTTCACCGTCTCCGGTCGGCGGGCTGCCAGTGTCCTGGTGGGAATTCCCCGAGGAACTGGCGGTACAAGACAGCGATGTGTTGATCACCAAACGTCAATGGGGCGCATTCTATGGCACCGATCTGGATCTGCAACTGCGCCGTCGGGGTATCAAATCGGTGGTATTGGGCGGTATCGCCACCAATATTGGCGTGGAGTCTACCGCTCGCGCAGCCTGGGAACATGGCTACGAGTTGGTGATCGCCGAAGACATGTGCAGCACCTACAGCGCCGAGATGCACCAGTTCGCCTTCGATAATATCTTCCCGCGTATCGCCCGTGTGCGCAGCACCAGTGAGATCCTTGCCGCGCTGTGATCATCCATTTGCTATCTTGGCTTGAAAGGTCATGGTGACAACGGTAAATTTTATACCCTATGGATTTCGAGTTGTAGCTAGGCGACAAGCTATCTCATCCCCAGGAGCTTACGTTTAGTAAGTGACTGGGGTGTGATAGTGCAGGTAACAACGCTACAACTTGAAAGACGACGGGTATAACAGGGAAGATGAGCGTTTGATGTATATCGGACTTCCGCAATGGCAACACCCAGCTTGGAACCGCATCGGCTTGCGCGATCTGGCGGACTACAGCCGCTACTTCAACTGCGTGGAAGGTAACACCACCTTCTACGCTCTGCCCAAGGCGGAAATTGTGCATCGTTGGCGCGATATGACCAGTGATGATTTCCGTTTTTGCTTTAAATTCCCTTCAGCGATCAGCCATAAAGCGGCACTGCGCAACTGTGACGCCGATATCAAGGCGTTTTATGATTGCCTGCGCCCTCTTGAAGGACGTATCGGACAGCTGTGGTTGCAGTTGCCCGCCGCCTTTGCACCCGAGCATCTGGCCATTCTATGGGCATTTCTTGATGCCTTACCGCCGGGGTTCACCTACGGAGTCGAGGTCCGTCATCTGGAATTTTTCGCCAAGGGTGACGCCGAACGCCAACTGAATCAGGGTTTGCACCAACGCGGTATTAACCGAACGATCCTGGATAGCCGCCCGCTGCACCATGCCAAGCCGCACAGCCCAGCGATCCGCGACGCACAACAGAAAAAGCCCAAGCTGCCGGTACATGCAGTGGTAACGGCCAACAATCCGCTGGTCCGCTTTATCGGCGGTGACGTGCTGACAGACAATCAGCGCTGGTTTGAGTCATGGCAACAGAGGCTGCCAGAATGGGCGCAGCAACATCAGCCTTACCTGTTTATTCACACGCCAGATAACAGCGACTCACCGCAGCAGGCGCAAAAAATCTGGCAACGGCTACACGGCATAATTCCGAATTTAGCCATGCCTCCAGACTGGCCAGAGCAAGAAACCTTGTTTTAACCTATTAATCTGATGGGTCCTATCGGATATTTCCTCGCGACAGTCGCGATGATGGCAGTTATGATGCTCGTTGCCAGATTTGGTTACAAATGGAGTTAAGAATGGTAAGCGCGCTCTATGTGGTGCTTGGCGCATTGTTGTTGATCAAACTCTCTTATGACGTGGTCAGGTTGAGAATGCAGTACCGGGTTGCCTATGGTGACGGCGGTTTCTACGAACTGCAAACCGCGATCCGCGTTCACGGCAACGCCGTGGAGTACATCCCGATCGCCGCCATCCTGTTGGTGATCATGGAGATGAACGGTGCGGAAGTCTGGATGGTGCATCTGTGTGGTTTGCTGCTGATGGCAGGCCGGCTGGTTCACTACTACGGTTTGCGTAACCGTGAAGTTCGCTGGCGCCGTTCGGGTATGGCGGCTACCTATATTTCTTTGATACTGATGGTGATAGCCAATATCGTTTATCTGCCGTGGGACATTATCTTCAGTCTGCACTGATATCTCCCTCTATTCAGGCGGCCCACGCCGCCTGCTTCTGCCTGCTTAGCTTTTCTGTTAGTATACGCCCCTTCGAATTCTGACCTGATTTGCCGCTATGCCAAACCGCGATACTCTTTTTTCCGCCCCGATCGCCAAACTGGGCGACTGGACCTTCGACGAGCGCGTTGCTGAAGTCTTCCCAGACATGATCCAGCGTTCCGTTCCGGGCTACTCCAATATCATTTCGATGATTGGCATGCTGGCCGAACGCTTTGTCCAGCCACACAGCCGGGTATATGACCTGGGATGCTCGCTCGGCGCGGCCACGCTATCGATGCGCAGGAACATCAGCGTCGAAGGTTGTCAGATTATTGCGGTCGATAACTCCCCCGCGATGGTAGAGCGCTGCCGCCGTCATCTTGATGCGTTTCGCGCCGATACACCGGTCGAAGTCATTGAGGCGGACATTTTAGACATTACCATCGAGAACGCCTCAATGGTGGTATTGAACTTCACCTTACAGTTTCTTGAACCAGCCGATCGGCTGCGCCTGCTCGAACAGGTTTATCGCGGGCTACGTCCGGGCGGTGCCTTGGTGCTGTCAGAGAAATTCAGCTTTGAGGATGCCGACGTCGGTGAACTGTTGTTCAACATGCACCACGACTTCAAACGGGCCAACGGCTACAGCGAATTGGAAATCAGCCAAAAGCGCAGCATGCTGGAAAACGTGATGCTGACCGATTCGGTCGAAGCGCATAAAGCGCGACTCCAGCAGGCCGGTTTTGAACATGCAGAAGTCTGGTTCCAATGTTTCAACTTCGGGTCGTTGATCGCCCTGAAATCAGGAGAAACCGCATGATCGAGTTTGGAGACTTCTACCAGCGCATCGCCAAAAGCCCTCTGAGCCACTGGCTGGATACTCTGCCGGCGCAAATCACCGCCTGGCAACGTGAATCGCTGCATGGCAAGTTCAAGCAGTGGTTCAATTCTGTAGAACACCTGCCTTCCCTGACGCCGGCCCAGTTGGATTTATTGCATGGCGTACGCGCAGAGATGGCTCAACCGCTCTCACCTGGCCAGCTCGAAGGCATCGAGAAAATGCTGCGTACGCTGATGCCATGGCGCAAAGGGCCATTCTCGCTTTACGGCATCAATATCGATACCGAATGGCATTCCGACTGGAAGTGGGATCGGGTGCTACCGCATATTTCCCCGCTGGCTGGCCGCACCATTCTGGATGTAGGTTGCGGCAGCGGTTACCATCTGTGGCGCATGGTCGGTGCCGGGGCGCATCTGGCGGTAGGTATCGATCCGATGCAGCTGTTCCTGTGCCAATTTGAAGCTGTGCGTAAACTGCTGGGTGGCGATCAACGCGCCCATGTGTTACCGCTGGGTATCGAACAACTGCCCGAGCTGGCGGCTTTCGACACCGTTTTCTCTATGGGCGTGCTTTATCACCGCCGTTCCCCGCTGGATCATCTGTATCAGTTGAAGAATCAACTGGTTTCCGAGGGTGAACTCGTGTTGGAAACGCTGGTGGTACCAGGCGATCGCCATCAGGTATTGGTACCTGGCGACCGCTACGCGCAGATGCGTAACGTCTACTTTATTCCGTCGGCAGAAGCGCTGAAGTGCTGGCTGGAGAAATGCGGATTTGTGGACGTCAGGATTGCCGATATCTGCCCAACCAGCACCGAAGAACAGCGCCGCACTGACTGGATGACCAGCGAGTCACTGGCCGAATTCCTCGATCCCCGAGATCCAACCAAAACGATTGAAGGCTACCCGGCACCGATCCGCGCCGTGCTGATCGCCAAAAAGCCGTAAGCCTTAACCGACTCACTATGTAAGGGCGCATACTACGCCCTTTTCGTTGCATTGTTATTTTCTCAACGCCTGTAGCAGATCCTTTTCAAACACTCCAATGGATGAACACTCGAAAGGCTTGACCTTATCGTTGCCACCGCCCGCCACTAACTGATACAAAAAAGCCCCGAATATTCGGGGCTTGAGACTGGGTTATCAACGTAGGGACGTTGCTAAACGGGCGAACATGCCGTGCCCCTACGATGAAGTCAGCATGGCCAACGCATTTTTCATCGCCTCTACCGTTTCACCATCCACGCAGTAGTGGCTAAATTCGTCAAACTCATTATCGGCACACATGGTGACACCCGCCTTGCGGTAACGCATGGTGGATGGCACCGTGTGCCCGGCCGAGCTATGCAATTCCTGAATACCGATATCCACAAACTTATGCATATTGCTCAGACGAACACCCGCACCGGCCATAATCACCGGCCCCTGGCTGGCATGTAGCAGGTCGCGCAACAGCGGCAAGCCCAATTCAGCATTCTGCTGCTGCCCTGAGGTAAGAATGCGCGCCACGCCGAGCTGCGTCAGTTGCTCCAACGCTAATATCGGGTTTTGACACATATCGAACGCACGATGGAAGGTCACCGCCATATCGCCGCTTAATTTCATGACCTCGCGCATCCGCGCAAGATCGATATGCCCTTCATCGTCCAACATACCGATGACCACACCGGCAAAACCCATCTCGCGGATTTGCGCCACGTCGTTCTTCATGATCTCGAAATCGACGGTGCTGTAACAGAAATCGCCCCCACGCGGTCGTACTATCGGATGAACGGGGATCTTTACCCGCTCCCGCGCCAGCCGAAGTGAACCATAGCTCGGCGTCAAGCCGCCCTCACTCTGACTAGCACATAATTCTATGCGATCAGCGCCCGCATGCTCTGCTGTCATGGCACAGTCGACGCTAAAGCAACAAACTTCCAGCTTCATTATTGTTACCCCCAGATAACGGTCAAAAATGCTACAGCAAACGTTTACCCGTCGCCCTGTAGGCCACAGGACGATAAGCTTATTGAGGTCTTAACGGCATAAGACACTAACTATGGCACTCAATTTTGATTAATGGATAGATCGCAGTCACAGTGACGGCGTTAAGTAGGATAAATAACGAGAACGCATCATTTTCTCCAAGCCTCATTCGTCACCAGCGGCTATCGGCACGCTACGGTTTAGCCCGTTCGCTGGCTACGATGTCACGAATATGATGCGGATGGAATTTGATGGTGACATTACCATTGGTGATCGCCAAGGTTGGATTTGCCAGGCGTTCGCCTTCACCTTTAGGTGAGCTCTGCTTGAGTTTGATGCCCGGTAGCAGCAAGGCTTCATCCGCCAGATGTTCCAGGGCGCGGGCATACAGGGTGGCAGGAGCGCCGCTTAATACCAGCTCCACATGTTCCCATCCTTCATGCGGATAGCGCTTCTCGCCGGGATATGGCAGCTCGAGACAATCAATCTGCCAGGGACCGACCTTCAGTGGTTCATAGAGATCAAACAGGCAAATCGGCCTGCCGTTAATCATCGTTTCCGAAAGCAGCGTACCGCATTGCAGCAATCCCTGCCGCCAACGATCGGCGGTGCTGTTCTGATGGCAACGCAGCGAGATATGGTCAGCGCTGAATTTTGCCAGTTCAAGATGGAGCTGTTGTGCAAACTGCTCCAGTGCCAGTTCAAAACGAGGTAAATCCAGCGTAAGGTCGTTAAGTTCGACGATCGATGACAAGGTAGTCATAAGTTTCTCAGGCTCTCCAAGATTTTTGGCAGGTCAATAATCTACACGTCGAGTAGCCTGAAGGCTATGGATCAAAGGATAAAAACCTAACTGAAAAACATAATGCTGTCTCTTTAGCCCCGATGCCTATTTCAGACCGATTTATTCTTCAAGAAAGAGAAAATAATCAGTAGTTATCTCATGTCATAGTTAATTGAATTATCATTACAACCCTTAAATACACCTAATGTTTTATCATTATTATCTCACGTCAAATGTATATGAATCACTTGAAATGAGATTTGAACATCATTCATAGAAAAAATTTAATACCTTGTTTTTATGATAAAAAAACACAAATAATGTGAATAGTCCTAAATAACGGCATTGCAATTGATTAGATGGCGTTAATAAGTTAGGTTAAGAGGGTATTGGATTTTGGATAAATAAATATGATCCTATTAGCTATATCTCTTGTTCTAATAGCCATTGCTGGCTACGCGATTTATCGCCATTTCAGAACTCGCCAGAATAGTATGTTACGCTCTGGACGAGGTAATAAAAAACGTTAAAGCTTCTACTAATCCGCTCCCACCAAACCAATGACAGCGGACTGTTTGATTCACCTACTTACCTTTTTGGACTTCACTTTTTCCTTTCTTTCACCACACCAGCCCGCGTCAACTACTGACGCGGTGCCGTCAATCAGTTACAATTGCAGGCTGTTTTGTGGTTGAGCGTCGCCTCCGATGTGCGGCGTCGTCCCTGCTGGGCTGTAAGTTGTGCCGCCAAGGTGCTTTGCAAACCCACGGAGTAAAACCACCTTTTGATCCGGAGGGCGTACTGCACGGCCCTCGTTTGTCATTTAAGGTAACCCGGTGAATATTCAGGCTCTTCTATCAGATAAAGTCAGCCAGGCGCTGATTGCCGCAGGTGCGCCTGCCGATTGCGAAGCTCAGGTTCGTCAGTCCGCGAAAGCACAGTTTGGTGATTATCAGGCCAACGGTGTGATGTCCGTTGCCAAAAATCTTGGTATGCCGCCACGACAACTGGCAGAGAAAGTCGTGCAACTGCTTGACCTGGGTGACATCAGCAGCAAAGTGGAAATTGCCGGCCCGGGCTTTATCAATATCTTCCTGAACAGCGAATGGGTTGCCCGCCTGGCCGATGCCACCCTGGGCGCAGCTAAGCTGGGCATTGCCCCCGTTAAGCCGCAAACCATCGTGATCGACTATTCTGCGCCCAACGTGGCGAAAGAAATGCACGTGGGTCACCTGCGCTCCACCATTATTGGCGATGCCGCTGCCCGTACTCAGGAATTCCTGGGCCATAAAGTGGTACGCGCCAACCATGTGGGCGACTGGGGTACCCAGTTCGGCATGCTGATCGCCTACCTGGAAAAGATGCAAAACGAGCACGCCAGCGATATGGGGCTGTCGGATCTGGAGCAATTTTACCGCGAAGCCAAGAAAAACTACGACGAAGACGAAGATTTCGCTCTGCGCGCCCGTGGTTACGTGGTCAAACTGCAAGGTGGCGACGAATACTGCCTGAAGATGTGGCGCAAGTTGGTGGACATCACCATGGCGCAGAACCAACTGACCTATAACCGTCTGAATGTCACCCTGACCGAAGATGACGTCATGGGCGAAAGCCTGTACAACGCCATGCTGCCGGGCATCGTTGCCGATCTCAAGGCAAAAGGGCTGGCGGTAGAAAGCGAAGGCGCTACCGTGGTCTTCTTGGACGAGTACAAAAATAAAGACGGCGATCCGATGGGTGTCATCATCCAGAAGAAAGATGGTGGCTACCTGTATACCACTACCGATATCGCCTGCGCCAAATACCGTTTCGAGACCCTGGGTGCTGATCGTGTTCTCTATTACATCGACTCGCGCCAGCATCAGCACCTGATGCAAGCCTGGACTATCGTGCGCAAAGCAGGTTACGTGCCAGACTCCGTCTCGCTGGAACACCACATGTTCGGCATGATGCTGGGTAAAGACGGCAAGCCGTTCAAGACCCGTTCAGGCGGCACCATCAAACTTTCCGATCTGCTGGATGAAGCCGTTGAACGCGCCAGCAAACTGATTGCCGAGAAGAACCCAGATATGCCTGCCGACGAAATGCAGAACGTGGCTAACGCAGTCGGCATCGGTGCGGTGAAATATGCCGATCTGTCGAAAAGCCGTACCACGGACTACATCTTCGATTGGGATAACATGCTGACCTTCGAAGGCAACACTGCGCCGTATATGCAGTATGCCTATACCCGCGTCGCCTCGGTGTTCAAGCGTGCTGGCGTGGACGAAAGCAATCTGACGTTGCCGTTGGTGATGACAGAAGAACGTGAAGTCGCGCTGGCAACTCGCCTGCTACAGTTCGAAGAAACCCTCACCGTGGTCGCCCGTGAAGGTACGCCGCACGTGATGTGTACCTATCTGTATGACCTTGCGGGGCTGTTCTCCAGCTTCTACGAACATTGCCAGATCCTCAACGCCGAAAGCGAAGAGGCCCGCCAGAGTCGCCTGAAGTTGGCCCTGCTGACCGCCAAGACGTTGAAAACCGGTTTGGATACGCTCGGGATCGAAACTGTCGAACGCATGTAATCCCATTCGATAGCCGTAAAAAAGGTCGCGTTAGCGACCTTTTTGTTATCTGGTGATTAGCGGTGGAGTATCAATCTACCCGCCGAGCGAAGTCTCTAGGGCGGAACCCAAGGATCCCCAACACCGCGAAGTAGGCAACAATCCCCGCGGCCACCACGACCGAAAGACGCAGTAAGCGAGCCAGCATATTGCCCTGATCCCATTCCGGCATCAACCACATTACGCCAAGCAGTACCGCTGCCATCACCAACACGGCGACTACCAGCTTGAACAGGAACATCGCCCAGCCGGGTTGCGGTTGGAAAATATCCTGCTTGCGCAGTTGCCAATACAGCAACGAAGCATTCAGACAGGCCCCCAGACCAATCGACAGCGAAAGCCCGGCATGCTTCAGTGGACCAATAAATATCAGGTTCATCACCTGGGTCAGGATCAGCGTAATGATGGCAATCTTGACCGGCGTTTTGATGTCCTGGCGCGAGTAGAAACCCGGTGCCAGCACTTTCACCACGATCAGACCCATCAAGCCAACCGAGTAGGCCACCAGCGCACGCTGGGTCATCGCCGCATCAAACGCGGAGAACTTGCCGTACTGAAACAGCGAAACGGTTAGCGGCTTGGCCAGGATGCCTAACGCAATGGCACTCGGCAAAGCCAGCACAAAGCACAGACGCAGGCCCCAGTCCATCAGGCGGTTATATTGGTCATGGTTACCGCTGGAGAAGCTCTTCGCCAAGGACGGCAGCAGAATGGTGCCCAATGCCACGCCCAATACCCCAGACGGGAACTCCATCAGGCGGTCAGCATAATACATCCACGAAACCGAGCCGGATACCAGGAACGAGGCGAAGATGGTGTTGATGATCAGCGAGATCTGGCTGACCGAAACCCCCAGAATTGCTGGCCCCATCTGGCGCATCACGCGCCATACGCCCGCGTCATTCAGCTTCAGGCGCGGCAATACCAGCATGCCGATTTTCTTGAGGTGCGGTAATTGATAGCCCAGTTGCAGCACGCCCCCCACAACCACCGCCCAGGCCAAAGCCAGCACCGGCGGGTTGAAGTACGGCGCGGCAAACAGCGCAAAGCCAATCATGCTGACGTTCAACAGCGTTGGCGCAAAGGCCGGAATGGAGAAACGGTTCCAGGTGTTGAGGATCGCCCCCACCAGCGAGGCAAGTGAAATCAACAGGATATAAGGGAAAGTGATACGCAACAGCGACGAAGTCAGGGCAAACTTATCCGGCGTATCGGTAAAACCCGGGGCCGTAATAAAAATCACCCAGGGCGCGGCCAGCATGCCAAGCACGGTCACCACTGCCAGCACCAGCGTCAACAAGCCGGAAACGTAGGCAACAAAGGTGCGCGTCGCCTCTTCCCCCTGCTGGCTTTTGTATTCCGCCAGGATCGGCACAAACGCCTGGGAGAAAGCCCCTTCCGCAAAGATGCGCCGTAAAAGGTTTGGCAGCTTGAACGCCACAAAGAAAGCGTCCGTAGCCATCCCTGCCCCAAAAACGCGTGCCACAATGGCATCACGCGCAAAGCCCAGCACCCGTGAAAACATGGTCATCGAGCTAACGGCTGCCAGTGATTTAAGTAGATTCATGTGGTTTTTCTGATGAGTACGACGGGTAAATATCAACGCCTACATCGGCAGGCGTCAGTTGAGTGGCGTTAGTCTACGGCTCCACGCCGTTAATAGCTACCGCCATATGTTACATGGGGTTAACTGGCATCACACAGCATTTTCTCGATCAATCGCTGGGCGTAAATGGCCTGTTCTCCGGCGGTTTCAGGCGCGGTCTGGTTGCTGATAGACTGAATAAAATGGTGCACCGCACCTGCAAAACCGCGTTGTTCCAGCGTAGTTTGCCAGCCTGGGGCTGGTTTTTCGACCACGCCTTGCGGGTCTTCCCGCAACCATTGGCGCATATCGTTCAACTGATAGACCGCGCCGTTGGTAACTGCCTGCACGCTCTCCCGTTGGCTGCCAGCACGCCGGTGCATGCTGGTGGTGACGATGGTGTCACCACAGGCAAAGTGATGTTCCGCATAAAACATCTCGCCCGCTTCGTTGGCGCGCAACTGGCCACTCTGCAAGCTGGCGTTCCCGCCTCCCAACCACAACGCAGTATCCACCACGTGCAGATAATCATCCAGCAGGGTAAAACGCAGATCCTTTGGCCCTACGCTATCGGCGCGGTGTTTGTCCATGCGGATCGAGGCCGGTAGCTGCATTTGTTGTTTCAACTGGCGATACAGCGGCGCAAAACGGCGGTTAAAGCCCACCATCAGTGCCACGCCCTGCTTTGCGGCCAGCGCGATCAACTGCTCACCCTGCTCCAACGTTTCCGCCAGCGGTTTATCGACATAGACGTGTAGGCCCTGCGCCAACAGTTCACCAACTACCTGAAAATGGCTAGAAGTGCTGCTGTGTACGAACACTGCATCACACTGTTGTGCCAGGCTATCAAGACGAGAGAAATAAGGCATGCGATAGCTGTCGCATACCGGCTGGGCTTTTTGCTGATTCGGTGAAAAGCCGCCGACAAGCTGCCAGTCCAACGCTTGAGAAAGAATTGGCAGGTAAGCCTTTTGCGCGATGCCGCCCAAGCCTACTACCCCGATACGCAGTTTACTCATGTTGACTCCGCGCCAGCTGCTGCACCAGTGTCTTTAACTCGGCGACTTCAGCCTCCAAGCGCACTACGCGTACAGCCAATTCACCAGCATTGGCCTCCTCGGCTTCAGCCGGAGCCGCATCAATCTGGCCGCTGAAGAGGTGCATATACCGGCTCTCACGCTTACCTGGCTCACGCGGCAAGCGCACCACGAACGGCCCATCTTCACGGGTCGTCAGCTGTTGCAACACCTCTTCCACTTCGCTGACGTCGCTGAATTCATGCATCCGGTTGGTACGGGTGCGCAGTTCACCCGGCGTCTGTGCGCCACGTAATAACAGGGTCGCAATCACCGCCAGTTCGGCCGGTGACAGTTTCAGTTGACCGAACTCAGAGTTGCAAAAACGCTGCTCATACTTCACTACCCGATTGCCAAAACCACTTAAGGTGCGCAGGAAGTGCCTTCTTAACAGCAAATCAAGCTGCTGCTGGACTTCGCTTTCCGACAGATCCATCACCGGCTCGCGGTTGGTTTTTTGATTGCAGGCCAGCGTGATGGCATTCAGGGAAAGGGGATATTGCTCAGGCGTGGTCACCTGCTTTTCCATCATGCAGCCGATCACTCGGGCTTCTTTGGCATTTAATTCATATTTCATTGTTACGGCCTCAGCGTGGTGGTTGCCACTCTTTATTGGTCAATGCGGTGAGCACATGATCCTGCCACTGTCCGTTGATCAGCAGGTAATCCTTGGCATAGCCTTCGCGTTCAAAACCGAGCCGGGTCAGCAACGCACCGCTGCGTTGGTTGTGCGGCATATAGTTGGCCATAATGCGATGCATCCGCTGTTGGCGCTGCATATAACGGATGGCCGTTTGCAACGCTTCGTACATCAGCCCCTGCCCCTGCCACTTCTCACCCAGGGAATACCCCAGGAAGCAGGCATGGAACGAACCGCGCAGCACATTGCTGAAGTTGGCGACGCCGCACACATGAAGTTCTTCCGGATCGAGCAGGATAAAATAGTAGGCACTGCCTTGTTTTTGCATTTCCGTGATCATACCCAGGCGGGCTTGCCAGCCAGAGGGGTAACAGTGACTATCATCGCGCACCGGCTCCCAAGGCTTCAGGAACGCCCGGTTTTCGGCATAGTATTCAGCCAGGCGGTAGGCATCGCGTTCGTGAACTAAACGGACAACCAGCCGGTCGGTGGTAAGGCGTATTTTCGGTGATGCAGAGCGATAGCCAAACATCATTTCCCCCGCAGTCAGAACGGTTCGATAAGAAGTATTGATTGGGTCAACGTCTGCACGGTCAGGCGTTATCTCGCGTGACTCATGGCAAACTATCGGCGTAAAACCGCGTATTCCCCCGATAATATAACCGTAGCCCGCCCGGCAGGTAAGCCCCTGAGCGCTCAGTAAATAGCCAGTTAGTCGTTTTGCCCATTTTTAAGTGTAGTTTTGCCACTCAGGTAACGTATTGACGATTAAAAAATATTATCTATCGCCCCCCTATCAGCCATTACATATTGGGTAGAGAATAACCGGGTATACCCGTCGTCTTTCAAGTTGCCGCGTTGTTACCTGCACTTACTCATCCCCAGTCACTTATTGAAAATAAGCGCCTGGGGATGAGTAAGCTTGTCGCCTAGCCGCAACTCGAAATCCATAGGGTAAAGTCTTCCTCTCCTTTTAACTGCTCGTGGTGAAGCATGTCTCTGGTATCGCAAGCTCGGAGCTTGGGTAAGTATTTTTTATTGTTCGATAACCTGTTGGTGGTTTTAGGCTTTTTCGTCGTCTTCCCGCTTATTTCTATTCGCTTTGTCGATCAACTCGGCTGGGCGGCCGTGGTCGTGGGCCTGGCACTAGGGTTACGCCAGCTCATTCAGCAGGGATTGGGGATCTTTGGCGGGGCGATTGCCGACCGTTTTGGTGCCAAACCGATGATCGTCACCGGTATGCTGCTGCGTGCGGCGGGCTTTGCCACCATGGCGATGGCCGATCAACCCTGGATACTGTGGTTTTCCTGCGCCCTGTCCGCCATTGGCGGCACCCTGTTCGATCCGCCACGCACCGCACTGGTGATTAAACTGACCCGCCCGCATGAACGCAGCCGTTTCTATTCGCTGCTGATGATGCAAGACAGCGCTGGGGCCGTGATCGGTGCGTTAATCGGCAGTTGGCTGCTGCAGTACGATTTCCATTTCGTCTGCTGGGTGGGTGCCGGTATTTTCGTGTTGGCCGCAGGTTGGAACGCCTGGTTGCTACCCAACTACCGGATCTCAACCATACGGGCACCAATGAAGGAAGGCATGATGCGCGTGCTGCGCGATCGCCGCTTCCTGACCTATGTATTGACGTTGACCGGCTATTACATGTTATCGGTGCAGGTGATGCTGATGCTGCCAATCGTGGTCAACGAGATCGCCGGTTCGCCGTCGGCGGTCAAATGGATGTACGCCATCGAAGCCGCTCTGTCGCTCTCATTGCTATACCCACTCGCCCGTTGGAGCGAAAAGCACTTCCGGCTGGAGCAACGCCTGATGGCCGGCTTATTGCTGATGACCCTCAGCCTGCTGCCCGTCGGCTTTGCCACCAGCCTGCAAGCGGTGTTTACCCTGATCTGCTGCTTCTACCTGGGATCGATTATCGCTGAACCGGCACGTGAAACCCTGAGCGCCTCACTGGCCGATTCACGGGCTCGCGGCAGCTATATGGGTTTTAGCCGCTTGGGGTTGGCGCTCGGCGGCGCATTGGGTTATACCGGCGGTGGCTGGATGTATGACACCGGTCATGCGATGGGCATGCCGGAGTTGCCCTGGTTCCTGCTGGGGTTGGTGGGCTTTATCACGCTGTTTGCCCTGTACTGGCAATTTAATCCTCGTACCGCAGCACCCGCAATTCTCCGTGGTGGCTGATTTTTGCACGGGCATATCTCTGGCGACCAAATCTGCCAAAGTTGCTATCCTGATAGTACAAAAAACGGCGCAGAAAGGCTTATTATGGCGCATCATCTCACTACAACCTGCGCAGCAGCCCAGATTGGCTGCTAAACCTGACAACAGGAGCATGCATGAAACTGTTTATTTACGATCACTGCCCATTCTGCGTAAAAGCCCGCATGATTTTCGGCCTCAAGGATTTGCCGGTACGTTTGGTGACCCTGCTGAGCGATGACGAAATCACCCCCACCAGCATGATCGGCAAGAAAATGGCGCCAATCCTGCAAAAAGACGACGGTAGCTATCTGCCCGAAAGCATGGATATCGTGCATTACGTCGATAACCTGGACGGCAAACCGCTACTGACGGGCAAAACCAATCCGGCCATCGCCGCATGGTTGCAACACACCGCCACCTACATCAACAAACTGTTGTTACCGCGCTTTGCCAATGCCGATTTCGAAGAGTTCGCCACTGACAACGCACGCCGCTATTTCAGCGACAAAAAACAGGCGGCCAGCGGTGACTTTGCCGTGTTATTGACCGACAGCGCCGATCTGATCGCCCAATTGGAAGAAGATCTAGCCACGCTCTCCCCGCTGATCCAGTCTCCGGAAGCGGTCAACGGCACCCTCAGTGAAGATGATATCCATCTGTTCCCGCTGTTACGCTCACTGTCGATCGTGGCCGGTGTAGCCCTGCCGGACAATGTGGAGGCTTACCGCAACCGAATGGCACAACGCGTAGATATTCCATTACTGTTCGATATGGAGCAATGATCCGCAACGGCGATAAGGGAGTAGCGCACAGATGCTAAAAATGGTTTTTGTCACCGCTCGTGACCGTGCCAGGCTGCAAGAGATTTCATCGGTACTGATCCGCTACGGTTTGCAGGACGTCATCAGGCTGCTCGGGTTAGGTAAGTTGCTTGGCGGTCTGAGTCGCGGCGGTGTGGAGGTCGATAATCAGACATTACCAGAACGCCTGCGCGCGGCCCTGGAAGCCCTGGGGCCAACCTTCGTTAAATTCGGCCAGATCCTGGCCACCCGCACCGATCTGCTGGAACAGCGCTGGACCGACGAGCTTGAGCGCCTGCACAGCCAGGCGACCACCCTACCTTGGGAAAAGCTGGCCGCGCAGATCACCGCCGATCTGGGCGATGACCCTCAGCAGGTATTTGCCCAATTCGATCCGATCCCGCTAGCCGCCGCCTCTATGGCGCAAATCTACCGCGCCCGCCTGCACAGTAGCGAGTCGGTGGTGGTGAAAGTGTTGCGCCCTGGATTAGCCAAAACCATTCATGCCGATCTGCGCCTGTTGGCCTATCTGGCCGAAACCGTGGAGCAACAAAGCCCGGTGATGGCACGTTATCGCCCGCACCAGATGGTGCAAACGCTGGCCACCGCGCTCAATCACGAGCTGGATCTGACACATGAAGGGAATAATTGCGATCGAGTTGCGGAACACTTTGCCAAACAGCCCGAAGTGGTGATCCCGAAAATTTATTGGCAGCACTCGTCAAAACGCCTGCTGGTACAACAATATCTACCCGGTATCGCGCCCGAAAATCCGCAGCAATTAGCCGCCGCCGGGTTCGACGGCCCGTTGCTGGCACAGCGTGGCGCGCAGGCCTTTATGACCATGGTGCTGGAACATCGGCTTTATCACGCCGATCCTCATCCCGGTAACGTGATGGCCTTGGGCGACAACCACGTAGGGTTTATCGATTTTGGCATGGTTGGCCAACTGTCGGAACGGCGGCGTAACCAGCTTCTGCTGTTGCTGCAGGCCATTGCGGAGCGCCAGAGCGACGGCATCGTCAATACGCTGATCGCCTGGTCTGACAGCCAGGAACTGGATCTGACCGATCTGGAACAGGCTGCGCAAAACTTTCTTGATAAGCAGGCTTCGCCCCCCCTGACGCTAGGCAAAGCACTCACCGACCTGCTGGTGATGGCCCGCGAACACCAACTGCCGTTGCCCCCCGATCTGGTGCTGTTGTTTAAGGCGCTAATAACAGCAGACGGCGTTTTACACCGCTTGGATCCCGCCTTCGATATCGTTGCTACCCTGAAACCGATGCTGCGCCAAGTGATGCTCCAGCGTTACACGCCCGAAGCGCTGCGCCGCCGTGCTCTATTGCTGGGTGGTGAGGCGCTGGATGCCGGAGAGGAACTGCCACAGGCCATTCGTCTGCTGATGCGCCGGTTAAAGCAGGGCAAGATCGATGCCGAAATCAACGTTAAAAACCTCAGCCAACTTAGCAAGGCTCTGGAACGCGCGGCGGTCACTCTAGCCATTGCGATCGTCACGGCGGCCTTCGCCCTGGGGTTGGCCCCCTATCTGATGCGTTCCACCAGCCAGCTATGGGGCATACCGCTGTTCCCTGCGCTCGGCGGGCTAACCTGCCTGGGTGGCGTGGTGCTGTTGGTATGGCGGCTACGGCGATAGGTAATTTCAGCCTTATCCGACTCGGTAAAAAAACCTTTGTGCCGCGTCATCTGTTATCCTGCGGGCTGATATTTTTCTTTGCTGGCAGTGAGGTTTGGCTTTTAACCCCAGTGCCGTATTTGCGTTTTACGAGGTTTGAATGAAGAAGATCCTGATGGGCGTGGCCGCCCTGGTCGTTGCCGGTACGCTAGTAGGCTGTAACCAGCTTACCCAATACAGCGTCAGCGAGCAGGAAGTGAATAATTACCTGCAAAAACACAACGATTACCAAAAGCAGATCGGCGTGCCGGGATTGGTGGATGCCAATATCGTGTTAACCCAGTTGCAGAGCCAGATTGGCCGTACTGAACCGAATAAGGTCACGCTTTCCGGCAACGCCAAGGTCAACATCACCTCGATCCTCGGCCCGCAGGCTGCCGATTTGCAGCTGACGTTGAAAGCGCAACCGGTCTACGACCGCGAAAAGGGTGCGATCTTCCTCAAAGACATGGAGTTGGTCGATTACCAGGTGCAACCGGAGAAGATGGATACGGTGATGAAGGCTCTGTCGCCTTACCTGAATCAGTCGTTGAAATCGTATTTCGATCAGAAACCGGTGTATGTGCTCAATGCGGATAAGAGCAAAACGGAAGCAATGGCACTCAAGCTGGCTAAAGGGTTGGAAGTGAAGCCCGGTCAGTTGGTGATCCCGTTCACCGATTAGTTCTCTACCCTATGGATTTAAAGCTGCAGCTTGAAAGACGACGGGTATTATGGGTGCAGTGTAGGCTGCACCCTCTATATTTACTCTTCTTCGTCCTGCCCTTCATCGCCTTGCTGATACTCTGCTAGCTCATCATACATGGCAGCAATGGCATGGCGGGCGATCTCTGCCAGAGTACGGTAAAAACCGCTGGTGGCGTGTGCTTCAACCTTACCTAGGAAGCGGCCACACCAAGGCAGCAAGAACTCATTAAACAGCGTGATTTGCGCCTGGACTTCATCTTCCTGCGACTGATCCTCCAGCCAGGAGGCGGCCAGCAGCAGCGAACCGAAATGATCGGCTGGCGCTTCGCCTAATGGCATCCCACGCTGTTGGAGAAATACCCGCACGTCCGCTTCGCTGGCACCTTCAACGTAGGACGAACGCAGCGGAGACACACTACATTCGCTACCCACAAACAGAGCGTTAAAATCGGCAGCCAACTGCGGATCGGTACAATGCTGTTGCAAACGGGTCAGTAGTTCGTCCTGCTCGAGCGGCCAGTGCTGTTGCAGTTTGCCCTCTTTGATTAAGGTAAACAGCGGCTCCAACAACGGATCCTGCGGCTGGCGGTAAAACAGCGTGCCCAACACCCGGCAGACAACGGAAAACTCATTCATGATAACACCCTAATAAAACAGAAAATTTGCCGTGACAATGTCACAGATCGGCTAATTCCGCAATTGCCGGTCTGCCACGCTGCTCAAGAAAGTTCAGGGTCCGGCGCGGTGACACGTTTAAAACGCGTTCCTGCGGGAAATCCACTTCCTCAAGGATACGCTCGCAGTGTTCAAAACCACCGAGCGCAAAAGCCACGTGCGAGTCAGAGCCTAAAGCCAGCCAACCGCCAGCATCACGCACAGCGGCAGCTATCGCACGGCAATTTGATTCACTGCCCTTACGGGAATGAATGAACGAAGAGTTATTCAGTTCCAGCGCTACCTGGTATTTGGCTGCCGCTGCGGCTATCGCCAGGATATCGACCGGATATTTAGGGTTACCCGGATGGCTGATGATATGGACATCGCCCTGCGCCATGGCGGCAATCATCGCCTCGGTGTTGGCGGCCCGATCCTGCGGAGCAAACACTGGCTCATGGAACCCGGCAATAATCAGATCGATTTCATTAAGCATTGGCCCAGTGCAGTCGATATCACCGGCCAAGTTTTTGATATTGGCTTCAATACCGCGCAGAATGCCAATGCCATCCACCAGGCGTGGCCACACACGCATGTTCATAAAGTGCCAGTAGTGTGGCGCATCGGCCATATCCGGCCCGTGGTCGGTGATGGCGAACAGTTTGATACCTTTGTGTTTCGCTTCGGCAATATAGTCGTGCAGGGTGCTATAGGCATGGGTACTGGCTACGGTATGCATATGTAAATCAACGGGGTACATTCTTTCTCCTTCTTAGGCGCTCGCCAGGGTCAGCGGATGGCGGGCCGATCCTTGTTCATCATAGCAGTTAACGCCGCTATCGACATGTTAGCGGGTTGGGAAAGCATCAATAGCCACGCTGAATATCAACCACGCCAGCGGGCTGTTCACCCGCCTCAAGCCGCAGGATATTGGCGCTAACCTGATCCATGGCCTGTTCCGGCAAAGTGATAGCAGCAATATGCGGGGTAATAGTGACACGAGGATGACGCCAGAAGGCATGAGCGTGCGGCAAAGGTTCATTGACGAAAACGTCTAGCATAGCGGCCGCCAGTTGCCCTTGTTCCAACATCGCCAGCAGATCCTCTTCCACCAGATGAGCACCACGTGCAATGTTGATCAGATAAGCGCCCGGCACCAAACGACTAAGCAGTTGGCGGTTGAGGATACCCGCCGTTTCTGGCGTATTGGGCAGCAGGTTGATCAGCAGCCGCGTGCCATCAAGAAACGCCGCTAGCTGAGGTTGCCCGGCAAAACTCTGTACGTGCTCAATATGCTTGGGGCTGCGGCTCCAGCAGCGAACGTTAAAACCGAATGCTACCAGTTTTTTCGCCACGCTCTTCCCCAACACCCCTGCGCCTAGAATGCCGACGGTGAAATCGCTCTGCTGATGAGGCTCAAGCGGCGACCAGTTTTGCTGCTGTTGTTGCAACTGATACTCATCAAAACGGCGAAAATAGCGCAACACACCGGCCAGCGCGTATTCATCCATCTGCTGCGCCATGCCGGTATCCTCCAGCCGGATCAGCGGTATTCCCGCCGGTAGAGTGCCGGGATGTTGGCGTTCCTGTTCGAGGATGGCATCTACTCCAGCCCCCAAGGCAAAGATCCCTTTCAGATCGCGGCGGTTGGCTAGCATCTCATAAGGTGGCCGCCATACCAGCGCGTAGTCCGCCGGACGATTATCCCCCGGCTGCCATGCCCGGATATTCGCCTGTGGTAAGCGCTTCGCCATTCCTGTCAGCCAATCTTGCGCATCAAAAAACGGGTGATAGAAAATGATATTCACTGCCGGTTCCCTTATTCGGTGGATTTTTAGCTATCCTTTCGCGCTTTGCCACACTATGCAAGGATAAACTGACAGGGAGAAGGCGGGATGATCGTGCGACAAATCAGCAGATTGCTGGAAGTTTGGCTAAACGCACGCGGTTATGGCACAAGGCTATTGACGCTGGGATCAGATTCTCCTACATTAGCGCCCGTCGACAGCGTAAACCGTTGCCGATGACAAAACGGTGAGGTGTCTGAGTGGCTGAAGGAGCACGCCTGGAAAGTGTGTATACGCGTAAGTGTATCGAGGGTTCGAACCCCTCCCTCACCGCCATATTAAATGAGAAAGCCTGAATTCACGTTCAGGCTTTTTTATTACCTATGACCCGTCCTGAATAGCGTTGACACGTTTTCGACTTAAATCCGGAGAACGTGATAATGACCGAGTTTAAACGCA
>NZ_JAGQDC010000080.1 GCF_023282985.1 Serratia silvae | reverse complement strand
AGCATAATCCATAACTTTTTCAGCAATGATCAATGCCAAAATCGCTAAAATTGGAGAAAGATCAATCATTCCCATATTTGGCATGATACGACGGAACGGCGCCAATAAAGGTTCAGCAAGCTCTTGAATGACTTCAATATAAGGTGATCTCGACTGAGTAAACATCACCACCCAACTGAGAATAATGGTCGCAAAAATTAAATAGCGACAAAAACGAATCAGGTCTTGGATCATGGTCACAAAAGTTAGAATGATCA
>NZ_JAGQDC010000026.1 GCF_023282985.1 Serratia silvae | reverse complement strand
CCCGGTCAGTGGAGGCGCATTATAGGGAGTTCTCAGAAGGGCGCAACCCCTAAATTCAAAAAACTTTTCAAGCGCGGATTTTTTCGGCAAAACGCTGTCTTGTTCATCGTTTTTGCCACTTTTTCCCGAAAACAGCCGTAAAAGCTGGCGCTCCCTGACGTAAAATGAAAGATAACAATGCAGTTAAAGGAACCGCAGCCATGCAATTCGATGCACAACAACAGGCCGCACAGCGTAATCTTTCTTATCTACTGGCAGAAAAGCTCGGCCAACAGATCCTGGCCGGTGAATATCAAGCTGGCAGCATCCTGCCCGGTGAGATGGATTTGGCAGAACAGTTTGGCGTCAGCCGCACTGCGGTACGTGAAGCGGTAAAAATGCTGGCGGCCAAAGGCATGCTGTTACCGCGCCCCCGCATCGGCACCAGGGTCATGCCGCAAAGCCAATGGAACTTCCTCGATCAGGATCTGCTGACCTGGTGGATGACCAGGGAGAACTTCGACCAGGTCATGCAGCACTTCCTTATCCTACGCACGTCGCTCGAACCTCAGGCCTGTTCATTGGCAGCCATCAACGCCACCCCGGAGCAAAAGGCGCGATTGGTCACGCTGATGGCAGAAATGCAGGCGCTACACGTGGATTTTGACCGCGAACGCTGGATTGAGGTCGATACCCAGTACCACCAACTGATCTATGAAGCCAGCGCCAATCCATTTCTCACCTCGTTCGCTAACCTGTTCAGTTCGGTGTATCAAAGCTATTTCCGGGCGATCACCGGTAATGAAGTGATTAAGCTGCAACACCATCAGGCCATTGTGGATGCCATAGTCGCCAGTGACAGCACCGCAGCCCTCACAGCATGCCAAACATTGTTGCAGGGAAATGCGTAAACTCCGCAGCTATATATAGAAGGAAAATGGGATCACGATGACAAAATCTGCACGCAGCATGGCAGGGTTGCCTTGGATCGCCGCGATGGCGTTCTTTATGCAGGCGTTGGATGCCACTATTCTCAATACCGCCTTACCGGCGATAGCCCACAGCCTAGACCGTTCCCCCTTGGCGATGCAGTCGGCGGTGATCAGTTACACTCTGACGGTTGCGATGCTAATCCCGGTGAGTGGCTGGCTGGCCGATCGTTTCGGTACCCGGCGGGTGTTTATTATTGCCGTATCCCTGTTTACCTTTGGCTCGCTATTGTGTGCCTTGTCCCCGACGCTGAGTTTCCTGGTCGCCTCACGTATTTTGCAGGGGATTGGCGGCGCCATGATGATGCCGGTAGCACGCCTTGCCCTGTTGCGGGCCTATCCGCGTAGTGAGCTGTTGCCGGTACTGAACTTTGTCACCATGCCTGGTCTGGTGGGGCCAATAATGGGGCCGCTGCTAGGCGGTTGGCTGGTTACCTACGCCACCTGGCATTGGATCTTCCTGATTAACATCCCGATAGGCTTACTGGGTATCGTTTATGCCCGCAAATATATGCCGGACTTCACCACGCCGAAGCGGCCGTTTGATTTCATCGGCTTTATGCTGTTTGGCCTTAGTCTGGTACTGATCTCCACCGGCCTGGAGCTGTTCGGCGAGCAGGTGCTGGCCAATTACATTTCTCTGGGGGTATTCCTGAGCGGCTTTGTGATGCTATTTGGCTATATCATTCACGCCCGCCGCCACGCTCAGCCGCTGATTGGGCTGGATTTGTTCAAGACCCGCACCTTTTCCGTCGGCATTGCTGGTAACGTGGCCTCGCGGCTGGGGACCGGTTGCGTTCCCTTCCTGATGCCGTTGATGCTGCAGGTGGCTTTTGGCTATTCGGCTATCGTTGCCGGTTGCATGATGGCCCCGACGGCGGTGGGTTCTCTGATGGCAAAGTCTACCGTCACCCAGGTGCTACGTTGGTTTGGTTACCGTAAGACGTTGGTGGGTATCACTATTATTATCGGCGTGCTGATTGCGCAGTTCTCACTGCAAAGCCCAGGTATGCCGCTGTGGCTGATGATTTTGCCGCTGTTTGTTCTTGGGATGGCGATGTCGACGCAGTTTACCGCCATGAATACCATCAGCCTGGCAGACCTGAACGATGGCAACGCCAGCTCCGGCAATAGCGTACTGGCAGTGACTCAACAGCTGTCTATCAGCTTTGGCATAGCGATCAGCGCCGCCGTGTTGCGCTTCTATGGCTCTATGGAGATCGGTACCATGATCGATCAGTTCCACTACACCTTTATTACCATGGGGATAGTGACCATTGCTTCGGCCTTCGTCTTTATGCTGTTAAGAAGAAAAGACGGTAATAACCTGATCACCGGCAAAGAGAAATCACGCAAAGAAGCGAAGACCGCAGGTTAACGATGGCCAACTGAGGCCCGCTCCACCAGCTCAGGCGTCAACACCAGGATCTGGGCATCACGTTCGGGGTTTTGCAGGCGATTGATGAGCGCATCGACCGCCAGTTCCCCTAGTGAATCTTTGGGCTGATGAATGGTGCTAAGCGGCGGAGCCAGATATTTTGCCAGTTCGATATCGTCGTACCCCATCACGGCCATATCTTGTGGCACCACCAGCCCGGCCTGATATAGCGCCTGATAAACGCCCACGGCGACGGCATCGTTGCCAGCAAACACCGCATGAGGAGGTTCGGCCAACGCCAGCAACTGCTTCATGGCATGCACGCCACCTTCAAACTCAAAGTCGCAATACACCTCATAGCCCGGCAGGATTTCAAGACCGGCACGCTTCATGGCGCGGCGATAACCTTCCAAACGATGGCGCGCGGTCGTTTTATCCAGCGGCCCGGCGATACAGGCGATTTGGCGATAGCCGCGAGCGATCAGATGATCGGTTGCCATTTCGCCCCCCAGCAACGAGTTATCCTGAATGATATCGTTGGCCCCTTCGAACGGCGACCAGTCCATCATCACGATTGGCAAAGAGGGGTAGCGGCTCAGCGCATCCTGCGAAGGGCGGTGGTTTTCGGTACACATCACCAGTAGGCCATCCACCCGCTTTTGCAGCAGCGTTTCCATGCTGCTGTTCATACGCGCCACATCTTCCTCTGTGTTGCATAGGATCAGGCTGTAGCCACGCTCATAGCAGCTGCGCTCCACGCCGCGCACCACTTCGGCATAAAACGGGTTATTACTGGAGGTCACCAGCATACCAATGGTGCGCGTAGTATTGAGTTTCAGGCTACGCGCCAGAGCGGAAGGCGCATAGTTAAGCTGTTCCACGGCCACCATGACTTTGTCACGCACGCTGTCGCTGACAAAGCGATTGTTATTGATCACGTGCGAGACCGTCGAAGTTGAAACACCCGCCAGGCGGGCGACATCTTTCATGGTAGCCAAAGCGTTATCCCTGTTGCTGCAAGAAGGCGTCAATCTCTTCACGCCATGGCACGGAAGGCTGAGCACCCGGCCGGGTAACGGCAATGGCCGCCGCCGCATGGGCGAAACGCACCGCATCACTCATCACTTTGCCTTCGAGCAAAGCAGTAACCAAGGCACCGTTAAACGTATCACCGGCCGCGATGGTATCTACCGCCTTGACCTTAAAGCCCGGTACCAATTTGCCTTTACCGTTTTCGCTCAACCACACGCCACGGCTACCGAGGGTGATAATCACGCAGCCGATGCCTTTATCATGCAGGATGTTGGCGGCACGCTCGGCGTCAGCGTCATTATTCACCGCGATACCGGTCAGCCGCTGGGCTTCGGTTTCGTTCGGGGTGATCATGTCGATCATCGCTAACAGTTCGTCAGGCAGCTCACAGGCCGGAGCCGGGTTGAGGATCACCTGGGTTTGGTGCTGCTTGGCCAGTTTGGCGGCAGCAATCACCGTTTCCAGCGGTGATTCAAGCTGCATCAATAGCGCATCAGCATCGATAACCCGTTGCCGATAGCGGTTGAGATAATCGGGAGTGACCGCCGCGTTGGCACCGGCATCGATACCAATCACGTTCTCACCTTCGGCATTGACGAAAATCAGCGCCACACCAGTGGTGCTGCCAGTGATAGCTTCAATCGGTTGGGTATCAATGCGATCGGTCGCCAGCTGTTGGCGAATACGTTCACCAATATCGTCTGCGCCTACGCAGGCAATAAAGGCGATATCCGCACCGCTGCGCCCGGCAGCCACCGCCTGGTTAGCCCCTTTGCCACCAAAGGCGACCTTATACTGCTGGCCGATCACCGTTTCGCCCGGCTGGGGAAACTGGTTGATATTGAGGATATGGTCGGCATTGATGCTGCCCAAAACCACCAGCTTTGCTGTTTCCATCACAGGGATCCCTTAAATTGCGCGCCATCGTCACGCCCCGTTCCGATGGCGCTGGAGATGACTTACTTGGTAACCAGTTTCAAATCAACCGGGATAGTCGCCGGTACTTTCTCACCTTTCAAGATCTTATCTGCCGTTTCCACACCAATCACACCGATCTGATCCGGACGCTGTGCCACGGTAGCCGCCAGCTTGCCGCCTTCAACCGCTTTCACGCCGTCTGCAGTGCCGTCAAAGCCAACCACGATGACATCTGTTTTACCGGCTGTTTGCAGTGCACGCAGCGCACCCAGTGCCATTTCATCGTTCTGCGCAAACACCGCCTGCACGTCTGGATGCGCGGTCAGCAGGTTCTGCATCACGTTCAGGCCCTTGGTGCGATCGAAGTCAGCCGGCTGGCTGGCCAGCAGTTTAAACTTGTTCTGCTCCAGAGACTGTTGGAAGCCTTCGCCACGTTCACGAGCAGCGGATGTCCCGGCAATGCCTTCCAGCTGGATCACCTTAGCATCAGTGCCCACTTGCTTGGCAATAAAGTCACCGGCCATTTTACCGCCCACGCGGTTATCAGATGCGATGTGGCTAACCACTTCGCCTTTCGCCGCCATACGGTCGAGCGTAATAACAGGGATCTTGGCCTGGTTGGCCATCTTGATGGCGTTACCTACCGCGTCAGAGTCGGTTGGGTTAATCAGCAGCAGCTTCGGATTCTGCACCATCAAATCCTGCACGTTGGCCAGCTCTTTCGCCGGGTTGTTCTGGGAGTCCAGCACCACCAGGTTGTAACCCAGTTTGTTGGCCTCCAACTGCGCGCCCTCTTTCATCGAAACAAAGAACGGGTTGTTGAGCGTAGAAACCACCAGCGCGATGGTGTCTTTTGCCAGGGCGTTAGCACTCAGGGTGGCGGTTAACGCGATGGCAGAAACTAAGGTTGCCAGTTTTTTCATTTTCATGGTCGTGATTCCTGTAGGGGAGAGGTTACTTGTTACTTTTATTGTCTACCAGAACCGCCAGCAGAATAACGGCTGCTTTCACGATCATTTGGTAGTAGGAAGAAACACCCAGTAAATTCAAACCGTTGTTCAAGAAGCCAAGGATCAGCGCCCCGATCAGCGTACCGACGATGCGCCCTTTCCCCCCCGCCAGGCTGGTACCACCCAGCACCACCGCAGCGATAGCATCCAGCTCATAGCCGGTACCCGCAGTAGGTTGCGCAGAGGACAGGCGCGCCACTTCAATGACCCCTGCCAGTGCAGCCAGCAGGCCGCACAGGGAGTAAACGATGATTTTAACCCTATCGACGCTGATACCGGAAAGGCGGGTAGCCGCTTCGTTGCCGCCCAGCGCATAAATATAGCGGCCAAGACGGGTGTGATGCAGCATATACCAGGCGGCAATAAACACGATGGCCATGATCCAGATCGGGGTAGGAACGCCCAACGGACGGCCAATCCCGAACCAGCCGAAAGTGTCGGCAACGTCGGTAAAGCCGGTATTGACCGGGCTACCGTTGGTGTACACCATGGTCACGCCGCGCAGCAACAGCATCATCACCAGGGTGGCGATAAACGCCTGAACCTTGCCTTTGGCAACGATAATACCGGTGCAAGCCCCTACGGCAGCCCCCAACGCCAGCGCAGCTGCAACAGCCACCACCGCATTGACTTCAAATCCGACAATCGAAGCCGCTACCGCCCCGGTCAGCGCCAACAGCGATCCGACCGACAAATCGATGCCGGAAGTCAGGATCACCAACGTCATACCGACCGCCATAATGGCGTTCACCGAAGTTTGCTGCAGAATATTGAACAGGTTATTAACGGTGAAGAAATTCGGGCTCATCGAAGACACCACGGCAATCAGCACCAACAGGGCAATCAGCGATTTCTGCTCCAACAGCCACTCTTTACTGAACCAGCGCTTAGCTGCAACACTTTGTGAACTCATATCTGATTACTCCTGCTTTACGCCGTATTGCTTGCCGACGGCTGCTGCCATCAGCACTTCCTGGGTGGCCTGTTCAATCGGGAATTCGCCGCTGAGGTGGCCTTCGTGCATCACCAGAATGCGGTCACTCATGCCCAGCACCTCCGGCATTTCCGAAGACACCAGAATGATGCTCAGCCCTTCCTGCTTGAACTGGTTGATTAACTGGTAGATCTCTTTTTTGGCCCCGACGTCGACGCCGCGTGTTGGTTCGTCGAGGATCAGCACCTTTGGCCGGGTCATCAAGCCACGGGCAATCGCCACTTTTTGCTGATTGCCGCCGGAAAGCAGGCCAATTGGCTGCTCCATCGACGGCGTTTTGATATTGAACAGGCGGATAAAATCGCTGACGGCAATCTGCTCGTCGGCATGTTTCAGACCACCACCGGCACGGCTGAAATAGCGCAGCGCGGTCAGCGACATGTTTTCCTTCACCGACATCCCCAGCACCAGACCATCACGCTTACGGTCTTCGGAGATATAGACGATGCCGTTGGCCAGACCATCCTGAGGAGTACGAGTCACCACCTCATGGCCGTCCAGATTCACGGTGCCGCTTTTACGTGGCGCCGCACCGTACAGGATCTTCATCAGTTCGGTACGCCCGGCTCCCATCAGGCCAGCCACACCCAAAATCTCACCGCTATATAAAGTAAAGCTGACGTCATGCACACCAGGGCCGGAAACGTGGCTAACCTGCAGGCGTTTTTCACCGCGCGGCAGATTCAGGCGTGGATACTGCTCTTCCAGCTTGCGGCCAACCATCATTTCAATCAGCGAATCTTCATTCAGTTCGGCAACCGGCCGCTCGGCAATAAATTGCCCGTCACGGAATACGGTCACATCGTCGCAGATTTCGAAGATTTCTTTCAGACGGTGGGAGATATAAACAATGCCGCGCCCTTCGGCTTTCAACTCGTTGATCACTTTAAACAGCGAGGCGGTTTCTGTATCGGTCAGGGCATCGGTAGGCTCATCCATGATGATCACTTTGGATTCAAAGCTCAGCACCTTGGCAATTTCCACCATTTGCTGATCGCCAATCGACAATTCCCCCACCAGCCGGTGGCTGCTGTAGCGCAGGTTCAAACGCGCCAGCAGCTTGTCCGCTTCGGCATACATACGTTTCCAGTCGATGCGGCCAAAGCGGTTAACGAACTCGCGGCCAAGAAAGATGTTCTCGGCAATGGTCAACTGCGGGATCAGGTTCAATTCCTGGTGGATGATACCGATACCCGCTTCCTGCGAATCCTTTGGCCCGTTGAAAGCCACTTCTTTGCCGAGGAAATATTGGCTGCCCGCATCTTTGTTGTAGATACCGGTCAACACTTTCATCATGGTGGACTTGCCGGCACCGTTTTCCCCCACTAACGCCATCACCCTGCCGGGATAAACGCTCAGGGCGGCCCCAGAAAGCGCCTTCACGCCGGGAAAAGCCTTATCGATCCCTTTCAGTTGCAGTAAAGGTTGCATAGGCGCCTCAGAAAGTTACGCCGGAGCACAGGATCACGTTCGCATAAGGCGAACATTCTCCGCTGCGGATCACGGCCCGGCTATGTTCGGTTTGCGCTTTAAACGCGCTGTGGCTGATATAGCTGATGCTGATGGTGTTGCCCTGGCGTTGGCCAAGCTGTGTCAGTTGATCCAACAACGCTTGGTGGAGCGACGGGTTATGCTTGACGATCTCTTCCGCCAGGATGGCGCTCTCTACCTGCATTTCCTGCGTCACCACGCCGACAACCTGCAAGAATGTCGGCACCCCTTGGGTCAGCGCCAGATCGATACGCGGCGTCACGGCCGGGATCGGCAAGCCCGCATCGCAAATCGCGATCTGATCGGTATGGCCGAGACGAGAGACCACCGCAGAAACGTCAGAATTCAGTAGTACGCCTTTTTTCATGAGTAAACTCCAGCAGCGAAACGTTTCGCTATTGAGTTAGTTTAGAAAATCAGCAGGGGAAGGCAACCGCGTAATAGCGGAAATGTGATCGCCATCGAAACGTTTCGCTCGCGTTCGACAAAAGCGTAAATAAAAAGAAGGGCCCAGCAAATGCTGAGCCCCTTAGACTGATGGCAAACTTAAATTAGGCATCATGCTCACCAAAGGCACCCTAAAATAATCAGGAAAATCAATTTATTGATTTTCGGCCTTTACGACAAAGAGGGAAAAACCACGCTTTTTCCCTCTTTGATTTATATTTCGACCTGGGTTCCCAGTTCGATGACCCGGTTGGGCGGGATCTCAAACTGGTCGGCGGCCCGCAGCGCATTGCGGCTCAGGGCGATAAACAGCTTGCCGCGCAGGAACAGATACCACGGCCGTTTGGTGAGGATCAGCGATTCATGGGACATAAAGAACGACGTCTCCATCATCCGGCATGGCAGCCCTTCCAATCCACAGCGGTGGAAGACTTCCTCGACGTTAGGCGTTTCACGCCAGCCATAGCTGGCCACCACCCGCCAGAAGGTCGGCGACAATTGTTCAATCGTCACCCGGCGAACGTTATGCACATAAGGCGCATCTTCGGTACGCAAGGTCAGCAGTACCACCCGCTCATGCAGCACTTTGTTATGCTTGAGGTTATGCAGCAACGCAAATGGGATCACGTTAATTGCACGGGACATAAAGACAGCAGTACCCGGCACGCGAACCGGCGGTGATTTTTCCAGTGAGGCAATCAACGCTTCAAGGGAGTTGCCGTGCTCATGCATCCGACGCAGCAGGCGGAAGCGTTCGCTCTTCCAAGTGATCATGATCAGGAACATCACCAGGGCCAACGTCAGTGGCAACCAACCACCGGAGAACAGCTTCAGGGCGTTAGCCACGAACATCGGCACATCAATAATCAACAGGATCGCCAGAATGCCCCCCACCAGGAAGCGGTTCCAATGCCAGTTCTTGATGGCGACGGAGGTGATCAGGATGCTGGTCAAGACCATGGTGCCGGTCACCGCAATACCATAGGCTGCGGCCAGATTGCTGGAGTGTTCGAAGCCCACAATCACCAACACCACGGCGATATACAGGGTCCAGTTAATCACCGGGATATAGATCTGACCGGACTCCATTTCCGAGGTATGAATGATACGCATCGGTGACAGATAGCCCAGACGAACGGCCTGGCGGGTCAACGAGAAGACGCCGGAAATCACCGCCTGCGAGGCAATAACCGTGGCCAGCGTGGCCAATATCAGCAGTGGGATCAGCGCCCAATCAGGAGCCAACAGGAAGAACGGGTTCTTGATCGCCTCTGGATTTTTCAGCAGCAATGCCCCTTGCCCGAAGTAGTTGAGCACCAACGAAGGTAGCACAACGGTAAACCAGGCCAGGCGGATCGGGAATTTACCAAAGTGGCCCATATCGGCATACAGCGCTTCCACACCGGTAATCGACAGCACCACCGCACCAAGCGCGAAGAACGACACCTTCTTATATTCAACAAAGAAGTTGAAGGCCCATTTCGGGTTCAGCGCCTGCAACACTTCCGGGTTGGCGATAATGCTGCGCGCGCCCAGGACTGCCAACACGATAAACCACAGCAGCATCACCGGGGCAAACAGTTTGCCCACGCTGCCGGTGCCATGTTTTTGGATCGCAAACAGTAAGGTCAGTACCAGAATGGAGAGCGGGACGATATAAGGGTCCAGCGACGGGGCGGCAATCTCCAACCCTTCGATCGCCGACATCACCGAAATCGCCGGGGTGATCACCACCTCGCCATAGAAGAAGCTGCCACCAATCAGACCCAGGATCACCAGAAAAGAGGTGGTACGCGCCGAGGTATGGCGCCCTGCCAAAGACATCAGCGTCAGTATCCCGCCTTCACCGGCGTTATCCGCACGCATGACATAGGTGAGATACTTCAGGGAAACGATGACAATCAACATCCAGAAGATTAAGGAAAGGAAACCAAACACCACATCGGGACGGACATCAAAACCGTAGTGGCCGGAGAAACATTCTCGCAAGGTATAGAGCGGGCTGGTGCCGATATCACCGTAAACGACCCCAATAGCCGCCAGGGTAACCGCCGATAAAGACTGTTTATGTTCTGTGCTCATAGTTTGCTTCTTTTGCTAGATCATCCGTCAACCGACGCATCCGCATCAGGCTAAAGACACGGGCTCGAAGATCCGTCACACCCTGTAAAAGGCGCACAGTATGCATCATTTATAGTACTTACCTACTCTTATATCAGACCCCAAAAATAAACAAAATGTGAACCAGCCCCCTTGATGAGCATAGAAAAATTTTACTAATCAACAAGCTATAAGGCTAAAAATAATGATGGTTTATCATCGGATTCTCTAGCAAGATTGGCTGTCGGCCTGGGTGGCAGGCTCTAACTTCCGGACAACGCGAACTATTTTATGGCGTCATCAACACTTCTGGCAGAACGGATCGCCCGCCTCAGCAGTGCGCTGGAGAGCGGCCTTTATGAACGGCAAGAAGCTATCAGGCTATGCTTGCTAGCGGCATTGTGCGGCGAAAGCGTGTTCCTGCTTGGGCCGCCGGGGATCGCCAAAAGCCTGATCGCTCGCCGGCTGAAATTTGCCTTCCGCAGCGCTCGCTCATTTGAATACCTGATGACGCGCTTTTCCACGCCGGAAGAGGTGTTTGGCCCGCTGTCGATCCAGGCTCTGAAAGATGAAGGCCGCTATCAGCGCCTGACTGCGGGTTATCTGCCCGAAGCCGAGATCGTCTTTCTTGATGAGATCTGGAAGGCTGGCCCGGCTATCCTCAATACCCTGCTAACCGCGATCAACGAACGCCGCTTCCGTAATGGCAATAGTGAAGAACCCATTCCATTGCGCCTGCTGGTCACCGCCTCCAATGAATTACCCGAGGCCGATAGCAGCCTTGAGGCGCTGTATGACCGCATGCTGATCCGGTTGTGGCTTGATAAGGTGCAGGATAAGCAGAATTTTCGCTCGCTGTTGGTGACCCGCCAGAATGAAAGTGACAACCCGGTACCTGAGGCACTGAGCATCAGCGATGAAGAATTCCACCAGTGGCAACCGCAGATCGATAAGGTCAAACTGCCGGAAAACTGCTTTGATCTGATCTTCCTGCTGCGCCAGCGGTTAGACGCCTTGGAACAGGCACCTTATGTTTCCGACCGGCGTTGGAAGAAATCCCTGCGCCTGCTGCAAGCCTGTGCCTTTTTCAGCGGCCGCGACACCATTGTGCCGTTAGATTTAATGCTGTTGAAGGATTGCCTGTGGCACGATCGCACCTCATTGAAGCTATTGCAGCAGCAAATCGATCAGTTGCTGACCGAACAGGCCTATCAGCAACAAACCTTGTTGCTCCAGCTACAGCAGATCCACACCCGCTGGATGCAGCATCAACAGCAGCAGAGCCATCGCCAGGCCATCCAACTGGTGAAGAAAGGCGGCATGTTCAGCCGCAAGCCGCAATACGTGCTGGAGCATCCGCTCACTGGCACCACTTTGACGTTACTGCTGCAAAAGCCGCTACAGCTACACGACATCCAGGTTAACCACCTGAGTATCGAAAGCAGCATACTGGAAAATTGGCTGCAAAAAGGGGGTGACGTGCGCGCCAAGCTCAACGGCATTGGTTTTGCCCAGCAGATCGATCTGGAAGTCGATGAGCAACTGCACCTGATCGTGTTGGACGTCAGCCGTCAGCCCTCCCTGTTGGCCCTGCCGGGTAAGCCGACTGGGGGAACTCCGCCAGAATTCCTGGACGAAATAGAGGCATTAAACCAGCGCCAGACGGAACAACGGCGGCTATTCAGCCAGCATCAGCCTTGCCTGTTCACCCCTGCCGCCGGGTTGGCGAAAATTGAAGCCAGCCTGTTACAGGTTGCCGAGCAAATCAAACAGCTGTCCCAGCAAATGCGCGGCCAGTAACGATGCTGAGCCTCGAAACGCTCGATATGCTGTTGTCGATCTCCGAAGGCGATCTGATCGAAGAGTTGATCATTGGCATGTTGGCCACGCCGCAGTTGGTGGTGTTTTTCAAAAAGTTCCCGGCGATACGTCGGGCTATCAACCGCGATCTGCCTCATTGGAAGTTACAACTGAAAGATCGCATCCAGCAAGCCGTGGTGCCACCAGTGCTGGCCCAAGAGTTTTACCGCTATCAGCGGTGTCAGTTGGAAAGCCACAGCCAGTTCTCGCAAAACCTTAACGATACGCTAGATCTGTTACGCCACTGTACATCGCCGTTTTACACCCAGGCTCGAAGTATGGTGGACGCCGCCGATCTGCCTACTCATGCACTCGATGGCAGCTTCCAGACCCTGTTTCTGCAACGCTGGCGCATTAGCCTGACGCTGCAGGCAACGATGCTGCACCATAAGTTATTGGAGCAGGAGCGTGAACAACTGATGGCCGAGTTGCAAGAACGGCTGGCACTGAGCGGCGCACTGGAACCGGTGCTGGCGGAAAACGACACCGCCGCAGGCCGATTGTGGGATATGAGCAAAGGCCAGTTACACCGCGGTGACTACCAACGGCTGGTGGAGTACGGCGATTTCCTGCAACAGCAGCCGGAGCTGCAAAAGCTGGCACAGCAGCTGGGCCGCAGCTATGAAGCCAAGGCGGTGCAGCAACAAGATGCGCAACCGGCACCGTTCCGGGTGATGGTACAAGTTCCCGCCATTCAGCCGGAAGAGGTCAGCGGTATACACCAAAGTGACGACATCCTGCGGCTATTACCACCCGAACTGGCAGCGTTGGGCATCGAAGAATTGGAATTTGAGTTTTACCGGCGGCTGCTGGAAAAACGGTTGTTGACCTATCGCCTGCAAGGGGATGCCTGGCAGGAACAGATCATGATGCGCCAGGTCACCCAGCAGCAGCAGGACCAGCAACCGCGCGGGCCGTTTATTGTCTGCGTAGATACCTCCGGCTCAATGGGTGGCTTTAATGAGCAATGCGCCAAAGCCTTTTGTCTGGCACTGCTGCGCATTGCGCTGGCAGACAATCGCCGCTGCTACATCATGCTGTTTGCCAACCAGATTGTGCACTATGAACTGACGGCCGCCAGCGGTATCGAACAGGCGGTGCGTTTCCTGGGCCAGCATTTTCGTGGCGGGACGGATTTGGCCGCCTGTCTGAATGCCACGGTCAGCAAAATGGCAGAAAGCGACTGGTTTGACGCCGATGCGGTGATCATTTCCGATTTTATTGCCCAGCGGCTGCCGGATGAGGTGATCAAGAAAGTGAAGTCACAACAGCATAGCCACCAGCAACGCTTTCATGCGGTGGCCATGTCGGCCTATGGCAAACCCGGCATCATGCGCATCTTCGATCATATCTGGCGCTTTGATACCGGGTTAAAAAGCCGTTTACTGCGGCGCTGGAGTCGCTAGCCGTTACAGCAGCCCTTCAACGCTTTCGCGTACCTCAGGCCCCCACACGCCACACTGTACCTGACCAATATGCGACAGTTGCAACAACAGCATCACCAGGCGTGATTGACCAATCCCGCCGCCAATGGTCTGAGGCATTTCACCGCGCAGCAGAGATTGATGCCATTCCAGCTTCAGGCGATCCAGATCGTCGGTTAACGTCAGCTGATGTTGCAGCGCTGCCGCGTCAACACGAATACCCATAGAGGAAAGTTCAAACGCATCCTGCAACACCGGGTTCCACACCACGATGTCACCGTTCAACCCTTTCAGCCCTTCGACACCTGGCGTGGTCCAGTCATCATAATCCGGTGCGCGCACGTCATGAGATTTGCCATGTGACAGCTCGCCACCAATACCAATCAGGAATACCGCCCCCAATTCTTTGGCAATCGCACGTTCACGGCCTTTGGCATCCAGATCGGGGTAACGTTGCAGCAGTGTTTCGCTGTGAACAAAGTGGATCTGTTCTGGCAGGAACGGTGCCAGACCAAATTCACGGCTCACCGCGGCTTCCGTTTCTTTTATAGAGGCATAGATCCGCTTAACGGTATCTTGCAGGTAAGCCGGGCTACGTTCGCCATCTCCCATTACACGTTCCCAATCCCACTGATCGACATACACCGAGTGGATCGGCGTCAGGCGATCTTCATCCGGGCGCAGCGCTTTCATATGGGTATACACACCTTCACCCGCGCTGAAATCGTGGTCGCCCAGGGTTTTACGCTTCCATTTAGCCAGCGAGTGCACGACTTCAAACGTCGCGTCCGGCAGGCTTTTGACTTTCACCTGAACGGCTTTTTCGCTGCCAGAAAGGTTATCTTGAGTCCCATCGCCCAATCGGCTGAGGATCGGAGCCTGCACTTCAATCAGGCCAAGCTGCTGTTCCAACTGGCGGGAGAAGAAGGATTTTACGAAGCTGATTTGTTGTTGTTTTTGGATAAACTGCTTTTTCATTGCCGTATCTCTTAAATAACCTGTCTAGTTGCCAATGATTAAGCAACAGAATGGCACCTAAATTCAATATCCATCAATCAATATTGCCTTTTCACTTTTAATCGGTCATTTTTAAGCGGTGATAATTCAACAATCAGCAATTAAAGGGGCATTTAATGGCAGAAATTTATCAGATCGATAATCTCGATCGCGGCATCCTCAACGCGTTAATGGAGAATGCCCGCATGCCTTACGCCGAACTGGCGAAGAATTTTGCCGTCAGCCCCGGCACCATTCATGTGCGAGTGGAGAAGATGAAGCAGGCCGGGATCATCACCGGAACGCGGGTTGATGTGAATCCAAAACAGCTAGGCTACGACGTCTGCTGCTTTATCGGCATCATATTAAAGAGTGCCAAGGACTACCCTTCGGCTCTGAAAAAGCTCGAAAGCCTGGAAGAAGTGGTGGAAGCCTATTACACCACCGGCCACTACAGCGTGTTTATCAAGGTGATGTGCCGCTCGATCGACGCGTTGCAACAGGTACTGATCAACAAGATCCAGACCATCGACGAGATCCAATCAACAGAGACGCTGATCTCGTTGCAGAATCCTATCATGCGTACCATTACGCCTTAGGCTGGTGTTTAGCAGGCATTCATATCATCGATTAAACCCGAAGATTACGTGGCGTAATAAAAAATTTATTGGCCAGTGAGCTGGTGGCATGCTGGCCGCTTCCTTCCTTGCCCCGCCCCCCTTCTTGATTAAATAACTTCAAATCAAAACATTACATGAAGAAGATGCCATTATTCTTTGAGAAATTAACCCCTTAATCTCAGATCCAACGACAGACAAGATCGTTATACCCATATTATCCACAGGTAGATCCCAGCTGATTCACAGAGTACAATACGGCCTCTTGAGTATAAAGGTTGGGATCAATTCATTCATGGCAGACATTACTCTGATCAGTGGCAGCACGCTTGGCAGCGCAGAATACGTGGCTGAACATTTGGCCGAGAAGCTTGAAGCCGCAGGTTTCTCAACGGAGATGCTGCATGGCCCTGAATTGGATGAATTGACGCTGTCAGGTCGCTGGCTGGTGGTTTCCTCTACCCACGGTGCAGGTGATTTACCGGATAATTTGCAGCCGCTGTTGGAACAACTGGCAGAGCAGCAACCGGATTTATCCCAGGTGCAGTTTGGTGCCGTCGGTTTGGGCAGTTCTGAGTACGATACCTTCTGTGGTGCGATCAAACAGATCGACGATCTTTTCCAGGCTCGTGGAGCGAAAAGGATCGGCGATCGTCTCGAGATCGACGTGACCCAACATGAAATTCCCGAGGATCCTGCCGAGGAATGGCTGAAGAATTGGATTATTTTACTCTAATTCGGTTAAAGATCGCGCGAACGATTGTGTATAACTAGGCTTGAAAGCAGGGTATAAGCGGTAGTTATCCCAATAACAACCGTCGTACACTTTTCCATCTGTGGATAACATGGCATTTAGATCCCAGCTTATACTGGCCAGGATCACCGATCATTCACAGCAAACGATCCTGCTTAATCGGCTGATCTTTATCTGGAATAATCACTTATCCACAGAGGATCGCGATCCTAATAAGAGATCTAATAAAGAGATCTTTAAATAAAAAAGATCTTCTTTTAATTACCTAAGATCCTGACCGCTTGGTCGATCGACTAAACTTGAGTAGAATCCTCCCCCCAGGGCAAACAACGATCGTTCGCAAGTACTCCGAGGTGCTGTTCCATGTTTTATCCAGAGCAATTTGACGTCATTATCATCGGTGGTGGCCATGCCGGAACCGAAGCCGCCATGGCTGCGGCACGTATGGGACGTCAGACTTTATTACTGACCCACAATATCGACACGCTGGGACAAATGTCCTGTAATCCGGCGATCGGTGGTATCGGGAAAGGGCATCTGGTCAAGGAAATCGATGCACTCGGCGGGCTAATGGCCAAGGCGATCGATCATGCCGGCATCCAGTTTAGGATACTAAACGCCAGCAAAGGCCCGGCAGTGCGAGCCACTCGAGCTCAGGCAGATCGCGTCCTGTATCGCCAAGCCGTTCGTACCGCATTGGAGAACCAGCCAAACCTGATGATCTTCCAACAGCCGGTCGAGGATCTGATCGTCGAGAACGATCGAGTGGTCGGTGCGGTGACCCAGATGGGGCTGAAGTTCCGAGCTAAAGCGGTGGTACTGACCGTGGGCACCTTCCTGGATGGCAAGATCCACATCGGGCTGGAAAACTACAGCGGCGGCCGTGCCGGGGATCCTCCGTCGATCTCTCTGTCACAGCGTCTGCGTGAACTGCCTCTGCGTGTTAATCGCCTGAAAACGGGTACACCACCCCGTATCGATGCGCGCACCATCGACTTCAGCGTTCTAGCTGAGCAGCATGGCGATACGCCAATCCCTGTGTTTTCTTTCCTGGGTAACGCCAGCCAGCATCCACAACAGGTGCCGTGCTACATCACGTACACCAACGAAAAAACGCATGACGTGATCCGCAATAACCTCGATCGTAGCCCAATGTATGCCGGGATCATCGAAGGGATCGGGCCACGCTACTGCCCATCGATCGAAGACAAAGTCATGCGCTTTGCCGATCGTAATGCGCACCAGATCTTCTTGGAACCTGAAGGGTTAACCAGCAACGAGATCTATCCGAACGGTATTTCCACCAGTTTGCCCTTTGACGTACAGATGCAGATCGTTCGTTCGATGGAAGGGATGCAAAATGCCCGTATCGTTCGCCCTGGCTATGCCATCGAGTACGATTTCTTCGATCCACGCGATTTGAAACCGACGTTGGAAAGCAAATTTATCCAGGGGCTATTCTTCGCAGGCCAGATCAACGGCACCACCGGTTACGAAGAAGCTGCTGCACAAGGCCTGTTGGCTGGGTTGAACGCCGGGCGTTATGCCGTTGAAGACGAAGGCTGGTCACCACGCCGCGATCAGGCTTACCTGGGGGTGCTGGTGGACGATCTCAGTACGCTGGGCACCAAAGAGCCGTACCGTATGTTTACCTCACGTGCCGAATACCGTCTGATGCTGCGTGAAGACAATGCCGATCTGCGCCTGACGGAAAAAGGCCGCGAACTGGGGCTGGTTGACGATGTCCGCTGGCAGCGTTACTGCGAAAAGCTCGAGCACATCGAACAGGAACGCCAACGTCTGCGTGATATCTGGGTGCATCCGCATTCAGAGAACGTCGAGCAGGTTAACGTCCTGCTGAAAGCGCCTTTGTCACGCGAAGCCAACGGCGAAGAACTGCTGCGCCGCCCGGAAATGGATTATGGTCAACTGACCGCGGTGGCTGCTTTCGCGCCTGCGCTGACAGACACTGAAGCTGCCGAGCAGGTGGAAATTCAGGTGAAATACGAAGGCTACATCGCTCGTCAGCAAGATGAGATCGACAAACAGCAACGCAACGAGAACACCGTACTGCCGCTGGATCTCGATTATCGTCAGGTATCCGGATTATCCAACGAGGTGATCGCTAAACTTAACGATCACAAGCCTAACTCGATCGGCCAGGCTTCGCGCATTTCCGGTATCACCCCAGCAGCGATCTCTATTTTGCTGATCTGGCTGAAAAAGCAGGGCTTACTGCGCCGCAGCGCATAAATCCGCTCACCGAGTAGCCGTTTGCCTATCTGCTGAGCAAACGGCCGCTGACATCATCTCAAGCCTGAATTATCATAGGCTGCCTTAGAGAGCAGTTGCAGATTGGCCTGCTGTTCCACGCCTGTCAGAGGACTCTGTTGTGCAAAAAAAATTGGATTCGTTGCTTGCAGCGGCTGGAATTTCGCTTCCCGATCAACAAAAGCAGCAATTGTTGGGCTATGTCGCTATGCTCGATAAGTGGAACAAGGCTTACAACCTCACTTCCGTTCGCGATCCGCAGCAAATGCTGGTGCGTCATATCATGGACAGCATCGTGGTGAATGCCCATCTGACAGGTTCACGCTTTATCGATGTTGGCACAGGTCCTGGTTTGCCTGGTATACCATTGGCGATTGTGCGACCCGATGCCCATTTCACTCTGTTAGACAGCCTGGGCAAGCGGGTACGCTTTCTGCGGCAGGTACAGCATGAGCTGGGGCTGAACAATATCGAACCGGTACAGAGCCGTGTAGAAGAGTTTGTAGCAGAACCGCCGTTTGATGGCGTGATCAGCCGGGCGTTTGCTTCGTTGCAAGATATGTTGGCCTGGTGTCACCATCTGCCAGCCAAAGGCCAGGGACGTTTTTATGCGCTGAAAGGGGTTTGCCCGCAAGACGAACTGGCGCAGTTGCCAGAGGGAATCTCTCTGGAGTCGGTGGTGCGTTTGCAGGTGCCGGAGCTGGAAGGCGAGCGCCATTTGATCGTCCTGAAAGCCCACTAAAGCCAAATCAGAATTGTTTAGCATCAAATAATCAGCGATTGATGTAAGGTACAGAAGGTAAATAGCAAGCAGGCTAATCAGATAGTTCCTTTTGGTTTTTTTTCATTTAATTAACATTGTTGTGTCAGAAATGCATCATTTCAGTGGGCGATAGTCACGTTAGCAACAATGTGTGAAAGATTCCGATTTGCGGTTAGTGTTAATTTAGTGTTGCTTTATTCTTCCTGTGAATGTCAATAAAAGGTTTTTACGGGGTATAAGGATTGTTTTTGAACGGTTACGCTGTAATGATTTGATTTATAATATTTTTTGATCGCCCGAAAAGCTAAAGACCTTGGTCGTTAACCTGGGCTATAACTCATTAATAGTCAGTATTGTGATCGGTTGCACGTTTCTTACCGCAACTGTGGAATAGTCAGACAAATAAATACGACAGATTATTCCGACCATTTTCTTGTGAAAATAGCCCGAAAAAGGGAAATTTAAATAATTGTTCACCTTTTCGCTACTTATCGATTGAATTCGTTGGAGTGGCCCGTATAATTTGCACGTTTTTTGCTGCTTGACTCAGAACCGCAAAGGCAGTTTTATACGTCGGCATACCCCCTCAGGGGTACGGAGAGAACAAACGTCATGTCTGTGTCCCTTTACAGCGGAAAAGTTGCACGCAAGTTGCTGTTGCTGCAGTTAATGACTTTTGTTTTGATCAGCGCTGCTTTCGGCCTGAAAAGTCTGGAGTGGAGCGGTTCGGCACTGGCAGGTGGCTTGGCTGCCTGGTTACCCAATGCCATGTTTATGCTGTTTGCCTTGCGTCATCAGGCACAGACGCCGGCGCCCGGACGGGTTGCCTGGTCGTTCGCCATTGGTGAAGGGCTAAAGGTCGTGATCACCATCGTTTTGCTGATCGTGGCGCTTGGGGTGTTCAAAGCGGCGTTTGTACCGCTTGGCCTGACCTATTTAGCGGTGTTAGTGGTGCAGATCGTGGCACCCGCCGTGATTAACAGTTACCGAAATTAACTAAATAAGGGTAGAGGCATCATGTCTGCAGAGGGATTCAACAGTCCACAGGAGTATATCGGTCACCACCTGACGCAGCTTCAGGTCGGGACTGGGTTTTGGTCGATTAACCTCGACTCGATGTTTTTCTCAGTCGTCCTCGGGGTGGTCTTTCTGGCGATTTTCCGCAAGGTTGCCAAAAACGCCACCAGTGGTGTGCCAGGAAAGTTGCAAACCGCCGTTGAGCTGATCGTTGGCTTTGTCGACAACAGCGTTAAAGATATGCACCACGGCAAGAGCAAGGTGATTGCTCCACTGGCACTGACGGTGTTCGTCTGGGTGTTCCTGATGAACCTGATGGATCTGATCCCGGTTGATTTCCTGCCGTATATCGGAACTCAGCTTGGTCTGCCAGCACTGCGTGTGGTGCCGACCGCCGATGTGAACATCACGCTGTCGATGGCGCTGGCCGTATTTATCCTGATCCTGTTCTATAGCATTAAAATGAAAGGCATTGGTGGGTTCGTCAAAGAGTTAACCATGCAGCCGTTCAACCACCCGGTATTTATTCCCATTAACCTGATCCTTGAAGGTGTCAGCCTGCTGTCCAAACCTGTTTCACTGGGTCTGCGACTGTTCGGCAACATGTATGCGGGTGAGTTGATCTTCATCCTGATTGCTGGTCTGTTGCCGTGGTGGTCACAGTGGATGCTTAGTTTGCCTTGGGCAATCTTCCACATCCTGATCATTACGCTTCAAGCCTTTATTTTCATGGTTCTGACGATTGTCTATCTCTCGATGGCGTCTGAAGAGCACTGATTTTCTTAAAACACTTGCACTATTAAACTGAAACAAACTGGAGACTGTCATGGAAAACCTGAATATGGATCTGCTGTACATGGCTGCCGCTGTGATGATGGGTCTGGCGGCAATCGGTGCTGCGATCGGTATCGGCATCCTGGGTGGTAAATTCTTGGAAGGCGCTGCACGTCAGCCTGATCTGATCCCTCTGCTGCGTACACAGTTCTTTATCGTTATGGGCCTGGTTGACGCCATCCCGATGATCGCTGTTGGTCTGGGTCTGTACGTGATGTTTGCTGTCGCGTAAGTAGGGTTAACCCTCTACAAACAACCATTAATTAACTTTTAAAGAGGCATTGTGCTGTGAATATTAACGCAACAATCCTCGGCCAGGCTATCGCGTTCATCCTGTTTGTCTGGTTCTGCATGAAGTATGTATGGCCGCCGATTATGGCAGCCATCGAGAAGCGTCAGAAAGAAATTGCTGATGGCCTCGCTTCTGCAGAACGTGGCAAAAAAGATTTGGACTTAGCGCAGGCCACTGCGACCGACCAGCTGAAAACTGCCAAAGCGGAAGCTCAGGTGATCATAGAGCAAGCAAACAAACGCAAAGCTCAGATCATGGACGAAGCGAAAGCAGAAGCCGAGCAGGAACGTAACAAAATCGTGGCGCAGGCTCAGGCTGAGATCGAAGCCGAACGTAAGCGCGCTCGTGAAGAGTTGCGTAAGCAAGTCGCGATGCTGGCAATTGCCGGCGCCGAGAAGATCATCGAACGTTCCGTGGATGAAGCTGCTAACAGCGACATCGTTGATAAACTGGTCGCTGAACTGTAAGGAGGGAGGGGCTGATGTCTGAATTTATCACTGTAGCTCGCCCCTACGCCAAAGCAGCTTTTGACTTTGCCGTTGAGAACCAAAGTGTAGAACGCTGGCAGCAAATGCTGGCGTTCACTGCTGTTGTCACTCGTAATGAACAGATGGCGGAACTGCTTTCTGGTGCTGTAGCACCTGAAACCTTGTCCAACACGTTTATTGCGGTTTGTGGCGATGAGCTCGACGAACATGGCCAGAACTTTATCCGTGTAATGGCCGAAAATGGACGTTTACTGGTTCTTCCTGCGGTGTTGCAACAGTTCATCGAACTGCGCGCCGCGCTGGAATCCACCGTCGAAGTCGACGTGCTCTCATCGAGCGCACTGAGCGACACACAGCAAGCCAAGATTGCCGCTGCGATGGAAAAACGTCTGTCACGCAAAGTTAAGCTGAATTGCAAAATTGACAAGTCTGTACTGGCCGGTGTCATTATCCGTGCCGGTGATCTGGTGATCGATGGTAGCGTACGTGGCCGCCTCGACCGCCTGGCAGACGTCTTGCAGTCTTAAGGGGACTGGAGCATGCAACTGAATTCCACCGAAATCAGCGAACTGATCAAGCAGCGCATTGCTCAGTTCAATGTAGTGAGCGAAGCTCACAATGAAGGTACCATCGTTTCCGTCAGCGACGGGATCATCCGTGTACACGGTTTGGCCGACGTTATGCAGGGCGAAATGATCGCTCTGCCAGGCAACCGTTACGCAATTGCATTGAACCTGGAGCGTGACTCTGTAGGTGCCGTGGTTATGGGTCCGTATTCGGATCTGGCCGAAGGCATGAAGGTAAAATGTACCGGCCGTATTCTGGAAGTTCCGGTAGGCCGTGGCCTGTTGGGCCGCGTAGTCAACACGTTGGGCGCACCGATCGATGGTAAAGGCCCTGTTGAACACGACGGTTTCTCTCCGGTTGAAACTATCGCACCTGGCGTTATCGAACGTCAGTCTGTTGATCAGCCAGTGCAGACCGGCTACAAATCGGTCGATGCCATGATCCCAATCGGTCGTGGCCAGCGTGAGCTGGTGATCGGTGACCGTCAAACCGGTAAAACCGCACTGGCGATCGATGCGATCATCAACCAGCGTGATTCCGGCATCAAATGTGTTTACGTGGCTATCGGCCAGAAAGCGTCCACCATCGCTAACGTGGTGCGCAAGCTGGAAGAGCACGGCGCACTGGCCAACACCATCGTGGTTGTGGCTACTGCGTCAGAATCCGCTGCACTGCAATATCTGGCGCCATATGCCGGTTGCGCAATGGGCGAATACTTCCGTGACCGTGGTGAAGATGCGCTGATCGTATACGATGATCTGTCCAAACAGGCTGTTGCTTACCGTCAGATCTCCCTGCTGCTTCGCCGTCCACCAGGTCGCGAAGCTTACCCAGGCGACGTATTCTACCTCCACTCCCGTTTGCTGGAGCGTGCTGCGCGTGTTAACGCCGACTACGTTGAAGCCTTCACCAAAGGTGAAGTCAAAGGCCAAACCGGTTCACTGACCGCTCTGCCGATCATTGAAACCCAGGCGGGTGACGTTTCCGCGTTCGTTCCGACCAACGTAATCTCGATTACCGATGGTCAGATCTTCTTGGAATCCAACCTGTTTAACTCCGGTATCCGTCCGGCGGTTAACCCGGGTATTTCCGTATCCCGTGTGGGTGGTGCAGCACAGACCAAGATCATGAAAAAACTGTCCGGTGGTATTCGTACCGCACTGGCACAGTATCGTGAACTGGCTGCGTTCTCTCAGTTCGCTTCCGATCTGGACGATGCAACGCGTAAACAGCTGAGCCACGGTCAGAAAGTGACCGAGCTGCTGAAACAGAAACAGTATGCGCCGATGTCCGTCGCACAACAGTCTCTGGTGCTGTTTGCCGCCGAGCGTGGTTACCTGAACGACGTAGAAGTGGCGAAAGTCGTCAGCTTCGAAGCCGCTCTGGTTGCTTTTGCGGATCGCGAGCATGCCGAACTGCTGAACCACATCAACCAAACTGGTGCTTATAACGATGAGATCGAAGGCAAGCTGAAAGGCATCCTCGATACCTTCAAGGCAACCCAGTCCTGGTAACGCATAGCGGCCTGCCGTTGCAAGACGGCAGGCCGCTGGCAATGAGGAGAAGCAGAGATGGCCGGCGCAAAAGAGATACGTAGTAAGATCGCCAGCGTGCAAAACACGCAGAAGATCACTAAAGCGATGGAAATGGTCGCCGCCTCCAAAATGCGTAAATCGCAGGAACGCATGGCGGCCAGCCGTCCTTATGCAGAGACCATGCGCGAGGTGATTGGTCACCTGGCTTTAGGGAATCTGGAATATAAGCACCCGTACCTGGATGAGCGTGACGTTAAGCGCGTCGGGTATCTGGTGGTGTCTACTGACCGTGGTCTCTGCGGTGGCTTGAACATCAACCTGTTCAAGAAGCTGTTGGCAGAGATGAAAGGCTGGTCTGAAAAAGGCGTTGAAGCTGATTTAGCGCTTATTGGCTCGAAAGCGGCCTCTTTCTTTGGTTCCGTGGGTGGCAACGTGGTTGCCCAGGTGACTGGCATGGGGGATAACCCTTCCCTGTCGGATCTGATCGGTCCTGTGAAAGTGATGCTGCAAGCCTACGACGAAGGTCGTTTAGACAAGCTGTACGTTGTCAGCAACAAATTTGTTAATACGATGTCCCAGGAACCGCAGTTACTGCAACTTCTGCCATTGCCACCTTCTGATGACAGTGAACTGAAGAGAAAATCCTGGGATTACCTGTATGAACCCGATCCAAAAGTGCTGCTTGATACCTTGCTGCGCCGTTATGTGGAATCGCAAGTTTATCAGGGCGTCGTGGAAAACCTGGCCAGCGAGCAGGCCGCACGAATGGTCGCGATGAAAGCCGCAACCGATAACGGCGGTAGCCTGATCAAAGAGCTGCAGTTGGTATACAACAAGGCGCGTCAGGCCAGCATCACTCAGGAACTCACCGAGATCGTTTCGGGAGCCTCCGCGGTTTAAGCTAGGTTTACGAATTACGTAGAGGATTCAAGATGGCTACTGGAAAGATTATCCAGGTAATCGGCGCCGTGGTGGACGTCGAGTTCCCTCAGGATGCCGTACCAAAAGTGTACGACGCTCTTGAGGTCGCAAACGGCTCCGAGAAATTGGTGCTGGAAGTTCAGCAACAGCTGGGTGGCGGCGTGGTTCGCTGTATCGCAATGGGGACCTCAGACGGTCTGCGTCGTGGTCTGGCCGTAACCGACCTGCAGCACCCAATTGAAGTACCGGTAGGTAAAGCTACCCTGGGCCGTATCATGAACGTATTGGGTCAACCAATCGACATGAAGGGTGACATCGGCGAAGAAGAACGTTGGGCTATTCACCGCCCGGCGCCAAGCTACGAAGAACTGTCCAACTCCCAGGATCTGCTGGAAACCGGTATCAAGGTAATGGACCTGATCTGCCCGTTCGCCAAGGGTGGTAAAGTCGGTCTGTTCGGTGGTGCTGGTGTAGGTAAAACCGTAAACATGATGGAGCTGATCCGTAACATCGCGATCGAGCACTCCGGTTATTCAGTGTTTGCGGGCGTGGGTGAACGTACTCGTGAGGGTAACGATTTCTACCACGAAATGACCGACTCCAACGTACTGGACAAAGTTTCCCTGGTTTACGGCCAGATGAACGAGCCACCAGGTAACCGTCTGCGCGTTGCGCTGACCGGCCTGACCATGGCTGAGAAGTTCCGTGATGAAGGTCGTGACGTACTGCTGTTCGTCGATAACATCTACCGTTATACCCTGGCCGGTACCGAAGTGTCCGCACTTCTGGGCCGTATGCCATCGGCGGTAGGTTATCAGCCAACGCTGGCGGAAGAGATGGGTGTTCTGCAAGAACGTATCACCTCTACCAAGACCGGTTCAATCACCTCTGTGCAGGCCGTTTACGTTCCTGCGGATGACTTGACTGACCCATCACCAGCCACCACCTTTGCTCACTTGGATGCAACCGTGGTACTGAGCCGTAACATCGCTTCTCTGGGTATCTACCCGGCCGTTGACCCGCTGGACTCCACCAGCCGTCAGCTGGATCCGCTGGTAGTTGGCCAGGAGCACTACGACGTAGCGCGTGGCGTGCAGTCTATTCTGCAACGCTATCAGGAACTGAAAGATATCATCGCCATCCTGGGTATGGACGAGCTGTCAGAAGATGACAAGCTGGTTGTATCCCGTGCGCGTAAAATCCAACGTTTCCTGTCTCAGCCGTTCTTCGTGGCAGAAGTCTTTACCGGTTCTCCGGGCAAGTTCGTATCGCTGAAAGATACCATCCGTGGTTTCAAAGGCATTATGGACGGCGACTATGACCACCTGCCGGAGCAGGCGTTCTACATGGTTGGCACCATTGAAGAAGCAGTGGAAAAAGCCAAGAAACTGTAACGCCTTGAGAGGAGGGTGATATGGCTATGACTTACCATCTGGATGTCGTCAGCGCGGAAAAGCAGATGTTTTCCGGCCTGGTGCAGAAGATCCAGGTGACAGGCAGCGAAGGCGAACTGGGGATCTTCCCTGGCCATGCGCCGCTGCTGACTGCCATCAAGCCTGGCATGGTGCGTATTGTTAAACAGCACGGTGAAGAAGAGTTCATCTACCTGTCCGGCGGTATCCTTGAGGTACAGCCGAGCGTGGTAACCGTGCTGGCGGACACTGCCATCCGTGGAACGGACCTCGACGAAGCGAGAGCGCTGGAAGCTAAGCGTAAAGCTGAAGAGCACATCCGTAGCTCTCATGGCGATGTCGACTATGCTCAGGCATCTGCTGAACTGGCGAAAGCGATCGCGAAACTGCGCGTTATCGAGCTCACCAGAAAAGCGATGTAAACTCCCGCGTTGCCTGCAGCGTGTGGAAATAAGAAAGCGGCCCCTGTGGGTCGCTTTTTTTTTGTTTTAAAATAAGCGTTTCAACCGGCCAGGCATTGTGCTGTATTAGCGCGTCCAGTGGAATTAAGCGTCGCCGATCGCCGACAGTTTTTTCGCTGTACGGCTGGATTGCAGCCATTGGCGGCAGGCTAGGAGCCATACGGCCTGCGCTGGATTCGTGTAGAGAAATATGTAGTAATTCCGTCATCAAACGGTTTTACTTTCGTCCATCAAAATGGAGTTATCAGGTTGCTTATGTCTAACAGTGCAATGAGCGTGGTTATCCTCGCCGCGGGCAAGGGAACACGCATGTATTCCGACCTTCCCAAGGTGTTACATCCGCTGGCGGGTAAGCCAATGGTGCAGCACGTCATTGATGCTGCCATGAAGCTGGGCGCCAAAAACGTCCATCTGGTTTACGGCCACGGCGGCGAGCTGCTGAAAAGCACCCTGCGCAATGATGCACTAAACTGGGTGTTGCAGGCCGAACAGTTGGGAACTGGCCATGCGATGCAGCAGGCGGCACCGCATTTTTCCGATGATGAAGACGTGCTGATGCTGTATGGCGATGTGCCATTGATCGCCGTCGACACGCTGACGCGCCTGCTGGCAGCCAAACCTCAGGGGGGCATTGGCCTGCTGACGGTGAAGCTGCAAGATCCAAGCGGTTATGGCCGCATCGTGCGTGAAAACGGCACTGTGGTGGGCATTGTCGAACATAAAGATGCCAACGAGCAGCAGCGCCAGATTAACGAGATCAACACCGGCATTCTGGTGGCCAACGGCCGCGATCTGAAGCGCTGGCTGGGCAAGCTGAACAATAATAATGCCCAAGGTGAATTCTATATCACCGACATCATTGCCCTGGCTCATGCCGAGGGGAACAAGATTGAGGCGGTACACCCGGCGCGCCTGAGCGAAGTTGAAGGTGTGAATAACCGCCTGCAACTGTCGCAGCTTGAACGTGTGTATCAGGCCGAGCAGGCAGAGAAGCTGCTGCTGGCTGGCGTGATGCTGCTGGATCCGGCGCGCTTCGATCTGCGTGGCGAGCTGGAACATGGCCGCGATATCTCCATCGATGCCAACGTGATTATCGAAGGCAAGGTCAAGCTGGGTAACTGCGTGAAGATCGGCGCAGGCAGCGTGCTGAAAAACTGCGTGATTGGCGACGACTGCGAGATCAGCCCTTACAGCGTGCTGGAAGATGCCGTGCTGGAATCGGCCTGTACCGTAGGCCCGTTTGCCCGGTTACGCCCGGGTGCCGAACTGGCGGAAGGTGCCCACGTTGGCAACTTCGTGGAAATGAAGAAAGCCCGCCTGGGCAAAGGCTCTAAAGCCGGTCACCTGAGCTATCTGGGCGACGCCGAGATTGGCGACGATGTGAATATCGGTGCCGGTACCATTACCTGCAACTACGACGGTGCCAACAAGCACAAAACCATTATTGGCGACGGGGTGTTTGTCGGTTCGGACACTCAACTGGTGGCTCCGGTTACCGTAGGCAAAGGGGTGACGATCGCTGCTGGTACCACGGTGACGCGTGATATTGCGGATAATGAGCTGGTGTTGAGCCGGGTCAAGCAGGTGCATATTCAAGGCTGGCAGCGTCCAACCAAGAAGAAGTAATACCCATCACCCTAACCTTCTCCCTATGGGAGTGGGTTAGGGGCGACACTGTTTTGCTCTGTACTTTCGTTAAAGAGCACAGAGCAAAATATAATAATCCCCATTATCTACAGGCTCGGGGAAGCACGGGTAAACCGGCAAAAATCAGGTCGAGACATCGAAAGCGCCAGCAAGGCGTTTAATTAGGAATACAACAGATGTGTGGAATTGTAGGTGCAGTAGCGCAACGTGATATCGCCGAGATCTTGTTGGAAGGTTTACGCCGCCTGGAATACCGGGGCTATGACTCAGCGGGTCTGGCCGTGGTGGATAGCGAGGGTAACGTCAGCCGTTTACGTCGTGTCGGCAAGGTACAAAAACTGGTGGAAGCGGCAGAGCAGCATGATCTGCACGGCGGTACCGGGATAGCCCATACCCGTTGGGCGACGCACGGTGAGCCTTCGGAGGCGAACGCGCATCCTCATGTTTCAGATTACATCGCGGTGGTGCATAACGGCATTATCGAAAACTACGAACCGCTGCGCGAACTGCTGATTGAGCGTGGTTATCACTTCAGCTCTGAAACCGATACCGAGGTGATTGCTCACCTGGTGCATTGGGAACAGAAGCAGGGCGGTACGCTGCTGGAAGTGGTACAGCGTGTGATCCCACAGCTGCGTGGCGCTTATGGCACCGTGGTGATGGACAGTCGCGACCCGAGCGTATTGGTTGCTGCCCGCTCAGGTAGCCCGCTGGTGATTGGCCGTGGCGTGGGCGAAAACTTCATTTCTTCCGACCAACTGGCCCTGCTGCCGGTAACCCGCCGCTTTATCTTCCTGGAAGAAGGCGACGTGGTAGAAGTAACCCGCCGCACCGTCAGCATTTTTGACAAGCAGGGTAATGCGATTGAGCGCCCGGAGATCGAATCTCAGGTGCAATACGACGCTGGTGACAAAGGCGCGTACCGTCATTACATGCAAAAAGAGATTTTTGAGCAGCCAATGGCGCTGAAAAACACCCTTGAGGGGCGTTTCAGCCATGGCAAAATCGACCTGAGCGAGCTTGGCCCGCACGCCGACGAACTACTGTCAAAAGTGCAGCACGTGCAGATCATCGCCTGTGGGACTTCCTACCACTCCGGGATGGTAGCACGTTACTGGTTCGAGTCGCTGGCTGGCGTGCCTTGTGACGTCGAGATCGCTTCTGAGTTTCGTTATCGCAAGTCAGCGGTGCGCCCGGGCAGCCTGATCATCACCCTGTCTCAATCCGGTGAGACTGCCGATACGCTGGCAGCGCTGCGCCTGTCCAAAGAGCTGGGTTATTTGGGTTCTCTGGCCGTGTGCAACGTGGCCGGTTCTTCACTGGTGCGTGAATCCGATCTGGCTCTGATGACCAAGGCCGGTACCGAAATCGGCGTCGCTTCCACCAAAGCCTTTACCACCCAGCTTGCTGTGTTGTTGATGCTGGTGGCGCGTCTGGGCCGCCTGAAAGGGATGGCGGAAAGCGTAGAGCATGACATAGTGCACGGTCTGCAAGCGCTGCCTGCGCGTATCGAGCAGATGCTGTCACTGGACAAGAGCATCGAAGCGCTGGCGGAAGGTTTCTCTGATAAGCATCATGCCCTGTTCCTTGGCCGTGGCGATCAATATCCGATCGCGATGGAAGGGGCACTGAAGCTTAAAGAGATCTCCTATATCCACGCAGAGGCGTACGCCGCCGGTGAGCTTAAGCACGGCCCGCTGGCGCTGATCGATGCCGATATGCCGGTGATCGTAGTTGCGCCTAACAACGAGCTGTTGGAGAAGCTTAAATCCAATATCGAAGAGGTGCGCGCCCGTGGTGGCCAGCTGTATGTGTTCGCCGATCAGGATGCCGGTTTCGTCAGCAGCGAAGGGATGACCATCATCCCACTGCCGCACGTGGAAGAAATCGTCGCACCGATCTTCTACACCGTGCCGTTGCAGTTACTGTCCTACTACGTGGCCCTGATTAAAGGCACCGATGTGGATCAGCCACGTAACCTGGCGAAATCCGTTACCGTGGAGTAATTTCACGAAGATAGGCTATAAATTGAAAAATCCGGTGGTGCCGTTCAAAAGGCACACCGGATTTTTTTATCGCTGAATCAAAGTAATAGCTGCCAGAGGCCAACAATCATTGTTGTAATATTTGCGCCGTAGTGTCGGTTTAATTATTTTTTTGCCTTAGCGTAGTGCAACCCAGCTCTGTGTCCGATATTTGTTGAGAACAGATGGCGACGAATAGATTCGTCTTCTGATTTCTGTGAGAAATTCACATTTTTGGTGCGCGGCACGCCAGTCCTTGGATCGGTATATTCAATGGTCACTGTAATTGAGCGCTCGTCCACTCCTTGAGGGAGTAAACTCTCAATACTTTCCCTGACGAGATCGGCAGTCTGTTGGGCTTTTGAAGAGATAGCAAAAGGCCTTACAAGCATCGTTGCTGGCACTAGACGATACTGTGTTCTCCCCAGAGACGCTGGAAAGACAGTTAGCTGTTGCAACGGATACCCGGTAGACTCACGATCTGAATCACCACCAAGCTGCTCTCTTAACTTCACTAAACGTTCGATTGAAGTTGAATAGCGAGTGGCCGCGTCATTGGTGATGCAATCAGTTGTGCTCGCTGGGTTCATAACCTTAGCCATATCGTCCATAGAAAGCTCAGCAGCCCTCTGATTGGTCGCTTTTACCTCGTCACTGATATTCGGCCCAAAGACATCGAGCAGCGAAGGTTCAGTTGCAGGGATCCTGGCATCAGTTTTGAATGACATACGCACTCCTTAAAACGGACAAATGTTATACACCGATGTGTGCCAGATCTTCAATGACAGTGTAGGGGCAATCATGAGAGTCCACCCAGCTATCTTTGGTAACTCCTGATTTATAATCAATGATGAACTGCCCCTGGTTGTTAGGATCGGGGCGCCGCTGGATGACATTTAATGTGAAGCACCCGTGGTACTTATTGAGAACATGTTCGATCGTCTCACTGCTTTTTATGAAATTCTTTTTAAGAACATCAAGTGGCACTTGTCGAGTCCTCGTCTGGGCATATTGCCATGCCAGTGCTGGCTCAAAGTAAACATAGTTGAGCATCACTTTGTAGCCTGCCTCAAACGCCCTGTCGAAATTTTTATCAGCTATACCAGGGCTGGCAAACGTGGAATCCATGATGATAGGGTAACCATCGGTTAGCGCATGTTTATACGTTTTCTCAACCATGCCGGAGGCTGGCTTCTGGTAATCTCTAGCGTTTTTTTCATTGTAGTAGGGGAACCACCAACGAAAATCATCAGCATCAATACGAACAAAGTTCGTTAGTCCGTTCTGTTCTATTAAGCGATTCAGGAGTTCAGTTTTTCCCGCCGCAGGGGAACCTGCCATAAAGAGAACTTCCTTTGAGGTTGCTACCTTATTTTCTGTGAGGTAGCGATAGAGGTGAGATTCAATTGAATCACCAAAAGCCGGTAAAATAGTTTGTAGTTGTTTATTTTCCATATCAAACTCGTCAGTCCATTTGACCTGCCCCCAGGGTTAGATACAACGCTCAGTTAGTAATGTCGGTTCCTTCACGCTCAGAATTACCCTTTCTCCA
>NZ_JAGQDC010000079.1 GCF_023282985.1 Serratia silvae | reverse complement strand
CCAATATTGTCAATGAAGGCAAGCAGTATTATTCCGATGTACTGATTCGACATGGTCGGATTGAAAAGATTCATCCCAATATTACAGGGGCTTATCATGCGAAAAATATAGATGCTGAAGGTTCGTGGTTAATTCCTGGCATGATTGACGACCAAGTTCATTTTCGAGATCCCGGCGCAGCGCATAAAGGCAATATTGCTTCGGAATCAATGGCAGCAACGATTGGTGGAATCACCAGCTATATGGATATGCCAAACAC
>NZ_JAGQDC010000025.1 GCF_023282985.1 Serratia silvae | reverse complement strand
GTGCGTTTAAACTCGGTCATTATCACGTTCTCCGGATTTAAGTCGAAAACGTGTCAACGCTATTCAGGACGGGTCACTCCATAGACTTAAGCCTAACGTAGTCAGGCAAAAATGCCCGTTAGTTTATTTTGAACTCAGTTGTAAACCTCCTTTTCACCACATTGTTGTCAAGCTTCCGCTACAATCGCCCTTTCGGATCTTTTAGGGTGAACTTGTTGTGCTGCTTCTGGTTATTACCACCATTTTATGGGCATTTTCTTTTAGCCTGATCGGCGAATACCTGGCAGGCAATGTCGACAGCTGGTTCTCGGTGCTGATGCGCGTTGGGCTGGCGGCGCTGGTGTTCCTGCCGTTCCTGCGCTGGCGCAACATCAAGCTGAAAGTGATCCTGTTGTATATGCTGGTGGGCGCGTTCCAGCTTGGCATCATGTACCTGATCAGCTTCCGTGCCTTTATCTATCTGACCGTGTCGGAATTCCTGCTGTTTACGGTACTGACGCCGTTGTATATCACGCTGATTTACGATCTGATCAGTGGCCGCCGGCTTCGTTGGGGCTATCTGTTCAGCGCGTTACTGGCAGTGCTGGGGGCGGCGATTATCCGCTACCACCAACTGAGCGATCACTTCTGGTGGGGGTTGCTGCTGGTGCAGGCGGCGAATATCAGCTTCGCCATTGGCATGGTGGGTTACAAACGCCTGATGGAAGTGCATCCACTGCCGCAGCATACCGCGTTTTCCTGGTTCTATCTGGGGGCGGCGGCGGTAGCGGTGGTCGCCTGGTTCCTGTGGGGTAATCCGAACCAGCTGCCAACCACCAACCTGCAATGGGGCATTTTGGTCTGGTTGGGCGTGGTGGCTTCCGGGCTGGGTTACTTTATGTGGAACTACGGGGCGACACAGGTGGATGCCGGTACTTTGGGCATAATGAATAACATGCATGTGCCTGCGGGCCTGTTGGTTAATTTTGCTGTTTGGCATCAGCAGCCGCACTGGGCCAGCTTTATTATCGGCGGCTCGGTGATTGTCGCTTCGCTATGGGTACATCGCCGCTGGGTAGCGCCGAAAGGCACCCATTAACGCTGGGTGCCTGCTAACGTAACGCGGGATGCCTTATCGTAGGGGGCGCTGCATACAGCGCCCCTTGTAAATTCTACTACTACCTTCTTCCCCCCATGCCCCCATGGAAACGCGGCTCATAGTTACTGCGATCGAACTGATGCTGCTGTTCCGGTGCTCTTTGTTGCAACCGCTGCTGTACCTGCTGACGCTGTTGCTGGTTAATGCGTGGCTGTGCCTGCTGGGCAGGGGTTCTTTGTTGTAACCGCTGCTGCACCTGCTGCACCTGCTGGTGCTGCTCCTGACTCAGGCGCGGTTGCGTTTGCAAGGTTTGCGCCCGTTCGGTCTGACGTTCATCGCCGCGTTGGCGGGCCTGCTGGGCGCTGCTGACCTCTGCCGGAGGCTGGCTTTTGACAAACTTGCCGCTGGCGTTCATCTGCTGCCAACTACCGTCGTTGTATTGATAGATATTGCCATCGCGCCCGGCGTAGACGCGATCGGGGCCGTTAACCACGCCACCATGCGTCACCTGGCCGGTTTCCTTGTTGTAATGCACGTAACCTGAGCCGTGCGCCACGCCATTTTTCCCGGCGGTGGTAAAGCTGCCTGCCTTACCTGCCCCTTGCGGCGTGGTGCCACTGATGCTTTGGCTGTGGGTCACGCGCCCGGTCTTGGTATTCACGCTGTTGCGCTCTCCTCCGGCGATGCCGTTGCCGGTATTCGGGTTATAAGCCCCGGCACCGTTGGCGGCCACTGCTCGACCGGTCTGCGGATTGAAGCGTACGCCGCCTGCACCGCCGCGGGTGATGCCGTTATTGCCGTTGGTATCGCGCCAGGCGTAACCGGCTCCGTGGCCGCCGGTGGCGTTATTATAGAAACTGCCGCGCACGTTGCTGCCGTAATGGCCGTTCCACGGATTGCTCCAGTCGGCGCGCACGCCTTGCGCCACGGTGTTCCCCCAGTGGTTATAGACGTTATACACCGACACGCCGCCACCCCAGTAGCCAGGATGATAGGGCGGGTAGTAACCATACCAGGGGCCCCACCAAGGCTGGCTCCAGGCACTGCCCCAGATCCAGCCGCTGATGAAGCCAAAGCTCCAGCCGATCGCCGGGTCCCAGGCAAAGCTGCTACCGTAACCGTAGGTAGCCGGGCAGCTGTACCAGACGTTGCCAACCCAGGCGTTGCAAGGATATCCGGTGCCATACACCACCACGCCATTGCTGGCCACGGTGCCGTAATAGCCCGGCGTATAACCGACGTATACTGCTTCGCTGGTGCTGCCGTAGACGCGAACATAGGTCACGTAATGCAAAGGAGAATTGGCTGGAATGGTGTAGATCACCGCTGGGACGTTGGCGGCAACCGTCCATGGGCCTTGCGGTGCGGTGGCTGCAAACCATACGCCGTTTTTCACTGCGAAGAAGCTTTTGCCGTCTACCTTGATTACCGGCACATCGGTGTTCCAGGCATATTGCAGTGACGTGCCATCTATCGGCCTGAATTTGGCGCTGCCGCCATCATAACGAACCTGTAGCACCGCGTTGCTGCGTGACACTTTGGCGGTCTGTGGTACCGAGTTGGCGATCAGCGCCTCGCGAGCCTCAGGCGTACCAGGGATCGAGGCCAGTACCGCGCTTTTTGGGCTGTCGGACGGGATATTGCTAAAGTCTGCGGGCAGAGCGCTCCCGGCAACATACTGCCAGGGGCCGTTGGTGGAATCGGCACGGAACCAGCGGCCAGACACCAGCACGTACCAGCTGTTATTTTGTTGGGCATCGATAAACACATCCGAAGGGGTATTGGCCACGTAAGACAGCTGGGTGCCGTCAATCGGCATAAACTGCGGATCGCCGTCGATCTGGATCATCTCTGCTGGCTCAGTGGAGACGGTGATCTCAGCCGGCTTGGTGATCGATGTTTTTTCCTGCGGCCCGGTGGAGACCTGCTTACTTTTCACTGCGGCCTGCATGGCCTGGGTCAGCTCTAACGGCACCGTGAGTTTTTGCGCCCAAGGCCCGCCAAGGGCTGGTGCGGTATACCATTGATTGGCAAAGTAGATATACAGCGTGCCGTCTTTTTTCAGCAACAATGAGCGGGTATTGATGGCGCGTTCCACACCCGATTGCCCGCTAGCCTGCCAGGCGGGTTGCCCATCAAGTAACACCAGTGCGGCGGGTTGGAAAGCGAACAGGATTTTTGGCGGTGCGTTGTTTACCTTTACGCCCTGTTGTGGGACATGATCCTGAATGGCCAGATCGGACTCCAACTGGTCAAGGCTGACCAAGAGCATTTTGGCAGGAACTTGGCGTAATAAGGCTAAATAATGGTCTTGATTGGCGCTATCAGTCGGGAAGTTCACCTTTTCAACATTGATATTGTCCAGTGTAACTTGCCGTTGTTCCTTGTCGGTGCTGGTGCGGGCGCTGAACCAGGCGACGCCGTAGCTGATTTTGTCCTGTTTTTTACCTTTGGCATCGGTCAGGGTGCCGGTTTTCACCGCGACCACCATGCGGCCTTTCAGCAGGTTATCTTGCCAACTGTCGAGCTGCGGCTGGTGCAGCTCCATGGAGGTGCCGGACAGGATCACGCTGTGTGGCCAGGGAGCAACCGCTTCGGCCGCCCATAACGTTGTGCTGGCTAACAGTGCCAGGAGAAGAAACCATTGATAACAACCACGCAGTGTTCGCATAAGCGCCTCGGAAAAGCCGATAATTTCTATGGGGGAATTGTTCCCGATGAAATTACTGTAACTGCTTTTGCCAAATTTGCATGGTGCAGAGTGTGTGCAAATTAGACTGCCCGTCTTTCCTACCGGTTAACTCAAAGAAGTTAAGGACTTGGCCCCGGTAATATTGGCGCTGGGCCGGGCAGCATCACGCACGAACGGCAGATGATCGCAGGCGTGCTGACGTGCCGAGCGGATAAAGGCTTCGGTGACCGTCTGGCGCTGCTCGCCGTCGCGCGTGGCGGCATATAATCGGCTCCACAAGCCATCGCCAAGCGTTTTGGTAACCACTAACCCCTGACGTTCAAAACTCTCCACCACCCAGTGCGGTAACGCGGCGATCCCCATCCGGGCTGACACCATTTGAATCAATAACAGCGTGTTATCGACGTTTTTCAGCGCCGGGCTGACGCCTGCCGGTTGCAGGAAATGACGCCAGATATCCAGCCGTTGGCGCTGCACCGGGTAGATCATCAGCACTTCATCGCTCAGGTCTGCCGGTTCAATGTGCGACTTATTGGCCAGCGGGTGATCGGGTGCCAGGATCAGCCGGACTTCAAAATCGAACATCGGCGAATAGTGCAGCCCGCTGCGCGGCAGGATGTCCGAGGTCAGCACCAGATCCAGCTCCCCTTGCTGCAAGGCCGGTTGTGGATCGAATGTCACGCCGGATTTGAAGTCCATCACCACCTGCGGGAAATAGGAGCGGAAGTTGTCCAACGCCGGCGTGAGCCACTGAATACAGCTGTGGCATTCGATGGCGATGCGCAGCGTGGTTTGATGCGGTTCGTGGCAGGCTTGCAGCGCCTGTTGGATCTGCGGCAATACCTGTTCTGCCAGCTGTAACAGGATCTCCCCCTGAGCGGTAAAGCGCAGCGGCTGGCTTTTACGAACGAACAGCTTAAAGCCCAGACGCTGCTCCAGATCGCTGAACTGATGCGAAAGGGCAGACTGTGTCTGATGAAGCTGTGCGGCGGCGGCGGCCAGGGAGCCGGTATTACGCAGAGCCTGTAGGGTCCGTAAGTGTTTCAGTTCGATCATGAGAGTCCTTCACAGTGACAGTGAAAATATTGCGCTTGTGGATCATACAGTACCTGCGGATTATGGATGTGTAAACATCTGGACGGCTAAATGGGAAATATGACGATGACAATTCTAAATCACACACTGGGTTTTCCACGCGTTGGTCTGCGTCGTGAACTGAAAAAAGCGCAGGAAAGTTACTGGGCAGGTAATTCAACACAGGAAGAGCTGTTGGCGGTTGGCCGCGAGCTGCGCGCTCGTCACTGGCAACAACAACAGCAGGCCGGGGTGGATTTGGTGCCGGTTGGCGATTTCGCCTGGTACGATCACGTGCTGACCACCAGTCTGCTGCTGGGCAACGTCCCGGCGCGCCATCAAAACCAGGATGGTTCGATCGATCTCGATACCCTGTTCCGTATTGGCCGTGGCCGCGCACCTACCGGTGAACCTGCGGCGGCGGCGGAAATGACCAAATGGTTTAACACCAACTATCACTACATGGTGCCTGAGTTCACTCAAGGCCAGCAGTTTAAACTGGGCTGGACCCAACTGCTGGATGAAGTTGACGAAGCGTTGGCGCTGGGCCACAAAATCAAACCGGTGCTGTTGGGCCCGGTAACCTATCTGTGGCTGGGCAAGGTGAAGGGTGAGCAGTTCGACCGCCTGTCGCTGCTGAACGATATCCTGCCGGTCTACCAGCAAGTGCTGGCGGAGCTGGCCAAACGCGGCATCGAGTGGGTACAGATCGACGAACCTGCCCTGGTGCTGGAACTGCCTAAAGCCTGGTTGGACGCCTTTAAACCGGCTTACGCTGCGCTGCAAGGCCAGGTCAAACTGCTGCTGACCACCTATTTCGACAGCATTGGTCATAACCTCGACACCATCCGTGAACTGCCGGTGCAGGGGCTACATGTGGATCTGGTCGCAGGCAAAGATGATGCTGCTGCCCTGAACAACGGATTGCCGAAAGAGTGGGTGCTGTCTCTGGGGGTAATCAATGGCCGTAACGTCTGGCGTGCCGATGTGAGCAGCTGGTTTGAACGCTTGCAACCGTTGGTAGGGAGCCGCCCGCTGTGGATTGGCACCTCGTGCTCGCTGCTGCATAGCCCGATCGATCTGAGCGTGGAAAGCCGCCTGGACGAAGAAGTGAAGAGCTGGTTCGCCTTTGCACTGCAAAAATGTGCCGAGCTGGCGTTGCTGAGCGCGGCTCTGAATGCACCAGGGGCAGATAAACAAGCCAAACTGGATGCCTACAGCGCACCAATCCGCGCCCGTCGCCAATCCAGCCGTGTGCATAATGCGCAGGTTGGGCAACGCCTGGCGGCCATCACCGCCAAAGACAGCGAACGTCAGCGCCCTTATGAACAACGTGCCCAGGCTCAACGCGATCGCTTCAACCTGCCAGCCTGGCCAACCACCACCATCGGCTCCTTCCCGCAGACCACCGAAATTCGCGGCCTGCGACTGGACTTCAAGCAGGGCCGTCTGGATGGTAGCAACTACCGCACCAGCATTGGCGAACATATCAAGCAGGCCATTGCTGAACAGGAACGCCTGGGGCTGGACGTGCTGGTGCACGGCGAGGCCGAGCGTAACGACATGGTGGAATACTTCGGCGAAAACCTGGACGGCTTCGTGTTCACCCAAAACGGTTGGGTACAGAGCTACGGTTCCCGCTGCGTGAAACCACCGGTGATTATTGGCGATATCAGCCGCCCGGAAGCCATCACCGTAGAGTGGGCCAAGTTTGCCCAGTCGCTGACCGACAAGCCGGTAAAAGGCATGTTGACCGGCCCGGTGACCATTCTTTGCTGGTCCTTCCCGCGTGAAGATGTGACCCGTGAAGTGATCGCCAAGCAGATTGCGTTGGCACTGCGTGACGAAGTGGAAGACTTGGAGAAGGCTGGCATTGGCATTATCCAGATCGACGAGCCTGCACTGCGCGAAGGCCTGCCGCTGCGCCAGTCCGATTGGGCTGCGTACCTCGACTGGGCGGTGGATGCCTTTAAACTGAACGCCGCCGTGGCACAGGACGATACCCAGATCCACACCCACATGTGTTATTGCGAGTTCAACGACATCATGGATTCTATCGCGGCGCTGGATGCTGACGTGATCACCATCGAAACCTCACGTTCCGATATGGATCTGTTGGAAGCGTTCAAAGAGTTCGACTATCCAAATGAAATCGGGCCGGGCGTTTACGACATCCACTCGCCGAACGTGCCAAGCGTGGAATGGATCGAAGCGCTGCTGCGTAAAGCGGCACAGAATATCCCGGCAGAACGCCTGTGGGTGAACCCGGACTGCGGCCTGAAAACCCGTGGCTGGCCAGAAACCCGCCAGTCGCTGGCCAACATGGTGTTAGCCGCTCAACGCCTGCGCGACCAGGTTGTCTGATCCCACCACGATGTTTTACTCAAGGGCGCTTCGGCGCCCTTTTCTTGTTCTACTCCCGCGTTTTCCTCGCCGCAACCGACGACCACACTCAGCCTGTTGTTTGGCAAGCAGCAACTGGGCTATAGCCTGTTGGGCTGGGACGGGGAAAACACGCTGCTGCTGGGTAAGGATAACGTGGCCCGCGCATGGGGTCATTCATGTTGCAGGTGCTTAACGAACTCTCCTGGCATCAGAGCGATCAGCCCACGGCACGTTTCCTGGTAAAGGGCTTGTGAGCCATGCGCTCGATCTGTTTGGCATCTCGGTGAGAATGGTTCCCTCTCCTTGGGGCTGTCTCTTGATCAGGAGATCTGATCAAGAGACAGCCCTACACAAGAGCCCATGACATCCTCAGTTTGTACATTGGGAGAGGGTTGGAGTGAGGGGATGCCCCTGACGATTACTTCACACCCGCCACACCATGCTGGCTGAACCAGGTCAACATGCGCTGCCAACCGTCGGCGGAAGCTTCCGCATTATAGCTTGGCCGGTAATCGGCGTGGAAAGCGTGGCCCGCTTCTGGATAAACCACGATTTCCGCATCGGCATTGGCCGCACGGATCGCCTGGCGCATGGTTTCCACAGTTTCCTGCGGAATGCTGCCATCCTGACCACCGTATAGGCCAAGTACCGGAGCCGAAAGATCGGTGGCGATATCAACCGGATGCTTTGGCGAATTCAAGGTTTTCTCCCCCACCAGCTTGCCGTACCAAGCCACCGCCGCCTTCAGCTGTGGATTATGCGCGGCATACAGCCAGGTGATGCGCCCGCCCCAGCAGAAACCGGTGATCGCCAACCTGCTGGCGTCGCCACCGTGGCGCGTTGCCCAGTGCGCGGCGTGATCCAGATCGGCCAGTACTTGGCTGTCTGGCACCTTGCTGACCAGTTTTTGCATCAGCTCACTGATTTCGCTGTACCCTCTGGTATCACCTTGGCGGAAATAGAGCTCTGGCGCGATGGCCAAATAGCCCTGCTTCGCCAATCGGCGGCACAGATCCTGAATGTGTTCATGTACGCCAAAGATTTCCTGCACGACCAGCACAATTGGGAACGGCCCTTGATGATGGGCCGGTTTGGCGACATAGGCTGGCAGCTGGTCCCCCTGCGAAGGGATGGTGGTTTCTCCCACGTGTATATCCTGCATATCGGTCAGAATGGTTGAGGTGGCCAACGGTGCGACGGCCGGGGTAAATCCCCCTTTGGCCTGTTTTAACGTCATTTGTTGTTCTGTTTTCATTGATTGCAGGCTCCATGCGTTAAAGAGAAAAAGCGCGGCAGTTAACTATAGGCAGATTAGCGCTTATTAGCACCGCGTGGCGAATTTTCGCGCAGGATAGCAATGGCTGAACAGGTAGCAACTTGGTATAAACTGAGTGGAGATTAAGCTTGTCAGGGTTTTTATGTGACATAAATCACAAAAATAATGTAGATGAATTTCTGTTTCTTTATCCAAGGTGATGTTTGTCACGAAATTTAACGGCGATTGTCAGTAGAATCTCTGTTTGTTCCTCCCAAAAACCGTATCCATGAGGAGTCCCCCATGTCTCAGTCTGACGTTTTCCACCTCGGTCTCACTAAAAACGATCTGCAAGGCGCAACATTGGCCATCGTCCCAGGCGATCCGCAGCGTGTAGAGAAAATTGCCAAGCTGATGGAAAACCCGGTACACCTGGCTTCCCACCGCGAATTTACCTCTTGGCGTGCAGAGCTGGATGGCAAGGCAGTGATCGTGTGCTCAACCGGCATCGGTGGCCCGTCTACCTCTATCGCCGTTGAAGAATTGGCACAGCTGGGCATCCGTACTTTCCTGCGTATCGGCACAACCGGTGCCATCCAGTCCAATATCAATGTGGGCGACGTGCTGGTGACTACCGCTGCTGTGCGCCTCGACGGTGCCAGCTTGCACTTTGCCCCGATGGAATTCCCGGCAGTGGCGGACTTTGCCTGTACCACTGCGCTGGTTGAAGCCGCCAAGGCCAGCGGTGCTACCACGCATATCGGCGTGACCGCCTCTTCCGATACTTTCTACCCAGGCCAGGAACGTTACGACACCTATTCCGGTCGCGTAGTCAGCCGCTTTAAAGGCTCGATGGAAGAGTGGCAGTCGATGGGCGTGATGAACTATGAAATGGAATCCGCCACCCTGCTGACCATGTGTGCCAGCCAGGGCCTGCGTGCGGGGATGGTTGCCGGTGTGATCGTTAACCGCACCCAGCAAGAGATCCCGAATGCGGAAACGATGAAGAAGACCGAAAGCCAGGCGGTGCAAATCGTCGTTGAGGCGGCTCGCCGTCTGTTATAATCCGCGTCATTAACGGGCCGTTTGACGGCCCGTTTATCCATCTGTTACGGTTATCCCTCTCTGCGTCATGCTGCTGGCCTTCCAGGGTTGGTGTTTTGCCATTGCTGGCCGTGTGGCGGCGAATCCCAAGACAATCAACATGAGGACGTCTATGACCGCTCAGATCCTGCTCCATCCTTCACTTGCGCCGCTAGACGGTGGCATCAACTTCCGCGATTTAGGTGGCAACAGCGTGGCCGATGGCCGCCGTATCAAACGCGGGCTGCTGTTTCGCTCCGGCGCTCTGGATCGGCTGAGCGAAAACGACTGCAGCTACCTGGCTCAGATGCCAATGCGTTCGGTGCTGGATTACCGTGACATCGATGAAGTGCAGGCCAAACCTGACGTGCTCTGGTCGGGAGCCGACTATTACCACGTGCCTGCCAATCCGCTCAGCAGTGAAGTTAATGCCAACCTTGAAAAACTCACCGACGAAACGTTGGCCAAGTTTGATGCACGGGCCTTTATGCTGGAGCTGTACCGCCGTCTGCCGTTCAATAACGGTGCCTATCGTCAACTGGCACAGCTGTTGGCTCAGCCTGAAGGCGGTGCGATTGTGCAGCACTGTGCGGTAGGCAAAGACCGTACCGGAGTCGGTTCGGCAATGGTGCTGCTGGCGCTGGGCGCGGATGAGGCTACGGTAATGGAAGATTATCTGCTGACCGAAACCACGCTGGCGAGCTATCGTGAACATATGTTGGAGCAGATCTCTAGCCGCCTGAACGACGCCTCGGTAGCGCAGTTTGCTTATGTGTTAGGTGCACGTGAAGAGTTCCTGGAAACCGCACTAGGCTGCATTCGTCAACAATACGGCACTGCCGATCGTTGGCTGGAAGCTGAATATGGGTTGGGGCCAAGCCAGCGCGAGGCGTTGCAGGCGTTCTATCTGGAGTAATGACGGGATGTTTAGCCGGGGTTTAACCGGTGAGATAAGGCATTGCGGGTCGGATCCATTCTCTAAAGGGGCGGGCCATGAGCCTCAATGACATAATTCACTGGGTTGGGGAAGTGGTACGCCAGCATGAAGCCTGGGCGATCCCGATTGTCTTCTTCCTGGCGTTTGGCGAGTCGTTGGCCTTCCTCTCTTTGCTGTTGCCTGCCACGGTTATTTTACTGGGGTTAGGGGCGTTGATTGGCGAGAGCGGCATTGCCTTCTGGCCGATTTGGGCTGCAGCCGCCGCCGGTGCCTTCTTTGGTGACTGGCTCTCCTATTGGGTAGGCTATCACTACCAGGGGCGCGTCGCCCATATGTGGCCGCTGTCACGTAATCCGCAGCTGTTGGTGCGTGGCCATGCGTTTTTTGAGCGCTGGGGCGTGCTGGGTATCTTCTTTGGGCGCTTCTTCGGGCCGTTGCGTGCCGTGGTGCCGCTGGTGGGGGGCATCTGTGCCATGCCGCAAACCGCGTTCCAGATTGCTAATGTGGCCTCGGCAATGGTCTGGGCCTTTGGCATCCTGGCACCAGGCGCCTTTGGTATCAAATGGTTTACCCAGTGGATGGCATGAACCGGTATCTTGCCGATAACCTCATATTTTAATTATTCAGCGTTAGAGTGAGAATTCGATCACGAATTTATCCTTATCTGGCGCTTTTTAATTCCCTTATTTTATTAGCAGTGTTACTTTCCCAACAAGTGGATTGTTACTGTGAATAAACAGGCAAAACCCAAACCCGTCGACATACCAATGTTATGGGTTTGGGTTTTTTTTTGCCCTTAATTTACTAGGCGATCGGCCGATGATTAAAAAATAACCCTATAGGCATCACTTTTTCACTAAGGAATAGTCAATGAAAATTAAAACCTGGCTGCTGGCCTCCGTACTTGCCGTTTCCTCTGCTGCGGCCTTCAACGTAACTGCCGCGCAAAGCGACAGCGTCGATATCTATTTTGCCCGCCACGGTAAAACGCTGCTCAATACCTATGATCGCGTGCAGGGCTGGGCTGACTCACCGCTGACACCGGCCGGGATCGAAACCGCGCGCTATCTGGGTGCCGGGTTGAAGGGGATCCCTTTCGATAGCTTCTACACCAGCGACGCTGGTCGCCAGCGTGAAACGATGCAGGTGATCCTCAAGGAAATGGGTAAGCCGGATGCCAAAGTCACGGAGCTGACCGACCTGCGCGAAATGTTCTTCGGTGGTTTTGAAGGGCGCCCTAACGCCGAGATGGCCGGCGCTGCTGCCAAGCAGCTGGGCCTGGCCTCTGGTGCCGAAATGTTCAAGCAGATGGGCGAAGGTAAAATCAGCCTGATCCCGATGGTAGATGCCATCACGCAAAGCGATGACAAGCAAGAGGCGGAAAGCGCGCTGCAGGTCAAAACCCGTATGCAACGTGCCTTGCATACCATGGTGCAGAATGCTGTAAAGAATGGGGATAAAAACATCCTGGCGGTCTCTTCCGGGCTATCGATGCAGATGATGATTTCTGATATGACCGATAACCCGAACAAAAATAAGCCACTGACTAATGCAGCAGTCGTCAAGATGACTTATAAAGATGGAAAATATACCGTAACCGATATTGGCGATATGACTTATGTCGCTAAAGGGAAAGCGTTATTAAATAAAGCCCCTTGATTCTTACCCAATAAAAAATAACTAACCCCTCTGTTGGGGATATTAGCCGAGGTGATAACAGATCGCCTCGGCAGGGATTTTCTATACCTTTTTCGGGGATGACAATAATGAAACCTTCTGCTTTGAGCTGTCTGGTCGCTATTTCGCTATTATCCACCGCGGCCCAGGCCAGCGTTGATGACGTCCTGAATTCGCCCTTTTTCAGCGACAGCCACGCTGAACTATCGCTGAAAAACTACTGGAAGTATCTCAAGGAAGATGCCGCCAACCCAAAAGAAGTGCATAACGCCTGGGGGCAAGGGCTGGCACTGGGCTATCAGTCCGGTTATCTGGCAGACTTTATCGGCGTTAACCTTGATTACTACAGCGCGGTAAAGCTGGGTGCCAGTGATTACTTCAATACTCGTGGGGTGCTGTATAACAATGGCCCGGGTAATAGCAAAGAGAATGCGGCCGGTTACAGCAAAGTGGGCCAGCGCTATATCAAGCTGAAAGGCGACGTGGGTGGTGCGGCACTGAATGCGCAGGCTGGCTGGCAGGTGTTGCGTAACTATGGCGTAATTTCCACTTCTACTCGCTTGTCGCCTACGACTTACCTGGGGTGGTCCGGTGGTGTGTCCGGTGCTGGGCTCTCGTTGCGCGGTGCGTATATTGAACGTTCTATGGATCGTAACTCCCCTGACAGCCTGCGTTTGCAGACCAACGATGGCCGCTACATCAACCATCTTGCCAGCGCTGAATTGGGTTATGACAATAAACAATTTAATGGGCAACTGGCCTACGGGGAATCTCAGGACTATTTACGCCGCCAGATCCTGCGCGTGGGTTACAAAGCCAATGAGAAACTCAGCCTGGGCAGCCAGATTTACACCACTCAGGCGCTCGATGAATACAAACAGATGGCGCTGAGCAAGCGCAACTTCGATCATAACGCCAACCACTATGCGCTGGATGCCAAATGGCAGGAGCCGCTGTGGAGCGTCAAGGTCGGCATCGCTCATACGCGAGCACCAAAGGGTGACGGTCAGCTTGGCTTCTATCCGCGCCATATGTCCAAAAACTCACGCGGCACTTTTACCTCCATGGCCTACGCCGGTGAAGACTATATGCGTGATGGCGAAACCATGCTGGCCACTATGGCCGAATACCGCATCACGCCTGAGTTTACCGCCGGCTTGGCGGGCAACGTGGGCCAGTTCAGCTATCAAGGCGCAGCGGTGCGTACCGGTGAGATCAACGTCTTTGGCCGTTGGGCTCCCTCCCATCCCAAGCTGAAAAACCTGACGGTGTTCGCCATGGCCGGGCCGGGTTGGTCTTATAAGAACAGCAATAAAACGCCGATACTGGTGGATGGCCATTCCCAGACCTCCCACTCGCTGTCAGGCGAGTTTATCGCCGAATACCGCTTCAAACTGTTTTAACCTGTCTTATTGGCGCGGTACCGTTGGGTTACCGCGCTCACTTCTGCATAAAAACAGACTGGACATCCATACAGGCTCCCTTTAACGTGACAAGCAACGGGCGCAATATGCGCCGTAAGCGCATGCATGTATGACAGGAGGCAGGGTGGATACCAGTTTGGTTTACGGTATTGGTGGCGTGGCGATAGGTTTACTGCTGGGGTGGCTGATCGCCAGCCTGCGGGCGCAACAGCACGGTGCGCAGCATGAAATCGACATGCGTCTGCTGGAACAGTCTTTACAGCAGGCACAGCTTGAAACTGCCTCCCGCCTAGATACGTTGCAACGCCACGAACAGCTACTGCGGCAAAACGATCTGGAATTGCGTACCCTGCATAGCCAACTGGCCGCTGGGCAGGAGAGGCTGCAACAGCTCAACCATTGGCGCAATGAATGTGAATTGCTGAACCAAGAGTTACGGGCGCAGCGTGAAGTCAACAGCGCGCAGGAAGCCGAACTGCGCGAGGTGACGATCCGCCTGGAAGAGACCCGCATGGCCGCAGAAGAGAAACAGCGGTTATTGATCAGCAGTGAACAGCGTTTGACCACCCAGTTCGAGAACCTGGCCAACCGCATTTTCGAAAACAGCGGCCGCAAGGTGGATGAGCAAAATAAGCAAAGCCTGGATCGCCTGTTGCTGCCGTTACGTGAGCAATTGGATGGCTTCCGCCGCCAGGTGCAGGACAGTTTTGGCCAGGAAGCACGCGAACGCCATACATTGACGCACGAAATCCGTAATCTACAACAATTGAATGCGCAAATGGCTCGCGAGGCGCTCAACCTCACCAAGGCGTTAAAAGGCGATAACAAAACTCAGGGTAACTGGGGTGAAGTGGTATTGAGCCGCGTGTTGGAAGCCTCTGGCCTGCGCGAAGGGCATGAGTATGAGACGCAGGTCAATGTGCGGCTGGATAGCCAAAGCCGCATGCAGCCAGACGTGATCGTGCGTTTACCGCAGGGCAAAGACGTGGTGATCGACGCCAAAATGTCGCTGGTGGCCTATGAGCGTTATTTCAACAGTGAAGATGATTTCGAGCGGGAAGCGGCGTTGACCGAACATATCACTTCGCTGCGCGGGCACATCCGTGTGCTGGGCCGTAAGGATTATCAACAGTTGCCAGGCCTGCGTTCGCTGGATTATGTGCTGATGTTTATCCCGGTGGAACCTGCCTTCCTGCTGGCTATTGATCGTGAGCCAGAGCTGATTAGCGAGGCATTGCAACATAACATCATGCTGGTCAGCCCAACGACCTTGCTGGTGGCGCTGCGTACCATTACCAACCTTTGGCGCTATGAGCACCAGAGCCAGAACGCACAGCGGATCGCTGATCGCGCCGCCCGGCTGTATGACAAGATGCGCCTGTTCGTTGACGATATGTCGGCCCTGGGGCAAAGCCTGGATAGGGCGCAGGGCAGTTATCACCAGGCGATGAATAAACTGAGCGAAGGTCGTGGTAATCTTATCGGCCGGATTGAGGGCTTCCGTGCGCTCGGGGTTGAGATTAAACGACCCATCAACCCGCTGTTGGCGCAGCAGGCATCGGAACAACAGGATGATGAGTTACTCTCAGAGCCAGACGAGGATATTGCCTCGCTGCCGGGGGAAGACGACGACAATAGCTGCGAAGAACCGCATCACGCATCGCACGGATGATGCCTCTGCAATGTGGGGTATTACGCGGCTTTCTGATACACTCCACGACACTAAATTGACTGAATGGCAGGCAGGACAATGGCAGATCAAGCGCAGGAAACCACCGATTTTGGCTTTCGTACCGTAGCAAGAGACGAGAAGCAGGCCATGGTGGCTAACGTTTTTCACTCGGTAGCGGCAAAGTATGACGTGATGAACGACCTGATGTCGTTTGGTATCCATCGTATCTGGAAGCGTTTTACCATCGATTGCAGCGGCGTACGCCGTGGCCAACGTGTGCTGGATCTGGCCGGTGGTACAGGCGATCTGGCCGCCAAGTTCTCCCGCATGGTGGGCGAGCAGGGGCAGGTGGTGCTGGCGGATATCAACGATTCCATGCTCAAGATGGGGCGTGAAAAACTGCGTGACCACGGCATCGTTGGCAATATCAGCTACGTGCAGGCCAACGCCGAAGCGCTGCCGTTCCCGGATAATTATTTTGACTGCATCACTATCTCCTTTGGCCTGCGCAACGTCACCGACAAAGACAAAGCGCTGCGCTCAATGTTCCGCGTGTTGAAACCAGGTGGCCGCCTGCTGGTGCTGGAGTTTTCCAAACCACTGCTGGAGCCGCTGAGCAAGGCTTACGACGCCTATTCCTTCCACGTGCTGCCAAAAATTGGTGAGCTGGTGGTGAAAGATCCGGACAGTTACCGCTATCTGGCAGAATCGATCCGTATGCACCCCGATCAGGAAACCCTGAAGGGCATGATGGCGTTGGCCGGTTTCGAGAACGTCAACTACTTCAACCTGACTGGCGGCATCGTAGCGCTGCACCGGGGCTTCAAGTTCTGATATGGAAATGCCGATGCTGCTAACCCCGTTACTGACCGGTGTGCTGGAAACCTCGCTTAATAGCCTGCTGTTTCGCGATCGCAGCATGAAAGCTGCCCGCCAACGGCTGGCGGGTAAAGTGTTGCGTATCGAGCTACAGGAACTCTCTTCGCCGTTGGTACTGCTGTTCAGCGAACAGCGCGTGGATGTGCTCGGCCAATCAGAAGACAGTGCCGACTGTACGGTGCAAACTCGTGTGCCGGTGCTGCTGAAATTGCGCGATCGTCAGCAACTTTCGCCGCTGATGCGTAGCGGCGAGCTGATCGTCGAAGGCGATATTCAGGTGGTGCAACAGTTGGTCGGTTTGCTCGATCTGGCTGAGTGGGATCCGGCGGAATGGCTGGCGCCGTATGTGGGCGACATCGCCGCGCAAGGGGTTAGTCAGATCGTTGGCAAAGGTTTGGGCCTGCTGAAATCCGGCTTGCAGAGCCAGCAACGCTACGTAGCCGAAACGCTGACCGAAGAGTGGCGTATGGCTCCCGGCCCGCTTGAAGTGGTGTGGTTTAACGAAGAGGTTGATGCCACCGTTCGCAGTGTGGATGCACTGATTGCCCGTCTGGACCTGTTGGAGGGTAAGCGATGACCCCTGGCGAAATTTGCCGCCTGTATTTGATCGTGCGCGTTTTCCTTAGCTATGGTCTGGATGAACTGATCCCCAAGATGCGTTTGACGTTGCCGCTGCGTATTGGCCGCCGTCTGCTGTTCTGGATGCCGAACCGCCATAAAGACCAGCCGTTGGGCGAACGCCTGCGCCTGGCGCTGCAAGAGCTGGGCCCGGTGTGGATCAAGTTCGGCCAGATGATGTCGACTCGCCGCGATCTGTTCCCGCCGCATATTGCTGACCAACTGACATTGTTACAGGATCGGGTGGCGCCGTTCGATGGCGCTCTGGCGCGTAAACATATTGAACTGGCGATGGGCGGCCCGCTGGAAACCTGGTTCGATGATTTTGACCAGCAGGCACTGGCGTCTGCTTCGATTGCCCAGGTGCATACTGCTCGGTTGAAAACGACTGGCCAAGAGGTGGTGCTGAAGGTGATCCGCCCGGACATTGGGCCGATTATCAAAGCCGATGTGCGTCTGATGTATCGCCTGGCAGGCTGGGTACCCAAGCTGATGCCGGACGGTCGCCGTCTGCGCCCGCGTGAAGTGGTGCGTGAATATGAGAAAACCCTGCTCGATGAGCTAAACCTGCTGCGTGAAGCGGCCAACGCCATCCAGCTTCGCCGTAATTTTGACGGTAGCCCGATGCTCTACGTGCCAGAGGTTTACTCCGATTACTGCCGTGAAAGCGTGCTGGTGATGGAGCGGATTTACGGCATCCCGGTGTCGGATATTGCGGCTCTGGAACAGCAGAACACCAATATGAAGCTGCTGGCCGAGCGCGGCGTCCAGGTGTTCTTTACCCAGGTGTTCCGTGACAGCTTCTTCCATGCCGACATGCATCCAGGTAATATTTTCGTCAGCTATGAGCACCCGGAAGACCCGTGTTATATCGGTATTGACTGCGGCATCGTGGGGTCCCTGAACAAAGACGACAAGCGCTATCTGGCGGAAAACTTTATCGCCTTCTTCAACCGCGATTACCGTAAGGTGGCGGAGCTGCACGTTGACTCAGGCTGGGTACCGCGTGATACCAACGTGGAGGATTTTGAGTTTGCCATCCGTACCGTCTGCGAGCCGATTTTTGAAAAACCGCTGGCGGAAATTTCGTTCGGTAACGTGTTGTTGAACCTGTTCAACACCGCACGCCGCTTCAATATGGAAGTGCAGCCGCAGCTGGTATTACTCCAGAAAACGCTGCTGTACGTTGAGGGCCTTGGACGTCAGCTCTATCCGCAATTAGACCTGTGGACCACAGCGAAGCCGTTCCTGGAAAGCTGGTTGCGGGATCAGGTAGGCATTCCGGCGGTGATCCGCGCGCTGAAAGAAAAAGCACCGTTTTGGGCCGAGAAACTGCCTGAGTTACCTGAATTATTTTATGACAGCCTGCAACAGCATAAACTGTTGCAACAAAGCGTCGATAAATTGACCAGTCAGATGCAGGCGCAACGCGTTCGGCAAGGTCAATCACGGTATTTGTTCGGCGTTGGCGCTACACTGTTAGTCAGTGGTACGATTTTACTGCTGGGAGGCGTAGAGCTGTTTCCTGCCTGGATGATGGCCGCAGGCGTAGTGGCCTGGATCGTCGGTTGGAAACGCACCGTCTGAATAAATTAACCATCAGGTTAAGCGTTGTCGCTGTAGCCCTGCAAAAACGGGGCATATCCAACACAAAGATGAAGGGTATATAATGCGGCAACTTAAAAATTACCCTATGTATTTCAAGCTTGTCGCCTAGCTGCAGCTTGAAAGACGACGGGTATAGACCCTTTTAATCTCTAGAGGTAACTGCAATGGGCGGTATTAGTATTTGGCAATTGTTGATCATCGCGGTGATCGTGGTGCTGCTGTTTGGTACCAATAAACTCCGTACGCTGGGTTCCGATCTCGGTGCATCAATCAAAGGCTTCAAGAAAGCGATTGGCGATGACAACACCGCAGCGCCAACCAACACCACTGAAAAAACCAACCACGACGCGGACTTTGCGGCTAAGCCTATCACCGATAAGCAGCCGGAAGTGAAAGCAGCGGAAGAGTCGAAGAACAAAGAGCAGGTATAAACCGTGTTTGACATTGGGTTTGGTGAACTGCTGCTGGTACTGGTGATTGGCCTGGTGGTACTCGGGCCAGAACGGTTACCGGTAGCGGTCAGGACCGTTGCGGGCTGGATCCGAGCGCTGCGCTCTCTGGCGGCCTCGGTACAGAATGAGCTGACGCAGGAATTGAAGCTGCAAGAGCTGCAGGAAAGCCTGAAGAAGGCAGAGAAAGCCGGCTTGCAGAATTTAACGCCAGAACTCAAAGCCTCGATGGATGAGCTGAAAGAGGCGGCTGAGTCGCTGAAACGTTCTTATCACGTCGATACGGACGAGCCGCCGCATACCATCCATAATCCAGTGGTCACCGATCCCGAAGCCATTCACGACGGCGTGACCCCAGCGGAAGCGGCGACTACCGCTTCGGCACCTGTTGCAACACCGCAGCCCATAGAACCCGCGCCAGCCGTGCAACGCGAGCCGGTGGTGCCACCTGTGGTTCAGGCAACGGTAGTGGATCAGCAAGCCCCTGCCAAGCAGGCCATTCCAGAGCCTGTGGCGGGTAAATCCCCTGCGTCTCAACAACCTAGTGGCGAACGTTAATACATGGCCGTTGAAGATACCCAACCGCTTATCAGTCATCTTATTGAACTGCGTAAGCGGCTGTTGAATTCGATCATCAGCGTGCTGGTGATCTTTATCGTGTTGGTGTTTTTCGCTAACGATATTTATCAGATCGTTTCTGCACCGCTGATCGATCAGTTGCCTGCTGGGGCGAGCATGATCGCCACCGACGTGGCTTCACCCTTCTTTGCTCCGATCAAGCTGACGATGATGGTGTCGGTGATCGTTGCCGCGCCTTTCATTCTCTATCAGGTTTGGGCCTTTATCGCTCCAGCGCTGTACCAGCATGAACGCCGCCTGATGATGCCGCTGCTATTCTCCAGTAGCCTGCTGTTTTATCTCGGGATGGCGTTTGCCTACTTTATCGTGTTCCCGCTGGCCTTTGGCTTTTTTGCCAAAACTGCGCCCATCGGCGTCACGATTGCGACCGATATCAGCAACTACCTGAGCTTTGTCATGGCACTGTTTATGGCATTCGGCGTGGCTTTTGAGGTGCCGGTTGCCATTATTCTGCTGTGCTGGAGCGGTGTCACCACGCCAGAAGACCTGCGTAAGAAACGCCCGTATGTACTGGTCGGTGCTTTCGTGGTTGGCATGCTGTTGACGCCGCCGGACGTGTTCTCGCAAACCCTGTTGGCGATCCCGATGTACCTGCTGTTTGAGGTCGGGGTATTCTTCGCCCGTTTCTATGTCGGGAAGCGGCGCAAGCCGGTAGAGGAAGAAGAGGAAGGCGAAGAGCCACCAGCCTCCTGATACTCGTCTGTCCCTAAGCCGCCCATCGGGCGGCTTTTGCTTTGGAAAAACCATGTTTGATATTGGCGTCAACCTTACCAGTTCCCAATTTGCCAAAGATGTCTCTCAGGTGGTCGAGCGTGCCCAAACCGCAGGCGTGACGGGGATGCTGATCACTGGCACTAACGCAGAGCAAAGCGAGGCGGCCAGCCTCCTGGCTCAAGCGTATAGCGGTTATTGCTGGTCTACGGCGGGCGTGCATCCGCATGATGCCAGCAGTTGGAATGATGAGGTAGCGCAGCAAATTCACCGGTTGGCATTGCAGCCCTTCGTTGCAGCCATCGGCGAATGTGGGCTGGATTTTAACCGCAATTTTTCTACCCCGGCACAGCAGGAAGTGGCTTTCAACGCCCAGTTGGCATTGGCCGCTGAGCTTAACATGCCGGTATTCCTGCACTGCCGCGACGCACACGCACGTTTTGTTGCACTACTGACCCCTTGGTTGGATAAACTGCCCGCCGCAGTCGTGCATTGCTTCACCGGCAGCGCAGACGAGTTACAGGACTGTCTGGCGCTGGGGCTGTCGATCGGTATCACCGGTTGGGTATGTGATGAGCGTCGGGGTCTCGAACTGCGTGCCTTGTTACCCCACATCCCGGTCGAACGTCTGCTGCTGGAAACCGATGCCCCCTATTTGTTGCCCCGGGATTTACACCCAAAACCTGCATCTCGTCGCAACGAACCCTGTTTTCTGCCCCATATCGTTCGGCAGGTTGCGGCCTGGCGAGAAGAAGATCCCGCGTGGTTGGGTCAGAAAACTGATGAGAATGCCCGCCGGTTATTCCGGCTGGTTTGAGTTAGGAGAAAATTATGAGCTATGCATTTCCGGGCACCTTCCCTGGTCGCCGTATGCGCCGTGTGCGCCGTCATGACTTCAGCCGCCGTTTGGTCGCAGAGAATCAGGTGACGGTCAATGACCTGATCTACCCGGTCTTTGTCATGGAGGGTAGCAACCGCCAGGAAGCCGTTTCCTCGATGCCTGGCGTATCGCGTATGAGTATCGATCTGCTGATCAAAGAGGCGGAAGCCATTGCCAAACTTGGCGTGCCGGTGATCTCCCTATTTCCGGTGATTGAGCCCGGCCTTAAGTCGCTGCATGCCGAGGAAGCTTATAACCCGGATGGCTTGGTGCAACGTACCGTGCGTGCGCTGAAAGACGCCGTGCCGGAGCTGGGGATCCTGACCGATGTGGCGCTCGACCCGTATACGACCCATGGGCAGGATGGGGTGATTGACGAGCATGGCTACGTGATCAACGACATCAGCAAAGAAATTCTGGTTCGCCAGGCGCTGTCTCATGCAGAAGCCGGTGCTGAAATCGTGGCCCCTAGCGATATGATGGATGGCCGTATCGGTGCGATCCGCGATCAATTGGAGCTGCAAGGGTTAGTGAATACCCAAATCATGGCGTATTCCGCCAAATATGCCTCATGCTATTACGGCCCGTTCCGTGATGCGCTCGGCTCCACCGGTAACCTGAAAGGCGGCAACAAAAAAACCTATCAGATGGATCCAGCTAACGGTGACGAAGCCCTGCAAGAGATTGCTCAGGATCTGCAGGAAGGCGCAGATATGGTGATGGTGAAGCCGGGGATGCCATATCTGGACGTGGTTCGGCGTGTCAAAGATACCTTCGGGGTGCCGACCTTCGCCTATCAGGTGTCGGGTGAATATGCGATGCATATGGCGGCGATCCAGAACGGCTGGCTGCAGGAGCAACCGGCGGTGATGGAATCCTTGCTGTGCTTTAAGCGTGCCGGGGCTGATGGTGTGCTGACCTACTTTGCCAAGCGTGTCGCCCAGTGGCTGCATGATGATGCGATGCGCCGTTAATCGGTAGCAGACGAAAACAGGCACCCTTGGGTGCCTGTTTTCGTTAGAGCTTCTGGAATTGCCGGTTATCGATGCTCTGGTTAATCTGCTTGTTGATCAGATTCAGCAGCAACATGGAGCGCGCTTCACCGTCGGGTTCGGTATAGATCGCATGCAGTCCCTCGAACATGCCATCGGTGATCAACACCGTATCGCCCGGCTGCGGGGTCTCTGGATCCACATAGCATTCTTCGCTATGTGCCTGAAGCTCTTCGATAACCTGTAAAGGTATCTGGGTCGGTAAGGCTCCAAATCGTACAAAGTGGCTAACACCACGGGTTGCGCTGATCGTGGTAGTGTGAATACGCTCAGGATCGAATTCAACAAACAGGTAGTTGGGAAACAGCGGTTCGCTAACGGCAGTACGCTTACCGCGCACGATTTTCTCCAACGTAATAATTGGGCTCAGGCAGTTGACGGCTTGCCTTACCAGGTGTTCCTGGGCCCGTAAGAGCTGGCCGCGCTTACAATAAAGTAAATACCAAGATTCCATAGTTTCACATGCCTTTCTGTCAGCCGTTAAGCATACCAAAAGCCACTGCGGATACCTAGTGACGCAAGTATCCATCTATTGCCATTAGTGACTGCAATCCCCCGTAGCCCGCATAAAGTCACACACTTGATTACCCAGTTCAGGTATAACCATAGGTTCAAAATTTGCGACTGTCACAGAGGCCTGATGCTCAATGTGACGTCTTTAATCATTCTTGCACTGAGGGAGAGACATGGAGCTATTTTTGCTAAGTAACGGCAAGCTTTCCGGCGAGGCCGAACTACTCGGCTATGCCAAGAGGCAACTGCTGGCGATGATTGAACGCCGTAACATCACATCAGCCGTATTTGTCCCTTACGCAATGATCCGTGGTGATTACGATCAGCGTGCGGGGGAGTTGTCGCAGACATTGGGTATCAAAGTCACCAGCATTCACCATGCCGAGTCTCCGGCAGAGGCGATCGCGCAGGCCGAGTGTATTTTGGTCAGCGGCGGTAATACCTGGATGCTGAATCAGATGCTGCATGAAAATGGCCTGATTGTGCCAATCCAGCGTGCGGTGCGTGAGCGCGAAGTGCCTTATGTGGGGTGGAGCGCTGGTTGTAACGTGGCGACGCCGAGCATCCGTACTACCAACGATATGCCGGTACGCAACAGCGTCGTGTTGCCTGCGTTGGGGCTGTTCCCGGTACAGATCAACCCACATTACATCGATGCTCACATCAGCGGCCACATGGGTGAAACCCGTGATGAGCGTCTGGCAGAATTCTGTGCGGTGAACCCAAGCGAGTCGGTTGTTGCACTGCGTGAAGGCAGCCTGTTGCACGTCTGCGGTAACGATTTGCGCTACTTCAGCGCCAGGGAGCAGGGTTTCAAGGTGTTCCGCCACGGTGCAGAGACCCGGGAGTATCAGGATACCTCGGCGCTGCGCTCGCTGGTGCCGTTTACCTGTCATTGATAAACCGAAAGGGTGACCCCTACCGTGATGATTACCATCGTGGTGACAACCCAAACTAGTCGCGCTAATGTGGGCAGATTGGCTAGAATTTGTTAATCTATCCCTTTGCTGTGAAACGCCTTAAAATCAGCCAGTTAATTAAACGTCGAGCCACATTGGGGTTTTCAGGTTTCGGTGTTTAAATCTTCTATAAATCAATGGTGTAATGGCTTGCATGAAATACCGTGACCTACGCGATTTCCTCTCGTTGCTGGAAAAGAGAGGGGAACTAAAACGCATCAGCCAGCCGATTGATCCCTATCTGGAAATGACAGAAATTGCCGATCGTACGCTGCGAGCAGGCGGCCCGGCGTTGCTGTTCGAAAATCCGAAAGGCTACGATATGCCAGTGCTCTGTAACCTGTTCGGCACGCCCAAACGGGTGGCGATGGGGATGGGGCAGGAAGACGTCAGTGCGCTGCGCGAAGTGGGCAAGCTGCTGGCGTTCCTTAAAGAGCCGGAGCCGCCGAAGGGCTTTCGCGATCTGTTCGACAAGGTTCCCAAATTCAAACAAGTGCTGAATATGCCGACCAAGGTGCTGGGCTCTGCTCCGTGCCAGGAACAGGTGTGGCAAGGGGAAGATGTCGATCTCGGCCGTATCCCGGTGATGCACTGCTGGCCGGAAGATGCTGCCCCGCTGGTGACTTGGGGGCTGACGGTTACCCGTGGCCCGCATAAAGAGCGCCAGAATCTGGGGATCTATCGCCAGCAGGTGTTGGGCAAGAACAAGCTGATTATGCGCTGGCTCTCGCACCGTGGCGGCGCGCTGGATTATCAGGAGTGGTGTCAGGAACACCCGGGTGAACGTTTCCCGGTCGCCGTTGCGCTGGGGGCCGATCCTGCTACCATTTTGGGCGCGGTGACGCCGGTGCCGGATAACCTGTCTGAATATGCCTTTGCCGGGCTGTTGCGCGGCAACAAGACCGAAGTGGTCAAATGCCTGTCCTGCGATCTTGAAGTTCCGGCCAGCGCGGAAATTGTGCTGGAAGGCTATATCGAGCAAGGGGAGCTGGCGCCGGAAGGCCCGTATGGCGATCACACCGGTTACTATAACGAGATCGATCACTTCCCCGTCTTTACCGTGACCCATATTACCCAGCGGCGCAACGCGATTTATCACTCAACCTATACCGGCCGCCCGCCGGATGAACCTGCGGTGATGGGGGTGGCGTTGAACGAAGTGTTTGTGCCGATCCTGCAAAAACAGTTCCCGGAAATCGTCGATTTCTACCTGCCGCCGGAAGGGTGTTCCTATCGCCTGGCTGTGGTGACCATCAAAAAACAGTACGCAGGACACGCCAAACGCGTAATGATGGGGGTCTGGTCTTTCCTACGCCAATTTATGTATACCAAGTTTGTCATTGTTTGTGATGACGACGTGAATGCGCGTGACTGGAATGACGTGATTTGGGCGATCACCACCAGAATGGATCCGGCAAGGGATACCGTTTTAGTGGAGAATACGCCGATTGATTATCTGGACTTCGCCTCGCCGGTTTCCGGGCTGGGATCGAAGATGGGCCTGGATGCCACCAATAAATGGCCGGGAGAAACCCAGCGAGAGTGGGGCCGTCCGATTCAAATGGATGAGAAGGTGCGCGCACGCATCGATGAAATCTGGGATGAGCTCGCCATATTCAGTGACAGAGAACCGACGCTTTAAGCGCCAGTCTTTTTTCTCGGTCTTGCATTGATGACCCGACAGAGGGAACGCATGACAATATTGAGCTGTAAAGTGACCTCCGTAGAGGCCATTACCGATACCGTTTATCGGGTACGTTTGGTGCCAGAGGCACCGTTTTCGTTCAAAGCAGGGCAATACCTGATGGTAGTGATGGATGAGCGTGATAAACGCCCGTTCTCTGTGGCCTCGACGCCAGCGCAGCAAGATTATATCGAGCTGCATATTGGCGCTTCTGAACTGAACCTGTATGCCATGGCGGTGATGGATCGCGTGCTGAAAGAGCAGGCCATCACCGTGGATATTCCTCATGGTGAAGCCTGGCTGCGTGAAGAGGGCGAGCGCCCACTGGTCTTGATTGCAGGGGGTACCGGGTTCTCTTACGCACGCTCGATTTTACTGACGGCGCTGGAACAGCAACCGAATCGCGATATCTCGATCTACTGGGGTGGCCGTGAGCTGAAGCATCTTTATGATCTCAGCGAACTGGAGGCGATTTCACTGCAATACCCCAATCTGAAGGTCATCCCGGTAGTTGAACAGCCGGAAGAGGACTGGCGTGGCCGCAGCGGCACGGTGCTGAGCGCCGTGTTACAAGATTTTGGCTCGCTGGCGGAGCATGATATTTATATCGCAGGGCGTTTCGAGATGGCGAAAATTGCCCGTGAGCGTTTCTGTGCCGAGCGTGGCGCACTGGAAGCGCACATGTTTGGCGATGCTTTCGCGTTCATCTGATTGTACGCGCAGCATTAAAGACGGGGTGGCCAGGTGCTGCCCCGTTTTTATTGGTGTCGAATATCAGGCATAAAAAAACCCGCCCCTGACAGGCGGGAAGTACAGCAACAAAACCTTTGGGATGCCCTTTTGGGGCATCCAATCAGACACAGCTAAACGCGTTCAAATACCGTGGCGATCCCCTGACCCAGGCCGATACACATAGTGGCCAGACCAAATTGCACGTCACGGCGTTCCATATTATTCAGCAGGGTGGTGGAGATACGGGAGCCGGAGCAGCCTAATGGGTGGCCCAAGGCAATCGCACCGCCGTTAAGGTTGATCTTATCGTCCATGCTTTCCAGCAGCCCCAGATCTTTAATGCAAGGCAGCGACTGGGCGGCAAAGGCCTCATTCAATTCAAACAGATCGATATCCTGTATGCTCAGACCGGCACGTTTAAGCGCGAGCTTGCTGGCAGGCACCGGCCCATAGCCCATGATCGAAGGATCGCATCCCACGACCGCCATTGAGCGGATGCGGGCACGAGCCTTCAGGCCGAGCGACTTGGCACGGGATTCGCTCATGATCAGCATGGCGGAAGCGCCGTCAGACAGTGCGGAAGAGGTGCCTGCGGTGACGGTGCCGTTGACCGGATCAAACGCCGGACGCAACGCCGCCAGGCTGGCAACGGTGGTTTCCGGGCGGATCACTTCATCATAATCGTAACGTGTCAGTACACCGTCGGCGTCATGGCCGGTGGTGGGGATAATTTCGTTTTTGAAATAGCCGGCCAACGTAGCGGCATGGGCACGTTGGTGGGAGCGGGCTGCAAACTCATCCTGCATTTCGCGGCTGATATTATGCATTTTGGCCAACATTTCTGCGGTCAGGCCCATCATCCCGGCCGCTTTTGCCACGGTGCGGCTCAGGCCTGGATGGAAGTCTACGCCGTGGTTCATCGGAACGTGGCCCATATGTTCCACACCGCCAATCAGGCTGACCTGTGCGTCACCCACCATGATGGCGCGGGCGGCGTCGTGCAAGGCCTGCATCGAGGAGCCACACAGGCGGTTCACTGTTACCGCTGGCACGCGATGTGGGATCTCGGCCAGCAGCGCGGCGTTACGGGCGATGTTGAAGCCTTGTTCCAGCGTCTGCTGCACGCAGCCCCAATAAATATCATCAATCTCAGCGGCATTCAGCGCCGGGTTACGGCTCAGCACGGCACGCATCAGATGAGCGGAAAGATCTTCCGCGCGTACCTGGCGGAAAGCGCCGCCCTTTGAGCGGCCCATTGGCGTACGAACGGCATCAACAATAACTACGTTTTCCATCTTTATAACCTCATGCCGGTTGGCCAGTGGTGATATCAGACAGCGCCGCTGTCGCCACCGGATAGTAGCTTTCATTACGTTCTGCCTTGGCACGCAGACCGGCTGGCACCTGATACAGCGCCCCCAAATTAGCGTAACGCTGGGCCATTTCGACGTAATTGGCGGTGCCGAGCGTATCCAGATAGCGGAATGCGCCACCGTGGAACGGCGGGAAGCCGATGCCATAAACCAATGCCATATCCGCTTCTGCGGGGCTGGCCACGATGCCTTCTTCCAGGCAGCGTACCACTTCGTTGATCATTGGGATCATCATGCGAGCGATGATCTCTTCACTGCTGAAGGTTTGTGCCGATGCGCTCACGGTTGCCAGCAGAGTGTCGGTTTGTTCGTCGTTGTCTTTACGTGGTTTGCCTTTACTGTCCTGGCTGTAGCGGTAGAAGCCCAGCTGGTTTTTCTGGCCGAAGCGTTGGTTATCAAACATCACGTCGATAGCATCACGATAATCTTTACTCATACGCTCAGGGAAACCGTTAGCCATCACCGCCTGGGCGTGGTGCGCGGTATCAATACCAACCACATCCAACAGATACGCCGGGCCCATCGGCCAGCCAAACTGTTTTTCCATCACTTTGTCGATCTGACGGAAGTCGGCCCCGTCACGCAGTAACTGACTGAAACCGGCGAAATACGGGAACAGCACGCGGTTAACGAAGAACCCTGGGCAATCATTGACCACGATCGGCGTTTTGCCCATGCGGGTGGCGTAGGCCACCACGGCGGCGATAGTGCTGTCGCTGGTGTGTTCACCGCGGATAATCTCAACCAACGGCATACGATGCACTGGGTTGAAGAAATGCATACCGCAGAAGTTTTGCGGGCGTTTCAACGAGTTGGCCAAGTGATTGATCGGGATGGTTGAGGTGTTGGAGGCCAGCACGGTATCTTCGCCGATCAGCGCTTCCACTTCAGACAACACCGCCGCTTTTACCTTAGGATTCTCAACCACGGCCTCAACAATCAGTTGAGCACGTTCGATACCGGCATAGTCCAGCGTTGGCTGGATGGTTGACAGCACCTGTGCCATCTTCAGGCCATCCAACTTACCGCGCTCCAGCTGTTTATTCAGCAGCTTGGCCGCCTCATTCATGCCGAGAGTCAGGGATTTGTCGTTGATGTCCTTCATGATCACCGGTACGCCTTTCAGCGCGGATTGGTAGGCGATACCGCCCCCCATGATCCCGGCACCCAGCACGGCAGCCTGTTTTGGGGCTTCAACGTTCTTGGCCAGCTTTTTCGCCTGACCTTTCACGAACTGATCGTTGAGGAAAATACCCACCAGGGCGCGCGCTTCGTTAGAGCGGGCCAAAGGCACAAAGCTGGCGGTTTCCAGTTTCAACGCTTCGTCACGGCCCAGCTTGGCGGCAGCTTCGATGGTTTTTACCGCAGTCATCGGCGCAGGGTAATGTTTCCCGGCAGTTTGCATCACCATGCCTTTGGCAGTGGTGAAACTCATGGCCGCTTCGATTGGGCTCAGCTTCAGTGGCTCCAGCTTTGGCTGACGGTAGGCGCGCCAGTCGAGTTGGCCGTCGATCGCCTGTTGCAGCATTTTCAGCGCGGCTTCCACCAGTTTCTCCGGTGCGACCACGGCGTCGACCAGGCCGACTTTCAGTGCGTCTTTCGCGCCGATATCTTTCCCGGCAGCAATGATTTCCAGCGCGCTGTCGTTACCCAGCAGGCGTGGCAGGCGTACGGAACCCCCGAAACCTGGCATGATGCCCAGTTTGGTTTCCGGCAGGCCGATGCGTGCGTCCGGAGAGGCGATACGGAAATCGGTCGCCAGGATGCATTCGCAACCCCCGCCTAACGCGTAACCGTTAATGGCGGAGAGGGTTGGCACCGGCAAATCTTCCAGCCGGTTAAAGATGGTATTGGCAAATACCAGCCATTCATGCAGCTTTTCGGCCGGAGCGGCAAACAGCGAGAGGAACTCGGTGATGTCGGCACCCACGATGAATGCGGATTTGGCAGAGCGCAGCAGCAGCCCTTTCAACTCGGTTTGCTGTTCCAGCACCTCGAGTGCGGCACCCAGGCTGGCAACGGTGCTGGTATCCAGCTTGTTGATCGGGCCTGGTGCGTTGAACACCAACTCGGCGATGCCGTTGTCGAGCCAGTGTACTTGTAATGTTTCGCCTTGGTAGAGCATGTCGATCTCCTGAATCAGCGCAGATGATCTGGTATGACCAGATGATGAGGAGTGTGGTTTTTATGTTAATAAATTGCAAATAATAGATTGCATATTTGCAAACCGGATCACAGGAGGAATAGCTAATTGCTTGATACCCAATCAAGTTATTTTTCAGACTCTAGTGAGAAACTTTGGCGCGTAGCGGCCGTTTCGTCCGGGGATGTAATCTGTTTGCAGCAGTTTGCGAAGCACGCCTCATGCAAGAGGAGATGGGGTTGGAGCGTGGGATCAGTGTGTTAAGATGGCTCATTCCGTTCTGAGGGTATAAGGGTACTGTGATGGAAACGCTGGCTTCTTTGTATAACGACCACCTGGCAACACTGCAACAACGAGCTCGTGAAGTATTAGAGCGCAACAATCTAGATGCATTGCTGATCCATTCAGGCGAGCTGCAACGGGTCTTTCTGGACGACCACAGCTACCCGTTTAAAGTGAACGCCAACTTCAAGGCGTGGGTGCCGGTAACGTCGGTGCCGAACTGCTGGCTGTGGGTGGACGGCGTTAACAAACCAAAGCTGTGGTTCTATTCCCCGGTGGATTACTGGCATAGCGTTGAGCCGCTACCCAACAGTTTCTGGACTAAGTCCATTGAACTGCAGCCGCTGACCAATGCCGATGATATCGCCAGCCAATTGCCGCAACAGCGCGAGCGTGTGGGTTATATCGGCTATGCACAACAGCGAGCCCTCTCTCTTGGCATTGCGGCTGAAAATATCAACCCGCAAGCGGTGCTGAATTTCCTCGATTTCCGTCGTTCGATTAAAACCGGCTATGAGCTGGCCTGCATGCGCGAAGCGCAGAAAACGGCCGTGATGGGGCACCGTGCCGCTCAAGAAGCCTTCCAGTCCGGTATGAGCGAGTTCGATATCAACCTGGCCTACCTGACCGCCACTGGCCATCGTGATACGGACGTGCCTTACGATAATATCGTGGCCCTGAATGAGCATGCGGCGGTGCTGCATTACACCAAGCTGGATCATCAACCGCCGGCCGAATACCGCAGCTTCCTGATCGATGCAGGGGCGGAATACAACGGCTACGCCGCCGACCTGACTCGTACCTATGCGGCTCAGAGCGACAATGCGTTCGCCCATCTGGTGAAAGATCTCAACAGTGAACAGCTCGCGCTGATAGATACCATCAAAGCCGGGGTGCGTTACACGGATTACCATGTACAGATGCATCAACGCATCGCCAAGCTGTTGAAAAATCATAAGCTGGTAACGGGCATCAGCGAAGAAGCGATGGTCGAACAAGGCATTACCTGCCCGTTCCTGCCGCACGGCTTAGGCCATCCGCTTGGCCTACAGGTGCATGATGCCGCTGGTTTTATGCAGGATGAAAATGGTACCCATCTGGCAGCACCGGCAAAATATCCTTTCCTGCGCTGTACCCGTGTCATGCAACCAGGCATGGTGCTGACTATTGAACCGGGCCTGTATTTCATTGAGTCCCTGTTGGCGCCTTGGCGTAGTGGGGAGTTCAGTAAACACTTTGCCTGGGATCGTATCGACGTGCTGAAACCTTACGGCGGTATCCGCATTGAGGACAATATCGTGATCCACGAAAAGCGTATTGAGAATATGACGCGCGATCTGAACCTGGCCTGATGCAGCCTTACCCCATTCCTGGCGCTGTCATCAGCGTCAGTGAAGAGATAAAGAAAAGCCGTTTCATCACCCTGCTGGCACCCACCTGTGGGGTCGAGGCGGCCAAAGCCTTTGTCCAGCAGGTGCGTGACGAGCATCCAACGGCCCGGCACCATTGCTGGGCTTTTGTTGCCGGGGCACCGAATGATTCGCAGCAGTTGGGGTTCTCCGATGACGGTGAACCCTCTGGCACCGCGGGCAAGCCCATCCTGAGCCAGCTAATGGGCAGTGGGATCGGTGAAATAACCGCGGTGGTAGTTCGCTACTATGGTGGGATCAAACTAGGTACCGGTGGCCTGGTGCGGGCATACGGCAGTGGCGTACAACAGGCGCTTAAGCAGTTGGTTGTCAGCTATAAAGTGCCGCAGCTCGAATATACTTTGCAGTGCGACTATGCTCAGCTGGCAATGGTAGAGAATTTGTTACAGCTTAGTGAAGGGCGGATTGTGCATGGGGATTACGGTGCTGCCGTGGTGTTACATCTGGCGCTACCGGCCACGGGTACTGAGGCATTCGGGAATAAATTACGCGATCTCAGCCGCGGAAGTTTGCAATTAGTCCCTATATCGCAATAATTCCCACCAACTGAATTGTTAAGGATCGTGCTGAAATGCATTTTCGCGCCATAACCCGTATTGTGGGCCTGCTGGTTATCCTGTTTTCCGGGACAATGTTTATTCCTGGCCTGGTGGCATTGATATACCGCGACGGAGCGGGGCGGGCATTCAGCCAGACCTTCTTTGTAGCCGTGACCATTGGCTTGATGCTGTGGTGGCCAAACCGTAAGCAGAAGCATGAGTTAAAGCCGCGTGAAGGCTTCCTCATTGTGGTGCTGTTCTGGACCGTGCTGGGCAGCGTGGGGGCATTGCCTTTCCTGTTTTCCGAACGGCCCAATCTCTCCCTGACAGACGCCTTTTTTGAATCTTTCTCGGGTTTAACCACCACCGGTGCCACCACCCTGGTTGGGTTAGACTCATTGCCTAAAGCCATCTTATTCTACCGCCAGATGCTGCAATGGATGGGGGGGATGGGGATCATCGTCCTGGCCGTCGCCATACTGCCTATCCTCGGCGTCGGGGGCATGCAGCTTTACCGTGCGGAAATGCCCGGCCCATTGAAAGATAACAAAATGCGCCCGCGTATTGCCGAAACGGCTAAGACCTTGTGGCTGATTTACGTATTGCTGACCATAGCCTGCGCGCTGGCGCTATGGGGTGCCGGCATGTCAGTGTTCGATGCTATCGGCCATAGCTTTGCAACTATCGCCATCGGGGGCTTCTCCACACATGATGCCAGCGTGGGTTACTTCGCCAGCCCGGCCATCAACACCATCATCGCTGTGTTCCTATTGATCTCCGGTTGTAACTACGGCTTGCACTTTGCCTTGCTCAGCGGGCGCAGCTTGAAAGTGTACTGGCGCGATCCGGAATTTCGCATGTTTATCGCCGTGCAGTTCACGCTGGTGGCGGTGTGTACCGTGGTGCTGTGGTGGCACGGTATATATAGAAGCGGCATGGAAACGCTTAATCAGGCTTTCTTCCAAGTGGTGTCAATGGCAACCACCGCAGGGTTTACCACCGACAGCATCGCCAAATGGCCACTATTCCTGCCAATGCTCCTGCTCTGCTCTGCCTTTATCGGTGGCTGCGCAGGTTCGACCGGCGGTGGTTTGAAAGTGATCCGCATCCTGCTGCTGTATTTGCAAGGGTCACGTGAGTTGAAGCGGTTAGTGCACCCGAATGCGGTTTACACCATCAAGTTGGGCAACCGTGCGTTACCGGAGCGTATTCTTGAAGCGGTGTGGGGATTCTTCTCCGCCTATGCATTGGTATTTATCGTCAGCATGCTGGCCATTATCGCCACCGGCGTGGACGAGTTTTCGGCCTTTGCAGCGGTAACGGCTACGCTTAATAACCTGGGGCCGGGCCTCGGCGTCGTCGCCGATAACTTTACCACCATGCCGCCACCGGCAAAGTGGGTACTGGTCTTGACCATGCTGTTTGGTCGTTTGGAAGTGTTTACGCTGCTGGTTCTCTTCACACCGACTTTCTGGCGTGAGTAAATGTATCTACGAGGAGTAACGCCATGAAGGCACTGATTCTCTATTCGAGCCGTGACGGACAAACACACTCTATTGCTGCTTATATAGCTAACCAGTTGCAGGATACCCTGAACTGCGACGTTATCGATCTGCAGCAGGCTGAGCATATCGAGCTTGGACAGTACCAACAGGTACTTATAGGGGCTTCGATACGCTACGGGCATTTCAATACGGCATTACACCGATTTGTGAAGCGCCACGCTGATCAACTGAATCAGATGCCTAGTGCGTTCTTCGCGGTTAACCTGACGGCACGCAAACCGGAAAAGCGTTCGCCGCAAACCAATGCCTACACCCGTAAGTTCTTATTGTCATCACCTTGGCAGCCGAAGCAGTGCGCCGTGTTCGCCGGTGCGCTGCGTTATCCGCGTTATCGCTGGTTCGATCGCGTCATGATCCGCTTTATTATGAAAATGACCGGGGGAGAGACGGATACCAGTAAAGAAGTGGAATATACAGATTGGCAGCAGGTGGACCGTTTTTCCCAGGAATTCAGCCGTATCCAGTACGAAAAGTGATAGAAATGCTGCCTTGTGCAGCGTTTTGCCGAAAAAAGCCGCGCTTGAAAAGTTTTTTGAATTTAGGGGTTGCGCCCTTCTGAGAACTCCCTATAATGCGCCTCCACTGACCGGGAACAACGAACTCTTTATAGCAAAGAATGTCGCCCAGCCA
>NZ_JAGQDC010000024.1 GCF_023282985.1 Serratia silvae | reverse complement strand
CGTGTGGGGCGGGCTGCTGGGTGGGCCTTCCGTCGGTTTCCTGGTTGGTCTGACGGGGGGCCTGCATCGTTATACGCTGGGGGGGATGACAGATGTCGCCTGCGCGATCTCCACGGTGGCCGAAGGACTGGTTGGCGGCATTGTTCACAGCATTGCCATGCGGCGTGGGCGTATCGATCTGTTGTTCAACCCGCTGTTTGTCGCCGGAGTGGCATTGGTGGCAGAAGTGCTGCAAATGGCGATTATCCTGATTGTGGCGCGTCCATTCCCCGAAGCGGTGCTGCTGGTGGAGCATATCGTCCTGCCGATGTTGATCGCCAATACCATAGGCGCCGCCATGTTTATGCAGATCTTGCTGGATCGGCGGGCTATGTTTGAGAAATATACCAGCGCCTTCTCCTCCAAGGCGTTGAAGATTGCCGAACGTACCGAGGGTATTTTGCGCCAGGGGTTTGACCAGGAAAACAGCATGAAGGTGGCGCGGGTGGTTTACCAGGAGCTGGGCATTGGTGCCGTGGCGATCACCGATCGTGACAAGCTGCTGGCCTTTATCGGTATTGGTGACGACCACCATTTGCCGGGCACGCCGATTTCCTCGGTCCACTCCCATCGCGCCATCGATAACAATGAGGTGGTGTATGCCGATGGCAACGAGCTTTCTTACTGCTGCTCCATCAACGGCAATTGCAAACTAGGTTCGACACTGGTGATCCCACTGCGTGGTGAAAATCAGCGAGTGATTGGCACCATCAAACTGTATGAACCCAAGACCAAGCTGTTTAGCACCATCAACCGCACGCTTGGGGAAGGGATTGCCAGTCTTCTGTCGGCGCAAATCATGGCGGGGCAATATGAGCGTCATAAACAGCTGCTGGCCCAGTCGGAAATCAAACTGCTGCATGCGCAGGTGAATCCGCATTTCCTGTTCAACGCTCTGAATACGCTGGTGGCGGTGATTCGCCGCGATGGCGATCGAGCCTGCGAACTGGTGCAGTATCTATCGACCTTTTTCCGCAAAAATCTCAAGCGTTCCGACGATGAGGTGAGCCTGGCGGACGAGATCGAACACGTGAATGCCTATCTGCAAATCGAAAAGGCCCGCTTTGCCGATCGGCTTGAAATCACCGTTTCGCTACCGGAAGAGTTGCTGGCGGTGCGTTTACCTGCGTTCTCGCTACAGCCGATTGTAGAAAATGCCATTAAACACGGCACTTCCCATCTGTTGGGGATTGGCCGCGTCGATATTGGTGCCCGCCTGGAGGACGACCATTTACTGCTGCAGGTGACGGATAACGCCGGGCTGTACCGTCAACAGACCGGTGGCAGCGGGCTGGGGATGAACCTGGTCGATCGGCGTATTCGCGTGCGCTATGGTGATGATTATGGCGTGCAGGTTACCTGCGAACCTGAAGCCTATACCTGCATTACCCTTAATGTTCCCTTGGCGAGGGCCGCCTGATGTTGAACGTACTGATCGTTGATGATGAGCCCTTTGCCCGCGATAACCTGCGCCACCTGCTGGAAGAGGAAGAGGGCATCACCATTATTGGTGAATGTGCCAATGCCATTGAGGCCATCAGCCAAATCCACCGTTTACAGCCGGACGTGGTGTTTCTGGATATCCAGATGCCGCGCATCAGCGGGTTGGAAATGGTCGGTATGCTCGATCCGAACCGTCTGCCTTACATCGTGTTTCTGACGGCTTATGACGAATATGCGGTGCAGGCCTTCGAGCAGCATGCGTTTGATTATCTGCTGAAACCGGCAGAGCCAAATCGGTTGAATAAGACCTTGCAGCGCCTGCATCAGCGCCGTGCTCCGCAGAATATTGCGGCGTTGGACGAAAGCGCTGGCTACCTGAAATACATCCCTTGCACCGGTCACAGCCGGATTTACCTGTTGCGTTTCGACGAGGTGATTGCCATCCGCTCGCGTTTGACCGGGGTGTATGTGGTGCGCAATGACGGCATGGAGTGTTTTACCGAACTGACGCTGCGCACGCTGGAAAGCCGTACGCCGCTGGTGCGTTGCCATCGGCAATATCTGGTGAACCTTGAGCAGGTCAAAGAGATCCGTTTTGAAGAAAGTGGCACGGCAGAAATGATTATGTTGGTGGGGGAGCCGGTACCGGTCAGCCGCCGCTATCTCAAATCGCTGAAAGAAGAACTGGGGTTACGCGGATAACGTTGAGCGACTCGGTTTGGTATGAGGGTCTTTGTGTTTGTCCTTGACGGGTTTATGTCGCGCTTATAGCCTTGATGATATCAACGGGCGCATTCGCGCCGTATAGGGTTATAGGAACAGAAAATGAGCGAAGCGCGGATTATTGCCAAAGCGATGAAAGACGGTAAACCGGTGCAGGATCTGGTTATTTTGCCTGCCCTGGCTAACCGCCACGGGTTGATCACTGGGGCGACCGGTACGGGTAAAACGGTCACCCTGCAAAAGATGGCGGAGCAGTTCTCGCGCATTGGCATTCCGGTATTCCTGGCGGACGTTAAAGGCGACCTATCGGGCATTGCGGCCGAAGGTGTTCCTTCCGAGAAACTGCAGGCGCGGCTGGCGGCGATTGGTGTTACCGATTGGCAACCTCAAGCCTGTTCCATGATCCCTTGGGATATTTTTGGTGAAAAGGGCCATCCCATCCGCGCTACCATTTCCGATCTTGGCCCGCTGCTGCTTGGCCGCCTGTTGGATCTGAATGAGGTACAGAGTGGTGTGTTGCAGTTGGTGTTCAAGATCGCCGATGACAACGCCTTACTGCTGTTGGATATGAAAGATCTGCGGGCGATGGTGCAGTACGTCGGGGATAACGCCAAACAGTTCCAAACCCAGTACGGCAACATCTCTTCGGCCTCGGTTGGGGCGATACAGCGTGGTTTGCTGACGCTGGAACAGCAGGGTGCCAATCAGTTCTTTGGCGAGCCGATGTTGGATATCAACGATCTGATGAGAACCGACGCCAACGGGCACGGCATCATCAACCTGCTGGCGGCGGATAAGTTGATTAACCAGCCGAAGCTGTATGCGGTGTTTTTGCTGTGGCTACTGGCGGAGCTGTTTGAGCATTTGCCGGAAGTGGGCGATCCGGAACAGCCAAAACTGGTATTTTTCTTCGATGAGGCCCACCTGCTGTTTAACGATGCGCCACCGGCATTGCTGACTAAAATTGAGCAGGTGGTACGCCTGATCCGTTCCAAAGGCGTGGGCATCTACTTTGTCACCCAGAACCCGCTGGATATCCCGGACAGTGTCCTGGGCCAGTTGGGTAACCGTGTTCAGCACGCGCTGCGTGCCTTTACGCCTCGAGATCAGAAAGCGGTGAAGGCCGCGGCACAAACCATGCGCGCCAATCCTGACTTTGATGCAGAAACGGCAATCACCGAGTTAGGCGTGGGCGAGGCACTAGTCTCCTTCCTGGATGAGAAAGGGCGGCCGAACGTGGTGGAGCGTGCGATGGTGATCGCACCGGAATCGAAAATGGGCATGTTGGGGGCGGAAGGGATGAACAGCGCCATCAATAAATCGCCGCTCTACGGACGCTATGAAGATATGGTGGATCGTGAATCTGCCTATGAAAAACTGGCCGCAGGCGGTTTTGCCACTGTGGGGACGCCACAGCCTGGGCAACCGGCTCAGAAACCGGCCGCAGGGCAGGAAAGTGGCGGTGGCTTGATGGGCGGCTTGAACGAAATCCTGTTTGGTTCCACTGGTCCACGCGGCGGTAAACACGACGGCATCGTACAGACCGCCGCCAAGAGTATGGCTCGCGACCTGGGCCGCCAGATCTTGCGCGGCGTTTTAGGCTCGATTATGGGCGGCCGTAAAAAGTAGGCCAGCGATCCATAATGTATGGGGAGCTGAGTGCTGTGCCCGCTTCGACTGGCAATGAGTTGGAGCGGGCCGAACGTGTGTTTGCTCTCTACTTTAAACGACACAGGCTATTCTTTTTTGACCGATTTAACGTGCTTTAAGTCAGAAAATTAGCCTGTGCTCCACACCGCTATGGGCGTTAAACTCCAGCAAGGCCAGTGTCATAGGCCCAAATGAATATCTGCCGTAACGAGCCTTAATCACGAAGTTAATTTAAACATGCTGCTGCTGATCGATAACTACGACTCTTTTACCTATAACCTCTATCAGTACTTCTGCGAACTGGGTGCAGAAGTGCTGGTGAAGCGTAACGATGAACTGCAACTGGCCGATATCGAGCGGCTAGCACCGCAGCATCTGGTGATCTCCCCTGGCCCCTGTACGCCGAACGAGGCGGGTATCTCGCTGGCCGCGATCCGCCATTTTGCCGGTAAACTGCCGATCCTTGGGGTCTGCCTCGGGCATCAGGCATTGGGCCAGGCGTTTGGTGCCGACGTGGTTCGCGCCCGGGAGGTGATGCATGGCAAAACCTCTGCCATCCGCCATAATAATCTTGGCGTGTTCAAGGGATTGAATAATCCGCTGACCGTCACCCGCTACCACTCGTTGATCCTGGACGCTGCGACGTTGCCGGATTGTTTTGAGGTGACTGCCTGGAGCGAACGTGACGGTGAGCGGGATGAGATCATGGGGATCCGTCACCGGACGCTGGCGTTGGAAGGCGTACAGTTCCACCCGGAAAGTATTCTTAGCGAGCAAGGGCATCAACTGCTGGAGAATTTCCTTGGAAGTTAGCCGTTAGCGGCTATTTAGTCTTGCTCTTGACTGGTTTTTTATGCATATTTTGTGATTATATTTTCACTTGATAGCTAGCCGTCTGGAGCCAATAATGACCGAAAAAACCGCAGTCACCCGCAGCACCTTTGATCAGGTTATCCTGCCTGTTTATGCACCCGCTCAGTTTGTGCCGGTAAAGGGCAAGGGGAGCCGCGTATGGGATCAGCAAGGGAAAGAGTATATCGATTTCTCTGGTGGCATCGCGGTGACTGCGTTGGGGCACTGCCATCCGGCACTTGTTGAAGCTTTAAAGCAGCAGGGTGAAACCTTATGGCATACCAGCAACGTATTCACCAATGAGCCTGCGCTGCGCCTGGCTAGTAAATTGATCGCAGCGACTTTTGCCGACCGGGTGTTCTTCGCCAACTCGGGTGCGGAGGCTAACGAAGCGGCTTTCAAGCTCGCTCGTCATTACGCCATCACCCGTCATAGCCCGTATAAGACCAAGATCATCGCGTTTAATAACGCTTTCCATGGCCGTACGCTGTTCACCGTTTCCGTGGGGGGGCAGCCAAAATATTCCGACGGCTTTGGGCCGAAACCGGCCGATATCGTGCATGTGCCCTTCAACGATCTGGCCGCCGTGAAAGCGGTGATCGACGATCATACCTGTGCGGTAGTGATGGAGCCTATTCAGGGTGAAGGGGGCATTACCGCCGCCGATCCTGTCTTCCTCAAGGGCGTGCGTGAACTTTGCGACCAACATCAGGCGCTGCTGGTATTTGATGAAGTGCAAAGCGGTATGGGCCGCAGCGGCAAGCTGTTTACCTATATGCATTACGGCATTACGCCAGACATCCTCACCACTGCCAAAGCGTTGGGCGGCGGTTTCCCGGTGAGCGCGATGTTGACCACCGAAGAGATCGCCTCGGTGATGCAGGTTGGCACTCACGGTACGACCTACGGCGGCAATCCACTGGCCTGTGCAGTGGCAGAGGCAGCGTTGGACGTTATCAACACCCAGGAGGTGCTGAGCGGTATTGAGCAGCGTCGTGGGCTGTTTGTTCAGGCTTTGCAGGAGATCGGTAAGAAGTATGATGTTTTCAGCGAGATCCGTGGCATGGGACTGTTGCTTGGTGCAGAACTAAAGGCGGGTTATCACGGCAAAGCACGCGATTTCCTGACCGCCGCCGCCGCACGCGGCTTGATGATCCTAAACGCCGGGCCAAACGTGATCCGTTTTGCTCCTTCGTTGGTGGTTGAACTGAAAGATATCGAAGAGGGGATGGCGCTGTTCGAGCTGGCGGTGCAGGACGTGATTAACGCTTAAGTCATTCGGCGGGGCCGAACGTCAGCGTCGGCCCCTGTAACCTCAACTTTCCCGCAGTTTGCGCTTCAGCCAGATCCCATGATGTGGGCGCTGGCGCCACGCCAGTGACGAAATGGTATGCATCACGGTCAGGTGAGAAAGGATCCGCCGCAGGTGGCGTTCCATCTCGGTTACGGGCATGTCCGGATGTAGATCCGACGGCTGCATGATGCTGTTGCTGGTACTCGGGCCGTCATATTCCAACCGCTGCTGGCAGCTCTGCAAGGCGATCTCACAGGTTTGCAGATACTCCTGGGCCAGCTTTGGCGTCAACATATAGTGCTCGCGCGCCAGAATGGTCATTGCATTCAGGTGTTCAACAATAAACTGGTTATGGGTGATCCACAGCCGCATATCTGCCAGATAATTCGATTCAAATCCCGGTTCCTGCATCGCCTGATTAAGCGAGGTAAACAGGGCGTTATGTGCCTGATTGACCTGCATACGTGTGTAGGCCAGTTCGCTGGGGTCCGGTTCCTGCTCTTCCAGCAATAGGCGCAATGCCGTCTGATCGTTCTCCAGCGCCTGATGGGCGTTTTTACGCAGCAGGCCACTCTGCCATTGCGGCCATAGCCAGATCGTGCCGCCAAATACCAGTACGCAACCGATAAGGGTATCGATCAGGCGGGGGACCAGGAAATGGGTGCCATTCAGCGCCAGGAGTTGCAAGGTGTAGACGGCGGTCACAGTGAAGCCCATCACCGCCAGCCCGTAGTTTTTCCGTAGGATCAGATAGGCTGCCAGGGTGATAGCCAACATGATGCTCAGTGTCACATTCTCCGGCATCTGCAGTTGCAACAGCCCGGCAGCAATTACCAACCCGGCCAACGTGCCGAAGGCACGGTGCTGGATCCTTACCCGCGTGGCGTTATAGCCGTTTTGGCTGACTAGCATGATGGTCAACAAGATCCAATAGGGTTTTGGCAGGTTGAACAGCATGCCCAGGCTGCTGCCTGCCGCCAGAATGACCCCCAGCCTGGCGGCGTTGCGCAGGGCGTTGGATTTGAACGACAGATAGCTCACCACCGCAGGCCAGAACGGCAGTCGTGACTGGTTGGCCATCAGATTGCGGCGGTAAAGCGGGTGCTGGGTGCGTAGCAGGCGCGCGATGCGGCTGAAGTGGTAATAGCAGAACTGGCCAACCGGGTTATCGGCGTGCTGTGAGGCAACTTTTTCCAGCGCAGCCAGCTCATTCTTCATGCTGAAACGCGCAGAGTGCCGATGATAGAGAATATCGTCGGCCACCACCCGCAGACGCGTGGCGATCACCTGGGCATTGCGGCGGATAATCGCTTCGGCTTGGCTTTGCTCCACTAGCTTCTGCACTTCTTCCGGCAGATGCAGGCTGACGGTGATGTGCTCCTGCAAATCGAGCGCTACCTGAAAAGTACGTTGCAGGCGCTTTTGCTCAAGGTTATTGGCATGGGGCAGAAAGTTAAGCTGTTGGTATAGCAGGCTGATCTGGTCCATCACTTTCTGTTGGCGTTGCAACAGCGGCGGCAGGGCAGTTTCTGGATCGGTATGCTGCGTCAGTAATGAGTATTTGGCTTCAAAATAGTCGGCTAGCTGCATATACAGTTGGCTTAGGGATTCGCGCATCGGCTGTTCTTTCCACAGCTTGAACCAGGCCCAGGTAAACAGTCCGTACCAGGCGGTGCCGACAATATACAGTAAAGGGGCATGCCAGATTGGCACGCTGCCTGCCATGCTGAGGGAAAAGATGGCGGCGACCAGTGCGGCTGGCAGCAGGCGTGCATGCAGCGGGCTGATCTCGCCGCTGACGCCGAGCAACAGCGCCATTCCCAGCATCAGCAAAGGTAAGGGAAGGTCCCACAGCAGGGCTTGTTGTAGCAAAAGGCTGCTGAGAGCGAACAGGGTGCCGCCCACGACCAGACGTTTGAAAAAGCGTTTGTGTGGCGTATCCAGCCCGGCAATGTTGCAGCAGGCGGGCACCAACGAGAACAGCATACCGAGTTGCAGGTTGCCAATCAGCAAACCAAACGCCACTGGCAGGCACAACACCAGCGTTTGCCGCAGTGCGTAGTTGATTTCCGGGTGGTAGATCAGGCGGCGCCACATGGTTGGCTATTCAGTAGGTAAAGAAACGGCGCATTGCTGCGCCGTTTCCTTGGGGATTAACGAGTACCGTACACGACAATGGTTTTGCCGTGCGCGGAGATCAGGTTTTGATCTTCGAGCATTTTCAAAATACGACCGACGGTTTCACGTGAGCAACCGACGATTTGGCCAATTTCCTGGCGGGTGATCTTGATCTGCATGCCGTCTGGGTGAGTCATGGCATCAGGCTGTTTTGCCAGGTTCAGCAAGGTCTGTGCAATGCGGCCGGTAACGTCAAGGAAGGCGAGGTTACCCACTTTCTCTGAGGTGACTTGCAGGCGGTTAGCCATCTGGGCGGACAGGCGCATCAGGATATCCGGGTTAACCTGGATCAACTGGCGGAATTTCTTGTAGGAAATTTCAGCCACTTCACAGGCGGTTTTGGCCCGTACCCAGGCGCTACGCTCCTGGCCTTCTTCAAATAATCCAAGCTCGCCGATGAAATCCCCCTGGTTAAGGTAGGACAGGATCATCTCTTTGCCTTCTTCATCTTTAATCAGCACCGCGACGGAGCCTTTGACGATGTAGTAAAGCGTTTCGGCCTTTTCACCTTGGTGAATCAGCGTACTCTTCGATGGATATTTGTGGATATGGCAATGAGACAGGAACCATTCGAGAGTCGGGTCTGTTTGCGGTTTGCCGAGAACCATTCGCTGTTATCCTCTGTTGTTATCGCTGCCTTGTATCACAGGGGTCAGAGTTCCCTGTAAAACGTGCTTATAGCCTGGTGTTTTAATTGTGGCTATCAACAGGTTTTGAGGCGTGTTATAGAAATACGCTTGTGCTCTAGCATATTAACTTGCGGGGAGTGCTGCAAGCTACATTCTGTTAACATACCAATATAGGGGCCTTTCCTTGGACGTATCCCTGAAATCGGTGACCTGGAAAGAGTTATTGCGGCTCTGTTTGTAGCACAGAGTGAGGCGGGTGTCTTGTGTTGTCTCACTTGGGCATGATTAGTGTCAGGTTCCGTTGCCAGAATGTATGCGAAAGCGTACCCTGTTTTTAAGAAATTAACCGGAGTGTGTAACATGCAGGCAAGAGTTAAGTGGGTAGAAGGGCTGACATTCCTGGGTGAGTCTGCGTCCGGCCACCAGGTTTTGATGGATGGCAACGCGGGCGATAAAGCGCCGAGCCCGATGGAAATGGTGTTGATGTCCGTCGGTGGCTGTAGCGCCATCGATGTGGTGTCGATCCTGCAAAAAGGGCGTAACGATGTGCGTGACTGCGAGGTAAAACTGACCTCTGAGCGCCGTGAGGAAGCACCACGTCTGTTTACCCACATCAACCTGCATTTTATTGTCACCGGCAAAGGGCTGACCGATAAGATTGTGGAGCGTGCGGTGGATCTTTCCGCCGAGAAATACTGCTCCGTCTCTTTGATGCTGGGTAAAGCCGCCAGCATTACCCACAGCTTCGAAATCCGCGAAGTGGCCTGAGATCCTACCAAGGGTAGCGCAGGCAGTAGGCACGCAATAAATCAAGAAATCGCCGCGCCGTTACGGTTAGCGGCGATTTTTGTGAATACAGCACGCAGTATTGAGCCTGCGGCAGCGTGTCGATAGGCAATGTTACCAGCCGATGCTGCAAATGGAACGGTGCGCTCATCGCTCGCGCCACGATAGTCAAATAATCCGCCTCCAACACCATATTCAAGCCACAGGTCACTGAATCAGAGCGAATGGGCGAACGGGTCAATTGCTGATAGAAAGTGCCCAACACCGCGCGCAGTTGCTGGTAATACCCCATATCGGTTTCCGGTAATAACCACTTGGCCTCACGCAGTTCGTCCAGCGAGGTTGCCTGCGCCAGTGGGTGCCCCTGACGTGCGATAATGCAAAAAGAGGCGCTGAACAGCGGTTCACGCACCAGATCCTCCAGCGGCAGTTCCGGGCTGACGGTACCCACGGCAAAATCCAGGCGGCCTTCGCGCAATGCCGGTAACAGCGTAGAAAGCTGCGCCTCGCGGATCAGCAGGTTGGCCTGTGGAAACGGCTGTTTGAAGGCTTCGACCAGTTCCGGTAATACCGTGAGTGCCAGTAACGAAGAGCAGCCAATGGCGACGTTACCTTGCGAATGCTGATTCAACTGCTGGATCTCGTCGGCGGCGCGCTGCAACTCTTCCAGGATCAACTGCATCCGCAGGGCGAAGGTGCGGCCAGTTTCGGTTAGCGTCATTCCCTGACTGCTGCGAATGATCAACTGGGTTTCCAGGATCTGTTCCAGTTCACGGATGGTGCGGCTCACCGCCGGTTGAGACTGCTCTAGCGCGCGCGCCGCCCCGCGAATACTGCCGCTGCGGATCACCTGCTGGAAGACTTTCAACTGCTGTAACTTCGGTAAATAGCGCATTCCCCACCCTATCAATAAAAAGTATCACCCCTTACAAAATTGTATCTTATGCCGCTCGGCAAAAGGCGATAATTTCGGCATGTTGTTATAAGTGACTGTTATTAAAACTATAAAGTGACCTGGATCACATTATTAAACTACGCCTGCCACGCTGGCGGGTAGCCTGGGTGATAACTTAAAGGAATATCGGCGATGAAAAATCGTTCGCTAATGATTTTTTTGCTGTTTGTGGGCTATGTCGTGGTGTACATCGATAAAACCGTAATGGGTTTTGCGCTGTTACCTATCGAACGCGAGTTCAATCTACAGCCGGAACAGCTAGGCTATATTACCGGGATGTTTTTCCTGGCGTATTCTCTGTTCCAGATACCGGCGGGTTGGCTCAATGACCGCTTTGGCTTTAAGAAAGTGCTGTGCAGTTCGTTACTGCTGCTGGGAGGATTCGCCTTGTGCTTCGGCATTCTGGGGTTCGGCCTGGGCCTGCTGGTGACGTTCCGTTTCCTGTCCGGTATTGGCCATTCTGGCTATCCGTGTTCCTGCGCCAAGGCGGTGGTGGCGAATTTCCCACTGGAACAGCGCACCTTTGCGCAGTCCATTCTGCTGTCCTCTGCCGGGTTGGCGATGACCGTCGGGCCGCTGGTCGCGGTCTACTGCCTGGATCACATTGGCTGGCGTGGGTCGTTCTCTGCGCTTGGCCTGTTGGCATTCGTGATTGCCGCCTGCATCTTGTGGCTGGTACCCAATCCGCCACAGGCGGCTCCTGCTAAAGCTGGGGCAGCAGCGGCCAACTATAAGGCCCTGCTGAAGAACCCGATCGTGCTGCTGCTGTTTGTGGCGATCTTTTGCATCAACATCCCATCGTACGGCCTGATGGCTTGGCTGCCGAAATTCCTGGTACAGCAGCGGGGAATGCCGATTGACGTCTCCAGCATGGTGGTGGCCGCAGGTGGTTTGGGGATCTGGATCTCCTCACTCGGTACCGGCTGGCTAGTCGGGCGCTATCTGCAAGGGCGTGAGCCGTGGGTGATCTTCTTCAGTTCTCTGCTCAGCGCCTTGTGCATCTGGCTGGTGTTTACCAGCGAATCGGCGCTGACGGCCAGCCTGTTCTTGTTCCTGGGTTATATCTTCCTGATGGCCTCGTTCGTCACGGTGTTTACCCTGCCGATGAAGCGCCTGCCTGCGGAAGTGATGGGCGCAGCGATGGGGCTGATTAACACCGGCGGCACCTTGGGCGGCTTTGTGGCACCTATCGCTATGGGATATCTGATCACTATCAGCCACAACTACATGACGACGTTTATCTTTTTGGCACTGGCTATGGTGGTTTCCGGGCTGGTGATCCTGCCATTGGCGGGTAAAGCACGCCAACCAGCACTGAATTAAGGAGTATGAAAATGAACATTGAACAGCTGATTGCCGGCGTGGAACAACAGGTCTTGCAGTGGCGCCGCCATTTACATGCCAACCCGGAGTTGTCATTTCAAGAAGCACAAACGGCAGATTACATTGCCACGCAATTGGCCAGCTTCGGTCCGCTGAAGATTACCCGTCCTACGCCAAATAGCGTGGTGGCCGAATTGCAGGGGGCAGCGCCGGGGCCTTGCTACGCGTTACGCGCTGATATCGACGCCTTGCCTATCCAGGAAGAAAGCGACGAGCCTTTCTGCTCGACTCGGCCAGGGGTGATGCATGCCTGCGGTCATGATGCCCATAGTGCGATGCTATTGGGCGCGGCCAGCGTGCTGTGTCAGTTACAGGCGCAGTTGCAAGGCTCGGTGCGCTTTATCTTCCAGCATGCCGAAGAAGTGCCGCCGGGGGGAGCCCAACAACTGGTAGATCTGGGGGTTCTGGATGGCGTGACGATGATCTTTGGCCTGCATGTCATGCCCAACTTCCCGACCGGTGAGGTGGGGATGAAGCAGGGCGTGTTCAGTGGCTCCAGTGATAACTTCGATATCGTGCTACAGGGTAAAGGTGGGCATGGCTCGATGCCGCATCTGTGTATCGATCCGGTGCCAATTGGTGCGGAGATCGTTAGCGCTTTGCAGCAGATTGTGGCGCGTAAGCTAGATCCGTTAAATGCCCCGGTGTTGACGGTGGCGACCTTCCAGGCGGGTGACAGCTATAACGTCATTCCAGATAGCGCCCGGTTGGCGGGAACGCTACGCACTCATAATCAGGAAGTACGTGAGCGGGTGCCGCTGTTGGTTGAGCAAACTGTCGCTGGGATCAGCCAGGCGCACGGTGCCAGCTACAAGGTTGACTGGACGCGTGGCTATACCATTGGCAATAACCACCCCGATGCTTGCGCCATTGCGCGTGAGGTGGTGGCAGAGGCCGTGGGGCCACAGGCGCTGCGGGAATTGACCACTGCGATGTTTGGCAGTGAGGATTTCTCTTCTTATCAGGAGAAAGTGCCAGGGTGCTTCCTGTTTATCGGCAGCGGTAACGAGGCGATCGGTGCCACCTATGGCGTGCATAATCCCCGCTTTAAACTGGACGAGGCGGCGATGCAGATCGGCGTGAAACTGCACGTCGGTTTTATCCGCCACCTCTTGATGCGTTAACGACGGCGGGCGCGGTGGTTAGCCGCGCCCCATAGCCTTACTCGATCTTCTTACCTTCCATCAGCCGTTGTACCAGCGGTGCCATGATCAGCTCCATTGCTAGCCCCATTTTGCCGCCCGGCACCACCAGCGTATTGATATGCGAGATAAACGATCCTTGCAGCATCGCCAGCAGGTAGGGGAAATCGATCTGATCCAGGCCACGGAAGTGGATCACCACCAAGCTTTCGTCCAGCGAGGGGATCGCCTTGGCGGCAAACGGGTTGGAGGTATCGACCGTCGGGACGCGCTGGAAGTTGATATGGGTGCGCGAGAACTGCGGAGTGATGTAGCTGATGTAATCCTCCATCGAACGGACTACCGAGTCCATCACCGCCTCACGGGAATGGCCACGCTCGCCGGTATCGCGGATCAGCTTCTGGATCCACTCCAGGTTGACGATCGGCACCACGCCGACCAGTAGATCGACATGCTTGGCCACGTCGATCTGATCGGCCACTACGCCGCCGTGTAGCCCTTCGTAGAACAGGACATCCGTGGGGGCAGGCAGTGGCTCCCAAGGCGTGAACGTGCCTGGTACTTGGTTGTAAGGCACCGCTTCGTCGTAGGTGTGCAGATATTTGCGTGAGCGGCCAGTGCCGTTTTTACCGTATTGGATAAAGCTCTGCTCCAACAGGCCAAAGTCGTTGGCTTCTGGGCCGAAGTAGCTGATATGGCGGCCCATATCGCGTGCTTTACGGATTGCCGCATCCATTTCCGGCCGGGTGTAACGGTGGAAGCTGTCGCCTTCCAACTGGGCGGCGCGCAGGTTTAGCTGCTGAAAAATCTTGCGGAACGCCAGGCTGGTTGTGGTGGTGCCGGCTCCGCTGGAACCGGTCACTGCGATAACGGGATGTTTGGCAGACATGATCGAGGGTCACTCCGTATTAAATGCGCAGGCTCAGAATAAGATTTTTAGTGTGGCTGATGTCCATTCGCCCAAGGCGAAATTATGCGCGTTGGTTTGCAATACTGCATTGTTACCTGATTTTTTCCCTCAGTCATAGCGTGCAATAAGACTAAATTTCCTCCTGCCCGGCACGGATCTGCCCGCGTGGCATGATATTGACGGTTTCATGTAGCTCTGACCATACCAGCACCACTTCGCCGCTTTTCAACTGGCGGCGCACATCGTCCACCTTCTGTTCCAGAGAACGTTCGTGCTCGCCATAGTCGGTTCCTTCGCGTAACACAAAGGATTCGATCAGGCTGTTGAGGGTCTCTTGTTCAATTTCTTGCCAGGGAATAATCACTTGGTGTGTTCCAAAAAAGGAGAAAGCCAGGCTGGGATACGCTGTTCCAGCCACATTTGCGGTTTTTTCAAGGTGCCGCCGACAAAGCCGACGTGGCCGCCACACTCCGTCAACTGATATTCGATATTCGGCGGCAAGGTGGCGAGATCGGGGATCACCGCATCGGTCATAAACGGGTCGTCTTTAGCGTGAATGATCAGCAACGGTGTGGTGATCTGCGGCAACAGCGGCAAGGCGCTGCAACGACGGTAATAATCAACCGCATCACTGAAGCCATGGATGCGCGAGGTGATCACATCATCAAACTCGCGAATGCGCCGCAGCTTGTTCAGTTGCGACAGATCCAACGGCAAGGTTCCTGGGTAATACAGCAGCTTGCGCGTGGCATTCTGCTTGAGTTGGCCCAGCAGGTAGCGCTGATAGACGCGTGAGAATCCCTGTTCCATGCGGATCGAGCAAGGCTCCAGCATCAGCGGGGCGGAAACGACCACTGCCGCCTGTAGCAGGCTGTCATTGCCCTGTTGGGCCAGATAATAGGCCAGCATATTGCCGCCCAGGGAAATCCCGACCGCCGCCGTTGGCACCTCGCCAAAGCTGTCACGCAGCCAACGTAGGAAGAAGCGGGCATCTTCCGTTTCGCCGGAATGGTAGATACGTTGCTTGCGGTTGGGCACGCCGCTGCACCCACGGAAATGCATCACCACGCCCAGCCAGCCTTGCTCGCGCCAGGCATTGAGCAGCCCGTGTGCGTAAGGGCTGTAGAAATTGCCTTCTAACCCGTGGAACAGCACCACGCGGGGTTTATCGCGCGCCAACTGCGGGTTTTCGCTCCAGGCCAGATCGACAAAATCGCCGTCCGGCAATTCCAGCCGCTGCCAATGGGGTTGCAGCAGCACACGGCGGCGTACCAGCCGTGGCAGCAGGGTTTGTAGGTGTGGATTACTGGCCCCGGTCAGGGGGCGAAAGGATTCATACATAATGAATAAAATTCTTGTTGGCGGCTATTGTGTGATCCGAACCGCACTGTTAGCTTCGAACACATGTATTAGCAATCATACTGCAAAAAAGTCATTTGGGTGAGGAGCACCCGCTTCATGGAACTGAGTTTATTTCTCTCGATGCTAGGCTTCCTGTGGGTGGCCGCGATCACCCCTGGCCCCAACAATATGTTGCTCACCACCTCCGGTGCCAACTTCGGTTTTATGCGTTCATTATGGCTGATGATCGGCATCATGCTGGGTATGCAGAGTATTCTGGTGCTGGTGGCATTTGGCGTTGGCGGATTGATCCTGATTTATCCTTCCTTGCACCTGATCCTGAAAATCCTTGGCAGCCTTTATTTGCTGTGGCTGGCGTGGAAAGTGGCTACCGCAGCCTATGAAAAGCTGGAAACCGACGTGGCGCCGCCAAAGCCTGTGCGTCTGTATCAAGGCTGGCTGTTGCAATTCCTCAACCCTAAGGCCTGGCTGATGGCGCTAGGCGCGGTGGCGAGCTTTAGCCTGGCAGGGGATAAATACAACCACTCCATTCTGGCCATCGCCTTCGGTATTTTTGCGGTCAATATCGTCGCCGGGATTATCTGGTTAGGTTTTGGTACGGTGATTGGTCGCTTGCTGCGCAGCAAGAAGGCCTGGATTATCTTTAACGTGTCGATGGGGCTGTTAACCGCGGCCTGTGTATTACTGATTTGGCATTAAGGGAGCGCTGATGAACGAAAACTATTTCCATGCGGATGCCTTTATCGGCGAAGGAATGCGGGGCAACCCGGCCGGTGTCTGCCTGTTGCAACAACCGCTGGCGGCGGCGCAGATGCAGGCCATCGCTAATGAGCTTAACCTGCCGGAAACCAGCTTTGTCTGGCAGGATGGCGATATGTATGCGATCCGCTGGTTTACGCCAACGCGGGAAGTGGATCTTTGCGGACATGCCACTTTGGCCACGGCACACGTGCTGTTAAACGTAGTCAACCCGGCGTTGAGCGATATCCGTTTTCGTTCCGCCAGCGGTGAGCTGTATGTCAAACGCGATGTGGCCGACGGTGAACGGCTGATCCTGGATTTCCCTTCTCGTCCACCACAGAAAATTGCTGAACCGCCACGGTTGGCCGCTTTGCTCGGTGTGCAACCGCAGGAAGTGTGGCAAGCTCAGTCGTTGATGGCGGTATTGGCCGATGAGGCGCAGGTCAGAGCGGTACAGCCTGCGATCACCGAGCTGATCGACCACCTTGGCTGTGGCGTGATCGTCACGGCTCCGGGCGATGAAGTAGATTTTGTCTCGCGTTATTTCTCTCTGGATCGCAGCGAAGATCCGGTAACCGGCTCCGCCCATTGCATACTGATGCCTTACTGGACGGCGCGCCTTGGCCGCCACGTATTGCATGCCAAGCAGCTATCATCACGCGGTGGAGAACTGTTTTGCGAGCTGCAAGGGGAGCGTACCTTGCTGGGTGGCTACGCACGTATTTTCTTGAGAGGCACGATTTTAGGTTGAGCTACGTTCCAGTCTGCTTGTGGGTTAGGTTAATATTTCAATAAGTAATAAAGAATATTTTTTTATTCTTTTATTGCCGAGTCTCGCTCAGATAAAACTGTTGATCACAGCACAGAATTTTATCAACGGAGCGGATCATGGCGAGCAAACTTTTCTCATTACGCAGTGCAGTCTTGTTGGCTTTATCGCTCGGGGCGGCCAGTGCCCAGGCAGTGGACGTTACCGTGGCGTACCAGACCTCCGCCGAACCTGCCAAGGTGGCGCAGGCGGAAAACAGCTTTGCCAAACAGTCTGGCGCAACTGTTGATTGGCGCAAGTTCGACAGCGGTTCCAGCGTGTTGCGTGCGCTGGCCTCTGGCGACGTGCAGATAGGCAATATCGGCTCCAGCCCGCTGGCCGTGGCCGCCAGCCAGAAGCTCCCTATCGAAGTGTTCCTGATCGCCTCGCAGCTGGGCAGTTCCGAAGCGCTGGTGGTGAAAAAGGACATCAAATCTCCTCAGGATCTGATCGGTAAGCGCATTGCGGTACCGTTCATTTCCACCACTCACTACAGCCTGCTGGCCTCCCTGAAACACTGGGGTATCAAACCTGACCAGGTGCAAATCCTCAACCTGCAACCGCCAGCCATTGCGGCGGCCTGGCAGCGTGGGGATATCGACGGGGCTTACGTATGGGCACCGGTGGTCAATGAACTCGCCAAACAGGGCAAGGTGCTGACCGATTCCGAGCAGGTTGGCCAGTGGGGCTCACCAACGCTGGACGTGTGGGTAGTGCGTAAAGACTTTGCCGAGCAGCATCCGGAAGTTGTCACCGCGTTTGCTGCCAGCGCCCTGAAAGCGCAGAAAGCCTATCTGGCACAGCCGGAGCAGTGGCTGAAAGACTCAAGCAACCTCAACACGCTGGCTCGCCTGAGCGGAGTGCCGCCAGAACAGGTGCCGGAACTGGTGAAGGGTAACCGCTACCTGCCGGTCGCCGATCAGATCACTCAACTGGGCCAGCCGGTAGATAAAGCCATTCGTGATACCGCCGAGTTCCTTAAGCAACAAGGCAAGATCCCGCAGGTGGACAGTGATTACAGCGCCTATGTGACCGACCGCTTTGTCAAACAGGTGCAAGCTGCGCCGCAGTCGTAAGGGAACCGCCATGCTAAACGTTAACCATCTTTCGGCCGATTATCAGGGGCGTGCGGCGCTGCGCGATGTGTCGTTCCAGATCGCCGCCGGGCAACTGGTGGTGGTGTTGGGGCCTTCTGGCTGTGGCAAGACCACGTTGCTGAATTTGATCGCCGGGTTTATTGAGCCAACGGCAGGCAGCATTACGCTGGATGATGTCCCTGTCAAAGGCCCTAGTGCCGAGCGTGGCGTGGTCTTCCAGCATGAAGGCTTACTGCCGTGGCGCAACGTGGTGGATAACGTGGAGTTTGGCTTACAGTTGTCCGGTGTAGCCAAGCCACAACGTCGCAAGGTGGCGCAGCAGATGTTGCAACGCGTTGGGCTGACCGGCTATGAACAACACTTCATCTGGCAACTGTCCGGTGGGATGCGTCAGCGGGTGGGTATTGCTCGCGCCTTGGCTGCTGACCCTCGGCTGTTGCTGCTGGATGAGCCTTTCGGGGCACTGGACGCGTTCACTCGCGAACAGATGCAGGAACTGCTGTTGAACATTTGGCGCGATACCGGCAAGCAGGTGCTGCTGATCACCCATGACATCGAAGAAGCGGTGTTCCTGGCCAGCGAGCTTTTGCTGCTTTCCCCTGGCCCTGGGCAGGTGGTGGAGCGTTTATCGCTGAATTTTGGCCAGCGCTACGCCGCCGGAGAAGCTTGCCGCTCCATCAAGTCCGATCCTGAGTTTATCGCCCAGCGTGAATACGTGCTGGGCCGGGTGTTCCAACAGCGCGAGGCCTTGCTATGAGCCTGCATTCTGTTCTGAAAGCCGCAGTACCGACAGCGGTGCGTCAATCTCGTTTCACGCTGCCGCGCAGCCTCAAGCTGAGCACGGCAACCTTGCTGGTGCTATTGGCTGTCTGGTGGGCGGTAACCGCCCTGCACCTGATCAGCCCATTATTTCTGCCCGCGCCGCAGCAGGTCTTGCATCAGTTGGTGGTCATTGCCAGCCCGCAAGGCTTTATGGATGCCACGCTGTGGCAACACTTAGCCGCCAGCCTGGGCCGAATCCTGGTAGCGCTGCTTGCTGCGGTGGTGATCGGTGTCCCGGTGGGCATTGCGATGGGGTTGAGTGAGACAGTACGCGGCCTGCTCGATCCCCTGATTGAAATTTATCGCCCGGTGCCGCCGCTGGCCTATTTGCCACTGATGGTGATCTGGTTTGGCATCGGTGAAACCTCGAAAATCCTGCTGATCTACCTGGCGATTTTTGCCCCGGTGACGCTTTCGACCGTGGCAGGCGTACGCAGCGTAGCGCAGGTGCGCATTCGTGCCGCGCAGGCTTTGGGAGCCAACCACTGGCAACTGCTGCGTTTTGTGGTATTGCCCAGTGCACTACCGGAAATTCTGACTGGCATCCGTATTGGCCTGGGTGTCGGCTGGTCTACGCTGGTGGCTGCCGAACTGATTGCCGCTACGCGCGGTCTGGGATTTATGGTGCAGTCTGCCGGTGAGTTTCTGGCGACCGACGTGGTGATCGCCGGTATTAGCGTGATTGCGATAATCGCATTTGGTCTGGAGCTGGGGCTGCGCGCTTTGCAGCGCCGCTTGACCCCCTGGCATGGAGTACAGCAATGAACGAACGTTTAGCAATTACCCCGTTGGGGCCTTATATCGGCGCGTTGGTGGAAAACGTCAATCTGTCGCGGCCACTGGGCGACGGCCAGTTTGAACAGCTTTACCATGCTTTGCTCAAGCATCAGGTGCTGTTCCTGCGCGATCAGCCGATCACACCGCTACAACAGCGCGAGCTGGCAGGGCGCTTCGGCGATCTGCATATTCACCCGGTGTATCCACATGCGCCCGATGTGGAAGAGATCATCGTGCTGGATACCCATGACGATAACCCACCGGATAACGACAACTGGCATACCGACGTCACCTTTATCGAAAACCCGCCGCAGGGGGCGATTTTAGCCGCCAAGCAGCTGCCGACGACCGGTGGCGACACGCTGTGGGCCAGCGGGATTGCCGCGTATGAGGCATTGTCCTCATCGCTGAAAAAGTTGTTGGCCGGGTTGCAGGCGGAGCATGACTTCACCAAGTCGTTCCCCGAATATAAACATCGTGGCAGTGAGGAAGAGCATCAGCGCTGGCAGTTGGCCGTGCAGAAAAACCCACCGTTGCTGCATCCGGTGATCCGCACCCATCCGGTGACCGGCAAGCAGGCGCTGTTCGTCAATGAAGGATTTACTACGCGGATTGTCGATCTGGCGGCGAAGGAGAGTGATGCTCTGCTGAACTTCCTGTTTGCGCATATCACCAAGCCGGAGTTTCAGGTGCGCTGGCGCTGGCAGGCCAACGATATTGCCATCTGGGATAACCGGGTGACGCAGCATTACGCCAACGCGGATTACCTGCCGCAGCGGCGCATTATGCACCGCGCGACCATTTTGGGGGATAAGCCGTTCTATCGCGCCTGAGGATCACTCCACCATCAGGTTTCTGGAAAAGTTTCTCATATCTACCCCCGCTTTCCTGCGATACAGGCGTGCCTTGCGTGCGCCTGTTGCCACTCTCTCGCCGGTTTCCTCAAACATCTCTGAAGCTTCAAAGCGCCGTATCAGGCTTTTGCGCTGCACCGTATGCGACAAGATGATCTCAATCACTTCCTGCAACTGGGAAAGCGTGAACTCCGCTGGTAGGCAATAGACCGGCAGCATGGAGTAAGCGGTTTTCTGCCGTAACCGCTGAAGCGCAGCCTCAACGATCTGGCCGTGGTCGAAAGCCAACTGCTGTGTTCGCAGGTTGTCCAACGGCATCCAGGCTACGTCACTTACGTCGGCGATGTGCGGCTGGCAATCGGCATGGGCGATAAGAGCAAAGTAGACCGTGGTCAGGCTCCAACCGCGCGGGTCCCTTTCCGGGCCAGAAAAACTGGCCAACTGCGCCAGATAGGGCGGCACCACACCGGTTTTTTCCCTCAGTTTACGTTCGGCCGTCGCTTGCGTGGAGGCGTCGCGCTGCAAATCGATAAATCCGCCGGGCAATCCCCATTGATCGAGGAAAGGGTGATTAGCGCGCTTGGTCAACAGCACGCACAATTTCCCGCCGTGTACGGTAAACAGCACACTGTCGATGGTGACAAGCGGCGAGGGGAAGAGGCGCGGATCGTAGTTTTTCAGGTACTCGGCTTGCGTGGTCATGCGGGCGCTCGGCTAAAAAGGTCTTTGAGACAATATAACAATTGCCGCTGGCTAATGATAATTATTAAAAACGTAAGGAAACAAATGGTTAAGCGTATTTGCCGCGATTAAGACATTTTTCGCTTGCCAATTAATGTCTCTTGGACAATTATATAAGTGTCCCAAGGACATTAATTGGTGAGGGAGAGGAATATGAGCGCACAGTTGCAGTTGTTTTTGAATGACATTGAAGTGAAGGTGACCACCGGGCAGTTTCCCGATGGGGCGGTGTATGCCCGGTTTGCACCGCCTGAAACGACGGGGATATCACAGATGCGTATTCGTGCCAGCGCCATGCGCAGCATGGATGACTTCATGCTGTTGGCACAGTTGACGCAGGCGGTACGCCACCAGTTCCTGATCAAAGAAAGCCTGCTTGAGCTGCCTTATCTGCCCTACGCCCGCCAAGATCGCCATATGACCTCCGGCGACAGCTTCGCGCTCAAGGTGTTCGGCCAATTCCTCAACACCTTGGCGTTTGACCGTGTGACGGTGCTGGATCCGCACAGCGAAGTAGCTGCCGCCGTGATCGACAACATGCACATCATTACTCAGCAGCAGTGCATGCAGCACAGCAGCAGACTGGTCAATTTATTAACCCAGCAGCAATTGTTCCTGATGGCACCGGATGCTGGCGCACTGAAAAAAATCCACGCGGTGGCGGCCCACTTTGGCATCGCACAATACGGCATCATGACCAAACACCGGGACGTGTTTAGCGGCGAACTGACGGGTTTTGAACTGCTGGCCGGTGATGTGCAGGGCAAAGACGTGCTGATTGTGGATGACCTGTGTGACGGCGGCGGCACCTTTATCGGCTCGGCCCAGGTGCTGCGTCAGGCGGGGGCGCGTTCGGTCAGCCTGTACGTCACCCACGGGGTGTTTTCCAAAGGTACTGCGGCTTTGCTGAACCAAGGCATCGATAACATCTATACCACCACTTCCTATGCTGCGGCGGAACTCGCTGAGCAACGTGTTGAACTGATTGATATTGAATCTATTTATACCCTATGAATTTCAAGCTGCAGCTAGGCGACAAGCTCACCCATCCCCAGGAGCTTACTTTAGTAAGTGACTGGGGTGGGTGAGTGCAGGTAACAACGCTGCAGCTTGAAAGGCGACGGGTATACGCTCACTAAGGAACCGACTATGTTAACTAATCCTATTTTGGCGATTGATGGCTACAAAGTGTCACACCGTGAGCAGTATCCGCTGGGCACCACGCGTATCTACTCCAACTTCACGCCGCGCAGCGATCGGTTCTTTGCTTCCCCGCTGCCGGACGGCCAACTGGTGTTCTTCGGTTTGCAGGGCTTTTTACAGTGGTTCATGGTGGATTTATTTAATCAGCAATTCTTTGCCCAACCGGAAGAGCAGGTGGTAGGGGAATATAAAAAGCTGATGGACAGCTATATTGGCCAGGATCGGGTCTGCGTGGAGCATATTCGCGCCCTGCATCGGCTGGGCTATCTGCCACTGCATATCAAAGGGCTGGATGAAGGCAGCAAGGTACAGATGAAGGTACCGGTGCTGACCATCACCAATACGCGTGAGGAGTTCTTCTGGCTGGTCAACTACCTGGAAACGGTGATCTCGGCCGAACTGTGGAAGGCTTCCACCAACGCCACCATTGCCCATCATTACCGCAAGATCTGCCAGATGTGGGCGGATAAAACCTGTGATGACCTGGCGCACCTGGATTTCCAATGCCACGACTTTTCCTTCCGCGGCATGTCGGGCATGCATGATGTCGCGCAGGCCGGTACTGGGCATTTGCTCAGCTTCAAGGGCACCGACAACATTCCTGCGGTGCTGTACGCACAGAAGTATTATCCAACCGCAGAAGATTACTTCGTGGCTGGCAGCATCCCCGCCACCGAACATAGCGTAATGTGCATGGGAGAGCAGGCAACGGAGATCGAAACGTTCCGCCGCCTGATTGAAGATCTCTATCCGAATGGATTAGTTTCCATCGTGTCGGATACCTGGGATTACTGGCAGGTGCTGACGGAGTTTACCCGTGAGCTACACAGCAAAATCATGGCGCGCGATGGCCGAGTGGTCTTCCGCCCAGACAGTGGCGATCCGGTAGCTATTCTTTGTGGAACCGGCGACGACAGCGATCGCAGTGCGCAACGCAGCGCCGAAGAGAAAGGCTCGGTGGAAGTGTTGTGGGAAATCTTTGGCGGCACGGTTAACAGCAAGGGCTACAAAGTGTTGGATCCCCATGTTGGGCTGATTTATGGAGACTCCATCACTTTAGAACGCGCTCAGGAAATCCTGCAACGCCTGGAAGCGAAAGGTTTTGCCAGCTCTAACGTAGTGTTTGGCGTGGGTTCCTTTACTTATCAGTATAATACCCGCGATACCTTTGGTTTCGCGATGAAGGCCACCTACGGAGAGGTGAACGGAGTGGGGCGCCCCATTTTCAAACAGCCAAAGACCGACAGCGGCCTGAAACAATCTGCCCGCGGTTTGTTACGGGTGATCCGCGATGGGGAAGGGGAATATCAACTGCTGGATAATCAGGACTGGCAACAGGAGCAGCAGGGCGAACTGAAAACGCGCTTCCTGGATGGCAAACTCTATAACCAGGACTCGCTGGAGCAGATCCGCCAGCGCCTTGCTAGTGTATAACGGTTCTCTTACGGGCGCCGGATGTAGCTAACGGGCGCAGCATGCGGCGCCCCTACGTAGAAGCCCCCTTGGCAGCAGCAGAGGGGGAAAAGGATTAACTCTCCGACTCAAACGCCTGGGTCAGATTTTCCAGCTGTTCCTGGGCATCCAGCCAGGTCATTTCCGTTTCTTCCAGAGCGGACTTGGCCTGGCTTTGCTTTTGCAGGCAGGCGGTCAGATCGGCTTTACGGCTGATGTCGTACAGCGCCGAGTCTGCCAGCTGTTCTTCCACCGCGGCCAATTCGGCACCCAGCTTATCCATCTGCAGTTCCAACTTGGCGATCTGCTTACGCAGCGGTTGGGTTTGCGTACGGAATTCCGCTTCACGGCGTTTTTGGTCTTTACGCGCCTGGGCGCTGTTGCCGTTATCCTGCTTCGGTGCGGCATCCTGCTGTGCCTGCTGCTTTTGCAGATCGCTAAGCCACTGCTGATAATCGTCCAGATCGCCCTCGAACTGCTCCACCTGGCCATCGTGCACCAGATACAGATCGTCGGTAGTGGAACGCAGCAGGTGACGGTCGTGCGAAACCACCACCAATGCCCCCTCGAAATCGATCAGCGCTTCGGTCAACGCCTGGCGCATATCCAGATCCAGGTGGTTGGTCGGTTCATCGAGTAACAGCAGGTTAGGGCGTTGCCAGACGATCAGTGCCAGCACCAGCCGTGCCTTTTCACCGCCGGAGAAACGTTCGGTGTTTTCGGTGACCTTATCGCCCTGGAAGCCGAAACCGCCAAGGTAATCCCGTAGCTGCTGCTCCAGCACGCGAGGGGCGATGCGGCTCAGATGCTGTAGCGGCGACTCATCGGCGCGTAGGAACTCCAACTGATGCTGGGCGAAGTAACCCAGCTTGATGCCCTTCGCCAGCCCGATCTCCCCGCTTAGCGGCTCCAGCGTGCCAGCCAGCATTTTGATCAGTGTTGATTTACCGGCACCGTTACGCCCCAGCAAACCAATACGCGAGCCGGGCACCAGGTTGAGCTTGATTGACTGCAAGATCACCTTGTCGCCATAGCCGGCACTGACTTTTTCCATGCGCAGCAATGGGTTTGGCAGGCTTTCGGGTTGGCGGAAGCTAAACGTGAACGGGTTATCGACGTGCGCCGGGGCAATCAGCTCCATCCGCTCCAGCATCTTGATGCGGCTCTGTGCCTGCTTGGCCTTGGTAGCCTGGGCACGGAAACGGTCAATGTAGCTTTGCAGGTGCGCCACTTTCTCCTGTTGGCTCTGATACAGCGACTGTTGCTGTGCCAGTTTGGTGACGCGCTGGCGCTCGAAGGAGGAATAGTTGCCAGTGTATTCGTTGATGGTCTCATTTTCGATGTGCAGGATCTTGTCGACGATAGGGTCGAGGAAATCACGGTCATGCGAAATCAGCACTAGGGTGCCTGGATAGCTTTTCAGCCAGCGTTCCAGCCAGATCACCGCATCCAGATCCAGGTGGTTGGTGGGTTCGTCCAGCAACAGCAGGTCGGAACGGCAAACCAAAGCCTGAGCCAGGTTGAGGCGCATGCGCCATCCGCCCGAGAAGGCACGTACCGGGCTTTGTAGCTGCTCGTTGGAGAAACCTAAACCGTGCAACAGGCTGGCGGCACGGGAACGGATAGTCCAGGCATCCAGGGCATCAAGCTTGCCGTGCAGAGTGGCGATGGCGTGACCATCGTTATTATCGTTTGCCACCTGTAATTCGGCTTCCAACTGGCGAAATTCCCGATCTCCATCGATAACATACTCAATGGCGGGCACGTCCAGTGCCGGTGTTTCCTGATTCACCCAGGCCAGCGCCCAGTTGTTTGGGAAGGTGTAACTACCGCCGTCTGCGGCGATCTCACCTTTCAACAGGGACAGCAGCGTGGATTTCCCACAGCCGTTTTTACCCACCAGGCCGACCTTCTGACCTGGATTAACCGTCGCCGTGGCGTTGTCCAACAGGACGCGGGTGCCGCGTCGGATTTGTAGCGAGGAGAAAACAATCATAAAGCGCCGTTTGTTCAGAGTATGTTAAATTGAATTGAGTTTACGTTAACAGGACGCTTACCCGTCCTATTATTAGTCTTTGCGTTGCATGGTAACGGAAATCCGCCACCCTGACGACGCTTTGGAGGGGAATGATGTCACAGCCGCCGAAGGTTTTGCTGCTGTATGCCCATCCGGAATCCCAGGACTCGGTAGCAAACCGGGTTTTGTTACAACCGGCACAGCAGTTGGAACATGTCACCGTGCACGATTTATACGCGCACTATCCTGATTTCTTTATTGATATCCATCACGAACAACAACTGCTGCGCGACCATCAGGTCATCGTTTTCCAACACCCCTTATACACCTATAGCTGCCCAGCCTTGCTTAAAGAGTGGCTGGACCGAGTGCTATCCCGTGGTTTTGCCAGCGGGATGGGCGGCAATGCGCTGGCTGGCAAGTACTGGCGTTCGGTGATCACCACCGGGGAGCCGGAAGGTGCCTATCGCACCGGGGGTTACAATCGTTATCCGATCGAGGATATTCTGCGCCCTTTTGAGCTGACCGCGGCCATGTGCCATATGCACTGGCTGACGCCGATCCTTGTCTACTGGGCGCGCCGCCAGAAGCCGGAAGTACTGAGCAGCCACGCCAGCGCCTATGGCGATTGGTTGCGTACCCCCTTACCGCACACCGGGAGGCACTGATGGAAGGTTCCGCGTTATTAACCGCCATACTGCTGTTCCTGTTTGCCGCGGTGGTGACGGTGCCGATTGCCCGCCGTTTGGGGATCGGGGCCGTTTTAGGCTATCTGCTCGCCGGTATCGCCATCGGCCCGTGGGGATTGGGATTCATCCGGGATGTGGATGAAATTCTGCATTTCTCCGAGTTGGGCGTGGTGTTCCTGATGTTTATCATTGGGCTGGAACTGAATCCGGCCAAACTGTGGGAACTGCGTCGTTCGATCTTTGGTGTCGGTGCCGGGCAGGTATTGGTCACGGCGGCAGTGCTCGGCGCGTTGCTTTACTTCAGCCATTTTGCCTGGCAGGCGGCGGTGATAGGCGGCATTGGCCTGGCTATGTCATCAACGGCCATGGCGCTGCAACTGATGCGTGAAAAGGGCATGAACCGCAACGAAGGAGGCCAGCTAGGCTTCTCGGTACTGCTGTTCCAGGATATGGCGGTTATCCCGGCGTTGGCGCTGATCCCAATCCTGGCCGGTGGCGCAGGTACCAGCGACGATTGGGCTGAAATCGCCATGAAGGTCGCGGCCTTCGGCGGCATGCTGATCGGGGGGCGCTTCCTGTTACGCCCGTTGTTTCGTTATATCGCTTCATCTGGGGTACGCGAAATATTTACGGCTGCTGCGCTGTTGGTGGTGCTGGGGGCTGCGCTGTTTATGGATGCCCTTGGCCTGTCGATGGCATTGGGGACCTTTATCGCTGGGGTGCTGCTGGCAGAGAGCGAATATCGTCATGAGTTGGAAATCGCCATTGAGCCTTTCAAAGGGCTGCTGCTCGGGCTGTTCTTCATCTCGGTAGGCATGGCGCTGAATATGGGCGTGTTGTATACCAATTTGTTGGAAGTGCTGCTTGGTGTGGTGATCCTGGTGGCGGTGAAGTCCAGTGTTTTGTACTCACTGGCGCGTATTTTTGGCCTGCGGCGCTCGGTACGTCTGCAATTTTCCGGGGTGCTGAGCCAGGGCGGTGAGTTTGCCTTCGTGCTGTTCTCGGCGGCTTCGACGCAGCATATCTTGGGCGACGAGCAACTAGCCTTGCTTCTGGTCGTGGTGACGCTTTCGATGATGACTACGCCGCTGCTGATGCAGATTATTGATCGCATTCTGACCCGCCGCTATAACGCCAAAGACGAGGATGAAGAAGCGCCCTATGTGGCAGACGACGATCCGCAGGTAATAATCGTCGGTTTCGGCCGCTTCGGGCAGGTGATTGGCCGCTTACTGATGGCTAACAAGATGCGTATCACCGTGCTTGAGCGGGACGTTAGCGCGGTCGGTGTATTGCGCCGCTACGGTTACAAGGTTTACTACGGGGATGCGACGGAGCTGGAACTACTGCGGGCAGCCGGTGCGAAAAAGGCCAAATCTATCGTCATTACCTGTAATGAGCCGGAAGATACCATGGCCATCGTCCATCTGTGCCAGCAGCATTTCCCCAACCTGTCCATATTGGCGCGGGCGCGGGGGCGTGTGGAAGCGCATGAGTTGCTCCAGGCCGGGGTGAAACAGTTTAGCCGTGAAACCTTCTCCAGCGCCCTGGAGCTAGGGCGTAAGGCGTTAACAGAGTTGGGGATGCACCCGCATCAGGCATATCGCGCTCAGCAGCATTTTCGCCGCCTGGATATGCGCATGCTGCGTGAACTGATGCCACCGCATCTTGGGGACGTGGCCCAGATTTCCCGCGTGAAAGAAGCCCGGCGCGAGCTGGAAGAACTTTTCCACCGCGAAATGCAAAAAGAAAAACGACAGTTCGACGGCTGGGATGAATACGAATAATTCGGAGCACAATGATGTCTACAACACGTAAAAGATTTATCGCCGGGGCGGTTTGCCCAAGCTGTAACGCTATGGATACGCTGGCGGTTTGGCGTGAAGACCAGGTTGAAGTGGTGGAGTGCGTCAAGTGTGGCCACCATCAGCGCCAGACTGAGCAACAGGTGGAAAAACACGTTCGCCCGCAGGAGCAGGTGATCGGTATTTTTCATCCGGAGTAGCGTTATCTGCCGTGATTTTTTATGCTGAAGGGTACAGCGCTGGAGATTTCCGCTACAATCTCCACCGATTTAGTTTCCAACGGTAGGAGATATCATGAAAGTAACAAAAGACTTGGTGGTCAGCCTGGCTTACCAAGTACGTACAGAAGACGGTGTTTTGGTTGATGAGTCTCCGGTGAGTGCACCGTTGGACTATCTGCATGGGCATGGCTCTCTGATCGCAGGTCTGGAAAAAGCACTCGAAGGTCACGAAGCGGGTGATCGTTTCGACGTTCATGTCGCCGCTAACGAAGCTTACGGCAACTACGATGAAAACCTGGTGCAACGCGTTCCTAAAGACGTCTTTATGGGCGTTGATGAACTGCAGGTAGGCATGCGCTTCCTGGCTGATACCGATCAGGGCCCGGTTCCGGTTGAAATCACCGAAGTTGATGGTGACCACGTAGTGGTTGATGGTAACCACATGCTGGCAGGCCAAGACCTGAACTTCCACGTAGAAGTTGTGGCGCTCCGTGAAGCGACCGAAGAAGAGCTGGCCCACGGCCATGTTCACGGCGAGCACGATCATCACCACGAACACGGTGAAGGCTGCTGCGGCGGTCATGGCCACGATCACGACCACGATCATGACCACGGCAAGAAAGGCGGCTGTGGTGGCAACGGTGGTTGCGGCTGCCACTAATCCTGGTGCTGTAACTGCAACAAAAGGTCGCTTCGGCGGCCTTTTTTAGTAATGCGGAGGAGGCGTTTCTTCCGACTGCGAGGCGATCATCGAAGGTTGGCTGGCGCGCAGCTTGTCGGTCAGCAGGCGCAGATGCTCTTGTATCTTCAGCATTTCAAGCTGTTGCTGCACCACGGTTTGATTGAGCTCCTCAATCGTCACTTCCTGAAAGGCCTGACGGCTTTCCATCTCTTCCAACCGCTGTAGCAGGTTCTCGTAGTCTTTCTCGTGCATGATGTTACCTCTGGCACTGTTAAATCCGGGATTCTGGCGCTATGTTATCAGTAGCCGTCGGCTTTGTGCCTGCCAATTTCGGCAAGCGGTTTTCCACTGCTGCAAGATAGGCAGTTCAATTCGCAAAGTTGTTAAATAGATCTGTTAATTATCAACATTATAGATGTTTTTATTGAACTTTGATATCAATGTGGGGTCACATCTTGACTCGATTGGTTACCTGTGTGACTGTTTTGTTTTGTTTCAGGCAGCTATAGTAGCCCGGCTAAATTACTTAATGATGGTTTGAGGCACCGCTTCAGACACTGGAGAAATGGATGAAATCTTTGTTTAAAGTCACGCTTCTGGCAACCACTATGGCTCTTGCTCTGAATGCGACCCAAGTTATGGCAGCCGATGCGGCAAAACCTGCTGATGCAGCTACCGTTACCACGACGGGTGAGGTAGCGCCTGCTAAACCTGCAGAAGCACCGAGCACTGGCAAGTTCAAGAATGACGATGAGCAGGTAGCTTACGCACTGGGTGTTCAACTCGGTCGTTACATGGAAAACTCGCTGGATGAACAAGAAAAACTTGGCATCAAGCTGGACAAAGATGTGATGCTCGGGGCTGTTAAGGACGCGTTTGCCAAGCAGAGCAAGCTGAATGACTCTGACATCGAAAAAACCCTGCAAGGTTTTGAAGTGCGTGTGAAGGCTTCCGCACAGGCGAAGATGGAGCAGGACGCGAAAGAAAACGAAGCGAAAGGCGTTAAATACGCTGAAACCTTCGCCAAAGAAAAAGGCGCCAAGAAAACCGAATCTGGTCTGCTGTACAAAGTAGAGAAAGAAGGTACCGGTGAAGCACCGAAAGACAGCGATACCGTAGTGGTGAACTACAAAGGTACTCTGACCGACGGCACCGTGTTTGACAACTCCTATGATCGTGGCGAGCCATTGTCATTCCGTCTGGACGGTGTGATCCCTGGCTGGACCGAAGGCCTGAAACACATCAAGAAAGGCGGCAAGATCAAACTGGTTATCCCACCGGCACTGGCCTACGGTAAAAATGGCGTTCCAGGGATCCCTGCTAACTCCACGCTGGTGTTTGATGTTGAACTGCTGGATGTGAAACCGGCAGTCAAGGCTGACGACAAAACAGAAAAAGCGGCTGACGAAGCTGCTGCAGGCGCTAAAGCCAAATAAGTCTTAGATTTTTCCAACCGCCGCGAATGTTCTTCGCGGCGGTTGTCATTTCTGCCCGATCAACAATGCAAAATTCCCCTCAACTTTATTCCCTGTTTTTACTGATTGCTTGACGCCTGCCGGGCATCGGGCTTAACGTCAATATCACGCGCAAATGTAAGGACCAGGATCTGACCGTTTTGCTAGACTCTGGGTCTGAACTTATGAATCATGCGCCTGCCCCTTAGGGCGTGTACCTAAAACTGCTCCTGGCAGCGATTGTCTCCTGCACGAGCCGTTTTAGTTGCGTCCCCTGGCACAGGCGATCTATGTAGGTGGTATCTTCGATGTCAAATTCGCTTTTATCCAGCGAAGCCAGTGAACTTGATTTGCTGAATGAGCGTCCGTTTAGTCAGACGGACCATGAAATCCTGAAGTCGTATGAAGTCGTGGTCGATGGGCTGGCGATGCTGATTGGCGGGCACTGCGAAATCGTGCTGCACTCCCTGGAGGACCTGAAATGCTCCGCCGTGCGTATCGCCAATGGTGAGCACACCGGGCGTAAAATCGGTTCGCCAATCACCGATCTGGCACTGCGTATGCTGCACGATATGGCGGGCGATGACAGCAGCGTCTCCAAAGCCTATTTCACCCGGGCCAAAAGCGGCGTGTTGATGAAGTCGGTGACGATTGCTATTCGTAACCGTGAACAGCGGGTGATTGGCCTGCTGTGTATCAACATGAACCTCGATGTACCGTTCTCGCAGATCATCCAGACCTTTATGCCGCCGGAAACGCAGGAGGTGGCCTCTTCGGTCAACTTTGCCTCCTCGGTTGATGATCTGGTGGCACAGACGCTGGAGTTCACCATTGAAGAGGTGAATGCCGATCGCAACGTGTCCAATAACGCCAAAAATCGCCAGATCGTACTCAACCTGTACGAGAAAGGCATTTTTGATATCAAGGATGCGATCAATCAGGTTGCCGATCGTCTGAATATCTCCAAACATACCGTCTACTTGTATATACGCCAGTTCAAGAGTGGCGATCTGCTGGGCAATGAGCGCTGATGCTTAACTACTGCCTATTGGTCACCGGCCCGGCTTACGGCACTCAGCAAGCGAGCAGCGCCTGGCAGTTCGCCCAGGCCCTGTTGGCGGCAGGTCACCGCATTACCAGCGTTTTTTTCTATCGCGAAGGAGTGCTGAATGCCAATCAGCTGATATCTCCGGCTAGCGATGAATTCGATCTGGTACGTGCGTGGGTTGATCTGGCCCAGGCACATGGCGTGGAGCTTAACGTCTGTGTGGCGGCAGCTTTGCGCCGTGGCGTGACCGATGAGCAAGAAGCCGCACAGTTGGCGCTGGTGACAGCCAACCTGCAGCCGGGATTTACCCTCAGCGGTTTAGGTTCGTTGGCAGAGGCGGCGCTGAGCAACGATCGTCTGGTACAGTTTTAAATGAGCAAGATGAAACGAGTTGCGTTTGTTTTTACCCAGGGGCCACATGGCAGTGCGGCTGGCAGGGAAGGGCTGGATGCGCTACTGGCGACGTCGGCACTGAGCGAGGATATCGGCGTGTTTTTTGTCGGCGATGGCGTGTTGCAACTGCTGCCGGGTCAACAACCCGAAAAGATCCTGGCCCGCAATTACATTGCCACCTTTGGCGTATTGCCGCTGTATGACGTTGAAAACTGCTATCTCTGCGCAACCGCCATCCAGGAGCGTGGCCTGCAACAGGTCACCGACTGGGTGCTGAAGGCTGAAATTCTGCCTGCGGATACTCTGAGCCAGAAACTGGCCACTTACGATGTGGTCATGACTTTCTAGGATATTTTGATGCTGTATACCCTCAGCCATTCCCCAACCCGTTGTGATCTGCCTGCGTTGTTAAGGCTTACCAGAGAAGGCGATGCTCTGCTATTGCTGCAAGACGGCGTACTGGCCGGCCTGGCCGGTAGCGCCAGCCTTGATTTATTGCTCATTGCCCCCATATCACTTTATGCGCTGCAGGACGATCTGGATGCCAGAGGCCTGTCTGGTCATTTTTCACACAGAATTACGCTAATCGGTTATACTGACTTCGTTGTGTTAACCGAGAAACACCGCAGTCAAATGGCATGGTAATGCGTGTGATGTTGTATATTTCTTGACACCTCTACCAGTCAGCCATAAAATTCTGCGTCCTCGTACTGTGCCAGTAGTGCATACGGGGGATTTATCACATGTTTACGAAGCGAAAAACGAAGCAAAACCCAGGAGCTTTTTTTAATGACTACGATTAATCAGCTGGTTCGCAAACCACGCTCTGTGAAGGCTGCTAAAAGCAACGTTCCAGCGCTGGAAGCCTGCCCGCAGAAACGTGGCGTATGTACTCGCGTATATACCACCACCCCGAAAAAACCAAACTCCGCACTGCGTAAAGTTTGCCGTGTGCGTTTGACTAACGGTTTCGAAGTGAGTTCTTACATCGGTGGCGAAGGCCACAACCTGCAGGAACACTCCGTAATCCTGATCCGTGGCGGTCGTGTTAAAGACTTGCCAGGTGTGCGTTACCACACCGTCCGTGGTGCACTTGACTGCTCCGGCGTTAAAGACCGTAAGCAAGCTCGTTCCAAGTACGGCGTGAAGAAGCCAAAGGCTTAATGGTTCTCCGTTAAGTAAGGCCAAACATTTTAATGTCAAAATAAACTCGTAGAGTTTTGGACAATCCTGAAATTTTCAACGGAGTATTTCCATGCCACGTCGTCGCGTAATAGGCCAACGTAAAATCCTGCCAGATCCTAAGTTCGGATCCGAGCTGTTGGCTAAATTTGTAAATATTCTGATGGTAGATGGTAAGAAATCTACTGCAGAAGCAATCGTGTATACCGCGCTGGAGACCCTGGCTCAGCGTTCTGGTAAAGGTCACCTGGAAGCTTTCGAAGTCGCTCTCGACAACGTGCGCCCGACTGTAGAAGTTAAGTCTCGCCGCGTTGGTGGTTCTACTTACCAGGTACCAGTTGAAGTTCGTCCGGTTCGTCGTAATGCCCTGGCAATGCGTTGGATCGTTGATGCCGCTCGTAAACGTGGTGATAAATCCATGGCTCTGCGCCTGGCGAACGAACTCTCTGATGCAGCAGAAAACAAAGGTTCTGCTGTTAAGAAGCGTGAAGACGTTCACCGTATGGCAGAAGCCAACAAGGCGTTCGCCCACTACCGCTGGTAATCCACGCAGTAGTTTTGCTAACCAAGTGGGCGCTTCAAGAAGCCAACCCGCTTGGTTTCACCGAACCGCCTAAGGCAATAGAGGAATCAAATGGCTCGTACAACACCCATTGAGCGCTACCGTAATATCGGTATCAGTGCTCACATCGACGCCGGTAAGACCACAACTACCGAACGTATCCTGTTCTACACCGGTGTAAACCATAAAATCGGTGAAGTTCATGACGGCGCCGCCACCATGGACTGGATGGAACAAGAGCAGGAGCGTGGTATTACCATTACTTCTGCAGCGACGACTGCTTTCTGGTCTGGTATGGCCAAGCAGTTTGAGCCGCACCGTGTAAACATCATCGACACCCCAGGGCACGTTGACTTCACCATCGAAGTAGAACGTTCCATGCGTGTGCTTGATGGCGCGGTAATGGTTTACTGTGCTGTTGGTGGTGTTCAGCCACAGTCTGAAACCGTATGGCGTCAGGCTAACAAATACAAAGTGCCACGCATCGCGTTCGTTAACAAAATGGACCGTATGGGTGCCAACTTCCTGAAAGTTGTTGGTCAGCTTAAATCTCGTCTGGGCGCAAACCCGGTTCCATTGCAGCTGGCAATTGGCGCAGAAGAGAAATTCACCGGTGTTGTTGACCTGGTGAAAATGAAAGCCATCAACTGGAACGAAGCTGATGCAGGCGTGACCTTCGAATACGAAGAGATCCCAGCTGACATGCAGGAACTGGCTGCTGAATGGCACCAGAATCTGGTTGAGTCTGCTGCTGAAGCGTCAGATGAGCTGATGGACAAATACCTGGGCGGCGAAGAGCTGACCGAGGAAGAAATCAAGAAAGCTCTGCGTCAGCGCGTGCTGAACAATGAAGTGATTCTGGTAACCTGTGGTTCTGCCTTTAAAAACAAAGGCGTACAGGCAATGCTGGATGCGGTTATCGAATACCTGCCAGCACCAAATGACGTTGAAGCTATCAACGGTATTCTGGACGACGGTAAAGATACCCCGGCTGTGCGTCATTCTGACGACTCAGAGCCGTTCTCTGCACTGGCGTTCAAAATCGCTACCGACCCATTCGTGGGTAACCTGACGTTCTTCCGCGTGTACTCTGGTGTTGTTAACTCCGGTGACACCGTTCTGAACTCCGTTAAGGCCGCGCGTGAGCGTCTGGGCCGTATCGTTCAGATGCACGCTAACAAGCGTGAAGAGATTAAAGAAGTTCGTGCAGGCGACATCGCTGCGGCAATCGGTCTGAAAGACGTCACTACCGGTGATACGCTGTGTGATCCTGCTAGCCCGATCATTCTTGAACGTATGGAGTTCCCTGAGCCGGTAATCTCCGTAGCGGTAGAACCAAAAACCAAAGCTGACCAGGAAAAAATGGGTCTGGCTCTGGGCCGTCTGGCGAAGGAAGACCCATCATTCCGCGTATGGACTGATGAAGAATCAGGTCAGACCATCATCGCAGGTATGGGTGAACTTCACCTGGATATCCTGGTTGACCGTATGCGTCGTGAATTTAACGTTGAAGCGAACGTGGGTAAACCACAGGTTGCTTACCGTGAAGCGATTCGCGCGAAAGTTACTGACATCGAAGGTAAACACGCCAAGCAGTCTGGTGGTCGTGGTCAGTATGGTCATGTTGTTATCGACATGTACCCACTGGAGCCGGGCTCAAATCCGAAAGGCTACGAGTTCATCAATGACATTAAAGGTGGTGTGATCCCAACGGAATACATCCCTGCCATTGATAAAGGTCTCCAAGAGCAGCTTAAGTCTGGTCCACTGGCCGGTTATCCGGTAGTTGATCTCGGTGTGCGTCTGCATTTCGGTTCTTTCCACGATGTTGACTCCTCCGAATTGGCGTTTAAACTGGCCGCGTCTATCGCCTTTAAAGATGGCTTTAAGAAAGCGAAACCTGTTTTGCTTGAGCCTATCATGAAGGTTGAAGTTGAAACGCCGGAAGAGAACACTGGTGACGTCATCGGTGACCTTAGCCGTCGTCGTGGTCAACTGAAAGGTCAGGAATCCAACGCTACTGGCGTTCAGATTCACGCTGAAGTTCCGTTGTCCGAGATGTTTGGATACGCAACTCAACTGCGTTCTCTGACCAAAGGCCGTGCTTCTTACTCCATGGAGTTCCTGAAGTACGATGATGCGCCGAACAACGTCGCTCAGGCCGTTATTGAAGCCCGTGGTAAATAAGCTTTCGGGTTTAACACATTGATCAGTGCTCTCTCCATGAGGGGGGAGCAAAAGAGTTAAGGAATATAGCCGTGTCTAAAGAAAAATTTGAACGTTCCAAACCGCACGTTAACGTTGGTACTATCGGCCACGTTGACCACGGTAAAACTACCCTGACCGCTGCAATCACTACTGTTCTGGCTAAAACCTACGGTGGTTCTGCACGTGCTTTCGACCAGATCGATAACGCGCCAGAAGAAAAAGCTCGTGGTATCACCATCAACACTTCTCACGTTGAATATGACACCCCGACTCGTCACTACGCGCACGTTGACTGCCCAGGGCACGCCGACTACGTGAAAAACATGATCACTGGTGCTGCTCAGATGGACGGCGCTATCCTGGTTGTAGCTGCGACTGACGGCCCTATGCCTCAGACTCGTGAGCACAT
>NZ_JAGQDC010000023.1 GCF_023282985.1 Serratia silvae | reverse complement strand
CCTACGGGTTCGAGCTTAGTACGCCCCTCTGGGGCGCCAAAGCAATGCCGCCTTCTATGAAGGCGGATTTTTACTTTCAACTCTGTCCTCGCTCTCCCCCTTCTTAAAAGGTGCATCTCTTAAACCCTATGGATTTCAAGTCGACCGCTCTAGCGCATCCCTGCGCTCGCGGCATTGGTACATCCCTGTACGGCATAGCTCGGCGATCACAACGCTGCGGCTTGAAAGACGACGGGTATAAGGATATTTGTTTCACGTCTATCTAGTGACGAGGTAACATTAGCGTTCACTTGTCTTATTTCCCGCTGAGACAAACACTTTTTTAACAGTACGTTAACCAAGCCTGCTACAACAGGCATCGGCGACGCAGACTACCTGATGAAAAAAACCAGACAGCACCAGTTAACCCGTTGGCTCAAAACACAGAGTACGTTGGCGCAGCGTTGGCTGCGTTTATCCATGCTGTTAGGTCTGGCAAGCGGCATTTTGATCGTCGCCCAGGCCTGGCTGTTGGCTTCCTTGCTCCATGCGCTGATTATCGAGCATCAACCCCGTGGCGAACTGGTTTCGTCGTTTATCTGGTTGGCAACAACCTTTGCACTGCGGGCCTTCCTGAGCTGGCTGCGCGAACGAGTTGGCTTCATTTGCGGGCAGGTTATTCGCCAGCGTATGCGTGCACAGGTGCTGGATAAGCTGCAACAGCTTGGCCCCGCCTGGATCCAGGGCAAGCCCGCCGGGAGCTGGGCCAGCATCATCGTTGAGCAGATCGAGGACATGCAGGAGTACTACTCACGCTATCTGCCGCAAATGTATCTGGCCGTGTTTATCCCGGTGCTGATCCTGATCACCGTCTTCCCGATCAACTGGGCGGCCGGGTTTATCCTGCTGGCGACCGCCCCGCTGATCCCACTGTTTATGGCGCTGGTCGGTATGGGGGCGGCCGATGCCAACCGCCGTAACTTTGTCGCGCTGGCTCGGCTCAGCGGCAATTTCCTCGATCGCCTGCGCGGCCTGGATACCCTGCGCCTGTTTAATCGCGGCCAGGCGGAAACCGATCACATTGCCAAATCTTCGGAAGATTTCCGCCAGCGCACCATGGAAGTGCTGCGCCTGGCTTTCCTCTCCTCCGCCGTGCTGGAATTCTTCGCCTCTATTTCCATCGCCGTCGTAGCAGTCTATTTTGGCTTCTCCTATCTCGGTGAACTGGATTTTGGTAGCTACGGCATGGGCGTTACGCTGTTTGCCGGTTTTCTGGTGCTGATCCTGGCGCCGGAGTTTTTCCAACCGCTGCGCGATCTGGGCGCTTTTTATCATGCCAAAGCTCAGGCCGTGGGTGCCGCCGAAGCGCTGGAAACCTTCCTGGCCGCCGAGGGCGAGCAGGTTGGCAATGGTTCTCAAACGCTAAATAGTGAAGACCCACTGACCGTGCAGGCGCAGGCGCTGGAAATCCTCTCGCCTAACGGTGTAGTGCTTGCCGGGCCGCTTGATTTTACCTTGCCTGCCAATCAACGCATTGCCTTGGTTGGGCTTAGCGGTGCCGGGAAGAGTTCGCTGCTAAACCTGCTGCTCGGCTTCCTGCCCTACCGGGGCTCGTTGCTGATCAACGGTATCGAACTGCGCGAGTTGGCTGCGGTTAACTGGCGTCAGCAACTGGGCTGGGTGGGGCAAAACCCCCATCTGCCAGCTCAAACGCTGCGGGACAATATTCTGCTCGGCTACCCGCAGGCCAGCGAGGCCCAATTGCAACAGGCGGTTGAACAGGCTTACGTCAGTGAATTCCTGCCGCATTTACCAAAAGGGTTGGCAACCGATCTGGGCGATGGCGCTGCCCGGCTTTCCGTTGGTCAAGCTCAGCGGGTGGCCGTGGCGCGGGCGCTGCTCAGCCCCCGCCGCTTGCTGTTACTGGATGAACCTGCGGCCAGCCTGGACGCCCACAGCGAACGTTTGGTGATGCAGGCGCTGAATGCAGCGTCCCATCAGCAGACCACGCTGTTGGTCACACACCAGTTGGAAGATACCGAAGATTATGACCAGATTTGGGTGATGGACAGCGGGAAAATCGTGCAGCAGGGCAACTACGCCACGCTCAGCGCTCAGCCCGGTCTGTTTGCCAAACTGATTGCACACCGCAGCGGGGAGCTATAATCATGCGCGTTTTGCTGCCATTCCTGGCGTTGTATCGCCGCCACACGTTTCTGATTTTACTGGGTATCGTGCTGGCCATCGTCACCCTGCTGGCCAGTATCGGCCTGTTAGCCCTGTCTGGCTGGTTCCTGGCTGCCTCTTCGCTGGCCGGCCTGGCAGGGTTGTATACCTTCAACTACATGCTGCCGGCCGCTGGCGTACGGGGTGCGGCAATCTTCCGTACTGCCGGGCGTTATGCAGAACGGGTTGTCAGCCATGACGCCACCTTCCGCGTGTTATCCCATCTGCGGGTATTTACCTTCCGCAAAATCCTGCCGCTGTCACCGGGGGGTATTGCCCGCTTCCGTCAGGCTGAACTGCTCAACCGCCTGGTTGCCGATGTTGATACACTCGATCACCTCTACCTACGCGTTATTTCGCCGATGGTCAGTGCCGCGGTGATTATTGTGGTAGTCACCGTCGGCCTCAGTTGGCTGGATGTCTCGCTAGCACTGACGCTAGGCGGGATCTTGTTATTGCTGTTGCTGGCCGTTCCACCGATCTTCTATCGCGCAGGTAAGCCCATCGGGGAAGAGTTGACCCTGTTACGCAGCCAGTACCGTACCGACCTGACCGCCTGGCTACAGGGGCAGGCCGAACTGGTGGTGTTTGGCGCGCTGGACGGCTTCCGTCATAAACTCAGCGCGACCGAACAGCGCTGGCAGAGCCGTCAGTGGCAACAGGCTTCGCTAGGGGGGGTTGCCCAAGCGCTGATGATCCTGGCAAGTGGTCTCACCGTCACGCTACTGATGTGGCTTGCAGCCGCAGGGATCGGTGGTAATACCCAACCGGGGGCCCTGATTGCCCTGTTTGTCTTTGCCGCCCTAGCCTCTTTTGAAGCCATGATGCCCGTCGCCGCCGCGTTCCAACATCTGGGCCAGGTGATCGCTTCAGCGACCCGGGTCAAGCAGATCATCGATCAGCAACCGGAAGTCATCTTCCCTGCCAGCGGCCCAGCCTCACAGCCGGGCGCAGCGCTGCAACTGAACGAGGTGTCCTTCACCTATCCCGACCAGCCGCTGCCGGTGTTGAACGACGTGACGTTGAACATCGCCGCTGGCGAGCACATAGCGCTGCTGGGCCGCACTGGCTGTGGTAAATCGACCCTGCTGCAATTGCTGACCCGCGCTTGGAATGCCGACGGTGGCAAAATTCAGCTCAACGGGCAACCACTGGCCAGCTATGATGAATCTACGCTGCGTGCCATGACGACGGTGGTAAGCCAGCGGGTGCATATCTTCAGCAGTACGCTGCGTGAAAACCTGCGTATAGCGGCACCTGCGGCCAACGATGAGGAATTAACCCTCGCACTGCAACAAGTCGGTCTGGATAAGCTGCTGGAAAATGAGGGGCTGAATGCCTGGCTGGGCGAAGGTGGCCGCCAGCTTTCCGGTGGTGAGCAACGCCGTCTGGGCATTGCCCGTGCCCTGCTGCATCAGGCGCCGTTGTTGCTGCTGGATGAGCCAACCGAAGGGCTGGATGCCGAAACCGAGCAACAGATCCTGGCCCTGCTCCGCCAGCATTGCCGCGGCAAGACGTTAATTCTGGTCACTCACCGGCTCTATGGGCTGGAGCATTTCGATCGCATCTGCGTGATGGACGGCGGCAGTATCGTGGAACAAGGCAGCCACGCAGCGCTAATGCACCAGCATGGTCGTTACGCCCAATTCCACCAACGTATCAGTAATGTATCGCTGTAAAACCGCCTGTGGGCGACGCTAAGAGGTTTTATGCGCATTGTTAAGCTGTCATCGCAGTCTACAGCGTTTCCTTCACCAGAGACCGCCCTGCACGATCCTAACGGACTGCTGGCCATCGGTGGCGATCTGACGTCTGCACGGTTGTTGGCGGCCTATGAGCGCGGGATCTTCCCCTGGTATTCGCCAGGGGAAGCCATCCTCTGGTGGTCACCAGACCCACGGGCGGTGCTGTTCCCAGCGCAATTCCATGTCAGCCGCAGCCTCAAGCGATTCCTGCGCAACCCGCCGTTTCGCATTACTCTCAATCATGATTTTGCCGCCGTGATCGCCGCATGTTCATACCGCCCCGATGAAGGCACCTGGATCGGCGAGGAGGTACAGCAAGCCTATTTACAATTGCATCACCTCGGGTACGCCCATTCCATTGAGGTGTGGCAGGGGGAAGAACTGGTCGGCGGCCTATACGGTGTCGCCCAGGGAGCGCTGTTCTGCGGTGAATCAATGTTTAGCCGCACCACCAACGCATCAAAGTGTGCTTTATGGGCGTTTTGCCGCCATTTTGCCGGTTATGGAGGAGAATTGGTTGACTGTCAGGTGCTTAACGCTCACACTGCCCGGCTTGGAGCGAGAGAAATTCCCCGCCGCCAATTTTTGCAGCAGTTGAGCAACCTTCAGCGCAGAGTGTTAGCGCCGGAATGCTGGACAGCGCAAGTCATACCCCCACAGCTGGTTGAACTGCCCTCCCAAACTGACTAATTTTGTGGAATCGGTGCATTGTTCACCGACACTCCTTTACATAATGTGGGTTTTTCGGCATTATCTTGCCGGTTAAAAACTAAGGTAGTTACACCTAGAGGATTCGATGGCCAAAGAAGACAATATTGAAATGCAGGGCACCGTTCTTGATACGCTGCCGAACACCATGTTCCGTGTTGAATTGGAAAACGGGCACGTGGTTACCGCTCATATCTCCGGTAAAATGCGCAAAAACTATATCCGCATCCTGACGGGTGACAAAGTCACTGTAGAGCTGACCCCGTACGACCTGAGCAAAGGCCGCATTGTCTTCCGTAGCCGTTAATCGGCTCACTCGTCGCCAGCCACTGGCGACACCGAGGATGTGATCCCTCAAAAGAGCCCTTTCCGTTTACCCCCGCAGCAACGTTCTCCACCGAGTTGTATTGGCGCAGGTAAACTGAGAGGGCTCACTCATTTTATAAGGGCGACATATTCTGTTCGACCGCATGCTGCGCCTTTTTAACAGCATACGACGCCCTTACAGCAGTCCGTGAAATTCACGTATAAAAAAAGCGATGCCAAGGCATCGCTTTTTTATTACCAGTCTACCGCTTAGTGCACAGCACCTTCATCCGCTTTACGCTTCTGGGCGCTGAGGAAGTGGTAAGTCAGCTGTTTTTTGTCTGCATCCAGCTCGACTTTCACCGAGCCGCCGTCAACCAGAGAACCAAACAACAGTTCGTTGGCCAGCGGTTTTTTCAGGCTTTCCTGCATCACACGCGCCATTGGACGAGCGCCCATCGCACGGTCATAGCCTTTCACCGACAGCCAGTCACGCGCTTCGTCGCTCACTTCCATTGATACACCCTTGGCATCCAGCTGGGCCTGCAGTTCGACGATAAACTTGTCGACCACCTGCTGGATCACCGCAGGAGACAGATGGTTGAACCAGATGACGTTATCCAGACGGTTACGGAATTCTGGCGTAAACACCTTCTTGATCTCGTCCATCGCATCGATGCTGTTGTCCTGTTCGATCAGGCCAATCGATTTGCGTTCGGTTTCGCGTACCCCGGCGTTGGTAGTCATCACCAGGATCACGTTACGGAAGTCTGCTTTACGGCCGTTGTTATCGGTCAGCGTCCCGTTGTCCATCACCTGCAACAGCAGGTTGAACACATCCGGGTGCGCTTTCTCGATTTCATCCAGCAGGACCACCGCGTGCGGATGTTTGATCACCGCATCGGTCAGCAGGCCGCCCTGATCGTAACCAACGTAGCCCGGAGGCGCACCAATCAGACGGCTGACGGTATGACGTTCCATATATTCGGACATATCAAATCGCAGCAGCTCGATATCCAGCGCCTTCGCCAACTGCACGGTAACCTCAGTTTTACCTACCCCGGTCGGCCCGGCGAACAGGAAGGAACCCACTGGCTTGCGATCCTGGCCCAGACCAGCACGGCTCATCTTGATCGCTTCGGTCAGCGCCTCGATGGCCGGATCCTGGCCAAACACCAGCATTTTCAGGCGGTCACTCAGGCTTCTCAGTACGTCGCGGTCGCTCGCGGAGACGGTTTTTTCCGGGATACGCGCAATACGTGCAACCACGGATTCGATATCCGCCACGTTGACCGTTTTCTTACGCTTGTTCACCGGCAGCAACCGGCTACGCGCACCAGCCTCATCGATCACGTCAATCGCCTTGTCCGGCAGGTGACGGTCGTTGATGTATTTCACCGACAGCTCCACCGCAGCACGTACCGCTTTAGCGGTGTAACGCACGTCATGGTGCGCTTCGTATTTGGTTTTCAGACCGTTGATGATCTGAATGGTCTCTTCTGGCGTCGGCTCGGTAATGTCTATTTTCTGGAAGCGACGCGCCAGCGCACGGTCTTTTTCGAAAATATTGCTGAACTCCTGATAGGTGGTGGAGCCAATCACCCGGATCTTGCCGCTCGACAGCAGCGGTTTGATCAGGTTGGCGGCATCCACTTGCCCACCAGAAGCCGCACCGGCACCGATGATAGTGTGAATTTCGTCGATAAACAGGATGCTGTTCTTATCCTGCTCTAGCTGTTTGAGCAGCGCCTTGAAGCGCTTCTCGAAATCACCACGGTATTTGGTGCCCGCCAGCAATGAGCCGATGTCCAGCGAGTAGAGCGTGCAGTCTGCCATCACCTCTGGCACGTCGCCCTGCACGATCCGCCACGCCAGCCCTTCGGCAATGGCGGTTTTACCTACGCCGGATTCACCCACCAGCAGCGGGTTGTTTTTACGGCGGCGGCACAGCACCTGAATGGCTCGCTCCAGTTCACGGTCACGACCAATCAGCGGATCGATACCGCCGACGCGGGCCAGTTGGTTGAGGTTGGTGGTGAAGTTTTCCATACGGTCTTCCCCTCCAGGCTGCTCTTCGTTTACCGGGTTTTCCGCATTAGGTGCCTGGCCCGGCTCATCTTTACGTGTACCATGTGAAATGAAGTTCACCACGTCCAGACGGCTGACGTCGTGTTTACGCAGCAGGTATGCCGCCTGGGACTCCTGTTCGCTGAAGATCGCCACCAACACGTTGGCACCGCTCACTTCGCTCCGGCCGGAGGACTGCACATGGAATACCGCACGCTGCAGCACTCGCTGGAAGCTGAGCGTCGGCTGGGTGTCGCGCTCCTCTTCGCTGGTGGGCAGCGTTGGTGTGGTTTGTTCGATAAAGGCTTCCAGCTCCTGGCGTAACGCGGCCAGATCCACCGTACAAGCCTCGAGCGCTTCGCGCGCGGCAGGGTTGCTGAGTAATGCCAGCAACAGGTGCTCCACGGTCATAAACTCATGTCTGTGCTCGCGCGCTCTGGCGAAAGCCATGTTGAGACTGAGTTCCAATTCTTGATTGAGCATAGGCACCTCCCCAATAGATTGCCTTTTCAGGCTTTTTCCAGCGTACAGAGCAACGGATGCTCATTCTCCCTTGCGTAACGGTTCACATGGACCACCTTGGTTTCCGCCACCTCGGCGGTGAAAACACCACAGATCGCCTTGCCTTGATAGTGGACCGTGAGCATCAGTTGCGTTGCACGTTCAATATCATAAGAAAAGAACTTTTGCAGAACGTCAATCACAAATTCCATCGGTGTGTAATCGTCGTTGTTAAGTATAACTTTATACATTGACGGCGGTTTTACCGCATCGATTTGTTTTTCTTCGGCCAAGTGTTCAATATTTAGCCAATCGTTGCTATTGCCCATTGCTGCTCATCTTCTCTGCCATGCCTCAGTATATGGGGCCATGTTCGGGTTATTCAAACGGGAGTATCAAGACTATTTTACCATCTTCGCGGTTAACGTGCCGCAGCACAACGCGATTAATCGCTGTTGTCGCGGCCATAATTTGTTACCAAACCATGTCAATAGCGTTAACTACTTCAAACTTTGGTGAACTGCCCGACGCGCTCATTGGCCGATCCCTTGACGTGTTGATCATTTGCTCTAGAGTGTAATTTTGTGAGTTGTTGGTCTTTTGACCAGTTGGTACTCACATGGATCAGTTATTCATCTCATTTTAAAAATAGCATTGCGAGGGATGTAGCAGCATGGAGACGGGTACTGTTAAATGGTTCAATAACGCCAAAGGGTTCGGCTTTATCTGCCCGGAAGGCGGCGGTGAAGATATCTTCGCGCATTATTCAACAATTAAAATGGATGGCTACCGAACGTTGAAAGCGGGTCAACAGGTCAGGTTCGACGTGCATCAAGGGCCGAAAGGGAACCACGCGAGCCTGATTATGCCGCTGGAAAGCGAGGTAATGGCCTAAACGCTTCCCCAAGCCACTTCTGCATAGCCAAGTTAAAATGCCAGCCGCCGTAAGGCTGGCATTTTATTTTTGCTATTACTCACGCGCCAAGGCGTCAATCGGGTTCAACCGCGCAGCGCTGCGTGCCGGCAGATAGCCGAACACCACGCCAATACCGGTGGAACACAAGAACGCACTCAACAAGGCCACTGGTGGGAAGCTGATCTGCCAGACCGGCATCGCCAATTGCACCAACAGGCCAATCGCGAACGACAGTGCGATCCCCAACGCGCCCCCCACCAGACAGACCAGCACCGCCTCGATCAGGAACTGTTGCAGAACATCGCCGGAGCGCGCGCCCACCGCCATGCGAATGCCGATTTCACGCGTCCTTTCCGTTACCGAAACCAGCATGATATTCATCACCCCAATCCCACCAACCACTAGCGAAATCACCGCCACCAGGGTCAGGAACAGTTGCAGAGTTCGCGTCGTTTTCTCGGCGGTTTGCACCAAGCTATCCATATTGTAGGTGAAGAAGTCTTTCTTGCCGTGGCGCAACGTCAACAACCGCGTCAGTTGCTGTTCCGCTTCCTGGCTGTTATAGCCCTCACGGATACGCACGGTGATCGAGTCAAAATAGTCGTTGCCCATCAGGCGATTGGCCATCGTGCTATAGGGCACCCATACGCTCAGCGCCTTGCTGCTGCCGAACATCGACTGCTTTTCCTGCGCCACACCCACTACCGTGGCTGGCATATTGCCGATCAGGATCACCTCACCCACCACGTTTTTTTTATGCGGGAACAGCCGCCGCTGGGTATTGGCGTCGATCACCACCACCTGCGCCTGGGATTGCACCTGTAGGGTATCGATACCAACCCCCTGGGAAAGGGTCATGCCGTAAACTCGAAAATATTGTTCACTGACGCCCGCAACGTTGGCGGCCACATCAATATTGCCAAACCGTAGCCGCATGCTGCTGCTGATATTCGGTGAAAGCGCACTGACATAGGGTTGTTCACGCAACGCACTTAGATCGCCATACTTCAACGCCTGGCGGAAGCTGGGATCATCGTCTCCAAAGTCTTTGCCGGGATAGATGTCCACGGTGTTGGTGCCGATGGATTTGATGTCTGCCAGGATCATCTGCTTGGCCGCGTCGCCGATCACCAGGATCGAAACCACAGAGGCAATGCCGATAATGATCCCCAGCATGGTTAACGCCGTGCGCATTTTGTTGGCTGCCATAGCACGCCAAGCCATCACCAACGCCTCACGGAAACGGCCAGCCATCTGCTGCCAGGAAGGTGCTGGCGTGGCCATATCCAGCATTTTGGCCTGCGGGTTACCCTGCGCCTGTGGCCGAGAGTCGGCGATGATTTCACCGTCGCGGATCTCGATAATCCGCTCCGCCTGCTGCGCTACCGCCGGATCGTGCGTGACGATAATCACGGTGTGCCCCTGCTCGCGCAGTTGCTTGAGGATCGTCATCACCTCTTCACCGGAATGGCTGTCGAGCGCACCGGTCGGTTCATCCGCCAGGATCACCTGACCACCGTTCATCAAAGCCCGCGCAATACTGACGCGCTGCTGCTGCCCCCCCGAAAGCTGGCTTGGCCGGTAGGTGATACGTTCCCCCAGCCCCAGACGTTGCAACAAAGCCGCCGCCCTTTCGCGCCGTGCTGCCTTGCTCAACCCGGCATAAACCGCAGGCACCTCCACGTTATGCGCCGCACTTAGATGGGGTAGCAGATGATAACGCTGGAAGATAAAGCCAAAGTGCTCGCGCCGCAGCTGAGCCAGCGCATCGCCATCAAGCGTTGCCACGTCCTGCCCGGCTACGCGGTAAGTCCCGGCGCTGGGCTTGTCCAGGCAGCCGAGAATGTTCATCAGCGTCGATTTACCGGAGCCTGAAGCCCCCATAATCGCCACCATCTCACCGGCATCAATGCGCAGACTGACGTTTTTCAGCACGTCTATGGTCTGATCGCCGGAGAGATAGCTGCGCCGAATATCACTAAGTTCTAACAGTGCCGTCATCAACTGGCCTCCGCGCCGCCGCGGCTGACAATCACTTCTTCACCGGCCTGTAACCCGCTGACAATCTGCACATCCACATTGTTGCGAATGCCGATCGTGACTTCACGCTTCTCTTCCTTGCCCTGTTTTAGTACCGAAATATGGTAACGGTTATCGGCAATCTGATCCCCCAATGCCGCCAGCGGGATCACCAGCGCATCACTGACGCCAGCCAGCTGAATATGCACCTGCGCGGTCATTTGCAGACGCAGCAAGCCCTGTGGGTTTGGTACTTCGAAACGCGCGTAATAGAAAATGGCATTGTTAACCTTCTCTGGCGTGGGCTGAATGTCTTTCAGCACGCCATCGTAACGTTTGCTCGGATCGCCCAGCACGGTAAACCAGGCTTTCAGCCCCGGCTTGAGGTGGATCACATCTGCCTCAGAAACTTGAGCCTTCACCAGCATGGTGCTCATGTCTGCTAACGTCAGAATGTTGGGCGCTTGCTGCGCAGCGATCACCGTCTGGCCCTGCAAGGTGGTGATCTGCACCACATCACCGTCCATCGGCGCTTCGATACGGGTATAGGTCAGGTTTATCTTGGCGGTATCCAGGCTGGCCTGATTTTTGGCGATCTGCGCACGGGTAGTTTCAACCTGCGCCTTTTTTACCGCCAGTTCTGTGGTGAATTTATCCAAATCCTGGTGCGATACCGCCTGCACCTTGGCCAGTTCGCGGTTACGCTGCAAGGTCACTGTCGCCAGTTGCTGCTCCGCCAACGCCTGTTGCAGTTGGGCGTGCAGTTGCTGTAGCGTGGCTTCGCCTTCGCGAATGCTGTTTTGTGCCTGTTGAGGATCGATAATGCCGAGCAGTTGGCCTTTTTGCACCTTTTCGCCAATCTCGACCTTCAGGCTCTCCAACTGACCGCTGACCTGAGCCCCCACATCAACCTTACGTACCGCATCCAGTTGGCCAGTTGCCAATACACTTTGCTCTAGATCGCGTTTAGCGACCTTGACCGTTGTAAACTCTATTGGAGTCGGATGGCTAAAGCGCCAATAAGCCACAATGGCGAGCACCACCAGAACGGCGCACACCACCAACCCGCGTTTTTTACCTCTGAATAACCACATCAATGTCTGTTCCTACCTATTTCCTGTCGTTCTCAGGCTGCCAACCATGGCAACCCAAGTAAATTATCATGTTGCTCTATCAGTAACTAAACCCAAGCTCAACGTATTTCATGCAATGCAATTTTGCCATGCCGTATTGAACTACTGTTTAGTCAAACCTTGATGAAATAGTCATTTGGACACGGATCAGGATTTCATCATGTCTCAGCTCAGCTATCCACTCATATCGGCCAAACCGGCCAGCCAACTGATGACGGCACTGATCAATGGCGAGAAAGTGCCCAGCAATGCCTGGAAAAAAACGTCATTCCGCCTAAAGTTTCTTGGCCGTTCACTGCTCTGCTGGCCAACGACTCGTAGCCTGCTCAACACACTGGCCGCCAATCCTCTGCTGGATGAAATTTTAAGCGCACAGCCCAATCTGCCATGCAAACTGCATCGCCCCTATCTGGCGAACAACATAAGCCGCATCGACCGTCTGCTGGCCCTGCGCGATCACTACGATCTGATCGCCCAACGCATGCCGCTGAAGATGCACCTCGGCCAACTTGGTAGCCATCCCTTTCTCTTAAGCCACGCACAGGACAAAAATAGTGAGCAAATCTGCCTGCAACTGGCATCGCTAGACCACTTGAATAAAGAGGGTGAAACGACCCTGCTGTTACGCAATAGCCAAGGGATCATGCTGGCTGAAATGACCTTCACCTTGATGAATTACCAGCAAAAACCCACGTTATTTATCGGCGGTATGCAAGGCGCTAATTGCGCGGTACCACACACTGAGATCCAGAATACGACCAAAGCCTGCCACGGCCTGTTTCCAAAACGCCTAGTGTTGGAAGGCATTTGCCACCTGGCCCAACAGTTGGGGATCCGGCAGTTGATCGCGGTTGGTAACGCCACCCATATTTACCAGAACTGGCGCTACCACCACAAAAAGAAAAGTCAGTTGCATGCCGATTACGATCAGTTCTGGCTTTCAATGGGCGGCAAGCAACTCGATAACGACTATTTCCTATTACCCGAGCGCATTGCCCGCAAGCCAATGGAAGACATCGCCAGCAAAAAACGCGCGGAATATCGCCGCCGTTACCAACTACTGGATGAACTCCAGCTGGGGATTAGCAAACACTTTTCCTAGTCCGCCCGGCCCCGCGCCAACCACATCACGCGTGAGAACATTTTCTTTAACAACGGTGGCACCGAGTCGGTGCCCCACGCCCCGGCCTGCATGGCCACCTCAATCGCCAGATCGGGTTTTGAAGTGTGATGCACCGCTTTGAGGATCACTTTGCGCACCGGCATCTGTACCTTTAGCGGTACCGAGGCCACCCGATGATAGACCGAGCTGAATCCCTCCCGATACATGAAGTGTTCCATGTCCGGTGCAGGCAATGCGGTCAGGCGATCACGCTCGTTATCTTCGTGGTTATCCAGCATGTTGCGTACGGTGTTGGCGTATTTCTTGCCTGCTTCGTCGCCATCAACCAAAGCATGCCATTCAATGCCCATGCGTCGGGCAAACTTCAGCAGGGGTTTCAGACCGCATTGGGCAAATTCGATCACCCGCACACCTTCGGACTCGAAACGATAACCACACTGGCGTGCCAGCTCGTTGAGCAGCCAGACCTCGGTTTCCCCTTCCACCAGCAGCCAGCAACGGGCAAACAACGAGGCCGGCCGGTTAAAGCGAATGTGGAACGCAATGCGCCGCCCATCCTCCGCACTTAGCCCCTTTGGCCCAAGGCGATAGGTGGCAACCCGGGCCGACTCGCGCACCAGGCGGCAAATATGCTCCACCGGCACCAGCGACACCAGTTCGCTGGAGTTGGTGGTGGTAATACGCTGCAACGGCATCTGGTTGAGCAACCCCCAGGCCACCGACAGCATGATGGGATGCAGCCGCGTTTCCGGGTCTTCAACCAGCAATAATGGCCGGGCATGGGGATCGAGTTTTACGTTGCCCTTGGCCTGCAGCAACGTAGAGAACATCCCCAACAGGATCAAACGCATACTGCGGCTGTTAGGTTCGGCAATCATGCGGTTGATGCTGTCCAACGAGCGCCACGCCTGCTGTTCCGGCGGCTGACGATGGCGGCGAGGCCCGGCAACCTGCGAACCTTGCTCGGCAAAATAGTGTTCAAGCAACTGCTGCATCGCCGCTAGCCCCTGCCGCAGTTCGGAGTTCGTCAACTTTTGCGGATTACGCACCAGTTCACGCGTCAGTTGATCCAACTGCTGTGCCAGGGCTTCGTTATCGGCTGGGAGGCGATCGCTGAGTGAGCTGGGCCGCAGACGGCGGATAAAGCGCGCATCACGCAGCCGCAGCACCGGATGAATACGGATCAGGGCGTGCACCAGTTGATCGATATGGTGCAGGTGCAAGGCGTTGCCATCGGCATCAAGAAAACGCCGCCAGGTGCATACCGTGCCATCATCGTCTAATTCCCCTTCGCAGCAGTAATGAATGCGGCTCAGGTTATCTTCCCCCTTCGACCACAGCGGTGAAAGATGGCGATAGCGCGGCAGGTACGCGTGGCCAGTATCCTTTTCGCAAAAAGTGAAGATAATCTGCAAATGACGATCTTTGGCCGCCTCGTCGCCTGGTGGGAAATAGAAATCTTTGGCTTCAAAGCGGTACAGCGTCTGTTCAGGGGCAAGCAAAAAGGTCATGGCGTCCAGCAGGCTGGACTTGCCCCAGGCATTTTCCCCGAGTAGCACGGTATTATCATCCAGCGTCAGTGAAAGCCGGTTGATACCGCGGAATCCTACAATCTCAATACGCTCCAGGTACATCTGCTGACTCCTTTATTCGCCTGATAGCATGAGGATGAGCAATAAAGCCATTGCAGGTCAAGTAGACATTCCCACTGCGTGCTGCAAACAGCGTAAATCAGCCACTTTACTCTGCAGCCCATTTTGGTTAGCGTGTTGAGTTTGCCGTATTCCCATCTGATTAAAGGACGCTAGTTTCACATGTATTCAGGACTGCTGATTATACTGATACCGCTGATCGTCGGTTATCTTGTCCCCTTGCGTAGCGTCACCCTGATCCGGGCCATTAACCGCCTGCTGAGCTGGATGGTGTATGTGATCCTGTTCATCATGGGGATCAGCCTGGCATTCCTGGAAAACCTCAGCAGCAACCTGGTGCTGATCTTTCAGTACACCCTGGTGTTTTTTGTGTGTATTTTCTGCGCCAACCTCCTGTGGTTATCGCTGTTTGAACGCCGCCGCCCCTGGCACAGTACCCACAAGCAAGAAACGTTGCCCTCACGCCTGCATATGGCATTGGAATCCCTGAAGCTTTGTGGGGTGGTAGTGGGTGGCTTTGCCTTGGGCCTCACCCAGTGGCACTGGCTGCAATATGCCGGTCAAGGCAGTGAATACGCCCTACTGTTTCTGCTGCTTCTGGTAGGCGCACAGCTACGCAACAGTGGGATGACGCTGCGCCAGATTGCCCTCAATCGCCGTGGCATGATGGTCGCCGTGGTGGTGGCGCTCAGTTCGCTGGCGGGTGGTGCAGTGGCCGCACTGCTGCTGGGGTTGCCGCTGAAAGCCGGTTTGGCGATGGCTTCGGGTTTTGGTTGGTACTCTCTTTCCGGCATCCTGATCACCGACGCCTATGGCCCAGTGATGGGCAGCACCGCCTTCTTCAACGATCTGGCTCGTGAGCTGGTGGCAATAATGCTGCTCCCTACGCTGGTGCGTCGTAGTCGCTCCTCTGCATTGGGTTTATGTGGTGCCACTTCGATGGATTTCACGCTGCCGGTGCTGCAACGCAGCGGCGGGATCGAAATGGTGCCTCCGGCCATTGTGCACGGATTCTTGCTGAGTCTGTTGGCTCCGGTGTTAATCGCCCTGTTCTCCTGACGCCCACGGGCGCGGCTCGCCGCGCCTGCTGATCAAAGCGTAATAATTCCCATCCGCACGCCAACTTGTTCTAAATCAAACTTTGTTAAAGTTGTATCACAAAAGCCTTTTTAAGGTTGCGTCATCGATCTATGCTTCAAAACAAGCATTATAAATGCAACTTTAAAAAAGGAAGCGATTATGTTCTGTGTGCAATGTGAACAAACCATCCGGACACCGGCAGGTAACGGCTGCTCTTACGCTCAAGGGATGTGCGGCAAAACGGCAGAAACCTCCGACCTGCAGGATCTGTTGATAGCGGCGCTGCAAGGGCTATCTGCCTGGGCATTGCAGGCGCGTGCGTTGGGTATTATCGATCATGATGTCGACAGTTTCTCCCCACGCGCCTTCTTCTCTACGCTGACCAACGTTAACTTCGATTCCGAACGCATTATCGGCTATGCACATGACACCATTGCCCTGCGTGACTCGCTGGCGGTTCGCTGCCGCCTGCTCGACGCCAGTGTGCAGGTCGATCACCCGCTGGCTCAGCTGCAACTGACCGGCAACGATATGCCTGCGCTGTTGCAACAGGCTGCACAGTTTGCTCTTAATAAAGATAAAGCCGAGGTAGGCGACGATATCCACGGCCTACGGATGCTGTGCCTGTACGGCCTGAAAGGGGCCGCCGCCTATATGGAACATGCCCATGTGCTGGGCCAGTTCGACAACCAGATCTATGCCGATTACCACGCCTTCATGGCCTGGCTGGGCACCCAACCGAGCGATCTGGACACCCTGCTGAACAACTCCATGGCCATCGGCAAAATGAACTTCAGCGTGATGGCTATTCTAGATCGCGGCGAAACCAGTGCCTTTGGCGACCCACAGCCGACCACGGTCAACGTGCGCCCGGTGGCGGGCAAGGCGATCCTGATTTCCGGCCACGATCTGAAAGATCTGCGCCTACTGCTGGAACAGACCGCAGGCACAGGCGTCAACGTCTATACCCACGGTGAAATGTTACCGGCCCATGGCTATCCAGAACTGAAGAAATTCCCGCATCTGGTGGGTAACTACGGCAGCGGCTGGCAGAATCAGCAGACCGAGTTCGCCAAATTCCCGGGTTCGATAGTCATGACCTCCAACTGCATTATCGATCCGAACGTCGGCAATTATGGCGATCGCATCTGGACGCGCAGCATCGTTGGCTGGCCTGGCGTCAACCATCTGGAAGGGGATGATTTCAGCACTGTGATCGCTCAGGCGCAGCAGTTGGCTGGCTTCCCTTACAGCGAAATCGAACAACTGATCACGGTCGGTTTTGGCCGTGAGGTGCTGCTCAGCGCCGCCGATACCGTGGTCGATCTGGTCGTTCAGAAAAAACTGCGCCACGTATTCCTGGTAGGAGGCTGTGACGGCAGCCGTGACGAGCGCAGCTACTTCACCGATTTTGCACGCAGCGTACCCCAAGATTGTCTGATCATGACGCTGGGTTGCGGTAAATACCGCTTCAACAAGCTGGACTTCGGCACGCTGGAAGGGCTACCGCGCCTGCTGGACGTTGGCCAATGTAACGATGCCTATTCCGCCGTAATGCTGGCAGTCAAACTCGCCGAGAAAGTCGGTGGCACGGTCAACGATCTGCCGCTCAGCCTGGTGCTGTCGTGGTTCGAGCAGAAAGCAATCGTCATTCTGCTGACGCTGCTGTCGCTAGGGGTGAAAAATATCGTCACCGGCCCAAGCGCCCCGGCCTTCCTGACTGACAATCTGTTGGCGGTGCTGAATGAAAAATTCGGCCTGCGTTCGGTCACCACCGTAGAGCAGGATATGCAAACCCTTCTCGGCTAAGGCCGTTATTCCGGGGCTGCCCATCGCGGCGGCCCCGTTTGTTTTGAGGTGCCCTATGAGCCAACCCAGCCCACTTTGCCCCAACCCGATGCAGGTGCACTCCTTGCAACAGGAAACCGCCGACGTCTGGACGCTGAACCTGATCAATAACGACTTTTATCCTTATCAGCCCGGTCAGTTTGCGTTGGTCAGCATTCGCGACAGTGAAGATACGCTGCGCGCCTATACTCTCTCCTCTTCACCCGGCCTGAGTCCTTTTATCAGCATCAGCGTACGTTGCCTGGCGGATGGCCTCGGCTCACGCTGGCTGACGCAAGAGGTCAAACCTGGCCAAATACTTTGGCTATCAGACGCCCAGGGAGAATTCAGCTGCGTGCAACACCCCAGCGATAGCTACCTGATGCTGGCTGCCGGCTGTGGCGTCACGCCAATTATGTCGATGTGCCGCTGGCTGGTGGTGAACAAGCCGCAATGTGATATCCGGGTGATCTTTAACATCCGCACCCCTGCCGATGTGATTTTTGCCGAACAGTGGCAACGGCTATGTGCCGCCCATCCACAATTGCAACTGACCTTAATGGCAGAGCAGGATGCGCAACCCGGCTTCCTGTCTGGTCGCATCAATGAGCAGGTGTTGCAACAGACCGCGCCGGATATCGCCTCACGCACCGTGATGACCTGCGGCCCGGCCCCTTACATGCAACAGGTTGAACAGCTTTGCCTGGGGCTCGGCGTCCCTGCCGCCAATTTCCACCAGGAACAGTTCCACACCTCGGCAACGTTGGACGATGGGAAAAGCGGTCAGTTAACATTGCGCATCGGTCAGCCATTGCGTGAATTCCGCGTGCCAGTCGGCAGCACCTTGCTCGCCGCTTTAGAAGCCCATAAGTTACCGGTCAATGCCGCCTGCCGTGCTGGCGTTTGCGGCTCGTGCAAAACCCGTATTATCGATGGCCAATACACCACCACCAGCACCATGACGTTAACCCCGGCGGAAATCGAACAAGGTTACGTGTTGGCCTGTAGCTGCCAGCTACAGGGTGACGTCACCCTCGCCTGAAGCTTTGGCCCCATCTTCCCGACGGGGCACATATCGGTAAGCGTATCCCTTAATGCCCTTCTACACTTTCTGTTTGCCTCTAACCGGGCGAGTATCCCTCATTTTGGATAATGACTGGAGGAACGATGAAGCAAACAGTAGCCACGCTGATCGCCAAAACGCTGGAACAGGCAGGTGTAAAACGGATCTGGGGCGTTACCGGCGATTCGCTCAACGGCCTGAGTGACAGCCTGCATCGGATGGGAACCATCGCCTGGATGGGCACCCGCCACGAGGAAGTCGCCGCCTTTGCTGCCGGTGCCGAAGCGCAGCTCACTGGCCAACTGGCGGTCTGCGCAGGCTCCTGCGGCCCCGGCAACCTGCACCTGATCAACGGCCTGTTCGATTGCCACCGCAATCACGTCCCGGTGCTGGCCATCGCCGCTCATATTCCTTCCAGCGAGATCGGCAGTGGCTACTTCCAGGAGACGCACCCGCAAGAGCTGTTCCGCGAATGCAGCCATTACTGCGAGCTAGTGTCCAATCCAGAGCAACTGCCGCGAGTACTCGAGATCGCCATGCGCAAAGCGATCCTCAACCGTGGCGTCTCGGTGATTGTGCTGCCGGGGGATGTCGCCCTGCAAATGGCCCCAGAAGATGCCAGCATGGTGTGGCATACGCCTGCGCACCCATTGATGCAGCCACCGATGAGCGAGCTGCAAAAACTGGCAGAAACGCTGAACAGCGCCAAAAATATCACCCTGATGTGCGGCAGCGGCTGCGCCGGTTCGCATGACGAAGTCGTCAAACTGGCCGAACTTTTGCAGGCCCCGATTGTGCACGCCCTGCGCGGTAAAGAGCATATCGAATGGGATAACCCTTACAGCGTCGGCATGACCGGGCTGATCGGTTTCTCTTCCGGCTATCACGCCATGATGAACGCGGATACGCTGGTGCTGCTAGGCACTCAGTTCCCTTATCGGGCGTTTTATCCTACCCATGCCAATATCATTCAGATCGATATCAACCCCGGCAGTATCGGTGCACATTGCCCGGTCAATATGGCGCTGATGGGCGATATCAAAACGACGCTAAGCGCCTTGCTGCCACAGCTGCAAGCCAAGAGCGACCGCAAGTTTCTCGATAAGGCGCTGGAGCATTACCGAGAAGCGCGTAAAGATCTCGACGGGTTGGCTACCGCCAACGATGACCAGCCGATCCACCCACAATATCTGGCACAGCAAATCAGCAACTCAGCCACGGATGACGCCATCTTCACCTGCGATGTCGGCACGCCGACGGTGTGGGCAGCTCGGTATTTGAAAATGAACGGCAAACGCCGCCTGCTCGGCTCGTTCAACCATGGCTCAATGGCCAACGCCATGCCGCAGGCGATTGGTGCCCAAGGTACCGAACCGGATAAACAGGTGATCGCCATGTGCGGTGACGGTGGCTTCACCATGCTGATGGGAGATTTTCTCTCGCTGGCCCAGTTGCAGCTGCCAGTCAAAGTGGTGGTGTTCAATAACAGCGTGCTGGGGTTTGTGGCGATGGAGATGAAGGCCGGTGGTTACCTTACCGATGGCACCGATCTGCACAACCCGGACTTTGCCGCCATCGCCAATGCGGCAGGTATCAAAGGCATTCGGGTAGAAAAGGCCTCCGAGCTGGACGCAGCATTACAGGAAATACTGGCCCATCCAGGCCCCGCCTTGCTTGATGTGGTCACCGCCAAACAAGAGCTGGCGATGCCGCCGCAGATCAAATTCGAGCAGGCCAAAGGGTTCAGCCTGTATATGCTGCGCGCCATCATCAATGGCCGTGGTGATGAGGTCGTCGAACTGGCTAAAACCAACTGGCTGCGTTAATCGCTTCTGGGGACAATGAAGTTGGTTGTCCCCTGCATTTTCCGCTTTTGCCCCGCGCTAATCCGGTTATGATGAAAGCCACTTCCTCATCGGCTACCAAGGACCCGTATGCTTATCGATTTACGCAGTGACACCGTTACCCAACCTAGCGCAGAGATGCGCACCGCCATGGCGCAGGCTGACGTCGGCGACGACGTATATGGCGACGATCCCACCGTCAACGCCCTCCAGGCTGAAGCGGTCAGGCTCTCTGGCAAAGAGGCGGCATTATTCCTGCCTACCGGCACCCAGGCCAACCTGGTAGCCCTGCTGAGCCATTGCCAACGTGGTGAGGAATATATCGTTGGCCAGCAGGCGCATAACTACAAATATGAAGCTGGTGGTGCCGCCGTGCTGGGCAGTATTCAACCCCAGCCGATCGAAGCCAATCCCGATGGCACACTGCCGTTAGACAAAGTCGCCGCCGCCATCAAGCCCGATGATATTCACTTCGCCAAGACTCGTCTGCTGAGCCTGGAAAACACCATCAGCGGCCGTGTGCTGCCGCTGGAATATCTGCAACAGGCCTGGCAGTTCACCCGTGAACACAAGCTGGCCCTGCACATTGACGGCGCGCGCATTTTCAACGCGGCGGTGGCGCTTAACGTGCCGCTGAAAACCCTTGCCCAGTATTGCGACACCTTCACCATTTGCCTATCGAAAGGCCTGGGTGCACCGGTCGGCTCACTGCTATGCGGTAGCGAAGAGTTTATTCAACGTGCCAACCGCTGGCGCAAGATGACCGGTGGCGGTATGCGCCAGGCCGGTATTCTGGCGGCGGCCGGGCTCTATGCGCTGGAGCACAACGTCGAGCGGCTGAAAGAAGATCATGACAACGCCAAATGGCTCGAACAGCAGCTACGTGACATTGGCGTGGATATTGCCGAACCTGGCGCACAAACCAACGTGCTGTACCTGCGCCAATCCCCGGAGCTGGCGGCCAAGCTCGGCCCCTGGATGCGCGAACGTGGTGTGTTAATCAGCGCCGGGCCGTTGACCCGTATCCTGACGCACCTCAACGTTAGCCGCCAGGATCTGCAAAAAGTGGTCGATCTGTGGCGGGAATTCTTGCAGCAGCGCGCCTAACTTTTTGCAGTAACACTGGGAGGCCCCGCCTCCCGGTTCTCGCCAAACCCGCTATCTCAGCCTAGTTCCAATACCTGAAGGGATGTCATCTATGAGTCATAAATTTCGCCAGACGTTATTAGCTCTCACCCTCGCTAGCAGTGGAATGATGTTTACCTTGCCAGCCAGCGCCGCCCCGGCGCCAGCCCAACAGCAGACGCAGGTTCCCGGCTATTACCGCATGATGTTGGGTAACCTGGAGGTGACAGCGCTGTACGACGGTTACGTCAAACTGGACGCCAAACTGTTCCACGGTGTCAGCGAGCCGGATATGCAAAAGCTGTTCGCCCGCATGTTTACCGACAGCAAGTCAGGCATACAGACGGCGGTTAACGCGTTTCTGGTGAATACCGGTACGCATCTGGTTTTGGTCGATGCCGGTACCTCGCAGTGTTTTGGACCAACGTTGGGGGCTATCAAAAACAACTTGCGTGCGGCAGGTTATCAGCCAGAGCAGGTTGATATGATATTGCTGACGCATCTGCACCCCGATCACGCCTGCGGCATCACCGATCAGGGCAAGGCCGCCTTCCCTAACGCTACTGTCTATGCCTCCAAGGCCGATGGAGATTATTGGTTGAGTAAAGAGATAGCGTCCAAAGCCCCGAAGGACGCGCAGCCGATGTTCAAGATGGCCCAGGACGCCGTGGCCCCTTATGCCGAACAGGGCAAGCTGAAATTGTACAGCCCTGGGGAGCAGTTACTTCCTGGGCTGGAGGTGATAGCGACACCGGGCCATACGCCTGGGCATACCTCTTACCTGTTCAGCTCCGGCGGCCAGAAACTGCTGTTGTGGGGGGATATCGTCCACAGTCACTCTTTGCAGTTTACCAAACCTGAAGTCGCAGTGGACTTTGACACGGACTCCAAACAGGCAATCGCTACCCGGCAGAAGGTGTTTGCCGATGCGGCTGAAAACAAGCTGTGGGTTGGCGGAGCGCACTTACCTTTCCCTGGCCTGGGCCATATACGAGTCGAAGGTAAAGGCTATGCGTGGGTGCCGGTTGAATATGCTCCAGTGGTCGTCGGCGAGAAGAAACCTTAACGCAGTTGATGACAACGGGCGGCGCATGCGGCGCCCGTTTAATTGTGCACATTGCAGGAACTCAAACCACCATCCGGCCATAGAGCCAGTAACCCACAGCCAGTATCAGCAGCAGGTTCAGCACTACGCTGAGGATAAAATAGGTTTTGAACGGTTGTTTCTGCGTTTTATGGCGGAACAGTCGTTGCCCGATAATGGCCCCTATCCAACCGCCCAGCACGCCGAACAGCAGGAGGGTTATTTCCGGCACCCGTTGCCAACTTTTGCAGGCGGCCAGCTTATCGGCACCGTAGATCAGCAGGGTCAGCAAGTTTACCAGCAGCAACCACGTCCACAGCGGAGCGGGAAAACACAGGCTGCCAGCCAAGGCAATTAGCAGCAGCAAATAACACAGAGAATTGATTTTCATCGGGCATAGGCTCATTGCTTGATCGCCGCGTAGTGTGAACCGCCCTACGTGCAGATGCAACTTTTGATACCCATACAAAAAGTGCATTTAGCTCGCTAATTTGTCATTCTATACCCTATGGATTTCAAGCTGCAGCTAGGCGACAAGCTTACTCATCCCCAGGAGCTTACTTTTGGGTAAGTGACTGGGGTGAGTAAGTGCAGGTAACAACGCTGCAGCTTGAAAGACGACGGGTAAAACTACGCTCACATTAACATCAATCAATTAAGGCAGCGCAATGACCTCCCAACGTATTCTGGTTCTTGGAGCCAGCGGTTATATCGGCCAACACCTGATCCCCCGTTTGACCGAGCAAGGCCACGAGATCACCGCCGCAGCACGCCGCATAGAATGGTTGGAAGAGCAAAACTGGCCGCACGTAAGCTGCCGCTATGTGGATGTCTATCGTCCAGAAACGCTAACGGCGGCGCTATGGCAGATCGATGCCGTTTACTACCTGATCCACGGCATGGGCGATGGCGATGATTTTATCGAAAAGGAGCGCCAGGCGGCGGAAAACCTGCGCGATGCCCTGCGGGGTTCCACCGTTAAACAGGTTATTTTCCTTGGCGCACTGCAACCAGAGGGCAATAGCTCTCCTCACCTCATTGCCCGTAAACTGACCGGCGAAATCCTGCGCCAAAGCGGCATTCCTGTTACCGAATTGCGCGCCAGTATTGTAGTTGGCCCAGGGTCAGCCGCGTTCGAGATCATGCGCGATATGGTCTATAACCTGCCGATCCTGACGCCGCCGCGTTGGGTGCGGTCAAAATCCTCCCCGGTCGCACTGGATAACCTGCTCACTTACCTGACCGAACTGCTGCAACACCCGGCGCAGGAAAACCGTACTTTTGACGTGGCCGGGCCGGAGTACATCAGCTACCAAACCCTGTTTGAGCGCTTTATCAAGATTAGCGGCAAAAAGCGCTGGTTGATCCCGGTACCGCTGCCGACACGCTTTATCTCGGTATGGTTTATCAGCATGATCACTTCTGTGCCGACCTCGATTGCCAGCGCGCTCATCCAGGGGCTGAACCATGACCTGCCTGCCGATGGTAAACCGCTGCAAGCCTTGATCCCACAGCCACTCCAAACCTTTGATGAGGCAGTGAAGGAAACGCTACGCCGCGAAGATGAGGTGGTCGACTCTGCCGACTGGGGTTATGATCCTGAAGCCCGGGCCCGCTGGCGCCCCGGTTATGGCTTCTACCCCAAACATGCGGGCTGTGAGCTGGAAACACAGGCCTCTAGTGAGGCGCTATGGCATGTCGTTCAACAGTTGGGTGGCAAAGAAGGCTACTTCTACGCCAATATCCTGTGGCAAATCCGCGCCCGCATGGACGATATGATCGGCAACGGCGTCGTTTATGGCCGACCGCAGCGTGACACCCTGGAAATCGGCGATCTGGTCGATGGCTGGAAGGTGATCACCAAGAAACCGTTGCGCCAGTTGGCATTGATGTTCGGGATGAAAGCGCCGGGACTAGGCCGCCTGACCTTCAGCATCAAAGACCTGGGCGATCGCCGCCAGGTCGATGTCCGCGCCTGGTGGCATCCTGCCGGTTTCAGCGGGCTGTTATACTGGTTTGTCATGATGCCTGCCCACCTGTTTATTTTCCGTGGCATGGCCAAACGGATTGCCCAATTGGCTGAAGAGTACGATAACCAACGTCCTCATTAGTCTAATTGTCGATCAACCGCACAGTTTGCTGCTGCGGTTAGGTCCTTTCTCATTGCATAGCGCACAAAATCACGAAAGAATGGCATCTTATTTGCTGGGACGCGCTAAAACGCCCTCAGCATCCTGATTTTTGGTGAGAACAGAGTGAGTTATGAAGGTATTGGTCACCGGTGCAACCAGTGGGTTAGGCCGTAACGCCGTTGAATATCTCCGCCGCCAAGGCATAAAAGTGCGTGCCACCGGGCGCAATCAGGCCATGGGCTGCCTGCTGGAAAAGCTGGGTGCCGAATTCATCCATTGCGACCTCACCAACCTGATCTCCTCGCAGGCCAAAGCCATGCTGGCGGATGTGGACGTGCTGTGGCACTGCTCCGGTTTCACTTCCCCATGGGGCACGGAAGAAGCCTTCGAACTGGCCAACGTCCGCGCTACCCGCCGTTTGGGGGAATGGGCTGCGGCCTACGGCGTAGAACGGTTCATTCATATTTCGTCGCCGGCGATTTACTTTGATTATCACCATCACCGCAATGTGGATGAAGACTTCCGCCCGGTTCGTTATGCCAACGAGTTTGCCCGCAGCAAGGCCGCCGGGGAACAGGTGGTGCAACAGTTGGCGCTGTCCAACCCGCAAACCCACTTCACCATCCTGCGCCCACAGGGGCTATTTGGCCCACACGACAAGATCATGCTGCCGCGCCTGCTGCATATGATCAAACATTACGGCAGCCTGCTGTTACCGCGAGGCGGGAATGCGCTGGTTGATATGACCTATCTGGATAATGCGGTACACGCCATGTGGCTGGCCACTATGAAGGAAGACACCCCTTCAGGACGGGCCTACAACATATCCAACCAGCAAGCCTGCCCGCTGCGCACCGTGTTGCAACAGCTGATCGATGAGTTGGGCATGAAGTGCCGCATCCGTTCGGTACCCTACCCGATGCTGGATATGATGGCGCGTGGCATGGAAAAGCTGGGCAGTAAAAGCGACAAAGAACCCGTTTTGACCCATTACGGCGTGGCCAAGCTCAATTTCGATCTGACGCTGAACACCACCCGCGCACAGCGGGAGCTAGGCTATCAACCAGTTGTTTCGCTGGAAGAAGGCATTAGTCGTACCGCTCGCTGGTTAAAAGAGCACGGTAATCTGCACGGGCTATAACTCACCCTCACCCACAGGGAGAGGGAGCTGATAGTCCCTGCACATTTGGCAGTAAAGAGATAATCTCAGCAAACTCGATCGGCCCACTGTGGGAGAGCGTGAGGGCATTTCTTTTGGCGTTAGCGCATAGCTCCGTATTTACTCAGCAACGCCTCTATAATCGCCTCGCTTTCCGCATCTGGCTCACCGCGATAATCGCTGGGCCGGAAATGCATCTGAAACGCCGCTACCAGGTTCCGCTGCTGCTTGGTATCCCATGTAGGATCGACGCCATAGCCGTAACGCGCCAGCTTTTCCAATAGTGATGCCATCGCCACCGGTGCTTGCTTGTCACGACCGGCCAGATAACATTCCACTTCCCGCTCATCCGGCCAGGCACCAATACCTGCCTGCGCCAGTTGTTGCCACGGGAAGAGTGGGCCAGGATCCTGCTTGCGCTGGGGGGCGATGTCACTGTGCCCTACTACGTCCGTCGGTTGCATCGCGTAACGCTGCACAATATCGCGACTAAGCTGGATCAGTAACGCAATTTGCTCGGGTGTATAGGGCTGCCAGTCTGTCTCCAGCAAGTTATGGGTGAAGCCCTGGTTGACGATCTCAATGCCGATCGAGGTATCGTTCAAATTGCTACGCCCACGCCAATTGCTGGCCCCGGCATGCCAGGCACGTAGCGTTTCGGGTACCAGTTGATAAGCCACCGGTTTGCCGCTCCGCTGTGGCGGATGGGCGGGCAGCAAGTAATGGGCGCTGACGTGCTCATCCGTCAGCGTTTTCAGCGATGAGTGAAAGTCTTCTGCAGTGTAATGCATCACCAGGAACCGAATACGCTGATCGGCCCCAGGAGCCTGATGCAGGGTTTCCAACTGATAGCTGCCGTGATCCACCAGCGTGCTGGTGGATTGCTGTTGGCACCCCGTCAAAACTCCAATCGCAGCGATCCACAACCACTTAACCAAAATATGCTCCTTCCTGCTGCGAAATGCCGCCATCAGGATATGGCGGAATCTGACGCAGTCTCTGCCGCACGCAATTGCTGCAACAGCTTTTGTCGACCGTAATAGCTCTTGACCCACGTAGCCAGACAGTACAGCCCAAGCGCGGCCTCAATCGAATGATATATGGGGTCAAACTCACCGGTAAAGAACTTAAGCAGAGCCATTCCAAGCGTGGCAACGCCCCCGATCAACAGCCAAGTCATCAACTTGGTCAGTTGGCTAATTTTCTGTTGCAGTTCATTGCTGATCTGTGTGGTATTTTCCATTTAACTTCCTTGTTATTTCAACGTGTAAACGGCGCTGTCGCTCAGCAGTTGACTCTTACCGCTTGCCACTAACATTTGATGATTAAAGTATGACGGGTACAGATAACCCTATATATATTCATAAGCAAAATCAATATTAAACAATAAGATGAGATTTCAACACGTTATCCACTCAGAACAAAAGCCTGGTTTATTCTTCTTCAACGATAGAAAAATATAGTTTACTAAAAATCACATTACTGACATCTAGTATTGTTGAATCAATATGCTTCCCCAAGATTGACGTAGCGCTCACCTCGCATTATCCTACTGTTTTAATTTGAATATTTATAAAATCTCACAAAACATGGCAGATCGCAGGCTTCTGATGCAGTAACGCTTTAGATTAAGGAAAATCATATGTTGGATACTGGCAAGGATGCAACGGGTTTGAGGTTTACGCTCAGTGTAGGTAGCCTACCACCTGATACTTTCGTAGTATCGAGTTATACTTTGCATGAGCAACTTTCTGCCCTTTTTGAGCTGGAACTCGAAGTCGCAAGTGGTAATCCCAGTGTGGAATTTCATTCAATTCTGGATAATAACGCAACTCTAACCATTTGGCGCAATACCGAGGTGCTACGCATCGTCAATGGCATAATCAGTTCCGTCGAACAAGGGGATACTGGACGTCATCAGACCTGTTACCGGCTTAGTGTCCGCCCCATGCTTTGGCGAGCAGGGTTAGGGCGACGCTCGCGAATTTTTCAGCAACAGGACTTTCTGACCATACTGGAGACCCTGCTGAAAGAAAATAAAATCAGCGATTACGATCACGCTTTTCGTCATCTCCATGGTGTCCGTGAGTTTTGTGTTCAATATGATGAAAGCGATCTTGAGTTTATAAACAGGCTCGCCGCAGAGGAAGGGATTTACTACCTCTTTGAGCATGGAAACAACACGCACACAGTGGTATTTTTCGATGATAGTGCCTCATCTGAGGATGGCCCTACATTACCCTACTACCCCAGCAGCACAGAACAAGCTGACGAGTTATGCATTACCAGTTTTCGTCGCCGAGAAAGCGTACGCACTTCTGAAGTCTTGCTAAAAGATTATACCTTTAAGGATCCCCTATGGGGCGCAGAATATCGTGATTATGGCCGCGATACAGAACATCAGCCAAATAGATATATGCATTATGATTATCCTGGCCGCTATAAAGACTCTGCAGGCAAAGCTTTTGCCCGTTGGCGAGTTCAAGCATTACGCAACGATGCCCATCAAGGGGAAGGGACCAGCAATAGCCCAGCATTGCTACCCGGCAAACGTTTTATATTGGAAAACCACCCGCTGGAGAGCAACAATCGACGCTGGCAAATCAGCGGGGCAACTCACATTGGCAGGCAACCTCAAGCACTGGAAAAGGCAACCGGTGGGCAAGGAACAACATTAGTTTGTCAATTCGCCTTTATTCCAGATATTCAAACCTGGCGCCCCCATGTGCTGCCGAAACCGCGTATCGATGGTGCACAGATTGCAATTGTTACAGGTCCGGATACCGAAGAAATTTTTTGTGATAACTACGGACGGGTTAAGGTTCGTTTTCTCTGGGATCGCTCAGGGAGAACAGATGACACCAGCTCCTGTTGGATCCGGGTATCCCATCCATGGGCAGGCCCAAGATGGGGAATGTCAGCTATCCCACGTATTGGCCATGAAGTGATAGTGGAGTTTTTGAATGGTGATCCAGACCAGCCTGTGATTATTGGCAGGACCTATCACGCCAGCAACTTGCCCCCCGGTAATTTACCCGGGACCAAAACCCAAATGTCGATCCGTTCACAAACCCACAAAGGGGATGGGTTTAATGAACTGCGTTTTGAGGATGAAAAAGATAACGAAGAAGTCTTTATTCATGCACAGAAAAACATGGCCATACGGGTACTCAACTCCAAAGATGAACGGGTGGCATACAACCGAAGTAGCAGCATAGGCCATGATGAAGAGATTGTCATCGCCAACAACCGAACCTTGACTGTAGAAGGACAGCAGGATCAAAAAACCACGGGTAATTTTATTGAGCTTATAGAAGGGGACAACCACCTCCATATCAAAGGCGATTTGTCGCAAAAAATCGACGGTTCTGTGGGGATGCATGTTAGTAATGAGCTGGTGTTCCATAGCGACAGTAAAATCACTTTCCGAGTCGGCGGCAGCTTTATTGCCATTCACTCGGGCGGTGTTGATATTAAGGCCCCTATGATCAATCTGAATAGCGGAGGGGCTGCCAGTGAAGTGGCTTTGCCCAGTAGCCCAAGGGTACTTGCCGCTGCGGCGGCAGAAGGAGCGTTGTTCGTCGCACATTGCCCAAATGCCGACAAGTAAAAAGGAGACATACTGGACATGATTTCTTATGCCGTTATCGATGGAGCCATGGAAAAAGGACTCCTGCCTATGTTAGAGGCGCTAGATCCCCCTGCCTCCTGCCTGTATGCCGAGCCCGTACAGCCAGAGCTGGTCGAACTAGCACCTTATCTGGTTCTGGTCACCAAGGAAGTTAAACGTTGGCTCACCACTCGAGACACCCCATGGGGATACTATCTGATGTCGGAGGCGGATTTGAAAACGCTGCGCCAGCATTTACGCAAGTATCTTCAGGTACTGATCCCTGACCAAGAAAAACCGGTTTTTTTTCGCTTCTATGACCCACGTAATATCGAATTGCTCTGCGATGTTTTATCTGATTGGCAATTACACCACTTTCTCGGTCCTATCAAGACGATTGTCACAGTAAGCAAAGGCACTGAAATTGCGAGTGATTTCACTACTCGGCGTGCAGCATTCCCTGCCGACGCACGTTCCCGGCAGAAAATGCTTGTTTTACAACCAGATCAGTTAGTGCGTTTCAACTTGGCTTTTGAAGAGCGTTACATTAATAAGTTAGCAGCAAGAATGAAAACAAATGCCAAGCGATATACTGATGATAACTATCATCCATTTGCCCAAGCATTATTCTATTATCTTCAGCAACGGGACATTACCGATGATAGAGTCATCAGCGGGTTGGCTAATTTGTTTATCGCCAGAGGGTATAACCAGTTAAGTGATGTTCCAGAATATATTACAACACGCTTGGAGTCTTTGGGCGCTCCGGGACTAGTCAATGCCGAGCTGTTGTTAATCGACGAACTTGGCTCCGTGCCACTTTTAGAAGAAGGATAATAATGATGGGAGCAGGGAAAGCTGTGTGTGACTGTGATCTCCCCAACAGTTGTATATGCAAGATTGATATTACATCGAACATCAAAGGTGCACCGACTTATACCTATAATCAAAAAGGAAATTTGCCAAACATTGCTGCACATGACAGCAAAGGCGAAGGTGCCGATGTTAAGATTAATGTTATAAGCAAAGGCTGCATTGGCAAACACAGTGATTGTCCTAAAGGGATTATTTACGATCAATATGGACAGGTTTACAAAACGGTCGTAGGAAATAAAACCTACCAACTTAAGTATACTGAAGAAAAAAATCAAAATGAACTCAGCTCAAAATACAATATTGTTTCATTGATCACACTGGTGCTGTTAGCAAATTTTAAACAATTACCCTTTGCCCTATATCGCTTTCGCGTCACAGAGTGCCAGGGGAATCCATTGGTGAAGGCAAGCCCTTCCTCGGCAGTTCAAGTAGGAACGTATACGGTCAGTGACAGTGAGATACAGATTTACCCAAATTATAAATTGAGTATGGATGTGACGATTGGATTGGAGTCTGAGGTAAAAGAGCTCACCGCAGATGAACGACGGGAAATAATGCGTGACAGTAACCAACAATCTGGTAAAGGAGACAATCACACTGGGTGGACTCGACGCACGGGGAAACAATCCGTTCAAACCGGGATAAGTATCAACGGGTCAGCCAGTGTGATCTATGGCAACCTGCCAGAAATCAAAAAAGAATCCGATACGCTTAAAAAGGAGTTTGCACGTTATAAAAACAAGCTCTCATTGCTGGACCATGCGGATAAGGCATTGAGTACGGTGGGGAAGATGTTTAGTACCCCCAAGGACGGCGGTGGTTACCCCATATTCAGGAGTGAATTTGCCTATCCGAAGCTGAAAATTAATGGCACACATGAACTAGCCTTTTCCAAGCAAACCACCCAGCCTTATTTGAGGGGTAAGGTGAGCGTAGGACTTGACCCACTAGTCGGAGTGAAATTCACCATTGACTTGATTCAGGCTTTCGCTGCTCAGTATGGTTCTCAACGCTTTGTTGAAGTACTACGGGAAGCTGGGGCTGCAGGCGAGAGTGGCGTTAAGTCTGGACGTAATGGGGCCTATTTGGGCGCGGTATTTGACTTGATTGTTTCCGGCTCGCTCTCTACCAAGTTTAGCGTGGAAACTGATGAGAATCTAGAGTTATGCTACAAAGCCGATGAAAGACTGGAAGGCAAACTCAGCATTGCAGCGGATTTAACCCTGCGGGCAGGAGCAAAAATAGGATTTATCAGCGGTTACTTTAAAGCCGGTGGCGGAATGAAGGCTGAGGGATGCTTTGGCTTGTTGCCGGAAAATAAAGAGCTGTATCTGGTTTTTTATCATAATGGTGTGCAGGCCGAGTATTGGGTGGAGTATGGGATCGGGGAGGATAAACAACCTCAGAATAGGCCAGCACCGAAAAGAAATGACAGAGGTGTTGTCACTGGGCGCACAACCACTCAAGTAACTACCAGCGATCCTTTCAAGGGTAAAAACAAAAAAGTCTGGAAGATCCATAAGGGGTTGACCAAAGCTGAATCAACATATCGAATTAAGCTAAGCGGATAAGCCGCAGGGACGATAGCGAGTAGCCAAATGAAAAAAGAACTTTTTTTATTGTTAAGCCTATTTTCATCATCAGTGTTGGGAGGGAGTAAAATGCCACCGGTTAAATATCTACTTTACTTTAATATTTATAACTCTATTTGTATCACGTACGTTAATGATACGGAAACGTTCTATAATTACTATGAGAAAGGTCCCCTTACCTCTGGTGTAAATATCACACCTTACCTCATGAATGGTAAAAACAGTCTCTCAGTAGCAGTCGCCGGACTAGGGGCATTCGATGGAGATGATACTTATCCCTCTGATGCTAAATGTGAGTTACGGATCACTGCTGCAACCCCACAAGGCGAGACGGAGATAGCAAAAATTATTGCTACGTCCAATGAAAAATCTCAGCCAACTGGGGCCTCTTCTCCAAAAGAAAGCGGTACCATGGTTACTGAGAGTATGGTGAAAGATACTTTTCTTTATAAAGTAAAGCGCAATTTTACTATTCAAGGTATCCCTGAATGGGCCTGGACAAAAGCAACACCTTTTGAGCCTAATGTCGAAAACATGACCAAATTACACCAAGCGTATATGGAATTAAGGCAGCTTATGTTAAATAAAGATGCCACCGGTATCCAGCGAATGGCTCAGTTCTCTTTTAGTGAAAAAGAAGTGGCTGAATCTTTACCTTCAGGTAGTTGGTATCAATCACTATTTGAAGATCGATTACCAAAGATAGATTCTGCAAAGCCGATTAACTGGGATGAATATGAACTTATCAGCATAAACAATGGCCGTCTGGTTAAGCTGGATAGTCGGGGAAATTCACCCTTGCAACTTTTAGATAAAAATGGCGATTTTGTTTCAGGCTACGCCCCCTATTTCTCCTTGATTAATGGGAAAATGGTACTAACACGCTGATAATAGATTAATCGTGGCAGGTTTTTTATGCCACATACATAAAGTAAAGGGAAACATATGACACAAGCGGTGAAAATAGGAGATATCGGAACTGACCATGATGGCTTCCCGGCAACGGTAGTTATTAGTGGTTCTTCCACGGTGAAAGCGGATAACCACGGCTTGGCTCGTGTTGGGGATGCTTTACTTCCCCATAGCAGACCGAATCATCCCCTACACCCGCGTAAAATAGCCTCAGGATCTACAACAGTTTTTGTTGATGGTAAAGCCGCCGCCAGATCCGGTGACTCTATTGACTGCGGGGGGATGGTGCTTGGCAGCGGTACGGTGAATATTGGATAGCATTGATGTAAACCAATCAACGGCATCAAGAACTCCTCATAAAATCAAATCATTGCTGCGTTATGACAGCTAATTTAAGCGGATGTTCTGTGGCACAATGGCACATAGCACCAATGCAAGGACCAAAAACGCCTTTATACTGTAGGCTAGTCCCGAGGTTTTCGGTCTTCATGGTTGAGAGACTTTTACATAAGGTTATGAGATGAAAACAAAAACGCTTGCTGTTGTTTTACCCTTGGCCCTGTTCTTAAGCGCCTGTACCACCGTCGATCCGGCCTTTAAGGATGTTGGCGTTCGCACCGGCGCCTGCGTGGAAGGTGGCCCGGATACGGTGGCCCAGAAATTCTATGACCTGCGCATTCAGCAAGGTCCAAGCACCGCACTGCCGGACAGCAGCCGTCTGGCACAGTTGCAGCCTTACCTGAGCCAGGTGCTGTATCAGGATCTGGTCAGTGCCGGTCAGCACCCTGGCAAACACACCATCACTGGCGATCTGTTCTCTGGCAATGCCCAGGGGCCAACCAGCGCATCGGTTGCTAGCGCTTCCACCATTCCTAACACCGATGCCAAAAACATCCCGCTGCGCGTACAGCTGACCCACCAGAAAGAGGGTGCCAGTGCAATCAACTGGCAGGATGAAGTGCTGATGGTACGTGAAGGCACCTGCTGGGTGGTGGACGACATCCGCTTCCTCAACATCCCGCAACATGCCGCCAGCGGTACACTGCGTCAGGTCCTTGAGAACCAGTAATACCGAGATGGCAACCGGGGGTAACGTCTTACCCGGTTGCCAATTAACCTCCTCAGAAATGCTCAAAATTCCATCAGCTTGAGAAAAATAGCTAGCTATATCACAGTGTGCGCGACAAATCCGCCATTCAGCCAGCGCTCACGGTATCTTCTGCTATTATTTAGTCATTCTGCGACGTACTAATAAATTTTAACTCACAAAGATTGCATAAGTATTCTGTGGAAGTTACCATTCTCGGCATCAATGTCTATTCAATTTCAGCGCATGAGTATTCAACTAAACGATATCAACTGCTTTTACGGCGCACATCAGGCGCTGTTTAACATTACACTGGATTGCCCTGCCGGCGAGACTCTGGTGCTGCTTGGTCCAAGCGGCGCGGGTAAGAGTTCGCTGCTGCGGGTGCTTAACCTGCTTGAAATGCCACGCTCTGGCCACCTGCAAATCGCGGGCAATCAGTTCGACTTTAAACAGTCACCGGGGGAGAAATCCATCCGCGAACTGCGCCAAAACGTGGGCATGGTGTTCCAGCAGTACAATCTCTGGCCACATCTAACCGTGGTGCAAAACCTGATCGAAGCGCCCTGCCGCGTTCTTGGCCTGACCAAGGCACAAGCGATGGCGCGTGCCGACAAGTTGCTGACCCGGTTACGCCTGACCGATTTTGCCGATCGTTTCCCACTCCATCTCTCTGGTGGCCAACAGCAGCGCGTAGCCATTGCCCGTGCGCTGATGATGGAACCTCAGGTTCTACTGTTCGATGAACCGACGGCCGCACTGGATCCGGAAATTACCGCACAGATCGTCAGCATCATTCGCGAGTTGGCGGGCACCGGTATTACTCAGGTGATCGTCACCCATGAGGTTGAAGTCGCGCGTAAAACCGCCAGCCGCGTGGTGTATATGGAAAATGGCCATATCGTCGAACAGGGCGATGCCAGCCTCTTTGCACAACCGCAAACCGTAGAGTTTGCCAATTACTTATCACACTAATAGCCATATTTGCTGTTCTCTGGGAGTTTGCGATGAAAAAACTACTAATCGCCGCCGTTCTGGCTGGCATCAGCGTTTCTGCCTCAGCAGCCGAAACTATCCGTTTCGCTACCGAAGCTTCCTACCCTCCGTTCGAATTTGTCGCGGCGGATAACAAGATCCAGGGCTTCGACGTCGATCTGGCCAATGCTCTGTGTAAAGAGATGCAGGCTGAGTGTACCTTTACCAACCAAGGCTTCGACAGCCTGATCCCAAGCCTGAAGTTCAAGCGTTTCGACGCGGTAATGGCCGGTATGGATATCACCCCAGAACGCGAAAAGCAGGTGCTGTTCAGCAAACCTTACTACGATAACTCGGCCCTGTTTATTGCCGAGAAAGGCAAAGTGGCCGACGTGGCCGCGCTGAAAGGCAAACGCGTTGGCGTGCAAAACGGCACCACGCACCAGAAATTCCTTACCGATAAACACCCGGAAATCACCACCGTGGGTTACGACAGCTATCAGAACGCCATTCTGGATCTGAAAAATGGCCGTGTTGATGCAGTGTTCGGTGATACCGCCGTGGTTAACGAGTGGCTGAAAGAGAACGCTGCGCTGACCGCCGTGGGCGATAAAGTGACGGATAAAGACTATTTCGGTAGCGGTCTGGGCATTGCCATGCGCCTGCAAAATACCGAACTGCAGGGCAAATTCAACGCTGCCCTGGATAAAATCAAGCAGGATGGGACTTACGAAACCATCTACAAAAAATGGTTCCAGCAGTAATCATTATCCATGAATGAAATCCAACCTTTAGCTAGCGCCGCCGGGATGACCGTCGGCCTTGCCGTTTGTGCCCTGGTCCTCGGCCTGATCCTGGCGATGCTGTTTGCCGTCTGGGAGTCATCCCGCTGGAAAGCGGTCAGTTGGCTCGGTACCGCCTGGGTGACCCTGCTGCGCGGCTTGCCAGAAATTCTGGTGGTGCTGTTTATCTATTTCGGCTCTTCACAGCTGCTGATGGTGCTGTCCGACGGCTTCGTCCTGAACTTCGGCCTGTTCCAACTGCCGGTACAGCTGTCCATCGATAATTTCGAAGTCAGCCCGTTCCTGTGCGGCGTTATCGCTCTGGCCCTGCTCTATTCTGCCTATGCGTCGCAAACGCTGCGTGGGGCGCTGAAAGCGGTGCCACAGGGCCAGTGGGAGTCCGGCCAGGCTCTGGGGCTAAGCAAGACCGCCATCTTCTTCCGCTTGATCATGCCGCAAATGTGGCGTCACGCGCTGCCGGGGCTGGGCAACCAGTGGCTGGTGCTGCTGAAAGATACCGCGCTGGTGTCGTTGATCAGCGTTAACGATTTGATGTTGCAGACCAAAAGTATTGCCACACGCACCCAGGAGCCGTTTACTTGGTATGTGATTGCGGCGGCGATCTATCTGGTTGTTACCTTGCTGAGCCAGTACATCCTTAAGCGGATCGAACTACGCACAACGCGTTTTGAGCAGGGGCCAGCCTGATGCTTGAATTCATCCCCGAAATCATTAAAGGCTTGCATACCAGTCTGTCTCTGACGATTGTCGCACTGATTGTTGCCTTGCTGATGTCGCTAGTGCTGACGGTGATCCTGACGTTAAAAACCCCGGTGCTGACGCAGTTGGTGAAGGTCTACATTACGTTGTTCACCGGTACGCCGTTGCTGGTGCAGATCTTCCTGATTTACTACGGCCCTGGCCAGTTCCCGGCGATCCGTGAGTATCCCTGGCTGTGGAACCTGCTGTCGCAACCCTGGCTCTGCGCGATGATTGCGTTGGCGCTGAACAGTGCGGCCTACACCACCCTGCTGTTCCATGGGGCGGTACGCGCTATCCCGGCGGGCCAATGGCAATCCTGTGAAGCGCTGGGCATGTCACGTCAGCAAACGCTGCGTATTCTGCTGCCGTATGCTTTCAAACGTGCCTTGTCATCCTACTCCAATGAAGTGGTTCTGGTGTTCAAGAGTACCTCGCTTGCCTATACCATTACCCTGATGGAAGTGATGGGCTACAGCCAACTGATGTATGGTCGAACCTATGACGTGATGGTCTTCGGTGCCGCTGGCATTGTGTACCTGTGCGTGAATGGCCTGCTGACATTATTGATGCGTATGGTTGAACGCCGCGCATTGGCGTTTGAACGGCGTAACTGAGCCAAGCCTCGCTGAACCAGCCCTGCCACGCGCAGGGCTTTTTTATGGCTAAAATAATTTTCTAGTCATATATATTGCATAGTAATTCACTAAATGGCATTGTTATCGGCATAGCCACTCACAATGCCCTTGGGGCGTTGTCAGAAAAAAGGTGGCGAGACAAAATCAAATTTACGACAGGAGCCGTACCGATGAAAAAGCTGTTACTTGCCGCCACCATTCTCGCCGGGATCACCTTTAACGCTGCCGCCGCAGACACTATCCGTTTCGCCTCTTCAGCGACCTACCCGCCGTTTGAATCTCTGGATGCCAATAACCAGATCGTCGGTTTCGATATCGATTTGGCCAAGGCCTTGTGCAAACAGATGCAGGCTGACTGCACCTTCACTAACCAGGCCTTTGACAGCCTGATCGCCGCGCTGAAATTCAAAAAATATGATGCGGTGATTTCCGGTATGGACATCACGCCAGAGCGTAGCAAGCAAGTTAGCTTTACTCAGCCCTATTATGCCAACTCGGCCATCGTCATTGCTCAGAAAGGCAAGTTCGCTACGCTGGCGGATTTGAAAGGCAAAAAGCTAGGGATGGAGAACGGCACCACGCATCAGAAATACATGCAGGATAAGCACCCAGAAATTAATACCGTGTCTTATGACAGCTACCAAAACGCCGTGCTGGAGCTGAAAAATGGCCGTATCGATGGCGTGTTCGGTGACACTGCAGTGGTTAATGAATGGCTGAAGAATAACCCGGAACTGGCTGCCGTAGGCGAGCACGTAACCGACGCGCAGTACTTTGGTACCGGCCTGGGCATTGCCGTGCGCCCGGATAACCAGGCACTACTGGCCAAGTTGAATGCTGCGCTGGACGCGATCAAGGCGGATGGGACCTACAAGGCGATTAACGATAAGTGGTTCCCACAGTAACCCGCTCCGCTAGACTAATGGCCCTCGCTGGAGGGCCATTATTTCCGCACCAACAGCGTCAATACTTCGTAATGGGCAGTATGCGGGAACATATCAAATAGCTGCACACGTTCAACGCGGTAATCGGGCAACATCGCCAAATCCTTCGCCATACTTAGCGCATTGCAGCTGGAATAAAGAATAAAACCCGGCGCCATGCGGTTGAGATAATCGCACAGCTCGTTGCCAATTCCCCGGCGCGGCGGGTTCACCAAAACCAACTCAGGAACCTCTCCCTCAGCAGTAGCAAATCGGGTCGAATCCAGCGCCTGAAAATCCACCTGCTGTAAACCGAGAGTTTGCGCCGACTGTTTGGCACAGGCAATCGCCTCTGCGCTGATTTCAATGCCGGTCAGCCTGGTTTGCAGCTGTGCGCAATGCAACCCGAAACCGCCAACGCCACAGAACAGATCCCACATGCTAGCGATCCCTAGCGCCCGTACCCATTCCCGTGCGGTGGCATACAGCTGGCTGGCCACCTGCGGATTGGTTTGAAAAAAGCTCTGCGGGCGAATGTATAACGGCACCTGGTTGAACCGCTCTTCCAGCGCCTGCTGTTCAGTCAGCGGGATTTCATGCTCGCCTTCCATGATCGCCATATGCACCGGTTGAATATTGGCGGAGATCACCTTCAACTGCGGCAACTGCTGCTGTAACCAAGGCAAGGCCGCACGCAGTTGCGCCAGCTTACTCTCTGAACGCAGCACAAAGCGCAGCATCAGACCGCCGCTGAAGGTGCTTTCCGTCAGAAGTAAATATTTCAGCTCGCCACGTTTGCGCGCCACGTTATAAGGCGTTAAACCAGCGCGAGGAATAAAGTCTTTCAAGACCGCGAAAATCGGGGCAAAACTGACCGGATACAACGGGCAATCACACAGGTCTACCGGCGTGCCATCACGGTGCAACATGCCTAGCAGCGGACGCTCAACGCTACCGCTGACCACCATTTTCGCCTTGTTGCGAAATGCACTCTCTTCACCCGTCACCGGTTCCAACCACTGCACGACATCGCGATCCGCCAGTAAGGATTGCAAATGATGTTGTTTTTCTTCCAGTTGCTGGGGATAGGGTTTTTCCAACCACTGACAGGAACGGCAGGTACCCGCCGAGTACAAAGCGCAATGCATGAATAGTAACCGTTAAATCAGGATGACCAGTGAGGGCGCAGATTGTACCACCCAACGCAGACAAAAACTTATTTACCAGGCCAGGAGAAGATAAAACGCCGCCCAGTCAGGCGGCGCTTGAAGCTCGATGAATCGCCAACAGCATCAGCCACGAGCGGCCCTTTGCAGTTCACGCGCGCGCTGTTTTTCCGCCCGCGCCATAAACCACCAGGCAATAAACCCGATGATCCCCACGACCAGCAGGATCAGCGTTGCTAAGGCGTTGATCTCCGGGTTAACCCCCATACGTACGCTGGAGAATACCAACATTGGTAAGGTGGTGGCCCCAGGCCCGGCCACGAAGCTGGCGATCACCAGATCGTCTAAGGAGAGGGTAAACGCCAGCATCCAGCCGGAGATCAGCGCCGGGGCAATCATCGGCAAGGTGATCACGGAAAACACTTTCAGCGGTGTCGCCCCCAGATCCATCGCCGCCTCTTCAATCGAACGATCCAGCTCACGCAAGCGCGAGCTGATAACGACCGACACATAGGCGGTACAGAAGGTGACGTGCGCCAACCAGATGGTGAACATCCCGCGCTCAGAAGGCCAACCAAAGGTGTGCCCCATCGCCACAAACAGCAGCAGCAGCGACAAACCGGTGATCACGTCTGGCATAACCAGCGGTGCGGTGAGCATAAAGGCAAACCCGGTCGACCCCCGGAAACGCCCAAAGCGCACCATCACCATCGCGGCAATGGTGCCGAGGATCACCGCCGCCGTGGCAGAAGCCGCCGCGATGGTCAAACTCAGGCCGACCGCGCTAATCATCGCCGAATCGTGGAACAGTTCGATATACCAACGGAACGACCATCCTGCCCACACGGTAACCAGCTTGGAGCTGTTGAACGAGTAGATCACCAGCATCAGCATCGGTGCGTAGAGGAAGGTGAAACCGACCACCAGAATCGCTATGCGCCACGGTGAGCGCACTACCGGCAAGTTATTCATCCCTGCCCTCCCATTTCCTTGTTCTGGTGCTTGTGGAACCAGAGAATAGGTACAATCAGCAACAGCAGCATCACGGTGGCAACCGCCGAGGCGACCGGCCAGTCACGGTTATTGAAGAACTCCTGCCAGAGCACGCGGCCAATCATGATGCTGTCTGGCCCGCCGAGCAGTTCTGGGATCACAAACTCCCCCACCGCCGGGATAAACACCAGCATCGAGCCGGCAATGATACCGCCACGCGTTAACGGCATGATCACGCTGAAGAAGGTTTTCAACGGCTTGGCCCCCAGATCCAGCGAGGCTTCAACCAGCGAATAGTCAAGGCGCGTCAGCGCGGTATAAATCGGCAACACCATAAATGGCAGATAGGAATAAACGATGCCGATATACACAGCCAGATTGGTATGCAGGATCACCAATGGTTGATCGATCACCCCCAGCCACATCAGGAAGTTGTTCAACACCCCGTTGTTCTTCAGTATCCCCATCCAGGCATACACGCGGATCAGGAATGACGTCCAGGAAGGCAGGATCACCAACAGCAGCAGAATGTTACGGGTCGACGACTTACTGTGCGCTACCGCCCACGCCAGCGGATAGCCGATCACCAGGCAGCACAACGTTGAAACCACCGCAATCTGTAGAGATTGCAGATAGGCATCAATGTATAGCGGGTCGTCGGCCAGTTGCAGGTAGTTGGCAAAGTTCAGCGCAATATCGAGTTTGCCGTCTGCCCAACTCATCAGATCGGTATAAGGCGGTACCGCCAAGGCCAGCTCAGACAGGCTGATCTTGAAAACGATCAGGAACGGCAACATAAACAGCAGCAGCAGCCACAGCAGCGGCAGCGCGATCACCAGCTTGCGGCCATGGGCCATCTGCAAACGTTGGATAAACGCCTTAATCGGGCCAGGTACTCTTGCCGGAGGCTCCGGCGAACGTTCAGAAAGCAATGTCATGGTGGTTACTCCTCACTTTCTCAACTACACCGTCAGAACCACACAGCTGTCGGTTTCCCAACACAGGCGCACTTCATCACCCCAGGTCGGCATGCCTTTGCGGAAGCGATGGCCGTTTTGCAGCTGCGCACTGATCATCTGCCCGCTGAGCAGCTTAACGTGGTAGATCGACAGATCGCCCAGATAGGCGATGTTCACCACCTCACCCACCGCAAAGTTGCAGCCGTCTTCCGGCACTTCCTCACACAGCATGATCTTTTCCGGGCGGAGCGCGACCTGAATAGGCACGCCGTCTACCACCGAAGAATCAGGATCGACTTTGAGCGCATGGCGTAAACCCGGGCTTTGCAGGATCAGTGCATCGTCCCGCCGCTCCTGCAACACGCAATCGAACACGTTGACCGAACCGATAAACTCGGCGCTGAAACGACTGTTCGGGTGCTCGTAGATCTCTTCCGGCTCACCGATTTGCACAAACTTGCCGCGGTTCATGATGGCGATACGGCCAGCCATGGTCATCGCTTCTTCCTGATCGTGAGTCACCATGACGCAGGTCGCGCCCACGCGCTCCAAGATATCCACTACCTCCAGTTGCATGCGATCGCGCAATTTCTTATCCAGCGCCCCCATCGGTTCGTCCAGCAGCAACAGCTTCGGCCGTTTGGCTAGGCTGCGCGCCAGTGCCACACGCTGACGTTGCCCGCCGGAAAGCTGATGCGGCTTACGTTTGGCATATTCCTGCATATGCACCAAGGTGAGCATCTCGGTGACGCGTTCGTTAATTTGCGCGCGCGGCATTTTGTCCTGCTTGAGGCCAAACGCGATGTTCTGCTCCACCGTCATATGGGGGAACAGCGCATAGGACTGGAACATCATATTGACCGGGCGCTGGTATGGCGGCACATGGGACATGTCCTGACCATCGAGGACAATTTGCCCTTCCGTCGGCTGTTCAAAACCGGCCAACATGCGCAGCAACGTCGATTTTCCGCAGCCGGAAGGCCCCAACAGCGCAAAGATTTCGCCCTTGTAGATCGTCAGGCTGACGTCTTCTACCGCGTTCTGGCCGTCAAAGGTTTTGGTGAGGTTACGGATTTCCAGCAGAGGGGTGAAAACCTTCTGCGATTTGGCTAGCGGACGAGGGATAACGTCGTTCAATCGGGGTGCTCTCCGGCTAAAACAATACGAACAACCACAGCAATTGCCATGGCCCAAAATGGCAATGCAGACGGGTTATAGTCCCGTCTGCTTATCAATACCCTATGGATTTCGAGCTAAAGCTAGGCGAAACGCTGCAGCTTGAAAGACGACGGGTATTTACTTCCCGCTTTTAACTTTAGTCCATGCCCGGGTAACAACACGGTCAAGTTTTGGCGACTGCACGTTCAGCGTGAACAGCTTGGCGCGAATATCTGCCGGTGGATAAACGTTCGGGTTATCACGCACCTCGGCATTCACCAGCGGCGTTGCATCTTTCACCGCGTTAGCATAAAACACGTGGTTGCTGATATCCGCGATCACTTCCGGCTTGAGCAGGAAGTTCAGGAACTGGTAGGCCGCATCTTTGTTTTTGGCATCGGCTGGCATCGCAAACATGTCAAAGTAGGTCAGCGCCCCTTCTTTTGGGATGGAGTAAGCCACATTGACGCCGTTTTTGGCTTCCTTGGCACGGTTGGCGGCCTGCATGATGTCGCCAGACCAGCCAATGGCCACGCAAATATCCCCGTTAGCCAGATCGTTAATGTACTGGGAGGAGTGGAAGTAGCGGATATTCGGACGCAGCTTCATCAACAGGTCGTTGGCCGCACCGGTATAATCTTCCGCGCTGGTGCTGTTAGGATCTTTGCCCAGATAATGTAAGACGGTGGCATAGACTTCGCTTGGCGCATCCAGGAAGGAGACACCACAGCTTTTCAGCTTTTCCAGGTTTTCCGGCTTGAGGAGCAGATCCCAGCTATCGACCGGAGCATCTTTACCCAACACCGCTTTGACCTTATCAACGTTATAGCCAATGCCGGTGGTCACCATCATGTAAGGGATACCGTACTTATTATCCTTGTCGTTATGTGCAACCAGTTGCAGCATCTCGGGATCAAGGTTTTTGTAATTAGGTATCTTGCTCTTGTCCAGCGCTTCAAAAATACCGGCTTTGGACTGACGCTCAAGGAAGTTGGAGGAAGGAACCACCAAGTCATAACCGGTGCTGCCCGCCATCAGTTTGCCTTCCAGAACCTCGTTGGAATCAAAGACGTCATACACCACTTTGATGCCGGTTTCTTTCTGGAATTTGGCCAGGGTATCCGGCGCAATGTAGTCGGACCAATTGTAGATGTGCAGCGTGTTGTCTGCGGCCGACGCGGTGAGACAAGCCGTCATCAGCAAGCCGCCAACCACACCCGATAACCATTTTTTACGTTGGGTGACCATCCGTAACTTCCTCCAAAACAAGGGGTAAATTTGTATCCTGAAATGATACAACGCCTTTGATTAACCGAGCGCAATCGTTGCGATCGCGAGTGAATAGCTATGCAGTTGATTGCATGCAATTCTCTCACCTGCCAGTTCACGAGGTCACAAACAGGAGCGTGAGCCTTTAGCAAGATCAGCAGCATAACCGGAGTTGCCAGACGGTGCCAGCCTCCAGGGTAAAAAACGCCTTTTATCGATTAATTATGCACGGGTTCTGTATGTGATGCGGCAATAACGCCCTAAAAGACGAGAAATATCTGGCAATAAGGGAGAAACGCAGAATATCTGGTTGTGGGGGAAAGTCCGGGCTGCGTGCCGCCAGATCTGCGGCACACATAATGTACAGCGAAAATTAATGCAGCATCGGTTGGCTGGCTACGGTAGCCGGGTTCTCTTCTTCATCACCCATAAACAGCAGATCGTTCGCCCTGGCTTCCAGGATCACCATCGAGATCTGTTCTTCGCCCTGTTGCATAAAGTGGGCAAACTGCTCATAGGCCACGCCTACAGCAATGCTCAACGATTGGCACACGATAAGCTTTGGCAAGTTATCGTCTTGAATATCAACAAAGGCCTTGATGGTCAGCGAACTGGCATTGATTTGACTGAGGTCGGCCACCAGCGGGATCAGTGCGGTTGGCTTGACTTCGGCCAGCGCGGAAAACAGGATCACGTTATCCACCAGATCGAGCTTGGCATCGAATACGCCGTCAAAGTTTTGCATGTGCGGCAGGTGTAACGCCTGGCAAGAATCACATTCAAAAAACGAGATCCCCAACTGATCCAACCAACGTCGTAATAACGCCAAATCGGGGACGATGAGTGAATCCATAAATTACCAGCCTCACAGGGTTCAAAAATATGAAAAGGCGCATAGCTTACGGAATATTCAATCGAGATGCCACGATCAAAGCCGCTTAATTCACTAATGCGACAACATTCCACGAGTATCCACAGCAGCTATCCCACGTATACGCTTGGCGCAACAGAGGAAAGCGCCATTTCTCATCCGCCAGATTTCAGACGAAAGCCAGGCCGGGCTCGTTGCTCAATGTACTCGATCATCATGCCTGCAATATCCAACCCGGTGGTAGTTTCAACACCTTCCAACCCCGGCGATGCATTCACTTCCATCACCAGCGGGCCACGATCGGCACGTAGGATATCAACCCCGGCAACATCCAGCCCCAGCGTCTCCACGGCCTTGATCGCCGTAGCGCGCTCCTTGCCGGTGATATGCACTTTACGGGCCGTGCCACCACGGTGCAGGTTAGAACGAAACTCCCCAGGCTTTGCCTGGCGTTCAATCGCGGCAACGACCCTGCCGCCAACGACCAGACAGCGAATGTCGCAGCCGTTGGCTTCACGGATATACTCCTGCACCAGGATATGGGCGTTCAGGCCACGGAAGGCGTCGATCACGCTCTCCGCCGCCTGGCGAGTTTCGGCCAATACCACACCGATCCCCTGAGTCCCTTCAACCAGCTTCACCACCAGCGGTGCACCACCCACCAATGCGATCAAATCACCGGTATCATCCGGCGAATGCGCAAAACCGGTAATGGGCAGGTCAATCCCCTGGCGCGCCAGCAGTTGCAGCGAACGCAGCTTGTCACGCGCTCGGGTAATGGCCACTGACTCGTTGAGCGGATAGCTGCCGAGCAGTTCAAACTGGCGCAGCACGGCGGTGCCATAAAACGTAATGGCGGAACCAATACGCGGGATCACCGCATCATAGCGTTCCAACTGGCGGCCACGATAATGAATGCTTGGTGCCGCCGGGTTGATATTCATATAGCAAGACTGCGGATCGATAACATCGATATGGTGCCCACGCTGCTCTGCGGCCTCGCGCAGTCTCTTACATGAGTACAGCGAACCATCGCGTGAAAGAATGGCAATTTTCACTCGTCACCCCTAAAGGCGTTGCTCACCTGCATTGGCAGGCATTCCCCATAGCCGCGTTTAGTCTTGCGGTCCCTGGTCTTGTTTATCTTTCGGCGGAGTACGCCGATCGTTCTGCGGCGGCAGACCACCGCGCAATAGCGGGCTGAACCCTTGAACTACGCGCCACACCAAAAACGCAGCGGCAGGAACCATCATGAAGACGCCAATAAAGATCATGCCAACCGCCGCCTGTTGCGAAGCCAGCATGCCCGGCAAACGCACGTAGTCATGAATACTCAGATAAGAGAGTATCAACAGCACCATGCCCAGCCCTTCAAGCACCAGCACCGAACGCGGTAAGTCACCGAATGAACGCATATTTTTTTCTCCAGACTCACTGTGCTCAGTGTAGTTAATTCGCCATCGCAGCAACAGCCCTAGTTGATTAATCGGTTCTATAAATCAGACCAAGAGGCAGATCCTGCTTTTTTTTAGCTCAACCAACGGGCATAGTAAGCGACAGACGTGAGTGATAGCGCAACTGAAGTCTTTTTATGACGGAAGGAATGTCGTTACAATAACGGTTAATTATTAATAACAGACTAGGAGTGTTACATGTTTGCTGTAATCTTCGGGCGTCCAGGCTGTCCTTACTGTGTCCGTGCTAAAGAGCTGGCAGAGAAATTGACTGAAGAGCGTGACGATTTCAACTTCAGTTATGTTGATATCCACGCAGAAGGCATCACCAAGGCCGATTTGGAAAAAACCGTGGGCAAACCGGTAGAAACCGTGCCGCAGATCTTTATCGATCAGACCCACATTGGCGGCTGCACCGATTTTGAAGCCTATGCCAAAGAAAACCTGAATCTGTTCCAGTAAGTTGCAGGATAAGACAGCAAAAAGGCCACCGAACACAGGTGGCCTTTTTTATGATTATGACCCGTCCTGAATAGCGTTGACACGTTTTCGACTTAAATCCGGAGAACGTGATAATGACCGAGTTTAAACGCACA
>NZ_JAGQDC010000078.1 GCF_023282985.1 Serratia silvae | reverse complement strand
GCTTTATCTTGATAACGCTAACATTGGCTATATTTCAGCAAGTAAGATTCATGCTGAAAGTTTGAGTGCTGTTAGTGCAACTATTGGTGTACTCCGAACTGCTACATCAGGTTCGCGTATGGAAATACGCGATAATGTAATTAAATGCTTTGATGGTGAAACTTTGACTGTTCAAATTGGTAATTTAGATTTATAGGTGATGTATGGCTTACGGTATAAGGTGTTGGGACTTAAGTGGCAATCCTATCGTGGACATTACAAC
>NZ_JAGQDC010000022.1 GCF_023282985.1 Serratia silvae | reverse complement strand
AATGAACACTGGTTCAGTGACGTCAGTCATGCCAGGAAAACCATCAGTGAATGGCGTCAGGATTATAACGAGTGCCGCCCGCACTCCGCGCTGAATTATCAGACGCCGTCTGAGTTTGCGGCGGCCTGGAGAAAGGGTAATTCTGAGCGTGAAGGAACCGACATTACTAACTGAGCGTTGTATCTAACCCTGGGGGCAGGTCAGGATGTCTACCAAGTACCACCAGTTACTCGGTAGACAAATTGTTAAATTCAAGTAACAAAAGGATAAAAAATGAACGGCGATGATAAAAGTGAATCTCAGAAACAAGCTGAATTCAGGGAAGGTCGAAACGAAAAAATTTCGTCGTCGAAAACTCCGTTTAAAGATTTCTTAGCTGGCGTTGGATTTCTGTTCGTACTGGCTGCTCTTTTATATATGTTGTTCGGAAATGTTGAGATCGGTAAGTTGAGCTTTGGCTACAACGATTTCTTTGGTTACTTTATTCGATATAACATATAGTTTGCGATTGAACAAAATGTGTTCAGAGGCGATACTACGAGTATATAGTGACAGATATTATTTCTGTACCGAGGTAATATTAAAATGGGAAAAAACCTATGATAAAGAAACTTTTTTACTTTTCTATTCTATCAGTATCATTAAACGTAAGTGCTGCCGGATTTGATTGCTTAAAAGCTTCTACAGCTGTAGAGCATATGATCTGTGATAACAAAGCGTTAAGTGCTCTTGACTCTGCAATGACTAATCTATATCAAAGTAAGAAAGATAACAGCCTGAAAGAAATTCAACGAGGATGGATTAAAACAAAAAGAGACAGTGCTAAATCTATAGATGAGCTGAATACTCTCTATGCAGAGCACATTCAATTCCTGACTGAATATGCAGAAGCAACTAATCATAGTAATGAAAATCAGAGTGCGATGAAGCAATCTCAACCTGTCGCCACTAAAAGTAAACTACAATTATCTGACTTTAGTAACGACTTTATTTTCGTTGATGGTAATGAGTATTCAACTCAGTATCAAGATATGAATAGATCAAACTATGTCTTGCGATGTGCTGATGCGATGATGATTGATGTTATGAATATTTGGAGAAAAGATTCAGCTAAGAAGAATGAGACTCGTGAGTTCAGTAGGTTAAGAGATAATGTTTATAATGGATTGTGGAATATGACCGTGGATAATATCGATAGCAAGGTAAATACTCAAGAAATGAGAACTATTTGCGATCTATTAGTAGCTGGTAATTGATAAAGATACATGGCCTTTTATTAGGCCATGTAAATAATCAAAGATGATTTGTTTATGCGTCTACGACGCTGTGGCAAGCCACATTATTTTTAATCTTTTTACCTGGAAAGTAATATTAGTTGTAATGGTAAGAACCTAGATTCATTATAACATCAGGTATTGTAAGGCGAATATCAATACGAAATATATAGTTATGCGTCTACGACGCTGTGGCAAGCCACGTATTTTATAATCTTTTTACTTGGCAGGTAATATTAGTTGTAACGGTAAGAACCTAGATTCATTATAACATTGGATATTATAAAGCGAATAACAGTATAGAAAATATTTTATTAATTGTTAGATGATGTCGGAGGTTGTAATAGGTGGAAAGGCATTATAAAGATGATAGCACACTTTTTTGATTTTCTAAAAATGTGGTGCAATCTGTAAAAATAATATATCTCATTGATAATATTGTTTTTTCCTAAGCTATCTTGGTGTTGCCTAACTAACCTTAGCGGTTTAGTGCTTTGCGTAATGTTGTGCGAGAGACAGGATGCCCCACTTTTGTCAGATGAGCGAGCATTTGAGCTTCAGTGGCTCCCGGAGCGATTTTATTCTTAAGATGATTAACTATCGTAGTGTATCGTTCCAAGGTCGCCTGACGTCTTTCAGATGATTTTAGGGCTATTGCTTGCCGAACCGCCTCGATCTTATACCCATAGCTTTTACCATTGCTGCGACCATTACTGAATCCGTCTTTGATGCGCTCTGCGATGCGTTTACGCTCAAATGTAGCTACAGAGGCCATGATGGTTAGAATCATCTCACCAATCGGCGTTGATACATCAAGCGCGATATCTAAAATTTTCAGCGTCACTTTCTTTTGTTGGAGCCATTTAACGGTATTGAGGCAATCAGCAGTATCACGAAAGCCACGATCCAACTTGGCAATAACGATAGTATCGCCGGGTTTTAATTCATTGACTAACTTTTGTGCTTCTGGACGTTTCTGGAAAGCTATCGAACCTGAGATGTTAACATCAGAGTAAATGGTATCGATCTTTAACTGCGATTCAATAAGCGTGATTTGGTTATCGGTAGTGCCGGTTTCGTTATCGGCCTTGGATACTCTTGTATAAGCAAAAATTGTCATGTTTTCCTCCTTTCTGTAAATTATATCTTGCAGATAGGAGGAAATACATATTGTTAGTTAATTTACTTTGCTGTTTCTTCCTCTACACGGAATCCAGCCAATAGCTTCTGTAGTGCAATGGTATCACTCATAAACTTGATTTCACCATCAACCATTAAGAAATTCTGCTTATGGCCTGAAAGGTGAAGAATCTTTACGACCCATCCGTTTCCTGAACGAGTGACGGTAATGTTTTTCAGTACCCTTTTTAGCAAAAGGTTTAGCTCTAAGCCATCAGTAATGCTAGAGAGTTTCTCATTTTGAACTGCGTCAATGCCACGCTGTTCTCGCGCATCTTTTGTAATCTGCTCGGTAATTTCCTTTACTCTATTTTCCATTGTACCGATGCTTTTGATTACAGACAGAGGAATGTTGTCCAGAGTTTGTAGTTTACTATTCAGATCGCTAATGCGCTTTTCAAGTAGTTGCCTTTCCTGATGGATTGACTGGTCGAGTGAAGGTTTTTTCTTGAACTCTAACCGACCAAGAATAGTAGTTAACGCACCATCTAATCCTTTGATTGAAATGTTTTGCGAGCACCGACCATCTTTAGCATTCAAGCATCCGTGATAAACGTACAGTTTTCCTTTTACGGTGTGTTTTCTTTTTATTAATGCGCCACCACATTCACAGCGTAATAGTCCGCTATAAGGGTTATCAGCACTACGGCGTCCCCGTTTGGATTTGCTTTGGTCTGATTGAAGTAACAGCCAATCCTCTTTGCTGATCAGGGAAGGGTAGTATCCTTCAACTAAATCAAGTTTGACTAGCTCCCTTTCTTTAGTCGTTTCACCAGTTTGATATGCACCATATAAAGCAGGGTTTTTTAACATTTTGGTTATTGATGCATGATTCCACTGAGAAGCACGGATGCCAGCAGTGCCTTGCTTATTAAGCGTTTTGGCAATCATGTTACTACCTTTGCCTTCCTGCTTGAGACGGACGATTTGCCTGGCAATCTCGGCTTTGTCGCCAAGTTCATACCCATCGGTAGTGCGTTGCAACCAAAAGGGCAAAACTTTATTGATGGGTTTACCAGCCAGTGCGGCTTGCCGTTGTTGGCCTTTGGTTTCTCTTAGACGTACAGCTTTTCGTTCCGATTCTTTATGGGCGAGATCGGCAGCTACGGCGATACGGATAACGCTTTGTAGATCGTTAAGACTGCTTTTGGTTAGTAGCAAACCATCAGACAGACTGACGACCTGAACTTCTTTGCGAAGAATTTCTTTGACCGTTTCCAGAGTGGCATCAATACCTCGTCGTGAAAGGCGATCTAGTGCTTCTATAATGATTGTTGAACCTGCGCTGATCTGGCCTTCTTCGATGGCTGCAAGCATGTCTACAAGAGAGGCACGTTTACCCTCACGAAAGGCACTGATACCAAGATCCTGAAAGTTTTTGCTGGAGAGTTTCAGGCCATTTTTGGTGGCGTAATCTTCAGCCATTTCCGTCTGTCTGCGCAGGCTGTCACCCAATTCTTGCCGCTTGCTTGAAAAGCGAACATAACTGTAGGCGATCCCGTTGTTCTGTTGTGGCATAATGTGTCCAAAATCACGTTTCTATAAGAGTATATCCTTTGCTATTAAGTAACAATATCACTATGCAGTTCGGCAGTAAGCCGTTGTTTGAAAACATCTCTGTCAAATTTGGCGGCGGTAACCGCTATGGTCTGATCGGAGCCAACGGCTGCGGTAAATCGACGTTCATGAAAATCCTCGGTGGCGATCTGGCGCCGAGCGGCGGTAACGTGTTCCTGGATCCGAACGAGCGCCTGGGTAAACTGCGCCAGGATCAGTTCGCTTTTGAACAGTTCAGCGTGCTGGACACCGTGATCATGGGCCACACTGAACTGTGGGCGGTGAAGGAAGAGCGTGACCGCATCTACGCCATGGCGGAGATGAGCGAAGAAGACGGCTATAAAGTGGCCGACCTGGAAGTGGCCTATGGCGAGATGGACGGCTACACCGCAGAAGCACGAGCCGGTGAGTTGCTGCTCGGCGTGGGTATCCCGGTAGAACAGCATTATGGCCCGATGAGCGAGATCGCTCCCGGCTTCAAACTGCGTGTCCTGTTGGCTCAGGCCCTGTTCTCCGATCCGGAAATCCTGCTGCTCGACGAACCAACGAACAACCTGGACATCGATACCATTCGTTGGCTGGAGCAGGTGCTGAACGAACGTAACAGCACCATGATCATCATTTCGCACGACCGTCACTTCCTGAACATGGTTTGTACCCACATGGCGGATCTGGACTACGGCGAACTGCGTGTCTACCCAGGTAACTACGACGAATATATGACGGCGGCTACTCAGGCTCGTGAACGCCTGATGTCTGACAACGCCAAGAAGAAGGCGCAGATTAACGAATTGCAGTCCTTCGTTAGTCGCTTCAGTGCCAACGCCTCAAAGTCCAAGCAGGCGACCTCTCGTGCCCGTCAGATCGACAAGATCCAGCTGGAAGAGGTGAAAGCCTCCAGCCGTCAGAATCCGTTCATCCGTTTTGAGCAGGACAAGAAGCTGTTCCGTAACGCGCTGGAAGTGGAAGCGCTGGCCAAAGGCTTCGACAACGGCCCTCTGTTCAGCAAACTCAACCTGATGGTTGAAGTGGGCGAGAAGGTGGCGATCCTGGGTGCCAACGGTATCGGTAAATCCACCCTGTTGAAAACGCTGGTCGGTGACCTACAGCCGGATAACGGCAGCGTGAAATGGTCGGAAAACGCCAAGATCGGTTACTACGCACAGGATCACGAATACGAGTTCGATGAAACCCTGAGCGTGTTCGATTGGATGAGCCAGTGGAAGCAGGAAAAAGACGATGAGCAGGCGGTACGTAGCATTCTTGGTCGCCTGTTGTTCAGCCAGGACGATATCAAGAAGCGCGTAAAAGTGCTGTCCGGTGGTGAGAAGGGCCGTATGCTGTTCGGCAAGATCATGATGCAGCGTCCAAATATCCTGATCATGGATGAACCGACCAACCACATGGATATGGAATCCATCGAGTCACTGAACATGGCGTTGGAAATGTACGAAGGTACTCTGATCTTCGTTTCCCACGACCGTGAGTTCGTTAGCTCGCTGGCCACTCGCGTTCTGGAAATGACGCCGAACAAGGTGATCGACTTTACCGGCAACTACGAAGACTATCTGCGTAGCCAGGGTATCAACTGATCTCTTCGAGTTTTACCGCACGCCCCTCACCCCAAGCCTCTCCCACAGGGCTGTCTCTTGATCAGATCTCCTGATCAAGAGACAGCTTTGGGAGAGGGCTAGGGTGAGGGGCCTCATCTTTACCACACACTTCACACCGCGGGTCCTTCGGCAGCTTCATCTCGCGAAACTGCATACTCATCGCATCAAACATCAGCAACTTACCTACCAAAGGTTGGCCATAGTTTGCCAACAGCTTGATGGCTTCCATCGCCTGTAACGTACCGATGGTGCCCACCAAAGGCGCCATCACGCCAGCCTCAACGCAGGTCAGCGCATTTTCCCCAAACAGCCTGCTCAGGCAGCGATAGCAGGGCTGTTCCGGCTGATAGGTAAAGACGCTGAGCTGGCCCTCCATACGGATGGCGGCCCCTGAGACCAGCGGTTTACGCTGTGCATGGCACAGGCGGTTGAGCAGATCGCGGGTCGCCACGTTATCAGTACAGTCCAGCACCACGTCGCAAGCGGCAATCTGCGCTGCCATTTGCTCGTCATCCAGCTGTGTGTCCAGGGTATCAATACGGATATGAGGATTGATGGAACTCAGCTCAATGCGGGCAGATTCGACCTTCGCCATGCCAATGCGGTCATCCCGGTGCAGGATCTGGCGTTGGAGGTTGGAGAGGGAAACCGTGTCGAAATCAACCAGCGTCAGATGGCCGACGCCAGCGGCAGCCAAATAAGGCGCCGCCGCACAGCCCAGCCCGCCAAGCCCAACGATCAGCACGTGTGCCGCCTGCAGCTTTTCCTGACCGTCGAAGTCGAAACCCCGCAGTACGATCTGGCGGTTGTAGCGCAGCGTTTGGGCATCGGTTAATTCCGGCAGCATGTTCAGTTCCTCAGCAACGCATTGAAAGGTTCGATATCTACTGTCTCACCAGCGGCCACCGAGCCACGTTCGCGCTCCAGCACGATAAAGCAGTTACCCTGGCTGAATGAGCTGAACACGTGGGAACCCTGATGGCCGGTGGTGCTCACTTCCAGCTCGCCTTGGGCATTGCTGGTGAAGATGCCGCGCTGGAAATCGAGGCGACCCGGAGACTTTTTCAGTGGCGTCAGGGCGCGAGCTTTCAGGCGGGGTGGCAGTTGCCATTCGGTGTGACCGGCCAGCTTGGCCAGCAGCGGTTGCACTAGTTGATAGAAAGTCAAAGCCGCAGAGACCGGGTTGCCAGGCAGGCCACAGAACCAGGCGTGCTGCAGCTTGCCAAAAGCAAAAGGTTTGCCCGGTTTAATCGCCAGTTTCCAGAAGCTGACTTTACCCAGTTCATCCAGCATCTGCTTGGTGTAATCGGCCTCACCGACGGAAACGCCGCCGCTGCTGATCACCACGTCGGCCTCGCTATCCGCTTGGATAAAGGCCGTACGTAATGCTTCCTGATTATCACGAATAATCCCCAGATCGATCACCGTGCAGCCGAGCTGTTCCAGCATCAGGCGAACGGCAAAGCGGTTGGTGTCGTAGATCTGCCCGGCTTGTAGCGGCTGGCCGACCGGCTGCAATTCGTCACCGGTAGAGAATACCGCCACCTTCAATTTACGCATCACCTGGACATCGGCCACGCCCAATGAAGCTAGTAACGGCAACTGTGCGGCCCCCAGCGTGATCCCGGCGGGCAGCACGCTCGCCCCGCGCAGGATATCTTCACCCGCCAAACGGATATTTTGCCCGGCGGTTACTGGGGCGCTGAAACGCACTCCAGCCTCAGTCACTTCCGCCTGCTCTTGCATGATCACCGCATCCGCACCGGCTGGAATTGGCGCTCCGGTCATGATGCGAACGCAGGTGTTGGCAGGCCAAGTATCCGTAAACGGCGCACCGGCAAAGGCTTTACCTGCTACCGGCAACGGCGAGTTACCGTTCAGGTCATTTAGACGTACTGCGTAGCCATCCATCGCCGAGTTGGCGAAGGGCGGGACGTCAATGGGGGAAACTACCGGGGTGGCGGTAATGCGCCCGGCTGCGCTGGTCAAGGCGATAGATTCGCTCTGTTGCAGTGGTGCGATCTGGGAGAGCATTTTCTCCAGCGCCTGCTCAAGAGAAATGAGGTCAGAAGTATGACAGTGATCCATAAACAAAACTCCGTAATCGGCGTGCGCGAATTTTTCGGCAAAGTGGGGCTATTATGGCAGATAACGCCGAAGAGGAGATATACCCGTCGTCTTTCAAGCTACAGCGTTGTTACCTGTGCTTGCCCACCCCAGTCACTTACTAAAAGTAAGCTCCTGGGGATGGGCAAGCTTGTCGCCTAGGCTGTGCTGTACAAGGATGTACGAATGCCGCGAGCGCATGGACGCGCTAGAGCGGCCAACTTGAAATCCATAGGGTATATGCGGTGAACCTTTCAAACTTTCCGTTGTAGTTACCAACAGGAGACAGCCATGCATCAGCAGGTACTGGATTTTTGGTTCGAAGAGATCGACCCAGTCATGTGGTTTAAGAAGGACAATGAGTTCGACCGTTTGCTGCATACCCGCTTTGGCCAGATCTGGCAGGCGGCGGCCCAAGGGGAGTTGGCACATTGGCGTGAAACCATCACCGGCAGGTTGGCGGAAATCATCGTGCTCGATCAGTTCAGCCGTAACCTGTTCCGTAACACGCCACGCTCCTTTGCTTGTGACGCAATGGCGTTGGTGCTGGCTCAGGAAGCGATTGCCACTGGGCTATGTGAAAACCTGACGGTCGAGCAGCGCGGCTTCCTCTATTTGCCGTTTATGCATTCCGAATCCGCCTTGATCCACCAGCAGGCGTTGGTGCTGTTTCGCCAATTAAACAATGGCGATCAGCTGGAATTTGAAATACGTCACAAGGCCATAATCGATCGTTTTGGACGTTATCCCCATCGCAACGAGATATTAGGCCGGGAATCTACGGTTGAGGAGCAGAAATTTCTGCAACAACCGGGTTCGGGTTTCTGAATATTTTTCATGTGCGTGTAAGCGGGGAATCGCGGAGAGGTGCATGGGATAACGCTTATTAAACATCAGCCGAACCGTAGTATTTCCCGCTGCTGACAATATGCCGGTTAAATCTGTCAGCGGTAAATTAAAAGCGGGATAACACCCTGTTTTTATAATGTTTAGTTCTTTCAATGCACAAAAGCGTCTAAGCAGACTAAGCTAAATGCTTGGTGATGAGTTTGTGCTTTACATCGATTGCCGGGCTAAATATAGTCGAAAAACACTAAATAATAATTCTCTCTCCATTTTCATGCGGTACCTGCTTGAATTGCCGCGGATAGACACAGGTGTCAGGTCAATGAGCAAACCAGTGATTGCCATTCATGGTGGCGCGGGCGCAATTACCCGTGCGGCATTGAGTGCAGAGAAGGAACAAGATTATATCCAGGCGCTTTCCAACATTGTGGCTGCCGGGCAGGCTATTTTAACCGCAGGCGGCAGCGCACTGGACGCGGTAACGGAGGCAGTCAGGCTGCTGGAAGAGTGCCCGTTGTTCAACGCAGGCAAGGGCGCGGTATTTACCCATCAAGGTACCCATGAGCTGGATGCCTGCGTGATGGATGGCCGTACCTGTGACGCCGGGGCGGTCGCCGGGGTCAGCCGGATACGCAACCCGGTACTGGCCGCGCGTACGGTGCTGGAAAACAGCACTCATGTGCTGTTTGGCGGGGAAGGGGCAGAAAGATTTGCCGCCAATCACGGTCTGGAAATGGTCGAACCCGATTTCTTCTTTACCCAGGAACGGTTTGACCAATTGCACCGTGCTCAGGCGGAGCAGGGCCGTGTATTACTCGATCACGATGGTGCGGCGGCGCTCAGCGGTGACCCACTGGATCCCGATCGCAAATTTGGCACCGTGGGTGCGGTAGCGCTGGATGCCCTGGGTAATCTGGCAGCGGCCACCTCAACCGGTGGCATGACCAATAAGGCGGCAGGGCGCATTGGCGATACGCCGATTATTGGCGCCGGTTGCTATGCCAACAACGCCACGGTGGCAGTCTCCAGCACCGGTACTGGCGAAATCTTTATGCGCACCGTCGCGGCCTACGACGTTTCTGCACTGATTGAATATGCCGGTCTAACCCTGCAACAGGCCTGCGATAAAGTGGTGATGGACAAGCTGTTGGCGCTGGGCGGCAGCGGCGGGCTGATTGCTATCGATCGTTTTGGCAACGTCGCACTACCGTTTAACAGTGAAGGGATGTATCGCGGTTTCGGCTATGTCGGTGATGCCCCTTCTGTGGGTATCTACCGCTGAACGCTTGCCTGGAGGGCGCATGACCGATACTGCTATCCAGCCACAGGCAGAGTGTGGGCTGATTTTACCGCCCGAGCGCGTCCTGGCGGTGAGCGATTTGTGTGTGCAATTTCGCCAAGAAGGTGACGTCGTTGAGGCGGTGCGCCATCTGGACTTCGACATTGACCGTGGCGAAACGCTGGCGATCGTTGGAGAGTCCGGCTCTGGCAAGTCGGTCACTTCACTGGCGTTGATGCGTCTGGTAGAGCAGGGCGGCGGTGAGTTAACCCGCGGCGCGATGCATTTTCGCCGGCGTAATGGCCAGGTGCTCGATCTGGCCAAGGCGAAACAGAGCACCTTGCGAACCTTGCGTGGTGCCGATATGGCGATGATTTTTCAAGAACCGATGACCTCGCTCAACCCGGTGTTTCCGGTGGGGGAGCAGATCGCCGAATCCTTGCGTCTGCATCAGGGGATGGATCACCACAGCGCCAAACGTGAAGCGCTGCGTATGCTCGATCTGGTGCGTATTCCCGAGGCCAAAAACGTCCTTGGCCGCTATCCGCATCAACTGTCTGGTGGGATGCGTCAGCGGGTGATGATCGCTATGGCGCTGTCGTGCAAACCGGCACTGTTGATTGCCGATGAACCCACCACTGCGCTGGACGTCACCATTCAGGCGCAAATCCTGCAACTGATCCGCGTGTTGCAGCAGGAAATGCAAATGGGGGTGATCTTCATTACCCACGATATGGGCGTGGTGGCGGAGATTGCCGATCGGGTACTGGTGATGCATCAAGGCGAGAAGGTGGAACAGGGGGAGGTGCGCCCGTTGTTCGCAGCTCCTCAGCAGCCTTATACTCGGGCTTTGTTGGCCGCCGTACCACAGTTGGGTGCGATGGCAACTCGTGACTTCCCTGCCAAATTTCCGTTGGCTGGTGTCGATGATAACGATCAGCCACAAGACACCATTCCTGCCGGGGCTACGCCGATCTTGCAGGTAGAAAATCTGGTCACGCGCTTCGATCTGCGCAGCGGCATTCTCAACCGCGTCACGCGTCGCGTACATGCGGTGGAAAATATCAGCTTCGATCTCTATCCCGGCGAAACGCTGGGGTTGGTGGGCGAATCCGGCTGTGGCAAATCCACCACCGGCCGTTCACTGTTAAAGCTGGTAGATAGCCAACGCGGCACCATTATCTTCAACGGCCAACAGATCAACCGCTTGAAAGGCTCTGCCCTACAGCATTTGCGCCGTGATATTCAATTTATCTTTCAAGACCCTTACGCTTCCCTGGATCCACGGCTCACCGTTGGTTTCTCCATCATGGAGCCGTTGCTGGTACACAACGTCGCTCGCGGGGCAGAGGCTGAAAAACGGGTGGCCTGGCTATTGGAGCGGGTAGGGCTGAAGCCGGAACATGCGCGGCGTTATCCGCATGAGTTTTCCGGTGGTCAACGCCAGCGTATCTGCATTGCCCGCGCGCTGGCACTCAACCCGAAAGTGGTGATTGCCGATGAGGCGGTCTCCGCGTTGGACGTATCGATTCAGGCGCAAATCGTCAATCTGCTGCTCGATTTACAGCGTGAACTTGGCATCGCGTTTCTGTTTATTTCCCACGATATGGCGGTAGTAGAGAGAGTCTGCCATCGCGTCGCGGTGATGTACCTGGGCCAGATTGTTGAGATTGGCCCACGCCGTGCGGTGTTTGAAAACCCGCAGCACGCCTATACCCGTAAGCTGATGGCTGCCGTGCCGGTGGCCGATCCAACCCATGCGCATAAACACCGGCCATTGCTGGTGGATGAAATACCCAGCCCGATCCGTGGGCTGGATGATGAACCCGTTACCGCACCTTTAGTGCAGGTAGGGCCAGGGCACTTTGTGGCCCGCCACCCTATTGCCGGTGCCTTTTAGCCTTGCCTCAGGAGAGTTAAGCAATATGACTAAGCACACATTCAAGCGTAATGTTTTGGCCGCCGTACTGCTGGCTGCCGCTGCTGGCCCGGCTTGGGCTGCCAAGGATGCGGTGATTGCCGTAGCGTCCAACTTCACCACGCTCGACCCGTACGATGCCAACGACACCTTGTCGCAGGCGGTCGCTAAATCCTTCTATCAGGGGTTGTTTGGCTTTGATAAGGATATGAAGCTGGTGAACGTATTGGCAGACAGTTACGACGTCAGCAAAGACGGCCTGACCTACACCATCAAGCTCCAGTCGGGGGTTAAATTCCACGATGGCAGCGCATTCGATGCCGAAGCGGTCAAGGTTAACCTGGATCGTGCCAGTAACCCGGATAATCGCCTGAAACGCTACAACCTGTTCAAGATGATCGATAAGACCGAGGTGGTCGATCCCACTACGGTCAAGATCGTGCTGAAAGCGCCATTCTCAGCGTTTATCAACAACCTGGCGCACCCGGCGGCGGCGATGATTTCCCCGGCTGCACTCAAGCAGTATGGCAAGGAGATCGGTTTCCATCCGGTGGGAACCGGCCCTTACCAGTTCGAAACCTGGAACCAGACCGACTATGTGAAAGTGAAGAAATTCGACGGCTACTGGAAGGCGGGCTTACCTAAGTTGGACAGCATCACCTGGCGGCCGGTAGTGGATAACAACACCCGTGCGGCGATGCTGCAAACCGGTGAGGCGACTTTTGCTTTCCCAATCCCTTATGAGCAAGCCAAGGTGCTGGAGAAAAACAGCAAGCTGGATCTGGTAGCCGCGCCGTCGATCCTGCAACGCTACATCAGCATGAATGTGACGCAGAAACCGTTCGATAATCCGAAGGTGCGCCAGGCACTGAACTATGCGATCAACAAGGACGCACTGATTAAGGTCGCGTTCTCCGGGTTTGCTGTTCCGGCGGAAGGCCCGCTGCCTCCGGCCATTGATTTTGCTACCCGCTACAACGCGTGGCCATACGATCCGGCCAAGGCGCGTGAGTTACTGAAAGAAGCGGGCTATCCGAACGGGTTTACTACCACGCTGTGGTCTTCCCATAACCACAGCACCGCGCAGAAAGTGTTGCAGTTTGCTCAGCAGCAGCTGGCGCAGGTTGGGGTCAAAGTGACCGTCACCGCGATGGATGCGGGCCAACGTGCGGCGCAGGTAGAGAGCGTAGGCGTGAAGGACACCAGCGTGCGTATGTTCTATACCGGCTGGTCGGCCTCAACCGGGGAGGCCGATTGGGCACTGACGCCGCTGTTCGCCACGCAATCCGCACCGCCTAAGCAGTTCAACACCGCGTTCTACAGCAATCCGCAGGTCGACAAGGATCTGGCTGATGCGCTGGCCACCACCGATCGTGCCCAGAAGCAGGCGCTGTACAAAGATGCACAAGATCGCATCTGGGCCGACGCACCATGGATTTTCCTGGTGACTGAGCGTCTGCTGTCTGCCAACAACAAACAGCTGAGCGGCTTCTACGTGATGCCGGACACCTCGTTTAACTTTGATAATGCGGATCTGAAATAACAGACCGCTTGCCGCCCTTTCCTTGGTCGGGAAGGGCGGCGTGAGGGGATTTATGCGTAATGCTTAATTATTTTCTAAAACGCCTGCTGGGCCTGATCCCGACGCTGCTGATCGTGGCCGTGCTGGTGTTCTTGTTTGTCCATATGCTGCCGGGCGATCCGGCGCGGTTGGCCGCGGGGCCGGAAGCAGATGAAGCCGTCGTCCAATTGGTGCGCCAGGATCTTGGGCTGGACAAGCCGTTGCCACAGCAGTTTGTGCATTTCTTTGTCAATATCTTGCAGGGCGATTTCGGCACGTCGATGGTGTCCAAACGCCCGGTCAGTGAAGAGATCGCCACGCGATTTATGCCGACCTTTTGGCTGACCATCGCCAGCATGGTGTGGGCGGTGATTTTTGGCATGGCGATCGGCGTGATTTCTGCCGTATGGCGCAACCGCTGGCCGGACCGGCTGGGGATGACGCTGGCCGTGTCTGGCATCTCTTTCCCGGCCTTTGCGTTGGGGATGCTGCTGATGCAGGTGTTCTCGGTCAATCTCGGCTGGCTGCCGACGGTGGGTGCGGATACCTGGCAGCATTATATCCTACCCTCAATCACACTTGGTGCAGCGGTAGCGGCGGTGATGGCACGCTTTACCCGCGCCTCGTTCGTTGAGGTGATGCAGGAGGATTACATGCGCACCGCCCGCGCCAAGGGCGTGCCGGAGTTACTGGTGATCGTCAAACACGGGCTACGCAACGCCATGATCCCGGTGATCACCATGATGGGCCTACAGTTCGGCTTTCTGCTCGGTGGCTCGATCGTGGTCGAGAAGGTGTTTAACTGGCCGGGACTGGGGCGCTTGCTGGTGGACTCGGTAGAAATGCGCGATTACCCGGTGATCCAGGCCGAAGTGCTGCTGTTCTCGCTGGAATTTATTCTGATTAATCTGCTGGTGGATATGCTGTATGCGGCCATCAACCCTTCGATTCGTTACCAATAGGCAGGCCGTATGATGAAGTATTGGCGGCGTAATGCCGCGCTCAAGGCAATGCCGGTGATTAACCCCAACGCGGTGCGTACGCCTTGGCATGAGTTCTGGCGGCGTTTTCGTCGCCAGCAGGTCGCGATGGTGGCCGGCGTGTTTGTGTTGCTGCTGGTGGTCGCTGCGCTGCTGGCCCCGCATCTGGTGCCTTATGATGCGGAAAACTTCTTTGATTACGATCGGCTTAATGAAGGACCTTCGCTGGTGCACTGGCTCGGGGTGGATTCACTGGGGCGGGATATTTTTAGCCGTATACTGATGGGGGCGCGGATTTCTTTGGCCGCCGGGGTATTTTCGGTGTTGGTTGGCAGTGTGATCGGTACGGTGCTCGGTTTGCTGGCGGGCTATTACGAAGGTTGGTGGGATCGCATCGTGATGCGCATCAGTGACGTGCTGTTTGCCTTCCCCGGCATCCTGCTGGCGATTGGCGTGGTAGCGATCATGGGCAGCGGCATGGCCAACGTGATTGTCGCCGTGGCTATCTTCAGCATTCCGGCGTTTGCGCGCCTGGTGCGTGGCAACACTTTGGTGCTGAAACATCAGACCTACATTGAATCAGCGCGTAGCATCGGCGCTTCGGACTGGACCATCATCCTGCGGCATATTTTGCCGGGCACAATCTCGTCGATCGTGGTTTATTTCACCATGCGTATCGGGACTTCAATCATTACCGCTGCCAGCCTGTCGTTCTTGGGATTGGGAGCGCAACCGCCGACCCCTGAATGGGGAGCGATGCTTAATGAAGCGCGGGCGGATATGGTGATTGCCCCACATGTGGCGATCTTCCCCAGTCTGGCAATCTTCTTCACCGTGCTGGCGTTTAATCTGTTAGGCGATGGGTTACGTGATGCGTTAGATCCGAAGCTGAAAGGGTAGCCCCTCTCCTCAAAAGGAGAGGGGGCAAATCAATCAGCGGAACAGATGCTCGGCATGAAAACGCAGATGATCGTCGATAAAGGTAGCGATGGTGAAGTAGCTGTGGTCGTAACCCGGCTGAATGCGCAGGGTTAACGGCCAGTCGCGCTGGCGTGCTAACTCCGCCAGCTTGGCCGGTTGCAGCTGATCTGCCAGAAACTGATCCCCATCTCCCTGATCGATCAACATCGGCAGCGGCTCCGCCCCGCTGGCCAGCAAATGACAACTGTCATATTGCAGCCACTGCGTTTCGTCATCCCCCAGATAGGCCGCAAAGGCTTTACGGCCCCAAGGCACCTGGCAAGGGTTGACGATCGGTGCAAAGGCCGACGCCGAACGAAAACGCTGTGGGTTACGCAACGCCATCATTAACGCACCGTGGCCGCCCATCGAATGGCCCGCAATGGATTGCTGATCGCTGACGCTGAAATGCTGCTTAATCAGCGCCGGCAGCTCATCGCTGATGTAGTCATACATGCGAAAGTGTTGATCCCAAGGAGCCTGAGTGGCGTTGAGGTAGAACCCCGCCCCCTGGCCCAGATCGTAACCTTCATCATTCGGCACTTCATCACCGCGCGGGCTGGTATCTGCCATCACCAGCACCAGCCCCAGTTCGGCGGCAACGCGTTGGGCACCGGCCTTCAACGTGAAGTTTTCATCATTGCAGGTCAGCCCGGAGAGCCAGTACAGCACCGACGGCGGGTTATCATCGCGTGGTGGCGGCAGATAGATACTGAACGTCATGTTGCAATTCAGGCTCTGCGCCGCGTGGCGGTAACGTTGTTGCCAACCACCGAACATGCGGTGCTCTTCGAGAAGTTCTAATGACATCGTCATCCTCTGCCTCCTGGCTTATTTATCGAAATGGATCACGGAACGGATTGATTTGCCTTCATGCATCAGATCGAACGCCTCGTTGATCTGTTCTAGCCCCATGGTATGAGTAATAAAGTCGTTCAGCGCAAACTCGCCGTCCAGATAACGCTGCACGATCCCCGGCAGTTGGCTGCGGCCTTTCACGCCACCAAAGGCGGAACCGCGCCAGACGCGGCCGGTCACCAGTTGGAACGGGCGGGTCGCGATTTCTTCGCCAGCACCGGCAACGCCGATAATGACCGACTCACCCCAGCCCTTATGGCAGCACTCCAGCGCTGAACGCATCACGTTGACGTTGCCGATACATTCAAAGGAGAAGTCGACGCCGCCGTCGGTCAGCTCAACGATCACGTCCTGGATGGGTTTATCGTAATCTTTTGGATTGATCAGGTCGGTCGCGCCCAGCTTGCGAGCCAGCTCGAACTTGCTGGTGTTGAGATCGATGCCGATAATGCGGCTGGCACCGGCCATCTGAGCGCCGATAATCGCCGACAACCCGATGCCGCCCAGGCCGAAAATAGCTACGGTATCGCCAGCCTTGACCTTGGCGGTGTTGATCACCGCACCCATGCCGGTGGTGACGCCACAGCCAAGCAGACAAACTTCTTCCAACGGCGCTTCTTTGCTAATTTTTGCCAGTGAGATTTCTGGTACTACGGTGCGTTCAGCAAAAGTAGAGGTGCCCATATAGTGGAAAATCGGCTTGCCGTCTTTAAAGAAGCGGGTGGTGCCGTCTGGCATCAGGCCCTTGCCCTGGGTAGAGCGGATGGCCTGACACAGGTTGGTTTTGCCGGATTTACAGAATTTGCACTCGCCGCATTCTGGGGTGTACAGCGGGATCACGTGGTCGCCGACGGCAACGCTGGTCACGCCTTCGCCGATCGCTTCGACTATGCCGCCGCCTTCGTGGCCCAGGATCGCCGGGAACACGCCTTCCGGATCTTTGCCTGACAGGGTATAGGCATCGGTATGGCAAACGCCGGTGGCGACGATGCGCACCAGCACTTCACCTTTCTGTGGCGGCATCAGATCGACTTCTTCAATCTTCAGCGGCTGGTTCGGTCCCCAAGCCACGGCAGCACGGGTTTTGATAAATTCCATCATGTTCTCCTAATCGTTACTTTTAGGGGGTCGAACATGTTCGACCCGAATTAATTCATTGATATCTGAATGGGCAGCACTTGCGGCTAGACGGGCGCAGCGTGCGGCGCCCCTACTCTGTCAGGAGGATGGACTCGGCATCTACCTCTGAACTTTCAGCCTGTTCTATAATCAGTTGTTTTAACGTGCGGACGTTTGGCCCAAACGCATCACGCCGCCATAACAGCCAGGTAGCCGTTTCGGCAATGTCGGCAGGGAGTGAATGAACTTTGACCCGTTTGTAGCCGGGCAGCAGGTTGAGCACCGAATACGGGATCATCGCCAACCCGGCACCGCTGGCCACGCAGGCCAGCATGGAGTGATAAGACTGGATCTCCATGATAGTACCTGGCAATGAACCGTCACGCTTGAACCAGGACTCCAGGCGCAGGCGATAAGAGCAACTGGCGCGGAAGGCAAACAGGGTTTCCCCTTTGACATCCAAGGCGCTGTGGATAGGCGGATGATCCAGGCAGGTGATCACCACCATGCGTTCGGGGAAAGCGACACAGCCGTTCAGTTCATCATGCTGCAACGGGCCATCGACCAGTGCAGCGGCCAGGGTTCCTGCGCGTACACGCTCAATGATTTCCCCGGAGGTGCCAGTCGCCAGCGAAAGGGAAACCTGCGGGAATCGCTGATGGTAAGCGGCCAGCAAGGTAGGTAGCCGGGTGGCGGCGGTGCTTTCCATCGAGCCAAGCGCAAAGTTACCGGCCGGTTCCCCGGTATGGGTGATGCTCATGGCTTCTTCACTCAGCGCCAGAATGCGGTGGGCGTAGCAGAGAAAATTATGGCCCATCGGCGAGAGGCGCAGGCGCTGCTTTTCACGGATAAACAGATCGGTGCCCAGTTCCTGCTCGAGCTGACGCAGGCGCGTGGTCAAGTTTGACGGCACACGGTGCAATTGCTCGGCGGCACGGGCGACGGAGCCGGTTTCGGCCACGCAACAGAACATGCGCAGTTGGGTGAGATCCATAACTTTCTCTTTTCGTGATGAACTTGATGAGTATTATTCAGTTTTTGTGAGTGTAATACTGCGGCATGCTAGCCGCAACTTTCTTTTAACAGGTTGGATACAGCGATGGCGCTAAAAATAGCCTTGAGTGGTTTTATTGCTTTGATCGTGGCGATGGGGATTGGCCGGTTTGCCTTTACTCCGCAGGTGCCGTTGATGATTGCTGAGCACCAGTTCACCCTGACCGGGGCCGGGCTGGTGGCGGCGTTGAACTACCTGGGCTACCTGTGCGGTGCCTATGATGCGATGCGTGCCAGCCGCCATGTGGAGCGCCGCCTGTGGCTTGGCGTGTGGGGAGCGGTAGCGCTGACGCTGGTCTCTGCCTTGGTGTCGGGGGAGTGGCTGCACGGTGCAGTGCGCTTTGCGATTGGCTGGGCCAGCGGTTGGTCGATGGTGCTGGTGGCGGCCTGGACTAACGAGCGGTTGGCGCATTATGGCCGTCCCGCGTTGAGTGCTGCGGTCTTTGCCGGGCCTGGGGCCGGGATTTTTATCAGCGGCATGCTGGCGGTAGCGATCAACAGTTGGGGCTTGAGCGCTTCGCAGGCCTGGCTGGTGTATGGCGCATTGGCGTTGGTGTTAATTGCCGCGATCAGCATTAATTTGCCAAGGGTAGGGGAACTGCATCGTCCCGATGTGAAGCCTGAGCCGCTGGTGCTCACCCCGGCATTAAAGCGCCTGGTGTGGAGTTATAGCCTCGCGGGTTTTGGCTATATCCTGCCTGCGACCTTTCTGTCACAGATGGCGGCGGCCCGTTTCCCTGACAGCCTGTTTGCCCAGTTTGTCTGGCCGATTTTTGGCGGTGCGGCGGTGTTGGGGATTATCATCGGTATAGCAACCCGCCATCGGCTCACTACCCAGACCCGTTTGGCAATCACTCTGTGGGTACAGGCACTGGGCGTACTTTGTGCCGAAGTGGTGCCGGGCGTTACCGGTCTGGCATTAGGGGCCATGCTAACCGGCGGTGGGTTCCTCAGCGTGGTACAGCTATCTATCCAGCACGGTAGGGAGTTGGCTCCGAATCACGCACGTTATATGGCGGGACTGTTGACCACGGGTTATGCCATAGGCCAGTTGGTTGGCCCGATGCTTTCGGCGGTTTCAACGGCGCTGACGCATCGCTTGGAGCCAGCGTTGTATGTGGCGGTGCTGGGGCTGCTGATCGCCGGTGTGCTGGTGATCAATACCACGGCGCGGGCTACGGCCAGCAAGCCAACGTTATCTTGAGTAAAATACGCACAAAAAATGTGGAATAGCCGGAGCCAGCCTGCTACGGGCTGGATGCGGATTTTTCATACCAGGATGAAACACAATCACTGGATAAACGTCTCACTCTCATCTAGAGTGGGTGAAAATATTGATCGGGTTCACGTTATAAACGGTGAACCTGGCTGCTATATAGCCCATAAATTTCGAGTCGCAGCTTGGAAGAACAGGGTAAATAAGAATGAGAAACCGCCAATCTGCTATTTATCGGCATAGCATGCATTGGGGCTGCCTGCTGGAGACACATCGCCATGACATCGTTAAGTAATGAAGCTGCACTGGTGCACGCGGCGCTTGAAGCGCGCGGCCTGGAAACCCCGTTATGTGGGGAAGTGTTGGATCGCGAGACGCGCAAGCGCCGTATCAAAGAGCACATGACGGAAATCATGCAGCTGTTGAACCTCGATCTGTCCGACGACAGCCTGGCAGAAACGCCACACCGTATTGCGAAAATGTATGTCGATGAGATCTTCTCCGGCCTGGATTACGCCAACTTCCCGAAGATCACCGTCATCGAAAACAAGATGAAAGTGGACGAAATGGTGACGGTGCGTGATATCACCTTGACCAGCACCTGCGAACATCACTTTGTCACCATCGATGGTAAAGCCACCGTGGCGTATATTCCTAAAGACTCGGTGATAGGCCTGTCGAAAATCAACCGCATCGTGCAGTTCTTTGCTCGCCGCCCACAGGTACAGGAGCGGCTGACTCAGCAGATCCTGGTGGCGTTGCAAACGCTGTTAGGCACCAACAACGTGGCGGTATCGATCGATGCGGTGCATTACTGCGTCAAGGCTCGTGGCATTCGTGACGCTACCAGCGCCACTACCACCACATCGCTAGGCGGACTGTTCAAATCCAGCCAGAATACGCGCCAGGAATTCCTGCGTGCGGTGCGTCACCATCACGGTTGATAGCTGCAGGGGGCTTGAACCACTGCGGGACAAAATGAACGCTAATCCAACTACATCGCTACCCCGCATTGCTACGCTGGACTGCGTACGCGGTATCGCCATCCTTGGCATTCTGTTGCTCAATATCAGCGCATTTGGCTTGCCGAAAGCCGCCTACCTTAACCCTGCCTATCTGGGTATGCCCTCCACACGTGATGTCTGGACCTGGGCACTGTTGGATCTGTTCGCTCAGGTCAAGTTCCTGGCCATGTTCGCGCTGCTGTTTGGGGCCGGGCTGCAACTGCTGCTACGGCGGGGCAAAGTCTGGATCCGCGCCCGGTTATCCTGGTTGGTCCTGTTTGGCCTGGGGCACGCCATTTTCTTGTGGGATGGGGATATTCTGCTGGCCTACGGGCTGATCGGCCTGGTGTGCTGGCGCATGATCCGTGACGCACAGAATACCTTCACCCTGTTAAAAACCGGTGCGGTGCTGTATTTGATCGGCGTGGCGGTATTGCTGCTGCTAGGGTTTATCTCTCACGGTGAGCCGGGCAGCTTCTGGCAGCCGAGCGTGGCCGAATTGCAGTATGAGAAGTTCTGGAAGTTGCAAGGCGGGCCAGAAGCCTGGCGCAGCCGCCTGGATCTGCTCTCTTCCAGCCTGATAGCCATAGGTGCGCAGTATGGCTGGCAACTGGCCGGGCTGATGCTGTTTGGTGCAGGCATGATGCGCAGCGGTTGGCTGCGTAACAGTTACTCACCCGCTTATTACCGCCGGCAGGTTGCTTGGTTGATACCGCTTTCATTGCTGATCCAGTTGCCCGGTGTGCTGCTACAGTGGCAGTTGAATTGGGATTATCGCTGGAGCGGTTTTCTGCTGCAGGTGCCGCGTGAGTTGGGTTCGCCGTTGCAGGCTATTGGTTATCTGGCTCTGGTCTACGGTTTTTGGCCAACGCTTTCCCGCCTGCGTATCAGCCACTGGTTAACCCAGGTTGGGCGGATGGCGCTAAGCAATTACCTGCTACAAACCCTGATCTGCACCACGTTGTTCTACCGTTTTGGCCTCTATCAACAGCTCGACCGTTTGCAGCTATTGGCGGTCATTCCCCTGGTGTGGCTGGTTAACCTGCTGTTTTCCACGCTGTGGCTGACCTACTTCGCACAAGGCCCTATGGAATGGCTGTGGCGCAAACTGACTTCCCTTGCAGCGGGGGAAAGTGTACGTCAGCCGACAAAATAAGATCTGGAGCAGGTAGGTTAAAAAATTGTATGTAAACGTTTTCTTTCCTGTGACGGAATTCACGCTGAGGAGGATGACAAACGGGGTAGGATAGCCCCACTGTCAACTCTGTCGACCTCAGGACGTTTCATGAATTCTGTGCATTCAACCACCATTCGCGATGTGGCGAAGCGTGCGGGTGTGTCCGTCGCCACTGTCTCGCGAGTGCTGAACAACAGTGCCCTGACCAGCAAAGAGACCCGCGAACAGGTGCTGAAGGCGGTGGCGGAACTGGGTTATCGGCCAAACGCCAACGCTCAGGCATTGGCTACTCAGAGCAGTGATACGCTTGGCGTGGTGGTGATGGATGTCTCCGACCCGTTCTTCGGCGCGTTAGTGAAAGCGGTAGATACGGTGGCGCAGCAAAACCACAAATACCTGCTGATCGGCAACAGTTACCATCAGGCAGACAAAGAGCGTCATGCGATCGAGGTATTGATCCGTCAACGCTGCAATGCCTTGATTGTTCATGCAAAAGCATTATGCGATGCGGAACTGATCGCCTTCATGGATCAGGTGCCGGGCATGGTATTAATTAACAGAATTGTAACAGGCTATGAGCACCGCTGCGTTGGCCTGAACAACGTGTTTGGCGCAGAAGTTGCCATGCGTTTGTTGCTCTCGCAAGGGCATCAGCGGATCGGTTATCTGGGCTCCGATCACCTCATCGAAGATGGCCCGCTGCGTCAGAAAGGCTATAGCCAGGCGATGGCTGTGGCAGGCTTTTCCCCGCCGGAGAGCTGGCGGGCCTACGGTTCACCGGACCTGCAAGGCGGTGAAGCGGCGATGGTTGAACTACTGGGCCGCAACCTGCATCTGAGCGCCGTGTTTGCCTATAACGACGCCATGGCAGCCGGTGCGATGGCGGTGCTGAAAGAAAACGGTATCACGGTGCCGCAGCACTTCTCGCTGGTGGGGTTTGATGATATCCCCATTGCCCGCTATACCAGCCCCAAGCTGACCACCATCCGTTACCCGATTGTTTCAATGGCCACCCTGGCTACCGAGCTGGCGCTGAAGGGCGCTGCCGGGCAGCTCGAGCCTCAGGCTTCACATCTGTTCATGCCGACGCTGGTGCGTCGCCACTCCGTTGCGCCGTGGCAAAGTGAGGCTTCGGTCACTCTCTGAACATTTATTGGTGTGTAACCGTTTTCAATCTGTGAGAAAATTCACAGATTATTAACATGGTGCCGTCTATGCTCTAGTCGTTTTCCAGCGCAAAGGCTCTTGCCAGCCAAGCTTTTAATCTGGCGCTGACACAGCATCACAGGAATAACAAGCAACACGGATGACAGGAATTCATTTGAAACTGCCAGGCCCAACTGTGTGCATTGTGGCTAAAGGCTTAATACCGAGTACGACCCTCTACAAACCGGAGACAGACAATGAATAAGAAGGTTTTCACCCTGGCCGCGCTGGCCACAAGCATGATGTTTGGCGCTGCTGCGCATGCAGATACCCGTATTGGCGTCACGATTTACAAATATGACGACAACTTTATGTCGGTGGTGCGTAAGGCGATCGAGAAAGATGCCAAGGCTTCTCCGGATGTTACGCTGCTGATGAATGACTCACAGAATGACCAGTCCAAGCAGAATGACCAGATCGACGTACTGATTGCCAAAGGCGTAAAAGCGCTGGCGATCAACCTGGTGGATCCGGCCGCCGCTCCGGTGGTGATTGACAAAGCGCGTGCCAATGATATCCCGGTGGTGTTCTACAACAAAGAACCTTCTCGCAAGGCGTTGGATAGCTACGACAAAGCCTATTACGTCGGTACCGACTCTAAAGAGTCTGGCGTGATCCAGGGTGAACTGATTGCCAAACACTGGAAAGCCAACCCAGCCTGGGATCTGAACAAAGACGGCCAGATCCAATATGTGCTGTTGAAAGGCGAGCCGGGCCACCCGGATGCAGAAGCGCGTACCACCTACGTGATCAAAACGCTGAACGAAAAAGGCGACAAGACTCAGCAACTGCAGATGGACACCGCGATGTGGGATACCGCTCAGGCTAAAGACAAGATGGACGCCTGGCTGTCTGGCCCTAACGCCAACAAAATCGAAGTGGTCATCGCCAACAACGACGCCATGGCCATGGGGGCGGTTGAAGCCCTGAAAGCTCACAACAAGAGCAGCATTCCGGTATTTGGTGTCGATGCCCTGCCAGAAGCACTGGCGTTGGTGAAATCCGGGGCGATGGCCGGTACCGTGCTGAACGATGCCGACAATCAGGCGAAGGCGACCTTCGATCTGGCGAAGAACCTGGCCGCGGGCAAACCTGCCGCTGACGGCACCCAATGGAAGATCGTCGATAAAATCGTGCGTATTCCTTACGTGGGCGTAGATAAAGATAACCTGTCTCAGTTTGTGAAATAAATCGAGATAGATGGAGATGCCCCCACTGTTTTCTCTGTGGGGGAACTTATTAGAAGAACCCGTTAATTCTCCACTGCTGTAAGCCAGCTTGGGAGAGTGCTGGTTCCAGAATTAGCCAGGACTATTTATGGCCGAAAACTCTCGTGAGTGGCTACTGGAAATGACGGATATCAGTAAGTCGTTTCCCGGCGTAAAGGCATTAGACAATGTGAATTTACGCGTACGTCCAAACTCCATTCATGCATTAATGGGGGAGAACGGCGCCGGAAAATCCACCTTATTAAAGTGTCTGTTTGGCATTTATAAAAAAGACTCCGGCAGTATTCTGTTTCAGGGGCAGGAGGTCGATTACAAGAGTTCCAAAGAAGCGCTGGAGCAGGGCGTTTCGATGGTTCATCAAGAACTGAACCTGGTGTTGCAACGTACCGTGATGGACAACATGTGGTTGGGGCGCTACCCCACCAAAGGGCTGTTTGTCGATCAGGACAAGATGTACAAAGATACCAAGGAAATTTTCGACGAACTGGATATCGATATCGATCCCCGCGCCAAAGTTGGCACGCTTTCGGTATCCCAGATGCAGATGATCGAAATTGCCAAGGCATTCTCCTATAACGCCAAAATTGTGATTATGGATGAGCCAACGTCTTCTCTGACCGAGAAGGAGGTTAATCATCTGTTCACCATTATCCGTAAGCTGAAAGAGCGCGGTTGCGGCATCGTGTATATCTCGCACAAAATGGAAGAGATCTTCCAGCTTTGCGATGAGATTACCATTCTGCGCGACGGCCAATGGATTGCCACCCAGCCGCTGGAAGGGCTGGATATGGACAAGATTATCTCGATGATGGTTGGGCGTTCGCTGAGCCAGCGTTTCCCCGATCGTCAGAATACCCCGGGTGAGGTGATTTTAGAGGTGAAAGGCCTGACCTCTTTGCGCCAGCCTTCGATCCGCGATATCTCTTTCGATCTGCATCAGGGGGAGATCCTGGGCATTGCCGGGCTGGTGGGTGCCAAGCGCACCGACATTGTGGAAACCCTGTTTGGCATCCGCGAGAAGGTGGCCGGAACCATCAAGCTGCACGGTAAAAATATCAATAACAACAGTGCTAACGAAGCCATCAACCACGGTTTTGCCCTGGTGACGGAGGAGCGTCGTTCCACCGGTATTTATGCCTATCTGGATATTGGCTTTAACTCGCTGATCTCCAATATCCGTCAATACAAAAACAAAATGGGCCTGCTGGATAACAGCCGGATGAAAAGCGACACCCAATGGGTGATCGATGCCATGCGGGTGAAAACGCCGGGCCACCATACCAATATCGGTTCGCTTTCCGGCGGTAATCAGCAAAAGGTGATCATTGGCCGCTGGCTACTGACACAGCCGGAAATCCTGATGATGGATGAGCCAACGCGGGGTATCGACGTGGGGGCAAAGTTTGAAATTTACCAGTTAATGACCGAGTTGGCGAAGAAGGGCAAGGGGATCATTATAATCTCTTCCGAAATGCCGGAGCTTTTGGGAATTACCGACAGAATATTGGTGATGAGTAATGGTCAGGTTGCGGGCATTGTGAATACCAAACAGACCTCGCAAAATGAAATATTGCGGCTAGCCTCCTTGCATCTTTAAGGATCGTAATTATGAATGCACTGAATAAAAAAACCTTGTTCACCTATTTTAAAGAGGGTGGCATTTATCTGGTCCTGTTGGTGTTACTGGCAATTATTATTATCCAGGACCCGACCTTTTTAAGCCTGATGAACCTGAGCAATATCCTGACCCAATCCTCGGTGCGTATTATCATTGCGCTGGGCGTGGCCGGGCTGATCGTTACGCAGGGGACAGACCTTTCTGCCGGGCGTCAGGTAGGGTTGGCTGCGGTAATTGCCGCGACCCTGCTGCAATCGATGGATAACGTCAACAAAGTGTTCCCGCAGATGGAAACCTGGTCGATCCCGTTGGTGATCTTGCTGGTTTGCGCCGTGGGAGCGGTGATTGGCCTGATCAATGGCTTGATTATCGCCTACCTCAACGTGACGCCGTTTATCACCACGTTGGGCACCATGATCATCGTTTATGGGATTAACTCCCTGTATTACGATTACGTGGGAGCTTCACCGGTTGCCGGCTTCGATCCTAAATTCTCCAGCTTCGCACAGGGGTTCTTGCGATTCGGCGACTTCAAGCTGTCGTACATTACCTTCTATGCGATTATTGCGATTATCTTTGTCTGGGTGTTGTGGAATAAAACCCGCTTCGGCAAAAATATCTTTGCCATCGGTGGTAACCCGGAAGCGGCGAAAGTCTCTGGCGTCAACGTTCCGCTGAACCTGATCATGATCTATGCGCTGTCTGGGGTATTCTATGCCTTTGGCGGTTTACTGGAAGCGGGCCGTATCGGTAGCGCCACCAACAACCTCGGTTTTATGTATGAACTGGATGCTATCGCGGCCTGTGTGGTCGGTGGAGTGTCGTTCGCCGGTGGGGTAGGTACGGTGCTGGGCGTGGTGACCGGGGTGATCATCTTTACCGTCATCAACTACGGCCTGACCTATATCGGCGTGAACCCTTACTGGCAGTATATCATCAAGGGTAGCATTATCATCTTCGCGGTAGCGCTGGACTCCCTGAAGTACGCCAAGAAAAAATAAGTCTGTTTTGTGCTTTACGATAACGGCCAGCATTTGCTGGCCGTTTTGCTTTTGCCATGTAACATGGCAGAGATGTTATTCCAGTTGTCGCTGTTGCCTCTCTCCCTTTGGGAGAGAGGCAATCGCTTAAGCTTGAGGTGAAACTCAGCTCTTCTTCTGCTGCTGGGCCTTAAGCTTTTCTGCCGCCAGCTTGTGCTCCAGCTCTACCAACTGCTCCGGCGACACCGCCGGATAACCCGGTGCATCTTCCGGCACCTTGTGCATTGCAGATATCGGGATTAATGGGCCAAGGAAGCGGGGCTCACGCTTGAGGATATACAGATCGGTCAAGGCACCCAGGCGGGCAAAGATCTCACGCACGCGCACCGTCATCATATTTTTTGGCGAAGGTACCGCATAGCATTGCGCCTGGATGCCCATATGCAGGGCGATAAACAGGGCGCGCTCGCAGTGGAAACGCTGGGTGATGATGATGAAGTCGTTGGTATCGAACACCTTGCGCGTACGGACGATGGAGTCGAGGGTACGGAAACCTGCGTAGTCGAGCACGATATCGCTAGGCGCAACGCCAGCGGCCAGCAGATCGCGGCGCATGGTCATCGGTTCGTTGTAGCTTTGCTGGGCATTATCGCCGCTCAGCAGCAGGTACTTCACCTTGCCGCTGTTATAGGCGTTGATCGCTCCTTGAATACGGTAGCGGTAATATTGGTTAAGCACTCCGGTACGGTAATATTTGGAAGTGCCAAGCACCACCCCCACCTGACGGTGTGGTAGCGTTTGCATTTCTTCGTAAATGTAAGGCGCGGTTTTCCAGCTTATCCAGCGATCGAGCGCGATAGCCGACAGCATCAGCACCGAAATGATGATGAACAGGCTAATTATCAGGCGTTTCCACATGTTGATGCCTTGCGCGAACGAGGGCTAAAGTAAGACTCAAGGCTACTTTACCTGCCCGGCAGACGCAAGCAATGAGCCGTTTACCGCAGCGGTTACGCTGCATTTTTCAGCATATTCTTGTCTAGGCGTGAGAACCGGGCCTGATTAACAGGCCCGGTAAGGAACTTAGAACGACGTGCGTTTATAGATACGGTATTGCGGACGCCAGAAGTTATGCTCAATGGCTTTAGACAACGCCTCTTCCGACGTCACTACTGCCACTCCCTGCAACTGAGCGGCTTTGCCCACTTCCATCGCGATGCATTTGGATACGCCTTGAATATCATCGATATTCGGCAGCAGTGCGCCGTGGCCATCGGTAGCTAGCGGAGAGCAGTCGGCCAGGGCGCGGCTGGCGGCCATCAGCATGGCATCGGTGACCCGTTTTGCCCCAGCAGCCAGTACGCCAAGGCCAATCCCTGGGAAGATATAGGAGTTGTTGCACTGGGCAATTGGGAACAGCTGGTCTTTATAGGTTACCGGTGAGAACGGGCTGCCAGTGGCGACCAGTGCGGCACCGTCGGTCCAGTTGATGATATCTTCTGGCCGGGCTTCCACGCGGGAAGTCGGGTTGGACAGCGGCATTACGATCGGGCGCGGGCAATGCTGGTGCATCTCACGGATCAGTTCTTCGGTAAATAGCCCCGGCTGGCCAGATACGCCGATCAGCACTGTCGGCTTGGCGTTGCGCACGACTTCCAACAGGGAGATCGCATCGCTCTCCACCTGCCATTCTTCCAGACTGGCACTTTTCTGCACCAGTTTGCTCTGGAAATCGAGCAGGTTTGGCAGCTTATCCGTCAGTAGGCCAAAGCGATCAACCATAAAGACGCGGGCGCGGGCCTCCTCTTCACTCAACCCTTCCGATTTCATCTGGGCGATGATCTGCTCGGCAATCCCACAGCCTGCGGAACCGGCACCCAGGAAGGCAACGGTTTGATCGCGCAGTTGGCTACCAGCGGCACGGCTGGCGGCAATCAGGCTGCCCAGCGTCACGGCGGCTGTGCCTTGGATATCGTCGTTAAAGCAGCACAGTTCGTCACGATAGCGATTAAGCAGCGGTGTGGCGTTGTTCTGGGCGAAATCTTCAAACTGCAACAGCACGTTCGGCCAACGGCGTTTCACCGCCTGGATGAATTCTTCCACAAAGGCGTGATATTCATCGCCAGAAATACGCGGATGACGCCACCCCATATAGAGTGGGTCGTTCAGGCGCTGCGGGTTGTTGGTACCGACGTCCAGCACCACCGGCAAGGTATAGGCCGGGCTGATGCCGCCACAGGCGGTGTACAGAGAGAGCTTACCGATTGGAATCCCCATACCCCCGATGCCCTGGTCGCCCAGGCCAAGGATGCGTTCCCCGTCGGTGACGACAATCACCTTAACGTTCTGCTTGGTGGCGTTTTGCAGCATATCGTCGATGCGATCGCGGTTCGGGTAGGAGATAAACAGCCCACGTGCGCGGCGATAGATATCGGAGAAATGCTCACAGGCTTCACCCACGGTTGGCGTATAGATGATGGGCATCATCTCGCTCAGATGTGAATCCAACAGGCGATAGAACAGCGTTTCGTTGGTGTCCTGGATATTACGCAGGTAGATGTGCTTGTCGTTATCGTTCTTGAAATCCTGATACTGACGGTAAGCGCGTTCCACCTGTTCTTCGATGGTTTCTATCGCTTCTGGCAGCAGGCCGTGCAGGTTGAAGTTACTGCGCTCTTCTTCGGAAAAGGCGCTGCCTTTGTTCAGCAACGGGAATTCCAACAGGATGGGGCCAGCGTAGGGGATATAGAGAGGGCGTTTGCTTTCGTATTCCAGTTCCATCAGTTTTACTCTTTGCCTAGGGTAAGCTTTATTACTGCCGATCCTAAGAGATCGGCAAAATATGTACAGCATTTGTTAGTAAATAATGAGGAATTATCGCTTGTTGCTGGTTTTTTAGACGGATTGCGGCGGAGCACAGTGGCCCCGCCTGAGGGATCAGAAGGTGATACGTTTGACGTCTTGGCAGCCCAAGGCCGCCAGGGTGGCGTGGGTGGCATCCCACTGGGTCAGAACTGCGACTTCCGCTTCTGCCAAGACAGCGCGGCGGATTTTCTGGCAATTACCACCGGAGACATTCATCAGGATCAGTGCGGCCTGCAATGGCGGCAGGCTAGGGTTGAACGCGGCGTTTTCTGCATAGCGGCCCGCGTAAACCTTGCCGTCTTCGGCTTCCAGCGCTACGCCGCTATGGGCGGTGCTGTAAGGAGCATGGCTGCGGTTGGCTGCGTCCAGGGCGGCTTTCGCCAACTCATCATCCAGCGTCAGTTGGAATCCGTGATCGACCGGATCCATCAGCAACTCGCTGATTTGCAGATCTTTTGGGCCAAAGGAGTAAGGCAGGTAATCACCCAACGTGGCGGTTGCCCGTGCAGGCAGGTGGATCTCCAGCTCGGTGCCACTGTTAAGCTCATTCATAAACTGGCGGCAGTGACCGCAAGGCGAGTAGTTGACGGTTACTGCGACCAGCTTGGCTTCGCCTCGCAGCCAGGCATGTGTGACTGCGCACTGTTCCGCGTGCACGGTTTGCTGCATGGGGGCACCCAGGAATTCCATATTGCCACCAAAATACCAGTTGCCGCTGACGCCACGCGCCACCGCCCCCACGTGGAAATGCGAAATTGGCGTTAACGAGCAGGCGGCCGCCAATGGCAGCAGAGAAAATGCCAGAGCATCGTCATCCAACCCGCACTGTTGCTTGATCGCCGCGATCTGCTCGGCCTTGAACATGGCTGCGAAATCAGGTGCATCTAGATAAGGCAGCAGGGCGGATTGCAAGGCCGTTGGCAATTCGCCGTAGGCAGTTTGAAAGCGCGAATGCATAAGGAAGTCTCTCTACAAGTTAACGGGTTAACATTCTAGGCAACCGGCCCACAACAAAATGTGATTTATATCTATTTTTTAATGAAACCAGTGCAATGAAAACCATAAATGCGAGACTTGTCGCAAGTTTTTAGCCGTTAACCAAACAGCCGCAATAATATCGGGAACACAAACGGCGCGGTCAGTGAAGTGATAATCCCGCAGATAACCAGAGCCAGCGAACTGAATGCGCCTTGTTGGTAATCCATTTCTACGCAGCGTGCTGTACCCAACGCATGCGAGGCTGTTCCCATCGCCAAACCGCGCGATGAATTGGTGCCGATCCGCAATAGGCCAAGCAGCGAATGGCCGAAAACCGCCCCTAGAATACCGACAAAAATTACGCACACCGCGCTGATGGCTGGGATGCCACCAATCGACTCGGCAACCGCCATGGCTATCGGGGTCGTCACCGATTTTGGCAGGATCGAGGCGGCAATCTCGGGCTTGGCCCCCATTAGCAGGGCAATGGCACCACCGCTGATCATCGCGGTCATGCTGCCAATAAAGCAGACGGTGATGATGGATTTCCAACGCGCGCGGATCTGATGGATCTGCTCGTATAGCGGAAAGGCAAGGGCGACCACCGCCGGTTGCAGCAGATCGTTGAGAATTTTGCTGCCTTGGAAATAGCGCTCATAAGGAATGCCGGTCAGCAACAGCAGCGGGATGATTACTGCCATTGAGACCAATAATGGGTTTAGCAACGGCATATTGAGCTTTTGCGCCAGCTTGCGTGACGCGTAAAACACCACCAGGGTCAGCGGCAAGGACCACCAGATATTTTGCATCATTGCTCATCCCTCGTATCTTTTGCCTTACCGAGGATGATGCGTTCGCGGTGGAAGTAATGTGAAGTATAGCCGACTACCACAAACACCAGCAGCGTACTGATCAGGCAAGACACCACCAATGGAGCCAGATCGTCAACTATCTGGTCGTAATACTTCATGATGCCGACGCCGATAGGCACAAACAGCAGCACCATATAGCGGATAAACAGATGGCAGCCAGGCTTGACCCATTTGGCCGGTAGAATTTGGGAGGAGAGCAGGGCAAACAGGATCAGCATCCCGATAATACTGCCGGGGATGGCGATTGGCAGCAGCGCCGTAATGGCGTTACCGGCGAACAGGCTGAGGTAGATCAGCACAATCGCCCTGACATATTTCCAACACAGGTTAAATAGGTTGCCCATAGTGCATTCTCGTTGATGTTGACGCATTCATCATACAATTAAACCGTGAGCTACGCCACAAAACGCATCATGAATTCTCGCTATGCCCATCATGCCATTTTGGCAAGATTGCGGCCTGCCTTAAGAGTAGCGGGCCAGGCTGGCTATTCCGCGCTGCTTAGGCTGGCAAGTGGCTTTTGCTGTTCCGCCAACCGATGGCCGAGGAAGAAGAACAGCAGGCTGAACAACGCGGCGGCGATTAACACCAGGAACATCACCGGTGGTGGCGCGTAGCTCAGCAGGAAGCCGCACATCACCGGGTTGATGGCTCCCCCCAAATTACTCAGGCTCTGCACGCCGTAATAGCTGCCTTTCAGGTGCGGCGGGGCGATAAAGTCGATAAACATATATTCGACCGGAATGACGATGATTTCCCCCAGGGTGAAAATTGCCATGGCCAGCACCCATAGCCATATCGAAAGACCTGCCAGCATAAAGCCGATCAGCCCCAGGACAAAAAATAGCGTACCCAGCATCAGCCAGCGCAGCATGTTGTCCTGGCGCATACCTCGGCTGATCAGATACTGCAGGGCGATCACGATGCAGGCGTTGACGATCATCACCACGCCAATCACCTTGTAGGCAAATTCGGCATTGCTAACAATGATCAGATACTGCGACAGGTAGCCGGTAAATTGGCCAAACACCACCGCGCCTAACGTGCTGCCGAGGGTGAAATAAATCAGCCGCCGATCGCCGCGCAGTGTATTCACCGTCTGGCGGAAGTTGAGTACCGAAGGTGGGGGATTACCGGTTTCTTCTGCCGGTGGTGAGGGATAGTTGCGCAGGCGGAAGCTCAAGGTTATTACCGTCAGTAACGCCAACCCGCCGGAAAGGTAGAACGGCAGCAATGGGCTGTATCCGGCGACCATCACGCCCAACGATGAACCGACGGCCCAGCCAACGTTGACCAGCGTATAGTTGATCGAGAAGGCCTTGATGCGCTGATTTACCGGCAGCCAGCTGGCAAAACAGGCCTTGATGGCGATGCTGAGCACTGCATAGGCGGTATGTAACATGGCCAGCACCAGGATGACGCCCGTGGGGCGCGAGACCCACGGGATAGCAAAAAAGCTCAGCGAAAATAGTAGGATGGCGAGCAGGATCAGCGGATTTTTATTAAAGCGATCGACCAGATAGCCGCCATAAAAGCTGCTGATGATGCCGATAGTCAGGCTGACGCCCAAGATAATACCCACGCTTTTCGGTAGCAGGTGGAAGTGCTCGGTCAGGTAAATGGTGATAAAGGGCAGCGTGACGCCACGGCCTATGGTCAGCACCAGCGAGCTTGCCAGCAATATCTTAATCAGTGGGGGGAATCCCTTCATAACCAAACCTGTTGATGCATACAGTTATTACGCCAATGCAACTACAGTAGCTTATTTTGTGGTGCAGAGAAGGGGGGGACGGAAAAATTGTTTAAAAAAAGAGGCTACGTCTGCAGCCCCTCGGTAAAACAGCATTATTTACCGGATTTAGCCTGCAGGGTGGCAAACCAGGGCTGGATGAAGTCTTCGCTATTGCCCCAGCCCGGAATAATCTTGCCCAGTGAGGCCACGTTTATCGGGCCAGTCTGGCTGACCAGCAAGGCCTGCGGGATGGCGGCGGCTTTAAACTGATAGGAGGCAGGGGTTGGTTCGCCAGCCAGCTTGTTGGCGATCAGGCGTAGGTTGACGGCCCCGATCAGCTTGGTATCCACCGCGACGCTGACCTTCCACGGGCTACCGGCTTCGCGCATCAGTTGCAGATCCTGATTGGAGATATCGATGCTGTAGAGCTTGATCTCGGTGCGGCCATTTTCTTGCAGCGCCTTATAGGCTCCCTGGCTGAAGGCATCCCAGGTGCCCCAGATGGCATCGATTTTACCTTTCGGGTATTTGGCCAGCACCGCGCCCACTTTATTGGCGGTATCACCCTGGACATCGGAGGACACTGCCCCGATCGACTCCAACTCATGAATACCCGGATTTTGTTTGAGCAATTGCTGGTAAGCGGCCTGTCGGCGCTCCATCGGCGGGAAGCCCGCGACCCACAGCTTGATAATGTTGGCCTGGCCGTCGAAGTCTTTGATCAGTTGGCCGAAGGACTCATTGGCCAGCGAGGCATCATCCTGTTGGGAAACGGTGACGCCGGGGATCTCGCCGCTAACGTCGGTATCAAAGGCCGACACCGCAATGCCTGCCGCTGCGATGCGTTTGACCAGATCGGTAGAGTAGGGCGCACGCCCTTGAGAAAGAATGATGCCGTCATACTTCTGGCTGATGGCCTGGTTGACGAAGTCCTGAAAACGCGCGTCATCGCCGTTGCTCAGGAAGGTATCGACCTTGAAACCGAGCTTGCGCCCCTCCTGGATTGCTCCGGCCAAAAACTGGGTGGTGTTGTCATCGGAACCCAGGTTACGGATCACCGCGACGCGGATCTGCCCTTGATGTTGGGCAATAGCGTCAGGAACGGGGGCAAGCGTGGCCTCAGCGGCCAGCAGGGGCAGGCTGGTCAGCAGGCAGAGGGCGAGCAGTGAGGTCTTTATCGTTTTCATTATTGGCTCCGAAGCAGGTGAAGAGTTTCTGGTAAAATTGGATGTGTGGATATCTTTCCGTCTAGACGTCCATATTATGCGATGCAGCATCATAACCAGATGCCTGGCAATTGGGAATCCACCGGCTTATGAATTTTTCTCAGGTGTTATAACGATTGGTTTGGATGGGGCGCGCAGTTTTGGCAGGAACTACTGGCTGTAAACCAGAGGGTGAAGGAGTTGATACGGAGTTGGTCAGGCACAGAAGAGCTATAGGTGGTAAGTACAGTCCCCCGCCCCCTTGAGTGAGGGGGACTGTACGATATTACAAAAGCTTACTTAACCTGCATGCCAGGCTGTGCGCCGCTGTCCGGGCTGAGCAGGAAGATCTCTTTGCCGCCAGGGCCAGCCGCCATCACCATCCCTTCGGAAACGCCAAAGCGCATTTTACGCGGCGCCAGGTTGGCCACCATAATCGTCAAACGCCCTTCCAGCAGTGAAGGATCAGGGTAGGCCGAACGGATACCGGAGAAGATCTGGCGCGATTCGCCACCCAGATCCAACTGCAGCTTCAGCAGCTTGTCGGAACCTTCAACAAACTCAGCGCTCTTGATCAGCGCAATGCGCATATCGACCTTGGCGAAATCGTCAAAGCTGATGGTGTCCTGGATCGGATCGTCCGCCAGCGGGCCGCTGACAACCTTCTGGCTGGCGACCAGATCCTCTTTTGATGCATTAACCATTTCATTCACTTTGTCGAGATCGATACGGTTGAACAACGCCTTGAAGGTGCTTACCTGATGGCCCAGCAGCGGTTGCTCAATGCCATCCCAGCTCAGTTCGCAGTTGAGGAACGCTTCTGCACGTTCGGTCAGCGCAGGCAACACTGGCTTCAGGTAGGTCATCAGCACGCGGAACAGATTGATACCCATCGAACAGATAGCTTGCAGATCGGCGTCGCGGCCTTCTTCTTTCGCTACGACCCAAGGAGCCTGCTCATCGACATAGCGGTTGGCCAGATCGGCCAGCGCCATGATTTCGCGGATCGCCCGGCTGGTTTCACGGCTGGCATAGGCCTGAGCAATGCTGGTAGCAGCATCAACAAAGGTCTGATATAGCGCAGGGTCGGCCAGGTGATCGGCTAACTGCCCGGCAAAACGCTTGTTGATAAAGCCAGCGTTACGGGAAGCCAGATTGACCACTTTGTTCACGATATCCGCATTCACGCGCTGCACGAAGTCTTCCAGATTCAGGTCGATATCGTCGATGCGTGAAGAGAGCTTGGCGGCGTAGTAATAACGCAGACAATCGGCATCCAGGTGCTTGAGGTAGGTGCCCGCTTTAATGAAGGTGCCGCGAGATTTGGACATCTTGGCGCCGTTCACCGTCACATAGCCGTGCACAAACAGGTTGGTTGGCTTGCGGAAATCGCTGCCTTCCAACATCGCCGGCCAGAACAGGCTGTGGAAGTAGACGATATCCTTACCGATAAAGTGATACAGCTCGGTAGTGGAATCTTTGCGCCAGAACTCGTCGAAATCCAGATCGCCGCGTTTGTCGCACAGGTTCTTGAACGAGCCCATGTAACCGATTGGCGCATCCAGCCAGACGTAGAAATATTTGCCTGGGGCATCAGGAATTTCGAAGCCGAAATACGGCGCATCGCGGGAGATATCCCACTGTTGCAGGCCTGACTCGAACCATTCCTGCATCTTGTTTGCCACCTGCTCTTGCAGTGCGCCGGAGCGCGTCCAGGCTTGCAGCATGTCGCTGAAAGCGGGCAGGTCGAAGAAATAGTGCTCAGAATCACGCATTTCCGGGGTAGCGCCAGAAACCACGGATTTAGGATCGATCAGCTCGGTTGGGCTGTAGGTTGCGCCACACACTTCGCAGTTATCGCCATATTGGTCCGGAGCTTTACATTTCGGGCAGGTGCCCTTCACAAAACGATCCGGCAGGAACATGCCTTTCTCGGGATCGTAAAGCTGAGAAATGGTGCGTCGCTTGATATGACCGTTCTCTTTCAAGCGGCCATAGATCACACCTGACAGTTCACGGTTTTCTTCGCTATGGGTCGAATGATAATTCTCATAGCTGATGCCAAAACCGGCGAAATCCTGTTGGTGCTCGCGGCTCATTTCCGCGATCATCTCTTCTGGCGGGATACCCATCTGCTGTGCTTTGAGCATGATTGGCGTGCCGTGCGCGTCATCCGCACAGATGAAATGAACTTCGTTGCCGCGCATTCGTTGGTAACGAACCCAGATATCTGCCTGGATGTGCTCGAGCATGTGGCCGAGATGGATGGAACCATTTGCGTACGGTAGCGCGCACGTCACCAATAATTTTTTCGCGACTTGAGCCATAATAAAAAGTTGCTTTCTTTAATGAGTGAAAAGGGTCTTTGATGTTACCCGATCGCGCTCTCTGCTGCTAGGGCGGTTTCTTGCAGGTTTACGAGCGAGTTGCCCTGCAGTTCTGATATGCTTATCAGGTTGCTACCCATTCAAAATCAAGGAGCCGGGATGAACGCCCAATCCCCTGAGCAGACCAACCCTGAAGTTCTGCGCGCCCTGGTGACCGGAGTATTGGCCGCCTTCGAACACCCGACGTTAAAAAACAACCTGACCGCACTGAAAGCCATTCACCACTGCACGCTGCTGGACAACGTCCTGCATATCGAATTGGTCATGCCGTTTGCCTGGCAAAGCGGGTTTGAAGCGCTGAAAGAGACGGTAAGCGCCGAGCTGCTACGCGTGACCGGCGTTCAGGCTATCGACTGGAAGCTGAAACACGATATTACCACGTTGAAACGCGCCAACGACCAAGCCGGTGTGAAAGGCGTGCGTAACATTATTGCCGTCAGCTCAGGCAAAGGCGGGGTGGGGAAATCCAGCACTGCGGTCAATCTGGCGCTGGCGTTGATCGCCGAAGGTGCCAAGGTGGGTATCCTGGATGCGGACATTTATGGCCCGTCGATCCCCAACATGCTGGGGACTGAGCATGAACGCCCAACCTCGCCGGACGGCCAGCATATGGCTCCGATCATGGCGCACGGTTTAGCGACCAACTCTATCGGCTACCTTGTCACCGACGATAACGCCATGGTGTGGCGCGGGCCGATGGCCAGCAAGGCGCTGCTGCAACTGCTGCAGGATACGCTGTGGCCGGATCTGGATTATCTGGTGCTGGATATGCCACCGGGGACTGGAGATATCCAACTGACCTTGTCGCAGAATATCCCGGTGACGGGTGCGCTGGTGGTGACGACGCCACAGGATATTGCCTTGCTTGATGCCGCCAAAGGCATTGTGATGTTCGAAAAGGTGCATGTGCCGGTATTGGGCATCGTTGAGAACATGAGCATGCATGTTTGCAGCAACTGTGGTCATCACGAGCCTATTTTCGGCACCGGTGGGGCAGAGAAGCTGGTGCAGAAATACCATAGCCGTCTGTTGGGGCAAATGCCGTTGCATATCTCACTGCGTGAAGATCTGGATCGCGGGCAACCAACGGTGGTCAGCCGCCCGGACAGCGAGTTTGCCGAGATGTACCGCCAACTGGCGGGGCGCGTAGCGGCTCAGATGTACTGGCAGGGGGAAGCTATCCCTACCGAGATTTCCTTCCGCGCACTGTGATTGCCCTGCATTAAATTGTTAGTTTAGTCTTCTCGGCGCCCCCTCTCCGTAAAAAGGAGAGGGGGCAGTATGGGGCTGCGTTGAGGTACAGGAGTCAATCTGTGGCAAACGTATTCGACGGATGTTGAGGTTAGATGTAGGCGTTAATCTGTGGCACGTTCTGTCCCCTATCCCTGTGGGAGAGGGGCCATTAACGACTCTGAGGTGCTGAAACCTGTGGTTTTTTGTGCAAATCAGCCCGGACAAAAGGTTTTTCTACCGGCGCAATGGTCACTGCAATCCTTTCCAGTAACCCCTGGGTCGGTGCCGCAGTGCCGGAATTGATCAGGACAATGGGTAGCGCCAGCGTAACGGCGATTTTGCGGTAGGACAGCCGCGGTGGCTGTGTGCCACGTTGCAGCATTAAGAAGGTGCTGCTGACGATAAAGCCGAGCGCCAGACCGGTGATCACCTCAGAAGTAGAATGGGCGTGGATCACCAAACGTGAATCACCGACTACGGCGGCCAACAGATAGCCGACGATCACCGCAGTACGCCTGACTGGTGACGAGAAACGCCCACAGAGCAACCACAGCAAAACCGGCCAGATACTGGCAGACAGGGCCGAGTGGCCGCTGAACCCGGTAAAATCCCAGTGGCGGCTGCCGATGCCCCAGCCCATAAACGCCAGCTTCGATACGCAAACTACGGCTCCAACGCCACCAAATAGCAGTATCCATTGCCAGGTCGGTTTTCTGCTGGTAGGGGACAGGAGTAAAATAATAAAGACGATGGCTGCGCAGGGCAGCAGCAGCATGCTGTCACCAAAAAAAGTCAGAAAATGCCAGTTCATGTGCGGTTGTACTCTAAGAAATAGGATCGAGGGCGGCCTTGATGATGGTGTGAATTGTACCCTGAGTCGCCGATTTGCAGTAGCGTAAAAAATCTTAAATCCCCCAGCCAAAGAAAATCGGAGCGTTAATCTGGGGATTATCTCCCGTCCTACCGTCTAAACGCTGGCGCCTGAGGCGCTAACTCCCTATAATTAGCGTGTTTTACACCCCTTTCCCCACATTGAACTCAGGTCTTTAATTTTATGACTGACAAGTCGCATCAGTGCGTCATTATTGGTATAGCTGGCGCATCAGCCTCCGGAAAAAGCCTTATTGCCAGTACGTTATACCGCGAACTCCGCGATCAGGTTGGCGATCAACATATCGGTGTGATCCCGGAAGACAGTTACTACAAAGACCAGACGCATCTGACCATGGAAGAGCGGGTCAAAACCAACTATGACCACCCCAGCGCCATGGATCACAATCTGCTGTTCCAGCATCTGCAAATGTTGAAATCCGGCAAGGCGATTGAGTTGCCGCTGTATAGCTACACCGAACATACGCGTAAGAAAGAGACGATCCATCTCGAACCCAAGAAGGTCATCATCCTGGAAGGGATCCTGTTATTGACGGATATCCGCCTGCGCCAGGAAATGAACTTCTCGATCTTCGTCGATACCCCGCTGGATATTTGCCTGATGCGTCGTATGAAGCGCGACGTGAATGAGCGTGGCCGCTCCATGGATTCCGTGATGGCTCAGTATCAGAAAACCGTTCGCCCAATGTTCCTGCAGTTTATTGAGCCTTCAAAGCAATACGCCGATATTATCGTACCGCGCGGGGGTAAAAACCGTATCGCGATAGATATCCTGAAGGCAAAAATCAGCCAATTCTTTGAATAACTCATTAACAGGTCTGCATGTTTTTGCTGGCCTTTAGCGAACTATTTGAGCCCTGACATAGACCTTTAGCCCGTTGTGTGGCAATTTTCGTGTAAGTTTATGCGCCTTGATGGAATGGAGAAAATAATGAGACTGTGCGACCGCGATATCGAAGCCTGGCTGGATAACGGAAAACTGGTGATTTCACCGCGTCCTCCCATTGAGCGTATTAACGGGGCCACAGTGGATGTCCGTCTGGGCAATCAGTTCCGCGTGTTCCGTGGCCATACCGCTGCCTTTATCGATCTCAGTGGCCCAAAGGATGAAGTGAGTGCTGCCCTCGACCGCGTAATGAGCGACGAAATCGTGCTGCCGGAAGGCGAAGCCTTCTTCCTCCATCCAGGAGAATTGGCGCTGGCGGTGACGCTGGAGTCGGTCACCATCCCTAACGATCTGGTCGGTTGGCTTGATGGCCGCTCTTCGTTAGCCCGCCTGGGACTGATGGTGCACGTTACCGCACACCGTATCGATCCAGGCTGGCAAGGCTGCATTGTGCTGGAGTTCTATAATTCAGGTAAGCTGCCGTTGGCATTACGCCCTGGCATGTTGATCGGTGCGCTGAGTTTTGAACCGCTTTCCGGGCCTGCGGCACGGCCATACAACAGCCGCCAGGACGCGAAATACAGGGATCAGCAAGGGGCCGTGGCCAGTCGTATTGACAAGGATTAACAGCGAACCGGTATTACGCTGACACGAGGATGGCATGAGAAGACTACTGACGACTTTGGTGATTTTGCTGGTGGTGTTGGTGACAGGGATGTCTGCCTTGGTACTGTTGGTTAATCCGAATGATTTCCGCGGCTATATGATCAAGAAGGTTGAGCAGAGCAGCGGCTATCATTTGACGCTGGAAGGCGACCTTCGTTGGCATGTCTGGCCACAGTTGAGCATTCTTGCCGGGCGAATGACGCTGACGGCACCAGGGGCAGCGGCTCCGGCGGTCAGCGCAGATAATATGCGTTTGGATGTCAAACTGCTGCCGCTCCTTTCCCACCAGCTTTACGTTAAGCAGGTGATGCTGAAAAATGCCGTTATCCGCCTGACCCCCGACAGCGCAGAGCGAAACCAGCCTGATGCCCCTATCGCCCCCGGTGGTAACCAGGCGGATGATAGCTCGGGATCCCTGTGGAAATTTGATATCGACAACCTGCGGGTGGTGGACAGCCTGCTGATCTGGCAACGAGCCAACAACGAGCAGATTAACGTTCGCGATATCAATCTGACCCTGCAGCAGAATGACAAGCATCAGGCGCAGATAGAGCTTTCCAGCCGGGTGAATCGCGACCAACGCGATCTGAGTTTCAACCTGGCGGCCAATCTCGATCTGCAACAGTTTCCCCGCCAGATAGGCGCGCAGGTCACGCAGTTTAGCTATCAGCTTGAGGGCGCAGATATTCTTGCCGGTGCCATCAAGGGGGAAGGGAGCGTACAGGCGGTTTATCAGCAATCTTCGCAGCAGATTGTCTTGAACCAACTGATGCTCAGTGCCAATGATAGCCAGTTGACTGGGAGTGCTAGCGCGCAGCTCGGGCCAGTGCCTGCTTACACCTTGGATCTCAGCGCCACACAACTCAATCTGGATGCGCTCTCGGGCTGGCAGACAAAAACCCCTGATGAGGAGAAGCTGCCGCCGCCGGTGACCGCATCCCCGGTGATCGCCAACCAGGCGGACGATCAGCAACAGAATTTACAGGTGTTACGTGACTTCAACGCGCAGCTCAAGCTGAAGGCGGATCAGGTCACTTATCGTGGGATGTCGGTTAATCAACTGGCGGTGCAGGCAAGCAACCAACAGGGTTTAATGACGGTGGCTACGCTGTCTGGCAAGTTGGCCGGCGGTGATTTCTCCCTACCAGGCTCGATGGATGCGCGGGCTGATAAACCGCTGATTAAACTGCAGCCGCAGTTACGGCACATTGAGCTGGGTGAGGTACTCAAGGCCTTCGACATGCCATTGGCGCTGACCGGCACGTTTAACATGCAGGGCGATTTGAGCGGTGATCGCCTCAACGCCACGGCGTTCGAGCACCGCTGGCAAGGGACGGCGGAACTGTCCATGCAGAATGCGCAGCTTCATGGTTTGAATATTCAACAGCTTATCCAGCAAGCTGTGGTACGTAATGACAGTAGCGTACGTGGTGAGGATAACTACCAGCGCTACACCGCAGTGCAACAAATGAGCGCCAAGGCCAGCTTAAGCAAGGGGCAGATCACGCTCAGCGAGCTACAGGCAGAGTCACCGGTGATGAGCCTGACTGGCAACGGTACGCTGGATATGCCTCGAAAACAGTGCGATTTAACTATGAACGTACTGGTAACAGGAGGTTGGCAGGGCAACAATACGCTGATCGCACAACTGCGTGAAACGCCGATCCCACTGCGCGTCTACGGCCCGTGGGATCAGCTCAATTATCAGTTGCAGGTCGATCAACTCCTGCGTAAAAAGTTGCAGGATCGTGCCAAAGACGCCTTGAACAAGTGGGCAGACAAGAATAAAGGCTCCCAGGATGGCCAGGATCTGAAAAAGCTGCTCAATAAGCTGTAAACCTTATCAAACGCTGCCCGCGCTCTCTTTAGGTTGGATGAGCGCGGGTTTGCCCCCCGAGCCAACGTGACCAATATCACTAGCTTTAAATTAAATAATCAAAATGACAACGTGAACATTTTTAGTCATATCTCCAAACTGGAGAAAACATTTATTTGATCAAAATCACACACCATTAACAATTGATTTAAAAACATACAAATTCAAATCATGATCACAATGTTGTGCAGGCAGTATATAAGACAGGGGGAGGGAATTTAATTTGTTGAATTAAATCAATTGGTTTCCTGCTTGACGGCCAGTTTGTTTGCTCTGCGCGGTCTGGTTACCGCCTCCGGCATCTACCGACCAGGTGGAAGGCTTTCGCCGAAGCGACCTGGCTTGGAAATTCACTATTTGTTGATAGTTTCCCCCTGCAACCTTGATGAATGTCATAATATCCTGTCCTGATTTTCGGCAGAGTGTGGCGTTATTCGGCTGCTATCGGGCGATGAGCTGAAATAAAATAATTAAATCGAGGAATAATGATGGAACTTCTGATTGGAGCCTTGGTGGCGGTGTTCGTTGGCCGCTATATCATCAAAGGCTATTCAGCCACTGGGGTGTTAATGGTTGGCGGCCTGGTACTGCTGGCGGTGAGTGCATTTATGGGCAAAAATCTGCTGCCCGCCAGTGCGACTTCAACCGGCTGGCGCGCCACCGATATTTTCGAATATGTCAAAATCCTGCTGATGAGCCGCGGTGGTGATCTCGGCATGATGATCATGATGCTGTGTGGCTTCGCCGCTTATATGACGCACATTGGCGCCAATGACGTGGTGGTAAAGCTGGCATCCCGCCCGTTGCAGATGATCAACTCCCCGTATTTGCTGATGATTGCGGCCTATTTTGTAGCCTGCCTGATGTCACTGGCCGTCTCTTCGGCGACAGGGCTGGGGGTGCTACTGATGGCAACGCTGTTCCCGCTGATGGTTAATGTGGGGATCAGCCGTGGTGCGGCGGCGGCTATCTGTGCTTCTCCTGCAGCCATTATTCTTTCGCCTACTTCAGGTGATGTGGTGCTGGCAGCCAAGGCGGCCGAAATGCCGCTGGTGGATTTCGCCTTTAAAACCACGCTACCAATCTCCATCGCCGCCATTATCTGTATGGCGATTGCCCACTTCTTCTGGCAGCGCTATCTCGACCGCAAGGCCAACGAACAGCACCATATTATGGACGTGAGTGAAATCACCACCAATGCGCCCGGTTTTTACGCCATCTTGCCTTTTACCCCGATCCTGGGGGTGCTGGTCTTTGATGGCAAATGGGGGCCGGAGCTGCACATCATTACCGTATTGGTGATTTGTATGTTCATAGCTGCGGTGATTGAGTTTCTCCGTAGCTTCAACGCCAAAGCGGTGTTTACCGGTTTGGAAGTGGCATACCGCGGCATGGCTGATGCATTCGCCAGCGTGGTGATGTTGTTGGTGGCGGCAGGGGTATTCGCCCAAGGCTTGAGCACCGTTGGTTTTATCAGCGGCTTGATCAGCCTGGCACAGTCGTTTGGCACCGGTGGTATCATCATGATGTTGGTGCTGGTGGTGATCACTATGCTGGCGGCGATGACGACTGGTTCTGGTAATGCGCCATTCTATGCGTTTGTCGAGCTGATCCCGAAACTGGCAGCACAAATGGGGGTTAACCCGGCTTACCTGGTGATCCCGATGCTGCAAGCCTCTAACCTGGGCCGTACGCTCTCGCCGGTTTCTGGCGTGGTGGTGGCGGTTTCCGGTATGGCAAAAATCTCACCGTTCGAAGTGGTGAAACGCACCTCGGTACCGGTAATGGTTGGGCTGGTGGTGGTGATTGTTGCTACGGAGTTGCTGGTGCCAGTGCACCTCTAAGCAATGCTGGTAGGGGCGCTGTATGTGTTGTGCCCGTTTTGAGATCAATCTGAACTGGGCACCTCAAGCGGGTGCCCAGCAACGTTTTACTCCTCGTCCTCTTCGTTAGGTGTCACTAACGGCGTTATCTTCACCTTCACGATGCGGTGACTACTGATTTCCAACGGTTCAAACAGATAGTCGCCGATCTTTAGTTGCTCACTTTCACGTGGAATGCGCTGGCAATGCTCCATCAGCAAACCAGCCAAGGTATGGTATTCCCGCTTTTCCTCTATCGGCAGTGGTACATACAGCACCAGATCTTCCAGCGGCATATGGCCATTGGCAATCCAGTAGCCTTCCGTGGTTTGCTGGATATCATGACGCGCATCAACTTCTTCATCGGCCTCTGGCAGATTACCGGCGATGGTTTCCATCACGTCGGTTAAGGTCACCACCCCTTCGACCGAACCAAACTCATCCACCACAAATGCAAAGTGGGTTTTAGCCTGGCGGAACTGCTCCAACGCAGACAGCAACGTTAACTGCTCCGGGAAGATCAGTGGCTGGCGCACCAAGGTGCGCAGATCCAGCGGTGATTGCTGCAACTGCTGCTTCAGCACATCAATGGTGTGGATCACCCCTAATGGTTCATCGCTGGCACTATTTTCGGTTACCACGATGCGCGTATGCTGGTTTTTCTCCAATAGCTGCGTCAATTTATCCAGCGGGCCGTTAAGCCCCAGGTATTCCACATCGTGGCGCGAAGTCATGATACTGCTGACGGTGCGCTGCGCCATGCCCAGCACCCGCTCGATCATATGGCGTTCCTGCTGGTTGAAGATTTCGCCATTCTCGTTATAGCTGTCTGCCAGCAGATGCGCTGAATGGCTGTCTATCTCGGCCTCTTCATGCTTGCCGCTTAACATGCGCAATACGGCCTCTGCGGTACGCTCACGCAAAGGCCGTACCTTGGAAAGGAAACGGCGGCGGTTAAACTGGGCAAACTGGTTCAAGGCTTCGATCATCACTGAGAAACCGATAGCCGCGTAGAGATAGCCTTTCGGAATGGCATAGCCAAAGCCTTCGGCCACCAGGCTGAAACCAATCATCAGCAAGAAGCTGAGGCACAGAATAACAATGGTTGGGTGAGCATTCACAAAGCGCGTAAGAGGTTTGCTGGCCAGCAACATCAAACCAATGGCGATACACACCGCGATCATCATCACGGCCAGATGATCGACCATCCCGACTGCGGTGATCACCGAATCCAGCGAGAAGACGGCATCCAGCACCACAATCTGCGCGACCACCGGCCAGAAACGCGCTCCTTTGCGTGCCCCATGATGTTCCTCGTCTTTACCCTCCAGCCGCTCGTTCAGCTCCATAGTGGCTTTGAACAGCAGGAAGACACCACCGACCAACATTATCAGGTCGCGGCCACTGAAAGCGTGCCCCATGGCCACAAATAGCGGCTTGGTCAGGGTGGCTAGCCAGGAGATCGAGGCAAGTAGCAGCAGGCGCATCACCAGCGCCAGTAAAAGACCGGCAATACGGGCTTTATCACGTTGTTTTTTAGGTAATTTCTCCGCCAAAATGGCGATAAATATCAGGTTGTCAATACCCAGTACGATTTCCAGTACAACCAGGGTGGCCAAGCCGGCCCAAATTGTTGGATCTGCGATCCATTCCATACGCCTAATTTCACCTTTTAGTTCGACGGCTTATACCGCATTGAGAATGATGGACGCTGAGGAAGGGGATTTCAACTCAAAATCTGCACTGGGTGTAGGTAATTTATGTTAGTAAAATAACTAAACAGTGTTGGGAACTTGTCATTAGAGGCGAACACCAGAAAACGTAGAACAAATAGCTGCTTATAAATCCTGCACTTAGATAATCTTTATAATAATCAATTTGTTATAAAGTGGTTAAACGAGTAAAATCTTAAAAATCGAGTGTCATCAGTAGTCTTATTCTGAAAAGGTCTTATTGAAGCCACTAAGACTTGTTTCACTGGGTCAATAGTATAAGAATCTTGGCATCCTATAAATGATAGCAAGACTGACCACTTGGGCCAGGAAGGCACCGCCTTTTCCCTACTCAGCGACTTGCCGCTCATTAAATTCTGAACAGAACCTCGGGTTCATCTACAAGCGCGAAGTCGAATGCGCGCTTGTCAGTTCAAATATTGTCTACAGTGCATTGGTAGCTGCAAGCCAAGGGCGGTAGCGTGCCTAAAATGGTATTTTAATAATGTAATTAATTGATTTTTAAATTAAAAATTCATTGATGCGTTAGGCTAACCCCTTTTCCTGGCTCTGTTACACTTACTTGTTATTTGTCGGTGGAAAAAATTTATGCAAAAAAGATTGAAGGCCGTTATCCCAGTAGCAGGTTTGGGCACTCGTATGCTGCCCGCCACCAAGGCAATCCCTAAAGAAATGCTGCCCGTGGTCGATAAGCCATTGATTCAGTACATCGTGAGCGAGTGTGTAGCGGCCGGCATCAAGGATATCGTACTGGTTACGCACTCATCGAAGAACGCGATTGAAAACCACTTTGATACCTCCTTTGAACTGGAAGCGATGTTGGAAGCTCGGGTAAAACGCCAGCTGCTTGCCGAAGTGCAGAGTATCTGCCCACCAGACGTAACGGTGATGCAGGTGCGCCAGGGGCAAGCCAAAGGGCTGGGCCATGCAGTGTTATGTGCTCAACCGATGATAGGGGATAACCCATTTGTAGTGCTGCTGCCAGACGTGTTATTGGATGACTCAACCGCCGATCTGCAGAAAGAAAACCTGGCCAAAATGATCCAGCGCTTCGAGCAAACTGGCTTTAGCCAAATTATGGTTGAACCCGTGCCGGAAGAAGATGTTTCCAAATACGGTGTGGTCGATTGCGGTGGTGTGGCGTTAGCCGCAGGTGCAAGTACGCCAATGACTGCGGTGGTCGAGAAACCTGCGCGGGAAGATGCGCCATCTAACTTGGCCGTGGTCGGGCGCTATGTCCTCTCTGCCGATATCTGGCCGTTGTTAGAGAAAACGCCTCCGGGCGCAGGTGATGAAATCCAACTGACCGATGCCATTGCCATGCTGATGGAGCAGGAAACGGTGGAAGCCTTCCATATGAGCGGCAAATCTCATGACTGCGGTGATAAACTGGGCTATATGAAGGCGTTTGTACAGTATGCCCTGCGCCACCCATCCGAGGGCGAAAACTTCACCCAGTGGGTGAAGCAGACCCTGAACAGCAAGTAATGCCTGAGCCGGTTAGCACGACCACAAGATTTTAAGAGGAACACCATGTCGAAGAAGTTGAAAGCCGTCATTCCTGTTGCTGGTCTGGGTATGCGCATGTTGCCTGCGACCAAGGCGATCCCGAAAGAGATGTTGCCGATTGTCGATAAGCCGTTGATCCAATACATCGTCAACGAATGCGTGGCTGCCGGGATCAAGGAAATCATTCTGGTTACCCACTCCTCCAAGAACGCGATCGAAAACCATTTCGACACGTCTTATGAACTTGAGGCGATGCTTGAAGCGCGTGTGAAGCGTCAGCTGCTGGATGAAGTTAAATCCATCACGCCGAAAGGCGTAACCCTGATGCACATCCGCCAAGGGCAGCCGAAAGGGTTGGGGCATGCGGTACTGTGTGCCAAACCATTGGTAGGTGATTCACCTTTTGTGGTAGTGCTGCCAGACGTATTGCTGGATGACGCCAAGGCTGACATGCGCAAAGACAACCTGGCGCATATGGTTGCCCGCTTCGAAGATACCGGGCTGAGCCAGGTATTGGTGCAGGCTGCGGATGAAAATGTGCTGTATGACTACTCTGTGGCGGAATGTGAGACCACGACCCTAAAACCAGGGGAAAGCTCACGCATGACTTCGATCATTGAGAAGCCAAGCCGTGAAGTGAAACTGAAATCCAATTATTCTGCTGTTGGCCGTTATGTGTTCTCTGCCGACATCTGGCCGTTTTTGGAAAAAACTCAACCAGGCGCCTGGGGCCGTATTCAACTGACTGATGCGATTGGCGAACTACTGAAACAACAGACGGTAGAAGCGATGGAGCTGGTAGGGGAATCGTTCAACTGCGGTGAAAAACTAGGCTATCTCCGGGCCTTTGTGACCTATGGTCTACGCCACCCAACGCAGGGCAAAGCCTTCCGTGAATGGGCCGAGAAGCTAAAATTGTAGTAATTTGTACTGAAAAATAGCAGAAAAATCTTTATAGTTATAGGCCTGCGGAAATCTCGGCGGGCCTTTTGACTTATCCGAGACCGCTCGCACATGAAAACACTCCTGGTGCATGCGCTTGATAACAGCATCTTAGTAAATCCAGGCTCAACGTTTGCTCAACGAGTGCTTTCATGCATGAATCGCTGGATATCTATACATAGCGCAAACAAAAAAATTTTGCTAAGCACCGTCCCAGGCGGCCATGGTTGGCCAGGGGCTTAGCGTTGCAAGTTTACTTACTTTGAAAGTGATGAAAATTCGATGGCAAAGAAACAATGGAAGCTGATACCGCTACTGGTATCGATCAGTGTGATCAGCGGTTGTACCGTAGTACCTGGCTCACACCTCTCTACCGGCGGGAAAAACGTTGTTAAGCAGGAAGATAGCAATTTTGACTTGGACAAGTTGGTGAATATTTACCCAATGACACCGAGTTTGGTTGACAAAATGCGTCCAAAACCCGTTGTCGCGCAGAACAACCCAGCCTTGGAACGTGACCTGCAAAGTTATGAATACCGCATTGGTGTGGGTGATGTACTGATGGTGACCGTTTGGGATCATCCTGAATTGACAACCCCGGCTGGTCAATACCGTAGTGCCAGTGATACCGGTAACTGGGTTAACTCTGATGGCACAATTTTCTATCCGTATATAGGTAAGGTGAAGGTTGCGGGGAAAACCGCTAGCCAGGTACGTAATGATATTGCCGGTCGTTTGGCACAATATATCGAAAGCCCACAGGTTGATGTGAGTATTGCTGCCTTCCGTTCGCAGAAAGCTTATGTGACGGGCGAGGTAGCAAAATCAGGCCAACAACCGATTACCAACGTGCCTTTAACCGTTATGGATGCAATCAACGCAGCAGGTGGCCTTGCAGAGAATGCAGATTGGCGCAACGTAGTGTTAACCCAGAACGGTAAAGAGCAGCGTATTTCCCTGCAAGCATTGATGCAAAAGGGCGACCTGATGCAGAACCATCTGCTTTATCCTGGTGATATTCTTTATGTTCCGCGTAATGACGATCTGAAAGTCTTCGTTATGGGTGAAGTCAAACAGCAAACTACGCTGAAGATGGATCGCAGCGGCATGACGTTAACTGAAGCGCTGGGTAATGCTCAGGGTGTGGACCAGACGGTATCGGATGCAACTGGGATTTTTGTTATTCGCCCACTACGTGGTACTGAAGGAAGTAAGCTTGCCAGTATTTATCAGTTAAATGCGTCTGACGCGACAGCGTTGGTAATGGGTACAGAATTCCAGTTACAGCCGTATGATATCGTTTATGTTACTACAGCGCCTGTTGCGCGTTGGAACCGTTTGATCATGCAGTTAGTGCCGACAATTACAGGATTTAATAACCTGAGCGAAGGTGCATTGCGTGTTCGTAATTGGCCATAGTCGTCATTATAGCTAGACTGAGTAACAATTATGTTTAATTCAATTTTGGTTGTATGTGTTGGTAACATCTGCCGTTCTCCTACGGGGGAACGGCTGCTGAAAAAAGCGTTGCCTAATAAAAAGGTTGGTTCTGCTGGGGTTGGTGCATTGGTAGACAAACCTGCAGATGCAATGGCGATAGAGGTGGCGGCTCAGCATGGGGTATCCCTTGAGGGTCATAATGCGTGCCAATTAACAAGTTCCATATGCCGTGAATATGATTTGATCCTTGTAATGGAAAAAAAACATATTGATGCAGTTTGCCGCTTTGCGCCTGAAGTCAGAGGGAAAACTATGTTATTTGGCCATTGGTTGGAGCAATGTGAAATTGCAGATCCTTACCGTCAGAGCCGCGAAGCGTTTGAATATGTGTACCGCCTTCTTGATGAATCAGCCCAAAAGTGGGCTAAAGCCTTAAGCCGATAGCCAGTCAGGATTTCCAATGTCAGAAAAAAATAGAGTAAATAATTCGGGAAGCGAAAAGTCAGACGAAATAGATTTGGGGCGTCTCTTAGGCGAGTTGATTGATAGTCGATGGCTGATTATTGGCGTTACTGCGACATTCTTGACCTTGGGTATTTTCTATTGCCTATTTGCTACACCTGTGTACCGTACTGATGCGATGGTTCAAGTCGAACAAAATGTTGGTAATTCGCTGCTTAATAATATCAATCAGATCTTACCAAATGGACAGCCTGCATCTGCGCCAGAAATTGAATTACTAAAGTCTAGAATGATTCTCAGTAAAACCATTGATGACTTGAATTTACGTATTGTTGTCCAACAAAAATATTTTCCAATTTTTGGAAAGGGTTTAGCACGGTTAACAGAGCAAAAGTCAGGACGCCTAATTGTATCAAAGTTATCGATGCCAGATGATTGGAAGCAAGATCCAACGATAATTGTTACTATTGAAGATGCGGAAAACTATACTGTCAGTCGGGACGGGGATGTTGTAGCTGAGGGGAAAATTGGTGTCTTAATAGAGAATAAAGGTTTTACGATCCTTGTAAGCGAAACTGATGCCGAAATAGGAACTCAGTTTACTGTAACACTAAATACAGAGTTAAGCTCAATTAATCAATTGCTTGACCAATTTGATGTGGCTGATAAGGGTAAAGATACTGGAGTACTTGGTTTAACTTTAACTGGCACTGACCCTGACAATATCAAGAATGTACTCAATAGTATCATTCAGAACTATTTAGAGCAGAACGTTGAAAGAAAATCAGAAGAAGATGCCAAGAGTCTTGAGTTTTTAAAAGTACAGTTGCCAAAAATTCGTACTGCATTAGATACGTCTGAAGAGAAGCTAAATCAATATCGACAGAAAAAAGACTCTGTTGATTTGTCGCTTGAAGCAAAATCCGTATTAGACTCAATAGTCTCTATTGATAGCCAATTAAATGAATTAACATTTAAAGAGTCAGATATATCTAAGTTGTATACTAAAGAACACCCTTCGTATCGTGCATTGCTGGAAAAGCGCAAAACGTTAGAGTCACAACGAGATAAACTGAACAAACGCGTAAATTCTATGCCCGAGACACAACAGGAGATTTTACGCCTTAGTCGTGATGTAGAGTCTGGCCAAGTAGTATATATGCAGTTGCTGAATAAAGAGCAGGAACTGAATATTGCTAAGGCGAGCACGGTAGGAAATGTTCGCATTATTGACCATGCGGTCACTCAGGCTAGTCCTGTGCAACCGCGGAAGATGATTATCTTGGTGCTAAGTATTATTCTCGGTGGTATGCTTTCTATTGGCTATATATTATTACGTTCGTTTTTACATAGGGGCATTGAGAGCCCTGCACAGTTAGAAGAGCTAGGCATAAATGTGTATGCAAGCGTGCCTCTTTCTGAATGGCAACGTAAAAAAGATTTGGATCTTTTTAACAAATCAAAAGGAAGAAAAACTAATACTGATGCCAATACATTATTAGCATTTGGCAACCCCGCAGATTTAGCGATAGAAGCTATTCGTAGTTTGCGCACAAGTTTACATTTCGCGATGATGGAAGCCAAAAATAATATTTTGATGATCTCAGGTGCGAGCCCTGGTATTGGTAAAACATTCATTAGCGCAAACTTGGCAGCGGTTGTATCACAAGCGGGACAAAGGGTCTTATTCATCGATAGTGATATGCGCAAAGGCTATGCACATGATTTGATTGGTGCCAGAGGGAAGAATGGGCTTTCAGATATATTGGCTGGCAATATATCTATCACCGAATCTATCCAGACAACAAAAAGTTCCAGTTTTGATTTTATCTCCAGAGGACAGGTACCGCCAAATCCATCAGAGCTGTTGATGCATAAACGTTTTAGCGAATTATTGGCATGGGCTAGTGATAATTATGATTTAGTACTTATTGATACTCCACCAATATTAGCGGTTACCGACGCGGCAATAATCGGCAAACACGCAGGTACGGCATTAATGGTCGCTAGATTTGAACTCAACAGTCCAAAAGAGGTTGATGTCAGCATTAGACGGTTTGCTCAAAACGGTATCGAAATCAAGGGCGTAATACTTAACGCAGTTGTTAGGAAAGCATCAAATTATTATAACTATGGTTATGATTATTATGATTATAGTTATAAATCAAAGTAGTATTTGAGTTAAACAGCAAAGCCTCCAGTTAATTTAAGGAGGCTTTGAATTTTTTAACAAATACATCTAATAATTATCAATCTTAGTTGTGGAGTGTTGATTCTTAGATGGGTTAAGAGTTAATGTTCAAATGAACCCTGCGATGGTAGATAAAAAAGTAAGTATTGTTATTGCTACATATAATGGTGGAAAATATGTTGCTGAACAAATGGAGAGTATATTAAGTAGCGAAAGATTCCTATCAACTATCAAGGAAATTATCGTTACTGATGATGGTTCAACAGATGAGACGCTTGATATAGTAAGTGAATACGTAAACAACTACGATTTTATCAGCTTATATAAAACCAGTAAGAACATCGGTGTTGTCAATAATTTTATGCATGGATTATCATATGCTACCGGTGATTATATTATGTTTTGCGATCAAGATGATTTTTGGTTGCCACATAAAATAAAAGTAATGCATAAAAAAATCCTTGATATGGAAGCCGAACATGGAGGTGGCACTCCTTTGCTGGCATTTTCAGATTTAAAGATAGTGGATGAAAAATTAAATGAAACACATCCATCATTTATAGCTTTTAATAAGATTACCTTACCTAAGGCCTGTGAACTAGGGCATTTATTCCTCAATAATATTGCGCCAGGATGTGTTTGTATTTTTAACAAAGCATTAGTTGAAAATATTGATATTAAAAGCACCAAAGGTTGGCTGATGCACGATTGGTGGTTCTTATTAACTGCTGCATCATTGGGACGAATAGGTGTTGTTGACGAGGCTCTTATGCTGTATCGACAGCATGGTAATAATGTAGTTGGTGCCAGCAGAGTAAGCACGATTAAAAAATTATTTATGCTAAAAGACACTATTAGCAACTATAGAGATTCGTTTACAGAAAGATTAGAACAAAAAGATCACTTTCTAAAATATTTATGTAAGAAAGATGACAAGTATCATTATGCTAATGTATATGCAAAAGGCAATGGTCTCACAAATATACTCCGCTGGGGGGTGGCATGTGAGTCAACAGGTAAAAGGAAAATTCTTTTTTTACTTTATGCTACTATATTTTTCTTTAAAGGAAAAATATAGGCTCATTCATCCTTAGGTTAGCTATTTTATAATATCTTTTGTCTTGCTTACGCAATTAGGAATTTGTTAATGAAAATAACGATTGTGGTCCCAACATATAATGGTGGAAATATATGGAGGCTGGTTGCGAAAAAAATCTCAGAAAATGTATCTCCAACTACAAAAGTTATCGTAATTGATTCTCAGAGTAAAGATCAAAGTGTCTTGATAGCAGAGGATGCAGGCTTTTCCATTATAGGCATTCACTCGTCAGAATTTAATCATGGCGGAACACGAAACTTAGCTGTTGAACATGCCGATGGTGACATCGTCATATTTTTAACACAAGATGCCATTCCTTGTGAGGGCTTCATAGAACATATTATTGAAACTTTTAGCGATGAAAGTGTTGCTGTCAGCTTTGGTCGACAATTGCCTCATGTTGATGCTAACCCATTGGCTATACATGCTAGGATTTTTAACTACAAAGAGATCGGTTATACCACCTCATTAGAAGATACCGAAAGATTGGGTATAAAATCTGTATTTACATCAAATTCCTTTGCAGCCTACCGGAAGTCAATTTTTGAGAGGTTGGGAGGATTTCCATCTAATACTATTCTATCAGAGGATATGTATTTTGCCGCCAAAGCGGTAAAGGCAGGCTATAAGGTTTGCTATTGTGCTGCGGCCCAAGTTCATCATTCACATAATTATACACCAATGGAAGAGTTTAAACGTTATTTTGATATTGGTGTATTCCATTATGATGAGTCTTGGATCAGGAAATCGTTTGGAAATGCAGGTGGTGAAGGGCGCAAATTTATCATGTCAGAAATCAATTATCTTCTGAAAAACCACCCTTTATGGATCCCAAGAGCATTTTTGCACAATTTTCTAAAAATAACAGCATATAAGTTAGGCTTAAATTATAGACGTATTCCACGAAGTTGGGTGCCTCATTTAAGTATGCATAGACGATTCTGGCAGTAAGAGTGTTGAATTGAAACAGGGAGTGCCGTATAGGTATTGTTGAATAATAGGAAAGTAATAAATAATGAACAAAATGAAACGGAGCATTATACATACAAATGCTTCAATTATCTCAATGCTCCAGCGATTCTCCGATATATTTGGTATGTTATTAGGTATGTTATTTGTTGGTTATATAACACAGCAAAATATCGATATTACCCACTGGTTTGTTGCGCTTATATGTCTGGTTGTATTTCAAATGATCGGAGGCATGACAGATTTCTATCGTTCCTGGCGTGGAATGAGTTTTAGATTAGAAATTCAATTTCTGTTAAGAAACTGGTTTTTGAGCATATGTTTCACGGCTGGAATAATATCGATAATTCATAATATAGACATAAGCGCAAAATTTTACTTTATTTGGGTTTTTTCTAGTTTGTTTTTCTTTGCAATATCACGTTCATTCATTAGAATGAGCATTGGATATTTACGCAAGGCTGGGTACAATAATAGAAAAGTTGTAATGCTTGGTAATCTTCCCGCAGGTATCAATCTTGCTGAAAGTTTTAAAAATGCTCCATGGTTAGGTTTAAGTATCTTAGGGTATTTTTCATCAAATGGTGAGATAAAAGACTATGCGAAAATTAGGGTCAAGTTATTAGGTGATGTTGAAGACTTAATCCGAATGGCAAAAAATAATGAAATAGATCATGTCTATATAGCTTTACCAATGCAGGAAGCGACGACTATTAATCACATTATTTCTGTTTTAGCCGACAGCACATGCACTGTGATGCTCGTACCGGATGTGTTTACATTTAATGTTATTCACTCGCGAAGTGAGACAATATATGGCGTGCCTGTCATTTCGGTTTATGATACCCCGATGAGTGGCGTAAACATGGTACTAAAACGTGTGGAGGATGTATTAATTTCCATCTGCATTTTATTGTTTATTTCTCCAGTATTGATGCTCATCGCTGCCGTGATTAAAATTACCTCACCAGGGCCGATAATATTCAAACAATCACGCTATGGTATGGATGGACGTGAGATAAAAGTATGGAAGTTCCGTAGCATGAGCGTTATGGAAAATGGGGATAAAGTGATTCAAGCTAGAAAGGGTGATAAACGGATCACACCTTTTGGTGGTTTTTTACGACGAACTTCATTAGATGAGTTACCCCAGTTTATTAATGTTATCAAAGGTGATATGTCGATAGTTGGCCCGCGGCCTCATGCAATAGCACATAATGAAGAGTACCGTAAATTAATTAAGGGTTATATGTTGAGACATAAAATGAAACCTGGGATAACTGGATGGGCGCAGATCAATGGATGGCGTGGTGAGACAGATGTGCTTGAAAAAATGGAAAAACGGGTTGAGTTTGATCTCTACTACATCCAAAATTGGAGTTTGTGGATGGACTTGAAAATTATCTTCCTGACTGTCATTAAAGGTTTTATCAATAAGGCAGCTTATTAAGAGCTGATTTAATTTGAGGCAATTATGAATATTTTACTTACTGGGGGAGCCGGGTTTATTGGCTCAGCAGTTGCGCGCCATATCATTAACGATACAAAAGATGATATTCTTGTGGTGGATAGCTTGACTTATGCAGGCAATCTCGAGTCTTTGAAAACGATTGCAAATAGTACGCGCTTTAAATTTGAACGCGTCGATATTTGTAATCGTCAAGAGCTAGAAAGAATATTCAAAGATTTTAAACCTGATGCAGTGATGCATCTGGCTGCTGAAAGCCATGTAGATCGTTCTATCGATGGGCCTGCTGCATTTATTGAAACTAATATCGTCGGTACTTATACGTTGTTGGAAGCGACACGACAATATTGGAACTCACTAGAACCAATCGCGAAAGAGGCATTTCGCTTCCATCACATCTCGACCGACGAAGTTTATGGCGACCTGCACGGCACGGCTGACTTGTTTACTGAGACGACACCTTATGCGCCTAGCAGTCCCTACTCGGCATCGAAGGCATCAAGCGATCATCTGGTGCGGGCTTGGTTGCGTACCTACGGTCTACCGACAATTGTCACCAACTGCTCAAACAATTATGGGCCATACCATTTCCCTGAAAAGCTAATCCCACTGGTTATTTTGAACGCTTTGGATGGCAAACCGCTACCGGTATACGGTAATGGGGCTCAGGTACGAGATTGGTTGTATGTAGAAGACCATGCTCGTGCGCTTTATACCGTAGTAACTAAAGGTGTTATCGGTGAAACTTATAACATCGGTGGGCACAACGAGCGTAAGAATATTGAAGTAGTGCAAACCATCTGCCGACTGCTGGATGAACTAGTGCCAGCGAAACCAGCAGGTATCAATGTGTATGAAGATTTGATTACCTATGTTACAGATCGCCCAGGTCATGATATGCGCTATGCAATTGATGCAGCCAAAATTGACGAGGAGCTGGGTTGGAAGCCGCAAGAGACTTTCGAGAGTGGTATCCGGAAAACTGTAGAGTGGTATCTTGCAAATGAAGAGTGGTGGAGCCGTGTTAAAGATGGCTCTTATGCTGGCGAGCGCTTGGGATTAACCCGTTAATTTTATTGAGGAATAACTAATGAAAGGGATTGTACTTGCGGGTGGTTCTGGTACGCGTCTGTATCCTATTACACGTGGTGTATCTAAGCAGTTGTTACCCATTTATGATAAACCGATGGTTTATTATCCGATCTCTGTGCTGATGTTGGCAGGGATCCGAGATATCCTAATCATCTCTACCCCAGATGATATGCCTTCCTTCAAACGTTTACTTGGGGATGGCAGCCGTTTCGGTATTAATCTAAGCTACGAAATTCAACCAAGCCCAGATGGTCTGGCACAAGCTTTCCTGATCGGTGAAGAGTTCATCAACGGGGATCGCTGTGCATTGGTGTTGGGCGATAACATTTATTTTGGCCAGAGCTTCGGTAAAAAATTAGAGAACGTTGTTGCACAGGGTACAGGAGCAACGGTGTTTGGTTATCAGGTAATGGATCCAGAGCGATTTGGTGTTGTCGAATTTGATGAAAATTTCCGTGCACTCTCATTAGAAGAAAAACCTGCACAGCCTAAATCAAATTGGGCGGTAACCGGTCTTTATTTCTATGATAACAACGTGGTAGAGATGGCTAAGCAAGTGAAGCCGTCTCACCGTGGGGAATTGGAGATCACCACCCTCAACCAGATGTATCTTGATGCAGGCAAATTGAATGTCGAACTACTTGGCCGTGGTTTTGCATGGTTAGACACCGGGACCCACGATAGTTTGGTAGAGGCATCACAATTTATACATACCATTGAGAAACGCCAAGGGTTCAAAGTGGCATGCTTGGAGGAAATTGCTTTCCGTAAAGGCTGGCTTTCTCGTGAGCAAGTGGCAGAAGAGGCCAAATTGCTAGGTAAAACACTTTATGGTCAGTATCTATCGCATTTGATTGGGGAAAAGTAGCATGCAAGTTAAAAATACTAGAATAGACGGTGTCAAGATTATCCAGCCGAAAGTATTTGGTGATGCGCGTGGCTTCTTCCTCGAGACATTTGAGAAAAAGCGTTACCAAGAGATGTTGGACATCGAGCTTGATTTTGTACAGGATAACCATTCGCGCTCAGCAAAAGGTGTGCTGCGTGGTTTGCATTTCCAGAAAGTAAACCCGCAAGGTAAGTTGGTTCGGGTTGTTCGTGGTGAAGTATTCGATGTTGCCGTGGATATCCGCCCTGATTCGCCGACCTATGGAGAGTGGGAAGGGTTGATCCTTTCAGAGGAAAACAAAGCTCAGTTCTGGGTTCCACCTGGTTTAGCTCACGGTTTTGTTGTGCTCTCTGATGTTGCCGATTTTGAATACAAATGCACCGATTATTACAACCCGGTTCATGAGGGCTGTTTGTTGTGGAATGACCCTGAAGTTGGTATTGAATGGCCTGTAGAGAATCCATTGCTTTCAGATAAAGATAAAATTGGTAAACTCTTTAAGGAATTAACAAAATGAAAGTTTTGCTAACAGGTTCTAAAGGGCAATTGGGTAGCTGCTTCCAGGATCGCTTGCCAGCAGGCTGGAAAATATGGGCAACTGATTCTGACGTTCTGGATATTACTGATTTAAGTGCAGTAAGAGCAGCTGTAGCAAATTTTCAACCAAATATTATAGTTAACGCTGCGGCATATACTGCAGTTGATAAAGCAGAAACTGAGCATGAACTTGCAGCACTAATTAACAAAGTTGGTCCAGAAAACCTGGCTGTTGCGGCAAAAGAGGTTGGAGCTCGTTTGGTGCATGTTTCTACCGATTATGTATTTGATGGCACAGCATCAACACCTTATATTGAAACTGATGTAACCAACCCACTTGGTGTGTATGGTTTAACAAAGTTAGATGGTGAGACTGCTGTCGCCGCAGTACAGCCTGAAGCAATCATTATTCGTACCGCATGGGTTTTCAGCGAATATGGCAATAACTTCGTGAAGACAATGCTGCGTTTGGCTAAAGAACGCGATACTTTAAGTATCGTCGCGGACCAGCGAGGTTGCCCAACTTATGCTGGAGATATTGCACAAGCCATTATCGATTTATTACAAAAAAATGTTTCAGGCGGTGTTTATCACTTTTGTGGTGACAAAGAAGTAACTTGGAATGAATTTGCACAATCAATTTTCAGTATTGCGGTCTGTAAAGGAAGGCTATCTAGTTCTCCTGAGGTGAAGGGCATATCTACGGATGAATATCCTACACCAGCAAAAAGGCCAGCATATTCAGTCTTAAATTGTGATAAAATCAATGCTGTCAATATAGATAGATCACATTGGGTTAATGCACTTGATGTTATAATCTGCAAAATATAATCTGACCATTTTAAGCTACTAAGAATAACTATTGCTAATTTTGGCCATTTCTATATCAAGTTATGGCCATAAATTCGCGCGTGTAACTCTCAACAAAGAAGTTGGTCCGGATATAGCATGTCTATAAAATAGACTCATCACTAATAATGTTTACATTTTTATCTTTTAGATGCTTTAAATATATTGTTTAGGGAAAAATAGTGATGAAAACAATTATTCAAAAAGTAATGAAATTCAATAAAAAAGGAGATGCGTCTAGCAAAGCTGTCTCGAACACCTTATGGTTACTAGGCGAGAGAGTTGGAACTATTGTGTTAGGCATGCTTTTGAGCGTAGTAATGGCTAGAGGCTTAGGCACAGAGGAGTTTGGCATTTATAATTTTATAATGTCCATTGTTGTAATTCTGACTCCTTTAACTTCCCTTGGTTTAAATGCCATAGCTGTAAAAGATTTTGTGGAGAACAAAAGCAGGGAACTTACCACTTTAGGTACAACTTGTGTATTAAGATTTTTTGGTGCTCTAGCTGGTGCAGCAATATTAATTTTAATTGACTATATTTTTAACGTAAGTGGTTCAAATTTATTCTGGATCACGCTACTGTCATTAGCTAATACATTCACTTGTTTTCAAGTACTAGACTTTTGGTTTCAATCTCAACTAAATTCTAAAATGGCCGTGTTAGGCCGATTTAGTGTTTTATTAATTAGTTCTACTACGAAATTTATAGCTTTAATTTACTTTGATGCAAGTTTATCAACTATATTAATAATTCAGACTTGTGAGTTGGCCTTGTCTGGATTTGCCTTTTTATTGATATACAGTCTCACCGGTGGAAGAATATCAAAATGGAATGCTGATTATTCAGTCGCCAAATCTTTATTGAGCCGTTCATGGTGGCTAATTCTTTCAGGTGTGGCTGAAATAATTTATTTGAAAATTGATCAAATAATGCTCGGTAAAATGGTAGGCTATGATGAGGTAGCAATATATGCAGTTGCTGCTAAATTGTCAGAAACCTGGTATTTTCTACCAACTATCATAATGGCTTCATTTTTTCCTTTGCTAATAAAGGCTAGAGCCGAGTCTAGTCAAGCATATAAACAATCTCTGCAATTATTAACAACTCGATTATTCCTTTTGGCTGCTGTTATAGCCATACTTGTGACTTTTTTATCGAAGCCTGTGATCTATCTTTTATATGGTGCACAATATGCGGAAAGTGCAATTGTGCTATCCATCCATATATGGGCAGGGGTTTTTGTTTTTATGCGTGCGGTACTAAGCAAATGGTTAGTGATTGAAAATCTTCTCCGATTTTCATTACTTACACATTTATGTGGTGCAGTATTAAATATTGTTTTGAACCTGTTTTTAATTCCTCCATATGGAGCTATTGGTGCCTCCGTCGCAACGATAATATCCTATTCTGTATCTTCATATTTTTCTCTTTTTATATTTAGTCGCACAAGAGGTATGGGGATTGTCATGACAAAATCATTATTAAGTCCAGTATTATTTTTCATAAGGTTAGTTTCAAGATGAAAGTTCTTTTAAAAAAAATAATCCCCAACAGTATAAAGAAAAAAATTCCAGAATTTAAGCAACGAATTGATAGTAAGTTATGTATCAAGTCTTCTAAATCTAGATTTCTTAGTTCACTTTATTATTTTTTATTTAGTGATAAATTTGGCCGAGAACACCAGGCAGTTCTTACCGGAAGAGTAAAGTATAACAATTCTCTTACTGTTCCCGATATAAGCTCTGCTTTATTGCGCAGAAATACTCATCGACTCGAAAAAGGCATAATCATGCAACCGAGAAGGGACGTTTTTGCTGAAGGATATATTTCTGAAACGGTAGATCATTACCTGGTCTGCTTGGAAGCAAATACAACCGATGAATGTGAGATGGCGTGGGCTAAAGATGTATTAACTGAATATTTTACAATTGTTGATATTGAAAAATCTGAAGTGATAGCGCAAAGCTATAGCAAATTTAATAACATAGTCAACACGGTACCTAGTGTGTCATCTTTGAGCATCCCATATCGTAGAAGTGAAATTTGCTTAAGCGGTATTAGATATGAAGAATTTAAAGACCTCTGCATACAGCGTAGGTCTGTCAGGTGGTTCAAGGAGCAGTCGGTCGAAAAAGAAAAAATTGAAGCTGCCATAGAAATAGCATCACTAGCACCTTCAGCATGCAATAGACAACCCTTTGACTTCTTCGTTACGACGAATCAAGATGTGGCCCGTGAAGTCGGATCTATTCCTATGGGGACGGTCGGTTTTTCAGGTAACTTACAGGCTTTGATAGTTGTAGTAGGTAACTTGTCGGCGTATCCATTTGAACAGGATCGTCATGTTATCTATATCGATGCATCATTAGCCAGCATGCAGCTAATGCTGGCGTTAGAGACTATGGGCTTAAGTTCGTGTCCTATAAACTGGCCTGATATTGAGTTATTCGAACGTAAGATGGCAAGTAGAATAGGGCTGTCTATTGATCAACGTCCTGTGCTACTTATCGCCGTTGGTTATGCTAGCGACGAAGGATTGATTCCGTACTCACAGAAAAAATCATCTTCGGTGCTAATGAAAGAGTTTTAGTATTTTGCTTTGGTTATTAAGTCTATTTACATTTTGGAGTTAGAATGATTATTGAAATAAGAATGGCTGGGTTCATAAACAAGGGTGCCGAGTTGATGCTCTATGCAGCATTAACAAAAATGAAAGAAAAATATCCGGATGCTACTTATGTCATGCAACCAACAGATAAAGATGGTCCACAGCCTTTCCATAAACTAACTTCAGCTGGTTTCTATCCAAAAGCTGCATTTAAAAAATTTCGTATTCAATGGGGCGATACGCTGCGAGTTATCCCTAAGAAACTTAGAGACAGATATGGAATTGTATTAGACCGTGAGGTTGATATAGTTATCGATGCAGCTGGATTTGCATACAGCGATCAATGGGGACATTATGCGAGTGCAGATCTTGCTGAATCTGTTCTGAGATGGAAAAAAAATGGTACAAAAGTAGTTATGCTACCTCAGGCACTAGGTCCATTTACGTCACCTGAAATTATCTCCTCAATAAAAACGATAGCTGAAAACGTAGGGCTCGTTTTCCCCCGAGAGAAAATTTCATATAGATATCTTGTAGATATTGCTGGCCAACGTCAAAATATTATTAAACGACCTGATTTTACTAACCTTTTAGCAGGTGTGATTCCCGATGATTTTGATGCTATAAACAATAAATTCTGTATTGTTCCGAACTACAGAATGGTTGATATGACAAATGAAAAAGACAGCGTTGCATATTTACCATTCCTTATCAAATGTGCTAAACGTCTTCTTGAAAAAGATGCAAAACCTTTTATTCTAGTCCATGAAGGAAACAAGGATTTAGAGTTAGCCAAGCAACTTTCAACTGCTGTTGGAAATATCCCAATTGTTTGTGAAAATGACGCATTGAAGATAAAAGGGATTTTAGGTTGTTGTACAGGGACAATTGGTAGCCGTTTCCATGGTTTGGTAAGTGCACTATCACAAGGTGTTCCTTCATTGGCTACTGGTTGGAGTCATAAATACCAAATGCTTTTCGATGATTATGGTTTCCCTGAAGGCTTGGTTGATGTGAAAATTAGTGATGCTGAAATAATTAAAAGAATAGATTTAATATTAGATAGTGAATCGAGAAACCAAATTGTTGAAACTATAACTGAAAATAGCCGTTTATTGAAAGATGAATCCAGGTTAATGTGGGATGCTGTTTTTAAATATCTTGATAAATAACATTACATAATACGACAACCTATAGTTGAGAAGGGATTATTCCCTTCTTTTTATCATTCTCCCCATTTTGAGTTAATGAATTGTTTAGTCTTGTAATGTATATCCCAAGGTCGATACTATAATGAATAACGAAGTAACAGATAAGGTTAGCATATACCTGTCCACATGTAATCGTGTCGATAGGCTAAAACGTGCTTTAACATCGGTTTTAAATCAAGACTATTCTAATATAGAAATATTAGTCTGTGATGATGCTTCTTCTGATGGTACTCAGGAGTATATGGAGGGGGTGATCTCTACAGATTCGCGTATTAAATACTTGCGAAATGAAAGTAATAAGGGCGCTTGTTTTACCCGTAATCAAGGAATATTTTCGGCCACTGGGAAATATATTACAGGCATTGATGACGACGACGAGTTCACATCTAATAGGATATCTTTATTTGTAAATAACTGGGATGAAAAATATTCTTTTTTATGTTGTGATTTTAGGAATAGATACATTGGCGGAGAGGAGAATATTCATTATAACTTCAATTCTAAGCTTGTTTATAATTTTACGGATTTACTTTTCGACAATCCAGCATCAAATCAAATTTTCACCCTAACCAGTAGAATGCTTGAAATAGGCGGTTTCGATGATAGAGCGAAAAGATTACAAGATTGGGATACTTGGTTAAGGCTTTCTTATAACTATGGGGATTTCATTCGCTTATCTGATACAACATATATAATGCATCATGATCATAGTTTAAATGAAACACGGGTATCAAAAAGTTGCTCATTTTTAAATGCTTTAAACGATCTCGTTGACAGAAATAAAGAGATTTACGGCGATAAGAATTACCGCATTGTAAAATACTCAATCTTGTATCAAAGGAAAGAACTATCAATCATCGATGGCCTTAAGTGGGCTATTTTAGAAAAGAATGCAAAACATTTTATTAAATTTTTTGTTCAGTTTGTTAATGAAAAAAGAACCGATTAAATGGCTATGACAATGATAAAGACTAAAACAATTCAAGTATTACTTGCTGCATATAATGGTGCGGAGTTTTTAAACGAGCAAATCAATTCCGTATTGTTAAATTTTGATAAGTTATCGGGCTTTGATTGCCAGCTATTGATATCAGATGATAAATCTAGTGATGATACAAGTTCGATCTTATCTGATTACAGTGAAAAAGATTCGAGAGTGAGGTTTTTGGACGGAAATAGAAAGGGTGGAGTAAAAGATAACTTCAACTTTTTGATAATGGCCGCAACTGCAGATTATATTTTTTTTTGTGATCAGGATGATTTATGGTTGCCTAATAAAATATCAATTTTTATCTCTAAATTTAACGAAGTTGAGACCTCAGATTTACCGATATTGTTACATTCTGATTTATGTGTTAGCGACAAGAATCTGTCACCAATTAATGTTTCAATGTTTGCATATCAGAAAATAAATAAAGATCCGACATTTTCAGATTTAATTGTTAGTAATTCCGTTACAGGGTGTGTGATGGCAATAAATAAATCTTTATTAACAATCGTACAAGGTTGCAATGTTTCAAAGTCAATAATGCATGATTGGTATATCGCTTTGATAGCTTCAGCATTTGGTAAGATTCACTTTATCCCAAGCGCATTGATTCTGTATAGACAACATGGCAACAATCAGGTAGGAGCTAAATCTTTCAGTATAAAAGATGGGTTAAATAAAAATATTTTTGAGAAATCATTAAAGTCATTGACTTCTACAAAAAAACAAGCTGAAATTTTTTTAGCTGACTTTGATATTGATATTTCCGATTCGCATCGATGTGCACTTGAGTCGTACATTGGCTCTTTTAATAAATCATTCTTTAACAGGTTACATTTATTTATTACTGGTAGGGTGCGAAAATATGGTTATACTAGGAATATCATGTTCTTATTAATGTATGTTTTTTTTTGTGGAAAAAAAATCAGATAACCCATTGCTTATAAAATTAATGTTACCATTTTTAAACTGGAGAATATCTTCTACATACTTAATTTTGATCTAAGTAATATTGTTAAGTTGACAATGAAGATATGTCGTCACAATTACCTCAAACTCTCTGTATTAAAACTATACTGGCGTGCGTAATTTTATCAAGATAGAGGTGTTACTAATTCGTGTTGATTGAAATCTACTGTTTGCTGACCGTGAGTTCTTTTTTCACATCATCGATGGTGTCGGAGTCAATCAAGAATTAAAATTGGATGTATATTTATAGTTGCATCTAGATCATCGTTTTAGATGCGAGGTAATGTGAACATAACTATGGGTAGCCAAGTTAATTAACTGAGATTTTACACGTTAATTATTGTTTGGATATTATTTGGCAATCACATAGTGGGGCTATTATTTAGATATTCTTTGTATGAAAATACTTTAAATCCATGTAAGATAGACACATCACTATTTTTTAACTTAACATTATAAAAATATAAATACTTTATATCTAAACCCATTTTATCTTTTCGGATTCGCATTCCTATCTGTTATTGGTCTATATTTTTAGGGCTTTCTGATCTATATACTAATGGCGACCACATAGTTCATGTCGTTTTCGTTATTATGTGTATGACTTCTCTTGTAATAGGTTTTGTCTTCAAGGTTAAGTTTAATAAATATTTCAAACGCGAGCTTACTGTTGAAGTAACTAATATTATTAATTGGCCATCTGCGCTTTTTGTTGTTTTAGGATTTTTACGGCTTTGTTGAATAAATCGAACTTCTGACTGCAATCAGGATCAGATCACCACATTCCTGCCCCTCTGGAGGTATCCCGTGGCAAAGCAACAGTTCAAGATCACTAACTGGGCGGCCTACAACAAGGCTCTCGTCAATCGAGGTTCGCTGACATTCTGGCTATCCAGGCCTGGTATGACGAGCCAAAAACCGCTTCACGAGGGCGTCCACAGCGTTATTCTACGTTAGCTATTTCCACCGTACTGATGCTCAAACGCGTCTTTCGCCTCACGCTACGTGCCGCTCAGGGATTCATTGATTCCATTTTTACGTTAATGAAGCTCCCGC
>NZ_JAGQDC010000077.1 GCF_023282985.1 Serratia silvae | reverse complement strand
ATTGCGTACCGCTGATGTTTTCGCGTACCTGCTGACGGCTCTTTTCCGACAGCGTATTGGAGGCGGTGGCCGCTTGCGAAGTCGACACCGCGTTGCGCGCCACTTCTTCGACCGCACTGGTCATCTGGTTCACCGCGGTCGCGGCCTGTTCCAGCTGCATGTCCTGCTGCTGGAGGCCACGGTTGCTTTCTTCGGTGACGGCGTTGAGTTCTTCAGCGGCTGAGGCCAACTGCGTGGCTGAGTCAGCGATCTGGATCAGTGTTT
>NZ_JAGQDC010000021.1 GCF_023282985.1 Serratia silvae | reverse complement strand
CACGACTGGAGCTATACAGAGACGGCAGCATACATCGAAGCCAACGGGGGCATAGTTCCACCTCACTTAATGCAACAAGCCCGTATCGAGGCCGCCAGGCCGCCTGAAGTCGATGATGAAGAAAGTACCGTCGATCAAGATCAGTTGGATGAAGAGGCCAGGCAGCATCAAGCCATGCGGGATGGCAAAGAGGCGTTTATAGCGGAACGCCGCGCCCTGGTGGCGAAGATCGTGGATGACGGGAACTATGGGGACATCGATGCCGACGGCGATGGCCGTGAAGGTGAATTCATCGGTGCTGAATATGAGTCAGAAGAAGAGTTTGATAACGACCTGACAGAAGAGGAGCTGTATGGGCCGGAGGGCGGGGATTATGGCGCGTAGAAAGAAGATACGCTCTATAACAGCAGACCCTCGCTGGCGGGACATGGTTATTCGGTACCGGTATGATTGGGCGCGGGCATCCGTAGAGTTATTTGGCAAGATCCCGAGCTGGCAGCAAGAAGATATCATCAACGCAGCACAGGGAACGGGGAGCCGCACAACAGTGGCGTCTGGGCATGGTACAGGTAAGTCAGACATAACCTCAATCATGATCCTGTGCTTCCTCATGTTCTATCCGGAGGCCCGTGTTGTAATCGTCGCGAACAAAATTCAGCAGGTAATGACCGGCGTATTTAAGTACCTGAAACAAAACTGGAAAGAATGTGTCCGGAGAGAGCCGTGGCTCCAAAATTACTTCGTTGTTACCGACACTTCGTTTTACGAGATCACAAGTAAGGGATCTTGGACTGTGATGGCCAAAGGCTTCCGTCGCGGTAACGAAGAGGCGTTGGCCGGTGAGCACGCAAAACATCTTTTCTACATCATCGACGAAGCATCTGGCGTTAGCGATAAAGCATTCGGTGTGATCACCGGCGCACTAACTCAAGACGATAACCGGCTGTTGCTAATCTCGCAGCCTACCAGGCCAAGCGGGTACTTCTATGACTCCCACCACAAGCTTGCGCGTAACAAGGACAATCCTAACGGCGATTTCACGGCCATAACACTTAACTCGGAAGAATCGCCCTGGGTTAACGCCCAATTCATTCGCAGTAAGCTGCTTGAGTACGGCGGCCGTGATAATCCCGAGTATCAGATCAAGGTATTGGGCCTGTTCCCGAAAAATGCCAACGGCTTCTTGTTGGGCCGGGATGAGTGCGACAGGGCCGCCAGGCGAAAAGTCAGGTTACACAAGGGATGGGGTTGGATCGCGTGCTGCGACGTCGGGAACGGCCGTGACAAGTCGATATTGAGCATCTTCCGCGTGTCTGGCAGCAGGCTTACTCGCCGAGTTGTCCCGTTCAAAGTGCTGGAGATGCCTGGTGATTGCCATCCAACGAAGTTCGCACATGCCATATTTAACGAGTGCTCCCAGGAGAAGTACCCCAACATAACCATCGCGGTGGATGCCGACGGCATTGGTGATGCGACCGTTAGAGAGCTGGAATCGTTGGGCGTTCCTGTGGTTCGTATCAACTGGGGTAAGCCGATGCACTCCCGCGAAGATAAGCAACGATTTGCCAATCAGCGGGCCTTTGCCAACATCATGGCCCGCGATGCGGTTAAGTCTGGCCGGATGCGCCTGGATGCCAACCAGGCTACAGCCGAGCAGGCCAGCAAGATCCCGGTGGACATCAACGAAATGGGTCAAAACGTGATCATGAAAAAAACCGTCATGCGGCAGAAGTTGAATATCAAATCTCCAGACCGGTGGGACACGTTCTGCTTCGCTATGCTGGTGGACTATGTAGCAGCGAATGACGATACCGGGTTTGACCGTGAAAGCTTACGTGTTGATGCACTGAAGTATCTCGATGCATTTGATGATCCGGAGGAAGGAGTGGCATAACCTCCTTCCCGTTGCAACACATCAATTTTTAGCCTTTGGAATAGCTTTGCTAGTAATACGCGGAACTCGCTTCCTTTTCGCGTCAAATGCCTTTTTTTCTGCGGCGATCCTATCACTATCTGCACGTCCAGATCTTATGCGCAGGCGGAGCACTTCGCGTCGGGCCTCGTCAATTTCTCTCTTTAATTTTTCTTTTGCCTGGTTCACATCGTCGAGGAAGTAAAAAGACACGTTAGAGCTCGCTAGCGCGCAAGGCACCGGCTTAATGCTTGCATAAACATTAGACCGGACGCCTGCGGCGTTGTTTTCGACGATTGGCTCATATTTCAGTCGAGAGCCATTGATAACACAACCGTGGGCTCCCACCCGCGTGGATTCGATATCTATAAAGCCATCGAACTTCCCAACAAGAGTAGTCACATCTTCCTGTAATGCTTCGTTCTTGATCTTTACAATAACATCGGTGTAACCACTTTGCCGCCGCACGAGTATGGTGTCTTCTGGCATGGCTTCGAAGCGCTCTATATCGGCTTCATACACAGCGATCGCCGCATTTATCATAGCCAGTTCGCTTTTTGGCAACATTCCTGACTCCACTGTCCTGCGCATCCGTAGATGCTGGGTCAGCTTCTTTTGGAGTGTCAAGATCACTTTATCACGGTGCCACTTTATTGTGTTTGCCGCTGGTCTAATGATGATGCCAGCTAAGTCACCATCTGCCGCGATAATTGGTATCGGAGAATAAAACGATGGGGGCAAAGGCATAAGCTTCAGTGCGCGCCTGGACTCAGCAATTTGGTAGAAGAGCTCCCATTCCTTTTGTAGATGTCGCAGGCGATCCATCACTTCCGGATCATTGATCACTGCCACCGGCCGTTCCACGGCCTCTCCGCTGTCGTTAATGTATGCCGCATTGTCGTGTAAAATCTGAATCCACTCCCTTCGCACTTCTTTAAATGCTTTAAATGCGGTATCGAAAATGATGGAAGTATTCATTATGTAATTCATTCCCATACGTTAATAAGCGCTGCACAGTCCTTCCTATAACCCCGGAAGTCTAATTACCAATTAGTTTATTAGACCAACTTTATTTTAATACGTTTCAACACGAATTGAGAATGTTTTTTGCTGGTTAGATGAAATATGAGGGATTTATGAGACTAAACCTACATAGCCTCCACAAATGGAGGGTTTTTTTTATACTTTAGTACAGGGGGGGGGCCAGTCTATCGTACAGGTGGTTTCGCAGGAGCTAATCTGTCAATGCCCCCAGAAAGGGGCTTTGGGAACAGGACAAGCCGCTAAGCCATTAAGTTAGCAATGTTAACTATTGGCTTACGAAGCATTTATTTGGCTCAGGATCTTTATTCTCCTGTGTGCTTCCGGCATGCAGTCACATGGAAATTCTACGCTTAATACACACATCATTTCAGTGATAAAAGAAGATGTCCCTATAGTGATGAAATTTTCATTTGCCGATTTCAGTATTTGATCGTGATCAGGAGAGGTTAAAGAACTCACGAAATTCCCTTTAAAAGAATAGTCTGTTTTCATTCCATATCATACGTATTTTATATGGTTTTGGATCGGTGTCCATTACAAATTATATCAATGGATGACCGTTTTTTTGAGTGGGTGTAAACGAATCTCTTGCGTTTGCGTCCTGTTCCGCGAGTTTTGTCAAAAAACAGCATTATATCTACAGGGCGGCTTCTGAGCTTAATCATAGGCGTTCTTTACTTCCAATCAATGACTTTATATAATGGGAGTTATATAAAGTTATGCGGTTTGAAGGGGGAAGGGTATGGCCGTTCAATGGGCGTTTATCGCCCTGCATCAGCTTTTCTCCTGGCAGCTCGTCGACGGTAAAAATCAAACCTGCCTACGTCCGAATCACTAATAGGGGTTTAGACTCGCACGGGCCTCTTAGCTACTACCAAGAAAAATCCTATAAAAAGTAGCATTCGGAATCAGTATCGCTACAGAAAATCTGCAAGGTAATCCCCTTGCGAGTGACGTATTTTTCACGTAGCGCCACCAGCGTTAAAACGAAGGAAAGAACATGGAAAACCTCAACGGCCTGAATTCACTTATCGCCCTCGACGCACAGGACGATATATCCGCACGGCTGCGCGAGCTCGTTCGTGATAAAGGGGCTTTCGCTGCCAACACCTGGGAGCAGTTAATCAGCGTTATGCGAATAGTTGCAGCGTGGGCGAAAAAAGAAGGTCGAATTTTTTTCCCAATGAAAAGTACCGACCTCCGTGACTATATTTCCCACATGGAAGAAAAAGGTATGGCCGTCAGCACAATCCAGGTGCATACATCAATGATTGCTATGTTACATCGTGAGGCGCAAGTAGTATCGCCAACCTCTTCATCTACGGTCAGGCGAGCCATGAGGCTGACCCGCCGCTCCGCGCTTGTTGCCGGTGAACGCACTGGCCAGGCTGTACCGTTCCGGCGGGATGATCTGTTTAGCCTCGATGTACTCTGGGTTGCTTCAGATCGTGTGGCCATCATCCGCAACTTGGCTTTTCTCCATGTCGCATACAGCACTTTGCTACGTATGAGCGAGATCTCCCGCATCCGGGTTCGCGACATCGGTAGAGCTCCCGATGGTCGAATCATCCTTAATGTGGGCTATACCAAGACAGTTCTCAAAGCTGGGGGCGTAACCAAATCACTCAGTTTTCAGTCGAGTGAACGACTCACCAGCTGGATAAACATGGCCGGGTTGGCCGACCACCCCGACGCTTTTCTCTTCTGTGGCACCCACCGAACCAACAAGGCGATCATCAATACGACCAAACCTCTTACCGCCCCATCGATGGAAAAGATCTTTTCTGACGCATGGGCAGCACTGGAGAAAAACGACGTCAAGGCCAACAAAGACCGGTATACATGTTGGACTGGCCACAGCGCCCGTGTTGGAGCTGCACAAGACATGGCGGCCGCCGGTTACAGCGTGGCCCAAATCATGCAGGAAGGTACATGGACAAAGCCTGAAACCGTCATGGGGTACATCCGTCATATTGAGGCCCAAAAAGGGGCTATGTTGGACTTCATGGAGCATGGCAAGAAGACCAACTAACAAAAATAGCGTTAAACTAATTATAAATTAGATATACAATGACAACGTTGTTTTATCGGGGGGTCTTGTGTCTAAAATTCATGCATCCAAGGTCTTCATTTTGGACAACCGGCGAGTTACCCTGGCCGCCGGTTTTAAGCATAAAACCCCCGTTGTTGTACTGGGCCTAGAGCTGCCAGATCACCCCGCGTTACGAGATATATCGATAGACTACACAATGCTCAGCCTCGATCGTGCCATCACCTTTGTTGACCAGGCAACAGCTGAAACAGCCCGGCGAGGCATGCAGGATTGTGAGGCTAAATTCGCAGGGGTGCTTGCTCATCTCGCTACGGCGTTCGCTGGCTCAAACCACCCTAAAATTCCTTCCCGCTCTAAATTATTCAAGGATCACGAATGAAATACCGCTTAACAGATGACCTAAGCTTGACCACTACTGATCGCAATCTCGATATCGTTGAGGCTTCCAATGCGCTTGCACTAATTGCAGGCCTTAAACATGACCCGGTTGCCAGCCTGGGGCCAGCTAACGTGTTTGTTGCAGAAAACGGTTCTCGCACCTGGATCCGTAAACACCCAACAGAGGGCAGCGCTCCAGATTTCTCCGCGTATGAAACCATGCCCGAATTACGGCCGTTCGAGAATCTAGCGTTTGGCCAAAGCCTCGTCCGTTCGATGGGCTTAGTTGTTTCCCCTGTCGTTTTCAAAAATGGAGATCTAATCGGCCAGTGGTGCGTAGAGCTGAATACAGGTTACGGTGCCAACGACATGGCCAAAACAGGCCTGAAATTTGGCGCTACAGAGCCGGTTTCTGAGGTTTCGGGCGTATTAAGCCATGCCATCTGTTTTGCCGCGCTGCGCATCGCAGGTATCGGCCGCAAGGCATACGTGTTGCAGCCCGCCGTCGAAGGCGAAAATCTGACACTCCAGTTCATGAGCGACACGACTTATCAGTGGATGCTTGAAAATACGGATATGGGGAAGGACGTTTTTCATGTTCCGGCACTGGATGAATACGCGTTTACTGGCATTTCAGCTGAAGAAGCCGCAGCTAAAATTGAGGCCATCATGTCGGTCGAGAAAGCCCCCGAAGATGATGATGAGCCAGACCAGACCGAATTGTCCATAGCCACAGGCACTGCTAACGCTGAAGAACCTCCCAAGGTGGGGTGATTGCTGAATGTCTAATGTCATCTATAAACTAATTGTTTAATTATTTACATGGAATGAACTATGAATTTTGGGAAATTTACCGCGAAGGCTGGAATGGCAAAGCTCAGATGGTGTTTAGAGCTGGTGGCCATGCGATCAGTAAGGATTGTTCTGCTTCTGGCTACGCAAAAGCCGGGATCGTTGGCGAATCCATTATTCAGCCACACCTTGTTTTGAAGAACGCACAAGGCCTGATACAACCTGGCTGGGGTTTGTCCTTGAATGTCTAATTTTTTATTTACTTTTGCGCACCAGGCGGATAGTATCGATTTCGTATCTCATGTATGCCATCTCTTTGTTAGTTAGGTACCAAGCAGTCCTTGTAGCTTGAGGCGGTTCGGTTTTGGGGTTTTGCTTTTCGACACGAAACCACATTTTCAGCACGACAGCCGGATCCCCATGCAGCAGAAACCAACCGCCTTCGGGCGGTTTTTTTCTTTCTGTATGAGGTGAATTTTATGTCAGCCGCTTTACCCATCTGCGTCGCAACATTGACCGGCCCCAACGCTGTAATGCTTCGCGCCCTTTATAAAGATAACGTCCTGGTCATGGACGAACCGACTAAGTACGCTCCCACACTGACAGGCATCAACGACAATCTCGTTCCTTCGCTCCGCAAGTTCGCCAGCAGAGGCATGCTGACGATCGTCGATGAAGTCTCTGGTGACGTATCAAAAGCCACGGGAGCTAACCGTGTCCGACTTAGTGATAAACACCACACTGGCTCGCCAGTAATTTCCGTCGCTCTGGAACGCTATAACGAACTAAAACGCACTAAAGCCATAATCCTACCCACGACAGGCGGCCGCTTCGAAATCCCCCCATCGATCGTCGACGTCTCGTTTAACTCAAGTGGCGAAGCCGTCTACAACATAGCCTGGGCAGAAATCAAAGCGGAACACATTCTGACAATATTGTGTTGTTACGCCACGTTCTACCAGCCGGTGGGCAGCACTGGCTACATCAAAAAAATGATGAGTGCCCTACATCCCCAAAAAGCTGAAGTAAATACCGGGCCAGAATGGATTACCGAGGCAGTAATCAAAAAAGACATCCGGCCGGTGACACTGGCAGGAACACGACATGACGAGGACACAATCATCTTATGACCACTTACAACCGACTGGACGATCGCTGCATCGAAGACCCCATCATCCGGGCATACCTACACAATGAGGTGATCCGGAAATCCAATAGCCAGGATGTAGACCTATACCGTTACGATATAAAACCCGATGAGGAATACCGCCCTGACTTGGTAGCACATCGAATCTGGGGCATTTGCGAGCTGCGCTGGTGCGTTCGGCTGCTCGCCGGTACCGTGGCGGAGTACGAGCCGCTGCCGATTGGCCAAACCCTCTCTGCTCCTTCGATCGCATGGCTGCGTGAAAGGATCCGCCACTACGTTGATACCGGTGAATTACCGGCCATCCAGGCGCTGTAGGGGGGCTGGTGGACGGTTTCAGAAAGGATGATAACGGCCGGTACATCTCAGATGGTTTATCGCCTAAACAATTTGCACGCCTCTTCGACCAGATCCAGAAGGAGCGTGCGCATTCGCGTCGGCGGATGAACGGCAGCAGGCACCTCACGCCTTCCCTACTCAGAAATAAGCATTTAGACGACATTATTGGGCTCGGCAAAAAGAAAGACGGCACTTTCTTCACGATAGAAGACCTTAAACAGTTCGAAGCCAACCGGGGCCAGGCACGGAAGAAGTTCACAAATACCCAGCCAGGTATCACGTATGCCCAGCTCGTGGCCCACTCTCAAGCGATCGACGTCAAACGGGCAAACAACAACGTAGACGACGGTTCGGGCATTTCAAATGCCAGCTTTATCGGCTTACAACACAACGTGGCCCTGATCCGTGTAGCCGCGTCTAATCGTTCAATCGACAGCAGCCACTTGGTGCAACTCCGATTCGAAGAGTGGGATGAAGCCCTGGAGAATGTTACCAATGATCGTGCCGCACTAATGCGCCTGGTCAGAAAGCTGGTGGCCGGACGTGCTTCGATCAACTGCGACTGCGGCCGTTATATGTACTGGTACCGCTATATCGCCACAGCTGGCAATTTCACCATCTCCCCGCCCAAGGAATACGTCTTCCCCAAGATCAAGAACCCTAACCTGCGGGGTGTGGCGTGCAAACACATCATCCACGCATTCACCCGCATGCAGGGAGCTGGCTGGCAAACTCGGATCATTGAATCCCTCATCAAGGCCTCAAAGGGCCATCACTACGGCGACGATCGGAAGAAGACAACCGAATACTTCAGCGAGAGCGAAATTAAGCAGCTCAATCGCAACAGGAAAGGAAAGACCAACCATGCCGCGATAAAGGCCGAGTATCAGCGGTACCAGAAGCGTATCGATGCGCTACAGAGCAAGCTGACTGACAAAGATAAAACCAAGATCGATAACGCTCGGAAGAAGCTGGCCAGGGCGCGCCAGGTGACGGCGCAGGAGCGCGAACGCCGGAAAGCAGCTGAAGCTAAAGCCAAGCAGCACGCCAGCGACGTCGAAGCCTACAAGCGGCAGTTGTCAGACTTATTGAAGATGCAGAAACAGCTATTCATCGACGCCCAGGTAATGGCCGGTAAAACACCAGAAGAGGCGGCCAAGGCCTTCGAACTGCACATTAAAAGCACATTAGGGAAATAAAACATGAGCCGTTACAGCCAATTTTTCGAGCCGGAAAACGAGGAAGAGCTGCCGGAAAATATGCCTATCGAGATCAGGCCAGCACCGGAAGCGCCCACCAGCACGCCTGAGGTTGAACCTCCAGCCTTTACCAACGTTGATGATGTAAATATCAGCGATAGCGACAACGACGGCACAGAACCGCACGGGGAGCCGGATTCACCGGCTACCGCAACAATCCCTCACAGTATTGCATCACGGCCAGCACCGGCGCTAAAGAGCCGATATTCAGGGCACGCGCCTTTTAACGACATGGTGCGCAGAGATTGGCAGCGGGCCATTGCCGCTGACCCTGACGCTTTTGACGCCCTGCTCTACATCCCCAGCGATGCCGAACCCGTTGATTTAGACGACGATGGCCAGCCGGTTGAGCCGAGCTTCACAGAGATCGGTAATAACCAGAAAACGCTAACTTACGGTGACCCTGCGCCGGTGGCCATACTGGATTGCCCGGATGAACGTGCAGGCCTCAATGCGATGGATAACGACGGTGACCAGGATGGTGGCGTTGATGACGTCCTGTTGCTACGGATTTCCCCCCCTCTTGAGGCGATCGAAACGGGAGAAGACGACGACGGTAACCCACATCCGGCGGCCCGCGCCTTTGTGCCTGTTGGCTCTATTTTGGAATGGAACGAATCGTTATCAGAGGGTAACACGGTGCGCAGCTGGTGGTATGTCCACCGCATATTTACGTACGGTACCGCGTCAGTCGGATCGGTTTACTACTGTATCCCGGCGCGCAACTTTGAAGGATCTCCGGAGGCTACACAATGATGGAAAAACTACTATCCCGCTTCAACGAATTGAATTTAGAACCAACCGGCGAATTTGAGGTTTCTGGCTTCCAAGCCGTTGACGGTGCCATTGCAGCCTACATCAGCCGCATGTTTGACAATGCCAGGGTCAATACCAAATCCATAGAAAACGCCTCCTACGTACGATTTATCGGAGGCCCTGCGGCAAATCGAGTTGTCTTGGGGAAGTTTGACGATATAGTCGATTTTTTAAAATCCCTGCGGCGTTCCGATGCCAGGAAGGCCAAAACTGAAAGGCCAAAGAACCCCCAGGTACTGCCTGTGATCAACGTTTCACGCTCTTTCGATACCGCCTTCATGGGCCTAGAGCACAAACGTGATACCCCTGCCCCCCTACTGCTGGAAGTGGTCAGCGATGGGGATGACAAACCCTATGCCACGATCGGCACCACAAATGCTTCACTGACGTACTCGATCACAATACTGGCCGCAGAGAAAGAAACGCTCTCTCTGTTGATTAACACAATCGGCGTTAGCTTCAGATTTGCGGGGCACCGCTCACTATCAGCTCCGATTACGTTAGCTCTGGTTGAAACCGCGTTAGACGCAACATTTACGGATAGCCGCGACATTGCATTCACTGATATCTCGGCTCCGATCGGTGAAGAGCGTATTTTCGCAGCGCAAGCAGTCCTCACGGTATCCGCCGACGTTAAGATGGCCATGGCCGTTAACCCGAGAAAGATCCGCCATGAAGTCCTGACAGCAGTGAAAGAGAATTGATATGGCCGCACAACTGAACCAGTTTTTCCTACAGTCTGTTGTGATCGATGGTGAGGAGATCCCCAGGGAAATGGTCACGACCTCCACTTATTCCTCACACATGAACATGCGCGCGCCGGTGCTGGAGCTGCATGTCCGTGACGTCAACAATCAGCTGATGAACGAGAGGAAAATGAGGGAAGGCTCTTCCCTGGTGACCATCATGGGGGATAGTGAAAACGGGGCTGACTGGAAAGAGGATATGGTGATCGTGTCCTGCCCCTACGGCAATGATACGGTGCGTATTGTGGCCATACCTAAGGCTCTACATAAACTCCACCAGCGGGCCGTTACCCCTCGGTTTTTTGTCGACCAGAACCCCAAAGATATGCTTAGTACACTTGCCGGGGATAGTCTTCAACTGGCAGCCGACCCTTTCAACCAGATCACAACTTATCACCTCGACCCACGAGCAAAGCCGTCAGAGCTCATTGAGACAATAGCCCGCGATCATGGTGCGCGGGCCTGGATTTCCCGTGGCAAACTGAACGTCAGAACACTCTCCGCACTGGAGAGACAAAAACCCGTTGCTAAATACGAAACCAACAACCCGTCGGCTGAGAACCTATTCACAAAAACTCGGCACTTCACCCTCGATGAGGGCTATCTCGACAAGGTTCGTTACCGATTCTCCGCATACCATGAAACCGATGGGTACATTTCTATCGGCAAGAAAGAATATCCGATCAAGATGATTTCCAATGCCAATCGGGAGGTATTGCTGAACCAGTCATTAACCATGATCCCCAAGCTTGATGTTGAATGTGAGGGCAACTCCAGCCTCTCAGTTGGCGAAACCCTCACGGTGTTAATTCAGCGCTATGACACAGAAAGCGCGCTCGATGAGTCGGTGGAAACCAGCATGACCATAATGGGGGTAACACATTACGAAGATCGGCGCTCATACGTATGCCGGATGATATTGGGGGTAGTGAAAAGTGCCTAACAAGATCATTGGTAAACGGCGGGCAGTAATCGTCAACACAGCCCACGAAAGCGGCATGATGAAGGCACAAATACGGCTCATGCACGAGTGGGACGATATGCCTGATCGTGCTCTTCCCTGGGCAGAGTACCTGCTACCGATCGGGGCCGGTTTTATTCCGACGATCGCGGGCGATATGGTGTGGGTGGAATTCCCGTATGACGGAGACTCCCGTCGGCCGATGATTGTCGGCGCAGCACAAGACTGGGCTGGTGGAATCCCTAACGTACCGCCGGAAGCATCTGGCCAGGCTGGCCAATTCATCCCGCCCGATGTTCCTGATGCTCCACCAGCACCGCAGTTGAACCCTACAAAAGATGCCGTACTCAACCGCAACGGTCTACTTGAAGTGCGATCTGAAGGAGGTGGTTTTGCGATCACCCGCACCTCGGACGGGACGACGATTGGGATGAATGAATCAGGGCAAGCGTACATGATAAGCAAAGCCGATTTGTTCCTGAATGCCGGTGGTAAAGTGACGATAGTCGCCGGAAACCAGCTGGACATTAAAGCTGGTGGGAACATGAGTTTTTCCACATCTGGGACGATCAGTTTTAAAGGGGGACAAATCGCCTTTATCAAAGGCTAGGCACTCCAGCGCACCTGTGAACCTGGTGCGCTGGCCATTCCCTTAACCATCTGTACAAATGAACAAAAACTGGTATTGCCTTTCATTAGTCACGATAATCTAATTATGGATTAGATAATCGATGACAAAATAAGGACACACCCTTGTTTACCCTGTTCAAAAATGCGGCGGTGTATTTATATCGCGAAGGCACAATGGTGCCGGAAGACCTTAATGAGCAGCTGCAAGCATTGGCATTCACAGCGTGCGGCCCTCATGACATGAGCCGCAATGGATGGAAAGCCCTAGATGGTGAAGGACAGTACACGCTAAAAATTAATAATCACATCCTGCTTTGCATGCAAACTGAGAAGAAAATCATTCCCCCCGGCCATCTAAAAAAAGAGATAAATAGCCGGGTTAAAGTGATTGAAGAGGAGCAACACCGCAGGCTGAAGTACACAGAGCGCGCAACAATCAAAGAGGACATTCTGCAATCTTTGCTACCTCGTGCGTTTCCACGCAGGACAGAAACACAGATCTGGATAGACCAGGACAACAAACGGGTTATCATCGATACCGCCAGCACAAAGACCGCAGAGAACGCGCTCGCGTTGTTACGCAAAACCCTTGGCTCCTTGCCAGTTGTCCCGCTTACCCCCGAGAACCCTGTCGAGCTGGTCATGACGGAATGGGTGAAAGCGGGTGAAGCCCCTGTTCCACTCCACATGCCCGAAGAATGTGATGCCAAAATGGTAGATATTCTCTCCGACGGCGGCACGGCGTCATTCCGCAATGAGCCTTTGGGCAGCGAGATAATCATGTCCACTATGTCCAGTGGCAAGCTGGTAACGAACTTGAACTTGTACCACGCGACTAAGTTTCACGTTAACTTTACGATGACCGATAGTTGCATATTCAAACGCCTGAAGTTCTCCGATCTGTTCCTGGAAACCAACGACGAAATGCAGGACGAGGACGATGCTGGATCCGACGTTCGCAAGCGAGCCGATTTCCTCCTAATGGCGCAGACCGTCTCTGAAGTAATCAGCGACTCCCTTGCAGCATTTGGGGGTGAAGCAAAATGGAGATAAGCCTTGCCCTCGGTATCGACGTCAATAAGCGAGCTCAACTTCGGGAGAAGCCTACACGTTCTATGTTCAAGTGGGCCGGTGGTAAAGCCTCAATCCTTCAGACCATTGCCCAGCACCTGCCCGCAGGCAAACGCCTGATTGAGCCGTTTGTCGGCGGTGGCTCGGTATTCATGAATTTTGACTATCCAGCGTACCTATGCGGCGATATCAACAATGATCTGATAACTACCTACCGAGTGATCCAATCGTCGCCTGACGAGCTGATAGAGGCTCTTATTGATCTATTCGCCACAAAGAACACGGCTGATGGGTACCAGGCAGCCCGTCAGCGCTTCAACACGGGAAAAGACGACCTGGTGCTGGTGGAGCGTGCAGCTCACTTCATGTTTATCAACCGGCACGGTTACAACGGGTTAATCCGCTACAACCTTTCCGGGGGCATAAACACAAGTTACGGAAAATATAAAGCTCCCTATCTGCCAGCTAAGGAAATAAAAGCGTGTCACGCAGTAGCTGCTCGGTGTGAGTTTACCCATCAAAGCTTCCAGTCCTCGATCGACTGCGCTGGCCCCGGTGATGTAATTTTCTGCGATCCGCCGTATGAACCACTGGAGGGAAAAAAAGGCTTCACGACTTATGCCCCTGGTGGATTTAGTTTTGAGGATCAGCAGACCTTGATGTATCACCTGGCGGCCGCCCACTTACGAGGCGCTGCAATAGTTATCACAAACAGCCAGGCACCGAACATCGTTGATCTGTATGCCAAACACAGAATGACCATCCACGACCTAGAAGCCCCCCGCTCACTTAGCTGCAAAGGCGATACGCGGCAGAACGTTAGTGATTTGATAGCAACGTTATGACAATTTAGAAGGAAGGTACCCATGGAGAAAAAGAACGGTTTGGATGTCCTCGGGGAGCTGACTGGTATTTCCGGTGAGGACATGCGCAGTATAGCCACCAGCGTTAAGGCCAACTTCGATAAGCTTAACGCATGCCCCTACCATGAGTTTAAAGAAGACAACACAAGCAATCCTGCACATCGAAAACAGTACCGCTGCATTCACTGCGATGGCACCATCGATCAATCGCGGTATACCTGGCATGAAAAGGGCCGTAGGGCCAAACCTGGCTACTACCCACGGTCATGACATTCGCCAGTCTACCAAACACCATTTTGGTTAAGAAACATACTTAGCGTACGTTTTCGTACGATTGGGCTTCAGACCCCACCAAGCCCACCCCCGTGGGCTTGCGTCATCATTGTGAAACACTAGTTAGTAATTCATAATTCATAATTCATAATTATGAGTTAATAATCAGAGTTCCGTCATTGCAAATCGTCTAAGGATCCTGCAATTATACGGCCATTATGCCTACGGCCCTGCGCAGGAGAGACAATGCCTAATCGTATCCCGCTTGATCCCGTACTCCCCAAAGAATTCGATAACACGCCAAACGACGCACGTAGCAAAGCGCAATTAGATGCTTGGTGGGATCACCCCTACGGAGTGACACATACCTCCGGGCAAATCCACGTTCGCTGCCTGAATGGTGGTGCCTGGGATAGATCGTCAGTGCTCGGCATTGCTGACAGCTATGAAGATGCCTGCGCCCTGGCTGAAGCCGCCCAAGCTAAATGGGTTAGCCGAAGAGAGGAGCCCGTATTCAAAGTGATCGGGGATGGTACGTTTGCGCTTGTACGACCAGCACAAAGGCCTGACGCGGATGAAATCACAATTGAAACGTTCACATCACTGGAGGAAGCGCAAAAATACATGAATAGGCAGCCAGATAAAATAGATATTTTATATATATCGACCTTAATAACATCATTAATGTAAATGCATTCCTTGTTTACGTTTTGGCCTGGCACTTGGTTATGTACAGATGGTTTTTTTTGTGACTATAATCACGATGATCGTTATAAATACCAAGAATTTTGAAAAGGATTTTACATATGGCCAATTCGATTTATGTAGGTGTTACAGGTGAAAGGCAAGGGTTGATTTCTGGCGGGTGTTCAACGTTTGCATCAATAGGAAATAAGTATCAAAATGGACATGAAGACCAAATATTAGCACTTGCTTTCGAGCATGCTATATCAAGAGAGCAAAACGTTAATCACGGGCCTATTTCATTTGTTAAGCCAATAGATAAATCCTCTCCTCTTTGGGGTGTTGCTATATCAAATAATGAGTGTCTTGATGTGAAGTTCTATTTCTATAGAACATCGGCGTCAGGTACTCAAGAATTATACTACTCCGTGAAATTAACTAAAGCTTATATCAGCCGAATTAATACTATCTACCCGCATGCCATTGACCATGAGAAAAACCAACCTGAAGAAATGATTACTTTAAAATACCAAAGTATCACATGGGAGCACCACATTGCTGGTACTTCTGGTTATAGCATTTGGGATGAAAGAGTTATGTAACCCAAAGCCGCCCTGCTTATTTCCCCAGGGCGGCTTTAAAATTCAATACCAAGGGCAGTTTTTGAACTTTATAATAAACAAAAACACCCATGAAATTAAAAAAGCCACAGCACTGAGATTAACAAAAATCCCACGAAATTTTCTTACCGCCATGTAAATGACAACAGGAGAGAATGCCAATAATATTGCTATTGCCATGGTTCCCCTGTAGTCATCTACAATATAAACCCTAATTGCATCACAAACATTTTTAATTTCATCCCCATCAATATAGGACTCTTCACTTAAAGTGCTGAAAGCGAGTGATGATAACATTAGGAACCAAGTGTACATCACCATGATAATTGATATCGGTGTTATTTTCTTCATGTCATAGCCCAAGAATTTTCATTATAATATATCTTCTTTTGATTATAGTTCTTCCGTACGAACTATATTCTCTTATGGGGTCACCTATTTCCGCATTTATTGACGCTACAAAATCCCCCCTATCTCTTTGTATTCCTCGGTTATATCTTGATGCAGCTATAATTAGCTGCTCATCTGTTATGTTTAAAGTGTCAACTATGCCGGGGTTATCATATACTATAAGATCTCTAAGGTGTTTGGCGACTACGCTTATATTAAATTCATCATCCAAGAGGCAATTAGCTAACTGTAACTGCTTGGTTGTTGTTAATCCATCGGGGTCAATGCCGAGAGTTTCCGCAGCAGCTCTTAGCTGAATTGCCAAACTCCCAACAGATGTTGCATTGGAAATTTTATTTACACTATTATTGAAAAAATCCATGAGCTGATACGCTTGAAGCACGCCAAAGGCTTTCAGTCTCTCGGGGGCACCTGCCACTTCTGCTATTGTCACCCCAGCTAAAAGTAACACTGGTATTTTTTCCTGATGTGCATGTCTTATTATTCTGTCTTTATTATATTGAAGATATGCAGCTTTGTACGCCCATAACCTAGGCTCGCCTGTAACCTTAACTGGATCATCAGGGAACAATTTCCATAGGATTACGTCCCCCATATCCCATTTTGGAAATGTTGAACCAAATTTGCAAAATCTATTCATTACAGATGTTCCTTATCCTAGTTTCTAGCATCAAACTCTTCGTCAGCCCTGCGTTGTTCGCCAGCTGTGAATGCTGGTGGAGTAGCTGCATCGATTACCCCATTAAAACGGCACTCGTATCGCTTCGCTTTGCGCTTTGGCCGGTCGTCAGCATCTAACAATTCGCTCGTTAAATACATACTGTTTTTTTCCACAGCATGCAGATTATAAAGGCCGTATGACCCACCAGCCTGCGCATACTCAACAAATGATATAGTGACAACGCTCGCCCCGGCCTGGGTAGATTGTGAGGTTTTTACGTTATCTTCCCGTTCCCCATTCAGCGTTACGATTGTACGGCCTTGGCCATCATGCTGTTTATAGACCAGGATGTTATGCCGATCGCATTGAAACGATATCGCCTGCTGTGCTGCGAATGCCAGGGGGGTAAATAGAGATATAGATGCAGTTACCAGCAATGCCTTCATTTTCATAAAAATCCTTTCTGATTATCGCGGCCAAAAGCCTCCTGTTTGGTCGGTATTGTACCCGCGCAATTTAGCATACAGAAGCAAAACTCAGTTCGGGTACGGTTAGTCCTCCATTGAACAATATGCAGAGGCTACCTTGTCCCAACAAACCCAACCAGCGCCATATCAACAACGAGTTATCGATGAACGATATCAACTGGCCGAAAAGCTAAACGCGCTTTCTAACTTTCTGAACACGGCCATTTTTCTTTCTCTCCCCCAATGTGAACAAACCCTCTTGACCGAACAAAAGGGAATCATGGGTGATTACCTGTCGATTCTAGAGAAGCGTATTTCTCGTTTTACTAAGGAGTGCAACCAATGACACTTTCGACCGGAATCCTTTCAAACCCACATCTCATGACGATATTAAACCCGCAGCAAAAAGAAGTAGCACAAGCATTCTTCTCCCCTGGGGAAAACCGAAAAATAGTGGTCTTAACCGGCCCTACCTGCGGCATGTCGAATAAAATTACCAACATCGCAGTGGCAAATCTTATCGATAAGCGCCGCACGACGATCGTCGTGAGCAACAAAGCAGGCAAGTTCGGGCCAATTGTCATTTCAGCTCTAAACCAGGTGTTACCTAAAGATGAACCGTTGGTGCAGTCAGGAAACCTAATTTTTCAGCGACACGACGCCCGGCCGCGAGTCGTGTTTGTGACTCCCCGCGACTTCACGGACAAGTTCGCCACCAACATGATGGGGCAAAAGCTACCCATCGATATCATCTTCGACGGTCTGGGCGGCTTCTCTTCAAACGGCCATTGGCAACAAATAGTTGAGACGATTTACCCAGACACGATCCTCATCTGTGATGAACCACTGGTGCTAAACGGTGAAAAAGCGCTGGTGCATGAGCTGGCCACCAGCGAGGAATACCACGTCCTGCATCTAGCTACGAAGGATTCTCCGCTGTTAAAACCGAACGTCGATATCCATTCATTCATTAAGGCTGGCGAGACTGAAAATGACTTTCACGCCCGATTGAAAGGGACGTTTGCCTGATGTCACATATCTCAGTCATGGGGGCTATATGTTCAGGGCACGGGGGATTCCCCCCGCGTCCCTGCGTTGAAGGCGATCCATTGGTCACGATCAATGGCGTGCCGGTAATGGTCGATGGCAGTTTATTTAGCGCACACGCAGATATTCAATCTGTGCATGCAGGCGTAGCGGTTTCTACCCGGCCCTGGCTCACAGTTAACGGAAAGGGGGTGGTCTGCAAAGATGATCCCGTCTCCTGCGGCTCTATCGTGGCCACCGGCGATCCGCTGGTGGAGGTGTTCTAATGCTGGATAATCCCAAGCAAATTGCGGCGTTCCGTGAGCTCAATAAATCGGGGTTTACACCATCCGAGTCCGTTTCTGCTGCTGCGGCCGCTGGCAGCCAGGCGCAGAGCAAGTCTGCCGAGTTCTTGGCCCTGATCCTGCCCGAAGTTACGTACCCTTCCAGTATCACCGCAGCGATTAACCAGATCAAAGAGGTGGCCCGGCTCCTGGACGTAGCCGCAAGTGCCGGTAGTGGTTTTGCTGAAGCGTTTTCCTCGTACCAATCTCCCTCGGAACTGATCACCGTCAGCATCGGCTGGGATTGTTACCTGAAGGGAGAAAACAAACCTGTTACCACGCCACCGGCGCTGGTAACCGCGTTAGCAGACAAAGCTGTAGTGAAGTCGATGGCTGACGCTATTGCTAAAGTGATCCCGTCGCCAGTGGCCAACGCGATGAACGCAATTAACACGATCCTAAACGTCCCACCGGCTGGTGGTTCTGGCTCTGGTTCTTCCACAGCGCCACCAGCGCCCTCGCTAAGCAACGATCTGGTCAAAACCCTCATAACTACGTGCGAAGTCATGAAAAACGCGTCTAGTGGCATCCAGGGCGCTGCTAGCGCGGTGAGCGTTTTAACCCGAGATGGCAAGTTATCCGTTGACCAGGCGGCCAAGGCCTTCAGCAACGCAGTGGGAATATCTGTGTTGGATTCCATGGGTACCAGCTCCTCGATGCAGGGCGCGATTACAGCGATCACCCCCACCAGCGTGCTTAACGCCCTATTCGGAGGAAAATGATGTCCCCCCTACCCTTGGTTTTCAGCATTTTGAAAATCCCGAAGATCCGCCGAGCCGCATTGATCGGTGGTGTGGCGCTTTTAGTTGTGGCCACCGCCTGGGGTGGTTATGCAGTCATAGCCAGCAAGTTTGCAGAACAGGCGTCAGCCCTCGAAGAAACCCATGGTGCGCTTCGCAACGCCAACAACCGTAACGATGCCCTGACGTCGGCCTTGGCCACGACCGCCGCCGATCGCGACGACGCAGAGAATCGCCTGGTTGAGCTCAATAAGAAACGCGGCCAAGAAGCCGAGAAATTAGAGGAATTCAAACGTGAAAATGTTGTGCTGCAAGAAAAGCTCGCTCAAGCGATGGTCGATGATCCCTGCTCTATTCAGCCTTTGCCTGCCGCTGTTGTCCGGCTGCACCACGAAAGCATCAGTGCTTTTAACGCCAAATATCGCCCCAGACAGGCACAACAAGCCCATTCTACCGGCGGAAATGTGCCTTCTGCCGGAGGACTTGATCGCGCAGTACGGGCAGTACCCGGCACTATTCCTGCCAAAAGTAATGGAGAGCCTGGCCAAGACGAATAACTACAACATCACCGTTAACGAGATTAACGGGGCAGTTGAGTGACAATGTAACAAATGTATATGTTAGTATCTTCGTATGGCTAGGCTGATCACCGAACGCTCGGTTTCGTCGCCGGGCTGCCATACAATTTTAATGACGCTCAACGAGACGAGGTTGTTATGAGTAAATGGATGCAAACCAGAGTAATCGCTGAAGATATGGGTCGCTATTGCGGCCCTTTTTATTGGTCGGAGAACGCCCCTCATCCCACCCGCTGTTTGTAGATCTCGGCCGCCTGCTCAGCACCGGCCGCAGTCAAAGTTAGGTACAACCGCAGGCTATCATCACGCTCTAACGTAACAAGCCCGTTCTTGGCCATCGTTCTGCACGAAATGCTGTAGTTGTTGGGGAAAAGCTCACTCGGGCGGTTGGCGCTCACAATGTTAAACAGGCCCGTTTGACGGATCCCGCCGGTACGCCCCTTCAAGCGGAAGGCATGAAGGATAAACAGGGTATCCTTTTGAATTGCTGATAGTCTCATATGATTGATAGTCTCATATGATTTTTAGGCTGATGGATTAGCCTTAATCATATCATGTATGTTTAAGAGTGGTGTTGGGAATGTGTTTATAAACTGGATGGATACTTACCCGCGTGTTTATAAACTGGATAAATGATGTGTGCTGGCGCTCAGAACGAAGAAAATGTGTTTGTAAACGGGAAAAGTTATAGGTTTATCCCGGTACCCAGCGCCAAACTTTGCCAAATACCACCAGCCATCCCGTAAGCAAACACATTTTTACTTGAGCCAATCCAGTTTCTAAACACAAAATCACTCGTCGTCGTCCAGGCCTTCGATAGGGCTGACACCGGCTGGCAGATGGCACTTGGGGTTGCGGCCATGTATCAACACATGCCAGTCCTTGTCCCGCTTCTGAATTGAGGCATCGAGATAACCAGTGGCGATCAACTCTTCTACAGCCTTTTTGATAATGCGATTCTGCTGGTTCTGCGGAGAGGTAAGCACAAGGCGCTGCTTAATTCGGTAAAAAGACAACGGGATCGGCTTTCGTGGGAGGCTTTCGATGAACGTGTATAGCGCTTGCGCCGTCCCCTTGTTCGCCAACTTCCTGAGTACAAACATTTGTAGGAGCACCTGGTTGTCTACCTGGTACAGCTCCCACAGTGACTCATCGGCCGTAAGCTTGATAATGTCAGCCTTCACGTCCCAGTTCCCCTTTTGAAGCAAGCCGGTAACAGTCAGTTTGTCTTTGTTTTTTGAGGAAAGGCTAATCGTGGTACCGCGCAATCTGGTCAGCGAGTCGGAGATCCTCTCCCGCAGAACGCGCGTTTTCTCCTTGTCCGGGTATCCGGCAAACGTGGCGAACTCAGAGAAAGGCAGCTCGATCGTGTTTGTGTCCCGGCCATACTTCGAAAATGACAAAATGACCGCTACCCAGACCTTAAAATCAGTCTCCATCGAAAGCCTAGGCCCGCTTATCGTAATGTTTGAGTACCCTTCCGCCTGGGCTATATCAAGCTTGGATAGTTCCTCTGAGGCATCTATAGTAACGCTGTCTGTGTTCTTCCCTTTGCGCTTCAGGCTTGGTACGAACAGACCAAGTCGCATTAGCGCAACAGGCTGCACAGTGCTGTTTTTGTTGGGGGTAAGTTTTGTTTCACCTTTGGATGCAAGAACATCAATTAGACTTAAAGCATTGTTTTTAATGGTCATTAATGGGCTTCTTTGATGATCTGGGTTATGTGGACAAAAGGATCCTTTTACCAGTTTATAAACACACTTTATCCCGTTTGCAAACATATTCATCCCGTTTACAAACATGGTTATCCCGTAAGCAAACACACTTATCCCGTTTGCAAACACACAAGCGTGGCTACAGAGCGCATGGTTAGTGGCCTAAGCGGCTCCGGGATCTTTTTGGTGGTTCTGGGATCGTATTGGTTAATTTATTGGATCTTACACGGTGAATATGTGGATAAGTTCTACTGCATAACTCTAATTGGATGACCGGTTATCACAAAGTGGTTCTTTTTTTACTCAGCTACGCTACGCCAAGTCATAACCACGTCAGTGACAAGCTTTACTGCAAGCGGGTACTCAGAGAATTTCAGTTCTGGATGCTCAGCAGTGAGCAACAGGAATATTGTGAGGATACAATCGGATCTAGGGGCAACAAAGTGCCCGGTAATAACTGACCAGACATCATTGCTATCCAGCTGTAATACGCTAGCACCAGCGCCCGTGGCGGATTCATTACCTGACAAACATTTTTCATCTACCATAAACGGCACTTAATCCCTAGACATTCTCAACAAAAAACCAAAAAAAACGGCCGATCATTTGATCGGCCTCCCTGGAAAGATGTTGTGCTCAAGTTTTATTATGTTGGCGTGTTCTGTAATTCTGAACGCAGTCGATATTATGCAATGTTACACATGTCGTCAACTAATTAAGACGGCAAAAACATGATCACTAAACGTCTAAAATCTGCGCGAATCAGCGCCGGATTGACCCAAGAGCAACTCGGAGTAGCGGCAGGTATTGATGAAAGCACAGCTCGCGGCCGCGTATCGTCATATGAGACAGGTGCCTATCGACCAGTTTTTGAGACTTTGTGCTTATTTGCGAAGGTTCTTGACGTACCGGAGTGCTATTTCTACATCATTGACGATCAGTTTGCTGACGACGTTTTACAACTTTATCGCAAGCGTTATGAACCATTAAGCCCCTAAATGGGGCTTAATGGTTACTCGCGTTGGCTGGAGGCCATTTTCTCAAGCGGCTTTAATTTATTTTGCTGCTCTAACAGTTTCAGCATAGATACTGCTTTGCGTATACCCCGTGTAAAGCTCCCCTCTCCCAAAGACTTTATGAAATCCTCTTCCGGTGGAGCAATAAACGCAGATACCGTCTTAGCGTCCTTCTGCTTTTTTCTCGCTCCCCTCCGTGGCCAGAGAATTTCATCAAAGCTGGGTACCGGCTGCGGCGTCCGTAAATCGAAGCGAAGCACTTCACCCGTAGATGATGTGATTACACAAGCTTCAGCTGTCAAGAACAGATCCTTATCAGCAACCAGTTCGGAAAAATTACGAAAAGCCACATCTTTTACGCCGGAGTGCTGTGGCGTACTTGTCGCTCCGTTGCGATATTCCACGAAAACTGTGTAACGCATAACTAATCTAATCCTGTATTAGTTTATTAGATTTAGTTTAACAAACATCTAGTTAGAACCCCACGAATTTATCTTTCCTTTCCAATAACTCACTTTCAGTAACATCCCAACTGTCGAGAAGTAAACCCCTGTCTGTGCATTTTGATAGGGCGAAAAAGTGTCTGATCCAAAATTATTTCATGAGCGTCAAAAAGACGTAAATAAGCGCGCTGGCCGTGTGCTGGCGTTTACGAGCAACGCACCGATCAACGCTGCTATGAGTGTTGATGATCAAGTTAAAGTGATTTTCCAAGCAGCAATGCAAGACCCGATGTTTGAGGGTGTCAATGAGAATGCTGTTCGCCAGATTGCAACCACCTGGGCAGCGAGTATTAGTGACTATCGACGTGTTCATGGATGCAACCCACCAGCAGACCTGCTGGCCAATGCCCAAAAGGCTTGTGAAAACCTGATCCTAGAATCAGCTCCTGATCATAAACGCAGTGGCGACGGTGCCGCGATGCTGGAATCTGCATCAAGCGACATGCGAACGTCTGAAGGTGTTATGCGCCAAGCCATTTTCATGGCCATGATCCTACCTGCCGCCCTGGGTGCAGCCACCAGTGATATGTGTACTTTTATGCCGGTATCGCGTGACGAATCTGACTTCTATGAAGTCTATAACGTAGCTGGTTCGAAAATGGGTTCGTTCGATCGCGGTGACCAAATGGATCACCTTTCTGCGGGCATATTCTCGCAGATGGGCCGTATCTTCATGTTGAAAGACCAAGATTCAGTTGACGGTACAGCGAAAGAATTCACAATTGCGATCAAGGAGTTTGAAGGTCGTGACATGCCAGTGCGCCGAGGGCGCGTTCGCGTCATCGTGAACCGTCGCATCGGAAAACACTACGATGATGGTGAATGCAGTATCAATTTCAATGAAAAAGATGCCCAAGGCAACGCCTTTACCGTAACCGGAAAGGTTGATTACACCAAAGGTATTGTGGTGCTGAAATTCGAGGAGGCTCCTCCTGCCGGTACTCATATCGCTATGCAAGCCGAATTAGATGTTGAAAGCGATCCAGACTTGATCCCGGTAATTAATCAGGCAATGCGTAGCTGGAAGATGAAGCCTTCACAGTACATCCTTGCCGCTGAGCATACCGTCCAGGCCATGATGGATTTGCAACGTGAATTTGGCTTGAATCTGGCCTCAATGCAGTTTACCAGTCTGACGCAATGGTGCTCGCACGAGCAGGATATGAAGCGTCTGCGCAAGCTTGCTTTCCATACTGTACATAATTACAAGTACGACACGGCACTGCCGCAAAGTCAGCAGTGGGAGCAATGGTGCCTGCTGTTCCGTGGCAAGATTAACGGCATCTCAACAGATATGCGTGACCGTACCAAAAAATACGGTATTCGCGGTGGTTTTGCTGGTGGTGATGCAGCTGGTTACATTAAGTCCCTGCCTACCACCATGTTCCAACCAGCTCCGAACTACGTACAGACGTCATATGTACACTTCATCGGTATGTTGTTCGGTACGATCCGAATCTATGAAGTGCCGAAACCAATTTGCCAGCAATTCGACAAAGAAGGCTATCCGTTCTCCAGCAACGATATTCTCTTCTATTCTCGCGGTGAAAACCTCAGCGAGGCCGGTATCGTCGCCGGTGATGCCGTACCTGCAATTCCATTCACCCACCCAACCACCACTGCCCTGGTTAACCGCCAAACGCTGTGGGGCTCTGCAATCAACGAGATCCATCCACGGAACGGTGAAGACTACTTCGCTCGTTTGACCCTCGTTAACGAGAAGATCGGCGCTATCGATCCGCGCTCTGGGAAGTATATTGAGAAACAACCGGAGGCAGGCGCACCTTTCGTGCCGGTGGAGGGCGTGAGCCTGGTACCGAAGTCAGTAACACTGACCGTTGGCGAGAAGTTCAAATTGAGCCCTACGGTTCTTCCTGAAAACGCGACAAACAAGGTTTTCACGCTGATTTCTAGCGATGAGGTCGTCGCAGTTGTCGATCAGAGCGGTGAAGGTGAAGCGAAAGCTGTCGGTGTTGCGAACGTCACTATGACGAGCGAGGACGGTACAAAAACCGCCGTTGCAAAAGTCACGGTGAAGGCCTAACCCCTGGATTAAGCGCCCCACCCCATTGGGGCGCTTATAGGAATAAAAATGAATAAGATCCCTTACGCGATTGGTACTGCTGCCGGAACGGCAGTAGCTCCGATCGACGCATCAGCAACAATCGGCTCATTCTCAGGTGGAAGCTCTGTTTTTGCCGGGCTAGTTTTTTCCAAGAAAGGCAAGCCAAACACGGTATTGGGTATTACCCCGAATAACGGTAAATCTGTCCTTGGTGAGGCTCCTCGCCCACAAGAAGGCCCGTTTTTTGAACCCCTCCGACATGTCAACCAGGCGTTATCGGGTGGCAATGGCTATGTGGTACGAGTGCCATTCCCAGGGATGATGATCCCTGCGATTCATTTGACGGCTGATACTACAGGTACACCAGCTGTAACTACTGTGAAGGCAAGCACCAGCGCTACCGCATTTGGTGCAGATATTACGGTACCCACGAAAGCTGCAATGACGATCTATGTTGATGATGGCGACAAGTCTGAAAACCGCAAGCTGAGTTTAGAGCCAATCAAAACTAAGCCGGGCTTTTTCGCACTGAAGCTCATGGAAACGGATTCGCTGGGTGCAGTAACAACAATCGAAAGCTACGAAGTCTCGTTCAAAATCGATGCCATTGATGATATGAGCCTTTCTGCTTTCCTCCCCGACGTTCTGGAAAGAAATAACTCATGTCTACGCGCCTTAGCTTCAGAAACGGCGGTACTGCCTGAGACGTTCACCAGCATTAGCCAGGCCTTTGTTGGCGGTAGCGACGGTGATTTCAAAAAGCTCACAACGAAAGACTACTCTGCGTCTATTGCCGTGCTGGACGGCTCGATCGTGGATTACACCGCAATTTTGACGTTGGGCATTTATGACGCCGTGGCTATTGCCCAATTAGCCGATCTGGCCAAGGCTGTACGTGTCGACATGTTTGCTGACGTAGACCCTCGCTTGCCAGCTGATAAAGCGCTAGCGCAGTTGGCAGCGCTTGGCCTGGGTGGCAATGAAAACGTTACTGCTTACTACTACCCATATTCTTGCCGAGATCCGCTTGGGCAGTCCAATGTTGTGTTCGGGTTATCCGGCGATGCATTCACTGCAAAGGCAAAAGGTGTTGCCATGGTGCCAGACATTGGCGGCTGGCATTTCTCACCTGCGGGCAAGGATCGCGGTGTAATTAATCGACAAAATATCAAACCACTTCCGGCCGCTGCAAATATCGATCGTGAGGTCTTTGCAAAAGCACATCTCAACGTTGTAACAAGCAGCGGAGGCGTGATCTTTATTGATGATGCGCTAACAACGTGTGCTGAGGATAACTACAAAAAATATCAGCATGTGGTTTCTGTAATGAACTCCATTGCACGTAACTACTATGCCCTGGCCTCCTCCATCAAACATAGCCCTGACGGCATTACTCGTGAAGGCCTAGAAAAGGGTATGACCCGCCTTCTTGATCGCTATTACGCTGCCGAAGCGTTAAGAAAACCGCGTGATCCTGACCAGGGTGATGTCCCTTACATCTTAACCGTGACTAACACGGACTTTGATAGCTGGCAAACCCGTTGGGAAGTTTGTGTCGTGGGTGTTGCTCGCCGAATCGTCGGTATCCCTGTATTGCTGCGCTAAGTTGGAGAAAAAAATGGATATCTTGAAAAATACCGAAATTAACCCGCTTTACAACGCGGCTTTTTCTGCTCCACCAGCTGCCCCAGGGGACGGTGACGCAATGCTGGAGTCGGGCAAGGGCTCACCCTCTAAAAAAGAAAATGACGGCAAGCAGAGCCTCACTGACGCCATTCTGGAAGCGGTATCTAAACGCACTCGGCAAGATGAACGGTCGGTGGCTGCTTCGTTCCTGATCGAGTGGTCACGTTCCGCCAGCCCAACAAGTAGCGACATTGACGAGTTCGCGATGGTGATGGCAGGTATCAGCGATGATGAAGAGGATGACGACATCACCGATGCGGAAGTAGACGAGTACAACCGCATGCTGTCCATCATTGCTGACGCGGCTGTCTCCTTGGGAGCCGATCAAGACTCCGTGACCGAAATGGTCGATGACGAGGATGACGGCGCGGCGATCGCTGTTGCGGACGCCATCTCTGCTGCAACTGAAGATGACGATGAGTCTATCGCGATCTATACGGTCAGCGGCGATGGTGATGATGACGCGATGCTGGAGGCGAACAAAAAAGTCGTTCGTAATGGCCAGGTAAAGCTTATCCGCAAACGCCCGCGACCAAAACGTATCAATGCAGCGCAGCGTGCCGCTCTCAAAAAGGCGCGCCGCAAGTCGCATACCGCATCGGCTAATCTCTCACGCCGCAAATCACTGCGTATCCGTCGGAAACGTGGCCTATAAAGCGACCTGCCCACCCCTGCGGTGGGCATTTAGGAGGGGCCGGTGATTTGTGGTGCAATTATGCCCGACGGCGTAAGCCCGTTTTTGAAGGCTTACATCACATCGGGTGAACACATGGTTGTTGGGTACATCGGCGAGGGCAGTTCGGCAACGCTTGAAAGCTTGTGGACGTCTCCGTTCGAGAACAACTCCGTTGGCTCGATGGCGGGGATCAGCACGCTGGCGAATGCCACACAGGCAGTATCGGGAAGCACTTCAAAAGCGAAGATAAACAGCATGTTGGTCTGGGAGGGGCATAAGCCCCCGGAGTTCACTTTGTCTCTGCATTTTATGGCGCGAATCGATGCTCAAATCGAAGTTAACGCTGCGATCATGGTATTGCAGCAAATGGCCTCCCCCGACCTGAAAAACTTCCTGCCCGGGGGACGGCGGCCGAAACCCGTTGTTCTGGATATCGGCCGCCGCCAAAAAATTATGCATGCCGTTATTCAATCAGTGCAGTACGAACTTAACGCACCGCGCACGAGCACGGGGATGTATGCCCACAACACAGTGAACTTACAAATTTCAGGTATGACGGCTTACAACGAGTCGGAAATACCGCTTATGTACATATGAGGCAATTATGAGTGGATTTGGTAACACAAAAGCAGACGTCGGGTTTCTCAAGAAGCGTCTGAACCAGAACATCGCAGTAGGCGAAAAGCTGGTCAACTCGGAGTATTGGATGACGATCAAGGGGTATGAAAACCTGTCTATCCTGATCCGTACCGCGCAGCTCCCGGAGATGACCCGTGAAGATGTAGAAGACGTGGCTCCGGGGGGCATGAAGTTCAACCAACATGGGCCGCTGCGCAACAGTGGTGAAATCCAGGTGCAGTGCGTTGAAACCATCACCGGCGACGTTCTAAATTCGGTGAGAGACATGGTTTTCAACAAGCGCTATGTGGATATCACTATCAGCACGACAGCGGAATCCCATGGTGGTGAAGCTAAGGGACACACGCGCAACATGGAGCATTGTAAAGTTTACTGCGATGCCACTGATCTGGCGTCTGAAGACGTCACCGCCGTAGTTCGCCCTAGCCTGCGTATCGTCTACAGCTGGGTGGAGTAAAGCGATGACGATGACGCCGAACGAACTGCTTGAATCTGTAAAGCCCCGTTTCACACCTCTTCTGGTCGTTGAAACGAAGACGCTTGAAAGCCTGCTAATTAAAGCTCTGGCGGCTTATCAAGATAAAGCTGGATTAGTTCAGAAAGTTCGGGTCAATAAGGAGGCGGGGGTATCCCTGCCTTACCCCGATGACTATCTAGCGCTGGTACATGTAGTTGATAGTCGAGGAACGTTCGTCTATAGCGAGGATTTTGGCTCCTCGATCGACTTGGAATTGACCGGCCGCGAGCGTTATCCCTTTACGCTGAGCTATCTGGTTAATCTTCGCGATCGCCCGCTGGATAAATGGACTGTCCCCCCCTCAACAATCGGTATGATCCAGGACTACCTGGAGGCGTTGATTGCCATCCCAAATACCGAACGCCAACGCCGCGTTTCAATTGCAGGAAAGTTAGACACGTCTGCCCTTCCCGATGCCGTCACGCTTGAGCTACGTAAGAATGATCTGGAATTACAAATGGCAGCTAATCGGGCAATTATCGCCGGGGCCACATTATTTGGGTAAGGAGGCGTCGTAATGGGGCTTTTTGATGGTTTATCCAGTCGTTCCAGCTTCAAAAACTCAATGAAAAACATGCTCAGCAACGCTAAAGACACCGCTATTAACGGCTTTATGCAGGGGGCTAATGACGTTGTAAGGGATGCGCTTAATTATGCCCTCAACGGCGGGAATCTCGGTGGTTTTGCTGGTGGTGGGATCGTCAACGGTAAGGTTGGCCACAGCGGCGAAATTGCTTATGCAAAGAGCATGCTGGAAATGGCGATGCGCATACAGTTCTCCCAAGGCTGGCAATGGGTTGTTGAAGCCGATGGCATGAAAGACCTGTTTATGTTCGCCAAAGACGTTTCATACAGCGAAGGGACGATCGAGACGGATGCAAAAATCATCGGTGGTATTCAATTCAATAAGCCGACACACATAACGCCAGGCACCGTCACGATCACTGTACGTGATGATCAGACCGGCCGGATAGCTAAGTGGTTCGATGGCTGCAAAAGCCGCGTTATCAACAGAGACGGCACGATTAATTTAGCCCCCTACTACGTGATGAACGTTCGCGTTTATCGTGTTGGTTTTGATGGCAGCAAGTCTTTGGACGGCGAGTTAGCCGTTATCCCAACGGAACGCGGGGCAACGACACGGGCATATGACCAGGTTGGGGAATTCCTTTCATATCCTTTGACCTTTGTTTGCCACACATCTTCAGATACCAGCTTGAAAGGTATGGCGTCAGCGATGGCCATAGGAACGGCAGGCCGAGCGGTTGATACCTCCAGCATTATTAAATTTTAAGGTATATCGATGTTAATCCCTACCCTATTCCAGCCTTCTAGCCCACGAAACGAAATTAACTTTCGGGCTCCGACTGTCGATGATGCATTGCAATTCAGCGGAGTATCGACAGAGCAGGAAGAACAGACAACGACTAAATATCTCGATGCCATGCAAGTTGGTGATGTGCAGAGTAGCGCTAAATGGACAGCACAAGACCGCAGAACGGCGCTGTGGTGGATTTACACGCATTCGCAGTCTGAGGGCGCTTATCAAACGTTAAGTTACCAATGCGCGCACTGTAATGAGCTACACCATTACGATTTTGACATGGCAGACCTCGCTGACCAGGTGGAACTGCTGACCGTTCCGCCTTACGTCGAAGTAGAGATCCCGGTTAGAGGGGTTCCTTATTTGTGGAATCTGAAGCCACTGGACGGTGTGGGTATGGAGCATTTGGAAATGATGTATTCCAACCTGCCAGCTGAAGATGACCCGGACTATAAGAAAGAATTAGCGAACTTGAAAGTAGTCGAGATCACCTTGCAAGCGCACCTGGCAGACCAGCCAGATGATTTCCAGAAAGCCGCTGAAATGCGCTATGAACTTATCCGCAGCATGGACGTTAACTCCGAATTCGTGGCACTGGCGGCCAATGTGAAAAAGATGAACAAAACCCTGCACCACGGCCTCCCTATCAAAATCCACAAAGGCCAGTGTCAGTTGTACGTGAAACCTCATGAGTGCCCGACCTTGGCTAAGGAGGATAAGACGGTTTCAACCCGGCTGTTCTTTCAGTTTCGGGGTGTCGACTACCTTCCAGGCAATGTCGCTCAACTCCTGGGTGACCCTGATTAATAATCTGGCGTTATACGGTAGGCAACCGATCAGCGACATTGAAAAATTACCTCAGTGGCGTGCATTCAAGATTCTTGATGATCTGGTTCAAATGATTAAAAACTCGTCAGGGAAGTGATAATGCCAGCACGACAGATAAACGCTTCAGATACGCTGTTGGTCATCGATGCGATCGAGAGCGCCAGCGCCAAAGAGCTGGATGTTCTTTCTGATATCCATCGGGCTATCATTGGAAGAACAGCCACCAGCAGCGCAGACAGCCATAAAACCAAGCTGCAAGACTCCAATGCCTCAATACTCGCCAGTATCGCCCGTCGAGAAAGGGGTGGCGACACTTCAACGGTATCAGCTAATCGAAGTCAATTGCATGATTTACGCAATACTAGCGGTGAGTTGAAAATATCGATATCACCTGAAGTATTGCAAATTGGTGATAGTGGCAATCAAAAAACATCTTTTAGTAGGGTTTTTCCCCAGAAATCTGTTGCTGCCGCTGGTTTTGGTGAATTTAACAGTAAATTGCAATCAATTAGCAGCATTGTGCAACCGAAAAGCATTGGCGGAACCTCGAACCTTACGGGGATGGCTGGTGGTGCAACTGAAAATCATCATTTCGTCATCGGAAACACAGCAAGAAAATGGCAATTAAATGACGGTTCTGACAGGTTAAATAGAAATAAAAAACAAACAGATAACGGCGTCACTGGCTCCCGCGATTCGAGTGGCCGGTTTGTCTCTAGAGATAAAGTAGAAGCAGGTACCGAAAAAAAGAAGGATGACCAGGAAAAGAGCCTGATTAAACGGCTTTCGGCGTTCTTCTCGAACAAAAGCGGGGACGGCTCCACCGGCGAGGTGGCAGGGATGGCGGCTGGTGGTGTTCTGTACAGCGCCGGTAAAGAGGCCGCAGGCCTGGTTGGTGGTGTCAACAGTAGCGTCGTCAGTCTCAAAGAATGGCGAGATAAGCGCAAAGAACGGGCCAGCGCTATTTCAGGCGAGCCGATTAGGTTCCCTGGTATGGCGTCAGCAAATGCGCCCACAAAATCGCAACAGGCGTACAGTTCAAACACCACTAACAAGGTTGTGTCTGTACTGACGTCACAGCAGGAGCAGCTTGCTAAATCCGATGAAGAGATCATTCGGATTCTGGGCGATATACGCGATAAGTCATCGAAAGGCGCTGGCGGTGGCCGGGGCATTATTGGAAGCATTCTTTCCGCGCTCGGCGGCCGTGCTATTGGGAGAGCGCTAGGCTCCCGGATCATGAGCGGCATTGCTATGGCCCTCGGCGGAGGGGCGCTCGTTAAGCTGTTTAAACGCCTGGCTGGCGTTGGCCCTGGATCAACTACATCAAGGGGTGGGCGTGGCCGGTCTTCAGCTGGTGGCACACAAGACAAAGCTAAACCAAGAACCAAGGCTGGCAGGCCGAAGGCAAAAGGCGGAAAGCTGGCCAAAATAGCGGCCGGGGCCGGTGGATTAGCGGCAGGTACCTACGGGGCGATAAAAGGCGTATTTGGCGGCGGCGCAAATGATGATGCGGCCGAAATAGATAAGCCTGAGCCAAAAAAGAAAGAGCCGAAACGTCGAAAATCTTCCCGTTCTAAGCGTGGGCGGGCCAGAGCACGCATTACCACTGCGACCAGGGTGCCAGCTGGCGCAGCAGCTACCACAGCTGCCAAAGTGTCTACAGGCGTCGCGGCAGGTGCGGCAGGCGTAGCCGCTACCACGGCGGCCAAGACGGCAACCGGCGCAGCAGCAGCCGGTACCAGTACAGCAGCGGCTAAGGCTGCCACTACAGCAGCACAAGCTCCAGCCAGCGCAGCGGCGACCAAGGTTGCCACTGAGTCTACCGGGAAAGCAGCTGGTGAAAAGCTCGCAGGGAAAGCCGCAGGCAAGCTTGCAGCCAAGGGCGCGCTCAAAGCGATCCCAATCATCGGGACAGTGATCGGTGCAGGCCTGGATGCGGCCGATGGTTACACTGACGAGGAAGCGCAGCGGAGCACATTTAAATTAGCCGAGGGCCAAAAGGTTTCAGGCCGACACAAGACCGAATATGCCGCAGCGAACATAGTCGATATGGGTGGGCTGGTTTCTGGCGCTTCAGGCCTTCTGGCTGATGGGGCACGCGCCATAGGCTTGGATGGTGTAGCTGAGAGCTTGACGTTCAACACAAGCGATATTGCACAGGCTATTGATACCCGTGTGAGTGAGATCGATAACGGCATCAATAGCGTTAAAAGTTTCTTCGACCCAGGAAAAGATGGCCAAGTCGTCGATGCTATACGCGTCGGTGCGAATAAAACTGCCGATGCGGTTAAGGAGCTGGATAAATCGCTGAAGGGCATGTTCTCCTTCTCCGGGCCGGGTGGCGAGAATCCAGCCCAGGGAGAACAACCCGCAGTTCAAGGCGTGGCGGCTCCGGTACAGGGAGTGGGTTCAGCAGTAAGCTCGGTACCGCAGATAAAGGTGCCCCCAAAAAATAACGTCTCAAACGATTTGAATATTGGCGGTGCAAACGCTCGTAATAGAACGTTTAGAAACAACAACTTCGGTAACCTACAATTTGTTGGCCAAGAGGGGGCTGAGTTAGAAGCGCCCAATGCAAAAGGTGAACAGCGGTTCGCCAAGTTCGACTCTCCAGAAGAGGGGTTCCGCGCCCTGGCCAATCAGCTTAGTAGCTATGCTGAAGGCACATCTAAAGCTGTTGGATACCAGAAGCTTGACACTGTTCGTGGGATCATCACCAGGTTTGCGCCCGAGGGTGAGAACGACACAGAAGGCTATATTAAGCAGCTGTCAAAAACATTGGGCGTCAGAGAAAGCGATCGGCTCGACCTGGGCAATGCCGACGTGATGACAAAAGTAATGCGGCAAATAGCCACCGTTGAGGGGGGAGCTCCGCAGGTTTCTGACGAATTCATCAAGACCGCAATCGGGGAGCGTTCTGGCCGCAAATGGGTTGGTGAGTTTAACTCGGAAACGTTGGGTAAAATTAACGAAAAGCGGCAGGCAGAAGGCCTTGCTGCTATTTCTCACAAAGATCAGTTCTCCCGCCCAGAGAAGCGCCCTGCTGGCTCTCGTACCAGCGAGCTTGTAAGTGCTGTGGGTGCTGGTGTTAATGAGGTTGCTGGGGCCGCCGTAAGTGGATATGACACTGCTGCAACGTACTTGGGAGAGTTGGGAGGTAAAAGCGACGCGGCCCTGACTGATTTGTTTAACGTCGAAGGGTTGTCTGTTGTCGCACCAGATCGTGGGCTTACGTTACCTGTTGGTGCCAAGTTGCCACCAGGATTGCAAACTGCTTCGAAAGCGCCTGATGCCATTGGCGCTCTTCAGGGAAAGCAACAGACCACCAGCTATGATAGCGCCCCTGGTGTAGGGATTGGGGAGCGTCAGCCTTCTGTTGTCGACGGCACACGGAGTTTGCCGATGGGCGTTGTCCCGTACAGCAGCGTTAAGAAAGTGCAAAAGATACAACCAGGGGGGCAAGGAACGCCGCAAAACATCGTAGACGCCGGTAGCAGCAGCTGGTGGGATGGTTTCAGTGATGTAGTCATAGAGTCCAGCAAAACCGCTCTAGAAGGGACTGCACGCAATGTCTTGCAATCAGTCGGCGTGGATATCGATAATCCGCTGGGATCCTTTGCTGCGACAGCTGGCGATACTGTCGGCGGTGGTGTTTCCTCTGTGGTATCCGGGTTAATGGCCAATACGCCACTTTCGTTTTTAAGCGACACGGTATCCGGCATGTTAGGCGAAAAATCCAATAGCCTGACCCAGCAAGCGATCGGTGCTTTCCAAAGCACTCCGCCACCGGTTGTGCCGAACCTGGCGGCGAGCGGGGTTGCGCCGGTCTATCAGCGTGATAACGAATCTAGAAACAGTGATGACTCCATAGCCAGCTTGTTGGAGCGCATAGCAAAGGGAGTCGAGAAGCAGCTCAACATGAAGCCCGAGGCGAAGGAAACGAGCGTTAATGTTAATGCTACAACGCACAGCCCGCAGCCCGTACCACGCGCTGAAGTGCCAGTAGAGATATCTGATAGCGCCCTTGAAAGACTGTTTGGCTAACTTAAATCGCGGCAAGGATGCCGCGTTTATTCATACTTCACACTTAATTATCATACTTCATACTTCATAACTATTACTTCTTACTTCTTACTTCTTACTTGTGAATTATTGCGCCCCTTGCCAGAAGGGCGGCAATCGGCCAGGGCCGTCAATAACTCACTTCGCCTAAATTATGGTTCCAGTCCCTCTGTGTATTCAGGTGTAGAAATGAATGAAATAGACAGCCTTCTCCGCGTCACAGGGGAGGGGGTTACGGTCAAGTTGGGTGATGTTGAAGCCATGCAGGCCCGCATCGAAGACTGGCTTCATACGCCCGAAGGCAGCGTGTACGGGTACCCCTCCTTCGGTAACCCCTTGGCTAAGTACAAGCATGAGACGCTGGACAGCGTGCATACGCTCGTGGCCATGGAAAACGACATCATTATCAAAATGATGACGGATATTGCAGATCTGACCCTGGAAGGGATCAGGATAGAGCCCGTTGAAATTGATACTTTTGTTCTGATCATCGGCATACCCGATGATGAACTGATGTGGACGCTGAAAAAGGAATAACACAATGACTTTTCAAGACATATTAGATAAGTTCACGACCCTTATTGAAGGGAACATGTGGTGGCGTCGCTTTGTTAATAGCCAGTTTATGAACATGCTGGCGATCATGGCCAGCCAAGTTATTTATGCCAGTCAGACGGCTGCGGAAAAAGAGCTAACTGAAGGTTTTATCAGTACAGCGTCAAAACGTACATCTATCCTTGCGGCCGCAGAAGATCGCGGGTACATCGCCCGCCAGATTAAACCGTCGTACGGAACCTCCACGGTAACGAACAAGACCCAGCAATCGCTGTCATTGGCAATCTACACAAATCTCATATCAGATGAGCAAAAGCGCTATATGCTCATGGAGCCAGTGATCCTGAAGCCAGGAGAAGTAAAGACCGGGATGGCCACAAAGCAGTTGGAGCGTGAGCGTGTTGTTTTCGACGTTCCCAAGGAAACTGAGTTTTTGACATTCACCTTGTCCAAAGACATGACAAAACGATGTGTTGATATTGATGTGTTCGTCACGGAAACAGGCGTTTTGCAGCAATGGAAAGAAAACCATCAATTCCGCCTTTCCAACAAAGATAGCCGAGACTATGTGAAGTTTTACCGGCCAACGGAACAGATAGGCGTGCGGTTTGGCGACGGTTCAACAGGGAAAATGCCTGCAAGCGGCGAGCAGGTGATCTTAGACGTTTGGCTAAGTGATGGAGACATTACCCTGGTTCAGGGACAGTCACTGACGCCGTATGCTGAGTCCTCTTCGCTGGCAGGTAAGTTAGAGATCAAAACGGATACGCCTATCACCAATGGGGCGGGGTATGAGTCAACAGAAGAAACAAGACTGCGCGCACAATACTTTACTGCATATGATAATCAGGTGGTGTGGGATGGGGACTATAAACATTTCTTGAGAACTCATATTCCAAATTTAAATTGGGTAAATGTGTGGGGTGAAGAAGAACAGGAAAGGTCTACAGGAGTTAAGTCGCTTGAGAATATAAACAGAATTTTTTTCTGTGGGCATAAAAAAGGATTTTCTCAGTCGCAGTTGGGGGAGTTGATTATTTCAACTATTAAAACGATACCTAATAAACTGAACACGAATTTCTTTTACGTAAACTCTAAAGAGAAACCGTTTACAATATCAGTTAAAGGCAGTGTGCGGAAAGGCCTAGATGTAATCGAGGCGGAGAGGCAGATCCGTGAGCAGTTGGAGAATAAGGCTGGGCGTAACTCCAATAGATTTGAACGTAAAAATTCAGACGGTAAAAATAGCGTTGTTCATGATTATTCTGGAGAATCTTCTTATGTTTCTGAAAATAAAGTATGGGCGATAATAGAAAACACCAAACTATTGTCTGAGTTCAAGCTTGAAATTAAAAATCAGAGCCAGATAACGGCGCTTAATGATTTTATTTATCTGAATGTCACCGATTCTAAAATAGAGCTGGATTTTGGAGCTATGTAATGAAGGATAACTGGTTTAAAGAGCAATTGACGCCAGCAAAGCAAAACTCCGGCCTTTGGGCAGGATTTGCTGACGTAGTTCAGTCAATGTTAAGCAGCGTCGTCTTGCCTCTGATTGAGCGCACCGCCAACAGAAAATCTTTGTATTCAATGGGGAAAGACGATTTACGTAAAAAAATGATGGAGTTGGGAAAGTTCTTCTACATCGATAATAAGAATATTGACTCGCTGCCAGTGCTGCTATCTCAACGACTTGATGAAATCCACTTCAAAGGCACTACGCGTCCTATTGAGGCTACGTTATGGCGGGAGTTTAAAAACTTAACGGCCAAATGGGAGCCTCTTTATGCGCCGATTGACCAGGTTAAATATCCCTATGGTTCCTTTTTCATCACTGAACAATATCTGGAACTTTACAAAGAGAGTTATGGTGAATTCTTCCTGACATCCCGCGGGCGCATTAATATTGTTCTTAACGACCTTTACGCTCCGTATTTGGATGCTGAGCCGTCAAAAGTCTTGGAAGAGTTCATGCGGCAATTCAAAATGGTTATCAAGCCATTAATCCCGCTACATATCGTTTTTGACGGGGTGGGGTATCATCTGAATGTTGAGTTGGAGGAAAGGAATATCATCATCACGCTGTTTGGCGTGAGCTCCGACATCAAGAGCGGAACATGGTATTTGCAAAGCTTACAACCAGAAATAGTCCCCGAATCGCTCACCATCGAGCTAACTGCTACAGAGACAATTAACAACATTGCCAGGCCTCTCGAAACAACGCCTGTCTTCCTGGATGACAGGCGGCTTGATGCCTGGGTGCTTGATGTCGTTCCTACGCCGATGATCCAGACGACGCAGCCAGATGCAAGGCTGATCATTGCTGATGGTATAGCCACTCTTGTGACGCTTGGTTACCGGGGATGCAACGTAGAGTTCTCGACCGGCGGCATCACCGGTTTCGTGTTCCCTGAAGGTATCGATCGTGCCATTTTGCCTATATCGGCGGCCGACGTTGGGAAGATAAAGACAATTATTTATTTAGACACAATCTAACAGCCATGCGGGCTGATTTCCATGCTCGCGTTTTAACCCATATTTCATTTCAAAAACTCACTTTACGTACACTCGCCAGTTAATCAACCCAACCATTAACAGGCGTTCACGCATGGCAGAAATCAAAGCTGTTCAAACTGGTGGGAAGCTGTTTCGAGCTGCTCTCCTAGATTATTTTTACAACCGGCGCGCAGAGTCGGAGATCGGAGCGGGATCGCGATTTTTCATGGCCAAAGGCTACTTCGGCACATCAGCACTTGTTACCGTGAATCCGGCCGGTGGCTGGAATCTCGCTGATATCCCACCAGCTTACTCATTGAACGATCTGAAGGGGAAGTTTGCCGAGTGTAATCTCCTTTGCACGGCTAAAAATGGCCTGATCACCATCAACGCAGCATTACAAGATGCATTGCTGCCCGCCGACACGCCTTACAACTTCAATACGTTGATGCTGATTGATGGGGAAGGGAAGGCATTCGCTGTGCTGTGTTGCCAGCAAGATACGCTGTATCGAGGCAAATCCTTCACGGCGGTATTAACCATCGATCAGAGGGCTGGATAATGACTGCGATCACCACGTCGGGCGGTATCACTATTGTTGCGCCGCAGAAATCCACAGGCCTGAGAGCTGACGTCCAATATTTAGAGCCTTATGCCTCCTCAGCACTAAACCGAAAGGCCTACGGCATATTCGGTGCCGGTGTTTACCAGGGCTTCTCTGTCACACCGGGTAAAGGCCTGGCCGTGATCGTTTCGCCGAACGGTACCCGACCGGGTGTTGCATCCGTTGACGTCGATGGCCATCAGATCACCGTGCAGTTGTTGACGACGCAAACTGTTGCCGTTACCGCCGGAAAACTGAATATTGTCGTTTTAGAGGCAAAATATGCGCTGGGTGTCGCAACCGACCAGGTAGACGCCAATTCGAAGATTAAAGCCGCGACACTGAGGGTTGTTAATGATGAGAAAAGCATTGTTGATGGCATGATCGAAATTTGTCGGCTTAGCTTGGTTGCTAACGCCACCAGCGTGGCCGCTGCCAGTATTGACATCGATAAGCGGTTCTCTCTACGGGTGTCCTACGAGCCAACGGATGACATTAACGATGCTCGTGAAAATCGCTTGCTGACAGTCAAAGCAGGTAAATCATTTGTTCCTCTTGCTGGTGGGACAATGATTGGTGCGCTAGGAACGCCCCGAGTAGTGTTCCCCAACGATTCTAAAGCAAATGCCAGTACAGATATGGATCGCGCTGATGGCTTTACAGTTGAAAATCTGACAGCAGCGAATAAAGGGTACCCGGTTCCAGGTGGGTTAGGTACGTTGATGTCTGCCAAAGTTAACGAGGTCAGAAACGTACAGTTAGCGTTTGGTTCGGGAAATACCGCGTTTTACCTGCGCTCATTGAGAAAAGATGATCCAACTTCAGACAAGTGGGATCGTGTTTATACCCAGGCCTTTAAACCAACAGCGGCAGACGTTGGCGCACTGACCGACGTCCAGGCTGCGCAAAAATATGCGCTGCGCTCGATCAAGGTCAACAGCAAGCCGTTATCGGCTGATGTGAACTTGGTGGCAGGGGACGTTAATGCGTATACCAAGACTGAGGGCGATGGCCTTTACGCGGCAAAAGCTAGGAACCTAGCTGACCTAGCCAACAAGGCTGAAGCCCGGACTAACTTAGAATTGGGTTCGTCAGCGACGAGAAACGCCGGTAAAGACTCTGGAAATGTCATGATCAACGGCGATTTCGGTGTTGGCGGTGTAGCACCAATCTTGTCTTCGACAAATACGCTGACAATCATCAAGTCGCTTAATACGGGTAAATACGCTGTTAACGGCGACTCTACTGATATGCCTTCAACCGCGCTTGCCTACGAACTGGATTGGTCATTCACTTCGACTAGTAGTGGTGGTCATGGCTCTTTATTGGTCAAACCGTTGATCAGCAAAGGTCATGCCAATGACCGAGTATACCGAAATACATTAAGGAGAGGAGTCTGGCAGGGGTGGGTTGGGCTTTATGACACAGAAAACAAGCCGACAGCGGCCGACATCGGTGCGCTGACCGACGCTCAGGCAGCGCAAAAGTACGCGTTACGCTCCATCCAGGTCAACGGTAAGCCGCTATCAGCTAACGTGAATTTGGTAGCCGGTGACGTGAACGCCTGGAATAAAACCGAGGCTGATGGACGTTTCCTGATGTTGTCAGGCGGAACGGTAAAGAACCTGACGGTCAAAACAGGATCTACCGGTACAGAAAATACGGCTCTGTTAATTGATGGCGTTGAACACACTCCCCTGGTGTTGAAGCGAGCCAGTGCAACGGCAAACATCTCGATCGGGTTCCAGCTCGGTGGGGGGAAGCCGCTTTACCGGCTGGGGATGGATATCAATAACAACCTCGCCTGGGGCACGGAAGCTAATCAAACGAGTAATGGGGTTATTTATCATACGAAAAATAAACCAAATGCCGTTGATGTTGGCGCGGTGGGCATAACTGGCTCGACAATGACGGGGCCATTAGGAACGCCTCGCGTTGTATTCCCAATGGACACCGTAGCAGTGGCTGCTGATGATGCCAACCGCGCAGATGGTTTTACCGTCCAACAACTCACCGCAACGAACAAAGGATACCCGGTTTCCTTGGGTGTGCTGATGACGGCTAAGCTTAGTGAGTTCAGAAATGTGCAGTTAGCATTCGGCTCTGGGAGCACCCAGTTTTTCCTGCGCTCATTGAGAAAAGGCGAAGCGGCAACAGAGCCGTGGGATCGTGTTTATACCCAAGCATTTAAACCGACGGCGGCCGACGTAGGTGCGCTGACTGATGCCCAGGCTGCGCAAAAGTACGCGTTACGCTCCATCCAGGTCAACGGTAAGCCGCTATCAGCTAACGTGAACCTAGTCGCCGGTGATGTGAATGCCTGGAACAAAACAGAAGCGGATGCTCGCTATCTGATGCTCAGCGGCGGATTAGTAAAAGGGAGAGCAGGGTTTGCTGGTGGCCTTCATCTGGGTAACGTAAACACGCTTATAGAAGCCGGTAATGATGCCGCCGGGTACACGTCCAACAACTTGATGTTGAAAAGCTGGTACGGCATTGGTTTTGCTAATACCTGCACTACGACGGGGATCCAGGGCGTTACTGGTTTCATTAACGTGCGGTACGGCGATTTGCAGATGAAGCGCAATATCACTGCTGATGCTCAAATTATTGAAGCGGGGAAACGTGTTTACTCGCCGAATAACAAGCCTACGGCAGCCGACGTAGGCGCGCTGACCGATGCCCAGGCTGCGCAAAAGTACGCGTTACGTTCCATCCAGGTCAACGGTAAGCCGCTATCAGCTAACGTGAACCTGGTAGCCGGTGACGTGAACGCATGGAACAAAACCGAGGCCGATGCGCGTTTCCTGCTGAAGACTGGCGGCACCCTTACCGGAACTGTAAAAACTAGCGCAGAGATCCAATCAACTACTTTGAATAACTACCGTATTGTTTCAGGAGATTACGGCTCGTTTTGGCGGCAAGATGCTACGGCACTGTATCTGCTGCTGACCGCAGCCAAAGACCAATACGGGAATTACAATAGCTTGCGCCCAATGGCTGTGTCAGTGACGACGGGGGCAATGACGTTAGGCACGCAACTGACGTTTAGTCACAACGAGTGGATTAGAAAACTAGGTATAAATAACTATACAAGCGCCGGTCAAAACTACAACCAGACGAACGGAATGATTCTTCAAGGAGCTGGTGACCAATACGCACAAACGTATTTTCTTGAGACGATTGGAAAACACAGTGCGCTACGGTGGCGGGTTCGCAGCGGTGGTATAGATGCCTGGCCTGAATTTAGAAATGATGGAACCTTGCAACTGAGTGGGAGATGGCCCGCAATCCAAAATAATACGGGTACGACATGGCACCCAGATGGAAATATAGAAGGTTCGTGTTGGGGGGGGTATTTAAGTAACTGGTTAAGTAACAATACAGTTAGCCGGATGTCACGCGGCGCACAAGGCTCTATGACTATGGATGGGGGGTTAGTAGAAGCCCCTGCTGGCTGTGTTCTCACTGGTGGTAATGGTAATGAAGGAAACCAGGTTGGTGTGGCCCTGTACCGTCCGTTGCAAATATGGCGCAGTGGTGGCTGGGTAACAATAGAAGGATGATGGCATGAAACTTATTAATTTGCAGCGTTATACACCAGATGAGTATTTCAATGGTGAAGGTATTATGTATTTTCGTGATGCCACGGGTAAGGACTGGTTTAAACACCTTCCGGAGTTCACCAAAAAATTCAGCCTCGCAATTGATAATGACACGGGGGTGATTAGGAGTATTAGCAAGGATGCATCCCGTCTTTATCCTGTCGGTTTGACTGTTGTTGATGTGGATAATCTGCCCGATGGGTGTGATATTTTAGGTGATTGGATATTTGATGGTGAAAAGGTCATCTTGCGCGCCAAAAAATATGAAGAAATATTGGTGCAAGAGCAGCGATATAAAGACGTTTGCCTTGAGATAGCAACAAAAGCTATAGCACCTATTCAAGACGCAAAAGACTTAGGGGTTGCCACCAAGGAAGAGCTGGCAAAGTTGAAAGAATGGATGATCTACCGGGTGCAGGTGAACCGCATCGATGTGAATGCCAAAATCGATGTTGAGTGGCCTGCAACTCCGGAGTAACCCCTCCACTTGTACCTTCCTCTCAAAGCGCCTCCGGGCGCTTTTCTTTTTCCTGCAAGAAACAGCGTTCCTGGATGAAAAGTCACTTTTGTTAGTCTCGGTTTTGCATCAACAGAGCCGGAGGGAAACGTGCCAACAAGCACACAAACGCTCGTTATTGCTGTGCTGTTATCAGTCCTTGGGGGGCTGGCTGTTTATCTCCAGGGGGTGCGAGAAGAGCGGATCAAGCGTGACTGGTTCAATCTTTTTACTGAGTTAGTGATCGCCTTTGTTTCCGGCGTCATCGCTTATTACTCGGCCGTACACCTCCACTGGGAAGAGCCGCTTTTGCTTTTGGGAGTCTTGGTAGCAAGCAATAACGGCCGCGAAACGGTAACTGTGGCCAAAGAAAAGCTCTGGGTCGCATTACAAAGCATTTTCATAAAAAAGGGGATATAGCGTGATCAGTGAAGCATGCCTTGTGCTGGTAGTTACAGCCGCGCTGGCTGACCGGTACTTATTCAAACGCAGGAAAGTCATTGCGCAAGAAGTCGGGGAGGAAGAGTACATCGATGAGGTGATCCGCTTCCCCGTCAGCTTTAAGACAACGTGCAGGAATGTGAAGGGTGCCCGTGTCGAATACTGCCTCCGGGACAAAAAAGATCCCACGACGGTGATCACCGGCAAGGCCCGATCGCTGTTTATCTCTGCGAAAGGGGTAACGCGGGAATTTCTCTTCTTTAACCGCCGCTATCTGAAGGATGGCAATTGGGAATTGGTAGTGCGAATGACGCACGGCGATAGCCGGATCAATCCGCTTTATCGCCTCTTCCCGGTTCAGTCTGTCGTGACGAAAGTATTCGACATTCCGGCTGATAAGGTAGGCCTGCATGGCCGTTAATCTATTCTCTTCAAACGGTAAAACCTACCACGTCCTGGACTTCAACAACCTCAACGAAAAAGGCCTGGAGCCGCTGAAAAAGGCGATCGGAAAGGCCGGTACCCAGATCGTCAAAATCACCCCCGCTGGCACGGCACGAAAGAAAGACGGTATCCGCATGCGCACCTTCGGGATGAAGGTGATCGATGAGCAAGAAGTAGCAGTCCAGGTAAATGACTCCGGCGACATCTCCGCCATTTCACTGAATAAAAAACCAGTGCCGTTTACCGGGGCCAAAGATCTCGATGCCTTGGCCAAGATTATCGCCAGCGCGGTGTCAGCCAACGCCAGAGTTTTTGCCAAGTCCTTAGCCAGAAAGTTGGCCCGAGCGGGAAAAACCGCCGTAGAGCGCCAAAAAACCGGCCTTAAATCCAATGCGCAGCGCCTCACTGAACAAAAGGAGCGTATCGAGAGCGCACAGCAGAAGATCGTCGCCGCGCAGACCGTGGTTAATGAACGCACAAGCGATCTACAGGCCAAGCGCGCCCAGGCTGAAGACCTGAAAAATAAGCTGCGAGCGGAGCAGGCGCAGGGCAGAACGCTGAAAACTGAATACGAAACGTTAAAACGGGAGGTTGAAGCGTGAAAAATCCATACCATCCGAACAATGGAGTGATGATCGTCAATCGAATTGATCTCGATCCACGGCATGTTACCGACAGGGAATATGCCTCCTTGGCAGAAGGGGAGGGAGAGGCGCTAATGCTGGAAAGCGTCACTATCGAAGAAGTGGAAGACGCGTTTCTTGGCGAGTACCTGGCAGACGCGGGCAGAACTGCCATGTTTGAAGCGATCAGCACCACGAAAAACCGGCTCTCGCATACGATGCGTGCATTCGTTCGCGTCCTCAACTCCGGCCTGAACGGCTCGGGCATCAAAGCGGGGACGGACGAGGCGGGTGTTGATGACTCCGGCACAAGTACCGTTGGCGGCGCGCAGATCGGGAATGTGCGCAAAGTGGCCGGTATCCCCATCATGGCCGCCAAGATCCCGCTGACCGATGGCCAGAGTGTTTCTTTGCTGTTTCATAGCCCCACCGCTGAGGTGAAGCTGAAGCCGCTAGATGTGCTGGTGGCGTTTAAGTTCCTCGTGAATAAGCGAGACGTAACGCACGTTGTAGCGCCGATCGGCGGCCGGGACATGTCACTAAATCAGACCGCCCAGGCTCTTTCTAACCTGGTCGAAAAAAATAGCGCGAAGTTTGGCAAGAGTAAGGAGAGACACAGTAAGCTCAAGCTCGATGTTGAATCAACGGAGGCGGAGGCAGATAAGCTCGAAACCCAAGCGGTTGAAGAGATGGCTAAGGCCGATGAGATCGCGCCGAAACTGGCAGATATCGATACCGAAATCGAAGATTACACCAAAAGCTTAGGTCGTCAGCGCACTGAAAATGAGACGCTGGCCAACGCCATTAAGTCCCTGAAGGCAAAGCGGGCCAAACAGCATGGCCAAGAGCCCAGCGCTCCAGAAAATGGCGACAGTGCCGCAGCGAACGGCCACACCATCCCGCTTGTCGATGTTCAAACGGGGGCTATGAATCCCACGTTAAAAAAGGCATCGATATCTGGTGATAACCCGATCTGGTACTCGCAGAGCAACGCTGATTCCATCTCCTTAAGTGGATCCGTATCCATTGATGGCCAAGGCCCGTCGGCCGCAGCTGTAGAAAGTAAGGCAAAGTTCAAGGCAGCGATCGCAGCTGGCTACCAGTATTCATATTTCCGCATTTCAGGTCTGCAATACATCTACGTTTTTGTTAAGAACGGGCAGGTTCTGACTAAAGCTGGCATGGAAGCCTTCTCGACTCAACCCGAAGCTCAACAGCCAGAAAAAACGGACGACACTCCAGATCTCTCGGGGTTGTGGTATTACGGGATGAAAACTCGTCTTAATCGACGGCCTAGAGGAGGTGTTGCGTCGTATGGCGTTGATGATTTTAAGGCATTGATAAGCCAAATCCCTCGAACGTTTAAAGCTCGCGACATCCGGCATGGCGCTTTGGTGTTCCGCGCCCAGTTGAGCGCCGAAGTAATTGATGAATACGAGCTGGTGGATCTTCAACTGACCACTGAAGAAAAGCGGAAATTTGCAGACATTGCGGGGTTGCGCCTACTACCTGAACTTCCTCCGGAAAATGAGTACACCGGAGAGTGGTATTACGGCATGAAAGCGCGCCCTAACTGGCGGCCTGGTGGCGCAATTAGGACTCATGATCGTGAGGATTTTCAAGCCTTGGGAATAAAAACCCCGCGTAAATTCAACGATAGTGACATTCGGTACGGTGTTGCGGTGTATGACGGCCCATTGAGTGCTGAAAAGATTGATGACTACGAGCTGGTGAATCTTCAATTTACCGATGAAGAGATCCAGGCTATTGCAAACCTTGATTTTTTAAGGCCAATAATCGCTCAGCTAAAAGGCCGCGATCCTCATGCAACCAGCGCAGACTTCTTACGCGATTATCTAAGGAAAGGTGGCATCCATGCGAGTGAAGTTCCTGCGGGTATTTCGTTGGGTGGGGTTATTAGTGATTTGCGGCTTATTGGTCTTTCTCAGCGTACATCGCCTCTCGGGGCTTTAGAGGCATTGTTCAAAGAGGTTTCTCCAGCTGCACCGGCCGCAGAACCGCCAGCGCCTGAACCGGCCCCGGAGCCACCGGCACCCGAGCCGGTACCAGATCCGCAGGTAAGTGAAGCTGATGCGGCCGCCAGCCAGGCTATTGATTACTTGAATGGCGTTGTATCGCTGCAATCTAGCGACATGGACGAGATCCGTGAAGCTCGAGCAAGAACGCGGCAGGCGATCGCAGCGTTGACCAGTGCTGGCCGGTATGACGAAAACGAAAGCCTGGTGAATGACGCGGCACAGCATTTGTCCGATCTGCTCGCCGCAATCCAGCGTGAGGGGGCAGCATGAACTTATCAGCATTGGAACGGCTCGATCTGACCGACCGACTGGATGAGCTGATGCGCAAGTCAGCGGCCGCGAAAGGCCTGGATAAGTTGGACTGCGACGATCTTATCGATGAAGTGATGACGAAGCTAGGTTACGGCGTGGCCAAGGCAGCACCAGTGCCGCCGGTACCCGAAAAAAATGATACCAGGCCTCACGTTGTGACGGAGTTTTTGGAGGGGAAATACGACAGCTCGGAGAAGGTTAAATTTATCGACGTATTGGACGATTTGACGGCCTTCGTCGGTGAGTATTTGAGCTTTGAAGATGTACAGATCGGTGCGTCAAATTGGGTAAGACAGAACCACCCGGAAGCGGCGTAAGCAACATACCAACCCGCCTGAGAGCGGGTTTTATTTGGATAAAGTAATGCAGACCGTTATAAAAAAAATCCAGATGACCACCAGCATTAAGGCGCTGGTGGATGTGATAAGGAAGGCGTTTGGGGGCGGCCGGAAGTCCTATGTGGTGACCGGTAAAGGGGAGGAAGTAAAAACGCAGTTTGAAGTGGTTGATGCGTCAGAATTGCTTATTTCTAACCACCTCGATGGCCGTATTAACGAGGCCTACCCGCAGGAGCTCCAGCCACGCGATCGCACTCGGTTTTCCAGCAAGCTCCAGGTAAACAAAATCTCACGCTCATTACGTCCAACGCAGCTGACCGACTCCGGGCTATCGAGCCACGGAACACCGATCATCGGTGAAGATAACGCGGTTGAGTCCGGCAACGGCCGCAGCATGGGTATAATCCGGGCCTACGCGGAGGGTGGGGCAGACGATTACCGGGCATTCCTGATCAAGCATGCTCGCGATTACGGCGTTCGGGCCAGTGACGTCGAGCGGATGGAGCGACCGATCCTGGTGCGCCGTCGATTGACCGACGTCGACCGCGTGCAGTTTGCAAAAGATTCCAACCTGTCAGATATCCAAGAGATGGCCGCCAGCGAGAAAGCTTTCGTGGATGCCGAGAGCATTACACCGGCGATGATGCAGCTGTTTGCCCCTTCAGAAAGCGGTGATCTGCTGGCGTTCTCGAACGCCGCATTCGTTAAGGCTTTCATGGAGGAAATCGGAGCCACCGCTTCTGCCGGGCTATTGACGGAAGATGGGCGCCCAACTCGGCAGCTCATCGATCGGATGCAGAACAGCATTTTTGCCAAGGCCTACAAGGATAGCCGCCTGGTTAAGCTGGTATCCGAAGAGCCAGATCCCGATATGCGTAACGTTTTAACCGCACTTAACGTGGCCGCCAGCGACTTTGCCCAGATGGTGATGCTATCGGGCGATGTGCATCGCGATACCGTGGGATCGCTGGTGGATGGTGCCGGTGAGGCTACCGCTCTCAACGAAACCGCGCTCAGTGCCCTGAAGGATGCTATCGATCTGGTGCGGCAGTCTAAGGAAACTGGCCAGCATATTCAGGACGTGATCGCCCAGGTGGGCATGTTCGAGGAGGCCACGGATGAGGCAAAGGCTTTGGCGATCTTCATCGTTGGTAACAACCGCTCGGCGAAACGCATGGGCCGGGCTTTCAAGCTGATGGCCGAGCGTATCAAGGACGAACTGATCCACCAGCAGCAGGCGATGGGCGACATGTTTGGTGGCGGTAGCGTATCGCTCCAGGAAGTCCTGGAGTTGGTATCCGAGCAGATGGAAGCTGAGGGCGGCAAGGGGTTTGCGGGGGCGCTTTTCGAATCGTCAAAAAAGGGGGGCGACCCTGTACTGCCGGTGCTGAGAAATGCCAGTAACGTGCAGGGTATGAAGCGAATCATTGAGGCGCTCACTTTGGACAGCACCGGCTCGGTTGAAACGCTGGGTGCAGCCGTGCAGGCAGCAATCAGGACGCTGATAATGACGGCGCTCGGTGATGCCGCAGCGTTGAAGCGGTACCAGGTGTTAACCGCCAGCATTCTGGGTAAGAAACTTGATGAGTTCACTGCAAAATATGGGAGGTACAGCCTTTACGATCTTAAATCATTCCATAGCGCCCATCTGTTCAAGCAAGCAGATTGGTCGGCTCTCTTCAATTCTGGCCAGATTTTCCAGCTCCATGATCTGATCCAGCTGGTCATGGCCAACGCTGCGGAACGCCCGAAGGTGATAGCTGCGGCCCGTGAAGCCTATCCGGTAATTAAGAAGGTTATTGGTCGTTCCCGGACTTTGACGCACGGCTATGTATCAGCAATGGAGCTCATGCTGCCTCAATATCCACCGATTGATGTACATAGAGCAGTGGTAAAGGCCTCGTCGGATAAGGGGGAAAGCGCTCTAAGCGCCACGTCAGTCTATTTTGAGGTAATCAAGGACGTGGAGTTAGGGCGGGAGTTAATGGCAGCTGGTGGCGTAGCGGATGATGTCTCGGATACCAGGGCGCAGCATGCCGAAAGTGTGGAAAAAATTAAGGCCAACATCTACAAATTGTCAGAAAGGGACAATTTAGTCGTGAAATCGCTTCCTTACGAACTGCGTACCGTATTTCCAAACCTCCAGGCGTTGGCTCCGGTCAGGGAAAAGGCTGTATTCGGGAAAGCGTATGGTAAGCGTGTATCCATAACGCCGTGGCTCGAAAGGTATCAACCACAGAACATCCGTCAGCATGCGTCGGCAGTTAGTGCTGATAGCTCCCTGGTTGGCGAGATCCTCAACGAACTGGCGGATATGGCTGAACACCACCAGCGAGCTACTAATCAGCTCTGTGAAAAGCTGTGGTCAGTGGCGCAGGACATAATAGACCGCTCTGATGTTACTGAGGCGGAAGCTGCTGAGTGGATCAAGGGCATCAAGATAAGCAAAAAGGCGATCACCGCCATTGACGGTAAACACGGTGACGGTGCGTTTATGATGGCACTCACTGATATTTATCGACTTTGCCGAGGTGGAATTTCAACGCTTAAGGAGATCACTTACCGCGAGAAGGCCAGGGCGTCAGCCTGCGTAAATGATGGCTCTGTGTGTCTGAGTTCACGCGCTGACTTGGGGGTGTTGTGGCATGAGGTTGGCCATCATTTTGAGTACAGCCATCCAGACCGTCTAGAAAAAGCCAAAGCGTTCATTAACTCTTCAGAGGATGGGGGCTTGATAGATCTTGGCGGGAGGGAAATAGCCATTAACGTCAACTTTAGCGATCCTTACATAGGCCGCCTGTACGGCTCTAAAACCGTTGCAGGGACACGTTCTACCGAGATCTTCTCTATGGCCTTCCAGTGCCTCTACGAGCCGCGCTACGCCGGTAATTCACTACTGAATGGGGATGGGGTTATGGAGTACGTGCTCGGTCTGATTAAGGGGGAGCACAATGCTTAACGTCAAGATGGCTTTTGATAACCGGGAAGGGCTTCTTCAATTCGATACCGGCAGTATCACGGATGTGGCCATGCCGGAGCTGCATGGTGACATTAGCCTGGCGGAGCTTGTGGAAGAGGTCACGGCAGCGCACCTTAACCCGGTTCAAGGCTTCGTCCGTTCGGTCGAGGATGCAACGATATACGAGCTGGTGAACACCCTCCGCCAGGTAGGCTTTGTGCTGGAGCTCGATGACGAAGCACAGCAGCTGTTTGAGGAGGAGCAGGATCGGGAGGTAGAGGAGAGCGATAGCCTGGTTGAGTTCTAGATCACCCACTCTTGCTTTAGCGGCCCCTTTTGGGGCCGTTTGTTCTTCTGGTAGAAAGGCCGCCGGTGCTGGCCTACTGGTTTCACTATTCATATGGTATATGAATAAGGGGGCTGTGCCCCCGGCATGTTACTCTGACAGGATGCCACCAGCGTCAACGAAGACCTTCAACAGCTTTTCCAGCGAATTTTCATGCTGTTCGTAGTTGGCACCAGGGAACGAGGCCCAGGTCTTACGGCATTTATAGATTGCGCTCTCAATTCTGCCAGCATCGATGTCGTCCAGGGCACCCCGTTCCTTGATCTGCTGCATCGCAACAGCATCTTGGCTGGCGGGGGAGAAGTCCGTCAATTTGAGCTGCACCTTGTATGCTTTCCACCAGCGCTTCATAAGCTGATAGCGTCCGGATGCGCTCGACGTCTCGCCTTTTTTGTTAAACACCTTTGACGGGCGTCCATTCGCAAATGGGTGATCGCTGTAGTCAGTGAAAACTTCAAGCTTCATATCCAAACCTGTAACGATTACGTCATAGCCATCGTTTTTTGTCAGTTTGTGGGTGCTTGTGCCCTCGGAAAACGCGATCGTGGCGCGGAATGCCTTCCTGTTAATGTTCATCGTACAACTTCCATTCTGGTGATCGGCGATAGTGCCAACTAGAAGCCTAATGGAAGTGTGTTTTTGTACAGTGGTTATGCCGGGATCGGTTTTTTGCCAAACAGCGCCCGTATTGCATTCAGATGCCCGTGGATTACCGTTGCGTCCTTCTGTGCCCCGGCCTGCGCTTTTGCTAAGGCTTCGTCGTGGCGGCGACCCTCCTCGACGATCCTGGTGTGGTTGTACTGTGTTTGAGCGTCTTGGGCCTTCTTAGCCACGTAGCCCCTCGATCTGCGTTGCAGGAAAGATGCCGTCTGCTTGCGCTTGTGCGCGGCCCTAGTTAGCTCTGCGGCTTCAGCCTCACGCTTTTTACGGGCGGCGATCAGTTCGCTATTGGTCAAGGTGCGCCGCTCGGTACCGGATAGGGTTTTTCCCTGCGAAGCGGTTTCAATATCAGGGCCGGGGGTACCGGCAAGGTTTTGTTCTACTGCTTTTCCAGAGATCGTTACTTCTTTTTGTAGGTCACTTTGTCCTGTGGGGGATGCGTCATTTTGTCCTATGGGGGGTACCTTCTTATTCGTACAAATGTCCTTTAATTTCGACACTTTACGTATAAGCCCGCGAATAGGCGCAAGGGACAGTTCAACGAGTCTCTGTAGATCGCAGTGGGGGATCTTGCGGATGTTTTTAATCTGACTATCGCCCAGGTGAACAGTGAAGAATGCTCGCACAGCGGTAATGAATTCGTGGGTGAAGGTGTACAGGTTCGGCTGGTGGCCCCTGATGGAGTCGGTTACTACAATGCGGGTAACTATTCCGCTGGCTTCGATAATGCGCATGTACCGCTGTACCGTGCGCGGAGATACGCCGGTCTTCTCGGCCATCGTGTTTTTGCTGTAGTAAAGGCGATAAGCACCAGAGGCTGCGGCAACGTTGCAAATCTTCGATAAAAAGTCACATGCAGTACGCGGGAGGAGCGTTCCTTGGAGGTTCCTGATGTAGAATTCCAGCGCAATCCCTGTAACATTATCGCCACAAATGAATGGGTTACGTTGCGTTGTTGTTTTTTTGACGTTTTTTGAATGTGTGCAGTTGATACCAGCGATCTGCTGGGATAAAATAACGTCCGTTGTCATTGATTTGTGTTCCTATGTACCGTGCAAGTCATCGGGTCACATCCTTGATTTCAACCTTCTTTAACTCTCGAAGAAAAAGAAAAGTAGTTAGCTGCTAGGTTCGTCGAAAAACTTATCAGCAAGGTTTAGAAAATGAACGCCAGTTTGCAGCTGGCGTTTTTTTTCGCCTGAAAAACGGTAAATGTTCCTATCCATTCGCGATGAAAGGATCAGTGTAACGATCCTTCGCGATCCGTTGACAGGATGATAAGAGGTGATCGGCGTAAAAGACAATTAATTAATTAGATATACGTGTCCATTTGCCCGGTTATTCGCCGTTTCATGTATGGAAATACAGTGGCTTTCAGGATCCCCTGATCAAAAGATCAGGGAATTGTTGGTTACATGAAGCCTTTGAAACCGACTGGCAGGATAGGGGATATCTCCCCAATTTTTGACGTTTTAGCCGGTGCGACTTCACGACGGCCAGAATTGTTAAGCGGCAGTGAGCTAATGTGGCCCGTTGCGATCGATTCGAACATAGCCTCCACGGTCTTCAGATCATCTTCCGAGCTCATGCTCAACATTGCCGTCTTCTGCTCTTCCGTCAAGAAAACGGGCAGAGTCTTGATCGCCGACTCTAACATCGCGGCTCGCCGCTGGCGCAGTGCCTGTGCTTCATCGAGATCAGCCTTCTGCTGTTTGGCTTCTTCTTCGAGCTCCATCAGCCTGCCCTGCATGATCAGTAAATCGCTTTGCAGGTACATGTTCCGCTGTGCCGACTCGATCATGAGCTCGTGAGACTGCATCTGCTCGAAGTGCTTCAAAATGTCGGCAGCGCCTTGCTCTGAGTAGCCCGATTTAAGCAGTTCGGCCAAGCGTAAGGCGTGGGCGTCTGCGCTTTCCAGCATCGCTGCTTTTCGGTTGAGGCTAATGTAATTCGGTGTTGTCACGTAATCGAAGCCGTGGAAGCTAGACACCCTGGAAAGGGCCGCGTCGCTCCCTCCGGTTGCCCAGCTCCAGCCACCCGCATTCGAGCGTTCCATGCCGTCAACGATATGGCCAGGGTCTGTATCCAGGATTTCCTGCGTATGTTCGATGATCCCATCATCATCCATGCTAATTTTCAGCGTGCGGTTTGATGGGACGTTTTTCAGCATGACGGGTTTGCCGTCGATCGTTACGTAGCAGGCATCTGGAAGGTCAAGGCTTCCCGTCTCCTTGTGATATAGCGCCCGGTTCGTGTGGCTGTAGTAACCGAACATTTCGCCCAGGTTGATCCGCTCTTGGACTTCCGGCGAGTTAATTGTTGCGCGGATCGCGCTCATTAGGTAATTGCGGCCGTTGTGCGGCGTGTGTTTTCGAATGTTGTCTACGAGTGAAAATCGGTCAGTAACAGTTCGCAGTGCTTGCGTTGCCATGGTTTCCCCCCTGGTGGTGAATGACTAAAACGCGACTGCCAACGTTAGCGAAAGTGAGTTTATTATTGAGTGCGTTATTCAACTAATAGATAATTAGACATACGTGACATAGTGATTGTTGTTGACGTAAAACGGTCGATCGGGATAACGTTGCCGGGCTGCGGCAAAATCCGCAACCGGGTGTAGGAACCCGAATCCCCTCCGGCGACACACACGCGCTAGCGTGTTTTTTTGTGTCTAATGCCTGTGCATGTCCAAATTATGGTGGCTCAGGCGGGGCAGCTCTCGGGCTGGCCGGTATCCGTTGGGGCCGGTATTCCTACCCCCGTCTGGGCTACCACCAAATATAGAGCGTAGGAACTCTGGTGGTGGCTTCATTCCCCCAACGGAGCCATGTCATGTTCTTATTCAAATCCGCGGCTATCTGCCGCAGTAGTGAAAACCATCCCCACCAGCTGGTGGCCATTGTGAAGTTGCCACATGGGGAGGTTAGCGAATGTCTCTAAACCTATCCCGACAAGATGTGATCAACACCATGCGCACCAACTTCATTAACCCCCGAGCAGCTGACAGTGTCATCGTGCTGGCCATATTGCTGGCTGTTGACGCTGAGCCGGGGAACGACGCAGATTATGGCCAGCTGGCGGCCTTGGTGAGCCGCGTGGTAATGGATATTAACCACGGGCAAGTGAATCAAAAATGAGAGGGGAAAATATGTCTATCACAACCAAAGATATCGCTGAAGCAATGTATAGCAGCATTGAGGGTTATGCAGCCTACGTTGTTGATTCTATCCAATTCAGCATTGATAGAGATCTGACAGATGAAGAGCAGCAAAATGTCTACAAAACTGTCGAAGACGCTATCGATAAGGTAACAACCGAAATGGAACAAGGAGGCTAAATAACCCCGCTTGGAACCCATAGAAGGCCCAAACGGGCCTTATTCATATGATGGGGGGCGGGGATTACGTGGGACGGTTTGCCAGCAGTTCAGCGACCGCATCGGCGCATTGAGGGCGGATTATGTCAGCATTGTAGCAAGTAAAAATAATGCGCTTACTTGAGTCCGTATTCACATTCCCCTTTGTAGAAATAAAAAGGGTGCCAATGGTTTTTGAGTTTTTTACGGTCTAATGTCAGATGCTTAACGGTATAACAATCATCCTGATCTATCCCTAATTGCACATAGCCTATATGCTCAAATGATATTTTATCGTTAATGAAATGCTTATAATACACTGGGTGCTCCACCACGATATCAGGGGAGTTTTCCCCCATTGTTTCCTCACAATGTTCAAGCAATGCAGTTTCCATTTCTGAAAATGATTCGTGTCCGCGAATTTCAAAAATCATTTTATTTAATGAGTTTTCAAATCTGACTTTTGCCATGTTCAATTCCTTCTGTTTTAAAGGATTATCGCCTTTAGATTGTCGGAAACTGTCTTCCAGGTATATTCACCAGTTGCAGCGTTGACCGCGATGATTTGCATTTCATCAAACGAAATCCGTGAACTAATTATTTGTACGCCATTGCGCTTCAAAAAAACTTGAGCGACAAACAGCGCCGTTCGTTTGTTCGCATCGTTGAAGATGTGACCGCGTGCGATGGCTACCAGATATACGGCGGCCAGATCGTAAATGTCCGTTACACCTTCGTAATGATGCATGTTTAACACCCGGTGAATGATGGCATCGGCGCGGCCAGGTTCGGCCATGCCTGGAACGCCACCATCACGCGAGATTAAGAGGTCATGAAACTCGATCACTTCCTGTGAACTGACTAATTTCATCGTTTTGAAAGTTCCGTGTACGCCGTGCCGTGAGTCTGCATGATCTCGGCAAATTCAGCATCGAGCGCTGCTTTGCGATAACGCTCAAACTCGGTTTTGCTCACAACCACTGCTGATTCACCATTTCGCCGAGTGACTTCAACGGGCTCGCCAGTCGCCGCCATATCAAGGATTGCAGCAAGATTTTCCCGAGCATTGCTGTATGTATAACTGTTCATAGAACCCCCTTCTTTCACTTGTTCATGTCAATTGTACAGCTAATTTGGGGGGATGCAAGGATGTACAGAATGCCAGGAGTTGGGGATCACTCAGCCCGCCTCAGCGGGTTTTTTTATGCCTGATATTTGGCAAAAGGCCACCAGCGGCCCCTTGGCCATGGCTATTCGCCCATCACACTTCTGAAGACCGTCAGCAAATCATCCCGCGAAAGATCGTTCAGGCCAACATTCCCGCGCCTGGCGCTTTCCATCATCGGATCATCCGGCTCGGAGTTCGCCAGCTCGCTGTAGATTTTCGAGATAGTATCGTTGTTCATCTGTAGCATTTCGCCGAACAGTAGATTCATCAGAGCAGGGGAGCCAGCCATGCGAGCATTGTTCTGGATTGCATCGAGAATGCTGACAACCACCGAAACGTAGTTTGCGCGGCTCTCTTGTTCGCGGTTTGCTTCCGCCTGCAGGGCAGTGTTCACGGAGTTGAATTCGATGCGGAACGGCCGTTGGTTTTGCTGATAGACCTTGCCATATTTGTACGCGCAGTGAATATCGATCGTGCGGTACAGGAAGGTGCTGGCGGCCTGGCGGATCCAAAAGCTTCGTTGCGCTGACTGTATCGCCGTCTGTTGCCAACCGCCTTCGCCGAGGCCTCCGGCCATTTGATCTGCCCAACCCAACATTGTGGAGTCGGTACCAACAGTGGAGCACAACTGGCGGAGATGAAACATAACGTCCTCAATGCCGTTAATGTCGGCCGGGATCAGCTGCGTGTCCATCGTTATGCCCCCTTTGCCGTCTCCCATGATCGGAATTAGATGGTTATACACGGTGGGCATAACGTTGCTGTTGCGTGAGTTGCGAGAGATCTCTTCCGAGCTGCGCTTCAGTGATTGGCCAACGTTTCGGGTGTAGGCTGCGGCATTAACGGGATCGAGGTTGCTTGTGGTGATGGCGATCAGCCGGTCAATCTTGGCGGCATTGTTCCTGGTGGCTTTCAGCGCCCGTAAGGCGTCGCAAAGGTTAACAAAGGACTCGTAGCTGTACTCCAGGAACGACGTCCCGTAGTTTTGCGTCTCAATCAGCGCCCGCTGTGACGGATCCCCCAGCAATGAGTAACCCATGGTGCCGGTGTTCATCGGCCGGTTGTTAATGTCCGGCGTCCAGTAGGGAACCTTCATTGACACTAGTTCCCAGGGTTTGGCCAAAACGCGTTGGTTTGTTGTTGGGTCAACAAAATAATCGCCAGAAAACGCCGCCAGCTCGCCACCACGCTCATATTCGGTGATGAGGTGAGGCAAGGTATAGTAACTGGACTCCAGGCTTGTGATGCCTTTCCTGTCTTGCGCATAGGGCCGGATGTAGCTCACACCGAAGATGGCCATATTTAGCGCCCATGATGGCAGGCCGGTATTCAGCATCTCCCCGATATCGTTGATGATCTCGCTACAGCGATTGGACGTTTCTTTGTCGCCTGGATCAAGCGGTGCCAGGTTAAAACACATGCCGCTTTTTTTGTCCTGGGCGAGGGCGTGCGATACGTGGATATTGAGCGCGGCAGATAGCGTTGGTGATCTGGACATCTGGTCAAAGAGGGCGTACCGGGCCAAACGATCTGTTGGCAGCGTTGTACCTGCGCTGACGGTATCACCGGCACTTGATAAGCCGGTTCCCTGGTCATCGATAACCGTCGGCATTAGCGTACGGGAAACGACATTTCTGCCGCCGCCGGTGGCGATCACATTCGAGATATTATCCCCGTCATCGTGCCCGCCCATCATGCGGCGCAGTATGTTTACAGGACTCATCTTGGAAGGCTTCTTCACGATTAAAACTCACAACGTTTAGTGTCAATTATTTAACCCTAATGGATGTGAGTTTTAGTTGAGCTATGAGAGCAGGAAATGATCGGCCGGATATTATTCCGGCGCTACGGACTACAACGTCTGTAAAACAGATAATCCGGGTCATCCGGGCTATTACTGCACGCCGTAAACCTGCGGTGTTTGGTGTTGAAAAACGGCCGGGCGTGAGCATCGAGCGCGAAAGGAAGGAGGCGAACCAGGCGGCGCTGGCGCTATTGGATAGCTTGCCGGATGGTGCCGAGCTTACCGAGGAACAACGTAGCATCTTGGCCAGGTACACCGGCGAGGGCGGGATCGGCGGCAGCGAGTACGAATATTACACCCCACAGTCTGTGACCGAAGGGATCTGGGATCTGCTGGATGCCTACGGCGTGGCCGGGGGCATGGTCTTGGAACCTTCCGCCGGTACCGGCGTATTCCAGGAAACGAAACCCACCGGCGTCATCATGCAGTCGGCCGAGATCAGCGAAGTATCCGGCCGGATTAACCGGCTGCTGCACCCCGAAGACGCGGTGAACATCAACGCTTTCGAATCGCTGGCCCGCGTCACTCCTGATAACAGCTTTGATCACTGCGTTGGCAACGTGCCGTTTGGCCAGAGCCGTGGCAAATTTGCCGAACTTGATACGGTTTACAAAGACGAGTCCTTAGCCGGGTATTTTGTGCTGCGCCCGATCGACAAAGTGCGATACGGCGGCTTGATTTGCCTGATCGTGCCCAACGGCCTGACACACAACACGTCTGACAGAAAATTACGGGAGAAGGTATCCAGAAAAGCCGAGTTCCTGGGCGCGCACCGGCTACCGTCCGGCACGTTCGAGAATAGCGGCACAGCAACGGTTGTTGATGTGTGGGTACTGCGCAAGCACTCCGAAGAGATGACCGAACGGATCATGCATGAGAAGGACAGCGTGCTGGAGGAAGCCAACGTCTTGTGGGACACGTTTATCCGGGGCAAGTGGTTTGATCGCGACGGCCGCCGATTTGTCCACGGCGAGATGACCACGGTCGGTAAGGATAAATTTGCCCGGATGGTGGTTAAGCCCGACGGGATGGTGAACGGGGCCGCGATCAAAACCGCGTTGGCCAAAAAGTTTGAGAGCCGGATCAATTGGGATCTGTTGTCTCTTTCCGAGCCTGAAGTGGCCACCGCCAGCGAGGGTGAAAAGCGGCTGTTTTCCGGCGTTTGGTATGAGTTCATCGGCGGGCAATGGCTGGTGGATGACTCGGCCAACTACGGCGACATCGATGCCGCAAAATATGGGGCGAAGAGCTATAACGATCTGGCGCAGCGGGCCACCAGCGTCGAAGGCCTCTTATCTCTCACACCGGCGCAGCTGGAATCTACCTGGTTAGATTTCCCCGGCGCGATAGCCAACGAATATCACAGCGTTATTGATTTTGCCATGCGCCAAAAGCCTGCAATGCGTGAGCGCGTGCTGCGGGGATCATTGATCGGCGTCTACATCAAGAACGTCCAGGACAAGATCGCCACCGGCTGGCAGGCTGAAGCCCTCGACCGGGAGCTGGCCGATGCACAACGCATGGTGAGCGAGGAGGTTCTCGCACGCGGCAACCCGCATGCCGGGCGTTCTGCCAGGGTGTCCGGAGATGGTGCCGCCGGTTGGCTGGTGTTCAAAGCGAGCGTGACAAAAGACGGCGAACTGTCGGCGCTGCTGCGCGGGGATTTGGATAAAGGGAACACGAAGGCCTACGACGATACCGATCATGAACAGGTAATACGCTACCTCTTTAACCAAATCGACCTGGATCCTATTGAGCTTCAGTCATTCCGTAATGCGTTCGCCGGGGAGCTGCCCGCCAGTGATACCGAGTTACTGAGCTTGTTGGCCACGAAAGACGGCATAGCGGTACAGCCAGACGGCACGTTGATGCCCATGGATCGGGCGACGAGCGGCGATATTGGCATACTCAATAGCCAGCTGCTTGGCGCGCTGGATGGGACACCGGACGGGGCGGTAAAAGACAACTATCACCGGCAACTGGCAGAGATCAAAGCACGCCGGAAATGGACTAAATCGGACGATATCGACTTTTCGCTGAACGATCGCTGGCTCGACCGGAGCATTATCCAAGAATTCCTGCATGAGCGCGGCTACGGCGACCTGAAGTACATACAAAGCGTCCAGGTAGAGAATGGCGAGCTGGTGTCTGAGGATGGCTACAAAGGTAAGGACGGGGTATTCACCGGCTACCGCTATAAAACCGTTAAAACCAGGAACAAGGAAACCGGCGTTGTTGAGTACGTTTATAAGCGCGTGCGTAACAGTGATGGATTCCTGGATCAGTTTGAAAACTACCTGAATGGCGTTAAGCCACGCGGCGTTAATGCTGATCAGTACCTCGACAGCATCCGTGCCCTGGAAGCCGATTTTAACCAGTGGGTGCGCAAGCACGACTCCCTACCGTCCCTGACGCAGCAATACAACGACTCGTTCAACGCCTACATTCCCTTCAGTCACAGCGAAGAGCCATTGAATCTTAGCGGGATCTCGGGCAACCGCATCCCATTCAAGTACCAGAACGCTGAAGTACGCCGCCTGTCGGAAGACGGCCGGGGGATCTCCGGGTTTGGTACCGGCCTGGGTAAATCCACAGTAGGCCTGGCGCTGGAAGCGTACAACTTCGAGAACGGGCGGAGCAAGCGCACAGCCAACGTGGTACCGAAGTCAGTGCTTGAAAACTGGTATCACGAAGCGCAGGACTTCTACGACAAAGCCGCTTTGTCGCAGATCCTGTTTGTCGGCCTCGATGAGGTATTGGGTGATGACGGTAACGTAATGCGGGTTCCGGTGCTCGATGAGAACGGGGAACCGGCAATTAACCCGACCACAGGGAAGCCGATCTATCGTAACGCTGTGAAACTGGCTTCAGCGGAAACGGTGAAAGAGCGGATGAACATGATCCCAATGTCCAATTACCGATCTGTTCTATTGACGAAGGAGCAATTCGCGGCTATCCCGCTGCGCCCGGAAACGGTCAAAGAGCATGCCCGTGATGTACTGTTTGCCGAAGCCCAAGTGGGCCGTGTCAATTTGTTGGGCACAAAACACCGCGACGCGGCGAAGCGCAACAGCATACTGGCCAAGGCCAGTAATACCGGTACCGACAAAAAGCATGATTATCCGTACTTCGAGGATATGCATTTTGACAGCATAATTGTCGATGAGGGCCATAATTACCGCAACAGCTATGCCTCTGGCCGTGAGGCCTCCCAGCTCGCATACCTACCAACCAGCCCCGTGGCGAAAACCGCACGGGATATGGCGCTAAAAACCTCTTACGTCTCCAAAAACAACAACGGGCGCGGCGCAGTATTACTGACCGCTACACCGCTGGTTAACTCGCCTATCGATGCCTTCAACATGCTGTCACACGTCGTCAGCAGCGAAGAGTGGCAGCGCATGGGGATACTGACACCGGATGATTTCGTCAAGGTATTCGGTCAGACCGATCAGGTGACGGTACAGAAGATTTCCGGCGAGGTAGAGAGCAAGCAAGGGCTGGTGGGCTTCAAGAACCTGGACGGCCTGCGCGGTATATTCCACCGCTGGACAGTGCTGAAGACGGCTAAAGACGTCTCCGACACGGTGAAGATCCCGGAGCTCGATGAAAGCAACGTTGTTGTTCCGATGACCGACGAACAGGCGGTTGTTTACGAACAGCTTCGAAAGCGTGCTGATGCCTTGTCAAAAGGGGTAGACGCGGAAGGGGAAGAGGAAGAAAAAGACTCCATCTTCTCCATCATCCGCGACATGGATCGTGTTTGTTTCGATCCAGACGTTTACCACCGCCAGATGACTTTCCGTTTCCCGGCAGACAAAGCGGATGCCGTGGCACAGCTGGTGGAGTCATTGCCGCAGTTTGTTGGCCAGCGTGACGACGAGAGCGACGTGGTGGCCACCGCCGTAGAACGGGTGGAAGTAAACCCACGTATCACAACCACTAGCCGGTATGTGCAGTTGATTGTTGCCGACGCGGCAGAGGGTGAGGTACTGAAACGCCTCAGCAAAGCAGGTCTGCTATCAACCGACATTTCGCATCCGATCCCGCCGAAGTACAGCGCGCTGGTGGAGAATCTCAAAGGCGGGCTGAAAGCCGGTAAGCAGATCATATTCACCGATGAGAAGACCCAGCACGGCAAGTTAGCGCGGGTGTTGGCCAGCGCCCTCGGAATGGATATAGCCGAGTTTGGCATCCTAAACGCCACAACGGTTTCTGAAGCCGGTAAGAAAGGGAAGGGGCCGAAAGCAGTCAAAGAGCCGACGGAGCCGAAGGAAGACGCAACTGATACCGAGCTGGCGGCGTACTACCAGGCTAAAGAAGCTTTTGATGAGTATGTGGCCAGTGTGTCCGAAATCTCGTTGGGAGGACTGGAGCAGATCGCCGCCAACTATAACGAAGGCCGGACGCGTATTCTGATCTGTAATAAAAAGGCCGAGGTGGGCATTAACCTGCACCACGGTACCGGTGGTGTTCACCATCTGACTCTGCCCTGGACGCCAGCCAGTATTGATCAGCGCAATGGGCGCGGTGCGCGAGTGGGTTCAAAAGCCAGTTCGGTGAAGGTCTATTACTACTGCGGTAAGGGTTCATTCGATGAATTCCGCCTCGATACGCTGAAGCGTAAAAAGGACTGGATCACCGAGATCATGACGTCTGATAAGGCCCGGATGTCAAACGCTGACGCCAACAGCCAGGACGAAATGCGCTTGTTGCTGGCGGCCGATCCGGAGGAATATGCGCGCCTGGTGGCGGAGGCCCGCCGCAAAGCTGAAGCGGTTGCGCGTGAAAAATCCCGGCAGCGTGCTGAAGCTAACTTGTCCGAGTTCCTCAAGATGAGCCACGCAGATAAAACCAGTCTGTGGAGCCTAGAGAACAACCTAACAGGTGCCAAAAACCAGCAGGCAGCCGCCACGACAAGACTTGATGATGCACGTAAAAAGCTGCAAGCGAGCATTGGAACCTACATGGAGGATAGTTCTCGAAAACTAGTGAATTACGCGTTACAAGATCTTCAAGACCAAAACAAAAAGGTCACTCGTTTAGAGCGGGTTATGTCACGTACGCGTAAAGCAGCTGATCGCATCAAGCAGCTGAAGCCAGAAATAGAAAGGGCCATAGAGGCCGGTTTATTGAACGTCGACGTCGATATCCTGACCCACGGAGATCTCTATGCGCAGTCTGCGGCCGGTCGCATGTTCAAACGTGGTGGCATCTACAAAAGATCCCCAAGAAGTAAGGCATACGTACGGCTGACAAAGATCGACATTGATACCGGCACGGCAATAGCTGATGTCATTTTTTTCGAGGGGGAAACGCTCGACTCGCTGATGGCCAACATACCGATAAACCTGAGCGACCTGGGGGAGGACAGTGATGTGCCAGAGGCGGAGGCCTCATTGAGAGCATGGGCGGCCGTTGGCCATTACAGCCACAGTATTGCTGAACGGATGTCAAAAGCGGAGTTTGCTAAATACCTGGCCAACGGCTGGCTGGTTTTGAGTGATAGCAGCGTCGTATACCGGAATGATGAAGGCAAACTGATAGCGCGTGGCATGATTTCCGCTTCGTCCAGGGGGATTTCGGCGGATGGCCGCAACTGGCTACAGGCTAATGCCGAGCGTGTTGTGTATCCAGATACCCAAGATGATGTGTTGAAAACCGCAGTGGCCAGCTGGTGCCGGTCGGATGGCGGTACCAGGAACATTGAACCTTTCCTGATTGCGCTTTTCGGCCGGGAATGGCGCACGGAGATCAGCAATTACGGAGAGATCGCCAGCGCCAGTGCTATCAACGAGATCGTTGCGGCGCACGTTGCGCAGGCTATCGATAAAACTGACTTTCGACGTTGGGATTTCAACGGCAATAATCCGGAGCAGTATGGCCAATACATGATCCTGGGCAGTTATGACGCAGGCCAATACATGGGCAATGTGTTGAGTATCTATAAAACGGACTACATTCCAGGCCAGTACCGCAATACCGAAGCATTTCAGCCGGTGCTGGAAGCAGCGTTCCGGCAGAAGGTGCAGGAGCACAACGATCGGGTGATCCAGAAAGCGAAGGACGTTGCTCACGCCACCTGGTTGGAGTATTTGGATAATCTCGGCCTGCCAGTGACAGAAGTGTATGAAGTGGCTCAGACATTTTCGCCTTCTTCCCGCGTATTTTCGTCGGCGTACCGCAGCCGGATGGGGGGATCTGTCAAATATGAGGAATATGGCCTGGCGGCGATGTTCGCACATGCAGTGATCATGGGGCTGGTGGACAAAGAAAGCATCACAGAGGCGGCGTTCAACGGCGGCGATGCGATGAAGGACATGATCGCCCGTATCGATGCCGCGTTTAGCGCTGCCAATGAAGATCACGACGGCCTCATGCTGAAACTGAAGGTTATGGCCGGGCTGATCACCGCAGAAGAGGCCCAGGCTGAAACGAAAGCCGTTGAAGCTGCGAAGGAGGCCCGCAAGGCTGAAGCGACGGAAGTAGCCGAGGCCTCGACCAGTACCGACACCATCACAGTGCGCAAAAATACACAGCCGCTGGTGGGCGGCAAGGCCGCAAACAAGTACAGCTATGGCCCGGATGAAGCCTATGCATTCCAAGACAGCGACGGCATCGGCGGCGCGCTGTATCAGGCCAAGGATAGACTTAAAGACGATTTTGGGGCTAAATATTTGAATGGTAAACGGGCGGGCATGGAATTCATGGGCAGTTGGTGGATTATCCCCGCAACACATGACCTGGCAGACGTTATGGCCGTGATCGCTGAATACCGCTAATTTTAGAGGAGCCGCCCCCGACCGGGGGCGTATTGAATATGACAACATTGATCGACACCGTGCAGCCGTCGGAAGACTACATTGAAAAAATACTTTATTTGCATGCTCTTGAAGGCCGCAGCGAGGAGGAGTTTGTCACGGTATACCTTACCGGACTTGCGTCTCGCTTAAAGGCTAATCCGGCTCTGTATCGAGTATTTGGGCCGTGGTGGCCAACGATTAAGACTATGTTTATTCATGAGTTTGGCCCGGAAGTATTCGCTAACGAAGTGGCACAGGATGTGCGGGCGATTTATAGCCTTTCTCGCCCAGCTCTGTCGATGGTGGCCGCGCACCTGTATAGCGAGGAGCGGATCGAACGTGGCCTCTTCTATGCGCCGCAGCACGAACTTGCAGTGCATGCAGAGGCGGATGATACCGAGCCGTATATTTATTACTGCGACGATGACCAAATGGAAAAACTGATCGCCTGGAAAGGGGCCGTAGCGTGAGGGAAAGGCAGTGGTATACATGGCTGGATTTGGTCGCTATGGCTGACAGCCTGGGGTATGAACTGACCATTAATAACCTGCGGGTAGGCCGTATCATGCGGCTTACCAGCAAAACCGATCCTGAGTGCTGGGGTACCGTTGCAGATCTGAGTACCGGTGAGCCTGTAAAAGGGGTGCGCCATTATTCGCGAGGGGGCTGGGATTGGGCGTTACCCGACAACATAAGGGTTATAGAAGAGGCCCGGAAGCGGGAAATCGAGAGAGCTTAGGCTCTCTTTTTTTTATGTATAAAAACATACAGTTATGAATCGTTAATCATGCATTTGAAATCAAAAGCATGATTTTTGGTTGCGTAAGTCTAATTAATAATTGTATAGTTGCCTTGTGCCGGAAAACAGGCACAAAAAAACCCGCCGGAGCGGGTTTTAATGAGGGGTTGTCGATTGGCGAAAATTTCCAACCCTGTGTTACCTAACAAGGAGAATATTATCATGGCGAAGAATCACGTGTCCATGCCGGTTGATTATGTCAACGTCCAACCAGCGCGGCGTCCAGTAGTTTACCAATCCTCTTCTGTTCCTAAGGCGCTACAGATCATCGGGATGATGTTCGGTACCGTCGGTGTAATGACCTTACTTAATGCCGTGTACGTACTGGCTACTCGTTAAACCCACAGCCCCGGTTGGAACCGGGGCAATACAGAAATAGAAGAGGTTGGTTATGAGCAAGAAATACGGTATTGCGGTATTAAAAGCGGCATTGGTATCCCTGGAAAAGCGCACTATCCAATATGTCATTGATGAGGCTATGGCCTGCGCAAACAAACCTGATGTTAGCGAGTTCGTGCGCGATGTTATTACCAAGGCCATGCAGAGGTGCTGGCGTAAAGCAGTAATGCGGGAGCGTATCGCCACTCAAATTGTTGTGCTGGAAACCGGTTCTGAAGAACAGGCCACGGTGCAGGGCGCTGACGCGCCAAAAACGAACTGCAACGTACAGCCGGAACCGGTGCTAGTTGCATCATTCAAGGCATATAACGTGTACGACCTTCGTCAGCATGTCATGAGCGTTAGCCGCAGGCAGGCAGACTCGTTGGAGTTTGCTATGGAGTACAAATCTCGCAGCCATGGCATTCAATACAAGATGTTCAAGTTGTCGAGCGTCGCCGCCTATGCAGCTCAATACAACGAGGACGAAGCGGAAGCGGTGGCCAGAGCCAGGAGCTTTGGCCACGAACTGTATTTTATGGTTCCACTCGGATGTTCTCTTACCAGCCAAAAGCGGTCACATGCCAATAAATACCTGGTTAAACCTAACCAGTTGATCAGTTTTGATGGCCAATTGCTGCGTGTTGAGCCTGCATCTAACAAAAATATCAAACTGGTACCGATTGGAGAGGCCGCGTGAACATCATGGAAAAAGCCACTTTAAATCAGTTTGCTGCCAAGGTACCGATGTACAAAGTTGCCCTTGCCAGCACGTCACATATATCAGCAGAAGATACGGCAGTGATCATCGGCATGGCGTGGGATAAGCAAGAACAAGAGGGTCTTGGCTGGCTGCTTTGCTCGGGTAGTGGCTGGGTCGTCATTCCTGTAGAGGAGGAGGAGGACTGGGTAGACATTTTCACGAAAGGTGGCATTAGCGGGAGTACCATTGCGGCTATCTCTGTGCTACTTGATGCTGGGTTTCACGCTGTCAATTTTGATGATGGGGCGGCGGTGATCCCCGGATTACCTGTATTCAGCTGGTGATCGCAATGCGTCATACTTCATATTTCATACTTCATAAGTGTGATTTGTGAAGTATGACTTTACAGACGTATGGTTTCGTATAATATTCAGTCATTGCAGGGGATTGCCCCTTTAATATTTCATACGTATGAATTCATAACTCATAATTCATACGTATTAATTAATAAATCATATCGAGGTTCTGATGATCCACGTTATAGGCTCTAACAAGGGTGGATGCTCAAAAACCACCACGGCTATAAACCTGGCGGTAGGCTTGGCAATGCGCGGTAAAGATATTGTGCTGGTGGATGCTGATATGCAGCTCTCTGCATCACGTTGGAACGCAGAAAGGGAAGCGTCAGGCCTGAAGCCCTTGATCACGCTCATACAGAAGACGGGCAATATATCGCAAACATTGCGTAGCCTGGACGAAAAATACGAACATGTGATTGTGGACGTTGCTGGCCGTAACAGCCGCGAGCTGATCACCGCTTGTACGGTAGCCCACCAGTTGATCGCGCCTCATCAGTCCTCACAACTAGATCTTGATACCATGATGGAACTGCAAGAGCAGTTGATCAGCGTGCGCGATTTAAACCCTGATCTGAAAGCGTTCTGTTACCAAAGCATAGCAACAACCAACCCTTTGTTGGCGGGTACAGAGCGTAAGGAGTTCCTGGAGTTCGTGTCAGAGTTTGACCAGTTGGTACCGCTGGAGTCGAAGAGCTGCTTCAGAAAGGTTTACCGTGATGTGATGGCAGAAGGTAAATCCGTGCTGGAAACTGACAATGAGAAAGCAAAAGTCGAGGTCTGGGCTTTGATTGATGAGGTATTCAAATAATGGCGTTGAAGAAACCTAGTGAGCGTGCGAGTTCTTCCCCCGTTCGACGTGCGCCAGTGACCGAGGCTGAAGTAGAAGCGTTGGCCCAACGCTTGGCTGATCGTCCGTACGGTCAGGAGAATGAAGGCGCAGGCGTGGCACAGGTTGAACCAGCTCATCAAGACGAGCAAATGGGACGGACTACGATATCGTGGCCGTTGTCACTTCAACGCCGAGTTGAGGATGTGGCGTTGGCCAATAAGCGATCCGGGAACGGGCCAAAGAGCACAAGTGCATTGATGCGCGTGGCAATGGAGCAGTATCTGGATAAAAGTAATAAGTAATAATTCACATTTCATAAATATTAAGGGTGCCTCAGGCATCCTTTTTTTTGTCCAAAAAGATGATAGTCTAATTACTAATTAGACAAACAAGGACAATTACAGGTGAGTCTCTTAATCGAACGTAGCGCAGGGAAGTTCTACGCGGGGAGGATCTTCCATGGCTACTTCCCAAATGGGGAGTGGTTTGAAACCGCTCCGCCGCATTGGGAGGTGGGGTATTTCCCTGTTGACCCCCGGTACCTGAACGGAACAGGCAATCACAAGTATCAGGTCGCGCCCGGCAAGAAGATCCCCGGCGCACCAGCCCGCTTCGAGAGGCAAAAGGAAGCATTTGATTGGCTGAAGGAGAACATCGATCGCGTGAATGACGAGATCATGGCTCAGACAGAAATAGACAAAGCGGTAGCGCGATAATCAACACAAGATTGGGTTAGGAATGGCACGTATAGAAAAAAGGATAGAAGCTGGGGGCATTTACCGATTGAATGCCTCACGTTCCAAAAAGGTACCAGCGGAAGGCGATAAAACGGATTTCGATCCGATGGCCAAGCTAAACCAGGCGCGTGAACTGCGCCGTTCACGCAGAGGCTCCGATGTTGAGATTCAGTGAGGAGTGGCTTGCGGAACGCCAGAAAAAACAGGGTGCTCGTGTTACTCAAAAACGGAAGGGAACGAACGTCCTCGGTGAAGCTATCAAGTCCGTCGCGAAGAAGTCTCCCCATGCGGTCGCGCTGGCTCTCCTGGATAAAAACCCCGACCTGGTGAAGGGCAACCAGGAGCATTACGAACAAGTGCGAGTTTTCTATTATTTTGAGCGTCATCACCAGGGGATTTATACCCGTCTGCACTCAACGCCGAACGGTGGGCATAGAGGCAAAGCATCAGCTGGGAAGATAAAAGCGGAAGGTCAAAAGAAAGGGTACCCAGATATGTCGCTCGATGCGGCGCGGGGTAAGTATCATGGTCTGAGGATCGAGCTGAAGTACGGCAAAAACTCGGCATCTGAAGAGCAAAAAGAGTGGTTGCGCCTGCTGACGGCGGAGGGGTATTACTGTGCGCTGTGTGTCGGGCATAATGAGGCTATCGACGTGCTTATGACGTACTGGCATCTGGAGCCTGGTGCATCGATGCCCGGCCGGGAGCGTGATGAAGCATGGCAGATGTGAAAAGGGTTTATCTGTGCGTGCCCTACGGTGCCGATGATGAGCTGGTGCGAAAAAGGCTTTGTAACATCAAGACCACGCTTGAAGAGGCTGGATACAGCGTAACAGAGCCGCCTAGCACGACGCCTGGCCAGTCGATGGAAACTGCCCTCATGATGCGTTTAGCGCTGCTGGTGGTGTGTTCTGTGGTCTGGTTCCCTTGCGACTTCCAGCGATCGGCGGTTTCTGTTGCTGAATACAATTATGCGTATGCAATGAATAAGAAAATAGAGGTCGATCCGGCCCGGAGGTTACTTGATTAAAAAATTCCTTACTCGGCCTCGGATGATCGGTGCCGCAGTGTTTACCGGCTTCTTCGCTGTGAACATACTGCCGCTGTACGTTTTCGATTTGAAATCAGACCCGGTGGCAGTGGCTTTAAACGTGGTTGCCGCCTTCCTTTTGTCATGCTACTGCGCGATGAAAATCAAGTAATATCAACGCTAGCACTCTGTCACCCGATAGACGTGTGCTAGCATCGTCTGCATCATAAATATTGGAGGCGTTATCGTGATCGGGAAGAGTTGGGGTGACGTTAGCTACAACGGGAAAACATACGACTTAAAACACTTACACCCGTTCAGCTTTCAGGCGAAGATCAACGGTGCAGATGTGGCGGTTTCTGTCGCGTTCTCTAACCACTGTTTTACGGATAAAAAAGGCGAAGGGAGTCCATTGATGGGCAATCGCTATTTCTGTGAGGCACGGTATCAGTGCAGCCTGGAACTGCCTAGCATGATACAGAAGCGCCTAATTGATGGGCATATCGTGCCGCACTTCGATAAAAACAGTAACGAAGTGTACTACTACGCGGAGCTTTATGATTATGCGGTGTTTTTTGACCTACGCCCAGATGTGAACAACCCTGGTGGACTAACGTTGTTCGTAACATCGGCATATGAACTGGATCAGTGGGGAAAGGGTACCGTACCACGAGGGAATGCAGTTAAGTTCACCTACATTGGCCATCTTCGCTTAAGCGGCAATACTTACTTACCTACTAAAAAGCAAAGAAGGCGCTGATAAATCAGCGCCTTAGTGCTAAAGCAGACATCGATGATGTTTTTAAACTTAAAGTATCCGGCCTCACCTTTGGTTATCCCGCTCTCAGGCTGGGGGAGCTAAGGCGCTTTTCAGCATCTACATGCTCCGGTATCAATACCCCAACTTTCATTGGTTCCGGTCAGTATCGACAACCTAATGATAGCCCTCCGCGACCAAGATTACAACCAATACAGCCCCCTATTTGCTAGTAACCTGCCTACTACGCCATGCGTGCCGCCAGAGCGTGATTTGTCACAGATGTCTAATTAATTAATGCAATTCATTCTGATGTTTTGTACTATTTGCACTAATAAATTAATTAGACAAATAAGGACATGGAGGTAGGGCGGTGTTTAGACGTAAGTATCACTGGTTTTCACTGGTGTTCCAGAAGAGTGATGGGCAGGAGCAGATTTGCGTACGTTTCCGGCATTACCGTCTTGGCCACCGCCGAATTGAGGTGATCAAGAGCGAATTGGGCCTCGAGCCAGGTGCGGCGCTCGTAAGTGTGATGTACCGAGGGAAAATGACGAAAAAGCAATGGGAGACAGAAGGGAATGACTGATACAGCTTTAGTAGCAGAGCAGGAAAAGGTATTCGCCCCGGAAGCGGAAACCCTAGTAGCACAGATTAACTTTCTGAAAGCGGAAACCAATTTCTGTAGCCATGTAGCCGGTAACTCTATTTTTCGTGCCAGCATGGAGCGCATGGAGGAGGATCTGGGCAAGCTTGCTAGAAACTTCGTTGCCTTCGATGACCGTGAAAAAGCCGATTACAATCAGCTGGTGGACGTTGTTGAAGCACGCGATAGCACGATCACCAATTTGCATCTCCAACTCTCCATAAAAAACGACGAGCTCAATGCTCTGCGCGTTGCATTAAGCGAATCAGCAAACATCACGGCAGAAGAGCGGAACAGCCTGGATCGTGAGATCGAGCGACTGAAACAGCGTATCGATGCTATGAAAGCTGAGCAGGCTGAAGCCTTGCGCCGGTTGAGCGTTAAGCTGAAAAGTGCAGAGGACGAACTCAGCGAGGCCCGCGCCAAGATAGCCAATTTGCGCACTAAACTGGGCAAAGAAATGCATGCGCACGACAGCACCACTGTGTCGTACAAAAAAATGCAGCTCGACCACATAACACTGCTGCAATACCGCGATTATTCCCGTCGTGAGAAGGACATTATCAACGGTTCCTGCGGTGACAAATTCTGGCAGAGTGAAACGTACCCAGGCCTTAAGTTCTACATCCACTTCTTCCTGTACCCGCTGACATATCCAAATGTGCAGCAGGATGCCGACCAGCCATCGTTCGTTAATAACCTGACCTTCCACATCAACGTGCGCAGTACGTACGGTGTAGACCTTGTGGGGCGCATTAGCGAGTGGGGTGTTGTTCAGTACCAGAACCTGCCTCTTTTCAAAAACGAGATCCCCGAAGAGCTCTACAACGAATTAACCCGCGCCCACCACGAGCTGATCGCCGTCACCAACCCGCACCTTGCTGCGTTCTTTGCCTACGCCGACAGCGTGAAGCTTGTCGATGTCCCGGAGCTGAAACCAGCTGACGTGGCCAAGATGGCCGAATTGGAAATTACTACTCTGGCGCACCTGGGCAACGCTTTCACGACCGACCTGGAGAAGCTGAAGGGCATCGGTGAAGTAACGGCCCGGAAGCTCCGCGCCGTAGCCTATGTCTACAAAGCAGCATGGGAAGCTGAGTTCGGCGCAGTTGAGATCGAGAAACCGCTTTACGTCGAAACCTCACACACCATTGAAGACACCATCAACCGGCTGGTGGGCCTGCCTACTCAAGAGGGACGACCGCAGGCAACAGTTGGCCGCAGTAAAAAGCACCGCAAAGGCAAAAGGTAAGGGATTACATGTATAACGTTATGATTGATATTGAAACGGGCGGCACCGGCCCACAGGCACCTATTCTTTCGATCGCCGCCGTGCCGTTCGACCTGAACTCCGGCGAAATAGGGCCAAAATTCTATGCAGTTATTGATCTGAATAGCGAGTTGGCCCTGGGTGCAAAGCCTGACGGCGATACAATTTATTGGTTGTTAAGTCAGAGTGCAGAAGTTCGTGAGGCACTCACGCAAAAACCTGAAAATAACGCAGTAGTCCTTAAGCGCCTGACCAGTTTTATTAAAAAGCATAGTAGTAAAGAATTGGATCATGTGCAGGTTTGGGGAAATGGCTCAACGTTTGATAACACGATAACTCGCACTGCATACCAACGCTGTGGCCTCTTACCATTCTGGGCGTTTTGGAACGATTGTGATGTGCGTACAGTCGTTAAAGCGGGTAGGGCTATTGGTTTCAACCCCAAAAAAGAAATGCCATTCGAAGGTGAAAAACATCATCCCGTTGATGATGCTATTCACCAAATAAAATATCTCACTGCAATCTGGAAACGTATTACAGCCCCAAGAGGTTAATTATGGATATATGGGGTTTATTTACCCAGGGACTTCCGTTTCTTCTGCTGGCGATTGGGTTTTTAGTGTGGGTGGCCTCCGCAGTGTGGGTAGCTGCCGCATCAGACAAAGAATATAGGGAAAGGCCTGAATCAAAAAACTATGACTAATAATTAACTTCTGGGGTGTTCAAAGTGGAAAAAAACGAAAGCTTCAATATAACTACTCAAAAATTAATTGCTCTTTGTGACTTTATGGGAATCTCCACCAAGGTAGATCCAGGGGTAGGCCTGGTCACAGAAGTAATTATCCGCCAGGGTGTTATTGCTGGTGAGAATGGAAAGCCGAACTATCATGGCTGGCTTGCAGAAGATGCTATTTATCCTGAAGAAGGGGCGATCGCCCTGGAGAATGTAGGATGAAAGCGCGCCCAGTCTTATTCGTAGATGGGCGTTCATGCTGGAAGCCATCGCTTCACATGCCGCGTTTGGCATCGCGCATCTTGCTGGAAATCACCGCCGTTCGCGTTGAGCGGTTGTGCAGCATGAGCCAACAAGACGCCCGTGCAGAGGGCGTAATTGCTGCCTCTGGCCCAATGGAAGCTGGATTGGCATTCCGTGGACTGTGGCTATCAATCTACGGCTCGGAAAGCCCCTGGGTATGGGTAATCGAGTTCAAGCGCGTGGAGGCCCAGGGATGGAGGTAACGGCTAATTCTTACTTCTGCGGTGCTGGCTTAATGGATATCGGCCTGATGGAGGCCGGTATCCAAATCAACCAGGCGTTTGAAATGGACGCTGACGCCTGTAAGACATATCGCCACAATCTTGGCGGCCATATTAAGCAATGTGATTTGACACAGGAGCTGGTGCTGGAGCAGGCGGAATGCCACGGGATGTTCTTCACATATCCCTGCACCAAGTATTCAACGATCGGCGATATTCATGGAACGCGTACTGGTGACGAGCTTTATCTTCATGCTCTGCGCCATATGTTCATTGCTCGCCCTGAGTTCTTTGTTGCAGAGAACGTCCCCGGCATGCTGGCTTTCCCGATCGTCATGGAAGCTATGACAAAGATGCCTGACTACTACGTGACAGTGTTCTGCCCGGTTAAGTCAGAAACATGGCTGCCACAGCGTCGCAACCGCCTAATCATTATCGGCACCCGCCGCCCGTTTGCTATTCGGCCGCCGGAGAATACCAAGCCGATAGCACTCGCTGACATTTTGGAAGATGAGCCGAAAGTTACGCTGCCAACGGCAATCAAGGCCCGAATGAGCGGGGCTTATCGTGATCTACCAATTATCAGCGATCCGGCAAAGGGTGACGTAGCTCCGACGTGCATCGCTCACTATGCGAAAGATAAAAGCACTCGGCTGGTGGTTGATAAGCGCTTTCCGCTCGGTGTTCGCCCGTATTCAGTTCGCGAATATGCCCGCCTTCAGGGCGTTCCTGACTGGTTTAACTTCCCTGTATCCGACTCTTCGGCCTACCGGCAGATTGGTAATGGAGTAAGCAAGCAAGTTGGCGAATGGGCAGGTAGAGAGATTATCCGTTACATGAATCAAGTTAGAGAGGCTGTGTGATGGTTGTTGAACGCGAGTATTTCGTCATTAGCGTTGGCCATACGCAGCGTAGTAGCCCTTATATCCTTTTGTGGGCGGCTAATAATTCGGGTTACCGAGGACGCTTAGAAACAGCTGGCCGTTACACGGAAAGCCAAATTAGAAAGCAGCTGGATTACTACAACAACGGCTGCGACACAGTAGCTGTTCCTTGTGATGTGGCAGAGCCGCTTTCTATCCCTGTTGCACTGAGTCATGCGAGCCATTTCAGTGCGCTGATAATGAGATTGAAAACGAATACGCGGCATGAACAAAAAGTTATGTAGTGATGACGCATGAGGAGAAAGGAAATCAATGGCATTTATATCGATGAACGAAATATCAAAACACATTGTCACCTCAAGCAAAACAGGCAAATTCTTAACAATAAGAAAAAACAGGGTTGCCTACATATCTAAGAGTGTTTTGGCTGGTGAAAAGACAGTGGAAATGCAAATCAACGTTGAGAAAAAGGAAGTAAGGCTACGCCTCGGCGAAGGATTGAGAAATAAACTCTGTGGCCCCGGCGGTATCGGTGGGCAATTTACCGTCCCTTCTGCGGTTATTGAGGCAATTATCAAACCGGAGAAAATAAACAGACGTATCGATCTTGAAAAGAACAGCGATGGCTGGTGGTACGGTAGCTATAAATCTGAGGAGGAATAGGGTGGTTATCAATACAAAATGTCTAGCAGGAAAAGCACTTAATTGGGCCGTGGCCAAGGCGCTTGATATCGATATGTTCATAAACCCATTCAACGAGGTTATGGAAAAGCAGCCAGAACATGGCCCCGTTCGCTTTGAACCATCGACTAATTGGGGGCAGTGCGGGCCGCTGATCGAACAGTTCGAGATATCACTTCAGCCCCCAACTACACGGCATTTGAATTTTGGGCGCGGTAGAGGCCGGTGGGAAAAAATCGAGCATTGGACAGCGATTGTACCAATCCAACACACTAATCAAAATGACCTGAAGTCTATTGGAGAGTTGGAGATCCCCAACATCGGGAGGGCAACCGGCCCGACCCCACTAATCGCCATCTGCCGTGCAGTAGTAGACGCTAAATTAGGTGAGTCAGTCACAGCGCCTAATGACCTTTTGGAAGCCTGGTGGGCGTCGGTCTTTAACAATGGAGATATCGAATGATCGCCCATGGGATCCCCATCCAGAAAACAACCATCGATATGGCCACCAACTGCGTAGAAAAGACCGAAACCGTTGCGGCTCAAGTCGTAACGTCGGTTCGTCCTGGTTGTTGTGAAGCTTGTGGTATGAAGCACGCGCCTGATGAGCCGCATAACCTGCGGAATTTTTGGGTAACAGAGCTTACAGCACGCGGTGAAATGGCTGGTGGTGAAAACGGATGATCAAATTTAGCGAACTAGATGAGTTAGGGCTTAGCAAGGTACCGGACTTTGAGATTAACAAGCGCGTGGCTGAGTCTCTCGGCTATATCGCCAGAATAGCCCCTCATTATCCGGAGAGCGTCGAGTTGTGGCGCTTTGAAACCACTTTTTATGACAAGGGGAACAAGTACCAGGGCAATGCTGATTACTGCAATAACGCTGAGCAGGCCTGGCCGATTATCGCTGAGAACAAAATTTCACTGGTGCCTTACCGTTTTAATGGCGGATTTTGGGAAGCTCACGACAAATATGGAACGGGCAGGTCGGTACCGGATAAAAAACCGCTCCGCGCCGCGATGATCGTCTATTTGATTGCACAGGAGCAGCGGGCATGAATAAGGATAACGAGCCGGTCAGCATCGAGGAGCTGCGTGAATACATCGCAGAGAGCAAAAAACTCTGTGAAGAAGGCTTACCGCTGCAAAAGCTCGTCCGTATTGCCAGCGAGCTACTGGCTCGGCTAGAGAAACAGCCAGTTTACTGGTTGTGGGAGCACCGCAGTAATGAGTCTTTTGTAACCTCAATTTCACCCGAGAGATACCCTTCGGCCAGCAAACTGCTGTCTGAAGGCTGGATGGTGCGCGGGCTTGAGTTCAGCACCGCTATTGAACTGAGGCGCAACGATGAGCCACTGCACTGATATCGAGGTACCAGCTCAACCGGTGGCGTGGCGGCATGATGGCGGGCCATTCGCTGGCATAGCAATAACGCGGTCTGAGAACGTCGCTAAGGGCTGGATTTCCCGAGGCTGGAAAGTTACCCCCCTTTATCAGCAAGACTGTGTAACAGCCTTACAGGCCGAAATAGAGCGACAGAAAGCGATCGCGGCCGAGTATCAACAACTGATTAGCCACATGAACGCTGGTGGTGATTTTTTCGCATTTCAAAGGAGCATAAGTCATGGATAAGAGCAAAGCCGTTTGGACGAATGAAAAAAGCGATGAAGCCATCATGCGGCTGATGACCGACTGCGGTATGCCAGAAAATACAACGCTCTACCGGGCATTCAAGCAGTTAGAAAACGAAATTGTGCAATCTGCCTGGGCAGCGCTGGCGGAGCAGGACGAGCGCACCATTGCCTGTGTTAATGCCTTTGCTGGTATCGATACTGAACGCATCGCGGGCAAAAGCCTGGGCGAGTTCCTTGCCGGTGAGGTGCGACTCAACAAGGCTGAGGCGAAACCAGACGGCAGCTTTGGTTTCTCGTTCTCCGGGTTTGCCGTCCGGCTCATGGCAGGAGCCTTTGCTGAGCAGTTCAAAGCCTCCGGGGCGATCAATTACCTCGAACTGACATTCAAACATGACGATGTGGGCCCAATGACGGTCACTATGCAGCGCGTCGAGGGCTTAACACCGGTGCAGAAACTGGCCGCAGCAGAGCAGCGCGCAGAAGCAGCGGAACTGCGAATCCTTAAAGCAATTAATCAGCGCTGGTGCCCCGACGTCGATCCAATCACCGGCCGTAAGCTCTTCATGTGGCTTAACCATCCAGACCTGGGCTATGTGCCGACGTATGGCGGCCCGTATGACAGTTATACCCTGGCAGAGCGCGATAACGCTGGTGGCTTTTCTGTGCATCGTTATGACCATGATCGTGGCGCTTGGGTTGAGGATGAGTGTGTTTGTGTGCAGGTCGTAGAGGAATGGTTGCCGTCAGACCAGGTGGAGCTTGATGAATATGTGAAAGAGAACGCACCAGGTGCGGAACGATCGGCGGATCCTGGGTTACAGCATCCGATCATCACAAGCCCGGACACAGACCCACGACGAGGAGATTTCAAGTGTGAGTCCACTGGCGAGTTCTATCGGACACAGATGGGTTCCGTGCCTGGCCGCGAGTTTATGCTGTATCGAAATGAGGCTGAATCGCTCTATTTAGGCCTGCGTGACGCGCTTTGCTCAACTGCAAAGGAGGCATGATGGCCAACCGCATACAACGGAGAGTATGTTAAGGACATCCTTCCTGGTGATAACGCTGATTGCGAAGCTGATAACTCCGGCATGCCAATCATCGACAATCCTGGGTTTTGCTCTTATGCCGATGACTGCGCCGGTGTTCTGTTCACTAACGAAGGCAAAGCACTGCTTGAGGAGGGGTAATGGGAATGTTTAAGATAATGTTCTGCAAACACGAATATCTACTTATCAGAACAATTCACGGTGATGAAGCTCTGTATGCTCGTAGCGAATGGAAATGTAACAAGTGTGGCCACAACAGATACAGCCAGTATCTTGAGCGAAAGCAGGGTGATGCATGAACATATCAACTGAGAAATTGAAACAATGGATCGACCGCCTACGGATATACGCCATCCTGATGGGGCATTAATCACCCATGAAAACCAGTGCTATATCGGCATGACGGAAGAGCAAGAGCGGCTTGCTCGTTCTATTTTCACCGATTTGCCGGAAGATGAGCTACCGTTGTTGCGGGAAGATCGAGGAGGTTGGTTTTATTATCGAAAACTCAGCCTCAGAGCCGACACCAGACCAGCCATTCACGATAATGATTTCTGGTAGTAGAGCATAGAATGCAAAAGCCCCAGCGAGTGGGGCTTTTCGGGGTCTGAGGGCCAATGGAACGAAAACGTACGTTAAGGAGATAATTCATTGTTTAAATTGAAATTTAACGCTTTTTCTGCCTGTACGGCAGTGAACCTACAATAACTCAAACACCGTACTCTGCCAACGCTTATTAGCGCCACCCTCGGCGCTATTACTCATAGGATTTCAGCATTGCGTCCAGGTATGACGCCTGGGTGAACTCCCCAGGGCAATTACTAGCAATTTCAGTCAGCCACTGCGTGTTAGCATCTAGATCCAATGATAGGGTCATGTACCCGTCTATCAGCGCCATTCCAGGGCCAGAGGTGCGCCCAATACTAATTTTTTTATCATTACGAACTCGCTCAACACTTACGCCAGGCACTGATACATTTCGCCCCTTGATCTCAATGTTATTAGCCTTGCAAATTGCATCGGCAATGAGAACGGAAGCGTAGAGAGGGTGGGGGTCAGAAGGAAACTCTACGGATATGGATCCTGATAGTTCTTGCTCTTTCGTCAGTACGTCTTCTCCGCCTCGCACGACAACAGACTCTACAACCGCACTATAGATAACGGTTGCACGAACCGTTTTAACTGTTTTCTCCAGTTTCATTATGGCGTTCCTTCTGCTTGTATTACGAATAGTTCCAACTGCTTTGTTTTTATCAAAAATAGCTCCCAGAAGCCGAGGTGCATCTTTCTGTCACCGGCTTCCCATTGTTGCCATGTGCCAGCGGCAGAATGTACCAGGGCAGCAGCTGCGCCTTGTGTTAACTTAGCCGAATCGCGGGCGGCTCTTATTTCTTGTGGTGTCGGTGATTTTCTCATTATCTTTTTAACTCGACTTTGACCTAGAGCCGAGCATTGCGGCGCGGCAGGTCTTTTGGACAAATGCCTCATACTGAGCAATTAAATCATCGTCAACAGGGCCACAGTCAACTAGGTTCTCTACTATCTCCTTTGCCAGTTTGCCAAAATCTAGCGACGCTGGTGTAGGTGGGGCGGTGAAATATCCCCTGCCGCGAGGGTAGTCCTTACCGCACGGCGAATACAGTTCCTCCCCGCCACGGGTAACACGGCACAAATACAAATCAGCCTGTTTGCTCTGCGCCTCCCTTTCTGACAGCAATTCCCTACGGAGCGATATCAATTCCAGCGCAATAGATTGCTGCTCTTCTACGCTCGCGCTGCCGTGCATTGATACATCGCTGGCGATAGTTACCGTTGATCTGGTCATGCATCACCCCTTAGCCGCATACGCCTTGGACAGCATTAGGAAAATAAATATCCTCGCTAAATCCGTGTCCGGTTTTGTTAAGCGCCGGAACTAAGTCGACATCCGCCGCGTCGATCTCATCTTGATAGTCCGTGTCGTAAAGCCCGACACAATCATCACCGATGGTATAGAAGCCGATCCGCTTAGATGGGCATTTTTTTAGAAGGGCGTTCACTTGCTTAACCCACTTCGCTTCTTCTGCTGTTAGCTCGGCCATGTCACTCTCCCTTCAGTTTCAATACGTGGCGCTTATGCTCTTCGCTCTGCGGAACGCCGGTAAAGTTGACCGCAATAAAATAATTCAGAAGGTCATTCCGGCCAGCGTCATCAAGTATCACTGCGGGCAGACTGGTCTTGCCGAATGCGAGTTGTTCAGGCCTGCTCAGTTCGCGCCAGTATACCGGCGTGCCATCGATGATAAAGGGGATGCTGTTTGTGATAAAGAGCTTCAGCGTTGTAAGACGCTGCTTACCATCGACTACTTCCAGATACGGGCCTTCTTTTTCACACCAGTCTGGGGTTTTGGCAATGGCCACATGGCCAAGTGGAAAGCCAGCAACGATCGCATGCAAAAAGGCCTGCTGCTGTTCTTCCCCCCAGACGTAACCGCGCTGGTAGTCAGCGTCAAAAAACATAGCGTCGTTCTTCAGCCAGTGGATATAGCCATCTATGCTATATTCGCTTGTGCCAGCTCGAAACTGCCGCAATGAACGGATACGATTTTCCATCACTCCGCCTTAAAGTCGGTTGTTTTTAGTCCACGACACGCCAGCCAGATCCCCCAGCATTGACGGCAAGTTACCTTTGCATTTTTTGACGCAGGCCTTGATGATTGTTCTGAGCCTGAAACGCCACCATCTAAGCCGCACAATGTCACATAATCCGATCCTTCAATGCCGTTCCTGATATGCACAAACTCTTCGTCGCCATCTTCCAACATTGTCACAATCACAAACCGTGGCATATCATTCCCCCTCGACCTCATCACCTGCAACATACGTATTATTCCATAGCCCGCTCTGACCACTGAGCTACACCACAACGGGGAGAGCACTGGAGTCGCTGCAACGCATATCATCGTTGCCGTTCCCCTGGTGTTGGTCGGCCTTTCGCGCTTCCGCGTACGGCTCCAATGCTCTTTCCGTTGTGCGCCCCGTAAGGCGCGGTGGGTATTAATGGCTGCGTGGTTCAATCCACAAACTAACGTTGTGGTTTCCTTGGAAGTTCCAGTCCTTATTCACAGCTACATGCTGCGGCCCTTGACGGGTAGGATAAGAGCTCAACGCATAATTACGGATTTCCTTGATGCGGAAACGAGCTCCGTGCGCGTAAACGATGTCTCCGACGCGCATCTGTGTAATGTTGACGTGTTGTTTTTCCATCGTGCAATCCTCTGTTCTTGTTTAGCTATTAACCCATTCGTCATAGGTTTTCAGCGGCTTGCCTGTCATGAATTCGTTACCTTTACCATCGTCAGCGCAGGCTAGGTAAATTTGGTATTCGCTATCGTTGTCGCCGCCAATCTGCTTTTTGTTCGAGTTGCATCATCAAACCTTCTATTTTTCTAAACCCAAGGCTTCACGGATTTCCGCTGCGCGCTGTTCACTGCCAGCGGCGAGCCCGGCGTTATATGCGCCTTCCACCATCGCGTTGATCATTTGCCAATCATCGCGATTTAGCTTTACTGTCAGGCTTGCTACTACGGTGCCATTCGCCCGTTTGAATGCTGTAGCGCCTTTAAGCATGTAAAATTTGTTTAGTAAATATCCCATCGTGAAACCCTCTTAGTGGTATTAACGAAGCGCCCCGTAGGGCGCGGCTGATTAAAATGGGATATCTGAGTGGGTATGTTCTGCTACTGATTGAGGTTCTGTTTCAAGGTACCCTGTCAACGTCTCAGCAATTCGCCGAGCATTAACAATCACCTTGATGATGTGATTAGCCACGCGAGGGCCGTTGTTGAAAGCATCACGTTTGTATTGTGCGATTACGTCCTGTTGGTTATTGCGTACAGCTTCTGCACTCATCCAGTAGCAACGTCTGTCGGCAAGTTTCTGCGCCAGCTCATCAATTTCGTGATTCATTACCAGTGCTGCGGCATGAGCCTCAAAAATAGTGTTCTTTTCTACCATCTCAGCCAGGCGCATCAACTCATCGGCGATAGTTCTATTCAGCTTGCTAAATTCTGCTTGGTTCCAGGTATCGAGGTTGGATTCAACATAACCAGTAGCCGCTTGGCTCATGTCGTTATAAAGGTTTGCATCTAAGGTAGTGCTGTTCTCGCACTGGAAAGCATTAGCGACTGAATCAATGATGAGGCTGGCCATATGGTCAGCGCTCCGCCAATTCTTACGCCAGGCACTTGTAAGGTAACCAACAAGATCAAGGGATACACCAGCAGCGGTGACTATATCTTGTGCTTTTATCAGTGCGTTGATTGCTGTCTTGCTCATTGTCCAGTCCTTCTTGAAGTTAGCGGCTAAGTGCTTCCATGAGCATGACAATACCCTCATTGAGGGTGCCTGTAAACAAATAATTAGACAATTAGACTAACGAGGACAAGAAAGCCACGCCTGGCCTTTAACACTTGTGAACTTTGCCTGGCTGTTTAGATTGATACTTCATAAACCGGCCGTTATTATCGTTATGTAAAATTAATTAGTTTATTAGTGACAAGCGGTAAGGAAAGTTGCTATGCAGGAAAAGTGCCCGCGCATCAGTAGCGCAGAAGTCGCCGATTTTATGCTGCGGTTGAACCGGCCGGTGTCGGCCCCAGAGTTAACAGTCCTGCTTCAGAAAGCCTATCCAGGCCTCCTCGTTGAAAAGAACGACATATACATTCGCCTGAAGGGGTTTTACCGCTCCGCGCAGGCTGATTGTGTACTAGACGATGATGTGCGGCCTAGAACGTTCCACCTTAAGGCGATCAGCAGCCACTATTTCAAGTTCCGCAACGGCCGGAGAATCGATCTGTCGACAACAGTCATCAAAGAGACGTTACTGGGCGAGGAAAAAGAAAAAGCCACGCTAAGAGCAATGGCTTTTGGTAGGGAACTATTTCATCGGATATTAGCTAAACGTTCGCTTCTGGCTACCCTTTAGCGGTAAACGTTCGCCTCTTGCTACCTTTTGGCGGCATGGCCATCACGCTGGTGGATTCGCCTTCAACCGATTCTGCAACATCAGGCTGTGTAGGTTGCTTGCGTGCTTTGACAGGTGGCGCTGAAGTCAGATCGGGCTCGGATCGCTCAGGTTCCTGCGGCACTGGCGTAAGAGCATTGGCGCTGTTGCTAGTGCTGGTGGGCCGGACACCGCAGAACAGTTCCAGGGCGCGCAAAATCATTTCGGCCCTTTCCGCTTTATTGGCGTTAGCAAACGTCGAATTATCCAGCGCCTTGAATGCGCTATCTAAGCCGCTCTCAATAACCATGTTACCGATGCTGATCGAGTTGAACAGGAGAGCCTGCCGCGATGCTAGCGCGTCTAGTTTCTGGTGCTTATCGACAAAGCGTTTACCGTAGTAGCTGTGCACGGCAACCTTGTCTAGATTGAGCTGGAGCAAGCGGCGTTTGTTATCAGCCATAAATTAAGCCTCTATTTCAGATTGTTCGTCTTCTACATCATGCCGGGCGAGTAAAGCTAGATAAGCGCCACGCGCAACAGCAGTCTCAGGCTGGTGGGGCACAACCACGTTATCATGCCAATCGGCAAAGTTAGGGATCCCACGGAGCAGGCCGCAAATATAATAAGCGCCGCCACCGACAATAATCAGGGCATCAATGCTGCCAAGCGACTTAACGATCGTTTTAAGATAATAGTTAATTTCGCTGGCAAAGCTGGCGGCCGCCGCAGTGATGATGTCATCGAGATAGATTCGCTTATCCTTCAGCGCCTCGATAGACGAACCGTAGTAGCCCTTGCGAACGATCGCATCGATATCGTCAAGCGTCATGGCGCGGATCTTTTCTACCGGGATGCCAATGGTTTCTGCCTGGGCCAGCATTTGCAGCTTCACTGCTTCAAGCATGATGTGTACACCACGCGGCGTAGTTCCGCGTGAGAACAGGGTGTGGTTATCACAGTCCAGGTGCGCTATGTCGCATGTATAGCGGCCAATATCAACGATGGCCACATCCTTGGCACCAATCAGGTAAGGGTTGTCTTGCCCGTCTTGGGTATACAGCGCGGCGTTATAAGCTGTCACAGCCTCGGGCATGATTTCGACGCATACAATGTCAGGAGCCGCGATATCGCTGGTGGCGTTTGTGACAGCAGTCATTAAGGATTTACGCTTCAGTTCGATTTGTTGGCGATTGATAGCGTTGTTATCGTCGTAATACTGATCGGCCGGCAGCGTGTCGGCGATAATAACTTTGCGGCCGCCAAGCTTAAGTGAGGTTAGGGCGTTCACGACCAGCACGCGGCAAGCGGCACTCAGCTGATAGTCTGGTGTCCGGGTATCAATAGCCCCGACCGCTTTATTCATCACTGTGTAGGTTTCCAGTTCGCCGCTGGCACCTATTGTCACCCAGTTAGTTTTCGAGTCACTCTCATGCGCCTGGCCAAGCACCCGCGATACAAACGATGGAGTGACACGGATTTGTACCGCGCCTTTGTTTTCCATGACTGTTGCAACGTTGCCAGAACCGCAGTCCAGAGCCACATAAACCGGATTGTTTTTACTCATTTTTTCGCCTTTCTCTGTTAGGTAAACACGGCGAGAAGATTATCGCACCGGGATCCCTTAATCAAGCGAATACCTGATAATCAATTGCATTTTATTGGTTAATGATTACGAAAACATGATTGTAGATAGGGGTGCCGGTTTCATTACTCACTTTTGATATACAGCCTGCCATGTATTGAAAAAAGGCCTGAGTAGCATCAATGAGTTGGGACGAACACAGAGAACGTTTTGCCGCGCTTCAGAGCGAGCGGGGGATCACTGTTAAGGAATATGCTGAAGCGCACGGGTTGAACCCCAACACGGCCCGCAGAGAGCTGAAAAAGAAGGCCTCCGCCGAAGGGCAGGCTCCCCAACCCAAACGCGGCAAAAAAGCCGTGGCCAAAAAGATCACGAAAGGTGATCAAAAGCGTGATCATTCAGGTGATCACACCGTTGTTGATGATAGTGATCATGTGATCACTGCCCACAGAAAAAGCCGCGCACGTCGCGCCAGAACTGGTGATGCGCCATTTAGCGCTGACACGCCAGCCTCAAAAAGATCACAAAAAAGTAGTGATCATCGAAGCGACAAAAAGATCATATCACCCGCGTCTAATGGGGTTGACGATACAGCCCTCGTCCATGTGCCTAAACCCCGGGGCGGTCGCCGGTTTGGGCAGATGAATGAGGATTGCATTATCCACGGTCGTTACGCATCGCCGCGACCGCAAGATATTGAAGACGCCCTGGAGGAGATGAGCGATCCCAATTTTCTGAACACTATCGAAGCTCGTTCCATGGCGATGGTCTACTCCCACTTAAAACTCATGGAGCGGGCCCGAAATCGCTCTTTAGATTTACTGGACGAGGAGGCGGAAGATCACGCCGGTGAAAAAAAAGAAGACAGAGGCACTCACCCCGATCACAAAAAGTTGCAGATGTTACTCAACGTCAGCGTGGGAATTGGAGAGACAGCAAAGTCATTAAGCGCCCTGCGATCTGCAATGCTGAAGGCCCGCCGAGAGGAAGAAGTCCACAGCATCAAGATGAACACGCTTAATCTGATCTCGATGGCTTACGAGCAGCAAAAGGAACACGACTGGAGCTATACAGAGACGGCAGCATACATCGAAGCCAACGGGGGCATAGTTCCACCTCACTTAATGCAACA
>NZ_JAGQDC010000076.1 GCF_023282985.1 Serratia silvae | reverse complement strand
TCACAACCGTTGTCCGTTTCGCCAACGATTTTATAACCTTCGTGTTCCAGCAACATGCGAATCGCCAGCCTGATAACCGGGGTGATCATCAATGATAAAAACCGTGTTCATAATCATATTCCATGCAAGTGCAAATAAAGCGGGCACATTAGCTCAGAAGAAGAGGGAGGAGGACGAGCGTTGGGGGGAGTAGATATAAAACAGGAGAATTCCTACATAATAAAAGGTAACGACCTACGGTTCGATAAGGCTTTGCGTCGTCGGA
>NZ_JAGQDC010000020.1 GCF_023282985.1 Serratia silvae | reverse complement strand
TGAGTAGCATTACTGGCAGAGCCAAAAAGCCGATAACCACGTCCATAGGACGTGGTATTCAGTTAGAAATAAAAAACACCGCATGAGAGCTTCTGCGGTGTTTTTTTATTTAATGGCGGATTTGCGCCAAATCTTCTGCCGAAAGACCCGTTAGCTGCATCACCGTGGCACGCTCGAAGCCATTAGCCAGCATTGAACTCGCAATTTTCAAAGCAGCTCCGCGTTCACCTCTCTCAATGCCTTTCTCAATTCCTTGCTCAATACCTATCTCAATGCCTTTCTTGAACCCTTTTTGCTCGAGATATTCTGCAATAGTCATCAATTCCTCCTTGTGCCGTGGCACGCGCCTGGCCAACTCACGGATCAGCGTCTCCGGTTTGGTCGTGCTCCCCACCTGCAGCATGTAGTTCATCAAAGAGATCAGTTGCTCTTTAGTAGTGTATCCGGCCAGTAATAATGTGACCAGTTGTTCCTGTAGCTCAGCCAGGTCACGTAGGCGCACGTGCTTTTGCAGCAGTTCCAGAATAGCCATGCGACGATGTTGCATAATCTCATCGTCGGGAATTACAGTGACATCAACCAGCGGAAAATGACTCGTATAGAGTCGCTTGGCTAATTCGGGTTCACTGAACTCCTCCAGCCAGCTCATTGAATAGGGATAAGGCGTTACCTGACCGTGGTAAAACAGGATCGGGATCACTAGAGGAAGTTGGTTGTGCCCCGCTTCAAGATGTCGTTGCATCGTGGCAATGGCGTAACGTAACAGGCGAAATGCCATATGCTTATCTGGGGAACTTTGGTGCTCAATCAACGAGTAGACATAGGCATCACCTTGCTTGGTTTTCAGCGAATAAAGCACGTCGGAATAATAGGCACGTAGATCGCTCTCGATAAAACTGCCGGACTCCAGTTTTAACGTGCTTAAATCGCAAGCTTGCAGCAATACAGGCGGCAAGTGCATTTCCAGAAAATCTCGGGCCGTGTCTGGGTGGGTGAGAAACTGTTTGAATAGCGCATCATGCAGTGGAGGGGTGGATTTTTTCATGTTGGTCATCCTGGACTTAACATAAAAAACCTACCACAGGCTTTTACCGGTTCACATTATCACCGTATGGGTTTTGAATCCGACTCGCAAAGTCTCTTGATAATAAGCTCTGATAAAAAGACGGCTTATACCTACACCTGACCACAATACCAAACTGACTCCCTCTCCTTTTCGGGGAGAAGGCTGGAGTGAGGGGCCTCCACAACTCTGAAGCCTCAAAGCACGTTTACGGCCTCGTCCTGCCGTTCATTACCCCCATAGGCATACGCCCGCAAGACCTCCTGGATCTTGTCGATAATCAGGCTATGTGGGTCACCAGCACACACGCCGGCCATCAGGCGTGGAAATTGCAGCGGGAAATACTGGCTCAGCATGCCCAACGGAATAGCTACTCCGCTCAAATTTGCCACCAGCTTGTCGATGGCCGCGCTGATGCGCGCTTCATGCCAGTAATAACGGATCCGATCGGACAGGCTGTAGTGCAGATCGATCATCGCCTTCGAATGGCGGCGATCAGCTCCTTCTCGATCAGCGCCGGGCCGACTTTCAGGATCGCAAAGTGATCGCGCACCAACTGGCGGAACGCTTTCGGGGTCTGGTAATCAGTTGAGTGGGCCTCAAACACCAACGGCGTTGACTCAATCATGACGGAAAGCTGGCGCGCCTGCTCCTGTCCGGCTTCAGCGCAGAAAAAGCGTTGCAGTATGCCAATGCCAGCGGTGCCCTGGCGGTTTCCCATAAAGGGCCGATGGAAGGGTTATCCAGCCTGGCGCAGATCGAGCATTTTATTGCGCATCAGGCATAAAGCCCATCAACCGGCCAGACTTTGGCCGGTTTTTTATCCCGATTGCCAACATAACGGCTTGGCAAAACCGTCCCTTGTCGTAAAATCCCCTCCTTTGCCAATCCATAACCGTAAACCCCTTGGAGGCACGGATGGAACAACGCTTTGTTCAAGCTAACCGCGAAGCACGCTGGGCATTAGGCCTGACGCTGCTTTACCTACTGGCCTGGTCGCTGGCGGCCTATCTGCCAGACAGCAACGCTGGGATCACCGGGCTGCCGCACTGGTTCGAAATGGCCTGCCTATTGGTACCGCTGCTGTTTATTGGCCTGTGCTGGCTGATGGTACGCGGTATCTTCCGCGATATTTCCCTGGAGGACAGCGATGCAAACTGAGGTCATTCTGCCGCTGATCGCCTATCTGTTGCTGGTGTTTGGCCTGTCGGTCTATGCCTATACCCGTCGCCAGAGCGGTAACTTTCTGAGTGAATATTTCCTCGGCAATCGCTCGATGGGCGGCTTTGTGTTGGCCATGACGCTGACCGCCACCTATATCAGCGCCAGCTCGTTTATTGGTGGGCCTGGTGCCGCCTATAAGTACGGCCTCGGCTGGGTGTTGCTGGCAATGATCCAACTGCCCGCCGTGTGGCTTTCACTCGGCGTGCTGGGGAAAAAGTTTGCCATTCTGGCGCGGCGCTACAATGCCATTACCCTTAACGACATGCTGTTCGCCCGCTATAAGAGCCGCTTGCTGGTATGGCTCGCCAGCTTGAGCCTGTTGGTGGCCTTCCTTGGGGCAATGACAGTTCAGTTTATCGGTGGCGCACGCCTGCTGGAGACCGCTGCGGGTATTCCTTACGATACCGGCCTGCTGATATTTGGTATCAGCATTGCGCTGTACACCGCGTTTGGCGGCTTCCGTGCCAGCGTGCTGAACGATGCCATGCAAGGTCTGGTAATGCTATTGGGCACGATATTGCTGCTGGTTGCAGTGATCCACGCGGCGGGCGGCTTGCACAGCGCGGTTGATAAACTGCAACAGATCGATCCGGCGCTGGTTTCACCACAAGGCGGCGATCAGATCCTCAGCCTGCCGTTTATGGCCTCGTTCTGGATCCTGGTATGCTTTGGCGTGATTGGCCTGCCGCACACCGCCGTGCGCTGTATCTCGTATAAAGACAGCAAAGCCGTTCACCGTGGCATTATCCTCGGCACCATCGTGGTGGCTATTCTGATGTTTGGTATGCATCTGGCTGGCGCCCTGGGCCGTGCGGTGCTGCCGGATCTGAAGATCCCCGATCAGGTGATCCCGACGTTGATGATCACCGTGCTGCCACCTTACGCCGCAGGGATCTTCCTGGCCGCACCGATGGCGGCGATCATGTCGACCATCAATGCGCAATTGCTACAATCCTCCGCCACCATCATCAAAGACCTGTATCTGGGTGTGCGCCCGCAGCAGATGAACAATGAGAAGATGATCAAACGCTTCTCCAGTCTGACCACGCTAATTCTCGGATTGCTGGTGCTGCTGGCCGCGTGGCGTCCACCGGAAATGATCATCTGGTTGAACCTGCTAGCGTTCGGCGGGCTGGAGGCCGTATTCCTGTGGCCACTGGTGTTGGGCCTGTACTGGGAACGCGCCAACGCGCAGGGAGCCCTTAGCTCAATGGTCACTGGTGCGTTATGCTATACGCTATTAGCCAGCTTCGACCTGCATCTGGCCGGATTACACCCTATTGTGCCCTCGCTGTTAATCAGCCTGATGGCGTTTTATCTCGGCAATGTCTACGGCGAAAAACGCCAGTTGGCGTCGTCCTTACCCTCTTGAGAGAATTGTTATGCCTTGGATCCAACTAAAACTGAACACCACCGGCAGCCAGGCAGAAGACCTGAGCGATGCGTTGGTTGAAAGCGGCGCAGTATCGGTCACCTTTCAGGATACCCACGACAACCCGGTGTTTGAACCGCTGCCGGGCGAAACCCTGCTGTGGGGCGATACCGATGTGATCGGCCTGTATGATGCCGAAACCGATATGGCCGAAGTGGTTGCCATACTGGAACAGCATCCGTTGTTGGGCAGCGGTTTCCGCCACAAAATCGAGCAGTTAGAAGATAAAGACTGGGAACGCGAGTGGATGGATAGCTTCCACCCGATGCGTTTCGGCGAGCGCCTGTGGATTTGCCCAAGCTGGCGTGACGTACCCGATCCGCACGCGGTGAACGTGATGCTTGACCCTGGCCTGGCGTTTGGCACCGGCACACACCCGACCACCGCGCTTTGCCTGCAATGGCTGGATGGCCTGGATCTGGCTGGCAAAACCGTCATCGACTTCGGCTGTGGCTCTGGCATCTTGGCGATTGCCGCGTTAAAACTCGGTGCCGCCCGTGCTATTGGCATCGATATCGATCCCCAAGCCATTCAAGCCAGCCGAGATAATGCGCAGCGTAACGGCGTTTCAGAGCATCTGGAGCTGTATCTGCCAAAAGACCAACCTGCCGATCTGCTGGCCGATGTGGTGGTGGCGAACATTCTCGCTGGTCCGCTGCGTGAACTGGCGCCGTTAATCAGCGATCTGCCAAAATCCGGCGGCTATCTGGGCCTGTCAGGCGTCTTGGCGACCCAGGCCGCCAGCGTAGCAGAAGCCTACCAGGATAAATTCAACCTCGACCCGGTGGCCGAGCGCGAAGAGTGGTGCCGCATCACCGGCCAACGCAACTAGTTACATTTTCCTCGCTAGTCAAAAACCATCGGAAATTTAAGCAGTTCCGGTGGTTTTTTCTTTTCCCGGCCTTGGGCCCAATTTCACCTGATTTAAAGTAAGCGTATTCTCTTGCGCGGAATGATGGCGGCCCGCCGCACATAAGCAGTCCACCCAGGATAATTGATGTTTTCGTTTACAAGGATTAGAAATGAAAGGAAAAATATTGCTAGCCACCCTGTTGGCCGCCAGCTTCTCGATCGGTGCCGCAGAACATGCTCATTGGGGTTATGAAGGCCAGGAAGATCCGGCGCATTGGGGCAAGCTTTCACCCGATTTTTCACTGTGTGAAACCGGTAAAAACCAGTCCCCAGTCAACATCCAGGGCGCACTGAAAACCCAGCATGGCAAGCTTGAGCTGGCTTTCAAGCCGGGCAAACAGCAAATCGTCAACAACGGGCACACCATTCAAGTCAACGTCAGCGAAGGCAACACCCTGCGCTTGGATAACGACACCTTCACGTTGCAGCAGTTCCATTTCCACGCCCCGAGCGAAAATGAGATCGACGGCAAACAGTTCCCACTGGAAGCGCACTTTGTCTACAAAGATAAAGAGGGTGCCCTGGCGGTGCTGGCCCTGATGTTCCAGCAAGGTAAAACCAATCCGCAGCTGGCACAGGCCTGGCAACAAATGCCTGCCGCTGTCGATCAGACCGCCGTGCTGAACAAGCCGCTGGATATCAAGACACTGCTGCCGAAAAAGTTTAACTTCTACCGCTTCAGCGGTTCACTGACGACGCCACCCTGCTCTGAGGGGGTCAGCTGGTTGGTGCTAGACCAGCCTGTAAGCGCTTCTGCCGAACAAATCAGTCAATTCCACTCGGTAGTGCACCATAATAACAATCGTCCGGTACAGCCGCTCAACGGCCGCGTTATCGTCGATTGATTTTGTCAGCTACAACTGCCGCGACCCTCACAGGGGTGGCGGTAACTCCCAGCACCATTCTGGGCGATTTGTCAAAGTATTAAGCTGAAAATGTTACAAATAACCTGATGTTACGATCTGTTATAGCCAGCGCGTAAAGATAAAATCCTGCCGGTAGTGGAATATTTTTGCGCACGTAAATTAAGCACAATCACACAACATATTGTTAAATAACCATAATATTTCTTGCCAGGGTGCATAAGCGCACTTTTATCGCCCAACAACCGTCAATTGGTTAAAGTTTGGCCTTTCATCTGAATGAAAAAATGCGTAATATACGCGCCCTTGCGGACACAGTATGGTCACTCTTTGTCTATGCGCATTGGACACCACCAGTTAACAAATTGCCTGATTGCGGCCCCGATGGCCGGCATCACAGATCGCCCATTCAGAACCTTATGTCATGCAATGGGTGCTGGGATGGCTGTATCCGAAATGCTCTCCTCCAACCCGGAGGTATGGCGCACGGATAAGTCACGTCTGCGTATGGTACATAGCGATGAACCAGGGATCCGTTCCGTGCAGATAGCTGGATGTGATCCTGATGATATGGCTGCCGCGGCGCGCATTAATGTGGCCAGCGGTGCACAGATCATCGACATCAATATGGGGTGCCCAGCCAAGAAAGTGAACCGGAAGCTTGCAGGGTCTGCGTTACTGCAGTACCCGGATCTGGTTAAGCAGATCCTCCTTGCGGTGGTTAACGCGGTGGATGTGCCGGTAACACTTAAGATCCGAACCGGCTGGGAACCAGAGAACCGTAACTGTGTAGAAATTGCCCAACTGGCCGAAGGTTGTGGTATACAGGCCCTGACGATTCATGGCCGAACCCGTGCCTGCCTGTTCAACGGCAACGCGGAGTACGACAGCATTCGGGCAGTTAAGCAGAATGTCTCCATTCCGATTATCGCGAATGGTGACATTACTGACCCGCATAAAGCCAGAGCAGTGCTCGACTACACTGGGGCTGATGCCCTGATGATAGGCCGTGCTGCTCAGGGGAGACCCTGGATCTTCCGGGAAATCCAGCATTATCTGGACACTGGGGAGCTGCTACCACCGATGCCACTTGGCGAAGTGAAGCGCTTGTTAATAGGGCATATTCGGGAATTGCACGGCTTTTACGGCCAAGGCAAAGGATTTCGGATTGCTCGAAAGCACGTCTCTTGGTACTTACAGGAGCATGCCCCTAATGACCAGTTTCGGCGCACATTCAACGCCATAGAGGATGCCAGCGAACAGCTGGAGGCGTTGGAGGCATATTTCGAAAATCTTGCGTAACAAAAAAGAGCTGACAGAACTATGTTCGAACAACGCGTAAATTCTGACGTACTGACCGTTTCAACCGTGAACTCACAGGATCAAGTGACTCAAAAGCCTCTGCGTGACTCGGTTAAGCAAGCACTGAAGAACTATTTTGCTCAACTGAATGGTCAAGACGTTAACGATCTGTATGAGCTGGTACTGGCTGAAGTTGAACAGCCACTGTTGGACATGGTGATGCAGTACACCCGTGGCAACCAAACCCGCGCAGCCCTGATGATGGGGATCAACCGCGGTACACTGCGTAAGAAATTGAAAAAATACGGCATGAACTGATACTAGTCAGTCAACGTATTGATAGAAGGCGCTTTTACCTCATAAGGTCAAGCGCCTTTTTCTTTGAAATAACGACACAATACCTTGAGCGATATGGCTCTCAGTCGGGCACAACTGTCTCAGCGCTGAAGACAACAAAGCCAATGAGAATCTTCGCACGCCCCCGCTCTCACACCCACGTTTTGTGTGGTATAATCTGCATACGAGAGCCCCTTCGCTGGCGAGCAGCCGTCCTTCCGAAGCCTGATAGCAGTGCGAACCGCCCTTCGAATGTAAAGGTTTAGTCAACGGCTAAACGATCGTCATGACTGGGTGTCAGAGTATGGTATCGCTATTGAGTCGCTTCTCTAATGCGCTACAAGTTTCTACCCCATTTCGCATACAGAGTTGATATGAAGCGTCCACAAACTTTTAAACGTGCGTTACTGCACCCACGCTACTGGCTGACCTGGTTTGGCCTGTCGGTCCTGTTCCTGCTGGTTCAGCTACCCTATCCCGTGCTGCACAAGCTCGGCGGGTGGATGGGCCGCACATCTATGCGTTTCCTGAAGCGCCGCGTGTCGATCACCCGCCGCAATCTTGAACTGTGCTTCCCGGAGATGGATGAAGCACAGCGCGAACGTCAAATCATCGGTAACTTCGAATCCCTCGGCATGGGCCTGCTGGAAACCGGCATGGCCTGGTTCTGGTCAGATAAACGCGTGAAACGCTGGTTCAACGTGAGCGGCATCAACCACCTGAAACAGGCACAGCAAAATGGCCGTGGTGTACTGGTGATTGGGGTGCATTTCATGTCGCTGGAGCTGGGTGGCCGGGCTATGGGCCTGTGTCAGCCAATGATGGCCATGTATCGCCCACACAACAACAAGGCGATGGAATGGGCACAGACCAAAGGCCGCATGCGCTCCAACAAAGCCATGTTGGATCGCAAAGATCTGCGCGGCATGGTGCAAGCCCTGAAGCGCGGTGAGGCCGTATGGTTCGCTCCCGATCAGGATTACGGCCCACGTGGCAGCGTATTTGCCCCGCTGTTTGCCGTCGATCAGGCCGCTACCACCAGCGGTACCTTTATGCTGGCCCGCATGGCCAAACCAGCACTGGTACCGGTCGTGCTGATCCGCCGCCCGAAAGGCTGTGGCTACGATCTACTGATCCAACCGGCGTTAGAAGACTATCCAATCGACAATGAAGTGGCCGCCGCCGCCTACATGAATAAAGTGGTAGAAAAAGAGATCATGCGCGCTCCAGAGCAATATCTGTGGCTGCATCGCCGCTTCAAAACGCGCCCGGCGGGTTCACCTTCACTGTATTAAATTCGCGTTTGGGGGTGCCACTCTGGTACCCCATCCCCCTCTCGAACATTTTGTGCTCTCCCCTGAAAAATTCACAGACCCGTTTTTAACTCTGCTGTAACATCCTTTTTTACCCGCTCAGGAAAAAAAGAAACGATGAAAACGCAGGTTCGTCTTGCTCTGATTGGTGATTACCGCAGCGAAGCCGTTGCCCACCAAGCCATCCCCGTCGCTCTGCAACTTACCGCCTCACACCTGGATATTGATATCCAATTCCAGTGGCTCCCCACCGAAACTCTGACCGATGTCTCTGCCCTGCAGGATTACGATGCTATTTGGGTGATCCCTGGCAGCCCCTATCGCAACGATGAAGGCGTATTTATGACGATCCGCCATGCTCGCGAGCAGAACATCCCCTTTCTGGGATCTTGCGGTGGGTTTCAATATGCGGTGGTGGAATATGCTCGCAATGCGATGGGTTGGCACGACGCTGGCCACGCGGAGACCGAGAGCGGGGGCCGCTTGGTGATCGCACCGCTGAGCTGTTCACTGGTTGAGAAAACCGGCACCATCCTGTTTCAGCCAAATACGCTGATCGCCCGTGCCTATGGCAAGCTGGAGACTCACGAAGGCTATCACTGTAACTTTGGGGTTAACCCTGAATTTGTGGCGGATTTGGAGCAACACCCACTGATCATCAGTGGGCATGATATTGAAGGCGATGTCCGCTCGGTGGAGCTGCCGGGGCACCGTTTTTATGCCGCTACCCTGTTCCAGTCAGAACGTGCAGCGTTACGTGGGGAGCTTTCCCCACTGATTGTGGCCCTGATCCAGGCCGCTCGCTAAACCTTGCCGGGGGCTAATCCTGCCTCCATTACCACATCAAGCGGCCAGTGGGATTTTCTGGCAGCGATGGTGCAGGCCGGAGTGGCAAGTGGGGCTGATCTGGCGCCAGAGCAGTTACCTTTCCCACTGCGCCCAAGCCTGGATATCCTGCTGCCGGGAGTATTGGCCATAGGCGCATAAGATGAGGGGGATGAGCTTTTACTGACAACCTAGAGCCCCGCCCCCTCATTCCATAACGGCAGCAAATTCACGTCATAATCCCCTGCTATACTTCGGCTAATACTCACAAAAAATAACCAAAAACCGCTGATTTACTCTTCCGGCCAACGAAGAGACAGCATGCCCCTTTATTCAGCCGGATGGAAAAGATATGCAGCGGAAATCCCTCCAGAGTATCGCTCCTGGCCTGATGAACCTGCTCGCTTACGAGCGCAGCTGGTTGAAACCTGATATCCGCGCGGGCCTCTCGGTGGCGGCAGTGGCATTACCGGTGGCGATTGCCTATGCCGAGCTAGCTGGCGTAAACGCCATCGTCGGGCTTTACTCCTGCATTCTACCGATGATCGCCTACGCTATTTTTGGCTCATCGCGTCAGCTAATCGTCGGGCCTGATGCAGCCACCTGCGCAGTCATCGCCGCAGTGATCACTCCGCTAGCGGCTGGCCATACTGAGCTGCACTGGCAATTGACCATCGTGATGACCCTGATGATGGGAACCTGGTGCCTGATTGCCAGCCGCTTCAAGCTGGGAGCCATTGCGGATCTGCTGTCACGCCCGATCCTCAATGGGTTGCTCAACGGCGTGGCGCTGACGATTATCGTCAATCAGATCAGCAAGGTATTCGGGTTTGCCTCGCCCTCCAGCGAGCTGATTGAGCGTATTTACGCACTGCCGGTTAACTTACTCAACAGCCATTGGCCCACGGTGCTTATGTCGCTGCTGACGCTGCTGATCCTGCTTGGCGTCCATTATGCACGGCCTAATTGGCCCGCACCGCTGTTCGCCGTGGTACTGACCACGGCGTTGACCTGGGTGGCGAATTTGCCGCATTTTGGCATTGAAACGGTCGGGGGCTATACCGGTGGCGGTTTACCCATGGTGACATGGCCGGATTTTAAACCTGGGCTGCTGCGCGACCTGGTGATCCCAGCGCTAAACCTGGCCGTCGTCAGCTTTGTCAGTATGATGCTGACCACCCGCAGCTTTGCGGCAAAAAATGGCTACGAGGTTGACGCCGACAGTGAGTTTCGCGCGCTGGGGCTGGTGAATATCGTCTCCGGGCTTTCGCAGGGATTTGCCATTAGCGGTGCCAACTCCCGTACCGCCGTTAATGATGCCAACGGTGGTAAGAGCCAGTTGGTTTCGGTGATTGCCGCTTTGGCAATCGCTATGGTGGTAATGTTTTTTAGCGAGCCGCTGCAGTTTATCCCCATTCCGGTTCTCGGCGTGGTGCTGATTTACGCCTCTTGGTCACTGTTAGATATGCGCAGTATTTTCCGGCTGCGTAAACGCAATCGCTCTGCGTTCTATCTGGCGCTGTTTACTTTCTTGAGTGTCCTGCTGGTGGGGATCATTCCTGGTATTGGGTTGGCGGTGCTGTTGGGCCTGTTGCAGTTTCTACAGACGGTTTTCCGGCCTACCGAGCAGCTACTGGGGGTTAATGCTGACGGTATGATCCATTCGATAGGTAAAAGTAACGGAGTCAAGCCGGTCGATGGCGTCATCATGTATCGCTTTAATTCGCCGTTGACCTATTTCAACGTCGCCTATTTCAAGCGGCGGATCGCCACTCTGGTGGATACCTCACCCGGCCAGCCGCGTTGGGTGGTCATTGATGCCGTCGCCAGCTTCACTCATGCGGATATTAGCGTGTTAGCCGCTATCGAGGAATTGAAGCGGGATCTGCAACTGCGGAGTATCGGCCTCGTGCTCGCAGGCCGACGTACCGAACTGACACGCTGGTTTCGCCTGGATCGAACCGACGGTAAAGAACGTAAATTAATCCTGGTTCCCGACCTGTATCTGGCGTTGAAGTTGATTCAAAGCAAGGAGAGTAAAGCGCAAGGGGATCGAGAAGCCGAAGCCTTGGCTGAGTAAGATAAGGGCCGCATAGCGGCCCCCGTAAAGATGTGCTTAGCCTTCTCGCTCAACCAGCAAGGCTTCCAGCAGGTCGAGATCGTGCAGCAGTTTTTGCAGCGTCTCGTTGCTGATTTTTTGCGTGGCGCGGAGGTGATAAAGCTCACCACGCTCCGCCCGCAAGGCGGTCAATCGGAAACGCCGCTCGAGGTTTTCCAACGCCAGCGCATTTTCAATATCGTCTTTACTGGCAATACGCCGCCGCAGCATCCCGGTCACCCTGGAACTAATCTCTTTGAGCACCTGCGGATCGAGGTTTTCCTCGGTGTCGGCCACCAGCCGCTCTTCCATCTTGTTGATGCTCTCAATCGCCACCTCGGCAGCCATGGCAATCGCCATACGCTCTTCGGTCTTGCTGGCGCTCTTGTCTGCGACATGCACCCCGCGCAGCAATAACGGCAACGCCAGTACGCCAACGATCAGTGACAGCAAGATCACCCCGGCGGCAATAAACACCAACTGATAGCGCGCCGGGAAGGCGGTGCCATCGCTAAGTAACAGCGGGATAGAAAGCACACCGGCCAGCGTAATCGCCCCACGCACGCCAGCGAAAGAAGCGACCCACAGCTCACGTATGCTGTAATCGCCAAACTGTAGAGGGCGCTTTTTCATAAAACGATTGCTGGCCTTTTTCATCACCCACAACCAGCTGAAACGCAGCACCAGCAGCGCGGCGTAGATAATCGCCACGTCGGTGAACAGGTACCAGGTCTCGATAGTCGGATCCAGTTCAGCCTGCACAATCGAGGTTTCCAGAATCCCCGGCAGTTGCAGCCCCAGCATGATGAACACCATGCCGTTGAACACAAACTCCAGCATCGCCCAAACGCTGTTAGCGCGCAAACGCATGGCCAGTGGTGCGTTACGGATCACGCCAGACTGGCTGATCGTCATCCCCGCCGCGACGGCTGCCAAGATGCCTGACACGCCGATATGTTCGGCAATCAGATATGAAGCAAAGGGTAACAACAGCAACAACACAATCTGCGTGGCCGGATCGTCTCCGCTCCAACGGCTCATCACACGCAGCGATTTACTGTAGGTCCAGGTCACCGCCACGCCGGCCAACAGGCCACCAATCGCCACTTTCAGGAACTCCATAGTGGCACCACCGACGGTAAACACCATGGTGCCCATCGCCACCGCGATGGCAAACTTCAGCGATACCAGGCCGGAAGCGTCATTCATCAACGCCTCGCCTTCCAGCACACCCATGATACTTCTTGGGATGCGCCCTTTGCCGACGATACCGCCCAATGCCACCGCATCCGTAGGTGACAACACCGCCGCCAGCGCAAACGCGGCAACCAGCGGGATCCCTGGCACCATCAGATAAATGAGATAACCCACGCCGACAACGGTGATCAACACCAGCACCAGGGCCAACCCCAGGATTTCACGCCCGTGGTGCAAGAATTCACGGGTAGGAGTTTTCCACCCGTCAGCAAACAGCAACGGTGGAATAAACAGCACTAAAAACAGTTCGGGGTCAAAATCAACGTGCAACCCGAAATGCGGCCAGGCCAACAAGGCCCCAATGGCGATCTGCATTAACGGTAACGGGATCTGAAACGGCAACATGCGTGTTACCACTCCAGACAGGGAGACCACCAAAATCAAAATGAGGATTGTAAAAAAGATTTCCATGCTTTCCTTAGACTCTCGAGTTCGTATCACCAAAGCGCGGGTAAAAGTATCTGGATAGTAGATCACTTTTTTGGGTACGGATAAAGCTTGTTGTGCCTTTCAAAACACATCGCAGAAAAGAAGGAGAATAGTCTGAAGAGGATAAACAACGGGGCCGGAGATCAGCCCCGTTGAAGGAAGGCTTAAATTGCCCAACCGCCAGCATAGAACGCAACCAGCGCCACCGCAATCAATACGGTACCGATGTTCAGCCTGCGCCATTCACCAGAGAACACGCGGCCAATCACCAGCGAGCTGAAGCCCAGCATGATGCCGGTCACGATGTTACAGGTCAGCACGATAAACACCGCGCACAGCAAACCGGCCATGGCATCGACAAAATCGTCGAAATCCAGCTTGGTGACGTTACTCAGCATCAGCAGGCCAACGTACATCAGCGCTGGAGCCGTGGCGTACACCGGCACCAGATAGGACAGCGGCGACAGGAACAGGATCAGCAGGAACAACAGCCCGACCACGGTAGCCGTCAGGCCGGTTTTACCGCCCGCCGCCGTACCCGCGGCAGATTCGATATAAACCGCAGCAGGTGCAGCCCCAACCAGCCCGGAGAAGATGCTACTCAGGGAATCAGAGGTCAGCGCTTTGCCACCGTTAATGATCTGGCCATCTTTATCCAGCAGATTGGCCTGCCCGGCAACCGCACGGATGGTACCCGTGGCATCGAACACTGCCGTCATCACCAATGCCAACACGCTTGGCAGCACCACCGGTTGTAAAGCGCCCATGATATCCAGGCTGAAGATCAGCGATTTACCATCTGGCCCCGCCAGGCTAGGCATGGCGAACAACCCTTGGTATTTCACCGCCGGGTCAAAAATCAGGCCGATAACCGAAATGGCAATAATGACCAGCAAGATGCCGCCTGGCACACGCAGTTTTTCCAGGCCGAAGATCACCGCCAACCCGATTAACGTCATCACCACTGGAAACGAGGTAAATGCCCCCAGCGCTACCGGCAAGCCATCCAGCGGATTTTTCACCACCAGGCCGACACCGTTAGCCGCGATCAACAGCAGGAACAGACCGATACCAATACCGGTGCCGTGCGCTACTCCCATTGGCAGGTTACGCAGGATCCAGGAACGGATACCGGTAATCGAGATGATGGTAAACAGGATCCCCATCAGGAATACCGCGCCCAGCGCCACGGGAATGCTGATCTGCTGACCCAGCACCAGACTAAAGGCGGTGAACGCCGTCAGTGAAATGGCACAACCAATCGCCATCGGCAGGTTGGCCCACAAGCCCATCAGCAACGACCCCAAACCGGCAACCAGGCAGGTGGCAACGAATACCGCAGTCGGTGGGAAACCGGCTTTACCCAGCATGCTGGGAACCACGATCACCGAGTAGACCATCGCCAGGAAGGTGGTTAACCCTGCCACCACTTCCTGACGCACGTTGGTACCCCGCGCTGTAAGTTTAAAATACGCATCAAGCCCGCCTTTGGGTGTCACGGCGTTATTTGCTTGAGAATTCGACATGTTGCTGTCCCCTGTTTTTCATTGCTGCCAGCCTGGATGAAATGGCTTGTTATCCCACTGATGCATGGTCATTACGAAACCGTTTCCGTCACGTTCGCTTCCTTACCCTTCAGGAACGCGGCAACAGACGCCGTGTAAAAGGCAAACGTTTAACTCTCATCGCATGCAGCGGGTGATTTATGATGGTCTTGCCCCAAAAAATCCCAAACGCTACCGGGAGGGATTTTCAAGGCAAACGATTATCTAGCCTTCTATACCGTCTGATCAACTAAAGATCGCGACAATTTATGCGAAAACGCATTGGCAACGCTCATTGTTGAAGATGTGAGGTTTATCACATTACGGCTTGAAGAGGGGAGATCGCCCCGACAGCTTGGGGCGGAAAAGATTATTGCGATTGCATCGCCTGCTCGTCCATGTGCATTAACTCCCAGATATGACCATCCAAATCCTGGAAGCCATGGCCATACATAGTGCCGTAATCCTGTGGCTGATTATAAGTATTGCCACCGGCAGCAATGGCTTTGCGTACCAACGCATCTACCGCAGCACGGCTGGGTTGCGACAGGCAAATCAGCACTTCCGTCGCTTTGTTGGCATCGCTGATGGAATTGGGGGTAAACAGTTGGAATTTCTCGTGGGTCAGCAACATCACGTAAATAGTCTCACTGACGACCATGCAGGCGGCGGTGTCGTCGGTAAACTGCGGGTTGAAGATAAACCCCAGTTGGCGGAAGAACTCGATAGAAGCGGGCAAATTGCTGACGGGTAGGTTAACAAAAATTTGCGTAGCCATGGGCTATCTCCTATGAAAGTGACCCTATCGAGTATAGTTCAAGCCATCAACCCAGCACGTTGAACGGCCCACCCTGTTCCAGAGCCCGCTGATACGCAGGCCGCGCATGAATTCGTTGCAGATAGTCTCGCAGTTTCGGGCACCTCTCCAGCCCGCCTCGCCCAGCCAGCGCCTCCACCGGGAAACTCATCTGGATATCCGCAGCGCTGAATTCATTGCCCACAAACCAGGTGTTTTTATTCAGGTGTTGCTCCAGATAATCACGATGCGTCGCAATCTGCTTATCCAGATACTCTTTCTGCACTCCTTTACCGATTGCCCCGGCAATCGGGCGCATTACCCATGGGATTGGCGGGTGACCTAAACGGCTGAACACCAGTTTCATGACCAACAGCGGCATCAACGACCCTTCTGCATAGTGCAGCCAATAGCGATACTCCTGGCGAGCGTGGAAATCCGTGGGCGTGAATAACCCTTGTGCGTCATAAGCTTCCTGCAGGTATTCAATAATGGCGCCCGACTCCGCCAGCGTCAGATCGCCATCAACCACTACCGGCGATTTGCCCAACGGGTGAATTTTTTTCAATTCGGGCGGTGCCAGCATGGTTGTTTTATCGCGTTGATAACGTAGAACCTGATAGGGAACACCGAGCTCCTCCAGGAACCATAAGATGCGCTGCGAACGCGAGTTGTTCAGGTGATGCACGATAATCATGGGTTTTCCCCCTCGACAGTCCCGATCCGTTGCCACATCAATTCGCCAATCTGCACGCTGTTACCCAGCTGCAACGGTACGGTACGTAATGTGAGTCTGTCGTCAGTGAAACTGTAGAAGCGGATCTGCTGGCTACCCAGCCAGTTAGGGAATGAACAACCCTCGACCTGATGAATGACGCACTGTTTATCTTCATCAATCCGATAGCGGCCAAAGTAACAAAGCATATTAACAAAGGCGGTGCGGATCTCTCGATCGCTGCCCTGCGCCAAATCCTCCGAGCCAAACCTTGGCCGCGTTGCGCTATAGAGCTGCGCTGCCATGGTGCCGTTGGCCTCATAGTTGAGCCGCCCCAACACCTGCTCACCCAAAGGGTGATGTATAGCCCCATCCTCCCCTTTGAATACGGAAGAAACCAGCGCCCAACTGCCAATAAACTGATTCGTTGTCATCACATTCACTCCCTTAACGCCCAGGTTAAAAGGTAGTTGTGATTTCAACTATCGCCAACCCTTACACTAATTCAGTTAATTTGATATAGATACTCAAAACTCTCCGATTTTCCATTCCCTCCAAGTGGCCTATCATTCAACACATCGAGAGACAACGGCCTCTCACCTAACAAAACCCCTGAGGATTGAATCATGAAAAGCATCAAAATTTTTGCTACCGCTGTACTGTTGACTTCCGCTTCTTTCGCCAGCATTGCCGCTGACCAGGTCACCAGCCAACCAGCTGCCGATGCACAAAAAATCGGCGTGGTTTCCGTAAGCGGTGCCAGCAACCTGAGCGCCCTGGAAGCCGAACTGGCAAGCAAAGCTGCTGCATCCGGTGCCAACTCTTACCGCATCGTTTCCGCTGGTGGTCAGAACAAACTGTACGGCACCGCAGAAATCTTTAACTAATCGTCAGATTACGAGCCCCGCAAGGGGCTTTTCGCGTTTTAACGGGCGGCAAAGCCTGGACTCACCAAACTGCTCTATAATTTACCAGCCAACCGGCACTTTCCAGATAAAGCCATGCTCACGGCATGCTCTGGCCATTCCCAGCCCGTTCTTTCCCGATACTGCTTTTGCTATTCAATAACCTTCACGGCTTCTGGAGAAATATCATGCCAGTAACGCAATTTCTGTCGGGTAGAGTGGCTTTTGTCCAGGGTGGTTCACGCGGTATTGGTGCCGCCATCGTTAAACGCCTGGCACGTGAATGCGCTCTAAAGCAAAAAAGCCCCAAAAAGGGGCTTTTCGTTTTGAACCTAAAGACAATCAGAACGGAATATCGTCGTCAAAGTCCATTGGCGGTTCGTTGCTGGCCGCTGGTGCGCTGTTTTGCGCTGGGCGAGCCTGCTGCTGTTGACCACCGCTGAACTGGTTGCCGCCCTGTGGCTGCTGAGGTTGACCCCAACCGCCCTGCTGGCCACCCGCTGGAGCGCCGCCGCCTGCTGGAGCACCACCACCTTGGCGGCCACCCAACATCTGCATGGTGCCACCCACGTTGACCACGATTTCGGTGGTGTATTTTTCTACGCCCGCCTGATCGGTCCATTTACGAGTCTGCAATGCACCCTCGATGTAAACCTGGGAACCTTTACGCAGGTATTCACCCGCCACTTCTGCCAGCTTGCCGAACAACACCACGCGGTGCCATTCCGTTTTTTCTTTCTGCTCGCCAGTAGCCTTGTCACGCCAGCTTTCGGAGGTCGCCAGGGTAATGTTGGCAACTGCGCCGCCATTAGGCATGTAACGGACCTCAGGGTCTTGACCCAGATTCCCGACCAAAATTACTTTGTTTACGCCTCTGCTGGCCATGTTCGATCTCCCGATGAGTCATTTAAGTGGATTCAGACCACATTTTGGATAGTCTAAACCACAAATTGTAGCATGCCACCTGCTTAGATTATACCTGCGAAGTGCCTTCCAAAAATGTCCCGGCGATCGACCTTGTTGCATTCGTATACTGGATATTCATTCAGGTTTTTTTGTGCCATAATTATGCGTTTCGTACTGGCCGAGCCGTTTTTTTGCGCAATAGATCACATAATCGCCCACAAAAGAACGCAGACAGGCGCGGTGTATCATCAAGACGGGAAGTGTAAATGGACAATATCGAAGTTCGTGGTGCTCGAACCCACAATCTCAAAAACATCAACCTGATTATCCCGCGCGACAAGCTGATCGTCGTCACCGGTCTGTCGGGGTCAGGCAAGTCCTCACTGGCTTTTGATACACTGTATGCTGAAGGGCAACGGCGCTACGTTGAGTCGCTCTCTGCCTACGCTCGCCAGTTTCTTTCGCTGATGGAAAAACCGGACGTCGACCATATTGAAGGCCTGTCCCCGGCGATCTCCATCGAGCAGAAATCGACTTCGCATAACCCGCGTTCCACGGTCGGGACCATCACCGAAATCCACGATTACCTGCGCCTGCTGTTTGCCCGCGTCGGCGAACCGCGTTGCCCGGATCACCATGTACCGCTGGCGGCGCAAACCGTCAGCCAGATGGTGGATAACGTGCTCAACCAGCCGGAAGGCAAACGCCTGATGCTGTTGGCACCGGTAGTGAAAGATCGTAAGGGTGAACACACCAAAACGTTGGAAAACCTGGCAACCCAGGGCTATATCCGTGCGCGTATCGACGGTGAAGTATGCGATCTCTCCGATCCGCCAAAACTGGAACTGCAAAAGAAACACACCATTGAAGTGGTAGTGGATCGTTTCAAAGTGCGTGACGATCTGGCACAGCGTCTGGCCGAGTCGTTTGAAACCGCATTGGAACTGTCCGGCGGTACCGCCGTCGTCGCCGATATGGATGACGAAAAGGCCGATGAACTGCTGTTCTCCGCCAACTTTGCCTGCCCCATCTGCGGCTACAGCATGCGCGAGCTGGAACCCCGGCTGTTCTCGTTCAACAACCCGGCCGGTGCCTGCCCAACCTGTGACGGTCTGGGCGTGCAGCAGTTCTTCGATCCTGAGCGTGTGGTACAGAACCCCGAGCTTTCTCTGGCCGGTGGCGCTATCCGCGGTTGGGACCGCCGTAACTTCTATTATTTCCAGATGCTGCGCTCACTGGCGGAGCACTATAGCTTTGATGTGGAAGCCCCGTTCAGCAGCCTGGATGCCAACGTGCAGAAAGCGGTACTGAGCGGTTCGGGCAAAGAGTCAATCGAATTCAAATACATCAATGATCGCGGTGACACCACCGTACGCCGCCATCCGTTTGAAGGCGTGCTGCATAATATGGAGCGCCGCTACAAAGAAACCGAATCCAGTGCAGTACGCGAAGAGTTGGCCAAATTTATCAGCAATCGCCCTTGCGCCTCGTGCCGTGGCACCCGCCTGCGTGAAGAAGCCCGTAACGTGTTCGTGGAAGATACTACGCTGCCGGAGATCTCCGAGCTCAGCATCGGCCATGCCATGACCTTCTTCCAGAATATGAAACTGAGCGGTCAACGTGCCCAGATCGCCGAGAAGGTGTTAAAAGAGATCGGCGATCGTCTGAAGTTCCTGGTTAACGTCGGGCTGAACTACCTTTCACTGTCACGTTCTGCGGAAACGCTGTCCGGCGGTGAAGCTCAGCGTATTCGCCTGGCAAGCCAGATCGGTGCTGGCTTGGTAGGCGTGATGTACGTGCTGGATGAGCCATCCATTGGCCTGCACCAGCGCGATAACGAACGCTTGCTGGAAACCCTGATCCACCTGCGTAACCTGGGTAACACGGTGATCGTGGTAGAACACGATGAAGATGCGATCCGCGCAGCCGACCACGTGATCGATATCGGCCCTGGTGCCGGTGTTCACGGCGGCCAGGTGGTAGCGGAAGGCACCGTCGATGACATCATGGCCCAACCAGACTCACTGACCGGCCAGTTCCTTAGCGGCAAGCGCTCAATCGCCATTCCGGCCGAACGCGTGCCCGCGGATCCGACCAAGGTGCTGAAACTCAGTGGCGCACGCGGCAACAACCTGAAAGACGTGACGCTCACGCTGCCTGTAGGGCTGTTTACCTGTATTACCGGCGTTTCCGGTTCCGGTAAGTCAACGCTGATCAACGATACGCTGTTCCCAATCGCCCAACGCCAGCTCAACGGTGCAACCATTGCCGAAGCGGCTCCTTACCGCGAAGTGGCCGGTCTGGAACATTTCGACAAGGTGATCGATATCGATCAGAGCCCAATTGGCCGTACGCCACGCTCTAACCCGGCTACCTATACCGGGATCTTCACCCCGGTGCGTGAACTTTTCGCCGGGGTACCTGAATCCCGTACCCGTGGCTATACGCCGGGCCGTTTCAGCTTTAACGTCAAAGGCGGCCGCTGCGAAGCCTGCCAGGGCGACGGCGTGATCAAGGTAGAGATGCACTTCCTGCCGGATATCTACGTGCCTTGCGATCAGTGCAAAGGCAAACGCTATAACCGCGAAACGTTGGAAGTGAAGTACAAGGGTAAGAACATCCACGAAGTGCTGGAAATGACCATTGAGGAAGCCCGTGACTTCTTCGATGCCGTGCCAGCCTTGGCGCGCAAGCTGCAAACGTTGATGGAGGTTGGGCTTTCCTATATCCGTCTTGGGCAGTCGGCCACCACCCTTTCCGGTGGTGAAGCGCAGCGTGTGAAACTGGCGCGTGAGCTGTCGAAACGGGGCACTGGCCAGACGCTGTATATTCTTGATGAACCCACCACCGGCCTGCACTTCGCCGATATCCAGCAGTTGCTGGCGGTGCTGCATCAGTTGCGCGATCAGGGCAACACCATTGTGGTGATTGAACACAACCTGGACGTCATCAAGACGGCGGACTGGATCGTCGATCTGGGGCCGGAAGGCGGCAGCGGCGGCGGTGAGATCCTGGTGTCCGGCACGCCGGAAACCGTGGCCAACTGTAAAGAATCCCATACCGCGCGATTCCTGAAACCGATGTTGCAGAGATAAAACCGTGGCCAACATGCCGAACACCTAAGCTCGGCATGTTGGCCGTTATTACGGCGCAATAATAAATTTCCGCCATAGAAAAGCAGGAACAGATTTTAGGGGTTTAAAACGCTTAACGTGCCGCGCAGTAGCTAAATAACTCTCACCACCCAAACTCAGCATTATTTATCTGCGGCTAACATCTGCTCATATCGGCCTGGTTACCCTCCCCATGCCTGCACCTGTTTCAATTCAAATTCGGCCTCGGCTAATTTTCTCTGCCGTTTAGCAATTTTGCTCGGTTTGCCTTTGAGCTGTGCTTCATACAGCTCTTGTCTTCTTTTTTCTACCTTTCGTTGCTTCTTGGCAATTTCATACTGGCGATCAAATTCGAACGGCTGAGTGACAGGCGCATAATCGTATCTATTATAACGGCCTTTATAACCACCGTGGCAGTAGGTCTGCACATTGGCCAAGGCCCGATTAAGCCCCTCAACACGATGGACATTGCCATAGCGCGTCGCGTATTCGAGCTGCTCTCGCAATTTTTGTTCTTTTATTGCACAATTGGGCGCAGCCAATGATAATGAGGAATAAACGAGCAGTGGCAGCACAAGAAATATTGCATGATGCGGTTTCATAATTAAATTTCCTTTTAGTAGGTTCCCCTACGGATCCCTTATCCTTATTTGCCTTTAAGCAGATTAATATAGACGCATTAATAACACAATCATAATTCAAACTCCAATGAGAACTCTCTTGATTAATACCCATTAGCTATTTAAAATAAATTATCAACCTATTTTTATCAGTCTTTTAATTATCGCCAATTAATATAAAATAATCAAATTAGTGAGATTAACCACAAAAAAACCTTGCCAACCCTGTTTCTCAGAACTAAATAACGCAGTAAAAAATATTGACCTACAAAATAAAATTTCCCCATAGGTTTCGGGGGGAGGTAATCCTCTTGGCCTGTCGCCACTCTTGAGCCAACAGGCCTGGCCGCCTATAAATTCAGATGCGTAGTTCTTGGCGCACCTGATCGGGCAACCCTTCCAGCACCAACCGATATGAGCTGTCGATCAAGTGATAAAACTGCGAGTTGGGCAGGTTGCCATCCAGAAATACCGCGTTCCAATGGGCTTTATTCAGATGTTCGCAGGGGACGATTTCCGGATGCTGCTCACGCAGGCTTTCCGCCAGCTCCGGGCTACTTTTGATCGCCAACGCAGGGCGGCCCTGCACTTCACACACCATAGCAAACATGACATCACCCACCTTGATTTGGCTGGCCTGCCATTGGTTTTGATCGCTTTGGTGTGCGCCAGGCTTCGCCATGCAGTATTCCAGCAGTGCTGAGTTATTCATTGGTTTATTTCCCGCCAAGACACAATGCGGCGCGAACCACTGTGAGTATGCTGTTGCCAGCCAGATACCTTGCCAGTCAGGTAGAGAACCGCGCCTGGTCGCTGAAAGCAAGGCTGTAAGGCGCACAAGAAAAGTCCGAGCACCCTCAGTCAGTATATTCTTTATCCCGTTGGCGGCAACAGCCAGTATGCAGAAACAACAAGGGGCGATATCGTTATCGCCCCTTAGACCACGGCATTCAGGCTGTTACTGCACTGCGGCAAACGCCTCGGCCACTTGACGGACGTTATTGTGGTTCAGACCCGCCACACACATACGACCACTGTGGATCAGATAGACACCAAACTCTTCACGCAGTCGGTCAACCTGAGCCGCGCTGAAGCCGGTGTAGCTGAACATGCCACGCTGCTCCAGCAGGTAATCGAAGTTACGCTGTGGCAATGCGCCCTTGAGCGTTTCGACCAACGCTTTACGCATTTCCAGAATGCGGGTGCGCATGGATTCCACTTCCTCCAACCATTGCGCTTTCAACTGGGCATCGTTCAGCACTTTTGCCACCACCTGCGCACCGAAATTCGGTGGGCTGGAGTAGTTACGGCGCACGGTCGCTTTCAGTTGCCCCAGCACACGCTCGGCGGCTTCGCTGCTTTCACACACCACAGAAAGCCCCCCCACGCGCTCACCGTACAGCGAGAAGATTTTCGAGAATGAGTTGCTCACCAGGCACGGCAAACCGGCAGCCGCGATGGCGCGAATAGCGTAGGCATCCTGATCCATTCCGCCGCCAAAGCCTTGATAGGCTATGTCGAGGAACGGGATCAGTTCACGTTCGGCGATCACTTTCACCAGCTGATCCCACTGGGCATTGGTGAGATCGGAACCGGTCGGGTTATGACAGCAAGGATGCAGCAGCGCAATACTTTTGGCCGGCAACTGTTGCAGCGTGCTCAGCATGGCATCAAATTTCACCCCCAGTTTTTCACCGTCGAAATAGGGGTAAGTATTCACTTTAAAACCGGCACCGCCAAAGATGGCTACGTGGTTTTCCCAAGTCGGATCGCTGACCCAAACCTGAGAATCCGGGAAATAGCTTTTCAGGAAGTCGGCACCCACTTTCAACGCACCAGAGCCGCCCACAGTTTGAATGGTGGCGATGCGCCCCTGTTGCAGCATGGGGTGTTCGGCACCAAACAATAGTTGCTGGATCGCACTGCGGTAAGGTTGTAAGCCTTCCATTGGCAGGTAGACCGAGGCCCCCTGTTCAACACTGTTAAGTTGGGCTTCCGCAGCGGCAACAGCTTTCATCTGTGGGATGATGCCTTGCTCGTTGTAGTAAAGGCCAATACTCAGGTTCACCTTGTGCGCACGGGGATCTTTTTTGAATTTTTCCATCAGCGACAGGATCGGATCACCTGCATAGGCTTCAACATTCTGGAACACGGGTTGGTTCTCCTGATTTTGGTTGTTCGGATACAGCCTACTATAGCCACAAATTGGCGTTGGGTTTTAGCTTTATCTCGCCACTGGCAGTAAACCGTTTTCTTTGATCCGTTCCAGCACCACCGCCGTTTTGATATGCCCGACGCTTTTATGGCGGGAAAGTGTCTGGCTGATAAATTCACTTAACGCGGGCAGGTCTGCTACCGCGACTTTAAGCAGGTAGTCTGCATCACCAGTGGTTTTATAAACATCAACAATGGCGTCCACTTCTGCCAGCATCTGATGGAAACTGTCGATCTGTTCTTGGGTATGGGTTAGCAGGCTCACCTCGATCAACCCTACCAGTCCCAATCCTACCGCCTCCGGCGCCAGCCGGGCGTGATACCCTTTAATCAACTGGGCCTGCTCCAGGCTAATACGGCGGCGCGAGCATTGCGAGGCCGAAAGCCCGACCAGTTCGCTCAGTTCCTGATTGGTCAGACGGCCATTGGCCTGTAACAGCGTCAGGATTTTCATATCAAAATCGTCAATGTTGTACATAGCCACCTGTAAAATGTGTTAATAAATGTTGACGCTACAGCCTAACAGCTTTTTCAGCCTTGCAACCATCGGTGCTGGCGGGTTGTGAGAGACGCAGCAGCAAAGCCAGCTTCCCTGCTCATAAATGGCATAAAAAACGGCTAAATTACGCAAACCAACAACAATTAACGGCAAAACCGCGCATAAAACCACAAATGTATTTGCCGACACGAAAAGGAAATTTGATGAAAAAACTACTGCTTCTCGCCTTGCTGGTCGCCACCGGGAGCGCCAGCGCGCAATCTAATCTGGACAAGGTATTGCAGCAAAAAACGCTGACGGTCTGTACCACTGGCGATTACAAGCCCTATACCTTCCTGAAAGAGGATGGCAGTTACGAAGGCATTGATATCGCCATGGCCGAGTCGCTGGCCAACAGCCTGGGGGCCAAAGTGAAATGGGTAAAAACGACCTGGAAAACCCTGACGCCTGACTTCGTGGCCGGGAAATGTGATATCGCCATGGGGGGGATCTCAGTGACGCTGGAGCGCCAAAAGCAGGTGTTTTTTGCCGAGCGGCTTGATACCGACGGTAAGATCCCACTGGTGCGTTGTACCGACGTGAAAAAATACCGCACCGTCGCACAGATTAATAAGCCTGCGGTGCGGCTGATCGAGCCTGCCGGTGGCACCAACGAAGCCTTTGTCCGCACTCATCTGCCCAAGGCCAAACTGACGCTGTCACACGATAATATGGGCATTTTCCAGCAGTTGGTTGACCGCAAGGCCGACGTGATGATCACCGATGCCTCCGAAGCGCTGTACCAGCAGAAACGCTATCCCAAGCTGTGTGCTGTGAACCCGAATAAGCCGATGCAGTACGGTGAGAAGGCTTATATGCTGCCGCGCGATGATATGAGTTGGAAGCTGTATGTCGATCAGTGGCTTCACTTGAGCAAGGCCAGCGGGGAGTACCAGAAGATTATCGGCCAGTGGCTGGCGGTGAAGAAGTAAGGTTGCTCTCACCCTAACCCACCCACAGGGAGAGGGTTGGGGTGAGGGGACGTTACTCGCCGATATATTCCATTGTGACGCGCTGGGTCAGCTTGGTGATCAGCTCATAGGCGCTGATGCCGCTAGAGGCAGCCACCCGCTCAACCGGCAGCTCAGTGCCCCACAGCACCACTTCATCACCCACTTTATCGCTGGCATCCGGCCCCAGATCGACGGAAATCATATCCATGGAGACGCGGCCGACAATCGGTACTTCACGTCCGTTCAGCCAGACCGGCGTGCCAGAAGGCGCACTGCGTGGATAACCGTCGCCATAGCCCATCGCCACTACGCCCAGGCGGGTATCTCGTTCACTCACCCATAGTCCACCGTAGCCCACCGGTTCCCCGGCTCGATGCTCACGCACCGCAATCAGACTGGATTTAAGCGTCATGGCTGGTTGCAGCCCAAAGTGATCGGCGTAAGGCTCTTCCAACGGGGATACGCCATACAGAATAATCCCCGGGCGTACCCAGTCAAAATGAGCCTGTGGCCACAGCAAGATCCCGCCGGAAGCCGCGATCGACTTCAGCCCCGGCTTATCGTTGGCGAAGTGCTCAAAGCAGCTGATTTGCTTTTCGGTCGCATCCACCAGCGGCTCGTCGGCACGGCTGAAGTGGCTCATGATATTGACCGGCTGCACCACGTTGCGACAGGCACTCAAACGCTGGTAGAACGCCTCTGCCTGTTCCGGACGCACGCCCAGGCGATGCATACCACTGTCCAGCTTCATCCATACCGACACCGGGTGCGCCAGTTCAATCTGCTCCAGTGCCTCGAGTTGTTCGATGCTGTGAACGGCGGTTTCGATATTATTCGCCACCAACGCGGGCAGATCGTCTGCACAGAAGAAACCCTCCAGCAGCAGGATCGGTTTGACGATGCCACCGGCACGCAGCATCAACGCTTCGCCGATACGCGCTACGCCGTAACAGTCGGCATCTTGCAGGGTGTGAGCCGTTTCCAACAGGCCATGTCCATAGGCGTTGGCTTTCACCACGGCAATCAGGCGGCTTTGCGGCGCCAGGCGACGGATCTGTTGCAGGTTATGTCGCAGAGCGCGGCGATCGATGACAGCAGTTGCCGCTTTCATTTCAATTCCTTAGCTGATTATTCATCATCATATTGTGGCCCCGCATAGTTATCGAAGCGCGACCACTGGCCGTTAAAGGTCAGGCGTACGGTACCGATCGGGCCGTTACGCTGCTTACCCAGAATAATTTCGGCAATCCCTTTCAGATCGCTGTTCTCGTGATAAACCTCATCACGGTAAATGAACATAATCAGGTCGGCATCCTGCTCGATGGAGCCGGATTCACGCAGGTCGGAGTTAACCGGGCGCTTATCGGCGCGCTGCTCCAGGCTACGGTTCAACTGCGACAGCGCCACTACCGGCACCTGCAACTCTTTCGCCAAGGCTTTTAGCGAGCGGGAAATTTCGGCAATCTCCAAGGTACGGTTGTCGGAGAGTGACGGCACCCGCATCAACTGCAGGTAGTCGATCATGATCAGGCTGATCCCGTCATGTTCACGGAAAATACGCCGCGCACGGGAGCGCACTTCGGTTGGCGTCAGGCCAGAGGAGTCGTCAATATACATATTGCGCTTCTCCAGCAGGATCCCCATGGTGCTCGAGATCCGCGCCCAATCCTCATCATCCAGTTGGCCGGTACGGATACGGGTCTGATCCACGCGCGATAGTGAAGCCAGCATACGCATCATGATCTGGTTGCAGGGCATCTCCAGGCTGAAGATCAGCACCGGTTTATCCTGCGTCATCGCGGCGTGCTCGCACAGGTTCATCGCAAAGGTGGTTTTACCCATTGCCGGACGGGCTGCGACGATGATCAGGTCAGATTTTTGCAGACCAGCGGTTTTCTTGTTGAGATCGTGATAACCGGTGTCTACGCCGGTAACACCGTCGTGCGGCTGCTGATAGAGCTGCTCGATACGGGCGACGGTATCTTCCAGAATACGTTCGATGCCTTTGGGGCCTTCATCTTTACTGGCACGGTTCTCCGCGATCTGGAATACCCGGGATTCGGCCAGATCGAGCAAATCTTCGCTACTGCGCCCTTGCGGATCGTAACCCGCATCGGCGATTTCGTTAGCAACGGAGATCATTTCGCGGACTACCGCACGTTCACGTACGATATCAGCATAAGCACCGATGTTGGCCGCACTTGGGGTGTTTTTCGATAATTCTGCCAGATAGGCAAATCCCCCCACCGTCTCCAGATCGCCCCTCTGTTCCAACGATTCGGACAGCGTGATCAGGTCGATTGGCCGGCTCATCTCCAGCAGACGCTGCATTTCGGTAAAGATCAGGCGGTGAGGACGGCTGAAGAAGTCATTGGCGACCACGCGTTCCGCCACGTTATCCCAGCGTTCGTTATCCAGCATCAAACCGCCCAACACGGACTGCTCCGCCTCCAGCGAATGTGGCGGCATCTTCAGCCCTTCCATCTGGCGGTCTCTGGGTTCGAACGTGTTTGTCTTGTTGGTTGGTTTTTTGCCTGCCATGAAGCCTATTCTTTATTCAGTTGCGAATGGGGGTACCTGACGCGAGAGTATACGTGATTTCACGCGACAAACCTGTGCAAAAATATTAATCGCTGCGCGGCGGGCTGGATAGTCTGGACTGAAACGCGTAGGGTGAAAATAGCCATTTAAACGAGGTAGCAACATGTCAAAACGCATCCAATTCTCCGCCACCGGCGGCCCGGAAGTGCTGCAGTATGTTGATTTCATTCCTGTCGATCCCGCAGCGAGCGAGGTTCAGGTAGAGAACAAGGCAATCGGTATCAACTATATCGATACCTACGTACGTAGCGGCCTGTACCCACCGGCAAACTTCCCTAGTGGGTTGGGCACCGAAGCCGCCGGGGTAGTCACCAAGGTCGGGGCTGGCGTCAGCGCGGTCAAACCGGGTGATCGCGTGGTGTATGCCCAGTCTACACTGGGTGCCTACAGCGAGGTGCACAACGTTCCGTTGGAAAAGCTGGCGATCCTGCCGGATAACCTCACTTTCGAACAGGGTGCCGCCTCGTTCCTGAAAGGGCTGACCGTACATTATCTGTTGCGACAAACCTATGAGATCAAACCGGGCGAGGTGTTCCTGTTCCATGCCGCCGCCGGGGGCGTTGGACTAATCGCCTGCCAGTGGGCCAAAGCGTTGGGCGCCAAACTGATCGGCAGTGTGGGTTCAGATGAAAAAGCAGCGCTTGCCTTGCGTGCCGGAGCCTGGGCCACCATCAATTATCACCAGGAAAACATCGCCCAGCGGGTAGCCGAACTGACCAACGGCGAGAAGGTTAACGTGGTCTATGATTCCGTAGGGCAAAGCACCTGGCAGGATTCCTTGAACAGCCTGAAGCGCCGTGGGCTGATGGTGAGCTTTGGTAACGCCTCCGGCCCGGTTACCGGCGTCGATCTGGCGTTGCTCAACCAGAAAGGCTCGCTGTACGTCACCCGCCCTTCACTCAACGGTTACATCACCAACCGTCAGGAATTGCAGTTTGCCAGTAATGAGCTGTTTTCGCTGATTGGCAGCGGTGCGATTAAAGTTGACGTGAAGGAAGCGCAGAAGTTTGCCTTGGCGGATGCCCAACGGGCACATCAGATCCTGGAAAACCGCCAGACCAGTGGCTCCAGCCTGTTAATTCCAGGGCTGTAATGCCACTCCACAGAGGTTAATGCCAGTCAGCCTTAACTGACTGGCATTAATATTGCTGAAATAATAGTAATGTTGCTCCAGAAGTAGGGCTTTACTCCGTTGCCAGTTAACTATGGGTATACGTCGTTTTAAAGAGGATGTTCCCTACCACAGCTAGCTTATCGACGAATGCATATAATGCACGCAAAATGATAAGCAGCAGTAAGATAATGACGATTTTTTCATGTTGTTATCCTACTAATTTATAATTTATGTAATCTTTGGATGTTGCAACTTACATTTTACTACATGCCTCACGCGGCATGACAACTAGCTCCCCTGCCAACAACACCGCTTTTTTGGGGGGAATTTAGTGTAGGTTCATATCCAGAGCCAAGACATCATCTAACTGCGCCCCTTTCATTAATAATTTATTGAATTCCTATAAATATTACCTGTTGATATATTTTTACAGCCAGCCCGAAACAGAGCTTTAAACTAAAAACAATCATTAATCAGGGTTATAAAACTAATTATTTCTGATTACAAGGGTTATCTTCCTTTTACCCTGGGTCATCCTTACCATTAATGTCGTCGTTAGGATTTATTCGCGGCATACGAATAAGCGCAGGGATTTATGCCACCTCCCATCAATGATGATGCGGATTAATGGTGACATAAAAGACAAATTTTGATTAAAGGATGTAGTTAAAATGAAACTGAACAAAATCATGCTGGCAGCGGTAATGGCCTTTGGGATCTCTTCTGTAGCTCAAGCTGCTGTGGTAGATCAGGGAAGTGGTAAAGTTACCTTTACCGGTTCTATTATTGATGCACCATGCTCTATCTCCCCAAAAACCAGCGACCAAACCGTTGAACTGGGTCAGATTTCCAAATTCGAGTTGAAGAACGGCGGCAAGTCATCTCCACGTAACTTTACTGTTGATCTGGAAAATTGTGACTTAAGTGAAGGCAAGAACAAGGTGACATTGACCTTTACCAGCGCAGGTAGTACTTCTACCGCTGACTCTGGCCTGCTGGGGATCACTGGTCATGCCAAAGGTGCTAGCATAGCAATTACTGACGGGGCTGGCTCACTGATCAAGCTGGGCACTAAGAGTAACCCACAGCAACTGCAGGATGGTAACAACACCTTGAACTTCTCCGCTTACCTGCAAGGTCATACCGCCGCTACCGGTGAAGGTGCAGCACCTGTTGAACCTGTGACTGAAGGTAAATTCCAGGCAGTTGCCGACTTTACCCTGGCCTACCAATAATTTAACCGTTTGTTATTGGTATGATCTTATTTGCATGCGGAAATATCCGCATGCCTTTTAATAGGTTAAGAATGGCATTAATCACGGAGCGGGGAATGACGAACATTTCTATAATGTTTTCTTTCATATTAATCATCATGCCAATTGCATCTTTTGCAAACCATATCGTTATTGGGCAGGGCCGGGTTAATATGCAAGGAGCCATTATTGATACTGCGTGTGCAATAAAGTTGATAAGCCGCGAACAGACTGTCGATATGGCTATAGTAACGTTGAATGATATCATTTCTAATGAGCCAGGAAGCAGCAAGCCATTTTCGATTGAGTTAACGAGTTGCGCGTTAGAACAATCTGACAGTTCCTCCTCGGCCTGGAAGTACTTCCAGATGACGTTTGATGGTGATGCCCAAGGGGATGGATTTGGTTTACATGGCTCGACATCAGGTATTTCGCTACAGATTAATGATGCTGATGGTAATATTGCCAGGCCAGGCACCCCCTTGCCTTCCAGGAGCATTACCTCGTGGGATATGAAACTTAATTATACGGTGAGATTAGTTGCTAATAATCCCATTTTGAAGTCTGGAAAGTACTTTTCCTCAGTCCGATTTAAATTGGATTATTTCTAAAATTATTATTATTAGCATACACCATAGAATGAAGGACGCTAGAAAAGGTTAGGGATATGAAATTATCACCTGCAGGGAAGCTAATTCGTCTTAGAGTGTTAGGGGTCTGCATTTCTCTGGCGCTAAGTGCAGTAACAAAGGTGGTTTTAGCCGCAGAGGAAATAGAATTCAACACCGACGTGTTGGATATCAATGATCGAAAAAATATAGATCTTAGTCAGTTCTCCCGTGGTGGGTACATCATGCCGGGAGTCTACAGCATGGTGGTAAATGCCAATAAGGATACACTACCAGAACAACAGATCCCATTTTATGCACCGCCAGATGATCCAAATGGTAGTCGAGCCTGTGTCAGTAGAGCATTGGTAGAACAGCTGGGTTTTAAAGAAGGTATTGTCAAGGATCTCACCTGGTGGCATCAGGGCGAATGTCTGGACGAACGTGATTTGAAGGGGATGGAAGTACGTGGGGATTTATCCACCGCCACACTTTATCTGAATATCCCGCAAGCTTACCTAGAATATACCGCAGACAACTGGGATCCCCCCTCCCGCTGGGAGGATGGACTTCCAGGCTTATTGTTGGATTACAACACGAATGTGCAGGCACAAAGAAGACTGCATACGGGAGTCAACAGTTACAACCTGAGTGGCAATGGTGTTGCCGGAGCCAATCTGGGGAGCTGGCGTTTACGGGCCAATTGGCAGGCCAACGTCAATTCGGAGTATTCGTCGAACAAACCATTGGATTGGACCCGTTATTACGCCTATCGCGCTATTGCGGCGCTGCGCTCGAAACTGACTATCGGGGATAACTATCTGGATTCGGGTATATTCGACAGCTTTCAGTTCAGAGGGGTCAGCCTGGCATCGGACGACACGATGTTGCCACCGAATTTGCGTGGTTACGCGCCAGAAGTGGTGGGCGTGGCGAAAACCAACGCCAAGGTGATCGTTAGCCAGCAGGGGCGGATACTGTACGAGACTCAGGTAGCGGCAGGGCCATTCCATATTCAGGACATCAATGATGCGGTGAACGGCGAGCTGGAAGTCCGGATCGAAGAGCTGGATGGCAGTGTACAGGTATTTAACCTGAACACTGCCAGCATTCCTTATTTAACCCGGCCCGGATCGGTACGCTTCAAACTGGCCACGGGCAAAACGTCAGACTGGCGGCAACGTTCTTCAGGAGTGTTGTTCAATAATGGGGAGTTTTCATGGGGAGTTAGCAACGGCTGGTCGCTGTATGGTGGCGTAGTGCAGAGCAAGGACTATAACGCGGCGTCTCTGGGGATAGGCCGTGACCTGATGATTTTGGGCGCGCTGTCGTTCGATGCTACCCAATCATGGGCGCACTTGCCGGAGTTGGATAGAACGCTCAGCGGTGGTTCATACCGTCTCAGTTATTCAAAGAGTTTTGATGAATACGACAGTCAGGTCACTTTTGCGGGTTATCGTTTCTCGCAGCAGGATTTTATGAGCATGAGTGAGTACCTGGACGCCCGTAATTCTGACAGCCGTGCCAGCAATAATAAGGAGATGTATACCATCACCTTTAACAAGCAGTTCCGGGAGTTGGCGAGCACGCTCTACTTTAATTACGACCATCAAACTTACTGGAATCGACCAACGAGTAATCGCTACAACCTGACATTATCAAGCCAATTTGACATTGGTTCTATCCGCAACGTCAATCTGTCGTTATCTGCTTATCGTAGCCGATATAACGATACCAATGATGACGGGGTGTACTTGTCCTTGTCGCTGCCGTGGGGAAGGGCTGCAAACGTGAGTTATAACACCACAGTAAACCGTGGTGACACTACGCACCGAGTGAGTTATTACAATCGACCAGACGATCACAATAACTACCAATTGAGCCTCGGCAATTCTCGTGGTGGGGGCAGCCTGAGTGGTTACTACAACCATGAAGGGGATTTGACACAAATGAGTGCCAATATCAACTACCAACAAGGGCAATATAGCGCACTGGGGATCAACACTCAGGGGGGCATTACACTGACTCCAAATGGAGGGGCACTACACCGTACAGGGATCGCAGGAGGTACCCGGATGTTGATTGATACCTATGGTGTGCCGAACGTGCCTGTTCGTGGTTACGGCAGTACCAGCAATACCAACGCCTGGGGTAAAGCGGTGATTGGTGATGTCAACAGCTACTACCGTAATCAGGCCAGTATCGACCTGAACAAACTGGGTGATAACGCCGAGGCCAGACAATCTGTGGTGCAGGCGACGCTGACCGAGGGAGCTATCGGCTACCGCCGGTTTGAGATTATCGCCGGCGAAAAAGCCATGGCAGTGATCACGCTGGCGGATGGTAGCGTACCGCCATTTGGTGCCACGGTGATGAATACCCGTAGTCAGGAAACGGGGATTGTCAATGACGGTGGCAGTATCTATCTGAGTGGCATCAAGGCCGGGGAAAGCATGGCGGTTTACTGGGATGGTGGGGCACAGTGTGAAATCAGGATGCCGACCCCACTGCCAGCAGAGATGCTGATGAATACCCTACTGTTACCTTGCCAATCCGCGAGTACAGCAAAAATAAGGGCAAAGGCCGAACAGGTCAGTAAATAACCGTTTAACCAGGCCAATGGAGCCAAAAAACAGGTAATACGAAACATGAAATTTTACATAAAGCAACTTTTTGATAGGGCAAACATGGGGTTGATGCCGGCAGCAATGATCGTCACGCTGCTGGGGCCACTAGTTGTTCAGCAGGCTCAGGCGGCTATTGCCTTGGATCGGACCCGAGTCATTTTCGACGGTAGCCAGAACTCGGTGAGCCTGAATATCAGTAATAACAATAAGCAACTACCGTACCTGGCTCAGGGTTGGATTGAAGATGAAAAAGGCAATAAAATCAACAGCCCACTGACTGTTCTTCCCCCCGTGCAGCGAGTTGAGCCAGGAAAGCCAAGCCAGGTAAAAATCCAGTCGCTACCGGTGGCCAAGCAACTGCCACAAGACCGGGAGACTGTTTTCTATTTCAACCTGAGGGAAATTCCGCCGAAAAGTAGTAAGCCGAATACGTTACAGATTGCCCTGCAGACACGGATCAAACTGTTTTACCGCCCAATAGCGATTGCCATCAACGACAACAGCACTCCGCCACAGGAACAACTGACACTGACACGGCAGGGCGACCAGTACATGGTGAACAACCCAACACCGTACTATGTCACTTTGGTTGATGGCAGCAGTAAGAAACAAGGGCCGAGTATCAACGGATTTGAACCCCTGATGGTGCCACCACAGGGAACAATGCCACTGACGGTGAGCGTCGCAAGTATTGGTTCCAGCCCGGTGCTTACCTATGTCAATGACTATGGTGGTCGTCCACAGCTAAGTTTTAGCTGCAGTGGAAACCGTTGTACGGTGATGCCAGAGAAAAGAAAACAATAAGCGCCAGGTGGGTCACAGTGAAAGTGACGGGCAAACGAGATACAACGGCGCACCACGGGAACACAAGGTTCTCGTGTTGGGGGAGAAGAAATGAGAGTACGCCAGAAACAGTGTTGTTACTTGTTTGGGATACTGCTGGGTTTGCCATGGGTGGCAGAGGCCAAGGTGGAGGCGACATCAACGGTAAAAGTCTCTGTCACCGTGACGGCCGCTCTCCCCTGTAAATTGAACGATAACGAGCCGATCGTCGTAGACTTTACCGATGTGATGACCACCCAGGTGAATGGCGAAAATTATCGTCAGAAGGTGAATTATACGCTGTCCTGCTCTGCAAATTCACCAAATGCCATAAAGTTACAATTTCAGGGGACTTCAGCATGGTTTGACCCCAAAGCGTTGCAGACCAATAAAATGGGGTTAGGGATTGCCTTGTTACAGGGAGGCAAGCGTTTGGCAATCAATGAATGGCTGGCGTTTACCTACCCGAACTTACCAGTATTAGAAGCGGTTCCGGTCAAAGCGCCCAATACCACGCTTGATACTGGGGAGTTCTCGACGACGGCTACCCTGAAAGTTGCGTATCAATAGCGGGAGCAGAATATGCATAAAACGTGGGCTATCCAGGGACTTCTACGGGCGGGTCTATTGTTGATCCCGATTGCCGTACAGGCACAAGTAAATGTGACGTTTCGCGGTACGTTGATCGCTCCGCCGCAATGCACCATTAATGATGGTGGTCAGGTCGATGTCGCGTTCAGCGATCAGATCGGGATCAACTCGGTGGACGGTGTTAATCATCGCAAGAAAGTGAATTACCAGATCAGCTGCGATAAAGGCACAAATGATTATTCGATGTTAACACTGACATTGAATGGCAATGCGGCCGTGTTCGATGAGCAGGTGCTAAAAACAACCAAAGATAATCTGGGGATTAAAATATACCAGAGCAATCGACCTTTTTTGCCAGGCAGCACATTGACGATTGTAAAGGGCTATCCACCACTGTTGGAGGCGGTACTGGTGAAGAAAAGTAACTCAGTGCTGACAGAAGGGCCATTTGAAGCTTGGGCCACCCTGAGAGCCGATTATCAATAGAGGAAAAGTGATGAAACGCATCATCGACAGATACCTCCGCCCTCTTAAGGGATACTCTCTGGCGCTGTTTCTGCTATTGGCACCGGTGTATACCGCATTGGCGGCAGAGACAGACAATGTGCATTTTTTCGGCACCTTGATAGCTGAACCTTGTGTGATCCCATCAGGGCAAGGAGAAATCCTTTTGGATTTTGGCACTATTATAGACAAGTACCTGTATACGTATAAACGTACTGGAGGGAAAAGGTTTGAACTTCGACTGACAGAATGTGATCTAGCCATCGCCAAGCTGGTGAAAGTGACTTTCCTTGGGACCGAAAGCAGCGCCCTATCGGGTTTGTTAGCGGTGGATGCCAGCAGTCAAGCTCAGGGAATTGCTATTGGGCTGGAAACATTGGCGGCAGAACCCTTGCCATTCAATAAAGCCAGTGGCAAATACCCCCTGCAGGCCGGCAGTAATGTTATTGTAATGAAAGCCTATATTCAGGGCGAACCGAAAGCAATCGCGGAGAAAACCATTAAACGTGGTTCATTCAGTGGCACAGCAACGTTTAAACTTGAGTATGAATAGCGCTCCAGAGAGGCGTCGTCAACCCACGCTAAATAACTGGCATGATAGAAAGCTATTTCGTATATAGAAAGACATTGAGATTCAGAGGGTGAAAATGAAAAAATATCTGGCGTGTATAGGATGGGCACTGGTATTTTTTTTTGCCACCTCCCATACGGTGATGGCATTTTGGAAAGGGAGTGGTTACCTTGAGAATACCTACCTCGACGAGCTAGAGTATCGAATAGTAAATGGGCGGGTAATCATTGATAAGATATCCTGGAAATCGTTACCCTGGGAAGAATACCCTTGTGAAGCCGCATTTAAATACATGAAGATGCCTGGTAAATTAACTAGATGCACATTGACACGAAATATCAAAGGGTTTAACGAGGAGAAGAATTATACTGACGGCAGACAATTGACCAGAAGCGAACTTCACCGCTTTTTTATGCAAACCGGAGATGTCGGGCCAACAACAGGTACGGATAGGTATACCTTCTTTAACATAAGTCTCGGGTCGTCACTCGGCTCTTCGTATGGTTCCTATATCCCTACAGGTTACGATGACGAATCAGCGCAGATTCCGCCAACAAATCCGCCACCGCCACCGCTTTCATGCTCTATGGGAGGCGGCACTATTAGCTATGGTTCATTAGACGAGTCAAAAGTCGACAATGCAAAGGCGAAAACCAGCATATCTGTTTATTGTAATCGTCAAGCGAGCGCACATATTGTGGCAAACCAATATAGTAATACCACAGGAATGCCCATGGGCAATAATGGGGCTTTAGCGGCATTCTTAACGATCAATGGTTCACCTGCTGCGACTGGCAAGCGTCTCACAGTGAGCTCGTGGAGCTCGGTATCCATAGAATCGACGTTACGCAAAAAGAATACGCAGCTACCCGCAGGGGCTTATCAGGGATCGGTGGTGTTAACGATGAATGTTGATTGACTATTCCCGCCATACTCAACGTTGTTGGCTTTTTGGTTTGATTACAAATATGGGGTAGTCAACACTAAAAGGGCTCCGTTAAGGAGCCCTTTCTAGTTTACTGCGCTTTGTAGGGGTAGAGCAGAGTCCGCCAGAGATGGGGGTTGCTTTAAGCAACACTCTTGTCAGCTCTCACGGTGATGAAAATGATTAGCATCACTGCTGCGGAAATCATCCTAGCAGCCCCGATAAGTAAAAAATATGTTTAATGTGCCGCATTGGCATTTAAAACATCAAGCTGTGATCCTCACCACACTAGCAAGCAATCAGCATGGTGAATTTCAGCGTGACTGACTGATATTTCGGCAAAAAATCTTAATAGCGGCGTACCTGTGATTTCTGCATCGAGCGGTATATCCACACGCCAACCACCGCCAGGATCAGCCACGGCAGCAGTTTAAACACCATGGCAAATAGCCCGCCCAGCAGCATAAAAGCCGCCGCTACAAATAACGCGGCCATCACGCCCAGCAGTGAAATACCGGTTACCAGCAGCATGGCGACAAAGCCGATCAGAAAGAAGAGTTCTAACATAGGTTGCTCCTTGGCAAAACAATACAACTGTATTGCTATTTACAAGAAGCGTGCCAACTTGGCATAAAATCTAACTTATTGAAAATATGCAAAAAGAGCGTCACAACCTGTGACGCTCTTAGTCAAAAAAACCAACATTTAGTCAAGTTTTTGCAGATTATGCCATTTCGGTGCGCGGTGAACGCACCAAAGCCAAAGCCTGTTCGACGGTGCGCACATCGGCTCCCGGCTTATGGGCATTTTCACTCAGATGACGGCGCCACTGCCGCGCTCCAGGAATGCCTTGGAACAGGCCAAGAATATGGCGGGTGATATGGCCCAGATAGGTGCCGTTCGCCAGCTCGCGCTCGATGTAGGGATACAACGATTCAATAATCGCCACGCTGTCCATCACCTCGCTCTGGCAGCCGAAAATCTCGCTGTCGACCCGTGCCAGAATGCCTGGATTTTGGTACGCCTCGCGCCCCATCATCACACCGTCCAGATGTTGCAGATGCTGTTGGGCTTCTTCCAGCGTTTTCACGCCGCCGTTGATCGCAATGGTCAGTGCCGGGAAGTCACGTTTCAGTTGATAAACGCGCGGATAGTCCAACGGAGGGACTTCGCGGTTTTCTTTCGGGCTCAGGCCAGAAAGCCAGGCTTTACGGGCATGAATGGTGAACATATCGCATTCTCCACGCCCAGCGACGGTAGAGATAAAATCACACAGGAATTCATAGCTGTCCTGGTCATCAATGCCAATACGGGTTTTTACCGTCACCGGGATCGACACCACATCACGCATCGCTTTGATACAGTCGGCCACCAACGTCGCCTGCCCCATCAGGCAGGCACCAAACATGCCGTTCTGAACCCGATCTGACGGACAACCGACGTTAAGGTTGATCTCGTCATAGCCACGCTGCTCCGCCAATTTGGCGCAGTGTGCCAATGCTGCCGGATCGCTGCCCCCTAACTGCAATGCCACGGGGTGCTCTTCCTCGCTGTATGCCAGGTAGTCACCTTTACCGTGGATGATCGCACCTGTAGTCACCATTTCGGTGTACAGCAGCGTTTCCTTGCTCAGCAGACGATGGAAGTAACGGCAATGGCGATCGGTCCAGTCCAACATAGGGGCAATGGAGAAACGATTGGCGGCGTATTGGGTGTTGTTAATATCTTTCGTCATGCTGAGTTACTGGCTACCTGATAAGTCCGGGACTCGACAACCGACGCGCTATGCCGATGCCGCAAACGGCTATTATAACGACAATCGATGCTCTTGGGAAAATCGTCGTTCATCCTGGGTCGAGAAACACCACGGTTGTTATACACCTCGCCAAGCAGCAACTTCTCTCTTTCTGACATCCCAGGCTCCTGAAAGGTTTGTCTCCTCGCAGGTTATACCGCCGTGCCCGAATGTAGCCTATCCTATAAAGTGACAAACCGTGACCCGCATCTCATTCTGGCTAGCCTTGCTCCGGAAAATTGCCCGATTTGCCGCGTTACACAGGGAAAGCGGGGCAACCCTCGGCGATTACGCTGAAACATGATAAAATCGGCTTCTTTGCGTAGCCGGATAATTGCCATGAACTCAACCAACCAGGAAAAGCTGCTCGCGCAGGCTGAACAACTCTGTCAGCAACGCAACGTGCGACTGACCCCGCAACGGCTGGAAGTGTTACGCCTGATGGCTGAGCAACCCGGTGCCATCAGCGCTTACGATTTGCTGGATTTACTGCGCGTAGCGGAGCCGCAGGCCAAGCCACCTACGGTCTATCGTGCACTGGATTTTTTACTCGAACAGGGGTTTATCCACCGCGTTGAGTCGGCAAACAGCTATGTGCTGTGCCATCACTTCGAGCAGCCGATGCATACCTCTGCCTTGTTTATCTGCGATCGCTGCGGACAGGTCACGGAGCGCACGACCGAAGGGGTAGAAGAAACCTTGCAGAAACTGGCTCAAGAATCAGGGTTTGTGCTGCGTCACAGCGTAGTGGAAGCCCACGGTCTGTGTTCAACCTGCGTGGTGGTTGAAAATTGTGAGAACAAACACGATTGCGATCATGACCACAGCATAGTGGTAAAGAAAAAATAAGCGGATTGGATTGCAGGTGTGAGCGGGTACATCCTTGTTCCCGTGGCCATGGCAGGGGGGAAATCTGCCAGGCCGGATAGTGTCGTAGCGCCGCAATACTCAGCGGCTCATCGCGCTACCAACGATACTTACTGTGATCTTCCCAGGCTTTAACTTCTTTTTCGGCTGCCTCTTTCTGGTAGCCATAGCGTTCCTGGATTTTACCGACCAGCTGTTCGCGTTTCCCTTCGATAACGGTGATATCGTCATCGGTCAGCTTGCCCCATTTTTCCTTCACTTTACCTTTAAACTGCTTCCAGTTACCGTCGGCTTGATCTTTGTTCATAATCTCTCCGTTACTCTTGGTTGTCAGTTTTAGATAAATCTGGCTGGACTTAACTGAGTCAAATTTAAGGTTATCTAATGCGTCCGTTGCCAATTAAGCGCGAGCTTAATTCGCCAGCCACATGATTAACTATAGTCACCCATAACGAAAAACACCTACAAAGCAGCATTAAATCTGGATAAGAAAAATCTTAATAGCAAAAAACGCTATTAAAACAGTAAGCAAGCGAACCAAAACCGCAATGTGACATGTAACAAAATATAAATAACCACCCCATATCATCAACTAAACTGGCCTATTCATTGCTAATGGGGGATGAAAACCAGGTGCCTTGCACGCTATGGCGGTGCCATACCCAGCCCAAAGCAGCCCCGCGCAGTGCCAGGAATACCGCCAGAGCCAACCATAAACCATGGTTACCCAATACCGGCAGGGTAAACAACGCCAGCCCGTAACCCGCTGCGGCGACCGCCATGCTGTTTCGCATCTCTGCGCCACGCGTAGCGCCGATAAACATGCCGTCCAGCAGATAACACCAAACCCCCACCAGAGGCAGCACCACCTGCCAGGGCAAATAATGATTTGCCAGCACACGCAGTTCCGGCAGAGAAGTTAAACCCGCCACAATCTGCTGCCCGGCGAACAGATAAATAACGGCAAAACCACAGGCAACCAGGCAAGCCTGCCGACAGGCTGCACGCCATACTTTACGCAGTTGCCGCCCGTCCCGCGCCCCATAAGCGTGGCCGGAATGAGCTTCCACCGCATAGGCAAAACCATCCAGTGCATAGGCGGTAAAGGTCAGCAGATTCATCAGCACCGCATTCACCGCCACCACTTCCCCGCCCATGCGAGCCCCCAGAATAGTCAACGAGGCAAAACACAGTTGCAGTAATAACGAGCGCAGCATAATGTCGCGGTTAAGAGCCAGCAGGCGGCGCAGATCTCCACGCCAGGCGGTGCGCAGCATCGCCAGCGAAATACCCCGTAAGCGCAGTACCCGCCATGCTAACCACAACCCCAGCAACAGCGTGGCGTACTCAGCAATCACCGTGGCAGTTGCAGCCCCCTGCACGTTCCAACCCAGCCCCATCACCAACCAGATATCCAGCACGATGTTCAGCAGGTTGCCGACAATCAACAAGATCACCGGTGCCCGCACGTACTGCACTCCCAGCAACCAGCCGAGCAGCACCATATTGGCCAACGCCGCCGGGGCACTTAGCCAGCGGATCTCCAGAAACAGCCGGGCTTGCACCAAAACTTGCCGATCGCCACCCACGATGTTCAACGCCAATGTGATCAACGGGGTTCGCAACAGCACAATCGCCACCCCGGCCACCAGCGCCAACAATAACGGCTGCATAAAGGCACGGGCCAACCTATAGGGATCTTGCGCCCCTAACGCCTGTGCAGTCAGCCCGGTAGTACTCATTCGCAGGAACAGCAACAGCATAAACAGGAAGCTGGTGGCCATGGAACCGACCGCGACCCCACCAAGGTAGCTAGGGCTATCAAGATGGCCGATAACGGCGGTATCCACCAGACCAAGCAATGGGACGGTAATATTGGAGAAGATCATCGGCAACGCCAGGCGCCACAGAGCTTTGTCGGTGTTACTGGTGAAGGCAGAAAGCAGGCGCATAGCGATATGTTCCCGTACAAGCATGGATTTTAGCGTAGCTTAGAAATGACATCGCCCCAGAGTTGGGGCGATGCTTGCCGTTTTAAAGGGCTGCAATACGAGGTAAAACGGTTAGATCCAGTCACCGTTACGGATCACACCCACCGCCAGGCCTTCGATGGTGAAGTTCTGCTGGCGCAGATCGACCACAATCGGTTGGAATTCACTGTTTTCTGGCAGCAGTTCGACGACGTTACCGTGTTTCTTCAGGCGCTTGACCGTGACCTCGTCTTCAATACGGGCGACGACAACCTGGCCATTGCGTACGTCTTGAGTCTTATGCACCGCCAGCAGATCGCCATCCAAAATGCCGATGTCACGCATCGACATGCCGCTAACGCGCAGCAGGAAATCAGCATTAGGCTTGAACAGAGAAGGATCAACCTTATAGTGTCCTTCAATATGCTGTTGAGCCAACAGAGGTTCACCGGCAGCCACACGGCCCACCAGAGGTAAACCCTCTTCGTCTTCCATCAGCAGGCGGATACCGCGTGAAGCACCGGAGATGATCTCGATAACGCCTTTACGAGCCAGCGCCTTCAAGTGCTCTTCTGCGGCATTTGGTGAGCGGAACCCCAGGCGCATTGCGATCTCGGCACGCGTCGGTGGCATGCCCGTTTGCGAAATATGATCGCGAATCAGGTCGTAGACCTCTTGCTGTCTGGTAGTTAGTGCTTTCATTCCGCCCCCTGTTTGTTTATACAGTCTTGCTGTGAGTATATACAGCTAAGTCTGGATTGGGAACCGAAGAATAAATAAAAATCAGCAGGTAGCGAGCGGGATCGCAACGATGCCTGCTGGTTTTCACGCCAAATGCTGCCAAAGTACCGAAGCCCAAACAAACAGCGCCAGAATGATTGCCAGCGATACCGCCGCCGACCCCATATCCTTAGCCCGCCCGGAAAGCTCGTGATATTCCGTGCCCACGCGATCGACGATGGCCTCAATTGCGCTGTTGAGAATTTCGACAATCATCACCAGCAGCACAGAGCCGATCAACAAGATGCGCGCTATCGCCCCCACGTCCAGCCAAACCGCCACGATGATAGCCACCACCGTCGCCACCAGTTCTTGGCGGAATGCGGCTTCGTTCTGCCAGGCGGCGGTTAAACCTTTACAGGAATAGCCTGCCGCTTTAATGATACGCGTCAGGCCAGTTGCTTGATTTGCCATAGTTAAGAACGCCTTTCTTCAAGGTGAGTCATGTACCCGTCGTGTTGCCAGCCGCTACGTTCCAGACAGATTTGCCAGCCCAATCACATTTTTATCGCAGCGCAGTATACAGCAAGGTTGGAATACCTTAATCACCTAGCTATGCCGTACAGGGATGTGCTAATGCCACGAGTGCATGAATGCGCTAGAGCGGCCAACTTGATATCCATCAGGTATAATTCAGCTATGTATTCCACTGTCGTGAACGGCCGTGGATTTCCCAACGCCACAGATCTGCTACCCGGTTTCTGGTATGCTTGCGGCGAATTGCTAACAAGAGGCTTCACGTTGTCATGTCAGGTTGGCGTAAAATCTATTATAAGATATTGAACTTACCACTAAAAATGTTGGTAAGAAGTAAGGTTATCCCTTCAGACCCGGTCACGGAGTTAGGGTTGGATCCCTCACGACCGATTTTGTATGTTTTACCTTATAATTCCAAGGCGGATTTACTCACCTTGCGCACCCAGTGTCTGGCGCAAGATCTGCCCGATCCTCTTAACCCGTTGGAAATCGATGGCACCGTGCTGCCAAGCTACGTGTTTATCCACGATGGCCCACGCCTATTCCGTTATTACACCCCCAAAGAAGAGTCGATAAAACTGTTCCACGATTATCTGGATCTGCACCGCAGCAACCCGGATCTCGATATTCAGATGTTGCCGGTATCGGTGATGTTTGGCCGCTCCCCAGGGCGCGAAGGCCACGGCACGCCGCACCTGCGCCTGCTGAACGGCGTACAGAAGTTCTTCGCCGTACTGTGGCTGGGGCGCGACAGCTTTGTCCGTTTCTCCAACACCGTGTCCCTTCGCCGGATGGCGACCGAGCACGGCACCGATAAGACCATCGCGCAAAAACTGGCCCGTGTCGCACGCATGCACTTCGCACGCCAGCGCCTGGCAGCCGTTGGGCCAAGCCTGCCTGCCCGCCAAGATCTGTTCAACAAACTGCTAGCCTCCAAGGCGATTGAAAAAGCGGTCGAAGACGAAGCGCGCAGCAAAAAGATCTCCCACGAAAAGGCCCAACAGAACGCGATTGCGCTGATGGAAGAGATTGCCGCCGATTTCTCCTATGAAACGGTGCGCTTATCCGACCGCGTGTTGAGCTGGACCTGGAACCGCCTGTATCAAGGCATCAACGTCACCAACGCCGAGCGCGTGCGTCAGTTGGCGCAGGATGGCCACGAGATCGTCTATGTGCCATGTCACCGCAGCCATATGGACTATCTGCTGCTGTCCTATGTGCTCTACCATCAAGGGCTGGTACCACCGCACATCGCGGCGGGTATTAACCTGAACTTCTGGCCTGCCGGGCCGATCTTCCGCCGCTTGGGCGCGTTCTTTATCCGCCGCACTTTCAAGGGCAACAAACTCTATTCAACCGTATTTCGTGAATACCTCGGTGAGTTGTTCACCCGTGGTTACTCGGTGGAGTACTTTGTTGAAGGTGGGCGTTCCCGTACCGGCCGCCTGCTGGAGCCGAAAACCGGCACCCTGTCGATGACCATTCAGGCCATGCTGCGCGGCGGTACCCGTCCAATTACGCTGGTGCCGATTTATATCGGTTACGAGCACGTGATGGAGGTGGGCACCTACGCCAAAGAGCTGCGTGGCGCGACTAAAGAGAAAGAGAGTCTGCTGCAAATGGTGCGCGGCTTGCGCAAGCTGCGCAACCTCGGCCAGGGCTACGTGAACTTTGGCGAACCGTTGCCATTGACTACGTACCTGAACCAAAACGTCCCGCATTGGCGTGAGGCTATCGACCCGATCGAAGCACAACGCCCAAGCTGGCTGACGCCTACGGTCAACGATCTAGCGGCTCAGATTATGGTGCGTATCAACAACGCCGCCGCCGCCAACGCCATGAACCTGTGTTCTACCGCGCTGCTGGCCTCACGCCAACGTTCGCTGACCCGTGAGCAGTTGCTTGAACAGTTGGAATGCTACTTACAGCTGATGCGTAACGTGCCTTATGCGCCCGACGCTACCGTGCCAACACAAACGCCAGACCAGTTGCTGGATCACGCTTTAAACATGAACAAGTTTGAAGTGGAGAAAGACAACATTGGCGACATCATCATCCTGCCGCGCGAGCAGGCAGTGCTGATGACGTACTATCGCAACAACATCCATCATATGCTGGTACTGCCTTCGTTGATCGCCTCCATCGTGATGCATCACCGCCGAGTGTCACGCGTTGAGCTGTTGCGTCAGGTCAGCATGATTTATCCGATGCTGAAGGCCGAACTGTTCCTGCGTTACGACAAAGAACAGCTGCCGGAAGTGCTACAACCGCTGATTGAGGAGTTAATACGTCAGCAGCTGATTTGTAGCAAAGGCGATGAGTTGGTGCTGAACCCTGCGCGCATCCGTCCGTTGCAACTGTTGGCCGCCGGGGTGCGTGAAACCCTGCAACGCTATGCCATCACCATGTCGATCCTCAGCGCTAACCCAAGTATCAACCGGGGTGCCCTGGAGAAAGAGAGCCGCATTATGGCCCAGCGTTTGTCGGTGCTGCACGGCATCAACGCACCGGAATTCTTCGACAAGGCGGTGTTCTCCACCCTGGTGGCGACGCTGCGTGAAGAAGGCTTTATCAATGATATTGGCGATGCTATCCGCGAGCACACCATGGAGGTTTACACCATGTTGAGCGATCTGATCACCCCGGAAATCAAGCTGACCATCGAAAGCGTCAGCATGCCGGAAGAGACCAATACCCCAGCGCTAGCGGCGGAAGTGGTAAAAGAAGACGAGTAACTTGCAGGTGAGTTACCACAAAAAAGGCATCCACTCACTATGGATGCCTTTTTACTTTCGGTGTGGGGTCAATCAAACGTAGCTAAGCGCAATACCGATAAACAGCACCAAGCCAACGTAGTTGTTGTTCAGGAAGGCCCGGAAACAGGCATCGCGATCGCGGCCAGCCACCTGCTTTTGCTGATGGATAAACAACGCTCCAGCCAGCAACAGCGACCAGTAGAACGCGCCCCCTAACTGCATCAGATAACCCACCCAGAGCATCAGTAACAGCGTAGCAAACTGCAACAACCCGACGATCAGCTTGTCATGGCGACCAAACAGCACCGCAGTAGATTTGATGCCAATCTTCAAATCGTCATCACGATCGACCATGGCATACAGGGTATCGTAAGCCACCGTCCAGCAGATATTGGCCAGGAACAGCAACCAGCAGCTCAGTGGCAGCGACTCGCTGACCGCGGCATAGGCCATCGGGATCGACCAGCCAAACGCCGCCCCCAACACCACCTGAGGCAGATTGGTCACCCGCTTCATAAACGGGTAGGCCCAGGCCAGCGCCAGAGCCGCCAGCGACAGCCAGATGGTCATGGCGTTCAACGTCAGCACCAACGCAAAGGAAACCAGCACCAGCGAGACAAACAGGATCTTGGCCTCTTTTTCGCTGACGCGGCCGCTCGGCATCGGGCGACCTGCGGTGCGTTTCACATGCCCATCAAAAGCGCGATCGGCATAGTCATTCACCACACAACCCGCGGCACGCATCAGGAAAACCCCAAGCACAAACACCAGCAATACCGACGGCGAAGGAATTCCCCCCCCTGCCAACCACAACGCCCACAGAGTGGGCCACAGCAACAATAGCGTGCCAATCGGCTTATCGATACGCATCAGATGGCAATAGGCCTGCCATTTGCTTTGAATCACGCTCCCTTCCAAAGTTCTTTCTCCCCTAATTATGCCGGAGTGCCCTTTTCCACCGCATACAGTGGACAGGCCGGTAGAAACAGTTCCGTCAGTAACAATGGTTTTCCCGCCAGACGGAGACGAGAACGCCGCGCCCACAGATCCTTCTGCTGGCCAACATGGATATAATCGCGCGTCAGGCTTTCACTGTTGAACAGATAACGGCCCAGTGGCAACGTCCCCAGATCGACCAGTGCCAAATCTGGCCCGGTCAGCGTTTCCTGCGGGATCACCGTACGCCCCAGCAACCAGGGCTGGCCGTCACCCAGCAAGACGATCTCTCGCAGCCAATAGCGTTCGCTGTGTGGCAGATGCGCCGCCTCTTCGGCAAGCTGATCGCGAGTGATAAAGCATTCACGCTGTGGTTCTACCTGCACGCGACCACAATGGCGCTCGAAACGACGGGTCATGGAACCTAACTCCATCAGCCAATCGCTAACGGCGGCAGGTATTGAGGAATGTTCAGACAGCCACTCAATAGGCGGCAGGATGGGATCCCTATTGCCAGACATTATGCTACTCCAGGCCGGAGGCTGCGACCTGCGTGCCGCGCCAAGCCATACAAACTGTTAACAGAAATCCATTGTAACGCAGAAATGCAAAAGCGGCAGGCAGATTCGTGACGTAACGCGTTACCCATTATCAGGGGGTTAAACGGCAGGCTGTAGGAGCGGAAGATGTCACAACGCGAGGGAGTTCGCTCTGTCGGCGACAGGCTCGGGCAAGGGAGTGCCCGTCTGCTGGATATCAGCAGGGAAACGCCGACTTGCGGATGAAAAGAGGTGCGCCAAAGCGCACCAATCATCAAGCCAGCATCGGTCGCGTGGGGGATTACCCCTTGCCTTTCACGCTGCCAATAAACGTTTCACGTGCAGTGGTGGAACCCAGTTTTTCGGCCTCATTCATCAGTTTCAGCGCCTTATCGATATCCCCAGCCTTGACCGCCTGCTTGATACCGTTATTGAAGTAAGCCTCTGTATCGTTGAGCATCGGCTCTGCCGGTGCGGTGCTGACCGGTGCTGGAGCCGCAACTGCCGGAGCCGCGGCACCCACCACGACCGGTGGCGTTGCCGGAGCCGATTGCAACATGCCAATCATGATGTTGCTGGCCCCTTGCTCTGCCGTCACCTTCAGCTTCAATGTGCCACTGGTGCTGTGGCTGGCGATCGGATCCGGAATGTCCGGTACCGCATTACCCACCCCTTGGGCATAGGCTTTAGCCGGGTTGGTCAGCGTGGTGGTTTTAGTCAGATCCTGCTGGGTGGTATACACCAACAGATAAATCTGTTTTTGCCCCAGCGCCGGAGTCAGTTTCAAGGTGCCCTCCAGCCGATCGGCAGACATCACGCCCGGTGGCTGGTAAGCGAAATAGCTGCTCGGATAATAGGCCGCTGGTCGCATATGTTCATCCAGCACCAATACGCTAGGAGCATAGATTGCGTTTTTATTGGCCAGACTGCTCAGTTGGATTTCCAACGAGCCTCGATCGGCCGGCAGCGCAAATGCGGCAATGGCCCCCTGGATCTGGCCCTGGTTGATCTGTGGGCTAACGTTATTGAGTTGGACATCCTGGCTAACCGGCGGTACCAACGGCTGCCAAGGCAAGCTTTGCAGCGTGGCGGCACTGATGGCCGGAGCGACGGAAACGTTGGCCGGAGTATCGGCATAGGTCGCCAGCGGTGCGCCGACGGTCAACACCAGAGACAGGCAGAGTGACAGTAGATTTTTTTTCATTGTTATTACCCTCTCGCTTTGAACGTGCATCCCAGCAGCGGGCAGGCAAGCGCACTACTGCCGGTGAAACGGTAGAAGGAGGGCGTGCAGGCGCCCTCCCGTCAAGCCAGTATTACCACCAGATTTCCATCTGGGCACCGAAGGTGACTTCGCTGTCTTTACCACGGCTGAAGGTATGCATGCTGGTATCGTTATACGCAGTGCCAGCACTCAAGCCACTATTCTCTGCATCGGTATTCGAAGCATAACCCCATTTCTCATCCCAGTTGGCGTAGGTCGCGAAGACACGGATCGCCGGACGTGACCAGATGCTGTTGCCCGCTTGCCACTGTTGTGCCAGGGTGACTTTGTATTGGCCGTTGCGATCGCCAGTACGCTGAGATTTCACGTTGTCGTAACCGGCTTCCAGCAAGGTGCTCATGATTGGCGTCCATTTGTACATTGGGCGCACGCCCACGGTGTACCAGGTGGTGCCGTTGTCATTGTCGCGGTTAACGTCCTGATACATGGCAACGTACATCAATGCCCAATCATCATTGAAGTCGATGGCACCATGATCCAGCACGCGGATCATCTTGCCATTGTCATCAATGGAAGAGCCTTGGCTACGGCCATTGTTCTGCGCGGTCATTGAGTCGGTGGCGTACTGCACGACAAATTTGTTGTAGCCGCCCAAGATGCTCTGGGTATGCTCCGCAGTAAACATCCAACCGTCTTTGCTTGCCCCGTCAGCCAGGTGGTAACCGTCTTGCTCATTGGCACGGCCATAATCCACACCCAGTTCCAACGTACCGCCAGGGTTCAGCTCAAGGCCAGCCAAACGCAGGTCGAAGGTGTCGTTGACGGTTGGACGCTCGTCACGTTGATTGTCGATATAACCTAAGGAACCACCGGATTCGGTGTTACGAGTCACGGCAGCAGACAGCTTGCCGAAGCCCAGGTCGATATTTTCCAGACCGGCACCAGGACCTGAAATATCCCAGTAGTAGAAGTCGATCATATGGACGTCATGACGCTGATAAAAGCGCTTACCGGCCCACATGTTGGCACCTGGCAACGCATCGATCAGGTTTTTACCCTGCACGTTAACTTCACGGAAGGCCGGGCTGGTGGATTCCCAGTCAGACTGTTGCGACACGGAATAAGCCACGTTAGTGTCGAAGTAGAAGCTCTTATCGCCCTCTTTCCACACTTCCTGGCCCAGTTTCAGTTCCGCATAGGTTTCACATTCGTTACCCAGACGGTACTTACTGCTGGCACCGGTGGACTGGAAACACTGTTGCTCACCACCGCTCCCGGTCCAACCGATACCGGAACGTGCGTAGCCGTGGAAATCCACCGCCATCGCTGATGTGGATAAGACACCGGCGGCGACAGCCAACGTCAGAGGAAGTTTGCGCAGAGTAGTCATCATTATTCTCCTGTTATACAGACCTTGATGCTTTAAACACCCGGTTCCTGATGCAGCCGTTTACACGCCGTCCCGTCCTCGCGGAACAGGTGGCAGCGGTGTGGCGGCAGGCCGATAGCGAATGTTGCACCTTCTTCTACCAGCACCACGTCGTTCTGGCGGTAAACCAGGTTTTGACGAATTGCCGGAATTTGGATATGGATTTGCGTCTCGTTGCCAAGCTGCTCCACCACCTGTACTTCACCCATCAATGTCACTTCAGATCCCGAACTCGGTAACAGATGCTCTGGGCGGATGCCCAACGACAGGTTGGCCCCCACCTCAATGCCCTGCCCTTCAACCGGTAGCCATACCAATTGTCTATTGGGCATCGGCAGTTCGATCTGTACCCGCAGCGCTTCCACACCGGTCACTTTCACCGGCAGGAAATTCATTTTTGGCGAGCCGATAAAGCCCGCGACAAAGCGGTTGGCCGGGTAGTGATAGAGTTCCAGCGGCTTGCCGATCTGGGCCACGCGCCCGGCGTCCAGCACCACGATTTTGTCGGCCAGCGTCATCGCTTCGACCTGGTCGTGAGTGACGTAAATCATGGTGCGCTGCAGCCGCTTGTGCAGACGTGAGATCTCAATGCGCATCTGCACCCGCAGTGCGGCATCCAGGTTGGAAAGCGGTTCGTCCAGCAGGAACACATCCGGTTCAGCCACCAGCGTACGGCCAATCGCCACACGCTGACGCTGCCCGCCAGACAGGGCTTTTGGGCGACGATCCAACAAATGCGCTAATTGCAGCACTTCGGACACCTGATTAACCCGCTGATTGATTTCCGCTTTTTTAGCCCCGGCCAGCTTCAGGCCAAACGACATGTTGTCAGCCACGGACAGATGCGGATACAGCGCGTAAGACTGGAACACCATGCCGATACCACGCTCCGAAGGCGGTACCTCATTCATCCGTTTTTCACCGATGAACAGATCGCCAGAGGTAATATCCTCCAGCCCAGCGATCATGCGCAGCAACGTTGATTTACCGCAGCCGGATGGCCCGACAAACACCACAAACTCGCCGTCATCGATAGTCAGATTGACGTCTTTGGAAATCACGACCTCGCCGAAGGCCTTATAAACGCTGCGCAGTGTGACGCTAGCCATGCGTTACTCCCCTGCTTTCGCAGTTAACATTTCGTGTGAAGATGGCGGAACCGAAGCCCGCCAAGACCCATTGATGACCCTCTTGCTGCGCACCGTACTGCCATGCCATAGGCTTGGTCGCCTCAGCCGGTGCGGCCGGCTGAGTATAAGGCTGTAGGTTGATCAGCGCTTCAAGGCATTGATCCTGATGGGTAATAAGTAAGCGAATAACGCCATTTTCCTGGCTGATCTGGTTCAGAGCACCACATTGGATCACCGGGTGCTGACGCAGGGCCAACAGAGCCTGGCAGTAACGTAAGGTTGAATGGTGGTCGTGTTGCTGGCGGCTGATGGCCAGCGCACGGTGTTCTATCGCCACCTGTTGGTACCAGTGGATCTCTCCTGCGGTGACCTGCTCCGGCGCTTCATGCCAAGGCATCGGGGTTTGTGCCCCCTGCGGTTCTTGCAGATCCGCCGCGTGTGGCAAGCCCAGCTCTTCGCCCTGATACAAGCAGATAGGCGCGGGCAGTAATGCCAACAGGGTCAGGAAAGCCTGTGCAGAACGCAGATCGCCTTGCCCCCAATGGCTGACCACCCGCGGCTGATCGATTTCGCCGGTGCTCCAGACTTTTTCGCCCAGTTGGTGACGATGGGTATGCAATACCTCCACCAGCTTTTCGCAGCTGAACGGCACCACTTCCAACGCCAGGGCGCTGCGGGCATAGTGCTGTTCGGGAGCGGCACTGCGGCAGATACGCTGAGTGCCTTCACTGTGCCAAAGTGCCAGCCCGTGCCCGGCGACTTCCGCTCCAGCCTCTGGCGATAACGCCTGCGGCAATAACAGCCCGTCCACCGCCAGTGCTTTCAGATAAGGCAGCGCCGCCATCATGCCGTGCACGTCGCCCACACCATCGCCGTTTCCATCGCGGAAACTGACCGGATGGATCCGGTACAACGTGGGGTGAGTGGCGGTACGCACTGGTGACATAGGTCCGGGTTCCTGCTGCGTTGGGCGGTAAAAATCAATGTTGCCAATAATGAGGTAATGGCAAGGAGGGGTAATCATCCGTAACAGGATTTTTCATGGGGGAGGAGATGGGAGGATGAGAGAACGACGATGCGCGGCGAAAGTTCCCGGCATAAGGCAAATCTGTGATCTTCCTTGCAAAAATAGCCCTGCCTTTTAGTGTTCGACACCACAGAATAGGGCGGTTTGCTAGCTGGATCACACTACTCAGGCATGGGGCGTAGACGGGGGGAGGATGAGAACACCGCGGGTTGTAACCCACTATTAGCGCGTAACCGCTCTCCTTACCGCAGTCCCCACAGAAGGATTGGATTTATGAATCGCACAATGACAACAACCGTACGCCGGCTTACGCTTTCAGCATTAACGACGCTGGTGCTCTCCTCCTCCGCTTTCGCCAAAATAGAAGAAGGCAAACTGGTTATCTGGATCAACGGCGATAAAGGCTATAACGGCCTGGCCGAGGTGGGTAAAAAGTTTGAGAAGGACACCGGCATCAAAGTGACCATCGAACACCCGGACAAACTGGAAGAGAAATTCCCGCAGGTTGCCGCTACCGGTGACGGCCCGGACATCATCTTCTGGGCTCACGACCGCTTCGGGGGCTACGCGCAATCGGGCCTGTTGGCAGAAATCCACCCTTCCAAAGCCTTCCAGGACAAAATCTATCCGTTCACCTGGGATGCGGTACGCTTTGACGGCAAGCTGATCGGTTACCCGATCGCGGTAGAAGCCCTGTCGCTGATTTATAACAAAGACCTGATCAAAGAAGCGCCAAAAACCTGGGAAGAGATCCCGGCGCTGGATAAAGAGCTGCGCGCCAAAGGCAAAAGCGCCATCATGTGGAACCTGCAAGAACCCTACTTCACCTGGCCAGTCATTGCCGCCAATGGCGGTTATGCCTTCAAGTTTGAAGATGGCAAATACAACATCAAAGACGTGGGCGTAGCCAACGCCGGTTCACAGGCTGGCCTGCAGTTCATCGTCGATCTGGTGAAGAACAAGCACATCAACGCCGATACCGACTACTCGATTGCCGAAGCCGCCTTCAACAAGGGCCAGACGGCGATGACCATCAACGGGCCTTGGGCCTGGACCAACATCGAGCAAAGCAAAATCAACTATGGCGTCACCCTGCTGCCAACCTTCCAGGGCAAGCCGTCCAAGCCGTTCGTTGGCGTGCTGACCGCGGGCATCAACGCCGCCAGCCCGAACAAAGAACTGGCGACCGAGTTCCTGGAGAACTACCTGATCACCGATCAGGGCCTGGCTGACGTTAACAAAGACAAACCGTTGGGTGCCGTGGCGCTGAAATCGTTCCAGGAACAGCTGGCAAAAGATCCGAAGATTGCCGCCACCATGCAGAACTCGCAAAACGGCGAAATCATGCCAAACATCCCGCAGATGAGTACCTTCTGGTATGCAATGCGTAGCGCCGTGATCAACGCCATCACAGGCCGCCAGACGGTGAAAGCCGCCCTGGAAGATGCTCATACCCGTATCACCAAGTAATACCCTGGCCATTGGCGGGCTGTGATGCCCGCCTTTGCCCTGCTGTGTGAGAGGCCGTTGGCCTCTCGCGGTAACACCTGAAAGGAAAGCCCTATGCAACTTGCTCACGCCGGAACACCCGCGCGAAAAAAATCGAAGTGGTGGCAGAGTGACATACTGAAATGGCTGATTGTCGGCCTGTTCAGCCTGGTGACCTGCTATCTGATTGTGGTGATGTATGCACAGGGAGAATATCTGTTCGCCATCCTGACGCTGGTGCTGGTCAGTGCCGGGCTCTACGTGTTCGCCAACCGCCGTGCCTACGCCTGGCGCTACGTCTATCCTGGCGTCGCCGGAATGGGGCTGTTCGTCCTGTTCCCACTGATTTGCACCATCGCCATCGCCTTTACCAACTACAGCAGCACCAACCAACTGACCTTTGAACGCGCTCAGTCGGTGCTGATGCAACGCCAGTTCCAGACCGGTAAAACCTTCACCTTTGGGCTGTATCCGGCAGAGAACCAACAGTGGCGTTTACAGTTAACTCATCCAGATAGCGGCCAACTGCTGATTTCCGCGCCGTTCAGCCTCAACGGCAGTGAGCCACAAACATTGAAATTAGCGGTAGAAAACGCTGAGCCTGCCGGTGAACGCGCGACGTTGCGCGTGATCACCCAGAATCGCCAGACACTGAGCCAGATTGTCGCCATCCTACCGGAAGGCGGTGAGCTGCGCATGAGTTCTCTGCGCCAGTTCTCCGGCACCAGCCCGTTATATACGCTAGCCAAAGACGGCAGCACGCTGATCGATAATCAGACCCAGGTGCAATATCGCCCTAACCCGGAGATCGGTTTCTATCAGGCCATCAACGCCGAGGGTAATTGGGCCACCGACACCCTCAGCCCAGGTTATACCGTCACTATCGGCTGGAAGAACTTCTTACGGGTGCTCAACGATGAAGGTATCCAGAAGCCGTTTATCTCTATCTTTGTCTGGACCATTATTTTCTCGGTGATGACCGTGATCCTCACCGTGGCCGTAGGCATGGTGCTGGCCTGCGTGGTGCAATGGGAAGCGCTGAAAGGCAAAGCGGTGTATCGGGTGTTGCTGATCCTGCCCTACGCGGTGCCTTCGTTTATTTCCATTTTGATTTTCAAAGGATTATTTAACCAGAGCTTCGGTGAAATCAACCTGATGCTCAACGCGCTGTTCGGCATCAAACCGGCCTGGTTTACCGATCCGCTCACCGCCAAAAGCATGATCCTGGTCGTCAATACCTGGCTGGGTTATCCGTACATGATGATCCTGTGTATGGGCCTGCTGAAAGCCATTCCCGACGATTTGTATGAAGCCTCGGCAATGGACGGCGCCAGCCCGATGCAGAACTTCTTCCGCATCACCCTACCGCTGCTGATCAAGCCGTTGACGCCACTGATGATCGCCAGCTTTGCCTTCAACTTTAACAACTTCGTACTGATCCAACTGCTGACGCGCGGCGGGCCAGACATGATCGGCACCACCACCCCAGCCGGTTATACCGATCTGTTGGTGAGCTACACCTATCGCATCGCGTTTGAAGGCGGCGGGGGTCAGGACTTCGGGCTGGCGGCGGCCATTGCCACGCTGATCTTCCTGTTGGTTGGCGCACTGGCGATCCTGAACCTGAAAGCCAGCAAGATGAACTTTGACTAAGGGAGAACGACAATGGCCATGGTACAACCCAAATCCCAGCGCGTACGCCTGTGGATCACCCATATTCTGATGCTGAGCTTTATTGCCCTGATCATGTTCCCGTTGCTGATGGTAGTGGCGATTTCGCTACGCTCCGGTAACTTTGCCACCGGCAGTCTGATCCCGGATCAGATCTCCTGGGATCACTGGCGACTGGCGCTGGGGATGAGCGTCACCCAAGCGGATGGCAGCGTCACCCCACCACCTTTCCCAGTTCTGTTATGGCTGTGGAACTCGATTAAAGTCGCGGCGATCACCGCCGTGGGGATCGTGACGCTCTCTACCACCTGTGCCTACGCCTTTGCCCGTATGCGTTTTCGTGGCAAAAGCACCCTGCTGAAAAGCATGCTGATCTTCCAGATGTTCCCGGCGGTGCTGTCTTTGGTCGCGCTATACGCTCTGTTCGATCGCCTGGGGCAGTACATTCCGTTTATCGGTCTCAATACCCATGGCGGTGTGATATTCGCCTATATGGGCGGTATTGCGCTGCACGTCTGGACCATTAAAGGCTACTTCGAAACCATCGATAACTCGTTGGAAGAGGCCGCCGCCCTGGACGGTGCCACGCCTTGGCAAGCGTTCCGCCTGGTGCTGCTGCCCCTTTCAGTCCCGATCCTGGCGGTGGTGTTTATTCTGTCGTTTATCGCGGCGATCACCGAGGTGCCGGTGGCTTCACTGCTGTTACGTGACGTGAGCAGCTACACGCTGGCCGTAGGTATGCAGCAATACCTCAATCCGCAGAACTACCTGTGGGGTGACTTTGCCGCTGCGGCGGTACTGTCCGCCATTCCGATCACCGCCGTATTCCTGCTGGCGCAGCGCTGGTTGGTCGGTGGCCTGACGGCGGGTGGGGTGAAAGGTTAATTTCTGCCGGACTCAATCGGGCCAGGCAACTGTGTTTAGGCCACTGCAATACGTTTGATGTACTTTGTTCCTAACTATTACCCTATGGATTTCAAGTGACAGCTAGGCACCAAGCTATCTCATCCTCAGGAGCTTACTTTTCGTAAGTGACTGGGGTGAGGTAGCGCAGGTAACAACGCTGTAGCTTGAAAGACGACGGGTAAGCAAGAACTGTGTCTTTGGCGGCCTTTGCTGGGCCGCCATTTTTATGGTTACTCCCGCTTCAGCCGATCGGTGTTGGCCAAATACAAAGTCACCACCAGTAATAATATGGCGGCGGAATAAACCAGCGTGTCGAAAGGATTCTCATGATCAACGATGATCAAACGAATAATCGCAGTAATGCCAATATAGATAAAGTAGCGTAGCGGGAAGTGATAGCCCGACTCAAAATATTTAACAATCAAGGCGATAAACTCAAAGTAGAGGAAATAAATCACGATCCCCTCAATCAGTTGATACGAAGAAGACTCCTCGTTGCTCACGAATAATACTTTCGCCAAGTGAAAGGTTTCTTTGACCAAAAAGACCACTAAAATCGCCGCCAATAGCAGCAACCCCACGTTCAGTACCCGCTGTAACCCTTTGGCGATCATCAATGAGCGTGATGTTTTTGCCATGGCTCCTCCCTTCGTTCGTTCAGTTATTTAGTGCAGAAAATGCCTTATGGGCTTTTTCCTAAAGTTGCCCTGATTGTTTATCCTCAGGCTAATTAGCCTATTTTCAATCAGTTGCGCGAATTCATTACGCTTGTATATATTTGTAGCGAATTGAAATGTCCTCTATTATGGGCGCAGTCCTAGGCATTATGCCTCTAAATTCCAGTAATTAAGAAAGGAACTTTCATGCGAGCTAAACTCCACGCACTGGTCGCAGCAGGCCTTTTCACCTGTTCGTTTGCAGGGTATGCCAGCGGACTGGTGACTCCTGATAACGATCTGCGCAATGACCTCGCCTGGTTATCCGATCGCGGTGTGATTAACGTCAGCCTGTCTACCTGGCCGCTAAGCCAGGAAGAGATCAACTCGGTGCTGGCGCAGGCCAAACCGGTGACCAATACCGAGAAAAACGTCATTGACCGCGTACAGCGTCGCGTAGGTGACTTAAAAGCCAATATAACCGTTACCGGTTATACCTCAACCGACAAACCAGGCACACCGCAGGGCTTCGGCCAGAGTCACTATGCCGACAGCAGCCTGACCATCGGCGCCGGTGCCAACGGTGAGTTCTGGGACGTGCGCCTGCAAGGCGCCGTGGAAGGCGATCAGCGCGTCTCTGATGGCTCCAAATTCAACCTGAACGGCTCATACGGTGCCATCAAAGTGTGGAACCAGTGGCTGTCATTCGGTGAGGTCTCTCAATGGTGGGGCCCTGGCTATGACGGTAGCCTGATCCGTTCCGACGCGGCGCGCCCAGTGGCTGGCTTTATGCTGCAACGTGCCGATCAATCCCCGTTTGAAACACCTTGGCTGTCCTGGATCGGTCGTTGGCAATATCAGATCACCGCAGGTCAACTGTCTCAATATACCGCCATTCCTAACACCAAGCTGATCGGTGGCCGCCTGACCATGATGCCAACCGACTTCGTGGAGCTGGGTGCTTCACGCATTATGCAGTGGGGGGGTGATGGCCGCACACAATCCTTCAGCTCATTCTGGGATGGCTTTATCGGCCGTGATAACGACGACTCCGGCCAGGGTAACGATCCGGGCAACCAGCTCGCCGGTTTCGACTTCAAGCTGAAAATGCAGCCATTGATCGGTATGCCAGTCAGCCTGTACGGTCAGTTAGTGGGTGAGGATGAGGCGGGCTTCCTGCCATCGCAAAACACCTATCTGCTCGGTTTGGAAGGCCACCCAGAATGGGGCCCAACGGTGATCAACTGGTATATTGAAGGGGCGGATACCCGCGCCGATATGAGCCGTAAGAATTACGTGTATAACCACTATACCTATAAAGACGGCTACTACCAGCAGGGTTACCCGTTGGGCCACGCGATGGGTGGTGATGGTCAGATGCTATCTGGCCGTGTAGAACTGGTGCTGGAGGATGGCCAGCGCTGGAGCACTCGCCTGGTGTACGCCAAGGTGAACCCGATGAACCAGAGCATCAACCAGGCATTCCCGAAATCCGACACGCTGAAAGGCATTCAGTTGGGTTGGGGCTATACCTTCACCCATCAGGTGAAGTTTGATACCAGCCTGTGGTACACCGATAACAACAACAGCACCGCCGATGACGTGGGTGCCGGTGTCAGCATGGCCGTACCGATCAATCTGTAATCCCTACAGACGTCAAAAAACCCGCCGCGGCGGGTTTTTTATTGGCTGCGATTCAGAGCAACTTAACGCCAGGCTTTAAAGCGATTGATCAAGCCGTTGGTTGAGGTGTCGTGGCTGGTCACCGCTTCTTTACCCGCCAGTTCCGGCAGAATACGGTTAGCCAGCTGTTTACCCAGCTCTACGCCCCATTGGTCGAAGGTGAAGATGTTGAGGATCGCGCCTTGCGTGAAGATCTTGTGCTCATACAGGGCAATCAGGCTACCCAGGCTGAACGGGGTGATCTCACGCAGCAGGATGGAGTTGGTTGGGCGGTTGCCTTCAAACACTTTGAATGGGGCAACGTGCTTGACCTCTTGCGGCTTTTTACCCTGTGCGGCGAACTCTTCCTCAACCACCTCCAGAGATTTACCGAACGCCAGCGCTTCCGTCTGTGCAAAGAAGTTCGACAGCAGCTTAGCGTGGTGGTCGCTCAGTGGATTATGGCTGATGGCCGGAGCAATAAAGTCGCAAGGCACCAGTTTGGTCCCCTGATGGATCAACTGATAGAACGCATGCTGGCCGTTGGTGCCTGGCTCACCCCAGATAATCGGGCCGGTCTGGTAATCAACCGGATTGCCGTTACGGTCAACGTATTTGCCGTTAGACTCCATGTTGCCCTGTTGGAAATAGGCGGCAAAACGGTGCATATACTGGTCATATGGCAAGATTGCTTCGGTTTCCGCACCGAAGAAATTGTTGTACCAAATGCCGATCAGCGCCAACAGTACCGGCAGGTTTTGCTCGGCAGGCGTCTGGGCAAAGTGCTTGTCCATCTCATGCGCACCGCTCAGCAGCTGTTCAAAGTTTTCAAAGCCCAGAGACAGCGCGATAGACAGGCCGATTGCCGACCACAGAGAGTAACGGCCACCCACCCAGTCCCAGAACTCGAACATATTGTCGGTGTCGATACCAAACTCGGCCACCGCTTTACCGTTGGTAGACAGCGCGGCAAAGTGTTTCGCGACGTGCTGCTGATCGCCTGCGGTGCTCAGGAACCAGTCGCGCGCGCTGAGGGCGTTGGTCATGGTTTCCTGGGTAGTGAAGGTTTTAGACGCCACCAGGAACAACGTAGTCGCCGGATCCAACGGTTTTAGCGTTTCGGCGATATGGGTGCCGTCTACGTTGGAAACAAAGTGCATGTTCAGGTGGTTTTTATACGGACGCAGCGCTTCGGTTGCCATATAAGGGCCGAGGTCTGAGCCGCCGATGCCGATGTTAACCACGTCGGTAATCGGTTTGCCGGTGTAACCTTTCCAGTCACCGCCGATGACGCGGTCACAGAACTGTTTCATCTTCGCCAGCACCGCATTGACTTCTGGCATCACGTCCTTGCCATCAACAATGATTGGCGTGTTACTGCGGTTACGCAGGGCAACATGCAGCACGGCACGATCTTCCGTACGGTTGATTTTCTCACCGGAGAACATCGATTTGATCGCGCTTTGCAGGTCAGTTTCTTTCGCCAGTGCCTGCAGCTTCTCCAGGGTTTCTGCGGTAATACGGTTTTTGGAATAATCCACCAGCATCTGATCGTTGAAAGTGGCAGAGAACTTGGAGAAACGCTCACTATCCTGAGCAAACAGGTCACGGATCTGGACGTCTTTCATTTGGTCGAAATGTTGCTGCAGGGCTTGCCAAGCAGCGGTTTGACTAGGATTGATATTTTTCATAGCGGCGCTCTTATGCTTGAGAATGAATATGATGTAATGGACCGATTGTAGCCTGTTCGACTGTGATTATGATCTCTTTTCTTGCGATAGGCGTTAACTCTCAAACCACCGCACTCCATTTTTACCTTTCCACAACAATCTGCTGATATTTCACCTAACAGCCTGTTATCACTACGCTGAAACGTCCCTCTCACCACGCTTTTCTCTTAATGCGCAGTTCGCAATATTCGGTCGCTCAGCGCCCTCCAAAGCGCAGATGAAAATCCCTCAGCGTCTACCCGTTGACAGCAGCCACTAAACCCGTTATTCCTAACAGCCTACTTGCACTTTGTGCAAGCCAGAAGAGGCGCGTCGCCCAGGTAGAGTGTCAGAGGAGCCATTATCCGATGACGGCACTGGAGGGGGAGCGACGCCGAGGCGAGATGCTTACGGCAATCATCACGTCGGCTACAGGGGCTGAATCCCCTGAGTTGTCACCATGGGCTGCTCTGTATGAGCAGTCAGCAAGGTGGGGCGCTTCTGGGTGTATCGTAGCCTCAACCTCTACGCCTGCTCCCTGTTTACCGCTCTTCCCTTGTGCCAAGGCTTATGGAAATTAAATGCCAATTTGAATGGCGTCCCTGACACGAGGTTTTACATGACTCAAGCAGCACCCCAAACCGCAACCGTAGTAGCCAAATTCGGCGGCACCAGCGTGGCCGATTTCGAGGCGATGAACCGCAGCGCCGACGTGGTACTCTCCAATCCCGATGTCCGGTTGGTGGTTCTCTCCGCCTCTGCCGGTATCACCAACCTGTTGGTAGCCCTGGCTGAAGGTTGCGAAGCAGAAAAACGCAACGAACAGCTAGCTGAGATCCGCCGCATTCAATACGCCATTCTCGAACGCCTCGATAACCCGGTGGTGGTTCGCGAAGAAATCGACCGCATGCTGGAAAACATCACCACGTTATCGGAAGCCGCTGCGCTGGCCACCTCTGCCGCACTGACCGATGAACTGGTCAGCCATGGCGAGCTGATGTCTACTCTGCTGTTTGTAGAAATTCTGCGTGGCCGCAAAGTGCAGGCAGAATGGTTCGATATCCGTAAAGTCATGCGTACCGACGACCATTTCGGCCGTGCCGTGCCAGACAGCGCCGCGCTGACCGAATTGGCCCAAACCCTGTTGAAACCGCGCCTGCAACAAGCGTTGGTGATCACTCAGGGCTTTATCGGCTGTGAACCCAAAGGCCGCACCACTACGCTGGGCCGTGGCGGCAGTGACTACACCGCAGCCCTGTTGGGTGAAGCACTCAGCGTCAGCCGCGTGGATATCTGGACTGATGTACCGGGTATTTATACCACCGACCCACGCGTGGTGCCTGCCGCTAAACGTATCGATAAAATTGCCTTTGAAGAAGCGGCGGAAATGGCCACCTTCGGTGCCAAAGTGCTGCATCCGGCCACCCTGCTGCCTGCCGTGCGCAGCGACATTCCGGTCTTCGTTGGTTCGAGCAAAGATCCTGCTGCGGGCGGCACGCTGGTATGTAATACCACAGAAAACCCGCCGCTGTTCCGTGCGCTGGCCTTGCGCCGCAAGCAAACCCTGCTGACGCTGCACAGCCTGAACATGCTGCACGCACGCGGCTTCCTGGCCGAAGTGTTCAACATTCTGGCCCGTCATAATATCTCGGTCGATCTGATCACCACCTCCGAAGTCAGCGTGGCATTGACCATGGATACCACCGGCTCTACGACCACCGGCGGCAGTCTGTTAACCACCTCCCTGCTCACCGAACTGTCCTCACTGTGCCGGGTGGAAGTGGAAGAAAATCTGGCGCTGGTCGCCCTGATCGGCAACAAGCTGTCACAGGCTTGCGGCGTCGGTAAAGAGGTGTTTGGCGTGCTAGATCCGTTCAATATCCGCATGATCTGTTACGGTGCCAGCAGCTATAACCTGTGCTTCCTGGTGCCTGGCGATGATGCGGAGCGCGTAGTACAAACGCTGCATCAAAATCTGTTTGAGTAGTCCCCGAAAACCCCATAGTTTTTTCATAAACTATACCCTATGGATTTCATGCTGCAGCTAGGCGACAAGCTATCTCATCCCCAGGAGCTTACTTTTAGTAAGTGACTGGGGTGAGATAGTGCGGGTAACAACGCTGCAGCTTGAAAGACGACGGGTATATAGAGGCTCAGCGCACTGGGCCCACCACACCACCACCTTCACGTTCAATATTGGCAAAGGATAACCTCTCTCATGCTGGCAAAAATCACACGCTTATTCCCGTTATGGGCCGTGCTGCTGTCCATTGCGGCCTATTACACCCCGTCGACCTTTACCGGTATCAGCCCTTACGTCAGTACGTTGCTGATGTTGATCATGTTTGCCATGGGCGTCACCCTGCGCCTGGATGACTTCAAACGCGTACTGTCGCGCCCTGGCCCGGTCGCTGCGGGGATCTTCCTGCATTACCTGATTATGCCGCTGGCCGCCTGGCTGCTGGCGATGCTGTTCCGTATGCCGCCGGATCTCTCTGCCGGTATGGTGCTGGTAGGCAGCGTAGCCAGCGGCACCGCCTCCAACGTAATGATCTATCTGGCTAAAGGCGATGTCGCTCTGTCGGTGACCATCTCAGCCGTTTCTACGCTGGTTGGCGTTTTTGCCACCCCGCTGCTGACACGTCTGTATGTCGATGCCGAGATCAGCGTGGATATCATGGGGATGTTATTCAGCATTCTGCAGATCGTGGTGATCCCGATTGGGTTGGGCCTGATCGTCCACCACTGCTTCACCAAAACCGTCAAGCGGGTTGAGCCTTATCTGCCAGCCTTGTCGATGGTGTGTATTGTGGCAATCATCAGTGCGGTGGTTGCAGGTAGCCAGAGCCATATTGCCTCGGTAGGCTTTGTCGTGATCATTGCGGTGATCCTGCATAACGGCATCGGGCTGCTGAGCGGCTATTGGGGAGGCAAGCTGTTTGGCTTTGACGAATCCACCTGCCGCACGCTGGCCATTGAAGTCGGCATGCAAAACTCCGGGCTGGCGGCAACGCTGGGCAAGATTTACTTCTCACCACTGGCCGCGCTGCCGGGTGCCTTGTTCTCGGTGTGGCACAACCTCTCAGGTTCACTGCTGGCAGGTTACTGGTCAGGCCGCCCGATCAAGAAACAGGATTAAGCCCCACAAAAAAATGGAGGTGCCCGAGCTTCGTTGTGAAGTCGGGCACCCTTTTACCATCATCTAGCGACACTCCCGCATGGCGAGGTGCCTTTATTTCACTGGCAACGTGACATCATTCTGTTTAAAGCCATAACGGCCCAGCGGAGTAATGGTTACGGACGTGACCTTGCCCACCACGTCCACTTTCTTTTCTTCACCCGACATCAAATAGTAATTCTCCAGCTGCACACTTTGCTTTGAGGGCGACAGCGTTAGCTGGGGGGCCAAACGTACCACATGTAATCCGCTATTCTTCACCACCAGGGTCGTCCCTACCTGGCTAAAGTGCAAGTCTTCCCAAGGAGACTGGCTTACCGCCACCGCTTTCGGTTGCACAATCAGCCCAATGCTCTGGCGTACTGGTATGCGTGCGCTGTTATCCACCGCCTGACCCACCCCTTCAAAGGAAGCCTTCAGCATCACTTCGTGGGGTAACACCGCTCCCTGTTTCAGCACAAAATTCACCTGCTGACTCTGCCCGGCATCAATCCGGGAAATCGGCGGCGAAATCATTACCATCTTGCTAAACGCCTTGCCATCCAGATCTTCAACCTTGGTTGCCAACAACATCGGCTCCGAGGTCGTGTTCTTGATACTGAAGTTTACCCGACCAGTACTTTCCTCTAGCACTATCCCCATACTTTCTAACTGGAAAGAGGCCAGGGCTGATGGCATTCCCGCCGTAACCAGTAACATACTGCCGACAATCCGGCCAATGAACCACTTTGTATTTCTCATCTTTTATCCTATTTCGTTACGCTTGATTATTTTATGCCAGAGTGGCCTAACGGCAGACAGCATCCCGCTCTTCATACAATACCAACGGGTCAAATTCCGCCGGTACTTCATAACTCACCAGACATTCATCCTTATTGACGCGACGCACGCGCAAAACCTTGCCAATATCTTCATTCACCAGCATCAGGTTGCCTTCACCAATCAGGGTGCCCAACAGCCGTCCTTTCTCATCATGTACAGACGACCCGGTGGGTAAGATGTCTCCTTGCTCATCCCGCAAGGTCAGTAATAATTGACGGACCTCGGTGACCCGGAATTGCCTTTTCACCACGGTACCACGCGCCAGTTCCAGCTCCAGAGCCGTGCTGTTCAGCCGCAGGTTTAACGGTAGTGACAAAGTATCTATTTGTGCCTTTAACGGCATATAGGGCGTGGCCGAGGGCAATAACACGTCGCCGGCAAAATCGGTGATACCCTCACCCGCACCAGTCACCCTGGCGCCAGACTGCCCTGGCACGCTCACCACCACCAACGTATCGCCCGCCCGTTGGGGTGACATTACCCAGGTGTTATTGGCTACGCCCAGCGAACCCGAAGAGACCAAAGACTGCGAGAGGCTGCCCTGGCTGGAGCGTGATGCTCCCAGCGACAAGCGGGTGTAGGCAGTATTACCGCTCAGGTTGCCACTGGTCTGATACTCACCGTGACTATCGCGAGCGATGTCAAGATAACCCTTTAATGGCCCCGCGACGGTACCCTGCCAACTGCTTCCTAGCGTCATTTGATTGTTCTTGCGCAGTTGCAGGCGGCTGCTAATGTTCCCCCCACCTAGGGGTAAGCTCAGCCCAGCATAGACAGCAGCCCGATCATAGGACGAGGATTGCACATTCAGACTCAACGTCGCCGATCCCAGCCTTCTACCGTAGGACAGTGTATGCATCAAACTTTGTGTGTTGTCGTGGTAATACCGCTCGTGCGACAGACCATAGGCAAACGCTCCCCATTCCGGGGTATTCCAGGACAGAGCCAAGCCCCCCGAATAATGCGGCCGTGAGTCCGAATTATTGTCGGTATGATCCGCAGACTGGCGAAACGATGCATCCGCTTCCCGGTATCCCAGGGTGCGATATTGCGCAGACAGGGACAACGAAACGTTGCTGCTCAAGGCCAACTGCCCCTGCACATCCAGTTGAACACCCTGCTGCCGCCCCCGGCCGTACACGGCACTCCCGGATAACCAATTACCCTGCTCACTGCCAAGGCTCCCCTGCCAGGCCAGCCGCTGGTATTTTGCCGAAGCCATCCCCCCCAGACCCATCTGCCGGGAGCCGCTTGAACTGAACCTTTTCTCTCCCATCAACAATGCTGGCGGGGAAGCTGTACCTTGCTGCCCACCATAGGTACGATAGCGCCCCAAGGCGAACTGGTAACCGCTTTGCCGCTCTTGCTCATCACCGAAGCCCGGCGTCACAGTAAAGCGCTGTTGATACCCCTCGGCATCGGTAACCGTGACCTGAGTTTCAACCCCTGTAGCGGCCTGACCCAGATTGTCCAGAGTAAAAGGCCCCGCAGGCAACAGCGTACGGTACATCACCTGCCCACGCTGCTTGACCTCCACCATCGCCTGGCTTGATACACTGCCCTGTATGGGAACCGCCAAGGTTGCACGAGAAAGTTGGAAACGCTCACTGGACAGTTGCAAACCGGTGATAGGCAAGCCGCCGCTTAACGACCCACCAGCACTAAACTCCCCAAGCTGTACCAATGCTCCCCACTGCGGGAAATCACGCGTTGCAGAGGTCTCATACACATCCAGTTGGCTCCCGAACTCATTCTTACTGTAGCTGGAGCGATTACGAACCACCCAGTTACTGATATTCAGACCAGGCTCCAGCATGGCCTGCCACGTTTGCTGGTTGCCATAGCTTCCCTTCATGCTATTGCCGTACAAATCATAATTCAGCATCACGGCATAGCCGCCGCGCTGCTCACTGCGCAGTTTTTCTGGATCAAAAGCCTCTTCCGGCAATGTGATCTCCACGCGGAAGGTGCCAGGAAATACCCGTATCTGTGCCTGTGGCCAACGAGATCCAATACGTTCACAGTCGCCAAGAGGCGAGGTCAGGTGCAAACGCAGCGTTTCGGCCAAACGTGCATCCAGGCACAGCTCCCCCTCCTGACCAAAACGAACCTCTTCCTGATAGCGTTGCGCAGCATTTACCTCCAGCTCGACCTGGTGAACCCCAGGTAAAAACCGTGAAGTCGAAAAGAAATCCGCAATATCAGCGTTATACCCGAGTTGCTCAAGGGTTTTTACATCAAATCCGGTCGCCCCTGCGCGCGCCATCAGCAGGATCGACAACCCCCATGCCACCGATGCCTTTTGCCTCATGGGCGATTCCATTCCCTTGATTGCCCGACCTGCGTCGACATAAGACATACATAGAGGGGGGAGCCCCCCCCTCTCAATTAACGTAAGACAGATTTACAACCCGAAGCCAAATTCCATGGTGGCAGAGCCATCCAGCTTTGCATCTTCAGGGAGGGGACCTTTCATATCGCTCTTTGACCCCAAGTAGGCTCTTGCAGTAATACCGAAAGCAAAATCTTTGCCGATAGACATCTCTTGCTCACCCGAGGCTGGTGCCCAGCCAGTGCGTTGACCCAACTCGATCAGCAGGCTATCTCCAGTGGCTCCGATAGTATTGTTATTCACCGCCGTAAACACCCGGCTAGCTTTCCCATCTACGGTAGCGCCACGTACTTGTAATTGGTAAAAGCCCATTTTCCCGGTCCCGTTCACATTACCAAGACCAAAATTCCGGCCTAACCCTTCGAAGCTAGCGGTACCCAACCGATTGTCTGACGTAATGAATGTCAGCGCAGTAGGCGCACTACATTTCACATTTACGCCTCCCTCAGTGGCAGTTCTCAGCATAGTCGCTTTATCGTCTAAAACTTGCGACTGTCTGATTTCGCCAAAATCAAACACGCCGTTATTCTGCACTGTCACTTCACAGGTTGACGTAGAGAGTTCACCAACAACCTTGATTTCTGCACTAGTGTCTGCCGCCAGCGTCGCAGCAGAAAACAGTAGCGATGACAGAGCCGTTAATTGCAGTACATTCTTTTTCATCAATATATATCCTTATGTATATTCGTCTCCTTGAACTTCAGGAGGCGTATTTATCCGTAATAAAAATCAGAGCCCGTAACTGAAGTTCAGCGTGGCTGAACCATCCAGTTTGGTATTCTCCGTAATCGAGCCAGCCATATCCTTTGTTGAAGCCAACACAGGTTCAATGGCCAAATTAGCTTGGAATAATTTACCGCTAACCTGAGTATTGTTGTCATCTGCCCAACCGGTTACCTTGCCTTTGTCAATCGTGGCAGTTAAATATGCGGTAGTTGAAGTGCTGCCTTTCTGCGTGCTGTAGAGCCCTGATTCAGCACCATCAACCTTGGCAGTCGACAGTTTCATGGTGTAATAGCCTAATTTACCCTTGCCGTTCACATTACCGAGACCGAAATGCGTGCTCCCGGCCGTACTGGCAGTGCCTTCACGGTTATCAACCGCGCTAAACTTCAGATAGGTATCGGCATCGCATACAACATTTAGCGAGCCCATGATTTCCCTCATTGGCGTAGCGGCGGAAGACTTAATTACACCATGAGAGATTTTACCCAAATTAAAAACGCCATCATCTTTTAAATAAACCTTACATGAAGGTATTGCCATCTTCCCCTTCACTGATAATTCAGATGACATAGACCCCGCCATTGCAGTACCCATGCTCAGCATCATGACTGACATGACGGCACCTGAAATAATTGTTTTTTTCATAAATATATCCATATAGTTTTTTGAATAAAACCCGCCCCCATTCTTGAGCGCAGGCAAGCCCAGAGAGTAATATTTCCTCCCTTTTTACCTTATTACCACGCAGATTTACCTTGAGGTAATAAGCATAAAAGTTTCACCTTCCCTCAACAAAGACAAGGGGATAGAACTGGCACTTATATGCCGAAAGTGAAGTCCAACGTCGCTGAACCATCCAGTGACATTGCTTCCGTCGCAGCATTTTCAGGAAGAGTCAACTGTGGGTAAACCGTAATATCCAAGGAGAAAACCCGCCCTGCCTGCGGCCCCGCGCGCATCATTACGTTTGCCGGCATTTCCCAACGAGTGCGTTTGCCGGGGAGCAGTGACATGATGCTAGCACGCGCCATAGGTTGCCCTGCGGTTTGTGGTACTACCGCCGTCCGATCTATGCGGGCATTGCTTATTCCCAATCGGTAATTCCCCATAGACTGAGAGCCACGTCCACCACCAAGGCTAAAGTAGCCAGCCCCTTGATTACCAGTGGACTGACTCCGGTTATCTTCCGGGATAATGTCCATATACGCCGCGCTATCACACTTCACGCGCCAAGATTGCGTTAAGGCTGGCAAGCTATTTGAATTTTCTGGCAGCTTGATTTTCCCAAAATCATATACCCCATTATTGGGAGCAATAACCTCACAACGGGGCAATAATATTTCGCCAACCACCTTAACTTCACCGGAAGACATTCCTGCCAAACAACTTGCTGATAATAGCATTGTTGCTCCGGTCATTTGCTTGAGCATCTGAGCCTTCAGTGAACCACCTCCATTTTATTTCAAACTCCCTAACCGCAAAACCATTAAAACCAAATAGACCCATAGTTTATTGCCGCAATAGTCTAACAAAGCCATGTAAAAATTTAAACACACTTTCATCCCAGAAAAATACGAAATAAAAACACAGCATAAAAACGCCACCAATTATTGACAAGGTAGTAATGAGTAATTAATGGAAATACAACAAACCTAATAAAAATAAAATAACAACATATAATCCTGTTAATTATCAAATTATCAAAGCAATACTCTATTTAACCACCCTCCTATATAAAATGCTTTACATGATGCAGGAACAACAAACCTTAAAATACAGATCTAACTGTCTGGAATCGAGCATTAGTTCGGGACGAGTTTCTTAGGAAAAATCGGGGAAACCAGCAAAAAAAAATGTTTTATAGGAAATCGTTAATTCAATATTTGCCCTCACCGGCACACTATCACATTAGGATTTGGACTATAAAGTGAGAGGATTGTGAACCTGCGGTAATCAGGAGGATTTAGGCTATCAGCCACGGGCACCTATACAGGTGAGGTGATCCTGCTTACTTCACCCAGCCTATCTAGTGCCCTGCATTGTTTGTCAACGCCCCGGGATTAAAGCCTGCCGGGCATTTCCTCCCAGTCACGGTCGTCGTCTTTCTCATCCTGATCGAGCGCGTTATAGGCCACCGCGCAAAACAGCGAGTTAAGTCGTTTCATATCCCCCAACAGCGCCAGGTGCAGCGAGCTGGTTTCGATACTCTGCACGTTTTGCTGATGCAGGCGATCGACGTGCGCATGGGCATAGCGACGATCCAGAATGCGGAAACGGTGTTTGGAGCGGCGTAACCGCTTGGCGCTGGTAACATCACCGGAGAGAAATACCGACAGGCTAAGGCGCAAATTGTCGGTCAACTTTTCATGCAGTTGGTCCAGCTCGTCCAAACCTTCAGCAGAGAACGAACTGCGCGCGCCATGTGATTGATCCGCCACATCACTAGCCATACGTTCGATGATATCACCAGCCTGCTCCAGGTTGAGGGCCATTTCGATGATCTCCGCCCAACGGCGCGAATCCGCCTCTCCCAGGTCTTCCTTCTGGATCTGGGCCAGGTAAAGTTTAATGGCGGTGTACAACACGTGAACGTCATCGTCCAGACGGCGAACTTCTTTGGCCTGGATGCGCTTACCATGCAATACCTCATGGTGCAGGATCATCATATGCTCTATCACATCCCCCATTCGCAGGGTTTCCCGCGCCGCATTGGCCAGGGCCAAACTTGGCGTATCCAGGGCGCTGACGTCGAGGTGGCGTGGCCGCAAACGGGGGTCTTCTGTAGGAGCATCGACGATCCACGTTTCGCACAGGCGCGCCATCGGCCCTGACAACGGCACCTGTAGCAGACAACGCACCAGGTTGTAGAACATGTGGAAATAGATCACCAGCTCTTCTGCATTACCAGGCAGCCGCTCAATACCGTGCGCAATCAGGGAAACAAACGGCAGCACCAGTGCACTGCCCAACAGTTTGAACAACAGGCTCCCCAACGCCACGCGACGGCCTGCGGCATTCTGGCCGCTGGTGTTTAACATCACCAACAGGCCGCTACCCAAATTGGCACCAATCACCAGGCACAGCGCCACCTGTAGAGAAATCACTCCCGAGGCGGTCAACGTCGCGGTCAACAACACCGCCGCCAGGCTGGAATAGCTGATAATGGCAAACAGGGCACCGATCAGCGCATCGAGCATCACATCGCCGGTCAGCGACGAGAAGATCACTTTGACACCATAGCCCTGAGTGATTGGCGTAGCGGCAGCCACAATCAGTTCCAGCGCCAACACAATCAGGCCAAGACCAATGGCGACGCGCCCCATCTGGCCTACACGGGTTTGCTTACGGCTGAGGAATAAAATCACGCCGACAAAAATCAGCAGCGGCGAAAGCCAGGAGAGATTGAACGTCAGCACGCGCGCCATGATCGCCGTGCCAACATCAGCCCCCAGCATAATCACCAACGCAGGCCCAAGTCCCACCAGCCCTTGCGCTACAAAAGAAGAAACCAGTAACGCCGTTGCATTACTGCTTTGTACCAATGCGGTTACACCGATGCCTGCCACAAAGGCCAGCGGCTTTTTCTCGATGCTGTTGCTCAGCACCTGGCGCAAATTGGCGCCATAGACCCGCATAATGCCAGTACGAACGATGTGAGTCCCCCACACCAGCATGGCAATGGCGGAAAGCAGATTAAGAAGGGTCAACACGGAAGGCTAGCTCCATTGACGCCCGGCAGACACCACAGGCTATCCCGCCTGCCAGGCGCCAGTTAAGCAGGACAGCGGCAAATCATTTTCTTCTACTTTATACCCTATGGATTTCAAGTTGGCCGCTCTTGCGCATCCATGCGTTCGCGGCGTTTATACATCCCTGTACGGCACAACAGCTAGGCGGCAGACAAGCTTACTTATCCCCAGCGCATACTGGGTAACAACGCGCAGCTTGAAAGACGACGGGTATATTAATTATCCGCATCGTATCCGAGATTCGGGGCTAGCCAGCGCTCTACGTCGCCGATCTTCATCCCTTTACGCTGCGCGTAGTCTTCGACCTGATCGCGCTGGATTTGTGCCACGGCAAAGTACTTGCTCTGCGGATGACTGAAATACCAGCCGGATACCGCCGCCCCAGGCCACATGGCGAAAGATTCGGTCAGTTCCATGCCAGTATGGCGGTTAACGTCCAGCAACTGCCAGATCTCCGCTTTTTCGGTATGTTCCGGGCAAGCGGGATAGCCGGGGGCCGGGCGAATGCCTTGATAATTCTCACGGATCAGTTCTTCGTTACTCAGATTTTCATCGCAGGCAAAGCCCCAGTGCAGCTTGCGCACCTGCTCATGCAGGTATTCGGCAAAGGCCTCTGCCAGACGATCAGATAACGCTTTGACCATGATCTTGTTGTAATCATCATGTTTGGCGTCATAAGCCGCTGCCAATGCATCTTCTTCCAGCCCGCCCGTGACCGCGAATGCGCCAAAGTAGTCGGCTTTGCCGCTACTCTTCGGGGCCACAAAGTCGGCCAGACAGTAGTTCGGGAAATCGGTCTTTTCCGTTTGCTGACGCAGATGACGGCTGACCACCAGCACCTCGGTGCGGCTTTCATCCCGGTAGACCTCCACATCATCCCCAACGCGGTTGGCCGGGAACAGACCGTAGACGCCACGCGGGTTGAGGCTGCCGTTAGCAGCCAGCATATCCAGCATTTCGTTAGCATCTTTGAACAGGCGTTTAGCCTCTTCCCCTACCACTTCATCTTCCAGAATGCGCGGATACTTGCCCGCCAGCGACCAGGTCATAAAGAACGGCGTCCAGTCGATATAATGGCGCAGCGTGTTAATACTGGCCTCAACCGGGAACACCCCCAGTTTGTGCGGCACCGGTGGCTGGTAGTTTTCCCAATCCAGCACCATGGCGTTATCCCGCGCCTGTTGCAGGTTGACCGGCGGCGTACGCGGTTTTTTACGCCCATGCTGGATACGCACGGTCTCGTACTCTTTGCGAGTGCGGGCGACAAACTCGTCCCGCTGGGTGTCTGACAGCAGCGCCGCAACTACGCCAACGGTACGCGAGGCGTTCTGCACGTAGGTAGTCGGGCCGCTGTAATTCTGCTCAATCTTCACCGCAGTATGGGCCTTGGAGGTGGTCGCACCGCCGATCAGCAGCGGCAGAGTAAAGCCTTGGCGCTCCATCTCTTTTGCCACGTTCACCATTTCGTCCAACGACGGGGTGATCAGGCCAGACAGACCAATAATATCCACCTTCTCTTCACGGGCGGTTTTCAGGATCTTGTCCGTCGGCACCATCACGCCCAGATCGATAATTTCGTAGTTGTTACATTGCAGCACCACGCCGACGATGTTTTTACCGATGTCGTGCACATCACCCTTCACCGTCGCCAGCAGAATTTTCCCGGCGGTGGTGCCTTTCTGTTTGCTGGCCTCAATGTAAGGTTCAAGGTAGGCCACCGCCTGCTTCATCACACGGGCCGATTTCACTACCTGCGGCAGGAACATTTTGCCCTCGCCAAACAGGTCACCCACCACGTTCATGCCGGCCATCAGCGGCCCCTCGATCACTTCGATCGGGCGGTCCGCCTGCTGGCGCGCTTCTTCGGTGTCTAACTCAATAAATTCGGTAATGCCTTTGACCAGCGAATACTCCAGACGCTTCACCACCGGCCAGCCGCGCCATTCGGCCTGTTGCACCGCCACTTCATTGTCTTTGCTGCCCCGGTATTTCTCCGCCAGCTCCAGCAGGCGCTCGGTGCCGTCCTGACGGCGGTTGAGCACCACGTCCTCAACGGCTTCACGCAGCTCAGTGCTGAGATCGTCATAGATCGCCAACTGCCCGGCGTTAACAATCCCCATATCCATACCGTTGCGAATGGCGTGATACAGGAACACCGCGTGGATCGCTTCGCGCACTGGATCGTTGCCACGGAACGAGAAGGAGACGTTGGACACGCCGCCGGAGATCATCGCGTGTGGCAGGTGGGTTTTGATATCAGCGCAAGCTTCGATAAAGTCGACGGCATAGTTGTTATGCTCTTCGATACCGGTCGCGACGGCAAAAATGTTCGGGTCAAAAATGATGTCTTCCGGCGGGAAACCCACGCGTTCGGTCAAAATCTGGTAAGCACGGCGGCAAATCTCAAACTTGCGCTCGCGGGTATCCGCCTGGCCGACCTCATCGAAGGCCATCACTACCACGGCGGCACCGTAGCGGCGTACCAGTTTGGCATGGTGGATAAAGGCTTCTTCGCCCTCTTTCATCGAGATCGAGTTGACGATGCCCTTACCCTGAATGCATTTCAGGCCCTTTTCGATCACACTCCATTTGGAGGAGTCGATCATGATCGGTACGCGGGCAATATCCGGCTCACCGGCGATCAGGCTGAGGAAACGCACCATCGCCGCTTCGGCGTCGAGCATCCCTTCATCCATGTTGATGTCGATGATCTGGGCACCGCTCTCTACCTGCTGGCGGGCCACGGCCAACGCCTCGTTATACTTTTCTTCTTTAATCAGCCTTTTGAATCGAGCCGAGCCGGTAACGTTGGTACGCTCACCCACGTTGACGAACAACGATTTGGCATCGATATTCAACGGTTCCAGGCCGGACAGGCGGCAAGCCACCGGTAACTCTGGCAACTGCCGTGGCGGCACGCCCTCAACCACTTTAGCCATCGCGGCGATATGCGCCGGAGTGGTGCCACAGCAGCCGCCGATGATATTGAGGAAACCGGCTTGTGCCCATTCACCCACCTGTTTGGCCATCTCTTCGGCATCGAGATCGTATTCACCAAAGGCATTGGGCAAACCGGCGTTCGGATGAGCAGTTACATAGCTTTCAGAGATGCGAGACAGCTCCGCCACATATTGGCGCAGCTCATCCGGGCCAAGCGCACAGTTCAGGCCAAAGGTCAGCGGTTTAACGTGACGCAGCGAATTGTAGAACGCTTCGGTGGTCTGGCCGGAAAGGGTACGGCCAGAGGCATCGGTGATAGTGCCGGAAATCATGATCGGTAAGGTCACGCCCAGCGCTTCAAACTCGGTTTCGACCGCAAAGGCCGCCGCTTTGGCATTCAGGGTATCGAAGATGGTTTCGATCATGATCAGATCGACGCCCCCTTCCACCAGCGCACGGGTTGATTCGCGGTAGGCTTCTACCAACTGGTCAAAAGAGACATTACGGAAGGCCGGATCGTTAACGTCAGGGGAAATGGAGGCGGTACGGTTGGTTGGGCCAAGCACGCCTGCGACGTAGCGCGGTTTTTCCGGGGTGCGTGCAGTCCATTCATCGGCACAGGCCCGAGCCAGCAAGGCAGCCTGGTAGTTAATTTCGGCGGATAGCGACTCCATATGGTAGTCGGCCATCGCGATAGTGGTCGAGTTGAAGGTGTTGGTTTCGAGGATGTCAGCCCCCGCCTCCAGGTAACCGTTATGGATCGCGGTGATCACCTCTGGTTTGCTTAACACCAGCAGGTCATTGTTCCCTTTAAGATCGCTTTGCCAATCGGCAAAACGCTCACCGCGGTAGTCTGCCTCCTCCAGCCGATAGCTCTGGATCATGGTACCCATACCGCCGTCCAACACTAAAATACGCTGCGCTAACTGCTGACGCAGTTGTTCCACTCGATTTGTCACTGTAGCCCCTTCACACCCGATTATCCGCCCGACGACTTATACCCCACATCCCAAGATTGTAGCGGCGCGGTACGCAGCGCCCGTCATGCATCCTGCAACTTGAAAGATGGTGAGTCTGACATCCTAGCACAGGTTATGGCGGCAAAGTTGCGAGCGGATATTGAGAGTTTTTCAGGTTCGCCGACCAACAGATCCGATGAGCGGAGAAGCACCTTGCAATTCATACGCAAAAAACGAAAATGAATTCCACCATACGGAAAGCACAAGGTAAATCATGGCTACTCCCGTTCCCGCCAAGCGCGGTAAAAAACCCCGCGCCGCCGCGCCCGCTGCCAGCACGGCGACCGGCCAGGTCCAGTCCCTGACCCGTGGTCTGAAGCTATTGGAATATATTGCCGAAGCGCAAGGCAACGTGGCACTGACCGATCTGGCCCAGCAGGCCGGATTGCCCAACTCCACCACCCATCGCCTGCTGACGACCATGCAGCAGCAGGGTTTTGTCCGTCAGGTGGGTGATCTTGGCCTGTGGACCATGGGAGCCCATGCGTTTGTCGTTGGTAGCAGCTTCCTGCAAAGCCGTAACCTGCTAGCAATGGTGCACCCAACGCTACGCCGCTTGATGGAAGAGTCCGGTGAAACGGTCAATCTGGCGGTGATGGACAAAGCCGAAGATCAGGCGGTGATTATCGATCAGGTGCAATGCACTGCGCTGATGCGTATGTCGGCCCCGATTGGCGGCAAGCTGCCGATGCACGCCTCTGGCGCGGGTAAAGCCTTCCTGGCCAGCATGCAGGACGATGAAGTGACCCGGCTGCTACATAAAAAAGGCATGCACACTTACACCCCGCACACGCTAACGCCACATAACCTGAAAGAAGGGTTGGCGGTGATCCGCAAGCAGGGATTCTCGTTCGACGATGAAGAACATGCCCTTGGCCTACGTTGTCTGGCCGCCTGTATCTTTGACGAGCACCGCGAAGCCTTTGCCGCCATCTCCATCTCCGGCCCGGTATCGCGCATTACCGACGATCGCGTGACAGAGCTGGGTGCGCTGGTGATCCATGCGGCAAAAGAGATCAGCCTGGAGTACGGCGGCGTACGGTGATTAGACAGATGCAGCATGCGGCGCCTCTACGTCATGAGTAAATCCCCCCTGTTATTTTTCTGTATCGCGCTGTAGAGACTTTGTTTCGCAACCAGCGAAAAGTATGAATTCGATCACAATTAGCGATCTTGCTGCCGAAAGCCGATTGCAACCTTCACCACTTCCCTCGACAATGTTACCGATAACATGTTACCGGTAACAATGACAATTAAATAATCTAGCCGCAACAGACTATGACTCGCAGGTGGGGGAACCAAACCATGATCAATAATCAGAATCGTGTTTACGTCATAATGGGCGTTTCTGGCAGCGGCAAATCTGCCGTCGCCAATGCCGTTGCCCAACGGCTATCTGCCAACTTCCTGGACGGTGACTTTCTCCATCCGCGCAGCAATATTCAGAAAATGGCCGCAGGGGAACCACTCAATGACGACGATCGCGCACCGTGGTTGGCAGCCCTGAACGATGCCGCTTTCGCCATGCAGCGTACCAATGCGGTCTCTATCATCGTCTGCTCTGCGCTGAAAAAACATTATCGCGATCGGCTGCGAGCAGGTAACGACAACCTGTCATTCATCTATCTACACGGCGATTTCCCGGTGATCGAGGCTCGGCTGGCTGCCCGCAAAGGGCATTTCTTCAAACCCCAAATGCTGGTCACCCAGTTCGCCGCACTGGAGCAACCGGGCCAGAATGAAAGCGACGTCAAGGCCATCGATATCGATCAGCCGCTGGATGCGGTGATTACCGATACCGTGCAACATATCCAGAGCTGCACGGTGAGGACGGTATGATTAACGACACCCTGGCCCGCGTAACACAACGCATTATTGAACGCTCAAAACAAACCCGAGCGGCCTATCTGGCGCGTATTAATGAAGCCCGTACGCAGACGGTACACCGCTCACAGCTAGCCTGTGGCAATCTGGCCCACGGCTTTGCTGCCTGCCAGCCCGACGATAAAGCCGCCCTGAAAAACATGGTGCGCAGCGATATCGCCATCATCACCGCCTACAACGATATGCTCTCTGCCCACCAGCCTTATGAAAACTACCCACAGCGGCTGAAGCAGGCACTGCACAGCGTGAGTGCCGTTGGCCAGGTCGCAGGGGGTGTGCCAGCCATGTGCGACGGCGTGACGCAGGGGCAGGACGGCATGGAGTTGTCGTTGATGAGCCGCGATGTGATTGCCATGTCCGCCGCCATCGGCCTCTCCCATAACATGTTCGATGGCGCGTTGTTCCTGGGGATCTGCGACAAGATTGTGCCAGGGCTGGTGATGTCCGCCCTGTCCTTCGGCCATTTGCCTGCGGTGTTTGTACCTGCCGGGCCAATGAGCAGCGGGCTGCCAAATAAAGAGAAAGTGCGTGTGCGCCAGCTGTATGCCGAGGGCAAAGCCGATCGTCACGCGCTGCTGGAAGCCGAGGCCGCCTCTTACCACGGCGTTGGCACCTGCACCTTCTACGGCACGGCCAACACCAACCAGATGGTGATGGAAGTCATGGGCCTGCATCTTCCCGGTGCCTCTTTCATCCATCCAGACACGCCGCTACGCGATGCGCTCAATGATGCCGCGGCTCGCCAAATCACCCGCCTGACAGAAACTGCCGGTAATTACCTGCCGATAGGTCAATTGGTCGATGAAAAAGTGGTGGTTAACGGCATCGTATCGCTACTGGCCACCGGGGGATCAACCAACCTGACGATGCATATGGTGGCCATGGCTCGCGCAGCGGGCATCATCATCAACTGGGATGACTTCTCTGAGCTTTCCGACTCGGTGCCACTGCTGTGCCGCATCTACCCCAACGGCCCGGCGGATATCAACCAGTTCCAGGCGGCGGGCGGAGTGCAATTGGTCGTGCGTGAGCTGCTGAACAACGGCCTGTTGCATCAGGATGTTCATACCGTCGCCGGTTTCGGCCTGGAGCGCTACACCCAGGAGCCTTGGCTGGATAACGGCCAGTTAGCCTGGCGCGACGGGGTGGCAAGTTCGCTGGACGCTAGCGTGATTGCCAGCATAGCCAAACCGTTCGAACATCATGGCGGTACCAAAGTGCTGGCTGGCAATCTGGGCCGTGCGGTGATGAAGACGTCGGCGGTGCCTGCCGAAAATCAGACTATCGAAGCCCCGGCGATCGTCTTCGACAGTCAGCACGATATCGTCCCCGCCTTCGAAGCGGGCAAGCTGGATCGGGACTGCGTGGTGGTGGTACGTTTCCAGGGGCCGCAGGCCAATGGCATGCCTGAACTGCATAAGCTGATGCCACCGCTCGGGGTATTGATGGATCGCGGCTTCAAGGTGGCGCTGGTGACAGATGGCCGCCTGTCCGGCGCTTCCGGTAAGGTCCCTTCCGCAATCCATGTCACCCCGGAGGCCTATACCGGCGGTATGCTGGCCAAAGTACAAAACGGCGATATGATCCGGGTGAATGGCCACACCGGCGAGCTGCAACTTCTGGTCGCCGAAGCAGAGCTGGACCAGCGCACGCCATATCAACCCGATCTGAGCGGTGAAAGGTTCGGCTGTGGCCGTGAACTGTTCAGTACGTTACGCAGCCAGCTTTCCGGGGCCGAACAGGGCGCCTGCTGTATCGCGTTTTAAGCCTTACCATGGCCCAGCTTGCTGGGCCTGCTATCAGCCAGCCTGCGCATAGCCTGAAGGCAGCCGCTGGCTGAAACGCCGTTTTTTCCGGTAGGCAAATACATCCTCGACATACCCCTCCTTGATACGCTGCTGCAACCCTCGCCAGTAGTCCGCTTCAAACAGATCGCTGTGCATCTCCTCAAAGACCTTGCGGATACGCCGGTCGCCACACAAGAAATGGCGGAACTCTTCGGGAAAAACGTCGTTAGGTGAAATGCTGTACCAAGGTTCGCTGGCCAGTTCATCTTCCGGATAGCGCGGCGGCGGGATATTACGGAAATTCACCTCGGTCATGTAGCAAATCTCGTCGTAGTCGTAAAACACCACGCGGCCATGACGTGTCACACCGAAGTTTTTGAACAGCATATCACCGGGGAAAATATTGGCCGCAGCCAGCTGTTTGATCGCATTCCCATATTCTTCAATGGCGTCATGCATTTGCCGTTCGTCTGCCTGCTCGAGATACAGGTTCAACGGCGTCATTCGCCTCTCCATATACAAATGTTTGATGACCACGCGATCGCCGAGATCTTCCAGCTTTTCCGGTACTTCACGCAGCAACTCCGCCAGCAGTTGCGGGCTGATACGCGCCTTATCCACCACAAAATTCTCATATTCCTGGGTATCGGCCATCCGCCCGACGCGATCGTGCTCTTTTACCAATTGGTAGCAGGCCATCACCTGCGCCTGCGTAACCTCTTTCTGCGGCGCAAATTCGTCTTTGATCACCTTGAATACCCGATCGAAGGACGGCAGCGTAAACACCAGCATCACCATGCCTTTCACGCCCGGCGCAATAATGAATTGCTCCTGCGACTGCGCCATAAAATTCAGGTATTCGCGGTAGCATTCGGTTTTACCATGCTTCTGGCAGCCGATCGCCATATACAGTTCGGCAGTGGTTTTGCCCGGTAGGATCTCCCGCAACCACTCAACCATCGCAGCGGGTAATGGGGCATACACCATGAAATAGGAACGGGCGAAGCCAAACACGATGCTGGCTTCGGCCTTGCTGGTCAGGCAGGTATCAATAAACAACGCGCCAGAATCGCTGTGGTGGATTGGCAACAGGAACGGGTAAACCCCATCTGCCAACCGCAACTTACCGACCAACCAGGCCGCCTTGTTACGGTAGAACAGCTCATTGCCAATTTGGAACGTCGCTCCAGCTAGCTGTAGGGAGCTGAAGGTCTGCAGTAAGGCTTGGGTGATATAGCGAATATCGCGTGGCAGATCTTCCCACGGCAGGCGCAGCGGTAAGTCGATCAACAGGCTGTGCAGCATGGCAGCCAAATCACCATTGGGAATAAAATCACGTGCCAACGGCCGGGGAATATCGCGAAAGCGCCTTTCGGGCTGCGAGCTGAAAACAAACAGCTTGTCTGGGGTTAAATCCCGATGTTTGAACAGCCGACAGTAAACCGAGTTGAAGAAGCTTTCGGCAATCTCAAAACGCGGGTAGTCGGGCAACAACTCGGTATAAACCGCCTTCACTCGGTTGGGGAAATCCGCATCGTAGTATTTCTGCCCGGTGATGCATTTCAATTGCTCGACCACCAGACCGACGTGGTGGTCGTAAAGATGAATACGTCGTTTCATCGCCTGCTGTACGGCGGGCCAGTCTGCCTGCTCAAAACGCTGTTGCGCCCCGGCAGTGACTTCCAGAAAGCGGCCATATTGCGCATCAAAGCCCTGCAGGATCGTCTGTGCAATCAACAGCTCCAGTTTTTCCGCCATCTTTGCCTCTGCCATTCAGGAATGAAACAAGAGCCTGGCACCCGCCAGGCCCCTTGAGGATTAGAACTGCTGTTCTTCGGTGGAACCGGTCAGTGCCGTTACCGAGGAAGCGCCCCCTTGAATAATGGTGGTCACTTTATCGAAGTAGCCGGTCCCCACTTCCTGCTGATGCGAAGCAAAGGTGTAACCACGCTCGACTGCGGCAAACTCTGGTTGCTGCACTTTTTCGACATAGTGCTTCATGCCTTCACCACGTGCGTAAGCGTGTGCCAGATCGAACATGTTGAACCACATGCTGTGGATACCGGCCAGCGTGATGAACTGGTACTTGTAGCCCATAGCAGACAGCGCGTCTTGGAAGCGGGCGATAGTCTGGTCGTCCAGGTTCTTTTTCCAGTTAAACGACGGTGAGCAGTTATAGGCCAACAGTTTGCCCGGGAACTTGGCATGGATCGCGTCGGCAAAGCGTTGAGCCGCTTCCAGATCCGGCGTTGAGGTTTCGCACCACACCAGATCGGCATAAGGCGCATAGGCCAGCCCGCGGCTGATGGCCTGCTCGATACCGGCATGGGTGCGGTAGAAACCTTCGGCGGTGCGTTCGCCAGACACAAAGGCGCTGTCATACGGATCGCAATCGGAGGTCAGCAGGTCTGCCGCGTCGGCATCGGTACGGGCAATCAACAGGGTTGGCACACCGAGAACATCAGCAGCCAAGCGCGCCGCAACCAGCTTCTGGATGGCTTCCTGGGTTGGTACCAAGACCTTGCCGCCCATATGGCCACACTTCTTCACTGCCGCCAGTTGGTCTTCAAAATGCACCCCGGCGGCACCGGCTTCAATCATCGCCTTCATCAATTCAAAGGCATTCAGCACGCCGCCAAACCCGGCTTCGGCATCCGCCACGATCGGCAGGAAATAATCGGTATAGCCTTTGCTGCCGGGTTCAACCTTATTCGCCCACTGGATCTGATCCGCCCGACGGAAGGTATTATTGATGCGCTCAACCACCGTCGGGACAGAGTCGACCGGGTACAGTGATTGATCGGGATACATAGCGGCTGCGGTATTGGCATCCGCCGCCACCTGCCAACCGGACAGGTAGATCGCTTCGACGCCGGCTTTCGCCTGTTGCAGCGCCTGGCCACCGGTCAACGCCCCAAGGCTGTTCACGTACCCTTTGCGGGATTTGCCGTGTAGCAGCTCCCAGAGTTTCGCCGCACCATTCTGCGCCAACGTGCAAACCGGGTTGACCGAACCACGCAGGTTGATCACGTCTTCGGCGCTGTAAGGGCGGGTGATACCCTCCCAGCGTGCTGATTTCCATTCCTGTTCCAGCTGTTGGATCTGTTGGGTACGAGAGGTCGTCATATTTTTATCCTTTTCAATACTGTAGGGTTAAAGGTCAGGAACGGTTTCAGGCCAGTAATTCGTAGCCGGGTAAGGTCAGGAAATCGATTAATTCGTCTTGCGTGGTAATACGCTCCATCAGCTGTGCCGCCTCTTCGAAACGGCCTGCGTGATAACGCGCTTCACCCAATTCTTTACGAACGACCTGCATCTCTTCCTGCAGCATCTGGCGGAACAGGGCTTTGGTTACCTGTTGGCCATTGCTGAGATTTTTCTCGTGATGGATCCACTGCCAGATCGAGGTACGTGAAATCTCGGCGGTGGCGGCATCTTCCATCAGACCATAAATCGGTACGCAGCCATTGCCGGAGATCCAGGCTTCAATGTATTGCACTGCCACGCGGATATTGGCGCGCATACCGGTTTCGGTACGCTCACCGTCACACGGCTCCAGCAGTTGCGCCGCCGTGATAGGAGCATCGTTCTCACGCAGCACCTCTAGCTGGTTCTGCCGCTCACCCAGGATGCGGTTAAACACTTCCATCACCGTATCGGCCAGACCTGGATGTGCCACCCACGTCCCGTCATGACCATTGGTCGCTTCCAGTTCTTTATCCGCGCGCACCTTGCCCAACACCACCGCGTTTTGCTCGGCGTCTTTGCTGGGGATAAACGCCGCCATTCCCCCCATCGCAAAAGCACCGCGGCGGTGACAGGTCCTGATCAGCAAACGTGAATAGGCACTGAGGAAAGGCTGGGTCATAGTGACGGATTGACGGTCCGGCAACACCCGATCGCCATGGTTCTTCAGCGTTTTGATATAGCTGAAGATGTAGTCCCAACGGCCACAGTTCAGCCCAACGATATGATCTCGCAGGTGATACAGGATCTCGTCCATTTGGAATACCGCAGGCAGGGTCTCAATCAACACCGTAGCCTTGATGGTGCCACGCGGTAACTCGAAGCGATCCTCGGTAAAGCTAAAGACTTCGCTCCACCAGGCAGCCTCCTGCCAGGACTGGGTTTTCGGCAGGTAGAAATACGGGCCACTGCCTTTTGCCAGCAGTTGACGATAGTTATGGAAGAAATAGAGTGCAAAATCGAACAGCCCGCCCGGGATAGCCTCACCCTGCCACTGCACGTGTTTTTCCGGCAAATGCAGGCCACGCACGCGGGCAATCAACACCGCGGGGTTGGGTTTGAGCTGGTAAATCTTGCCGGCTTCGTTGGTGTAGGAGATGGTGCCGTTGACCGCATCGTGCAGGTTGATCTGCCCGTCGATAACCTTATCCCAGCTTGGAGCCAGTGAGTCTTCAAAGTCGGCCATAAACACTTTGACGTTGGCATTGAGGGCGTTGATCACCATTTTGCGTTCAACCGGACCGGTAATCTCAACCCGACGGTCGCGCAAGTCAGCGGGTACGCCGCGGATCTGCCAGTCACCCTGTCTAATGGAATCCGTTTCCGAAATAAATCCTGGCAGCTCACCACGATCGATTTTCTCTTGCCAGCTGGCGCGTGCCGCCAACAGTTTGTTGCGTTGTGGCGTAAATTTACCCACCAGTTCAGCCAGGAACTCGACCGCGTCATCCGTCAGTATCTGCCGCTCTGCTGAGCCGAAAGCCTGTGTAAACGCTAATTCTGTGCCTACCATCTGTTGCGTCATTGTCTTGATCCTTTCCATCATTCCACGCTGCCATTGCAGGCCAGGCGAAGCATTATTGTCGGAAATCGGGTGAAAAAAAGACCGCCAACTGGTCAGATGTCATCCCGCAGGATCCTAGAATAACCAACAAAAATTAAAAATCAAAAACGATTTCCATTTTTTTAATAAATATTTCATTAACCTTTTATTATCAATTGATTAGTTTATTTATCATTAATAACAAGCTAGGAAACCGGTTCCATTACGACAAAGGAATCCAGGTAATGCATTGTTTTTAAATGATTTATCTATACTGAAACGTTACAGATTGGGAGGAGAAAGTGGCGGGGTAAACCAGAGCGGCCTCGATTCAGCCGCCCGGTGCAGATAAAAATGTTACTCGAGGGTAGGATTCATATGACGCAGATCGAACGGCGTGATCTGGTAAACGTAGTAGTTCAACCAGTTGGAAAACAGCAGGTGACCATGGCTTCGCCATGAGGCTGCGGGGATCAGTTCGGGGTTATCATCGGGGAAGTAATTTAGCGGTACGGTAGGATTGAGGCCTGCATCGTTATCGCGACAATACTCGCCCGCTAACGTCAGGGTGTCATATTCCGGATGCCCGGTGACAAAGGCCATGCGTTTATCCTTGGTGGCGAACAGATAGGCGCCTGCCAGCTCTGATTCAGCCAGGATATCCAGGTCGGTGTACTGCCGAAGGATCTCGGTTGGGAAATCGGCATAACGGGAGTGAGGTGCCAGGAAGGTTTCATCAAAACCTCGGGTCAGCAAGGCATGCTGGTGCAACGTACGATGCTGGTACACACCCGAGAGCTTCACCTCACGCGTCTTCTTTGGAATGCCGTACAGGATGTTTAGCGCGGCCTGCACTGCCCAACAGACAAACAGGGTTGAGGTTACATGATCCTTGGCCCATTCGATCACTCGCTCGATCTGCGGCCAATAGGCGACATCACAGAAGTCCACCAGGCCCAGCGGAGCGCCGGTCACGATCAGCCCGTCAAAGTTCTCATTCTGGATATCTTCAAAGTTACAGTAGAAATTATTCAGGTGCTCCGTAGGCGTGTTCTTCGACTCACGGCTATCGATGCGCAGTAGCTGAATATCGATCTGCAATGGCGAGTTGGAAAGTAAACGCAGGAACTGGTTTTCCGTTTCGATCTTTTTCGGCATCAGGTTGAGGATAAGTACCTTTAACGGCCTGATTTCCTGTGTTTTTGCGCGTGAGGATGTCATGACAAACACGTTCTCATTACGCAAGAAATTGACCGCAGGTAACTCATCAGGAACACGAATCGGCATTGCTTACCCCTCACACATCCGTTTATACGTTTAGACTTCTAGATGCCCGAAGATAGCGCTTTTTTTACGTCATGTCGAGGATTCAACGGGAAGGTGAAAATGTTTCATCGCCAGGCAGGGAGGGCCGTTAGTAAATAGTAAAGCAGGGAGTCTTTTGTCTGTTTAGTTGGCAGTCGCTACTGCGGGAGAGGGTTGGGGGGGTTCTGTTTTTAACCCATAGCAAAAAGGCCATCCTTGCGGATGGCCTCTTGGCTTAATTGATGCTTGGCAGTGTCCTACTCTCGCATGGGGAGACCCCACACTACCATCGGCGCTACGGCGTTTCACTTCTGAGTTCGGCAT
>NZ_JAGQDC010000001.1:444340-469332 GCF_023282985.1 Serratia silvae | reverse complement strand
GTTCCCGGTCAGTGGAGGCGCATTATAGGGAGTTCTCAGAAGGGCGCAACCCCTAAATTCAAAAAACTTTTCAAGCGTTCAAAAAACCAGCCAAAACGTCATTTATGGGTGTTTGTTGAGCAAAAAAGGAGGGTTTTAAGCGTTTTGCTCGAAGAAAACCCGTCAACCAGGCTAAACCCAAAGAAAAGGGGGCGGTAAAAACCGCCCCCTTCTATATAGCTACCAATAACTACTTTTATTGCTTGGCAACGATATGGTCGTTTTCCACGTCCAGCGTCACCGGTTTGCCTGGGATCAACTTGCCAGACAAGATTTGCTGTGCCAGCGGGTTTTCGATTTCCTGCTGGATAGCGCGTTTCAACGGCCGCGCACCATACACTGGGTCGTAACCCGTTTTGCCCAACAGCTCCAAGGCTGGCTCCGTAATACTGACTTCGTAGCCACGCTCTTCCAGACGCTGGTACAGACGCGCCAACTGGATCTTGGCAATCTGCGCGATATGTTTCTGGCCGAGCGGATGGAACACCACCACTTCGTCGATACGGTTGATGAATTCCGGACGGAAATGTTGGCTCACCATCTCCATGACCGATTCCTTCATCTGTGGATAGCTCATCTGACCGAAATGCTCCTGGATCAGATCGGAACCCAGGTTAGAGGTCATGATCACCACGGTATTACGGAAATCAACGGTACGACCTTGTCCATCTGTCAGACGTCCGTCATCCAACACCTGCAACAGGATGTTAAACACGTCTGGATGCGCTTTTTCCACTTCATCCAGCAAGATCACGGAATACGGACGACGGCGCACCGCTTCTGTCAGATAACCGCCCTCTTCATAACCGACATAACCCGGAGGCGCACCCACCAGCCGTGATACGGAGTGTTTCTCCATAAACTCGGACATGTCGATACGCACCATCGCGTCATCACTGTCGAACAGGAATCCAGCCAGCGCCTTACACAGTTCGGTTTTACCCACCCCGGTAGGACCAAGGAACAGGAATGAACCGATCGGCCGGTTAGGATCGGAAAGACCGGCACGGCTACGGCGAATGGCATTGGACACCGCGTTCACCGCTTCATCCTGGCCAATCACCCGTGAGTGCAGTTCCTGCTCAAGACGCAGCAGTTTGTCACGCTCACCTTCCAGCATTCTGGCCACCGGGATACCGGTCGCTTTCGCCAAGACTTCAGCGATTTCGGCATCGGTTACGCGGTTACGCAGCAGCTTCATGGTCTTGCCTTCTGCCTGTGTGGCCGCCTCAAGCTGTTTTTCCAGCTCAGGGATTTTGCCATACTGCAGTTCAGACATGCGCCCAAGGTCACCTACGCGGCGCGCCTGCTCCAGCGTGATCTTGGCCTGCTCCAGTTCCGCCTTGATATTCTGGGTACCAGACAGGGAAGCCTTTTCCGCTTTCCACTCTTCTTCCAGTTCTGAGTATTCGCGCTCTTTCTGCTCCAGCTCGGCACTCAGCATTTCCAGGCGTTTCTTGCTGGCGTCATCCGATTCCTTGTTCAGCGCCTGCTCTTCCAGTTTTAACTGGATGATGCGGCGCTCCAGGCGATCGAGCGATTCCGGTTTAGAGTCCATCTGCATACGAATGCTGGAGGCTGCCTCATCGATCAGGTCGATGGCCTTATCCGGCAACTGACGGTCGGAGACATAGCGGTGAGACAATGTCGCCGCGGCTACGATCGCCGGGTCAGTGATCTGCACATGGTGATGCAGCTCATAGCGTTCTTTCAGGCCACGCAAGATGGCGATGGTGTCTTCTACGCTCGGTTCCGCGACATAGACTTTCTGGAAGCGGCGCTCCAGCGCAGCATCCTTCTCTATATATTGGCGATACTCGTTTAGCGTGGTCGCCCCTACGCAGTGCAGTTCCCCACGGGCAAGCGCGGGTTTGAGCATGTTGCCAGCATCCATCGCGCCATCGGCTTTACCGGCACCCACCATGGTATGCAGCTCATCGATGAACAGGATGACGCTACCTTCCTGTTTGGAGAGGTCGCTCAGCACCGCCTTCAGGCGTTCTTCAAATTCGCCCCGGTATTTCGCACCGGCAATCAACGCGCCCATATCCAGGGAAAGTACGCGTTTATGCTTCAGCCCTTCGGGAACTTCGCCGTTGATAATGCGCTGTGCCAAGCCTTCAACGATGGCGGTTTTACCGACACCAGGCTCACCAATCAGTACCGGGTTGTTTTTGGTACGGCGTTGCAGCACCTGAATGGTGCGGCGGATCTCTTCATCACGGCCAATCACCGGGTCAAGCTTGCCCTGTTCCGCACGTTCAGTGAGATCGATAGTGTATTTTTTCAATGCCTGACGCTGATCTTCAGCACCTTGGTCATCCACGCTGTCTCCTCCTCGCATTTGCTCAATGGCTTTGGCTATTTTGTCCGCCGTAGCACCAGCCGCTTTCAGTAGATCGGTCAAGTTACCGCGATCTTCAAGCACGGCCAGCACAAACAGCTCGGAAGAAATAAACTTGTCTGCCCGCTTTTGCGCCAGCTTGTCGCACAGGTTGAGGACGCGCACCAATTCGTGTGAGGGTTGAACATCCCCACCGGTACCTTCAACCTGCGGCAGACGAGACAATGCCTGATCGATGTCGGTACGCACTCGCGCAGCATCAATCCCGGCAGAAGTCAGTAATGGACGAACCGTGCCCCCATCCTGATTAAGCAGGGCGCTCATCAGATGTAACGGTTCAATAAATTGATTGTCGCGCCCAAGGGCTAAAGATTGGGCATCGGCGAGGGCAAGCTGGAATTTATTAGTAAGACGATCCAGACGCATAACACCTCCAATGTAGGTCAAAATTGCTACTGGAGATTAAATGAGGTCATCCCTCAAATTTTCAAGGTTATCTCGACACTATATTATGAGTACAACGTCATGCATCAGTGGATCGTCCTAGGGCAGTAGGTTATATCACCCAGATCAAACTTGCCATACGTCCGGTTGCTCTGTCGCGCCGATAGGAGAAAAAATGACTCATTTCGTTCATTGTGCAACGATTACCGCCATAAATGGCGAAAATACCAGCACGTTGCAGGCGCTGGCGAGCCAAAAGATAGAGGTCGGCGAGGAATTTTTCACCGTGAGGAGTAAAAGCAGCAGCGGCGGCGCTATCAATATCCATAAATGCCGCACGCACTTCGGCCCCAACTTCGAACCGGGTTGGGCCAATCGCCGGGCCTAGCCAGGCAGTGATATTTTCTGGTGCCGCAGCAAAGCGCGCCACGGTATTTTCCAGCACGCCATGACATAAGCCACGCCAACCGGCATGCGCGGCGGCAACTTCATCACCCGCTTGTGAAGCAAACAGCACCGGCAGGCAATCCGCCGTCATCACAGCGCAGACCAACCCGGCCACATTGCTGTAAACCGCATCGGCGCGCAAATCTTCAGGCGTTTGGCCATCCAGCGTCAGCACACGAGTGCCATGTACCTGCTCCAGCCACAGTGGCATCTGCGGCAAGCCAGCCGCCGTTACCAGGCATTGGCGGTTACGCGCCACGGCCTGCGCATCATCCCCGACATGATCACCCAGATTCAGTGAGTCATAAGGGGGAAGGCTGACACCGCCATGACGAGTGGAGCTGCAGGCTTTTACCCCTGCAGGCAATGACCAATCGGGCACAATCAGCGAACTCATTACCAATCCATCTGATCTTTGAATTCTTCGGTATCGAGCTTCAGCGCATCGATCAGATCGACCATATCCTGTGGGATTGGCGCATGCCACTCCATCTGGATACCGCTGATCGGATGATACAGGCGCAGCATGGTAGCGTGCAGTGCCTGACGATCAAAGCCACGCAGCGTATTGATGAAGGCCTCTGACGCCCCTTTTGGCGGACGCGGACGGCCACCGTAGAGTTGATCGCCCACCAGCGGATGGTCGATATACGCCATATGCACACGGATCTGGTGCGTACGGCCGGTTTCTAGGCGCAAGCGCAAACGGGTATGGGCGCGGAAATGTTCCATAATGCGGTAATGAGTCACCGCAGGTTTGCCCATTGGGTGCACGGCCATGTGAGTACGTTTGGTGGAGTGGCGAGCAATAGGTTGCTCCACCGTGCCACCCGCAGTCATGGTGCCGATCGCTACCGCTTCGTACTCGCGGGTGATCTCACGCTCCTGCAATGCCTCAACCAGGCGGGTTTGCGCCGGAACGGTTTTGGCAACCACCATCAGGCCGGTGGTATCTTTGTCCAAACGGTGAACGATACCGGCACGCGGTACGTCGGCAATCTCCGGGAAATAATGTAACAATGCATTAAGCACCGTCCCATCCGGATTACCCGCACCTGGGTGCACCACCAGGCCGCGAGGCTTGTTGATCACCAGAATATCGGCGTCTTCATAGACGATATCCAGCGGGATGTCTTGCGGTTCCCAACGGGCCTCTTCTTCAATCTGTGCATCAATGGCGACCGTTTCTCCCCCCAGTACCTTCTCTTTCGGCTTGTTTATTGTTTTGCCATTGACCTGTACCCTGTCTTCCAGGATCCATTCTTTTATGCGAGATCTTGAATAATCAGGGAACAATTCGGCCAAAGCTTGATCTAAACGTTGTCCGAGTTGAGTTTCGGCCACCGTTGCGGTGAGTTGTACTTGTTGTGCCATATGCAGCTTCTTCGTTAACGTTGGGTTTTCACGGCGATGCCGTTTAATATAATGTGCTATTGTAACTGGTCTTTTGTCGGGAGCTTAACGGACAGTCTCCCAAAATAACACCCTGAGGATAATCTAAACGTCATGACGCGTATGAAATATCTGGTGGCGGCAGCCACGTTGAGCCTGGCGCTGGCAGGTTGCTCCACATCCAAGGATACGGTTCCCGACAGCCCGCCTTCGGAAATCTATGCTACTGCCCAGCAAAAACTGCAGGACGGTAACTTTAAGGGCGCGATTACGCAACTCGAAGCGTTAGATAACCGCTATCCATTCGGACCGTACTCTCAGCAGGTCCAGTTGGATCTGATCTATGCCTACTATAAATCTGCCGATTTACCGCTGGCACAGGCTTCTATCGATCGCTTTATGCGTCTGAACCCAACCCATCCGAACATCGACTACGTGATGTATATGCGCGGTCTGACAGATATGGCGTTGGATGACAGTGCGTTGCAAGGCTTCTTTGGGGTTGACCGTTCTGACCGCGATCCACAGCATGCCCGCGCCGCATTCCGCGACTTCAGCCAGCTGCTCCAGCAGTATCCGAACAGCCAATACGCGACCGATGCCTACAAGCGTCTGGTATTCCTGAAGGACCGTCTGTCCAAGTACGAGCTATCAGTGGCGGAATACTACACTAAACGTGGCGCTTACGTCGCGGTAGTTAATCGCGTTGAGCAGATGATGCGTGAATTCCCGGATACCAAAGCGACCCGCGATGCGCTGCCGCTGATGGAAAACGCCTATCGCCAGTTGCAATTGAATGCTCAGGCCGACAAGGTAGCGAAAATCATCGCCGCCAACGCGTCTTAAGTATTTGAGATTGGCACAAAAACAAAACGGCAGCTTCGGCTGCCGTTTTCATTTGCTGCAAATTCAGCCACTTATTGGCTAAATACACAAGAAAAAACACGGTGTTAGCAAGGCTGCGCCACCGGTTAACCTATCGATAATGCGCGTTCTCCCGCCAAGACTCAAGCGTTAGATGAACGTTTCAAAGGCTAAATCACAGATTGAACTAACTTTGCAAAAAGTGACAAAAATTTGTGTTTTCCATCACGCATTTCGGCAAAAAGAGCGGTATGCTGAATCTATCCAAGACGGAAAGACAGAGAGGTAAGTTATATGACAGTCAACATTACCAGCAAACAAATGGATATCACCCCCGCAATCCGTAATCATGTCGAAGACCGTCTCAGTAAACTGGAAAAGTGGCAGGCACAGCTGATCAACCCACACATTGTCTTATCTAAAGAACCTAAAGGGTTTGCCGTCGACGCTACCATTACCACCCCTAACGGCCCGCTGGTTGCCAGCGCCAAACATGAAGACATGTATACCGCCGTTAATGAACTGATTGCCAAACTTGAGCGCCAGTTGAACAAAGTACAACACAAGAGCGAGGCCCGCCGCGCTTATGCCAGCGTGAAAGACCTGGCCCCGGTCATCACGCAGGAAGAAGAGGAATAACTCTGCAAGTGATTGTTTCACATCAAACGCGCCCGAGGGCGCGTTTTTTGTCTGCCGGTTTCTATTGACACAGTGAAAAGCCAGCGGTTACTTTAAACCCTGATTTACACACATTTTGGAACGCTATGAGCCGTAAACCGTTTTTCTTCGCATTCTTTTTTACCTTCCCTTGACTGGGAGGCGTTTCGTCGTGTGAGAAAGAATGCGAAGACGAACAACCAAGCCTCCTCAAGCAGGGGGCTTTTTTTATGGCTATTTGATAACCCGCCCCGTTGGACTTCAAGCTGCGGCCTGCAAGACGACGGGAATAGAAGAATACAAGGCAAAGCTGATTATGACTGATAACCCATTACTCGTGCTGCGCGAACGCATCAGCGCACTGGATATGAAATTGCTGGCCCTGCTGGCAGAGCGCCGTGAATTGGCAGTGGAAGTGGGCAAAACCAAGCTGCATTCGCACCGTCCGATCCGCGATAAAGAGCGTGAACGCGATCTGTTAGACGCCTTGATCAGCGCCGCCAAACCTTATGACCTCGATGGTTTTTACGTCACCCGCCTGTTCCAGCTGATTATCGAAGACTCCGTACTGACCCAGCAGGCCCTGTTGCAGCACCAGCTTAACCAGACTAGCCAACATTCCGCGCGCATTGCCTTCCTGGGGCCAAAAGGCTCTTATTCACATCTGGCCGCACGTCAGTATGCCGCCCGCCATTTCGATCAGCTCATCGAATGCGGCTGTCAAAAGTTCCAGGATATCTTTACCCAGGTGGAAACCGGCCAGGCGGATTACGCCATTTTGCCGATCGAGAACACCAGTTCCGGCTCTATCAACGATGTGTACGACCTGCTGCAACATACCAGCCTGTCGATCGTGGGTGAGCTAACCCTGCCGATCGATCACTGCGTGCTGGTAGCCAGCGACACCGATTTGGCGCAGATCGAAACCGTTTATAGCCACCCACAGCCTTTCCAGCAGTGCAGCCAGTATTTAAACCGCTATCCGCACTGGAAGATTGAGTATTGCGAAAGCACCGCCGCCGCGATGGAGAAGGTTGCCAAACTGAACTCACCTAAAGCTGCGGCGTTGGGCAGTGAAGCCGGTGGGGCGTTGTATAACCTGCAAGTGCTGGAACATAACCTGGCTAATCAGCAGCAGAACATCACTCGCTTCATTATCCTGGCACGTAAGGCGATTGAGGTTTCCGAGCAGGTTCCGGCCAAAACCACGCTGATCATGGCCACCGGTCAACAATCCGGTGCTCTGGTGGAGGCTCTGTTGGTGCTACGTGACAATGGCATCATCATGACCAAGCTAGAATCACGCCCGATCAACGGTAACCCGTGGGAAGAGATGTTTTACATTGATGTGCAGGCTAACCTGCGTTCTGTCGCGATGGAAAAAGCATTGAAAGGTCTGACACCGATTACCCGTTCGCTGAAAGTGCTGGGCTGTTACCCAAGCGAAAACGTGGTGCCAGTCAATCCGTCTTAAGTAGCAAAAAGGGCTCGGCTATGCCGAACCCTTTTTCATCTATTGGCGGCTATCGTTCGCCTGGCGCAGCAAAGAACGGCTCTCAACCAGGAAGCGCTGGGCATAATCACCAAACCAGTGCTCCACCTTCTGGAAGCTTTGAATAAAGGCCTGCTTGTCACCCTGCTCCAGCAGCTTGATCGCCTCACCAAAGCGCTGATAGTAGCGTTTGATCAGCTTAATGTTGTCTTCCGAAGACATGATGATATCGGCGTAAAGCTGCGGATCCTGTGCAAATAGCCGCCCCACCATCGCCAGCTCCAGCCGATAGATCGGCGAAGAGAGCGCTAGCAACTGCTCCAACTGCACGTTCTCTTCGGCCAAATGCAGACCGTAAGCAAAAGTAGCAAAGTGGCGTAGCGCCTGGATAAAGGCCATGTTCTGATCGTGTTCGACGGCGCTGATACGATGCAAACGCGCGCCCCAGACCTGCAACTGCTCCAGCAGCCACTGGTAGGCCTCCGGCTGGCGACCATCGCAGTACACCACCACCTGCTTGGCTACGCTGCCAACATCCGGGCCAAACATTGGGTGTAAACCCAACACCGGGCCGCTATGTACGGCTAGCATCGCCTGTAACGGCCGGTTCTTCACCGAAGCCAGATCGACCAGAATACAGTCCTGCGGCAGCGGCGGCAGTTGGGCGATCACCTGCTCGGTGATATGGATTGGCACGCTGACAATCACCATGCCGGCATCCGCCAGCAGGGTAACCGCCTGTGGCCAATCCTCTTGATCCAACACTTTGACCTGATAACCCGACAGCGTCAGCAACCGGTTAAACAGGCGGCCCATTTGGCCATTACCGCCAATGATGACGATAGGACGCAGCTGAGGGCACAGCGTTTTGAAGCCTTTGTCATTCTCACTGGTGTAGGATTCGCGCATCACGCGGCGCAGCACGTCTTCGATCAAATCGGGCGGAACGCCGAGGCTTTCCGCTTCCTGGCGGCGAGAGGCCAGCATTGCCGCCTCTCGCTCAGGTACGTAAACCGGTAAACCGTAGTGGCTTTTGACTTCCCCTACTTCCGCCACCAGCTCCAGGCGTTTCGCCAACAGAGCCAGCAGCGCTTTATCCACTTCATCAATTTGATCGCGTAATGCGGTCAGTTCAGCCACCATAACTCACTACTCTCCAGTGCGTGCCATCAGCGCAGCGCCGAGTTCCTGATGCATGTGGCGCAGCAGCGTCTCCGTGCTTTCCCAGTTGATACAGGCATCAGTCACCGAAACGCCGTAGCGCATATCCGCACGCGGCTGTTCAGAAGATTGGCTGCCCTCATGCAGATTACTTTCCAGCATGATGCCGGTGATCGAACGGTTACCCGCTCTGATCTGCTCAACTACAGATTCGGCAACCGCTGGCTGACGGCGATAATCTTTATTTGAATTGCCATGGCTGCAATCTATCATCAAGGACGGATGGAGTCCCGCGTCCTGCATCTGTTTTTCGCAGGCGACAACGTGCTCAGCGCTGTAGTTAGGCGTTTTACCACCGCGCAGGATCACATGGCCGTCTGGGTTACCCTGGGTTTGCAGCAGGCAAACCTGGCCAGCCTGATTGATACCGACAAAACGGTGCGCCATAGAGGCAGCGCGCATCGCGTTGATGGCCGTGCCCAGGCTACCGTCCGTACCGTTTTTGAAGCCCACCGGCATTGAAAGGCCGGAAGCCATTTCACGGTGCGTCTGAGATTCTGTAGTACGCGCACCGATCGCCGACCAGCTGAACAGATCGCCCAGGTATTGCGGGCTGTTCGGATCCAACGCTTCGGTCGCCAACGGCAAGCCCATACCGACCAGATCCAGCAGCAGGCGACGCGCAATGTGCAAACCTGCTTCTACATCAAAGGATCCATCCATATACGGATCGTTGATCAGGCCTTTCCAACCGACGGTGGTTCTTGGTTTTTCAAAATAGACGCGCATAACGATATACAGCTGATCGCTCAATTCAGCCGACAGGGTTTTCAAACGGCGCGCGTAATCCAGCGCGGAATCAGGATCGTGGATCGAACATGGCCCGCAGACCACTAGCAGACGGTGATCTTGTCCTTTAAGAATATTGGCAATGGTTTGGCGGGCCGTAGCGATTTCCGTTTCATCGTTGGCACTGAGCGGGAACTGGTTCTTCAGTTCTTCCGGGGTGATCAGAACCTGTTCTGCACTGATATGTACGTTGTTGAGCGCGTCTTTTTGCATGATGCTATTCCTGTCGTTTGCCGTTATGCGTGTGCGTAATTAAAACATTGAGCGTTACAGGTGCTACCTTAACCACTCCTTGTAAAGTTTTCAATCCATTTGATGTAAATAAAAAATTACCGCATAAAACACAGAAGACATACGCCAGTTAAAGAAAACAAAAATCCATATTAATTAATTGTTTTATATTACTAAAATAAGGTTAACGCCCATTAACACACAAAGAATAACCATCAGTAACAACTTCCATAAAAACCAGCAGCTGTAAACATAATTGAACACGCTGATCAGTTACTCATTCGCACTGATGGGCTCAAAAAACAACCACCAGTCAGAGGGTGAGCGCTACATATTGCTGCCAACAATTTCCTAAGCCCCCCAATCCATCGCCAAATTAAACAACTATAAAACAATTGCCACACATTTAACTGGCAATTAATTTTCATTCATTATTCATTTGAATCCATACCAGAAATAATAGTAACCCTATTGAATAAATATTGCGGGATCTCACAGTTATCCCCCGCTAAATAAATAACTATGGCGTAAATCGTCCACACCTCTTTAGGGTTAATCTGCGCAGACAAAGCCCGTACTGCCTGCATTGAGGAGCAATGGGCGTTGGCAGTTTTTCTTTCTGACAAGGGACTATTATGATCACATTGCAATTCGCAATTATTATTATCTGCTTATTAGTCGGTACCCGATTTGGCGGCATGGGGCTGGGCTTAATAAGTGGTATTGGTTTATTTTTGCTGTGCTTTATCTTCGGCTTAGAACCTGGCAAACCTCCAGTAGATGTCATGCTCACCATTTTAGCGGTGATCGGCTGTGCCTCGGTGTTACAAACCGCTGGCGGCCTGAATGTCATGATGCAATACGCCGAGCGACTACTGCGCCGCCACCCGCAGCACATTACCTTACTTGCCCCTTTCACCACCTGGACGCTGACCTTCCTATGCGGTACCGGCCACGTGGTCTACACCATGTTTCCGATCATTTCTGATATCGCCATCAAAAAAGGGATCCGTCCAGAACGCCCTATGGCCGTCGCCTCTGTCGCCTCACAGATGGCCATCACTGCATCCCCGGTTTCCGTGGCCGTGGTATCACTGGTTTCAATCATTGCGGCCGGTCATGGGATCGGCAAAGCTTACTCGCTGCTGGAGATCCTCGCCGTTTCGATCCCGGCTTCGTTGGTCGGCGTATTGATGGCGGCATTGTGGAGTCTGCGCCGCGGTAAAGATCTGGATAAGGATGCGGATTTCCAGGCCAGGATCCAAGATCCGGAGCAGCGCGCCTATATCTATGGCGGCACCGAAACCCTGCTCAATCAAAAATTCTCTAAGCAGGCTTACTGGTCGACACTGATCTTCTTCGGCGCTATCGCTATCGTGGTTATGCTTGGTGCCTTTGCCGAGCTGCGCCCTTCCTTTGCCGATGCCAAGGGCGTGCTGAAACCGCTGTCGATGAATCTGGTGATCCAGATGATGATGCTGATCGCCGGTGCCGTGATCCTAATGGGCTGCAAAGTCAAACCTGGCGATATCGCCAACGGTGCCGTATTCAAAGCGGGAATGGTCGCCATCTTCTCGGTATTCGGTGTGGCATGGATGAGTGATACCTTCTTCCAGGCACATATGGGGGAGTTAAAGGTGGTGCTGGAAGACGTGGTGAAAAGCCAGCCCTGGACTTACGCCATCGTCTTGTTCCTGGTTTCCAAACTGGTTAACAGCCAGGCCGCAGCACTGACCGCCGTTGCGCCAATGGCCTTGCAGTTAGGTGTCGAGCCTAAAATGTTGCTGGCCTTCTTCCCGGCGGCCTATGGTTACTTCGTGCTGCCAACCTACCCTAGCGATCTGGCCTGCATCGGTTTTGACCGCTCTGGCACCACACGTATCGGCAAATTTATCATCAACCATAGCTTCATCATCCCTGGTCTGATCGGTGTACTGTGCTCCTGCATCACCGGTTATCTGCTGGTGATGACCTTCCTTTAATCGGGTTTCTGACGGCAACGGGCAACCCCCCGTTGCCGCAGTAAAAAGCCAATAATATCACTAGACGAAAAGTGCATAAGTCTCCTCTTTTAGCTAAAAACATAAGCTAACCAAGCCTATTTTTGTCCCCTCAGTGAACCGATATAATGTGACTGTCATCACTTATAATCACACTTAACTACTGGATCCAAAATGCTCTCTTTACGCGCTCGTCGCGCCATTCCGCTGTATTTTAGCTGCTTGACTGCCTTCACCAGTGTTTCCGTGTTCGCCGACAATACCCTCTTCACCGCGATGGACGATCCGGCCACCGCCAAGAAGCCGTTTGATGGTAATGTTCAGGCTGGCTACAACGCCCAGTCAGGTAACACACAGAACTCTACCCTGTTGGCCAACACCACCATGACCTGGTTTAACAGCGATACGGCTTACAGCCTGTGGGGCTCGGCGAACAACACCACCTCCTCCAACGTACGCTCCTCAGAGAAATACCAGGCCAGTGGCCGTACCCGTTATAATCTGACAGCTCGTAATTATATGTTCGGTCAGGCTGGATGGCTGAACGATCGCTACAACGGTTACGATTCACGCTCTACGCTCACTGGGGGCTATGGGCGTCAGATCTTTAGCGCACCACGCCAGGATCTGCGTGTCGAATTCGGCCCTGGCGTACGCCATGACGAATACCACGGCGGTGGCCGCACCACTCGCGCCCTGGCCTATGGTGCCGCCAACTATTCCTACAGGCTGACAGACACAGCCCGTCTATCCGAAGGCCTATCCGCTTTGGCAAACGACGAAACCACCGTTAACTCCGAAACCGCGTTAAACGTCGCCATCAATAACGACTTCGCCCTACGGCTGGCCTACACGGTGGTCTACAACACCAAACCACCGGCCTCAGCACCGAAAAATACCGATACTACGACTTCAGTAACGCTGGTGTACGGTTTGTAATCTCGTCTTACAGCTCCGCGCAGTCCTTCTCTAAGCTCATAATTAATGGGCTTTTTTTATGCCCATCCCCGTACTTCCCATTTTGCTAAAAATAGTCCTATCCTGGCTTGACGACTTTAGCATTTTGATTAATACTGTATACATATACAGTAAATATTACTAAGGTAAAAACCATGATAAACCCGGCAAATGAGGCCAGTATCGACCCGCTTATCGTGGCCGACAGTCGCGTTATCCTACAAAACAACCCGCTGCGACAGCAGATGTGGGGTTAATGGGATGGAGAAATTAACCTCATTCATTACCTACTCCGCAGCGCTGTTTCTCGCCTGGCTTGGCAAGCTCTCGCCGCAGGATGTGGCCTTTCTGATCGGCGCGGCCGTAGGGATCGGCACCTTCCTGGTTAATTGGTACTACAGACGCAAAAGTCTGGAGATCCTCAAAAGCATCGAACGCGATGCAGCAGCACGGAGACTTTTTGATGAACTCAATCGTTAAGCGTTGCAGCGCCCTGGCCATTCTGGCGATCGCCATGCTGCTGCCGGAAGCCAATCAAATTAAAACTTCCGAACAAGGGCTGTATCTGATTGCCGATTTTGAGGGGTGCCAGTTAACCCCGTATCAATGCGCAGCAGGGGTTTGGACGCAAGGTGTCGGCCATACGGCCGGTGTTATTCCAGGTAAATCCATCACGCCAGTGCAAGCGGCGGAAAACCTGCTGGAAGATATCCGCCGAGTGGAGAGCCACATGGCGGCCTGTCTGCCACAGCAGATGCCCCAGGCAACTTATGATGCCGTCATGGCGTTTGCCTTTAACGTCGGTACGGGCGCCGCCTGCCGCTCTACCCTGGCTTATTTCCTTAACCATGGGCAATGGCAACAGGCTTGCGATCAGTTACCACGCTGGATTTATGTCAATGGCGTCAAAAACCGTGGGCTGGAACGCCGCCGGGCCGCCGAACGTGAGCTGTGCCTAAAAGGTCTCAGCACGCCGAACACCACCAGTTTCCCAGGGAAAGAACAGCTCGCTCAATGACTTTTTCGAGCATTGCTGACGAATAGTTTTTCACCGTATTATCAAGAGGGGGTCTCTATGATGCATTGTCCACTGTGCGGTAGCGTGGCACACACTCGCTCCAGCCGTTATCTGAGTGAATCGACCAAAGAACGCTATCACCAATGCCGTAACATTAACTGCAGTTGTACCTTTGCCACCCATGAATCCGTGGCCCGAGTCATCGTTTCACCCGGCGACATCATTCCGGCGCAGCCTCACCCGCAAGAAGGCAAACAGCGCGCCGCCGCGATGTAATGAAAAAAGGGGATTACCATCTGGTAATCCCCTGATAAAAATTAACTTTTCAGGTGTTCATTCGGTAAATAGCAAAGATCACAAGACCTCGACAAGCTGAAACTCTTCTAAGACGAGTTCCATATTTTCAGCGTAGCTACCTTCACGTTCGAAAAAGTCCTGATGCCCTGTTCTCCAGTAATCCATACTTAAATCACCTTCCTTCTTGGCGTGCTCTTTGGTGACCTCTGAGAATCGGGCAAGGCGTAAGGCAAGGGTTCTTATCACGCAAACCGGCTGGCCCTCTCCACTCAGAATGATGCTGTAGCCACCGATTGAGGGGGATTCATCTTCTTGTTCAAAGGAGCTGAAAGAACCACAGGTTGCAGTTTTTGTACCTTGCACGACCAATGCAGCAAGTTCATCAGCGAGCTGCGGCGAATCACCGAATGCCCAGGACACAGCTCCTGGGTATTTTTTCGTTAAACGATCAATCATAACCTGTGGAGACACTTGGAAATCCTTTTTTAACAAGGTGCTATTTTAACCAAGGTATAGCACGAAAGCGTCTGTGAAAAAAAGCGAGGTTCTTCTATGAATGGCTGAGGGATTTAATTAGAAAACAGCTTAATCGCTGCCTTGGGGATTTCAGATATTGGGGGTCACAAAACCCATGCCACTTAATCAAGTTGTAGTCACAACATAAAAAAGGGGATTACCATGACGGTAATCCCCTTATCACTATTAACTTTTGGATGCAGCGTTAGTTAACGCGGTTCAGACGCTCTTTGATACGAGCAGACTTACCGGTACGCTCACGCAGGTAGTACAGTTTGGCTTTACGAACGGCACCACGACGTTTAACAGTAATGCTGTCGATTACTGGGGAGTGAGTCTGGAATACACGCTCAACACCTTCGCCGTTGGAAATCTTACGAACAGTGAATGCAGAGTGCAGACCGCGGTTACGAATAGCGATAACCACGCCCTCGAATGCCTGCAGACGTTTTTTGGAACCTTCAACGACCCATACCTTCACTTCCAGGGAATCACCTGGACGGAATGCAGGTACGTCTTGCTTCATCTGCTCTTGTTCAATTTGCTTAATAATGTTGCTCATAATATGTCTCTTACCCTAGGTAAACTGATATATCGGTCTCGTCGAGACAACGCTCAGACGTTCCCTTCATAGTCCTGTTACTTAGCTCGATGCTCCCGTTGGAACTCGGCTAGCAACACCTCTTGCTCGTCAGTCAGAGCTAGGCTTTCTAGAAGTTCAGGTCTTCTAAGCCAGGTACGGCCCAGCGACTGCTTTAAGCGCCAGCGACGTATCTCGGCATGGTTGCCCGACAGCAGAACTGGCGGAACCTCCATCCCTTCTAACACCTCTGGGCGGGTATAGTGCGGGCAGTCCAGCAATCCCTCAGCGAAAGAATCTTCTTCTGCCGAAGCCTGATGGCCCAGAACACCCGGTATAAAGCGGGCGACCGAATCGATCAGAGTCATTGCCGGTAGTTCACCGCCGCTGAGAACGTAATCGCCGATTGACCATTCTTCGTCAATTTCGGTTTGGATCACGCGCTCGTCTATCCCTTCATAGCGACCACATACCAGAATCATCTTCTGGTTAGCCGCCAGTTCACGCACACCGGTTTGATCCAGTTTGCGCCCCTGAGGTGACAGATAAATCACCTTTGCTCCCTCGCCTGCCGCTGCTTTTGCTGCATGAATAGCTTCCCGCAAGGGTTGCACCATCATCAACATTCCCGGGCCACCGCCATAAGGGCGATCATCCACGGTACGATGCCGGTCGTAGGTGAAGTCACGCGGACTCCAACACTGCACGCTCAGCAGGCCATTTTTTACTGCCCGGCTAGTTACCCCGTAATCGGTGATTGCGCGAAACATCTCAGGAAACAGGCTTACGATACCAATGAACACCAGCCAATCCCCATATTGTTATTCCACTTGCTTCGACCATTAAATCCGGAGGTCAAAAACCAGGATCCCACTCAGCCTCGATAATCTTGGCGGCGAGATCGACTTTCTTGATAACCTGCCCATGAAGAAACGGGACCAACCGCTCCTTCATACCGAATGCATCTTTCAGGTTTGCCCGCACGACCATTACGTCGTTAGAACCGGTTTCCATCATATCAATGACTTTACCCAGTTCGTATCCGGAAGTGGTGACTACCTGGCAACCCATAAGGTCTTTCCAGTAGTAATCATCGCCTTCCAGCGGAGGCAACTGCTCAGAATCTACGACAATTTCGCAATTGGTCAGTAAATTCGCTGCATCCCGATCGTCAATGCCTTTGACTTTGATGATCAGATCCTGACTGTGGCGTTTCCAGTCTTCCAACTCGACAAACTGCCACTGACCAGAGCGCTGGATTAACCAGGGCTGATAGTCAAATATGCTTTCGGCGTTCTCGGTGGATGAAAACACTCTGAGCCAACCACGGATGCCGTAAGTAGACCCCATCTTACCGAGTACAATCGGCTGCTTAGGTGCTACCGGTTTGAGTTGCTTGCTCATTGCCACCACCGCGACAGATTAAGCTGCTTTCTTAGCGTCTTTGATCAGCGCGTGAACGCGATCAGAAACGGTAGCACCCTGACCAACCCAGTGCTCAATGCGATCCAGGTCCAGACGCAGTGCTTCAGCCTGACCAGATGCGATTGGGTTGAAGAAACCTACACGCTCGATGAAACGACCATCACGAGCATTGCGGCTGTCGGTCACTACTACTTGATAGAACGGACGCTTTTTAGCGCCGCCACGTGCCAAACGAATTGTTACCATAACATCCTCTTTAGTTAATAAAACAGCCGGGCCCCATTGAGGGACGGGGCCCGGTTGCAATATAAAAAGCCCGAAAATTTTACTCATTTTGGCGCAAAAAGCAATCTAAAGCGTAGATTGCCAGTAATTCGTTTTTGCACCATCACGCTCTCGGACAGGTTTTACCGTGATCGGTAAATCGGCAAACCCGCCACAGCAAGGCTGCGGCAAGGTTTTAACGGCCTGGGAAGCCCGGTGGCATCATACCTTTCATGCCACGCATCATCTTCGCCATTCCGCCTTTTTTCATCTTTTTCATCATGCGCTGCATATCGTCGAATTGTTTTAACAAACGATTAACATCCTGCACCTGCATGCCTGAGCCCATCGCAATACGACGTTTGCGTGAACCCTTGATAATTTCCGGCTTGGCACGCTCTTTCAACGTCATTGAGTTAATGATCGCCTCCATGCGTACCAGCACTTTGTCATCCATCTGCGATTTGACGTTGTCTGGCAGTTGGCCGGCACCCGGCAGTTTGCTCAACATGCTGGCCATACCGCCCATATTACGCATCTGCTTAAGCTGGTCGAGGAAGTCGGTCAGATCGAAACCGTCGCCCTTCTTCAGCTTGTTAGCCAGTTTTTCCGCCTGTGCGCGGTCAACCTTGCTTTCAATATCTTCGATCAGCGACAGCACGTCGCCCATACCAAGAATGCGCGAGGCAACGCGATCCGGATGGAATGGCTCCAACGCGTCGGTTTTCTCGCCCACGCCGAGGAATTTGATCGGCTTACCGGTAATGTGGCGAATAGACAACGCCGCACCGCCGCGTGCATCACCATCAACCTTGGTCAGCACTACGCCGGTCAACGGCAGCGCTTCGTTAAAGGCTTTGGCGGTGTTGGCCGCATCCTGGCCGGTCATGGCGTCGACCACAAACAGGGTTTCCACCGGCTTGATCGCCGCATGCACCTGTTTGATTTCGTCCATCATCGCTTCATCTACGTGCAAGCGGCCCGCGGTATCGACGATCAGCACATCGTAGAACTTCAGCTTGGCCTGTTGCAGCGCACGGTTAACGATGTCGATAGGTTTTTCTTTAACGTCTGACGGGAAGAAGTCGATACCGACGCCTTCCGCCAGGGTTTCCAACTGCCGGATCGCCGCAGGGCGATACACGTCGGCAGAAACCACCAATACTTTTTTCTTCTGCTTTTCTTTCAGAAATTTACCGAGCTTGGCCACGCTGGTGGTTTTACCCGCACCTTGCAGGCCTGCCATCAGCACCACCGCCGGTGGCTGGGCAGCCAGGTTCAGCTCGGTGTTCACCTCGCCCATCGCGGCAATCAGCTCGCTCTTGACGATTTTGACGAATTCCTGGCCCGGCGTCAGGCTTTTGTTAACTTCATGCCCAACCGCGCTCTCTTTCACGCGGTTGATGAAGTCACGCACTACCGGCAGCGCAACGTCCGCTTCCAGTAATGCCATACGCACTTCACGCAGGGTTTCTTTAATGTTCTCTTCGGTCAGCCGCCCGCGGCCACTGATATTGCGCAGGGTGCGCGACAATCGATCGGTTAAATTTTCAAACATCGTCTCATGCTCAACGTAAGAGTCAGGCCGCAGTGGCGACACAATTGCGGCGATTATAACACGTTGCAATTACGATCTCTGCCTTAGCGTTGGAGATTGGTTGGAGTAGGGGCCGCTCAACGCTATACTGGCATTCCAATTAACCATGCCGATGCTAAATAACGCTATGCCAGTATTCTCTTTTGTGGCTTTGATGGCCTACCTGCTCAGCCTTGGACTGATCATTCCCAGTTTGTTGCGGAAGAATAGCGCATACCGTCGGCTGGCACTGGTCTCGGCCGTGGTGGCTCTGGTCTGCCATGCCATCGCCCTCCAGCAGCGCATTTTTGACGTCAGCGCCGGGCAAAATCTCAGCCTGCTGAACATTGGCTCCATCGTTGGCCTGATTATCTGTTCGGTGATGACCTACGTCGCCTCCCGCGATCGCGGCTGGTTCCTGCTGCCGATCGTCTACAGCTTTGCGATGATCAACCTGGCGTTTGCCAGCTTCCTGCCTGGGGAGTTTATCACCCATCTGGAAGCCAGCCCGGAGCTGATGGTGCATATCGGCCTGGCGCTGTTCTCTTACTCCACCCTGATTATCGCCACACTGTACGCCCTGCAACTCGCCTGGCTTGACTACCTGTTGAAACATAAAAAACTCAGTTTCAGTGCCGATATGCCACCACTGATGAGTATTGAGCGTAAGATGTTTCATATCACCCAGATCGGCGTGGTGCTGCTGACGCTGACGCTGTGTACCGGCCTGCTGTATATGGACAATCTGTTTAGCAAGGAGAACGTGCATAAGGCCGTGCTGTCGATCATGGCGTGGTTTGTCTATATCGTGCTGCTGTGGGGCCATTATCACGAAGGCTGGCGTGGCCGCCGCGTGGTCTGGTTCAGCTTTGCCGGCTCTTTTCTGCTTACCATGGCCTACTTTGGGAGCCGTCTGCTCCAGGAACTGATGATGGTGCGCTGAGTCTGGCCTGGCGCACCGTCGCCTAGCCGAGACACTCTTCTCCCCCAACATAAGGAATACCGCGTTGGAGCACGTTTCGACAGAGACCCTCATTTTCATTCTGGTGATTATGGTCGCGGTCTCCGCTTATTTTTCAGCATCCGAAACCGGCATGATGACGCTCAACCGCTATCGTCTGCGGCACCTGTCCAAGCAGGGCAACCGTGCCGCACGCCGGGTAGAGAAGCTGCTGCAAAAGCCCGACCGCCTGATTGGTCTGGTGCTGATTGGCAACAACCTGGTCAATATCCTGGCCTCTGCACTGGGAACCATCGTCGGGATGCGCCTTTATGGCGATATTGGCGTGGCAATCGCCACCGGGGTGCTGACCTTTGTCGTGCTGCTGTTCGCCGAAGTGTTACCCAAGACTTTTGCCGCCCTCTATCCTGAACGTATCGCCTTCCCTAGCAGCTTCCTGCTGGCCCCGCTGCAAAAAATCATGTTTCCACTGGTGTGGCTGCTCAATGGTATTACCACCCTGCTGCTACGGATTTTCGGCATCCGCACCAACGTGCGCATCAGCGGTGCGTTGAGTAAGGAGGAACTGCGCACCATTGTGAACGAGTCCCAGTCGAAGATTTCGCGCCGCAATCAGGACATGCTGATTTCAGTACTGGATCTGGAGAAGGTGACGGTGAATGACATCATGGTGCCACGCAATGAGATCGTCGGGATTGATATCAACGACGACTGGAAGTCGATCATGCGCCAACTGACACACTCCCCACATGGCCGCATCGTGCTGTATCGCGATTCGCTGGACGACTCCATCAGCATGTTGCGCGTACGCGAAGCCTACCGGCTGATGACCGAGAAAAAAGAGTTCAACAAAGAGAACCTGCTGCGTGCGGCCGATGAGATCTACTACGTGCCAGAGGGGACTCCACTCAACGTGCAGTTGGTGAAATTCCAGCGCAACAAAGAGAAGGTCGGCATCGTGGTCGATGAGTATGGTGATATCCAGGGGCTGGTGACGGTTGAGGATATTCTTGAGGAGATCGTCGGCGACTTCACTACCTCGATGTCGCCTACGCTGGCTGAGGAAGTCAATCCACAGAGCGATGGTTCGGTATTGATCGACGGCAGTGCCAATGTGCGTGAGCTGAACAAGGCTTTCAACTGGACGCTGCCAGCAATTGAGGCCAGAACCATCAACGGCATGCTGCTCGAAGAGCTGGAAGAGATCCCCAGCATCGGAACCAGGGTGCGCATCAGCCACTACGATATTGATATCCTCGACGTGCAGGATAATATGATCAAACAGGTGCGAGTCACACCGATTAAATCCTTACAGTCCAGCGTGCAAAACCACTAGGCCCCTCACCCTAACCCTTTCCCACAAGGTGAGGGGACCGATCGAGTCAGGCTGAAAGTGTAGTGATTCCCCATGAGCACGGTTGACTCACCTTGGTTAAAGGGGCGAACGAGTTTGCTTAGATCACCTCTTTACTTCCATAAGAGCAGGGGCTATCAGCTCCCTCTCCCTGTGGGAGAGGGTTGGTGGGGGACTAAATGTGCAGCTCTTGCAGCTTATCTTTCGGCAGTGCCAGCTCTTCGTTATGGTTCACTACCACGCCGTGATTAAGAATATGCTTGGCGATTTCCTGCGCCTCTTCCAACGAGTGCATATGGTAGGTACCGCACTGGAACTCATTGAGTTCAGGGATCTTACGCTGGTCAGTCACCTTCAGCACGTCGGCCATCGCCGCTTGCCAGGCATCGGCTACGCGCTGCTCTTCCGGTACGCCAATCAGGCTCATATAGAAGCCGGTACGGCAGCCCATTGGCGAGATATCGATGATCTCCACGCCGTTACCGTTCAGATGATCGCGCATAAAGCCGGCGAACAGATGTTCCAAGGTATGGATCCCACGCTCTGGCATCACTTCCAGATTCGGGCGACAGAAACGCAGATCGAATACGGTGATGGTATCCCCATGGGGGGTTTGCATGGTTTTAGCAACACGGACAGCCGGAGCCGCCATGCGAGTATGATCTACGGTAAAGCTATCCAGCAGTGGCATGTCATCACCTCTTGGTAAAATGAATTTATTTCGAAACTTTTTTCGTTCCGATGAAACCTTTTCCAACCCTGCGAGTCTTAATCTATGAAAGACGCGCATTTGTTATCATCATCACTGTTTTCAGAGATGTGTATTTGGCCACAGTGATGTGGCCTTTTTCTTTTTCAGCCCCCGCCGTTTTCCTTCAGGAACTGATCAAAGCTTAGCGTATCACTGGCTTCTATATCGCGCTGGCGCTGCCACGAGGCTTGCTGTTCCTGAGCGAGTTGCTCTTCGGTCAGCAGTTCCAACGGCTCCTCTATCAGCATTTTGCGATACTTTTCCGCCAGTTCCAGGCCAACGTTACCGGTGCCTTGCGCTTTCATTTCCTTGAGGATACGGGCCGAGAACGTCAGTTCCGGATCGTCAAACGCCGCCACCAGTTGTTCACATACCTGCTGATATTGCCGATCGCCCGCTTCGCTATCCAACACCTCGGCCACACGTTTCAGATCGTCAAACAGCGCCTTGCCGACCTTATCCAACGGTTTACGGGTATCGTTACAGCCGATACCGATAGTCTGGCCTGGCTTACGCCCTTCCAGGATCACTCGATTCCAGTTTTTACGGGTGCATAGCAGCTCATCGCTGCTCATTTCTGGCGCATCCGCCAATACACACCATACCAGGAACAGATCCAGGAAACGCGCCTGCACCGCATCCACACCGATTGGCGAGAATGGGTTGATGTCCAGCGAGCGTACCTCGATATATTCGATACCACCGCGTAACAGCGCATCTGACGGTGTCTCACCGCTGTGGGTGACGCGTTTTGGCCGGATCGGGGCATAGAGTTCGTTTTCGATCTGTAACACGTTGCTGTTCAGTTGCAGATAGCGATCGCCCTCTTTCACCCCCAGCTTGGCATAGTCTTCCGAAGGTGTCGCAATAGCGCGCTTCAGACCTTGCACATAGGTTTGTAGATCGTTAAAGGTAATGCCCAGATTGCTCTGCGACTTATTGGTATAGCCCAGATCGCTCAGGCGCAGCGAGGTGGCATAAGGCAGGTAGCACATGCCCCGGTCATTGCGCTCAAACGGCAAATCGGTTTCCCGGCCTTTGAGGAACGAGGAACAGATAGCTGGCGATGCCCCGAACAGATACGGGATCACCCAACCAAAGCGGTAATAGTTGCGGATCAGGCGGAAATATCCCGCAGAGATCTGCTCTTTTCCACTCTCTTCATCCTCAACGCCAGCCCACGCCTGCCAAAACTCCAGCGGCAAGGAGAAGTTGTAGTGCACACCTGAAATGGTTTGCATCAATGCACCGTAGCGGTTCTTCAACCCTTCGCGGTACAGCGTTTTCATCCGGCCAATGTTGGAGGTGCCAAACTGCGCCAGCTCGATATCCTGCTCGGCGCCGATAAAGCACGGCATGCTCAACGGCCACATACGCTCATCACCCAGATTGCGCGCCACGTGACGATGGATATCGCGCAGGAACGTCAGCAAGTGATCGAGATCATCATCAACCGGTGTAATAAATTCTAACAGCGCCTCGGCAAAGTCCGTGGTGATCCAATGGTGCGTTAATGCCGCCCCCAATTGTTCTGGATGACCCGTGCTGGCAAGCGTGCCATCCGCAGTTACCCGCAGTGTTTCACGCTCAATACCGCGCCGGATCCCTTTTAATGCATGAGGGTGGGCTTCCAACCAAGAAAGCGCCTGTGATACGTCCGGGATCAAATTGACCTCCCGCTTCTAATAACGATAGCTGTAAGCATACTGAATCCGCTCCCTAGAGAATATTGAGTTATATTCACTTGGTTAATGCCACCAGGCGATACCCTGCAGCGTAATCATCGCCAAGATGATGTAACGCAACGCTTTTCCGATACACAGAAACAGCGTAACAGCGCCCCATGGCATACGTAGCCAGCCTGCCAACACGCACAATAAATCGCCCACAACCGGCACCCAACTGAGCAACAGCGCAGCCGGGCCAAAGCGTTGTAACCAACCAAGAGCCGTTTCCAGCCCGCGTTGTGGTTTCAACGCCGGTAACAGGCGCCCGATAATGACGTTGGTCAACCCACCAAGGGTATTTCCCAACGTTGCAGCCAGCACCAGTAAGCCTGGTGAAGCACTGCTGTTGGTCAACAACGCAACCAACACGATCTCTGAATTGCCAGGCAACAGCGTCGCACTAAGGAAGCTGCTGCCAAACAGCGACATGACCGCCAGCGTACTACTCACAACGTGCGAACGTCTACCACGGCCATATTGGCGCTTCTGGCAGCCTGAATACCGAAATCGGCATCTTCAAACACCACACAGTGCTCCGCAGGAACGCCGATCAACTCCGCACAGCGCAGGAAGGTATCTGGCTCCGGCTTGTGGCGCTGAATATCATCAGCCCCGACGATAGCATCAAAGCAGTCGAACAGCCCTAAATGACGCAGCAACATCTCCGCCATCCGGTGCTCACTGCCCGTGCCCACGGCCATGGGACGACGCCCATGATAAGACTTCACCACCTCAATCAGCGGTAATGGGCGCACCGTGTCTAATAGCATGCTTTCTACCGCGCAAGTTTTCTCAGCGGCCAGCTGATGAGGATCGAGATCAGCCTGATGTGCGGCAATCACTGCCTGAGCAATACGCCAGGTAGGTGAGCCGTTCAGCCCTGTCATGGCGGCCGCATCAAACTTCATTCCGTAACGTGCCAACACCTCGTGCCACGCCTTGAGGTGCGTTGGCTCGGTGTCCAGAATGGTACCGTCCATGTCGAAGATCAGACCCTGATAGCGATCGTACATCGTGACTCCATGACCATTGAGCAAAGAAAGCTACTTTAGCGTAAAGCCGAAAGGTTGTCGCTGCCAGAGCATGACGGAAAATGCGGTGTCGATAGAAGGATTAAGAAGACAGAAGCAGGATATCAGAAAGCGAAAAACCCGCAGAAGCGGGTTTTTCTATAGATGGTGCATCCAGGAGGATTATTCAGCGCAAGCGCTTCACCCGTTGGGCCGTTGCAGTGCAACGTTATCCTCCCTAGTGCTACCTTCCATATTGTATCTATCTACAAGTTAGCGTTCGCGATAGGTACATTATAATATGGTGCATCCAGGAGGATTCGAACCTCCGACCGCTCGGTTCGTAGCCGAGTACTCTATCCAGCTGAGCTATGGATGCAATCTAATTTTTGTAGCGAATTTGTTTCGTTCCGTGAAACGTCACTGAAGAATGGTGCATCCAGGAGGATTATTCAGCGCAAGCGCTTCACCCCTTGGGCCGTTGCAGTGCAACGTTATTCTCCTTAGTGCCACCTTCCATATTGTATCTATCTACAAGTTGGTTTTCGCGATAGGTACTTTATAATATGGTGCATCCAGGAGGATTCGAACCTCCGACCGCTCGGTTCGTAGCCGAGTACTCTATCCAGCTGAGCT
>NZ_JAGQDC010000001.1:0-444241 GCF_023282985.1 Serratia silvae | reverse complement strand
GGTGCATCCAGGAGGATTCGAACCTCCGACCGCTCGGTTCGTAGCCGAGTACTCTATCCAGCTGAGCTATGGATGCAAATGGCGGTGAGGCGGGGATTCGAACCCCGGATGCAGCTTTTGACCGCATACTCCCTTAGCAGGGGAGCGCCTTCAGCCTCTCGGCCACCTCACCAGTACGCTTCTTGCGAATCGTGCCTAACTTGCTTTAGAGAAGCTCATCGGCACTGCGTGGCGCACATATTACTTTCGTGGGTTTATAAGTCAAACAATTTTTCCCAACTCTCGCGCGTTTGCACAAATCACAGGCAACATGAGTGATTTCGCGGCAAAAAGAGTGCTTTATCAACAAGAAAATGCCGTGCTACCGCGGATAAGAGTTTGATCGCAGGAGAAAGATTATTGGAAAAATGTGGGGGAAGATAACAGCTAGCATGAAAAGGAGGGATAAAGCGGGTCCAGAAAAGCAAGGAGCGTCTCGCTATAGAACGAGACGCTACTTAGAAATCAGTAAGTCGTCTGTTGAGACTTCTCGGCCTGGATACGCTGATAGATTTCTTCGCGGTGAACAGACACCTCTTTGGGGGCATTCACACCAATACGAACTTGGTTGCCTTTAACCCCTAGCACTGTGACCGTAACCTCATCGCCAATCATGAGGGTTTCACCAACTCGACGAGTCAGAATTAACATTCTTTGCTCCTTGAAAGATTAAAAGAGTCGGGTCTCTCAGTTTCCCCGCCATTATCCATTATATACAGTGAAAACGTAAGTCAAGAACCCACAATAAATGTAAGTAGACTTGGTGTCACTCCAGATTAAGAATAAGTTTAGCCGACCTGGAAAACTTTGTACCCGCAATTATAACTACATTGTGTTAGCACAGTCTAAAAACGCCATAAGCCACAATGGATTACAGCGTCAAGAATGTGCCTATTTATTTATATTCACAGTTTCGCGGCCACCCAGGCCTCTACGCTGTTTAATGCCGCAGGCAAGGCATTGGCATCAGTGCCGCCTGCCATTGCCATATCAGGGCGCCCACCGCCCTTGCCGCCAACCTGCTGTGCGATGTTGCCGATCAGCTCGCCGGCCTTAACCCGGTCAGTCAGATCTTTGGTAACACCCGCAATCAGGCTGACTTTGCCTTCTTCCACCGTGGCCAACACGATGATCGCAGAACCCAGCTGATTTTTAAGATCGTCAACCATGGTACGCATTATCTTCGGCTCAACGTTATCCAACTGACTGACCAGCAGTTTCACGCCATTGACCAGCTTGGCGTGACTCGACAGAGAAGCGCTTTCCTGCGCAGCTTGTTGATCTTTCAGCTGTTGAAGCTCTTTTTCCAGCGCGCGAGTGCGATCAAGCACCGCACGTACCTTATCGCTCAGGTTAGTGCTGTCACCCTTCACCAGGTGAGCAACATCCTGTAACAGGTCACTTTGCTGATGTAAGGTCGCTATCGCACCTTCACCCGTCACCGCTTCAATACGACGGATACCGGCTGCGGTACCAGACTCACTCTGGATGCGGAACAGGCCAATATCACCAGTACGGTTGGCGTGCGTACCGCCACACAGTTCGGTAGAGAAATCTCCCATAGTCAGCACACGCACGTGGTCATCGTACTTCTCGCCAAACAACGCCATCGCGCCCTTCTCTTTGGCATCGTCCAACGCCATCACTTCGGTCTGCACCGATAGGTTACGACGGATCTGCTGGTTAACCAAATCTTCTACCGCGCGGATTTGTTCTGGCTTCATCGCTTCAGAGTGCGAGAAGTCAAAACGCAGGTACTTGTCGTTAACCAACGAACCTTTTTGCGCTACGTGCTCACCCAGGATCTGGCGCAATGCCGCATGCAACAGGTGAGTGGCGGAGTGGTTCAGGCGGATACGGTTACGGCGTTCGCTGTCGATCACCGCATCAACGCGGTCATTCAGCTTCAGAGAGCCGCTAGCCAGCTTGCCCAGGTGACCGATAGCCTGGCCATATTTCTGCGCATCGCTCACGACAAACTCACTGCCGGCTGCTTTCAACACGCCTTTATCGCCGACCTGGCCACCCGATTCGCCATAGAATGGCGTTTCGTCCAGCACCACCACGGCCTCTTCACCCGCATGGATCTCATCCACTGGCTGACCATCGCGGAACAGAGCGGTCACTTTCGCCTGTTGCTCTTCGCGATCGTAACCATTGAACTGGCTTGCGCCGTCAACACGGATCAGGCTGTTGTAGTCCGCGCCAAAACCGCTGGACTCACGCGCACGGCGGCGTTGAGCCTCCATAGCCTGCTCAAAGCCTTGCTCATCAACCTTAAGGCCACGCTCACGGCAGACGTCAGCAGTCAGATCCACCGGGAAACCGTAGGTATCATACAAACGGAATGCCGTTTCGCCATCCAGAGTATCACCCTGCAGCTTGGCCAGTTCGTCATCCAGCAGCGCCAAACCGCGCTCCAGCGTACGGGCAAACTGTTCTTCTTCGGATTTCAGTACCTGCTCAACCTGTGCCTGCTGACGTTTCAGCTCGTCAGCGGCAGGGCCCATCACTTCGATCAATGGAGCAACCAGCTTGTAGAAGAAGGTCTCTTTCGCGCCCAGCATATTGCCATGACGGATCGCGCGGCGAATGATACGGCGCAGCACGTAGCCACGGTTTTCATTCGACGGGATCACCCCATCGGCGATCAGGAAGGCACAAGAACGGATATGGTCAGCAATCACGCGCAGCGACTTGTTACCCAAATCGGTCGCACCGGTCAGTTTAGCGACGGCGGCAATCAGGGTGGTGAACAGGTCGATTTCGTAGTTGGAATTGACATGTTGCAGCACCGCAGCGATACGCTCAAGGCCCATACCGGTGTCCACCGAAGGCTTCGGCAACGGCAGCATGGTGCCATCAGACTGACGGTTGAACTGCATGAACACGATGTTCCAGATCTCAATATAGCGATCGCCATCTTCTTCCGGGCTACCCGGAGGCCCCCCCCAGATATGGTCGCCATGATCGAAGAAGATCTCGGTGCACGGGCCACACGGGCCAGTGTCACCCATTTGCCAGAAGTTATCGGAAGCAAAGGCCGCGCCTTTGTTATCGCCAATGCGGATGATTCGTTCCGCAGGCACGCCAATCTGCTTCTGCCAGATGTCAAAGGCTTCGTCATCGGTCTCATAGACGGTGACCCACAGCTTTTCTTTCGGCAGGTTGAACCAGTTTTCACCGGTCAATAGCTCCCACGCATAGCTGATGGCATCATGCTTGAAGTAGTCACCGAAACTGAAGTTGCCCAACATTTCAAAGAAAGTATGGTGACGAGCGGTATAACCGACGTTTTCCAGATCGTTGTGCTTGCCACCGGCACGCACGCAACGCTGTGAAGTGGTGGCACGCGAGTAGGCGCGCTTGTCCAGCCCCAGGAAAACGTCTTTAAATTGGTTCATGCCGGCATTGGTAAACAACAACGTCGGATCATTGTTAGGTACCAGGGAGCTGCTTGCTACAACCTGGTGGCCTTTACTATGAAAGAAATCGAGAAACGCTTGACGGATCTCAGCGGTGCTCTTGCTCATAATTTTCCCGGAAAGACTAGAATAACGACGCGTGAAAGAGGCTCGACATCCTGACGATATCCTCTGGCTCACGAACTAAATGTGGGGATAAGATAAATTTTCTTCGCAGCGAAGTAAAACGCCGTGTGCATTCATTGCGCATAATCACGGTAAATCGACTGAATTTCTTCCTGGAAGAAGCCACGATAGAGCAAATAGCGCAACACCTTGGCTTTCTCTTTCCATTCTACCGGTAACGGATCGCCAAATTTACGCAGTGCAATCTCCCTGGCTTGCTCACACCAGTTGATTTCACATTCCGCCAGTGCGCCCTGCACAATCTCTTTATCCACGCCCTTTTGCATCAGTTCTGAGCGAATACGCTGTGCGCCATATCCCTTGCGGCTGCGGCTGGCAATAAAGCTATTGGCGAAACGCCGATCGTCCAACCAGTTATGCTGGTAGCAATAGCTAATCACCTGTTCAATGATTGCGGGATCGACGGGCTCTTCGGGAGGTTCTGTCGGGGATTTACTACCGAATCTGGCGTTCGCCATAAATGGCGACGCCGCAAGTTTGCGGCGCAGTTCGGCTTCACTATGATCGCGTTGGGACAATAGCCGCATCGCACGGCTAATCAACGTATTTTGCTGATTACCTGAAGGCTGGGAGCCTACGTCATTCATATTTGCAAGCCTTGGTGATCGGTATACGCCCAAGGGGCGTATACCCACCGGCAAAGATTAAAACTCTTCGCTGGTTTCTGCTTCGTTGTCGTCGGCCTTCTCATCACCCGCAGCAACGGGTTCACCATTGCTGTGCAGCAACAGGTCGCGCAGTTTTTTGTCCAGCTCCGCAGCAATGGCCGGGTTTTCTTTCAGGAAGTTACAGGCATTGGACTTACCCTGACCGATCTTCTCACCGTTGTAGCTGTACCAGGCACCGGCCTTCTCGATCATCTTGTGCTTCACACCCAGATCGACCAACTCACCACGGCTGTTGATCCCTTCGCCATACAGGATCTGGAATTCTGCCTGTTTGAACGGTGCAGCGATTTTGTTCTTCACCACTTTCACGCGGGTTTCGCTACCGATCACTTCATCACCCTCTTTGATCGCACCGATACGGCGGATATCCAGACGGACAGAAGCGTAGAACTTCAGGGCATTCCCCCCGGTGGTGGTTTCCGGGTTACCGAACATCACGCCAATTTTCATACGGATCTGGTTGATAAAGATCAACAAGGTGTTGGCATTCTTCAGGTTACCGGCCAATTTACGCATGGCCTGGCTCATCATACGTGCCGCCAGCCCCATATGTGAGTCGCCGATTTCGCCTTCGATTTCCGCCTTCGGCGTCAGCGCCGCTACGGAGTCAACGATGATGACGTCAACCGCGCCGGAACGGGTCAGCGCATCACAGATTTCCAGCGCCTGCTCACCGGTATCCGGCTGAGAACACAGCAGGTTGTCGATATCCACGCCCAGTTTCTTGGCGTAGATAGGATCCAACGCATGCTCGGCATCGATAAACGCACAGGTTTTACCTTCGCGCTGTGCGGCGGCAATAACTTGCAGTGTCAGGGTAGTTTTACCGGAGGATTCCGGGCCATAAATCTCTACGATACGGCCCATTGGCAAGCCGCCTGCCCCCAGAGCGATATCGAGTGATAGTGAGCCGGTGGAGATCGTTTCTACGTCCATGGAGCGGTCTTCACCCAGACGCATGATGGAGCCTTTGCCGAACTGCTTCTCAATCTGGCCCAGTGCCGCAGCTAACGCCTTTTGCTTGTTCTCATCAATAGCCATTTTTGCTCCTTCGTTGCGTAATGCGGGTATCACCCGCATTGCCGCTGAATGTATGTTGTGCAGGAAATTGCCGCTAATTATACTGTATGGTCATACAGTATCAAGCCTAATTTTACAAAAATTCATCAAGCGCCGTTTGCAGCGCAAAAATCGTTGCCTGCAGGCGCACCGCATCACGATCGCCGGTAAATTGCATTTTGCGTGCCAACACCTGGCCGGAACGTTCGGCAAAGCCAAACCAGACGGTACCGACCGGTTTTTCCGCACTGCCACCGTCCGGGCCGGCAATGCCGCTGACCGAAAGCGCCAGATCGGCCTTGGCCGCGTGCATTGCGCCCTGTGCCATCTCGCGCACCACTTCTTCGCTGACCGCACCATAAGTCTGCAAGGTCGCTTCTGCCACCCCTAACAGTTCATGCTTTGCCGCGTTGCTGTAAGTGACAAAGCCGCGATCGAAATAGGCCGAACTGCCGGCAATATCAGTAATTACCTTGGCAATACCGCCGCCCGTACAGGACTCTGCGCAGCTGATCCAACGCCCGCGGGCCTTTAGCTTTTGTCCAACGGCAATACTGAGTTCACGCAACCGCTTCTCACTCATAGCCTCTCCTTTAGTCAATCAAGGTATATGCGCCTGATGGTAGCATTTATCAAGCCTCTGCGGCGGTTTGCTGACCGAAATGCCAAGCGCTTCGCAGTGCTGCGGTTTTAAGCCGTTGGACGAACTGTTAGTATCGGGGATAACGTCCAACTTGCTGCGGCAAACCAGTTTGCCTCAATCTTCGACCAAAACAGGAAGGCCGAGTGAAAAAAACGTTAGGTGTATTCTTTCCGCTGTATACCACTACCCTGCTGATGCTGCTGGGTTCAGGGTTACTAACCACCTACATTTCCCTGCGGTTAACCTCCATCAACGTCAGCGGTGCCCTGATCGGGGCCATTATCGCCGCCAACTATATCGGCCTGGTGATCGGCGGCAAGGTGGGCCACTTTCTGATTGCCCGCGTCGGGCATATCCGCGCCTATGTCTCCTGCGCCGGGATCATTACCGCAGCGGTGCTGGGCCACGGCCTGACGGAATACATCCCTGTATGGGTGGTACTGCGGCTGATTATCGGCCTGTGCATGATGTGCCAGTACATGGTGCTGGAGAGCTGGTTGAACGATCAGTCCGAATCCAATCAGCGCGGCATGGTATTCGGCTTCTATATGGCCGCCTCCTATCTTGGCATGTCGTTGGGGCAGATTGTGCTGATGTTGCAAACCAACCTCGGCATCACCACGCTGCTGCTGATCGCACTGTGTTTCTCCCTCTGCCTGGTTCCGATAGCCCTGACAACCCGCACCAATGCTCGGCATATGTCCCCCGCACCAATGGAGCTACGCTATTTTGTACAGGCCATTCCCAAAGTGTTGGCCACCACGCTGGTGATCGGCATGGTGGTCGGCTCCTTCTACGGGTTGGCACCGGTGTATGCCAGCCAGCAAGAGTTGACCACCCAGCAAACCGGTTTGTTTATGGCCATCGCGATCTTTGCCGGGCTGGTGGCACAATTTCCGCTGAGCTGGCTGTCAGACCGTTACAACCGCACGCTGCTGATGCGGGTTAACGCGTTACTGCTGGTGATTGCCGCCTTACCACTGGCCCTGTTGCCCCATATCGATTTCCCGGTGTTGCTGGTCGTCGGCTTTATGGTCAGCATGTTGCAGTTCACCCTGTACCCGCTGGCGGTGGCGCTAGCCAATGACATGATTGAGCCAGAGCGCCGCGTCTCCCTGGCTGCCTGTCTGCTGATGGCATTTGGCGTGGGGGCCAGCATCGGGCCGCTGGCCGTCGGTGCGTTGATCCAGCCTCTGGGTGGGAATATCCTGTATGTGTTTTTCGCGCTGTGTGGGCTGTTGATTATGGCCTGCAGCAGGACTGTCAAACAGGATGAGTCGCAGTTTGTCCAGGATGCACCAGTGCCCCATATCGCCATGCCAGACAGCCTCTCCAGCTCCCCGCTTTCCCCGGCATTAAACCCGACGTTCGATGAGCAGATCATTCAGGAGACCATGCCAGCACCGGAAGCAGCCCCCGACCCGCAAACAGAAACGCCGTTGGCGGAACCGTTGCCTGAAGAAGAGCCAGCCCAGCCTCAAGGTGCGGACCCTGAAGAAGATACCGGGCTGAAAAAAGCCTATACCATGCTCTAGTCTAGGCTGTGTCTGCCACGCCTTACCCCAAAAATCTGAAGGATTTATTATACCGCCTCATAAAATCAGTAGCATAACTGATAAATAAAAAGTCTTAACCTCACAATTCCCAAAAACCCCCCTTTATTACCCCGCAGATAAGTGCTACGAAGACCCGCAGTGAGCGTCCGTTTTTTAATACAATTATTTTATTTATCCAACCCGGTAGCACCAACTTTCAAATAAGTGCAACCACCACAATAAAAAGGTTAACCCAATGATTAAATGCGAATTTATTTTCACCACCCCAGTTAATAACTGGTGAAAAAATTCAATTTATCTTGGCAAAAATAAAATGGCTGAATAATTTAAGAAACCATTAATTACCTATGGGCACTTATCCATGCTAGCAAATAAGAATTTTTATCAATAACGACTTTGCACAATAATCATTGCCGCCTATGGCATTTTTATCAAAGCTCGCTTATACCTATCTCACAGATAAGTTAGAAAACTTAATCATAATATCCTATCAGGGAAGATTTATTAGTTAACTTTGCATTAAATTAGTCATCTAAACACCAGGTTAAATTTAGCTCGAGGGCCCCCCCATCGGGCATTCCAGCGCGCCTACAAAAGCCACACAAGCGGCTTTGGCGCGCTATGCAAATTAACTTTGGCGTTCAGAGGCTAACCACATGGCACAATCCAATTTTACCCTTGGGGCTGTTGATATTATTGCTCGTCACGGCGGCGCAAAAATCGCTGACGTAGCAACCGGTACCACTACCGTCAGCCTGACACAAAGCAGCATTGTGCGGATCCATGGCACTCAGGCACTGGTAGGCAGCTATGAACGCCAAGGTAACGATCTGATCGTACACATGAAAGATGGCACGACGGTACGTTATCAAAGTTTCTTTGAGGTAGACGCCGACGGGAAACACAGTGAATTGGTGTTTGATGATGGCAATGGCACCATCCAGCACGCGATATTCCCGGCAACCGCCGCTACCGCCGAGCCAATGCTAATCACACCGCAGTTTGAATCACTGTCTGACGTTTCACCCCTGCTGATTAGCGATAATGATCTCTCCAACGGTGCCATTGCCGCCATTCTGGCTGGCCTGGCGCTTGGGGCTGGCGTTGCCATCGCTACCGGGACAGGGAATAACAACGACGACCACAACGACGATCCTTCCGTACCGCCAGAACAACCGACCCTGACCGTCGGAACCCTAGGCCAGGACAACGTTCTAAACGCCAGTGAAGTTAAAATTGCCCAGTTACTGAGCGGCCTGACCACCGGCGTTGCCGCAGGCGCGACCATCACACTGACGCTCAATGGCAAAAGTTACACCACTACCGTCGGAGCCGATGGCAAGTGGAGCTTTGACTTCAGTTCCGCTGCGCTTTCTGGTCTGAAAGACGGCAATTACCAGTTGACGGTTAAAGTGACCAACCAGGATGGGATTAGCGTCGAAAAAACGATCAGCGTGCTGGTCGATACCGCCCCGCCTGTGTTGACCGTCACCCCGTTGACCGGCGACGACCATCTGACCGGCACAGAGTTGAAAACATCGCAGGCGCTAACCGGCACCGGCGAGGCTGGGTTGACGGTTACCGTGACCCTGAACGGTAAAACCTACACCACGACGGTCGGCAGCGACGGCAAATGGAGTTTACAGTTGCCCGCGGCGGATCTGGCATTGCTGAAAAACGGTAACTACAACCTGATCGTGACCTCAACCGACAAAGCGGGTAACCAAACCACGCAGGATCACCCGATCTCCGTTGACACCACGATCAATAATACCTCGCCACAGATCTCAATTAACGCCCTGGCTGGCGATAACGCGATCAACGCCAACGAAGCGAAAAGCGCTCAAACACTGAGCGGCCATACGCAAAATGTCGAAGCGGGGCAAACCGTTACCATCACCTTGAACGGCAAGACCTATAGCACCGTGGTTCAAAGCGATGGCAGTTGGTCGCTTTCTCTGCCTGCCGCCGATCTGGCCGCACTGGCCAATGGCTCGATCACGCTTAATGCCACCGTCACCGACAAAGCAGGGCAAAGCGCCAACGCTCATGAAACTATCACTGTCGATTTAACCGCCCCTGAACTGACCGTCAACAAACTGGCCGGGGACGATGTGCTCAACGCCGCCGAAGCGCATACGCCACAGACGCTTAGCGGCACCAGCAATCCAGGCCAGACGATTGTCGTTAGCCTGAATGGTAAAACCTACACGGCGGTAACGGGCGCGGATGGCAAGTGGAGCCTGGTTCTGCCTGTCGCAGACTTGCAAGCGTTGGCCCAAGGGGATAATACCCTCACCGTGACGGCTACCGACGCCGCAGGCAACAGCACTACCGTGACGGAGCACTTGCAGGTAGATACCGTGCCACCGGTGCTCACGCTGGATAAGTTTACCGGCGATGATGTTGTCACCGCAGACGAGCAAAAATCCGCGCAAAATATTACCGGTACCGCCTCCATCAGCGAAGCCGGGCTGATGGTCAGTGTGTCATTCAATGGTAAAACCTATACCGGCACCGTAGGCGCAGATGGCAAATGGATCATCAGCGTGCCTGCCGCAGATATGGCCGCCCTGACCAACGGCAATTACGAGATGATCGCCACGCTTAGCGATCAGGCGGGCAACACGACAACTACCGCGCCGCAGGTTATCACCGTAGATAACCAACTCTCGGCCATCAATATCGGCATTGTTTCCTCAGACGATAGGCTCAACGCCGTCGAAGCCGGGCTTCCTCTTGCCATCAGCGGTACCACGGCCAACGTTGCCGTTGGTGCAACCGTGACCGTCACTCTCAATGGAAAAACCTATACTGCGCAGGTATTGGCGGACGGCAGTTGGACATTGCAGGTGCCTAGCGCCGATTTGCAACTGCTGGCCGAAGGCAACAACACGATTTCTGCCAGCGTTACAGGTAACGACGGTTCTACCGTGACCACCACACATAATCTGGACGTTTACACTCATGATCTGCCTGCGGTAACTCTGGACACACCGTTTGGTGATGGCATCCTTAACGGTACGGAAGCAGGTCAGCCACAAACCCTGACCGGCACCACTGGCATCACCACGCCGGGCCAGACCGTCACCGTGACTCTGGGCGGCAAAACCTATACCGGCACCGTGGATGGCAGCGGCAACTGGAGCGTCACCATCCCTGCCACCGATCTGCAAGCCCTGCCAGACGGCACGCCAGCCTTGACCGTCACGGTCACCGATGCCGCTGGCAACAGCAATACGCTGAACACCACCGTCACCGTCGATGCGACCGCGCCAACCCTCACCGTTAACGTGGTTGCCGGGGATGATGTGCTGAACGCCGCCGAAGTGCTGGTGGCACAAACCGTTTCCGGTACCGCTTCAGTCGCCGATGCAGGCCGCACCGTCACCCTGACCTTGAACGGTAAAACCTACACCACCGTGGTGCAACCGGATGGTTCGTGGAGTGCATCATTGCCCGCCGCCGATCTGCAAGCACTCAGCGACGGCAGCCATGATCTGGTCGCTACCATTACCGATACTGCGGGCAACAGCACCAGCGTCACCCACGGCATCAACGTTGATGCCAACCCAGCCAACTTGCCAACCGTCAGCATCGGCGTGTTTGCCGGTAACGACGTTATCGACGGCGCTGAAGTGAAGACAGCCCAAACCCTGTCCGGCACCACTACGCAGGTGGAAGCGGGCCAGACCGTCACCATCACGCTGAACGGCAAAACTTACACTGCCACCGTGCTGACTGACGGCACCTGGAGCACCAGCGTGCCCGCTGCCGATCTGGCGCTGTTAACCAACGGCCAGACCACCATTACCGCTACCGTCAGCGACAGTGCCGGTAACCCAGCAACCGCCAGCCATGACGTGACCGTCGACACCAGCCTGAGCGGCCTGTCTATCGCCGTGATCGCCGGTGACGACAAACTCAATCTGGCGGAAAGCCAGTTGCCATTAGTCATCAACGGCAGCAGTGCCAATCTGGCTACGGGCGCGACCGTCACCGTCACACTCAACGGTAAAACCTACACCGGCACTACGCTGGCGGACGGTTCTTGGAGCGTCACCGTGCCTGCGGCTGATTTGGCGTTACTGGCCGATGGCACCGCCACCGTTACCGTGAGCGCCGTCGATCAGGCCGGTAACCCGGTCAACGATAGCCACGATCTGGGCGTGTTTACTCATACCCTGCCAGAAGCCACCCTGAACACGCCATTTGGCGACGGCATTCTGAATGGCGCAGAAGCGGGTCAACCGCAGACCATCACGGGTTCTACCGGCATCACCACGCCGGGGCAAACCGTTACCGTGACTTTGGGCGGCAAAACCTATACCGGCACCGTGGATGGCAGCGGCAACTGGAGCGTCAGCGTACCTTCTGCTGACCTGCAAACGCTGCCGGACGGTACGCCAACTTTGTCCGTCACGGTCACGGATGCCGCAGGCAACAGCAACACGCTGAACACCACCGTCACCGTCGATGCGACCGCGCCAACCCTCACCGTTAACGTGGTTGCCGGGGATGATGTGCTGAACGCCGCCGAAGTGCTGGTGGCACAAACCGTTTCCGGCACCGCCTCGATTGGTGATGCAGGCCGCACCGTGACCCTGACGCTGAACGGCAAGACCTACACCGCCGTGGTGCAACCGGATGGTAGTTGGAGCACCAGCGTGCCCGCTGCCGATCTGCAAGCACTCAGCGACGGCAGCCATAACCTGGTCGCCACCCTCACCGATGCCGCAGGCAACAGCACTAGCACTACCCATGTCCTCGGTGTGGATGCCAACCCGGCCAACTTGCCAACCGTCAGCATCGGCGTATTTGCCGGTAACGACATTGTCGACGGCGCAGAAGTACAAACCGCCCAAACCCTGTCCGGCACCACTACGCAGGTGGAAGCGGGCCAGACCGTCACCCTCACACTGAACGGTAAAACCTACAGCGCCACCGTGCTGGTCGATGGCACCTGGAGCACCAGCGTACCGGCCGCCGATCTGGCCCTGTTGGCTAACGGCCAGACCACCATTACTGCCACCGTCAGCGACAGTGCCGGTAACCCGGCCAGCGCCAGCCATGACGTGACCGTCGATACCGATCTCAGTGGGCTGTCCATCGCCGTGATCGCGGGCGATGACAAACTCAGCCTGGCGGAAAGCCAGTTGCCATTAGTCATCAACGGCAGCAGTGCCAATCTGGCTACGGGCGCGACCGTCACCGTCACACTCAACGGTAAGACCTACACCGGCACTACGCTGGCGGACGGCTCTTGGAGCGTCACCGTGCCTGCGGCTGATTTGGCGTTACTGGCCGATGGCACCGCTACCGTGACCGCCACTGCCGTCGATCAGGCCGGTAACCCGGTCAACGATAGCCACGATCTGGGCGTGTTTACTCATACCCTGCCAGAAGCCACCCTGAACACGCCATTTGGCGACGGCATTCTGAATGGCGCAGAAGCGGGTCAACCGCAGACCATCACGGGTTCTACCGGCATCACCACGCCGGGGCAAACCGTTACCGTGACTTTGGGCGGTAAAACCTATACCGGCACCGTGGATGGCAGCGGCAACTGGAGCGTCACGCTGCCAAGTGCCGATCTGCAAGCGTTGCCAGACGGCACGCCGGCCTTGTCCGTCGTGGTAACCGATGCCGCTGGCAACAGCAACACATTGAACACCACGGTCACCGTCGATGCGACCGCGCCTACCCTGACCGTGGGCTTGATTGCTGGCGATGATGTGCTGAACGCCGCCGAAGTATTGGTGGCCCAAACCGTGTCCGGCACCGCCTCGATTGGTGATGCAGGCCGCACCGTGACCCTGACGCTGAACGGCAAGACCTACACCGCCGTGGTGCAACCGGATGGTAGTTGGAGCACCAGCGTGCCCGCTGCCGATCTGCAAGCGCTCACCGACGGTAGTCACGATCTGGTCGCTACCCTCACCGATACTGCGGGTAACAGTACCAGCGTCACCCATAGCCTCAATGTCGATGCCAACCCGGCCAACCTGCCAACCGTCAGCATCGGCGTGTTTGCTGGTAACGACGTTATCGACGGCGCAGAAGTGCAAACCGCCCAAACCCTGTCCGGCACCACTACGCAGGTGGAAGCGGGCCAGACCGTCACCATCACGCTGAACGGCAAAACCTACAGCGCCACCGTGCTGGTCGATGGTTCCTGGAGCACCAGCGTACCGGCTGCCGACCTGGCCCTGTTGGCTAACGGCCAGACCACCATTACCGCCACCGTCAGCGACAGCGCCGGTAACCCGGCCAGCGCCAGCCATGACGTGACCGTCGACACCAGCCTGAGCGGCCTGTCGATTGCCGTGATTGCCGGTGATGATAAACTCAACCTGGCTGAAAGCCTGCTGCCGCTGGCAATCAGCGGTAGCAGCACCAATCTGGCCGTCGGGGCTACGGTGACCGTGACCTTGAACGGGAAAACCTACACCGGCACCACCCTGGCAGACGGCTCCTGGAGCGTTTCCGTGCCCGCCGCCGATCTGGCATTGCTGGCCGACGGCACCGCTACCGTGACCGCCACTGCCACCGATCAGGCCGGTAACCCGGTCAGCGGCAGCCACGATCTGGGCGTGTTTATCCATAGTCTGCCAACTGCCACCCTGAACACGCCGTTTGGCGATGGCATTCTGAACGGCACGGAAGCGGGTCAACCGCAGACCATTACAGGCTCCACCGGCATCACCACGCCAGGCCAGACCGTCACTGTCACCCTGGGCGGTAAAACCTATACCGGCACCGTGGATGGCAGTGGTAACTGGAGCGTCACGCTGCCAAGTGCCGATCTGCAAGCGTTGCCAGACGGCACACCAGCCTTGTCAGTGGTGGTCTCCGATGCCGCCGGCAACAGCAATACGCTGAACACGACCGTTACCGTCGATGCAACTGCACCAACCCTCACCGTGGGTCTTGTTGCCGGGGATGATGTGTTGAACGCCGCCGAAGTGTTAGTGGCGCAAAGCGTATCCGGCACCGCCTCGCTGGCAGATGCAGGCCGCACCGTGACCCTGACGCTGAACGGCAAAACCTACACCGCCGTAGTGCAACCGGATGGTTCGTGGAGCACCAGCCTGCCTGCCGCCGATCTGCAAGCGCTTACCGACGGTAGTCACGATCTGGTCGCTACCCTCACCGACGCAGCTGGCAACAGCACCAGCGTCACCCACAGCCTCAACGTCGATGCCAACCCGGCCAACCTGCCAACGCTGAGCATTGGCGCATTCGCCGGGGACGATATCGTTAACGGAGCCGAGGCGCTGGTCACCCAGGCCTTGTCCGGTACCACCACCAATGTCGAAGCCGGCCAGACCGTGACGCTCACCCTGAACGGCAAAACCTACTTTGCCACCGTGCAGGTAGGCGGCGGCTGGAGCGTTAACGTTCCGGCAGCGGATATGGCGTTGCTGGCCAACGGCCAGGCTACCATTACCGCCAGCGTCAGCGATCAGGCAGGCAACCCGGCCACCGGCAGCCATACCATCAATGTTGATACGGCGGTGGAAAGCATCGCCATTAACCTGATTGCCGGTGACGATCAACTAAACCTGACCGAAGCCTCACAACCGCTGACCATCAGCGGAACCACGGTCAATGTGAACGCTGGCCAAACCGTTACCGTAACCTTGAACGGCAAGACCTACACTGGCGTCGTGCTGGCCAATGGCAGTTGGAGCGTATCGGTTAACAGCACCGACCTGTTGGCGCTACAAGACGGCCTGACAACGGTCACTGCTAGCGTCTCCAACCCAGGTGTCGATCCGGTCAGCGACAGCCATTCGTTGGATGTGCATATCCATACCCTGCCGGCACCAACCATCAATCAGCCGTTTGGCGATGGTTTCCTCAACCAGGCGGAGGCAGCCACTGCGCAACTGCTGAGTGGCAGCACAGGCATCCCTGGTGCAGGACAAAGCGTGATCGTCACTCTGGGTGGCAAAACCTATACCGCAACCGTGGATGGCAGCGGCAACTGGAGCGTTTCCATCCCATCGGCCGATCTGCAAAACCTGCCAGCGGGCAGCAATACCATCAGCGTATCCGCGACGGATTCCGCGGGTAACAGCGTGCCTGGCAGCACTACGGCGCAGGTCGACCTGGTGCCACCAACCCTGGCGGTCAAGCCGTTTGCCGGGGATGACAAGGTTAACGCCCTGGAAAGCCTCAGCGACCAGGTGGTTTCCGGCACCGCTTCCATCGGCGATGCCGGGCGTACCGTCACGGTGACCCTCAACGGTAAGTCCTATACCGGGGTAGTTGCCAACGACGGCACCTGGAGTGCCACCATCCCAAGCGCCGATCTACAAGCAATTGGCGATGGTAGTTATCCATTAACCACCACCTTGAGCGATGCGGCGGGCAACACCACCACCGTCACCCATACCGTGACAATCGACGCCAATCCGCTGGACCTGCCAACCCTGAGCATCAATGTGTTTGCCGGTAACGATATTATCGACGGCGCAGAGGTGAAAACCAGCCAGACGCTGAGCGGCACTACCACCCACGTGGAAGCGGGCCAGTTGGTGACCATCACGCTGAATGGCAAAACCTACACCGCTACCGTGCAGGCAGACGGTACCTGGAGCACCAGCGTATCCGCCGCCGATCTGGGCCAACTGGCTCAGGGCAACAGCACCATTAGCGTCAGCGTTAGCGATACCTCCGGCAACCCAGCCACGGCAACGCATAACGTGGTGGTCAATACGGCCCTGAGCGGCATCGCCATCGACGTGATTGCCGGTGACGATAAGCTGAACCTGGCCGAAAGCCTGCTGCCATTAACTATCAACGGCAGCAGCCTCAACCTGGCTACCGGCGCAAGCGTGACCGTGACGCTGAACGGTAAAACCTACACCGGCATTACGCTGGCGGACGGTTCCTGGAACGTACAGGTACCACCGGCCGATCTGGCGCTGTTGGCAGACGGCAATATCAACCTGAGCGTTTCCGCTGTCGACCAGGCCGGTAATCCGGTCAGCAGCAGCCATACCTTGGGCGTGTTTATCCATAACCTGCCAGACGCCACCCTGAACACGCCGTTTGGCGATGGCATCCTGAACGGTACGGAAGCGGGCCAGCCGCAGACCATCACCGGCTCCACCGGCATCACCACGCCGGGGCAAACCGTCACCGTGACCCTTGGGGATAAAACCTACACCGGCACCGTGGACGGTAGCGGCAACTGGAGCGTCACCGTTCCGGTTGGCGATCTGCAGGCATTGCCAGATGGGACGCCATTGCTCAACGTCGTGGTCACCGATGCTGCGGGCAACAGCAACACCCTGAGTGGCACCGTCGTGGTCGATAAGATCGCTCCGACCCTCACCGTCGGCGTCATTGCCGGGGATGACGTGCTTAACAGCGCCGAAGTGCTGCTCAACCAGACCGTTTCGGGCACCGCCTCCATCGGCGATGCGGGTCGTACCGTGACGCTGACGTTGAACGGTAAAACCTACACCACAGTGGTTCAGCCGGACGGTTCGTGGAGCACTTCACTGCCAACCGCCGATCTCACCGCACTGTCCGATGGCAGCTATAACCTGGTCGCCACCTTGACCGATAGCGCCGGTAACAGCACCAGCGTCACCCACGCCATCGGGGTTGATGCCAGCGTGTTGAACGCACCGGTGCTGACCATCGGCACCTTTGCGGGCAACAATATTATTGACGGTGCCGAGGTGCAGGCAACGCAAACTCTGAGCGGCAGCAGCCTGAATGTTGAAGCCGGGCAGATCGTTTCCATCACCCTCAATGGCAAAACCTATACCGCCACCGTGCAGGCAGACGGTTCGTGGAGCACCAACGTACCGGCGGCCGATCTGGCATTGCTGACTAACGGTAGCCTGACGATCACCGCCGACGTCACCGATAAAGCCGGTAACCCGGCCAGCGCCACCCATGACGTCACGGTCGATCTCACCCAGAGCGCCCTGGCAATTGCCCCAATCACTGGCGATAACCAGTTGAACGCCATCGAAGCCGCCGCAGGGATCAGCATCAGCGGGAGTTCCACCAACGTTGCCGTCGGCGCGACCGTCACCATTGCACTGAACGGTAAGTTCTACGAGGCGATAGTGCAGGCCGATGGCAGTTGGACGACTACCGTTCCTTCAGCCGACCTGACGATCCTGGGCGATGGCAGCCTGACCGTCACCGTCAGTGCCACCGACGAAGCGGGCAATCTGGTCACTGGTTCGCAACAGTTGGGCGTGCTGATCAACAGCCTGCCGGTTGCCACCCTGAACACGCCGTTCGGTGATGGCTACCTCAACAAGGCGGAGTCCACCAGCGATCAAACGCTGAGCGGCACTACCGGAGTGAGCGGCAGCGGACAAACCGTCAGCGTGGTGCTGGGAGGGAAAACCTATACCGGCATCGTCGATAACAACGGTAACTGGAGCGTGAACGTACCCAGTGCCGATCTGGCGGCCCTGCCTGACGGCCCAACCAGCATTGGGGTCACCGTCGGTGATATCGCTGGCAACACCTCCAGCATCAACTCCAGCGCCACGGTCGATCTGACCGTGCCGGTGCTGACCATCAACACCGTCAGCGGTGATGACATCATCAACATCGCCGAAAGCCAGCAAGCGCTGCAAATCACCGGTACCGCACCGATCAACGACAGCGGCCAGCCAGTGGTGGTGAAAGTCACCATCAACGGCTTGACCTATAACGGGCTGGTGCTGGCAGATGGCAGTTGGAGCGTCACCATTCCGGCTGGCGATCTGGCTAACCTGCCGAACGGTATCTCCTCCATCACCGCCACCTTGACCGACGCCGCTGGCAACATCGGCAGCGTCAGCCATGGCATCACCCTGGATACCGATCCGGCCCAGGCACCGCTGTTGACCATCAACACCCTGTCCGGCGATGACTACCTCAGCCTGGCGGAATCCAACCTGCCGTTGACCATCAGCGGGGGTAGCCAACGCGTCGAACAGGGGCAACAGGTCACCGTGACGCTCAATGGCAAAACCTATACCGCCATCGTCGGCGCGGACGGCAGTTGGAGCCTGCAGGTTCCGGCTGTGGATGTGGGTGCCTTGCCAGACGGTAAAGACACCATCACCGCCACGGTTAGCGATACCTCTGGCAACCAGGCCACCGCCAACCACACCCTCACCGTGATCACCGATGCGGGCAATCTGCCGCAGCTGTCGATCAACGTGATTGCCGGTGATGACATCATCAATGCCAACGAAGCCAACTCCCCAGTGATCATCACCGGCGGTTCCAGCCATGTGCAACCAGGCCAGGTGGTCAGCGTGCTGCTCAACGGCAAAACCTACACCGGGGTGGTGGGAGCGGATGGTAGCTGGAGCGTGAGCGTCCCTGCCGCCGATGCCCAAGCCTTGCCGCAGGGTAACCTGACCGTAAACGCCACGGTGACCGATGTCGCCGAGAACCCGGCTAGCGCAACGCATAACGTTAACGTAGACACCGTGCCACCATTACTGGAGATCGATATCTTCGCTGGTGACGGCATCCTGAACCTGGCGGAAGCGCTGCTGGGGCAAGTGTTGAGCGGGCATACCGATCCAGGCCTGACCGTTACCGTCACGTTGGGCGCTAACGTTTACACCGCCCTGGCGGATCCGACGACTGGTGCATGGAGCGTCAATATCCCAAGCAATATCCTGCAAGGGCTGTTGGATGGTAACGTGACTATCGGCGTGAGCGTCACCGACGCTGCAGGTAACGGCGTGTCAGACTCCATCACGGTGGCGGTCAACACCCATACGCTGCCATCGCTGACGCTGAACCCGCTGTTCGGTGACAATATTCTTAATATTGCCGAACTGGGGATCGCTACGCCAATCGGCGGTGCAGCAACCAACCTGCTGGTTAACACTCCGGTATTGGTCCAGATTGGTACCTACGTGGTGAACGGTATCGTGAATAACGATGGCACCTGGAGCGCGCTGATCCCAGCCAATGCCCTGGCCTTGCTGGCTGACGGCACTGTACAGGTGGTGGTCTCCGCCGTGGATGCGGCAGGTAACCCGGCCAGTGCAGGCGGGTCGCTGGAGATCCTGTCGCATCTCCTGCCAAATCCAACCATTAACCTGCCGTTTGGCGACGGCGCTCTGAACCTGGTGGAAGCCGGGGTCAATCAGCTGTTGACCGGCACCACCGGCATTATCGGCAACGGTCAAACGGTGGTGGTCAGCCTCAACGGTAAAGACTACAACGCTACGGTTGGCAACAACGGCCAGTGGAGTGTCACCTTACCGACCAGCGATCTGCTGGGGCTGCTGGATGGCCCACACACCATCAGCGTGGTTGCCACCGATAAAGGTGGCAACAGTCAAGGCGTGACGCTGGACTTTGACAGCGTCCTCACCGGACTGCCGGTAGCCGGGTTCGACACACCGTTTATCGATGGCATTGTCAACCATGCCGAAGCCTTGTTGGGCGGAGCCCTCACCGGTTCCACCGGCATCAATAGCAATCTGGGCCAGACCGTGAAAGTGAATGTCAACGGCCTGAACCTGGACGCCACGGTAAATGCCGACGGCAGCTGGACGCTGCCACTCGACAGCGCCACCCTGCTCGGCCTGCCGGACGGCAACTGGCCGGTCACGGTGACGGTGACCGACGCAGTGGGTAACATCAACAGCACTACCGGCTCGCTGGAGATCCTGGTCAACAAGCTGCCGTTGCCAACCCTGGATCTGCCGTTTGGCGATGGCTTGCTGAATATTGCCGAAGCCGCGTTGACGCAAACCCTGACCGGCAAAACCGGTCTGATCGGCAGCGGCCAGATCGTTACGGTGACGGTAGACGAAGGTCTGCCAAATCAGCAAACCTTTACCGCTCAGGCCGATGGGCTTGGCGGCTGGTCTCTGCAACTCACCGCAGCACAGCTTGCCGTGTTCAGCAACGGACAACACACCGTTGAGGTCACCGTTGAGGATCGAGGCGGCAATACGGCTACCACCGCGCCGCTGGATGTGACTGCTTCCCTCACCTTACCAGTGCCAACCATCGTTCCGCCGTTTGGCGTTGACGGTGTGCTGAGCATCAGCGAAGCCGCCGGAGCGCTGACGATCACCGGCACCACCGGGGTAAACGGAGCTGGCCAGGCGGTGAAAGTGGTGATCGATGTCAATGGCATCAGTTACAACGCGCAGGTTGATATCAACGGTAACTGGTCGTTACCGCTGCCTGCGGCCACCCTGAGCACCTTGCTGGATGGGCCACACGTGCTGACCGTCACGGCGACCGACGCCGCGGGCAACACCAACAGCAGCACTCTGAACTTCAGCAGCGATCTCACCGCACCGGTACCAACCATCAACACACCGTTCGGTGACGGTTTCCTCAACCTGGCCGAAACCAACCTGGGGCAAACTTTGACCGGTAACTCCGGCGATGCGACTGCGGTCAACGTGAAGATCGGCAACATCAACTTTGCTGCTCAGGTCAACGGCGATGGTACCTGGAGTCTGGCGCTCAACAGCGGCGCGCTCAGAGATCTGGTTGAAGGTGATAACACCATCACCGTGACCGCCACGGATGCCGCTGGCAACCAGGGCACGGCCGGCTCTTCGGTGCACGTCTCAATCACCACTCTACCAACCGTGACCATCTCCAACTTCACGGCGGATAACACCATCAACTATGCCGAAAGTCAGTCGGTACAGTTGATTAGCGGTACCTCCACCAACGTCGCGGTTGGGCAGCAGGTGACCGTTACGCTCAACAGTAAAACCTATACCGGGGTGGTGTTGGCAGATGGCAGTTGGAGCGTGTCTGTTCTGCCTGCCGATCTGCAAGCCCTGAGCGGTACGCCAAGCATCACGGCTCAGGTCAGCGATCAGGCCGGGAACGTCGCCGTCGATAACCACAGCTTCAACGTTAACCTGACCCCTCCGAGCCAGATCATTACTGTTGATCCGATCACCGGCGATAACATCGTCAACGCCAGTGAGGTCGGGCTAATCATCAATCTGACCGGTAAAGTGATTGGCGGGATCGGGCTTGGTCAGGTAGTCACCATTACCGTGGGCGGCTTACCGCTAGGTATTCCGGTCACTACCCTGGCGGATGGCACCTTCAGCACCGTGGTGACCTTCCCGATTGACGGCAATATCGTGGTTTCGGCCAGCACCACCTTGCTAACACCGCTACCAACGGTATTTACCGCCAGTGAAACCGTATTGGTCGACCGCATTCCACCGACGCTCACCATCAATACCTTCGCGGGTAACGACGTGTTGAACGCCAGTGAAAGCACCGTCGCCCAGGCGATTTCTGGTACCGCCTCGGTCTCGGAAGCGGGCCGCATTGTGACGGTCACGTTGAATGGCAAAACTTACAGTGCACAGGTCAGTGGCACCGGCACCTGGTCGGTCAACGTGCCACCGGCAGATCTGGTGAACCTGCCGCAGGGCAGTAGCACCATTAATGCCACGCTGTCCGACGCAGCAGGCAACACCACGCCTGCAACGCACGTCATTACTACCGATACCACGGCACCACTGCTGTCGGTCGATCTGCTGACCGGGGACAATGTCCTGACGCTGGCAGAAGCCCTGCTCGACCAGGCATTGACCGGGACTGGCGGCATTGGCGAAACCGTCACCGTTACGCTGGGGCCATTGACCGCCAGTGTAGTGGTTGGCCCGGATGGCAAATGGAGCATTCCGCTACCGTCGCTCGATCTGCAAAGCCTGACCGATGGGCCGCAGATCATCGGCGTCACCCTGACCGACACCGCTGGCAACAGCAGCCATACCGACGTGACGCTGAACGTGGCGTTGAATAAAACGCTCGGTGCGGGGGTTAACGCCCTGTTTGGCGGCGATGGCGTGCTGAACCTGGCCGAATCGCTGCTGACTCAGGTGATCAGCGGTAACGCCACCGGCGATTACAACGGAGCGGTTGTTCACGTCACTATCGCTGGCATCACGCTGGATGCCAACGTGGGCGGCAACGGCCAGTGGAGCGTTTCACTGCTGCCTAGCCAGCTCAGCCTGTTGGGTGACGGTTTGGCGCAGGTTCAGGTACAAATCGTTGACGCCAACGGCAACGTCGTCAACGACCTGATCGATATCGATGTCCTCACGCAGAACCTGCCGGTGATCGGCCCGGTCACCGCCTTCGGCGATGGCCTGCTGAATGCGGCTGAAGCCGGTGTGTCACAGACTGTCAGCGGGGTGATTAACGGTCTCGGTATCGGCGGCGGCAGCGTTAGCGTCAGCCTGGGCACCAAAACCTATACCACCAGCGTTGGCAGTGACGGTATCTGGAGCCTGTCGATCCCACCGCTGGATCTGGCTGCACTGAGCGACGGCAATCTGGCGCTGGGCGTTTCGGTGACCGATTCTGCCGGTAACGTGGTGAGCAAAAACATCGATATCACCGCCATCATCCACAATTTGCCGGACATCGTGCTGGATCCGATCTTTGGCGACGGTATCCTCAACGTGGCGGATCTGCTGCTCAACCAGACCATCAGCGGCACCGTCACCAACCTGGCGGCAGGTTCCACCATTAACCTGAACATTGCCGGTTCGCAAACCCTGACCGCCACCGTAGGCGCAGGCGGTCAATGGAGCGCCACCGTCACACCGGATATCCTCGGTATCCTGCAAGGGCTGGGCAATGGTGACTTTACCGTTACCGCTTCCGCGACCGATGCGGTGGGTAACACCACCAGCGCCACCGCCGGGCTACAGCTGGATGTGTTACTGCCGGTGATCACGCTCGATCCGCTGTTTGGCGGTGATGGCTTCCTCAACGCGGCCGAATCGCTGGTGCCGCAAACCCTCAGTGGTACTGTGGCCTTTGCCAGCCCAGGTGCACAAGTGCAGGTATCTCTCGGTGGCAAGACCTTCCTGACCACCGTCGGTGCCGACGGCAAGTTCAGCCTGGTACTGCAACCGGCCGATCTGCCGACCTTGCTAGACGGCGATATCAACGTTGGCGTTTCGGTGCTAGATGGCTCTGGCAATACCGGCGTGCTTGATACGACGATTGATGTGATCGTCAACAACCTGCCAACGCTGGCGCTGAACCCGCTGTTTGGCGGCGACGGCTTCCTCAATGCTGCCGAAGCACTGCTAACCCAGACCATCAGCGGTACCACCACCAATGCGGCGGCAGGTTCCCAAGTGGTGATCAAGGTCGGTACGCTGCAACTGAACGCCACGGTCGGTGCCGACGGTAGCTGGAGCGCTACCATCAATCCGTTGCAGTTGGCGGATCTGGCGGCGGGTAATCTGATCGTCAGCGCTACGGTCACCGATCCTGCGGGCAACACCAGCGGGGCCAGTGTAGGCCTCAATGTGGCAACCATCCTGCCGACGCTGACGCTGAACCCGCTGTTTGGCGACGGCACGCTGGATCTGAGCGATCTGCTGTCACCGCAGATCCTGAGCGGCAACGCAGGTAACGTGTCGGCCGGGACCACCATCACGCTGACGTTGGGTAGCCATACCTATACCACCAGCGTCGATGCCACCGGCAAATGGCAACTGCCGATCCCAACCCTGGATCTGCAAGGGTTGTTGGATGGCGTGACCAACGTCACCGCCAGCCTCACCGATGCGGCAGGTAACACCGTGAGCACGGTCAACCCACTCAACGTGCTGATCAACGCTCTGCCAACCCTGACGCTGGATCCGCTGTTCGGCGGTGATGACCTGCTGAATGCGCTGGAGGCGACCAGCAACCAGATCATCAGCGGTCATGCCACCAACGCACCGGGTTCAACCATTCAGGTAAACCTCGGCAGCAATACCTTCACCACCCAGGTGAATGCCGATGGCAGTTGGTCACTCAGCCTGACGCCGCTCAACCTGTCCAGCCTGCTGGACGGCAATCTGTCACTGGACGTTTCGGTCACCAACTCCGCAGGGAAAACCGGCAGCATCAGCGCCGATCTGGGCGTGGGGATCCACAACCTGCCGACCGTTAACCTGGGTAGCCTGTTTGGCGATGGTTTCCTCAATCTGAGCGAAGCCAACCTGAACCAGCTGATCGGCGGCACCACTACCAACGCCATCGGCGGTAGCGTCAGCGTCAATGTGGGAGGACTGGTATTGACTGCCGCCGTAGGCAACGACGGGAAATGGAGCGTCAGCGTTCCTACCCTGGATCTGGTCAATCTGGCAGATGGGCCATTGTCGGTCGGCGTTACCGTCACCGACCGCTACGGTAACACCAGCTCGGCCAACGCCAACGCCACGGTGAAAATCCACGCGCTGCCGTTGTTGGGCATCGATGCCCTCGGCACCTTGGGCAGTGCGCTGAGCATTTTGACCAACGGTCTGTCCGTCAGCGGTACCAGCCTTAACGTACAGCAAGGAGCGCAAGTCAGCGTCACCTTACTGGGCAGTACGCTGCAAGGCACCGTAGACGCCACCGGGCATTGGTCGGTGAAGTTCGACACCACCAACGCCCTCAAGGGTCTGAATGTGCTCAACCTGATCCCTACCCTGTTGGGTACCGCAGTGGCGGCTTCGGTCACCGACCTGGCAGGCAACGGGGTCAGCGTCTCTGCGGGGCTGACTTCCGGTATCGAACTGCCACTGCTGATGACCGCCAACACCACGGTCGAAACACTGTCGCTGGATACTTCAGGTACTGAAAACACCAGCACCGACAGCACCACCGATCTCACTACAGTCGCCACCGTGCAACACACCACGGCAGAAACCAGCACGCCAACCAGCGAGGTCAGCAGTACCCAGACCACCACGGATACCAGCGAGCCAGTCACCAGCACGCTGGTGGTGAACCCAACGCTGCCGGTGGATACCGCTGGAGTTACCACGGTTGAAGACACCACCTTCAGCATTGGCGGCGTCACCATCAATCTGGCGGATGGCACTACTGCCAGCGGCGACACCATCCATGGCAGCAGCGGTAACGATGTGATCCACGTCAACGCCCTCGACTTCCTGTCGATCGACGGCGGCGCGGGTATCGATACCCTGGAGCTGGATGGCAAAAACCTCAACCTGGATCTGACGGCGTTGGGCCTGAAGGTGCAACACATCGATATCTTCGATTTGGGCACCAGCGGCACCAACAGCATCACGCTGGATCTGCACGAGGCGCTGAACGTCAAGGATGCCGCCAGCGACAACCTGCTGATCAAGGGCAGCGTCGGTGACCAGGTCAATCTGACCCAGGCCGAAGGCGGCACCTGGAGCTCAGTGGGCCAACGGACGGTCGATGGCCAAGTGTTCGACGTTTACCACAACTCCGCCCTCGACAGCGGCAACACCCTGGGAGATGTTCTGGTGCAGCAAGGCCTGCACGTCAATCTGGTGTAGTACCCGGCCTCTCTGTCAGCCACTGGCTCGTACGCAGCGAGCCAGTGGCATGGGAATGACAGAGTTCAGGCCAAGGCAGTGCGGCGGTTCCGTTCGGGAGACGGGCCGCCGAAATTAATGATCGTCACAATAACAAAGCCGAAACGGCAACCAAGCGCAGTTATCGGCATAGATGTGGTAGCGATAATGAAAAAATACCCTTATGGCACGGATGGAGCTCGGCTCACGCTACGGCGTGCGGCCACAATCGGACTGTTTTTGGGCGGATTAGGCGGGCTGACAGGTCAGACTCTCGCCGCTCCGCAGGTCGAATTTAACTGGCAAGCCGCACCGACAGAACGTTCGGTGATGACGCTCACTTTACAGGATGCGATCCTGCGAGCCTTTGCGCGTAACCCGCAGATCGCCCAGGCTTCGGCACAGATTAACGTGGGTAAAGCCGATCTGGCGCTGGCGCAAAGCGCCTGGTTCCCGCAAATTGCCCTCAACAGCAATTTTGGCAAATCCAGCCAGACCGACTCCTCCGGCACCTTGAACAACAACGCCTCGGCAGGCGTGACCCTGAACCAGTTGCTGTATGACTTCGGCAAAACCAGCGGCAGCATTGAGGAACAAAATAACCTCTCCGACGCCTATCGCTACACGCTGTACCAAACCATGACCGAGGTGGGCCAGCAAACGCTGCAGGCTTACCTACAGGTCAAGCGCTATCAGGACTTGGGCACAGCGGCGGAGCGCAACCTGGTGTCACTGAACCGGGTCAAGGAAATTGCCGAGCTGCGGGCCAATGCCGGCCTTAGCTCGCAATCCGACGTGTTACAGGCGCAAACCCGCATCGCCGGGATGAACGCCACGCTGGAACAGTATCGCGCTCAGCACCGTTCAGCCCTGGCGCAACTTACCGTACTGACTGGCGTCGTGCCGGATAAACTGCCGGACCTGCCGCAGCAGCTATTGCAACAGAAAATCACCCTCAAGTCGCTGCCCTATCAAAAAAGTAATGCGGTACTCAGCGCCCAGGCCAAGCAGGAGGCCGCGACCCAACGCATTCGCCAGGCCGAGGCACAGCACTGGCCAACCATCTCGGTCCAGGCTGGCCGCACCCGCTATGAGAGCGATGGCAGCGATGCCCAATCCTACTGGAACGATCAGCTGCAGCTCGTCGTACAGGCGCCGATCTATCAGGGCGGCGCGGTCAATGCCAAGGTCGATGCCGCCGAGGGCGACCGCCAGGCAGCACAGGCTCAGGTCGAGGCCGCCAAGCTGGATATGAACCAGAAAGCCTCCACCGCCTATGCCGATCTGATCGGTGCACAGCAGCGGGAGCTGGCCGGAGCGCAACAGCTGAGCAGCGCGGACTATACCCGCAGCGTCTACCAGGACGAGTACAAGCTCAGCAAGCGCAGCCTGAACGACCTGCTCAGCGTGGAACAAGACGTGCTACAGGCAGAAACGTCACGCGTCACCGCGCTTTACGACGGCTGGGACGCGGCGGTGCGCTACGCCTCCGCGGTCGACAATTTATTGGATATGTTGGGTATCGAGCGCCAACGAGCCAGTGGCGACAGCTTACCGTCGCTGTAGTCTGAATGATTTTGCCAGGAGCGCTTATGTCACAACCTGCCTCACTCGAAACCTGGATCTCAGCCATGGCCCGGGCGGCCAACGGCTACGGTCTGGCTGTCGATATCAAATCCGTCCGCCAGCAAATGCGCTGGTATGAACAACTGCCTGCCCCGCGCCGGTTAGAGCGCCTGGGCCACCTGATGGGGCTTAGCGTCAGCTTGCAGCCGCGAGAGAAAGTCCGCTGGCGTAACGAGATCCTGCCTGCGCTGATCGAGATCGACGACGGCGGCCTGATGGTGATCGAGTCCCTCGACAGCGAAGGCAAGGCGCTGTATTGGCTCAGCGACAGCGGCGACGTGCAGCGAGAGGCCGAGCTGGTGGAGCTGCTGCTCAAAGGGCAAGGCAGCATTGTGCTGCTGGGGGCGGCGGAGCGCGGGCAGGATGCGCGTATCGACGACTTCGTGCAGCCCTACCGCAAACACTGGTTCTGGCAACATTTTCGCGGGGCCAAACGGCAAATCGGCGAGATCTCACTGGCATCGATCATCAGCAACGTACTGGCCCTCGCCGGTATTCTGTTTTCGATGCAGGTCTATGACCGGGTTATTCCGGCCCAGTCTTACTCCACCTTGTGGGTGTTGTTCTTTGGGGTGCTGATCGCGGCGGCGCTGGAGTATGCCATCCGCCTGTCGCGCACCGTGATCTCCGATCTGATGGGCAAGAAAATCGACCTGAAGATCTCCGGCATGCTGTTTGCCCGCGCCCTGGCGATCAAAAACGAAGCGCGGCCGAAATCGACCGGTTCGTTTATCTCGCAGCTGAGGGAGATCGATCAGGTGCGGGAATTACTGACCTCCACCACCGTGGGCGCGGCGGCGGATATGCCGTTTGTACTGCTGTTTCTAGCCATCATGGCGCTGGTCGGCGGCCCGCTGGTATTTATCCCGATGCTGGCGATCCCGCTGATCGTCATTCCTGGCATCTTGCTGCAATGGCCGATGGCTAAGCTGGCGAAGGAAGGTATGCGGGAAAGCGCCCTGCGCAACGCAGTGCTGGTTGAGTCGATCGAAGGGGTTGAAGATATCAAGGCGCTGCAAGCCGAGCCCTACTTCCAACGCCAATGGGAGCAGACCCACGCGGTCAGCGCCAACATCGGTATGCAGCAGCGGCTGTGGGGCGCACGGCTCAGCGGTTGGGCCTCGACGGTACAGCAACTAACCTATGCCGGGATGCTGGTGTTTGGCAGCTATCTGGTGCTCGCCGGCGATATCACTACCGGGACCATGGTGGCCTGTAGCCTGCTTTCCTCACGCACCATCGCCCCGCTGATGCAGCTGACCATGGTATTCTCACGCTGGCAGCACGCCAAAACCGCCATGACCGGCCTTGACGATCTGTTGAAGAAGCCGCTCGACAAGCCGGAAGAGGGAAAAATGGCCCACTGCCCGGTGCTCAACGGCCATTTCCAACTGCGCAATCTGCAATACAGCTACGACGTGGAGAAAGGGGATAACTCGATCACCGTCAATAATCTGGAGATCAAACCCGGCGAGCGGGTGGCGATCCTCGGCAAGGTAGGCGCGGGTAAATCGACGCTGCTGAAGCTGCTTTCCGGCCAGGCCAGTGCCACTCGGGGCAAGGTGATCATCGACGGGGTCGATATCAGCCATATCGATCCCAGCGATGTGCGCCGGCAACTGGGCTTTCTCTCGCAGGAGTCGCGGCTATTTTTCGGCAGCCTGCGCCAGAACCTGATGCTCGGCCACCCTCATGCTACCGAATCGGAAATGCTTCAGGCGCTGCGTATTTCAGGAGCACTGAGCCTGGTGCAACAGGACGCCGCCAGCCTGGATCGCATTATTCATGAAGGCGGCCGCGGCCTGTCCGGCGGCCAGCGCCAGATGGTGTTGCTGAGCCGCATGATCCTGCGCAACCCGCAAATCGTGCTGCTGGATGAACCCACCGCCTCCATGGATGAACAGCTGGAAGAGTACGTGATCCGCCAAATGCACGGCTGGCTCAGCGGCCGCACGCTGGTGCTGGTCACTCATCGGCCAGCGCTGTTGAAGCTGGTGGATCGCATCGTGGTGTTGGATAACGGCCGCGTAGTCGCCGACGGGCCACGGGATCAGATCCTACAGGCGGCCAATAAGCCGATCAATAAAGAACAGGGCGTGGCATGAGGAGCAACCAATGAGCAATATCACCATGCAAGACGACCTGGCACGCCAGGGGCGGCGGCATTCCTCGGTACTTTGGTTGACGCTGTTGGGGATGATCCTGTTTGTGGTCTGGGCCTATTTTGCCATGCTCGATGAAGTTACCGTCGGCACTGGCAAGGTCACGCCCTTAAGCCGGGCACAGCTGATCGAGAGCCTGGACGGCGGGATTATCGATCATCTGTACGTTCACGAAGGGGACATCGTCGACAAGGGCCAGAAATTGGCGCAATTGGATGTGAAACGTTTTCAGTCCAACTATGGCGAAGCCTTTTCCCGCGTGCGCACCCTGCGCGCCTCCGCCGAACGCCTACGCTCCGAGCTGACCGGCGAGCCACTTCAGTTCAGCGCTGATACCTTGAAGGAGCCAAGTCTGGTGGCCCGTGAACGCCAACTGTATGAATCCCGCAAGCGCAACCGTGATGAGACCGTCAGCAACCTGCAACAGTCGATGCAGTTGGTCCAGCAGGAGTTACGCATGACCGAGCCGCTGGTCGCCAAAGGGGCTGCCGGTCAAGTTGAAGTGATCCGCCTGCGGCGGCAGGTCAGCGAGCTACGCGGCAAGATTGACGAAGCGAATAACCAGTATGCCGTGCGTGCGCGTGAGGAGCAGGTAAAAAACAACGCCGATCTGGACGCCCAATTGGAACTGGTGAATGGTAAGGAAGATCAGTTGGAACGCGCCACCATGGTTTCGCCAGTGCGTGGGATCGTGAAAGATATTCAGGTGACCACCGTGGGCGGCGTGTTACAGCCGGGCGGCAAGCTGATGGAGATCGTGCCGTTGGAAGATCAGTTACTGATCGAAACCCGCATCAACCCACGGGATATCGCCTATATCCGCCCTGGCCTGCCCGCCACCGTCAAGGTAACCGCCTATGATTCGTCGATCTACGGCAACCTGAATGGCGAAGTGGAGAACGTTTCCCCGGATACCATTCAGGACGAGGTCAAACGTGACCAGTATTACTACCGGGTTTACGTGCGTACCAAGCAGGCGGAGCTGATGAATAAGGCGGGTAAGAAGTTCCCGATCGTGCCGGGGATGGTGGCCAGCGTGGAGATCAAGACCGGGCAGAAAAGCGTGCTGGATTACCTGATCAAGCCGCTGAACAAGGTGAAGGAGTCACTGCGGGAACGTTGATGGGATGAACTCAGCGCCTAATATTATTACCTTTAAGGTAATAATATTGGGTTGTTAGATGATGATGTTCTCACCCTGGTCAGAGCCACCAACTCAGGCCGGAAAGTAAAAAAACCCGATTCACCATCGGGTTTTTTTACGCCTGAAACTCGCTCAAAAATCAGAAAAACTCACTGCCCGCGCCGAGCTCTACCCACCGCTTCACCCAACTGCCATACCGCCATCGAATAATGCACGCTGTGGTTATAGCGAGTAATAGCGTAGAAATTCGGCAAGCCGTACCAATATTGATAACGGTTGCCCATATCCAGGCGAAGCAGGCTGACCTGCTGATTCCCTTCCAACGAGCCTTGCGGCGTCAACCCAGCCGCAGCCAGCGTAGCGACCGAGTAATTGGTTTTAAAGCCGGTCTCCAAACCGGGAGCCTGGCCGTTAGCCGGCACCGCCACCGTTGCCCCACGCGTCCAGCCATGAGCTTTGAAGTAGTTGGCCACGCTGCCGATGGCATCCACCGGATCCCACAGGTTGATATGGCCGTCACCGTTGAAGTCAACCGCATAGCTCTTGAACGACGAAGGCATAAACTGGCCGTAGCCCATCGCGCCAGCGTAGGAGCCGCGCAGGGAAAGCGGATCGTCGCCTTCGGTGCGGGCCATCAGCAGGAAGGTGGCCAATTCACCGCTAAAGTACTCGGCACGGCGTGGGTAGTTAAACGACAGCGTCGCCAACGCATCGATAATGCGCGTTTTACCCATCACCCGGCCCCAGCGGGTTTCCACCCCGATAATGCCGACGATAATTTCTGGCGGTACGCCGTAAACCTGATAGGCGCGCTGGAGATCCGCCTCATATTTATTCCAGAACACCACCCCGTTCTGCACGTTGTCCGGCGTCAGGAACTTGTTGCGATAGCGGATCCAGGCGCCGTTTGGCGACGTCGCTGGCTTACCAGCGGGTGCCTGCTTATCCATCAGCGCTACCACCCAGTCCAGCTGTTTGGCCTGGGCCAGCACGTCATGCAGCTGTTGGCGCTCAAAGCCGTGCTCCTGCACCATCTTGTCGATAAAGCGCGCCGTCGCCGGATTATTGGCAAAGTCGCCGCCCAGTGGATGAATGGCATGCTCCGGTTCAAGCACAAAGCCACTCTGCACCAGGCTATCTGGGGGGGCCAGTTGCTCAGTAGATTTAGGCCCGCTGCTACAGGCAGCCAGCAAAGGGATCAGGGGTAAAAGCGTAACCAGATGACGCATCGGATATCCATATAGGCCAGGCAAAAAAAGTTGTCGCTATGTTAAGCTATTGTCTGACGCGAACAAACAGGAATATGCTCTCCGATACCCGCATTTTGTTCACAAAACACCCAACTGAAAAGCAAGGTCACATATACACTTACTAGCGCTTACCTTTATCAAAGCACGCCACTACGCCAGGCTCATGTATTGCTCCTGGAAACTGGCGCAATCAACGTGTTTTATCTCCAAAACAGCCCACAAGGAATAACGTATATGAGTAAGTTTCCCGATCAAGAACCGCCACGCCGCGCCCTGCTAAAACGTACCGCAGCCCTTTCGGTATTAGCCATAACCGGCATTGCCGGTTTCACCACACCTTCAGTAACCTTTGCCGCCGCGATGACCAAAGCACAGCGCGACAAAATGACACCGGACGACATCATCGAAAGCTTTAAACAAGGCAATATGCGCTTTCGTGAAGGCAAAATGCAGCAGCATGACTATGTGGCCCAGAAGCAGGCCAGCGCTAAGGGGCAGTTCCCGGTAGCAGTCATTTTAAGCTGCATCGACTCACGCGCCCCGGCGGAGATCCTGCTGGACGTCGGCATCGGCGAAACCTTTAACGCGCGCGTTGCCGGTAACATCCAGAATGACGACATTCTGGGCAGCATGGAGTTTGCCTGCGCCGCTGCCGGAGCCAAAGTGGTACTGGTAATGGGACACACCGCCTGCGGCGCGATAAGAGGGGCCATCGAGAATGTCGAGCTGGGTAACCTGACCGGGCTGCTCAACAAGATCAAGCCGGCCATCGACAAGACCGAATTTAAAGGCGAACGCAGCGGTAGCAACTATGAATTTGTCGATGCCGTCGCCAAAACCAACGTCGAGATGACCATCGCCGATATCCGCAAAAACAGCCCGGTGCTGAAAAAGCTGGAAGAGGAAGGGAAAATCAAAATTGTGGGCAGCATGTACCATCTGAACGGTGGCAAGGTCGAATTTCTCGCTTAACCCCTAGGTAACCCATCACCATAGCGGCGAACATCGGCTCGCCGCTCCTTATAACGCTTCTTGAGTATCAATGCACTACATAACATTCCGCGTCAATAATCATCTTGCTAATTATGACCCCCTTCTTTTCATCACTCCCCCCCCTCTCCCACAGAGTTAGGGTTAGCGGCGTGAACGCAAGCCTGAGGCTACTTCTGTAACTTGGCCAACAGCGTCTTACGGGTAATGCCGAGCTGTTTGGCCGCCTCGGTCTTGTTGCCAGCGGTTTGTTCCAGCGCCGCCAAAATCGCCTGTTTCTCTACCTGATCCAACGGCTGGATAGATTGGCTACATTGTCGTTCCGGCTGCACATCAACACACTGGCTGATACTCAACGGCAGCTCCTTTTCGCTGATAAAGTCCCCGCTCAGCAGGATCACCCCGCGCTCAACGCTGTTCTCCAACTCACGCACATTGCCCGGCCAGGGGTATTTCAGCAGCATATCCATCGCCAGCGGGGTGAATCCCTTGACCGACTTACGGTTACGCTCAGCAAATTTGGCCAGAAAGTGCATCGCCAACAGGGGAATGTCTTCGCGGCGCGCCCTCAGCGGCGGGCTATCCACCGTCACCACATTCAGCCGATAGTAGAGATCCTGGCGGAACCTGCCGGCCTCCACGTCCGCCAACAGATTCCGGTTGGTCGCTGCGATCAGGCGTACATCCACCGACAGGGTCTGGTTACTGCCCACCCGCTGGATCTCCCGTTCCTGAATAGCCCGCAGTAATTTCGCCTGCATCAACGGCGAAACTTCTCCAATCTCATCCAGAAATAGCGTGCCCTGGTCAGCCTCCATAAAGCGCCCTTCCCGGCGTTTATCGGCACCGGTAAACGCCCCTTTCTCATGACCGAACAGCTCCGACTCCAGCAGAGATTCGCTCAAGGCGGCGCAGTTGATGCTCACCAATGGCCGCTCCTTGCGCAGGCTGTTGGCGTGTACGGCCCGGGCTATCAGCTCCTTGCCGGTGCCTGATTCACCGCAGATCAACACCGTCGCTTCGGAAGGGGCAATCATGGCGATCATTTCCAGCAGCTTGCGCATCGGCTCACTGCGGCCAATAAAATTTCGCTGTTCGAGCCGCAAGCGCTGCTTCAGATCCTGGTTCTCGCTCTTTAACGAGGTATGCTCCAGCGCGCGTGCCAGCGTGAGCTGCAACGTATCGAAATCGAGAGGCTTGGTCAGATAGTCATAAGCGCCCGCCTTAATCGCTTCAACGGCAGACTCCACGTTGGAGTAAGCAGTCATGATCAGGATCGGGATCGCCGGGTTATAGCTTTTGATGGCCTTCAGCGCCGCGATGCCGTCCATTTCCGCCATCCGCACGTCGCTGAGGATCAGGTCGAACGGCTGTGCCCTCACCTGTTCCAACGCTTGTCGGCCGTTATGCGCCACGCTGATCCGGTAACCCCAGCCGTTTATCAGCGCCTGGAGGATGGTGCAGTGGCTAAGATCGTCCTCAACCAGCAAAATATGTGCATTAGGCGTCTGCATGAGCCTCTCCCTGCGGTGTTTGGTGGCTAAGTGGGATCACCATTGCAAAGCGAATGCCCGTTGGTTGGCCACTGGTAACGGTGATCGTCCCCTGGTGCTCCTCGATCACTTTCTGCACCATGGTCAGCCCCAGGCCAGTCCCCGTCGCCTTGGTGGTGAAGTAAGGGTTAAAGATTTTTCCAAGGTCGTCAGGTGAGATACCAGCACCCGAGTCGCTGACGGTAATGCGCATCGCCCCATCCTTGGTCGCTTCAACTTCAACCTCGAGTACGCCATCCGAGCCAATCGCCTGGATGGCATTGAGATACAGATTCAACAACACCTGAGTGAGGCGATCGGGATCGATCTCCACCAGCGGCAAAGCTTCATCACAGCGGGAACGGAGGACGATATTGTTACTCTCAGCATCCTGACGGATCAGGTGCAGCGAATGTTCGATCACCTCATTAATCGCCACCCGCTGCAAACGCAGATCGGCAGGGCGCACCAGTGCCAGTAACTCGGTGATCACCCGATTGAGACGATCGACCTCCTTCGCCATTACCTTGGCCAGTTCATGCTGTTCGCTGCCCAGAGGCGAGCGGTCGGCAAAATACTTGGCGAAGCCTTTGATGGAAGAAAGCGGGTTGCGGATCTCGTGGGCCACGCCAGCCGCTAAATCGCCGATAGCCGCCAGCTTTTCTTTGCGGCGGATCTCTTCTTGCAGTTGGCGAATTTCCCGCATATCGCGGAAGATAAATACGTTGCCCAGAAAATGGCCGCCATGATTAACAATATTTGCCACGCTGATGCTCAACGGCAGGCTCTGCCCACCAGCCAGACGATGGTCAATATCCTGTTCGATGATCGGCTGGCCGTGGCTACTTTTCTGTGCCAGTTGCTGCCATTCGGCAGGCAGCACCTGATGGCTGGGCTGGCCAAACAGCTCTGCAACATCACAGCCCAGCATCACTTCTGCCGCATGGTTAACCACCCGGATCTGGTGCTGCTCATTGGTGGTGATCAACCCCATCGGCAGGTTACTGATAATTTCGCTGGAGAAGGCTTTTGAGTCCTGTAACTGTTGGCTGGAACGTTGATAACGTCGCCCCCAGAACAGCGCCAACAAACTGGCTAACGCCAGCAACAGCAGGATGGACAGCAAAATGGAGGTGTTACGCATATCCTTTGCCTGGGCGGCATCCAACGCGACAGTGTCAAACGCCGCAAAAATGACGGCCTGCTCATCATCCTGAGGCTCGGCAGCCTCCTGCATATGCGATCGGTTCATCATATGGCCAGAGTGACCGCTGCCGCGCTTGAGCGGCTTAAACCAACGGTAGGTTTCGAAAGCATTCTGCCGCCCATTCTGCGGCTCATCAAAGGTCGTCATATGCCACTGTTCATCGCTGGAGACCTTCAGCTCAGCCATCTGTTGCGGGCTATACAACTGCTGGCCAACGCGTTGCCGATCGCTGTGCGCCAGGATGCGGCCGGAACGGTCGGTGATGGCGATGTACAACACGTTCGGCTGATAGGCCATCTCCTCCAACAGGGTTTGACGCTGATCGTGACGCCAACGCATGCCCATACCGGTACGGGCACCGGACTCAAACGAGCTCATCAGCACTGAACTTTTCTCTCGTAGCGTTTGGATCTCCACCTCACGTCCACGCTGCAGGTCTTTGATAGCCAGCGTGATGATAATGCCAAGCAGTAACGCGACCGCAGCGATCGCTATCCAGGCAGGTAAGAGCGTCGATTTGGTTTTAAATTTCATTGGCTTCCTCTGCAACCGACACGCCAGCGTGCGGGTAATTATTACCCACACTAACAGCATGTCGAGTAAAAATAACCCACTTTATGGCTGCGGTACGGTCAGCAAACGGCCATCCTCCGCAGTCAGTTATTTTTATTGCTGTCATAAAATCAACGCCCTGCATGCTGAAGTTCCTTTGGTGACGCCCGTTGGCTGAGCATTACGATGATCCAGGATCTATACAATTCCCATGCCAGTCTGAAGCTGGCACGACGGTTGCAATAAGAAAATTGAATCCATAAACCGTAAACAACAGGAAATGAATCATGACGCTGACTAAAACCACCCTAGCCGCCATTATCTCCGTTGCCATGCTGGCCGGTGTTAGCACTACCGTGCTGGCGCAAAATGGCAACCACGCAAACATGACCAATGCACAGGAAACTCATCAGGGGATGGGTTATCAGCACGGCAACCGTGCGAATCTGACGCCAGAACAGCAGGCCGTCAGCCAGAAAGCCTTTGATGAGTTCCAGTCGAAAACCGCCGATCTGCGCCAACAGCTGATGTCCAAGCAATATGAATACAAGGCGCTGCTGACCGGCAAACCTTTGGATGAGCAGAAGATATTGGCCGTGAGCAAAGAAATTACCGCATTGCGTGACAATCTGTACCAACAACGCGTAGCACTGGATACGGAACTGGCCAAGGCCGGCGTGCCGATGATGGGCCACGGGATGGGCGGAGCGGGGATGCACGGCGGTCGTGGCTGCCGTTAAGTCATAATAATACGCTTAATTAAAGTAGGGGGAACACCAGACCCGCTCTGGTTTCTCCCACCAATCCCCCGCGACTCATTTACCCCCCGACCGAATAATTAACAACCCTCATAAATGAGAATATTCTCGGTAAATTGACTTAAAACAACACACTAAAATTCTTAATCTTTATTCTTGCACCCGAAGATAATTTTTCGTAGCACCTGAATAAAATCAAGTTCCTGCCATACTTATTTGCATGAGACAGCGACTGTCTCTTTGTGCACTTAACTTGCTCGGAGTTTTCTCATGAATAAAACCATCATTATTGTCGCTCTTGCTGCTGCCGTTCTCAGCGGATGTAACGCTAATCGCACCGCTTCCGGCGATACCTTTACCGCAGCACAGGCCAGGCAGGCCAACTTCGTTACTTATGGCACGCTGGTATCCGTGCGCCCGGTAACCATCCAGGGAGGTGATGGCACCAACGCCGCTGGCGCTATCGGCGGGGCCGTAGTTGGTGGCTTCCTGGGTAATACAGTGGGTGGCGGCTCAGGACGCAATCTGGCAACGGCGGCGGGTGCCGTGGGGGGCGCAGCTGCTGGCTCAGGTATCCAAAGCGCCATGAACCGCAGCGCCGGGGTGGAACTTGAAGTGCGCCGGGATGATGGCGTGAATATCGTGGTCGTTCAGGCACAGGGCTCAACCCAGTTCCATAATGGGCAACGCGTCGCACTGGTGACCAATGGCAGCACCACCACCGTATCACCACGCTAAAGGGAATAGGTAGCTTCACGGTTTAGGTGTCAGGCCGCAACATGACCCCCTTACTGATGGGATACAGACTTCAGGGACGAACTCCCCTTGCGGGAATTATAGCGAGTTTTCCGGCTCGGCCATTACAATAAAAAAACGGAGTTAAACCTGATGTTTATCAAATGGATTAAACGCATTGCCCTGCTGCTGGTGGTATTAATTATCGGTGCGCTGGGGGCAAGGATTTATGATACCCAGCGTGGGCCGTCGCTACAGCTTTGGCATACCTTTGTCCCCGATGAAATGCACTCCGATGAGATCGATAAGGCCAGTTGGGCGGACTATCTGACCGCCGAGGACGCTATTTTCAAAGAGGTCCGCCAGAATGTGACCGACAAACTGGACAGCAGCCAGCAGACCTCGTTGAACCGCTACTATGTCGACAGCCCGATCTACCCCGAAAAGTTTCCCACCGACTGGAACCGCTCCTACATCATGATGCCGGACGGCAGACCGAAAGGCGCCGTGGTGCTGTTGCATGGTTTGACCGATACCCCTTATAGCCTGCGACATATTGCGGATAATTATCGTGAATATGGCTATGTAGCGGTCGGCATTCGTTTACCGGCGCACGGCACCGTACCGGGAGCGCTGACCGAAGTGGATTGGCAAGATTGGTTAGCCGCGACACGGCTGGCGATCCGTGAAGCCAAACGCCTGGCGGGTGACGACGTACCGCTGCATATCGTTGGCTTCTCCAACGGCGGCGCATTGGCGATGAAATACACGCTGGATGCGTTGGATGACCCTCGACTGACCAGACCCCAGCGCGTGGTGCTGATTTCACCGATGATCGGCGTCACCAGCTTTGCCCGTTTTGCCGGTATTGCCGGTTGGCCAGCCATCTTCCCGGCGTTTGCCAAGGCGGCCTGGTTGGGGATTGTACCGGAATTTAACCCGTTCAAATATAATTCGTTCCCGGTGAACGCCGCGCGTCAATCCTTCCTGCTAACTCAGGCATTGCAAAAGCAGATTGCCGCTGACTCGCGCAACGGCAAAATGGGCGAATTGCCACCGATCCTGACGTTCCAATCGGTGATGGACTCTACCGTCAGTACCCGTGCGGTGATCACCGCCCTGTATAACCATCTGCCCGCCAACGGCAGTGAGGTGGTTTTATTTGATTTAAACCAGGCGGTAGCATTTGGGCCGTTACTCAGAAGTTCGTCCTATACCGCACTGCCAAGGCTATTGCCACCACCTCCGCGTAACTATACGGCTACCGTTGTCACCAACGTGACGCCGGAAACTACCGATACCGAGGCGCGCACTATCGTCGCAGGGCAAACGGCAGAGACCACGGATCTGCTTGGTATCACCTATTTGCCGGATATCTTCTCGCTGTCGCACGTAGCGTTGCCATTCCCGCTGAGTGATTCCCTGTACGGACGTTACCCTGAACCACGCAATCAATACGGCATCAGCCTGGGTACCTTTGCCGCACGTGGTGAGCGGGCAGTGCTAGTGGTCGGGTTGGATTCGCTGATGCGTCTATCCTCGAACCCGTTCTTCCCTTATTTGCTCAAACGTATCGATGACAACATCGGCCCGGCACCAACGAAATAAAGTAGGTTAAACACGGCCAGTGTCCATTCGTCGCTGGCCGTGTTTTCAACTGGCAAAAATAGCTGAATTGAGCACACTGGTGTTTATTGGACACGCCTGAAACAGGTTACGCACCCCAAGTTTATGCAAAGCATTACGCCGGTGGGTATACACAGTTTTGGTTGATATACGTAAGCTGTGGCCGATAGCCTGCATATTCATGCCATCAATCATATACAGCAATACGGCCTTCTCTCTGCCGGTTAAGCTATCCTGGGGAAAAGTAGCAACAGAAGGTTCCCCGCCTAAAATCTTGACCAACGCTTTAAACACCGCATCGGCATCCTCTTCCGAGGCACTATGCCGCTCAAAATCCAGATTGAATTTTATTTTCATTTCGCGTGGCAAAAAAATTACTTTCCCCGGAAATTTGGCAACCGTAATCAAGAACGACATTGCACTCATTGAATTCAATATATGAAAAACCAGCACGTCTTTTTTGCCAAAGCTACTGAAACTGGTGTTTTTCAGTTCATTAATTGACATTAGGTTAATCACTCTACCCTCGGCATGTAAATATGCCTTCAGTCCGACAAAAAAATAATAATTATCGGTAATTATATTAATGTTTCCAGACATATCAATGGCGCTCCTTAATGCAAAATGAATCTCCATCTCATCAATGTCACAGCAAGCCGAGGCTAAAAGATGGCCGAGTTGAACGTTTTTATCGTCATGAATTACGCTATCCGCAGGCCGTAACTCAATAGTAGTTTATGGTAAACACCACTTTGCCATTCGCTTCGCCCGGCGTAGGGTTCGCAGCCGTTTGAATATAGCGGGCAGCCAGAGGAATACGAATGGTTGGGCTACCGTCTTTTGGCAACGCCACCGTTTGTTCTGAGGCCAGGTTAAACAGCTTCGGCGCTTGGCTACTTTCACCCCAACCGATCTGAATACCTACGCCTGAAGCCGCACCAGATACCGTCGAGTCGATTGCCATCACCCCATTGGCAGCATCAAGTACCGAGGTTGTCGGGGCCAGTCTCACGCCAATACTGTTATTCAGTGCCGTGGAGACCGTCGACTGTCCCGTGCTGTAATCCATCAGCTTCGTGGTATTGGTACTATTATAAAAACCGTAAAATGTCGGGCAGTTGGTCAAATTGATAGACGCATCCACCCAGGGGGTGGTCGCACCAATTTGGGTGAAGTAATCTTTTATTTCAAAAGAACCCAGTGTCACCGACACATCCGGCGTCGCGCAGGTTTGTGTAGCGATCGTCAGGGTTCCCTGGAAATTGATATTATAAAAAGTAAACGGCAGCCCGGTGACAGCGACGGAGCCAGGATGGCTATTTACCGGTTGTTCAATCATAGTCCTGATACTCGGGAGATTTGCCCCGCTCAATGTAAAACTGCCGGGCGTGATCGGCCCCGTTTTAATAAGCGAGACATAACGTGTTGAACCAGCAAAATCCAAGGCTCCCCCTAATTCATTGCTAACCTGCCTGATAGGGTTCTCTGCATCGGTGGTCACTGCGGGCCTGGTTGGTATTATCGGATTGCCATCAGGGGTTCGTGACATCACCACGCCAATCCCTGGAATATTCGTTTGATAGACGGCCCCCGCAAACGGGCCAGTCATTAAGCCACTCAGAGGCAGCGGAGCATTGCTAATCAGCGTTGAGCTGCTGTACCAAAATGACTTACCTACGTCGGCCTGCGCCCATTGACACCCCATCTTGGTGTTTTTCATCGACCAACTGCCTTGATAAAGTATCGTCCCTACGGGAATATCGGCCCCGGCAGAAATCACCGGCGGGCTCAACGGCACCGTTTCCGTTTGGGTTGCACCAGCATCAAACGAACAATTGGCTACGGCCCAACTATGGGTGCTAATAACACTTAACAACATGCCGCCGAGCAGGCCCGACACTTTATTTATCGATAACTTCATTTATCATTAACCCTCTTTCTGGCAGCCAATGCCAGAAAGGAAAATAGTTGTCATGCCTGGCCGTTAACCTTGGTTAACAGGCGAAATCGCGCCATTATTCGCCAGTTTCGTTTTCTGGGTATTCGCTGATGCCGTCGCTGCACAAGGAGAGTTGAATTGCTGTATCTGCTCTTGCTTGCTTCCTTTAGCCATCGGCATCAGCACATAGCTGACGATGCACTGCATGGCGCTGTTGTCGCCCCACTTCACGCGCAGCTGGCCCTTATCTTGCGCCACTCTGGCATAGAGCTGCCCGCCTTGGCCCACCGTGCCCACGCTGTTGCCTTTGCCATCAAAGACATCGGCGCCGAACGGCACTGGCTCACCTTGATAGGTGGAGTTAATCAGGATTGCCGTCCCCTGCTTGGTGATATATTTCATCTTCACTACCGCTCCGGAATACGGCGCGACCTTCTGGCTGGTGTTGTCCAACTCCACGCCGGCCGCAGTCCCTTTCGGGTCGATACTGACCTCATTCATCTGGTACGGATTCAGGTAAGGCACTATCGCGTAACCCCGTGAATCGATGCTCACGCCGGGATACGAGGAAACTTTCGCCCCCTCTGCCCCCTTGGCTTCCACCAGCGCAACGGTATCCGACGTGTACGGCGTAAAGGTCACCCCGCCAGAGTGGGCGATCACCGTGCCGTTCATCCCGGCAGAAGCACTCTGATAACCTTTACCGGTGCTGTAAGTGCCGCTCAACGCCGTAGCCGGGGTACGGTAGCTACCATTCAGCGATCCGTTACTGCCTTGGCCCTGATTGGCATTCATCGCCGTCACGCCATAGCTGAACTGATTCTCCGCCCCGGTACTGCCGGATACCGTCGCCTGCTGACCATAACGGCCACTGCTGTCATGGGACAGATCCATACGTAGCTGTGGTGTATGTGTCTGTTCGTTGCTTCCCAGCGGCAGGCTGAAACTCAACAAATAGTTGGTTTGCGACGTGCCCAGGCTGGAAAAACTGCGGTTCACACTCAGGCCGTAAGTCAAATCCTTGTAACGATTGTTGTAGCCCATCTGGTACTGCTTCTCGCTACCGTCTTTGTTCCAGTAGTTCTGCAAGGAACCGCTGATATACAGCTGGCCCCAGTTTTCTGGCAGGCCTTGCCCAGCAGTGACCGTCAGGCGGTTTTTGGCACGCGAAATCGAGTCCGGCGAATAACCTTGCGCCACCGCATCACGGGTTTGCATCGCGGTCATAAAATCCATGTAACCATCGGTGGAGAAGCGGTATGCCGCCAACGACAAGTTACTGTTGGTTTCGCTGATCATTTTGCTGTAGCTCACCTGATAACTTTGCCCGCTGAGGCTGCTACCCGAACGACGTCGACCATCAACATCGGTGCTGTCATCCAAATGGGCACGAGCCTGGGTGGCATCAAATGCCAGGGCACCGATCGGTGTACCCACGGCGGCTCCCAGTTGCAGTGCGTAATAATCCTGGCTGGCCTGCAGGCCACCATAGCCAGTGACGGTGTTGGTCAGGCCAAGCTGATAGGTCGCTTGGTACAGCGCCGGTTTGTCACGCAAGTTGTCGCTGCGCACCTCACCCGCCGTGATCGCATAACGCGATGACCCTGGCCGTAACAGTTGGGCCACCGAGGCATAAGGCACGCTGAAGGTCTGCTCGGTGCCGTCGGATTCACGTACCGTAACGTCCAGATTGCCGCCGTAGCCGGTCGGGTACAGATCGTTGATCAGAAACTCACCCGGTGTGACCGTCGTTTCGTACAGTATCTGACCGCCCTGACGCACGGTGATACGGGCGTTGGTGCGGGCAATACCACGAATATCCGGCGCGTAACCGCGCAGAGATTCCGGTAACATGCGCTCGTCGCTGGCCAGTTGCATACCGGTAAACGGCACGGTATCGAACAGTTGACCGGAGGTACTCGACTGCCCCATCAGGACACGCGCTTTCAGCGCCGGGATGTCACGCTGCAAATAGGTATTAAGGTTGCTGTACTGGCTCTCGCCGTTATCCATCCGGCTATAGGAACCATTGTGGCGCAAATACCAGGCTCCGACGTTAGCCCCGGCGTTCACTCCGGCAAACAGCGAGTTATAGCTGCTGCCATGAGATTCGCTGGTGTAGCCATTGACGTTATAGCCCAGCAACAACGCCGGTACGCCGCTGTCCCACAGCTCCGGGCTCACGGTGCCTCGAGCGGTATTGAGCATGTAAATCTGCGGAACCATAATATCCAGACGTTGCTCGTTACTGTCGTAATTCACCTGAGCTTCGGGCAGCCGCTGCTGGAGATCGAAACAGACATCCCCTTTGTCCAGCGAGGTTAAAAAATCCGCCGGCAGCTTGGCGTAATCAAACGCAATGTTTTTAATCAGTTCGCGGGTCAGGCAGGGATAAACGCTGTTATCTGCCCGCGCCTTAAATTCAATATCGGTATTGCTGACCGGTTGATTATTAATATATAAAGCCGTTTTATAGATCCCAGGCAAGCCCGAAGAACCATTGGCAAAGCGGCTAAGGTCAACCGAATTCTCATCATCCACATTCAGGAAAGAGGCATCGAACTCAAGATTTTTGGCAATATATTGTGGTGTAGAAACCGCGATCTCAGCATTAACGTTGGCTACAAAAAAAGTCGATATAATCGCTATGGCCAGTGGAGATAGCTGGCTACGCAGGCGATATTGTAAAGATTTAGACATAGATATCCCTTCAAGAACTGATTCCTGAATAGCAATCAACTGATTAATGCGAGAGTGTTTTATATAGCGGGGCGTTATTCTATTACGGCATCAAAAATATTAACCGCACCGTAATCATTTACGAAACTTCCTGTAACCTTACTACCCGCACTACCCGCCAAGTCCAATGTCATAGAGCTACGGGGGGCCACCATCGCATGGTCAAGTTTTTTACCATTAACCGACAGATTGACCAACGAGACATAATAAGGCGTTGGGTTGGTGGCCTGAATCCGGTTACCCTGGCTGTTCCAGGTTAGCGCTTTAGCCGCTTCATTGGCGTTACCTTCCAGACCCGCTGGGCGATAGAACAGCTTGATGCGCGAGCGGAAAGCCATCTGCAAGCGATTCTCGGCGGTTTTCGCCTGGGATTTGGCCGGAACTTCCAGCACGTTCAGCCAGAACACCGATTCTTTATCCATCGGCAGCGAACCACCGGCGTAGCTGATGCGCAACGTCTGGCCTTTGCTTGGCTCCACACGGTTCATCGGTGGTGTCAGGACAAACGGCACCTTGATCGCCGCCGGCTTGGCGTCGGCGTCACCGTTATCGATCCAGCTTTGCAGCAATACCGGCGAGGCACCGCCATTGGTGATTTTGACGCTGACTTCTTTGGCATCAGAAGGGTAAATTACCCGCGTACCGCTAATCACCACGCTAGCCAGACTACTGACGCTAAACAAGGCTGCGGCGGCAAAAGTGCCAACTTGCAGCGCATTAATAGAAAGAAACTTCATCATAAACTCCGAAAACTGACAGATTGGGAGGGGCGCGCCCCCTCCCACAGTCCATTACTGGTACTGAATAGAATAAACAACGTTGCTGATTACGGTACCGGCAGTGGTTGCACCTTCTGCGTAATAACGAACGATGTACGGCAGAGAGGCGCTACCGCCAACGATACCGTTATAAACGGTTTTCGCTACCTGATCCTGGCTACCGATCTTGATCACTTCCTGAGTCGAGCTTGAACCGTCAAGCAGTTGCAGGCTAACTTGGCTAGCAGTACCACCGTTGATCAAGCGGCCATTACTATCCACTGTTGCACCGGCCTGGAAGAACGCGGAAGCGGTCTGAGTCGAATCAGCACAGTTGGTCAGCGCCATCATAAAGCGGGTGTCACCTGCCGTACGGTTGGCAGTATTTAGCGTGCCAGTGCTCACGGTTGGCAGGATCACGGTCGCGTCAGTAGGCTGGCCGTCAATAGACACGTCACAGGTGTTGGCTGTCAGTTCACCGTTAAAAGTGATGGTACCGGTAGAGGCAGCCTGAGCCAGACCAACAGTACCGAAAACAGCGATCAGGGATGCAACGATTGTTAACTTTTTCATATATATTCCTACTTACCTTGTATTATGAATACCATTTTAATATCCATTAAAATGGCCTGGTGGATACCCATAGGCATGGGTATAGCTAGATTATTTCAGCATTTATATTTACAACAACTTACTTAATAAATAGCGAAGAGACTCTGTGGTTATCGACGGAATAGCCAATACCATGAACGTTCGCTATAAAATCTTCCGGGAGACCAAGTGACGTCAATTTTTTACGCAACTCATTTATAGCATGCCATAAACGCTGGCTGGACGAAGATAAATTAACCGCATCCCAAACGTTTTTCATTATGTCATTTTTATAGATGACGGCATCCCGGCTATTCGCCAGCAAATAAATCAGTAATCGGGTCTGGATCTCGTTTAGAGAGATAACCTTGAAAAACAAGGTGCGTTCAGAAGCCCCATCCGAATAATAAAGGAGCCTGCGGTTGGCAATATCGAATTGAATGTCATCATCAATTATGAATCCATAAAGTCTATTTTCCATATGTATCTCGGATTGTTATTTTGATTTTGTAACAAAAATAACAAACCTCCCTTAAGTGAGACATTATAGAAGCAATTTCCACTATGGCAACCGCGCCAGGATTATCACATTGCGATCTCTAAATGCCTCATAACAGCAATAAATGCTGAGCAACTAAATTAAGTCAGAGCTTACCGCTAGCTAACACGAATTACCCTGATATTTTTCATATCTCATTACTTCACCTCTTTTGAGTAGTCATAAATGTCAAAGATTTTTATTTTACGACATTTATAGCTAGCCATTAAATTTTACTCATTGATATTCAACCCATTACCTACAAACCCAAGGTTAGGATTTATCTGCCATGCCGATATATAAAATCCTCTACCGGTGAAGCTATCCTTTATCTCAGCAAGATGAAGCAGCCTTACTTCTCTCCTCCCTTGCTGATGGAATAAATACTAGGTCATTAGTGGGATTTTTCTTAGTGAAGTAGTTTTAATCTTAAAAAGAACAAAAAAAAACATGAAATTCAATAAATTAATAAATAGTATTAACTCAGAAAAGACCATTCTTAATCGCTCTTAAATGACAGTAACTCTCATTTAAGATTTATTGTTAACAGATTGTTTTTAAATAAATGTGAATTGTTACTGATTTTTCACCCCGCTATAAACGGTTAAACTATACTTTAAACAAACCGAATAAAAGATAATACATTGAAATGAAACATAAAATTATAATTAACGATACCGTACTGTACCTCCCCGAAGAACACCGCCTGTGCCCGCTGCGCGCTCGGGGTAAAGAAACCGTTTTGAACGTTCCTGCCAGCCGTTGCCTGCAATTAATGTTGCAACGCCCCGGCGAGGTGATCAGCCAAAGCGACTTTTTTAACGAGGTATGGCAAAAAAATGGTCAATATGTCACCGCCAATACGCTCTATCAGAACATCTCGTTGGTAAGAAAAGGGCTGCGGGAAGCCGGGCTGAGCCAAAACATCATCAGAACGATTCCCAAAGTCGGGGTGTTTTTTTCCGGCACAGTTGAAATACAGCAAGAAGAAAGCGCCAACATTATTGTGCAGCAAAGCAATAAACCAGAGCCGCTCCCCGCCGAGAAACCGCAGGCAGAAATGCCGCCACCAAAACGAACAGGCTTAAACCTAAAAAAGCTATTGCGCTATGGCCTTTATGCGGCGTTCAGCATTGCTATGCTGCTGCTATTGGCCAGCAATCAGTCGCAAAGTGTACGTTTTTTTAACAGCCACAATAAAGTTGCCAATATCAATCAATGTTCTGTCTATATAGATAGAAACGATCTGCAAACCAATGTGGCGGGCTACAAGGAGTATTTAACCGTCAATAACGTGGTTTGCAATCCAGATGAGTTCGTCTACATTACCAACATACCGGCGAACCACAGCACCCTGGTGTTGTTTTGCGATACCACCGCGACAGGCGACCTGAGATGTTCATCTCGATTTAAAATCGATAATAAACATGACCCACGTGCCAGCCTAAAACCAGCGGATATCCGTTAGGGATTTTCTGGCTAATCGGCAAAGCCATTAGTCAACGATCGGCGGCGGCGTAGTTGCATTCGTCATACAGGACCGGTAGATTGCAAGAGACCTCCCAAGTGGTGTACCTCTTGGGAGTAAGGGAGTTTTCTTGTTATTAAGGGATATACCACATGAGCACTACGACACAAAATACCACCTCATCTGCTTTTATTCTCGCCTCCTGGGCGGCCCTGCTGGGCGGTTTTGCCGTGTTTTTGGTGGGGTTATGGAACGCCGAGATGGAACTGAATGAAAAAGGTTACTACTTTGCCGTTCTGATCCTCGGCCTGTTCAGCGCCATCACCATCCAGAAAACGGTGCGCGACCTGCAAGACAACCTGCCGGTGACCCATATCTACATCATCACCTGCTGGGTGGCCTTTGCCATCGCCGTTGGCCTGCTGTGCATTGGCCTGTGGAATGCCAAACTGCTGCTGAGTGAAAAGGGTTTCTACGGTGTTTCCTTCTTTTTGAGCCTGTTCGGCGCCATTGCCGTGCAGAAAAACACCCGCGATATGGCTAATCAGCGCAGTGCCGAAGGGGATGATAACGAAGACGTGGGGTCACAGTTCCCTGCCGAATGATTTCTATTAGGGGGCTTGCAGCCCCCTTTCCCTCTCCAGTGATGTTTTCTGCCAACTTCAACCTCAGGCCAGTGCTTTAGCCTTAAGCTGCTGGTATTCACTTTCGGTGATCACACCATCATCCAACAGCCTTTTGGCGTCAGAAATTTGCTCGGCTGGCGATTTGCCTGCAACCTCACGGATATACTCGTTGGTGGCTGAGACGGATTTTTGCACTTGCGCACGATGCCGCTCGGCCATGCCTTTGCCACGGGCAATCAGATAGACCAGGGACGTTAACAACGGGATGAACAGCAGGAACACAATCCATACCGCCTTATAAAAGCCGCTCAGTTGGTGATCGCGGAACAGGTCTGAAACGACCTGGAACAGAATAAACAGGTAGGCGATGAAAAAGAAAAATGAAAACGTGGTAACCAGAATATCCCACAGGGTGAGTAGGTGATAAGTCATTATCGCTCCTTATGGTCCAGCAAAACCAGAATAAAACGGTGTTTAATCAGAGAGTCAGCTTTAGCATCATAAGTATATGTCGTACTTTCATTTTTTCCATGTTGGGTGGGAAAAATACGGCGCAGGGAGGGCATCTGGATGGGTAAAGCACGGGCCCCTCAGGGGTAAGGTGAGGGCTATGCGTTACGCCAATGGCCATGCAGGCTGACATCGTCGACAATTTCCTGCACGGTCAGCTTTGCCTCAACATCGTTAAAAAAATCACTGGCTACTATCTCAGTCTTATCATTCAGCCCAGCGATCACCGTGAGGTGACTGGCTGGGTAGACTTCATGGACACGAGTTTGCAGTTCGTCCAGCAGGGCCTCACGGGCTTTCTCAGACAAGTTGTCGAACAGATGGTTATCAACTTTTATTTGAATATTCATATTGGCAACCTCTAGCAATGGGCACGGGGGTTATCCTTATCATGATAGGCTCAATGCACAATTTTTGGCTAGTACCGGTTCATTGCGCTATACATCAATTTTTTATTCTGACAAAGATGAAATTAATTACATTTTACACCATTAAGAAACCCAATAATCGTTATATTAACGGGAAATAGTCAACTTGCAGACTGTATTATAAATGCTATTTAAACGGTACAAATTCTCTCCCCCGTAAATACTGGATATTGTCGGCCACCACCTGTAACATCGCAATAAATTCAAAATAGGAACTTTCCTGCAAAATTACCTCTAACTGAATGTTTAGTACATTTTATTGCACCATTGGGATTTGAAAATGGTAAGTAAGAATTTTATTCTATTTAATGCTAACTCTGGCGTTTTTTAAGCGAAAGTATAGGAGTTTTCTTTGGTACAGCGTAAATTTCTCACTCTGACAGAAGTCCGCAACCTGATGAGTGCTGCCAGAAAGACACAAACTGGAGTACGAGATAGCTGTCTGATCCTACTGGCTTTCCGCCACGGGTTTCGTATCAGCGAGCTGCTGCGCCTGCGTTTTCGCGATCTTGAGATGGTCGAAGGACGGATAAATATACGCCGGCTTAAAAATGGCTTCTCTACCGTTCATCCCCTGATGAATGACGAATGCGAGGCAATCAGGGAGTGGAAGCAGCTCAGGGCCCAATGGAAACCAGGCGCAGACCCGGACATTATCTTTATTTCTCAGCGAGGAACCCAGTTATCGCGCGGTCAAGCCTGGCGCATTATTCGCCAGGCCGGCGAACTGGCAGGTACGGTCATCAATACGCATCCCCATATGCTACGCCATGCCTGCGGCTATGAACTGGCGGAAAGAGGCGCCGATACCCGCTTGATCCAGGATTATCTGGGGCACCGTAATATCCGCCATACCGTACGCTATACCGCCAGTAATGCGGCACGATTCGCTGGCATATGGGAAGCAGGTAAACGAAAAAACGGCTGAATCCGCCAGAGCAACCTTACTTTTTCGAGCACTATGCGGCAAACCATTCCTGCCACCGCCGGAGATCGCGTAACCAACGATCTCCAAACCTGGCTGTAACCGATATTTGACTATTGATTAAAACAGGCATAAAGCTCTACTTCACTCTCAATGCCAAGCTTTCCCATCATGTTGCGTTTATGCGCACTCACGGTCTTGACGCTGCGGGAAATCTTCTTCGCTATCTGCGAGATACTGAAGCCTTCCTGCAATAAGCTATAAACCTTTATTTCCGAACGGGAAAAAGGTCTGGCATCGACGTTGAATAGCCTAATCTCCTGCTCTCTACGCAAAGACGGACTGATAACAATATTGCCAGCCAAAACCCGATCGACCTGATTAACTAGCTGACGAATATCTTCAGATAGAGCAATATAGGATGCCCCAGGCAGGTAACCCGGGTAATCCAACACCTGTTGTCCAGGCACATCGGTCATAATCAGTAGCGGCTTGTCCTGCCTGACCGATTGAACAAATGACAGCAGCTTCACTCCCATAGTGATATTCTCATTCAGGCCATATAGCTCACTGACGATCAGATCAACATCAGATAAATCATCGTTAAACACCAAATCATAGATAGAGTGCGCCGGTACAATCTCAGCGTCGGGCAGCTTGCGCCTGAATAACTGATACAGGCCATGCCAGGTAACAATGCAGGGATGCATAATCATTATTTTTTTCATCACGTCTCACCACTCAGTCTGTTTATCTTGGTTAAATAAACCAGCCTACCCGCCAGCAGGTAGAGTTCCTCATTGGTTGTCATCTGTAACTTTCTAATGATCGATTTCTTTTGCGTACTGATGGTGCGTACATCTTTGCCAGTCACATTGGCGATAGCCGTAGCACTACGCCCGCGCAGTAAGGCCAGCGCAATTAATCTTTCCTGTTTACCTAATAAAGCCGCATTTTTCGGCACTTTGTCAGTCTGTTCGCTGCCAAAGCATTGGGTGATTTGATAGAGGTTAACCGGATCAATCAATACCGTATCCACCCCGAAAGCGTGGAGAAGTTGCACCATCCAGGCCATATCATGCTGCAACCAGATCACCGAGTTGGTTTTTAAATGATAACTGGCAATATCTGACAAAAAGGATAATAACGACAGATAGTCCATGCCACGAGATAATGAGCTAAACAAGATCACATCAGGTTTAAATTCATAAACTTTCTTTTTAGCATCGGTCAATTTGCTGACCCGGCAAAAACTTAACTCCGTGCGACCCGCATCACCCAGTAACCTTTGCAGCCCGATCCAATTGATCCTGGATGGCTCGACAACCAGAATTCGTTTGCGGTGTTCCGCTGCCACATGCTCGGCTTGATGATGATTTACCTGCTGCATTTTTCCTCCTAAATAACCGTGTTTAGTGCCGTTCCCCGGGCTGAGGTCGCGTTCAAAAGCACATTCAAGGATACAAAAAGGTCACACCCACCAAAGCCTTGACGTTACCGGCCACGACCTGACCCGTAGTGCGCGCATAGTTAGCGGTCAAATTCAAACTGACTGGCGAACTACCAACGGTGCCCAATGCAACATTCCTGTTGGTGGCGAGCACACCGTTACGGTTGGCAAGCTGAATGCCAACCCCCTGAGCCACCGGCGCTGATGCGGTGTTGGCAAAAATCGTGGATGCGGTATCCGTGGTTGCCCCGGTCAGATAATAGGCCAGGTTTTGGCGCTGAGCGCAGCGTACCGTCAACGGCACCGACACGGTTCCCGGATAATCCGGCAGGTTCACGGTGACATCACGGGACGAAACGTCACACCCCCCGGTAGGGATCACCACGCTATTATTGGCGTAGATATTCCATATATACGCGTGCGATTCCCCCACGTTATTGGTTTGATGCATGTTTAAAACCGCAATCAAAGAACCGTTGGTTATAGCCACTCCACCTGCGGTGCTGATAGGCGTGAGATAAAGTACGGCGGGCCATGGCGTCATGGTGGTCGTTCTATAAGTCACGGCCTTGGTTTCAGAGGTCGTCGGGAATGGGTAAGACGAACCGTCATAAACAAAGCTGCCGGTGAAATTTTCCAGCACACCGCCATAGGCCGAACCTCTTTGCAGAGAAACATAGTCTATTCGGCTATTTGGATAATCATTTCGGCAGGATATCTGGGTGGACAAATCAACAATCAGGTTTTGGCCCACCCCGATCTGCGGAGATAAAGTAACAAAGACGTCGGCGCTGCCACCGCCGATAGGAATGGTCGCACCAGCCGCCGTTCGGCAAGCAAAAGCATGAGCATTGGATGAATAGCCTATCACTAGCGCTGCTGCACCGAGATATTTCAGAAATACGCTGATTAAGTGTTTCATATGTTCTTCATCATCAGGAGTAGGTATAAGTCACGTTGATCAGGGATTGAATCGATCCCTGAGTCGCATTGCCTCCGGGCGTAATGGCCCTCACCTGCAAAATCAGGCTGGCAGCCAGCGATGCGTCATTCACCGCAACAGCTTTGGTACTGCCGTTGGGCAGATTCAGGCCGTTGCTATCGGCCAGTTGCAACGCAATATTGCGGGCCGCTCCCTGATTGGCGTAATAACTTCGGCTGCTATCGGCCGTGCCGGAAAAGGTCGCGGTTACCTTTGAGGTCCCCACCGGGCAGTTGGTGAGGTTCAACGTCACCGAATGCCATGGCGAAGTGGCACCAGCCGACAGCAGGTTGAAGGTATATAAATCCCCGAGATCTACCGTGGTAGATACGGTGGATACCGTGCAGGGTTTTGCCACCACCTTACCGTTGATGGTGATGTTGACATCGGCCGCATGCGCTCTGGATAGCACCATCATCAGTAACCCTCCAGCGATCAGACCAAGCTTTGTTGTGTTCATCCTTTGTCTCCGGTTACTGAAATTCCAGGGTAAAGTTTGCCGTCGCGCTGACCAGCCCGGCAGTAACCGGGGTACGGGTCGCCATCAGGCGCGCAGAGAAATGCAGCGTATTGGATTGCCCCGCGGTGAGGGTTGACCAGTTCAGCATGCTCGATACGTCATTGAGCGCAATGGCATTCCCGCTGCTATCGAGGATCTGTATTCCCATGCCACCCGCCGCGCCCCCCCCACCGTCAAGCTTCAGCAAGGTGGTATTGTCGCTGTCGGCCCCTCCCGTGAACCCCACTTTCACCGCAATCGCCGAGCCGCCACATTTATCGAACACGATACTGAACGGTACCATCGGTGTAGTCGCACCGACCTGATGCAACTGCTTGGCCGCATTGCTCAGCAAATCCACCACAAAGTTTTGTGAACCCGGCGCTACGGAGCAGGCATTGTCTTTAACGTAGCCGGTAATGGAGATCGTGCTGTCCGCTGCTTGAACTATCCTGGAGCTGGCCAACGCCAGCAGACACAGGATATAAAGTTGCTTTCTCATCGCTCGCCTCTCCCGCCCGTCGGCATAGTTCGGCATAGTGCCGTTAGATAGCTAAGTGCCTTTAGCTGGCTTTCCGGTGGCAGTTGGTAACTCGCCACACACTGTTCGGTTGCGCCCTCGCCCCATTTGGCTTTCACCTCGCCACTTGGCGGCAACCCGGTCAGATACACCTGCCCGCCGTCGGCGACAATGCTGCCAGAACGGCCATTATCGAAAGACACCACCGAGCCGAATGGCAGCGGTTGCCCGTTATAGGTCAGCGTCATCAGCACCTTCAGCCCGACATGGGTTTTAAAATCGGCCAACACCACCGCACCATGATTCGGCACTACGCTGACCACCGCCTCATCCAGCTCGACGTTGTTTGCCAGCGTATTGGGGTTCAGCGCCACGCGGTTTTCCCGGTAATCCATGGCAAACGGCAGTACGGCATATCCCCGATGGTCGGTACGGATCCCGCTCTGGTTTTCCACCGACACGTTGCCCGCCCCCGGCGCTTTAACCAGGATCAGGGTGTCGTTTAGCGGTTGGCTCAGGGTGATGCCATTCTCATGCGCCAACACGCCACCGCTCAGCCCGTAATACAGTTGGTTGTAACCATTGCTGCGGCTGTAGCCCACGTTGGCATTGCCAGAAGCCCCCCGATAGGTCAGCGCTGCGTTACCGGTCCCTCCCGAAGTTCCCTCCCCGCCGCCGGTGTAACCGGCCTGCACGTTGTAACTCAGGTTGTTGTCATCCAGTAACGTGCCATACACCCCCGCCTGATTGGTCATTCTGCCGTTCAGATCGTCAGACATGCTGTAGCTGACGCTGGAACGTCTGAAAGCCGACTGGCTGTCGGAACGCAACCAATGGCTGAACGGGATGCTGATGTTGAACGCCAGCATATTGTCGCGCCCGTCCTGCCAGGCATTTTTGGTCAGGCTGTAGCTGAGGGTATAAGTGATATCCTCCAACGTGCCGCTGTAACCGGCCTGCAGTTGTTCATCCGCCTTGCCGATCCCCCAATAAGTCTGATGGCTGCCGGTCAGATAAAGGGTCGCATTGTCAGCCACCTGCTGAGTCACCGTCATCTGCAACCGCCCACGCTTGTTGTAGGCCAGATTGAAGTAATCGGTGAGTTTCGGGGTGATCTGGACAATGCCTTCATCGGTTGCCGTGCTGTAACCGCTCATCTGGCCCCAGGTGGTGTCAGCCAGGCTGTAATAGCCGCTGGTGGAATAGCGATAACCAACCAGTTGCAGGTTGGTACCCCACTCGTTCAATGCCTTGTTATAAAGGAAGCGCAGCGATTGCCCCTGATGGGTACTATCATCCGGTAAGGTGGCGCGAGCCTGAGTAATGTCCAGCGATACGGCGCCGAGAATGCCCAGGTCTTTACTGACCCCAAGGTTGAACGCCTGATAGCGATCAGCAAGTTGGCTTCCGCCGGACAGCGTCCAGCCATCTGCCACCCCCCACATCAGCGTACCCTGGCCAAAAGTCGGTTTTTCTTGCCGATCGTTGCCGCTACGATACTGCCCCACCATCACCGAATATCTCACCTGCCCTTGGCGCAGCAGCCCCGGCACCGACGCATAGGGCACGGTAAATACCTGTGCCGTGCCATCCGCCTCCTGAATGCTGACCTGCAAATCGCCGCCGTTGCCAGCGCCAGAAAGATCGTCGATGGTAAATGGCCCCGGTGGCACCGTGGCTTGGTAAACCTCAAACCCGTTCTGCCTGACCGTGACTCTGGCGGTGCCGCGAGCAATGCCGTGGATCACGGGAGCAAACCCCCGCTGGCTTTCTGGCAACATATTGTCATCCGTCGCCACCTGCACACCGCGGAAGTTGATACCATCAAACACGTCCCCAGAGGTATAGCCGTCGCCCAGCGTCAAACGGCTCCGCAGAGGCGCAATATCCCGCTGCAAATAGGTATTAACGTGCTGCCAGCGGTTTTGATTGGCAGAGCCACTGCCGCCGCTGGAGTAACTCCAGGTAGTATTATCCCGCAGCCGCCAGGCGCCCAGATTCACGCCGCTTTGCAGGTTAAGGAAGGCATAATTGCTGGTGCTCGACTGGCTGCTACGGACATTACTGCCAGTGAAGCTGTAATTGAGTAACCCGGCAGTGATGCCGTTTTGCCATTGGTCAGGCGGGATATAGCCACGAGCAAGATTACCCATGAAAGCCTGAGGAATGCTGATAGACAGGCGCTGCCGCCCGACGTCAAAATCAGTGGAGGCTTCTTTGATCATCGAGGTTAATGGCACACAGGCTTCTGCTGCCAATACGGCCATTCCAGGGATCGCCCGAGTATTGACACCCATTGCAGCTAACTGGCTGCGGGTCAGACAAGGCACCAGGGTCTGCTGATCGGTATCGGCGCGGAAAGAGACATCCCGGGTAGACATAAATCCGTCATTCATATAAATGTCGACGCGATAAATGCCCGGAGGTGCTTCCAATCCCTTTTCGAAACCGGACAGATCGGCTACCTTCGCCGGATCGTCAGCCAGAAAACGAGGGTTAAAATAATTTTCCGCACGAGCTGACATACCACCACATAACGCCAGCAACATCACTGCCAAAGGCGTTAACGTCCGCTTAAAAATGCTGGCATCCTGGTGGTTTTCTTTCATCACTCTGCGACTTTCCGTGCCGTTTTTCAGGTATAGCATGATCCCTCCGGTTCGATACAGGTCGCCCGGCTGCCTGATTTATCTGGTTATATACCCAAAGGATTTCGAGTTGCAGCGAGGCGACAAGCTTACTCATCCCCAGGCGCTTACTTTTCGTAAGTGACTGGGGTGAGTAAGTGCAGGTAACAACGCTGCAGCTTGAAAGACGACGGGTAATAGATGGTGGCTACGTGCCTTACTGCATCACACCTTTAAGCACCGGCGTCTGGGCACCGTAATCGTTAATCGTCCGATAGCTAATAGTGCTGCCTGCATCGGCGGGGAGTGCAACATTGGTCGACCCCATAGGTGACACCATGGTGTTTGCCAGCCGCCGCGTGCCAGCATTCAACTCGCTCAGCGTGATGAAATAGGGGGTGGGATTGACGACCGTCAGTTCATTGCCGCTACGTTTAAAACGCAATTGCTCCGGCGCTTTATCTGGCGCAATATTGAGCCCATTAGGCCGATAAAACAGTTTTATACGGCTGGTAATAGCCAATTGCAGGGTGTTCTCTTCCTTGCGTGATTTGTCCAGCGATGGGATGGCTTTAACATTGACCCAGAACAGGCTTTCCCGATCCTTCGGCAAGCTTTGATTCGTCGCATCAATAATGCGTAAGGTGTTCTCTTTTTTTCCCTGCATCAAATACAACGGTGGGGTAATCACCAGCCGGCCATCTTTTTGACCGTCGGCATTTTCTACCCAGGATTGGATCAAAAAGGTGCCTTTCTCATCGTTATTGCTGACCCCCAGAGTCACCTGCTTCTGATCGGCAGGATAAATCACCCGGGTCGCGCCTAGGCCAACCCCGGCGTTGGCCATGCCTAAATGCCCCGCAGCCAACAGCAGCAATACGGACATGACCTTTCCACCCATCGTTGTTGTTTTCACTTTTACCTCATCCATCAGGATCTGACCTCCATAGCACTGCACGGCCAAGGGCCAGGAATTACGCAGCACTATTACTTTTCATCTTGCGGCCAAGGCCTACTGATAAGTCAGCGCGAACCATGCCTGAGCGTTAGCCAAACCATCGTTCACCGGCTGTCCGGTGGCACGATATTTCGCCACGAAATGCAGGATCAACGGCCCCTCTTGCAATGACACCCAGTACCGCGGCGCAGTATTGAGTGGAATAAATTGCCCTCTGACGTCGAACAACGCCACGGCGACGCCAGAGGCGATACCTGGCCCGTCTCCAACAGAAAGTACCTGCGAATTATTACGGTCTGCCATGCCATGGAACATGACCCCCACGTTGCGGCTGACTGCGGTATTGCAGTTTTGCAGATGCAAATCAAAGGGGACTGAGCCGGACTCATCGCCCGCCATACGAAACCGGTCAGTGGTGATATGCCCCATCGACACTGTCAGATTGCGATCGCCGGTTTCAACCGAACAGGTTTCCGCGATCACTTCCCCCTGAAAGCGCATCAAGCCACCGGTAGGTTTGTCCCCCCCACGATCATCAGCAATGGCCTGCGCCCCCAGTAACAGCGTTAACAGCAGTCCCGCTCCCATTCTCCACATCGCACGCTCCTTGCCTCCAGTAGCTGAAAACAGGCCTCCCTGGCCTAAAATAATCATCCTTGATGGATTAATTCAGCTTACTGATACTGCACCTTGAAAGTCGCGTCAGCATTGGCAATACCGGCAGTGGCAACGCCGGTCGCGATATAACGAGCCTGGAATGGAACAATTACGGTACCATCAGAGAGCGTAGTAGCCGCACTGAAGGTAGCGCCATCAACCGCTAACGCAGTACCGGTACGGTCAAGGATCTGAATACCGACATTGGTTGCGTTACCCGCAGCAGAGCCTTGCAGGGCCAGCGCGGTATTATAGGTGCTGCTAACTGCCGTACCGCTGAAAGCAACAGCGGCCTGAGTAGCGACGGTGGAATCACAATCATTCAGTTGAATATTGAACCCGATAGAGGAACTGGTATTACCGGCGGTAGCCAAAGTGGTGCTTTTAACCTGCCCCAATTCTACTGTCTGGCCAATAGAACCCGCGTCCACGGCACAGGCCGCATTAACAACTTCACCTTTGAAATGGACAGTGCCACCGTTGACGGTAGTCGTAGCCGCATTAGCGACGCCAACCAGAGAAAGAACTGCGGCAATACCAGCAACCAGTGATTTGATTTTCATACTGTTTTCCTTTGAACACATAATGTTTCATAACCATGAAAAAGTGTGGAGGTCGATTCCCCTGGTGGGCAACCGCACAGACTTCATTTCTACTCACGGCCGGACCTCCCTATTCCGTTCAGTTTTCGCCATCAACATGAGACATTTGGGGCTATTTTGTCGCACCCTATAAAAAAACGGTAGATTAATGAATGGTGAATTAATTGACTATTTTTAATATTTAAATCCAGGAACAAAAACATTAAATGCTTTGTAATAATAATTTAATTGTGAACCAGGTAGGATTGGCGATTAGCAGCAGAGAATTTATACCATGACCAAATTGCAGGGGGGGAAGAGGTCGTTCTGGGGAGGTAAAAAAATAAGCTTATTTATCATTATGATAAAATGCAATTAAGGAATATTCCAACATGAGGTATTGCAAAATCTTAGCGAACATTGAAGAATTAGGAACAGTTTAGCCCCAATTGTTTCATCCTGCATCTTATTATTTAACAGTAAATCCTTTATAACCAACCCATTACGCTCCCACATCCCGACAAAGCGCGCCGCATTGCTGGCGGTGTAACGTACCGTATGCCGGATGTTACGATGCCCCAGATAATCCTGAATCAAGCGGGTATCTGTGCCCCTTTCCGCCAGCTCATAACCGCAGGCATGGCGCAGCATATGGGGATGCGTATGGGTAGCGGTGCCCGCCAGTTCCCCAGCCTGACGAATAATGCGCCAAGCCTGACCGCGCGATAGTTGGGTGCCACGTTGGGAGATAAAAACAATCTCCGGATCCACGGCAGGCTTCCACTGCGCCCTGACCTGGTTCCACTCCATAATCGCCTTGCATTCATCACTCATCAGAGGATGAACGGTAGAGAATCCATTCTTAAGTCGGCGTATATTTATCCTCCCTTCCATCATTTCCAGGTCGTGGTAACGCAGGTTCAACAACTCGCTGATACGAAACCCGTGGCGGAAGGCAAGCAGGATCAGGCAACTGTCCCGTACCCCGGTCTGTTTATTCCGGGCAGCACTCATCAGGTTGTTAACCTCTGTGAGAGTGAGAAATTTACGTTGTGCCACAAAAAACTCCTATTGCAATTTTGCTGGATATGACTCGCTCAACAATGAATAAAATCTGCCGTTGACGGATCGCTTAAAGCATAGCCTATTGCGATGAATGATTACCAAATAAAAATAGTTTTTATCGTCAAGCGACTAAAATATAAAACAACTACAAGACCATAAGAATTTAAAGATTTGTTTTCCACGCCCATAGAAATGAGATTTATCTCATAAAAAGTGCATTTTGCAAGCAAAACCAGCACTGGCCTGCCGCATCCCACCAAAGTGAGGATATCTCTTAGTCACCCTGCTAGATAAAAATGAGCTAAATAGAATTTTAAAATTTGTAATAAGATGAAAATACCGTCACGCTGTTTCGCTAATCAATTGTTCGTCATGCTATTTTTGAACGACCCGAATGTCACATTAACCCTGACGGTAATACAATTACTAATTACGTTTAACTGGCTTATTGATTGGGAAGTTCAGAGAAGGAAAGGCAGACAAGCGGTAATAAGAACCCGGCCGATTGGCGATCGTGGAACAGGCCGGAAACGGCTGAAGACATCAGCCCGCAAAACGCGGGCTGACGATTACCATCAAGGTTGATTCGTTAAAGGATATCCACATTAATCACTGCCGAGCCACGGAAAGCACCGCCCGCCAGAGTACCGTTAACCTTCAACACGGAAGAGATGGGTACGGCCATCGTTTGGTTGGCGGCGATCTTTTCAAGACTACCGACATTTGCAGGCTGGTCACGCACAAACACTTCTGCCGCCAGTGAGCCATCCGTTCGTAGCTTGACACCGGTGGAGGCCGTATAGCCGATCAACGTTACTTTTACTGTGGCGCTGGAGGTGCAGCGAACGTACAAATCCGAGCTTTTTTTCAATCCCGGCACGCTATTGGCCTGAATATCCCCATAGCTGATGTCTACCGAGCTGCCAACCAGTGAACAGGAAGGACCTGGCGGTGGCTGAGGTTTCCACCCATCACCGGTCCCTCTGGTATGTTCGAGAGTAACGCTGACAGAAGGACCATCAGCAGGCCGCCTGTTGACCTCTTGACCCAGACCGAAGAAATACTCTTCCCCGGCCTTCAGTGTTATCGTGATAGGGAGTGTTCTCGTCAAAACCTCACTACAGTTTCCACTTGCCACCCCCGGCGCTGAGGCAATCAACCGCTGATACATACCCGTGGAGGTCATGAGTATGGCGTAAAAATTCACTGTCGTACCGATTTTACAGCTCGTGGTGGATCCAGCGATCCCATCAGGCTGAGCACTAATGGTTAATTGCTTTGGCCCCGTCCAGCTCACATCAATCCCGGCGGTGTAACCGCATACAGGCATCAACAGGCCAACGATAACGGCGGTTTTTTTAAGCAGTGCTGTGCCTATTAACTTCATTTCTGTTCCTTATTGCTCTGCGCTGTTGCTGATTAGCCCCTTCACAGAGGCCAAGCGGCATCAGCCATTAGTCATAGGTCAATGCAAAGGTCATGCTGGCACTGAAAGGACCGCGGTTAATGGTTTTGTTGGTAATCGCGTCTGGCTCACCTTGCACATAGGCCATCATGCGCAGGTAGTTGCCTCCTGCCGCTAACGGGTAGCGATGAGTGCCTAACTTATTCAATGGCAAAGGATCGCCATTTGCCGACTGAATACCAATGCCAATCCCGGATGCCTGGCTGGATGCATCCAGCGCCAGTAACCCAGGTAATGCGGGATTCTCAACGCCAGTGAACGTGACCTGCACCGTTTTGCCCAGCGTCAGATCGCAGTTGCTCAAGTGCAGTTTGAATTCTCTGCTGCTGGTTTTATGATCGCTATACAACTGCTTATCAATCACCGTGCCAAAATCCAGTTGGACAGTTTCCTCACCCGGCGCAATGACACAAGGTTCCGCCACCAGCGTGCCATGCAAGCGCATATTATTAGCCGCCTGCACGTCCAAACTCAGCGCAAGTAGAGCGAAGGTGGCACATAAATATCCCAGAATTTGCCGCATATCAGCTCCTTATTGGTATTCCGCAAGCAGCGTCGCCGTAACTTCAAACGCCCCCTCAGTCAGCTCTGTGCCTGGTTTTTTAACCGGCACGGCTTCTAACATCGGTGGATTTTGCGGGTTGATAGCGATAGGCGTATCTAGCTCAAACGGCAAACCGTTCTGGTATATCTTGATACCCAGATTGGTAATATTGGTTTGTAGCGTTGCCCGCTCGAAAGCGGCGGTTGGACCAATCAGCGTCAGCGCCATGCTCCATGCAGGTCCCGCCGTACAATCAAGCACGTAATGAATTTGCCTGCGGTGGTTCACCCCATCCACGCTCTTGACACCGATCTTGTCAAAAGGCACGTCGATGTCGTTGCCGTTATTGACCAGACAAGGAGGTGGCTCAATCAACGTACCTCTAAAGCTCATATTTTCTGCTGCTTGCGACGGGCTTATGGCCAGCAGAGCAAACGATAGCAATAGTGACATCCTTGCAATCGATCTCATTCCTTTCTCCCGTTTCACTGGTAGTCGATCACCATCGTGGCTCCCGCCGTAAAAGGACCGCCGCTGAGGGTGGTCCCTGGGCGCTTCACTAAGGTGGCAAACAGCTTTGGCTGATTAGGCAAGGTGAAATTCAGCCAGCTATTCACCGGCATTGCCTGGCTGTCATTCGTCAAGGCAATCCCCAGATCGCCTTTCGAAGTATACAGAGCACCAGCAAAACCGGCGTCCACACCCACGATCCGCATTTTTAACGCGTTGGTATTACCAGCCGAACATTCCAATGTGTAAGGCACCGGCTGGCGATAATTGATACCATCAACCCGGGTCGTCATCACCTCGTTGGTAAAATCCACCGTGATGAGTTGATCCCCGTTAATCACGCAGGGTGGTGGCAGTAAAATATTGCCCGAGATAGTCAGGTTGGACGTCGCGGCAATGGCCGCAGACATGCCCAAAACCAGTACCAAGCCTGCTAGCCCCGTCGAAATTTTCCACGGCATAGGTCACCTCTGTTGCGCGTCGGCTATGAGTTACGTTTGCCAGGTTCTGCCTGACAGGTATCACCAGCACAGCGGAAAATAAGCTCCGGGCGACCGCCGAAGTCATTCACGTAGGTCAACACCGGGGCGCTGCCTAACGCGCTAACGCTGGCGGTTAACGGCGCATTGGACTTGGGTGGCACCATCAACGGAGTAAACCCTTTGGCGCTCTGGCCACCTTTGGTGGTGCTAGCCTCAACGATGGTGATGTAATACGGCGTTGGGTTGTTGACCACATAGCGATCGCCTTGGCGCGTCAGCGTCATTTGTTCCTGCCACGGCGTACTCATCTGCTCCTTGGTCGGTTCAATCGCCCGCGGGCGATAGAACAGTTTAATGCGTGTTTGCAACGCAATTTGCAGCGTGTTCGGCTTGTCACTGCGCGGTGGGATTTCACGCAGGTTGAAATAAAACAGCGATTCACGATCCTGCGGTAATTGCTGTAAAGCAGGCAGCCCCTGCACTTTCACCTGGCTTTTAGCAGCGGGCTCAATACGCTGCACCGGCGGCAGAACGATCAGCGGGCTGGTGATCTTATTACCCTGCTCATCCTCAATCCACCCCTGGGCCAGATAAGGCAGGTGCTTGTTTTCATTGCTGACGTTCATGCTGACAGACTTGCTGGAAGCGTTATAAATCACCCGAGTACGATCCAAGGCAATCGCCGCATTGGCCTGTGAGGTAAAGATGGCCAGCAGCAATGCGCCAGCGGTTAATAAATGTGTTGTCGTTAATTTCATCAGTCTTTTTCCGTTCAGCTTCTGTTTTCCGTTACCGGATTTTCCCCAGCGGCGATTGGCCGACAAGGCAGCAGTAAATTCTGTGTCCCGTTCTGTGGGATATGCATTGGCAGCGTTATTTCGCACTGGGTGATGCCATTCCAATTGGTGGTCATCCTGGCTCCGGGCTGAATGCCGCTCAGGTAAACGCTGCCGTCATCGTTGATAATGCCAACGTCCCGCTTCTTGCTATTTTGTACCGTGGCACCGAAAGGCGGTGATGTCCCATCAGCCAAACGAACTACCGCCATCGCTTTTTCACCGGCAACCACTTCAAACCGGCGCAAACCAATCGCCCCTTCGGTCAATGTCGCCTGCTGCACCGAGCTGATCGCTTCAGTCTTGTCGTCCAGCGCGTTCAGATCGATGCTGAGTTGGTTGCGGTAGTAGCTGTTGATGTCCGCCACCACGGCTTTACCAAAGCGGTTGGATAAGGTGGTTGAGCCATAGCCGCGCAGAGGAACACCTGCGACCCCGTCGGTATCCAATAAAATGCGCGTTCCGCCTGGCATGCCAATCCGGTGCAGAGCTGCCCCTTCCGCGGTCGCCGTCATGCCACCTTGCAGCGACATGCCCAGAGAACTGGAGCGCCCAGCTTGATAACCCGCGTTGGCGCTCACTTGTGCGTTATTGCCCAAGTGGGTGTAGTAACCGCTGGCAACCGCACCTTGACGGGCACTACCCGCACTGATCTGATAAGAGTCGGCGTTATTCACGCGGCCGAAATAGCCCACCTGGTGAGTATTTTCATTGCGATCCCATGACCCGCTGTAGGTGATGGAACCGGAGTGGCTCCAGGGAATGGTGATCGCCAGATACATGCCGTCGTCGTTGGTGCCGTTAAATTTGTTACGATAGGCGGTCAACGAGAGGTTAAGATCCTTGAACTTCCCCAGATCGAAGTATCTCGCCAGCGACAGGTTATAATGATCGTTGGCACTGTCATTCCAATAGGTCTGGTGGCTGTAATTAATAAAAGTGCTCAGGCCCAGATCGACAAATTGCTTATTGAACGTAACGGTATACATCTCCTTGCTGCTCTGAGCGCGGTAACCGGTAGTCCGAGCGTCCAAAAATTCGCTCATGTTCATGAAGTTGCGTTCGGAGAAGCGATAGCCGGCAAAAGTCACCTGGCTGTCATAATCGTCAAAACGTTTGGAATAACTGAGGCGGTAAGAGTTACCAAACAGCGATCCCTGCTGCGGTAAATTAGCCCTGGATTGGGTGACATCGAACGACAGAGCGCCCAGCATCATTAGATCGCGGCCAACCCCGAGCGCCAACGCGTTATAGTCGTCGCTCCCCACGCCGCCACCGTACAGTGACCAGCCGTTGCTAACCCCCCAGGAGAATTCGCCGGTAGAGAACAGTGACCCGGTAACGTTGTGTTTCCAATCGGTCGGCCGTCCTGCTGCGAGTTTATAGCGCAACGAACCTGGACGGGTCAGATAAGGGATGCTGGCGGTGTTCACAGAGAACTCCTGCACGCTGCCATCCTGCTCCTCAACGCGAACCTGTAGTTGGCCGGACACCGCATCATTTAAATCCTGAATGCGGTACGGGCCTGGAGCGACCTGAGTTTCATACAACACGCGGCCCTGCTGGCTGATAGTCACTTTGGCGTTGCTTTTGGCTACGCCACTCACTTCTGGGGCATAGCCGCGCAGGTTCGGTGGCAGCATGTTGTCATCGGTATTGAGCGTGACGCCGGTGAAGCGGAAGCTGTCGAAAATATCGGAATTAAGAAAATTCTCCCCCACCGTCAGGCGGGCAAGCAGCTTGGGTAAGGCGCGATAAGCGTAATAACGGCTCCAGTCCAGGCTATTTTCGCCGTTGCTACCAGACTGATTCTTCATCTGCAACTGCCAATCGGCGCGCAGACGCCAAGAGCCAAGGTTGGCCCCGGTGGTCCCATTACCACTCAGGCTATAGGCCTGATCCTGGTGCTGCTGGCGCGAGGTCAGGAAATTCAGGTTGTAGTCAAACAACACACCTGGAATACCATTATCCCAACGGGAAGGCGGATCCCAATCCTCAGAACTGTATTCAAGATAGGCTTGCGGCACGCTGAGCTGCAGGGACGAAGTCGCCAAGTCGCCTCGAGCCATCAATCCTGGGATACTTTTTAGATCGATACATTGCCGATCGTTTTCCCAGACAATGTTCTTGAGCACGTTGTCTCTCAGGCCAAACAGATCGATCAGTTCAGGCGTCAGGCAAGGTAAGCTGCTTTTAGGGTCTTCTTCAGATGGGGCGAAGGTGATTGGACGCTCCGCTATTTGCTGCCGGTTGAGAAACACCGCCATGGTGTAAGTCCCTGGCATAATATAGCCACCACGGGAGAAATGGCTGAGATCGAGATTTTCCCGATCTTTTATATCCAACACATCAGTATTGAACTGGATATCATCTGCGGCATGAGTAAGATAAACCGGGCTTCCCAGCGATAAGGCAATACAGACCCACAATCCGCGCAGCCGGAAAGTAGAATTCGCAACAGGTTTGGCCATCGATAAAATTCCGTTTATCAGTAATAATCCATCTTGAAACGCACGGTGGAGCGATACTCACCGGCTCGCAGTATCTGGTGATTCGGCAACAGGTTTATGGTGTATTGCAGCAGCTTATCTCCGGAGCTTAACTCTGCCAGGGGCATAGCGACGCCGGGTAATGCGATGTTGCCTGATTGGTCTTTAATCTGTAGCCCAACGCCTTGGGCCTCGCCTTCAATACCCAGTAAAGCGCCATCCTTGATACCATCAAAAGTAACGCGGAATGCCTGCCAATCGGGCATAGAGGGATCGAAACGTGGCAGGGTGCAGTTAATTAAACGAATGACAAAAGGTTTAGCGATACCATGCCCATCCTGAGCAATCTGTGACGCAGGAACGGTGATCATCTCAATAACCTGCTCACGGCTGCTCATCTCAATGGCGCAGGCAGTTTCAATAATGCTGCCTTCCATGACGACACGGCCCCGTCCCATTAACGTTTCCGCTGTTGCTGTTACGCAAAACAGAGCGCTGAACAGGCAACTCGCCACGATATATTCCATTTTGTTCACGCCGTTAATTCCCTTCGACACCATGACCTTAAGAATAAACATGCGGGTTTCCCCGCATGTGTGACCGTTTAACCGGTTAAAACTTACGGGTAAGTCAGGGTAAAGGTAGTGGTGGTGCTGAAGTCACCTGGGACGATTTCTGCAGCAGATTTACCGTCTTCACCGCCATTCATGTCACCCTGCAGGTAAGCAGAGAAGTTCAGGATGTTGGTGTGATTCTGGATGGTCTGTGGAGCAGTTGGTTGACCCGCTTTGATCAGAGTGCCGCTACCATCGGTGATAGCCAGGCTAGCGCCACGAGCAGTACCGGTGATACCAAACAGATTAGCGTTACCCGCAGAAGTTGGACCAGTGAAAGTAGTGGTTACCGATTTACCGGTAGTTACATCACAGTTTTCCAAGTGGATATAGAAGTTTTCAGGGGTAGATTTACCGCCGTCTTTCAGCGCCACGTTAGCGATCTGGCCCATAGGGATACGCTGGTTGTCATCGCCTGGGGCGATAGAGCAAGGCGCATCAATGATGGAACCGTAAAATTCGATTGTGCCATGGCCCTGATCCTTTGGTGCAGCATTGGCAGCAGAAACAAAACCCAAAGCGATTGCGGCAACCATGAATTTGTTCAGTTTCATATTTCTATTCCTTTATTAAATAAATTGATATAAACAACTAATAACCACCCATGCCAAGCATGGTCTGGGGTACTACAAAAAACATGAAGCGCCCCCCCATTAGTCAATGAGGTCGTTGCTTCATTTTTTATACTTGTGGCACTCAAGGCAGGTTATAACGGTCAGCCTTCCACGCTGGTACCGTAATAGACCCGCAAGGTCTTATATAAACCTATCTTATTGGTGCAACCAATTTTCTTCATAACGGACACGCGATGACTGCTGACCGTTTTAATATTAATTCCTAAAATCGCACCGATCATTTTTGGCGTATAACCGCGGAACAGATAATAACAAATTCGTTTCTCTCTGTTACTTAACGCAGCCAGTGTCCCTTTAGGAGTAAATTTGCCACGCCTTGCCCATGTCGTATTCGGCGAATCGGCAATCTGTGTCAACAACGCAGTACAGCACTCATTGGTCGCAATAAAAACAACCCGATCTCTGTAACGCGGTTCTATACTTAGCGACAATATATTCAATAATGCAGTACTGGCAATCACCACCATCAACGCTTTGCTTTTCTTTTCGCGTATCATTTCGCTAATCAGTAATGCACTACGTGCCGAGCCATCCGATATCGTCTGCTCGAAGGTAATATGACTGTGTTGCTGCTGCAACTTAAGCAAGCTACATCTGATACCTTGTAAGAAGTAGCTATTATTGCTGGATATATGGAACGAAATCTCACTGATATCTTCACTATGATCATCAAAATCATATTCGTCCGCACCGTGCCAGTCATCCTTAACACTACTAAACTCATCGCCAAATCCATATCGGCTATCGTACATCTGCTTCCCACCACTATCGCTGAAAAGTTGGATGCATGTTAGCGACCGGATAGCCAATGTCATAATCAATTTATATCAACCTGAGAAATTTAATTTAAGCAATAAAAAAAACCAACATAATCAACATGTTGATAAAAATTTCACTTAAGATCAATAAACCTTAAGAACATCCTTAGAGCGTAATATTTGAGTCTTAGCTCACATTAATCAATTTACTAATCAGAAAATTCTTGGTAGATTTTATAGCACAAGGCCAGGACACGCCTGAATCCTAGCGATTAAACGGTGACGCTTTAGTAACCAATAAGAAAAATCTTATTTGATAAATTGTATGCTAACCGTGAATTTTTGTTTTAATAATGCTCGTGATTTTGAACAAGGAAGTAAAGGGAATGACTAGTAACTGTAACGATTGTTATTACCTCATAGGTGACGCTGTTGAATTTTGGCCAGAGGAAAACTTGCTTTACTCTCGTGTCAACGGTGAGAGAATCACGCTATTTATTGCAGCCTCACGCTGCCTTCGGCTATTATTAAGCCATCAAGGTGAACTGATTCCGCAGCGAGATCTGTTTGAAGCCGGATGGCAAAAAAATGGTTTAGAGGTGTCTAACAATACCTTTTACCAAAACATCCTTATGTTACGCAAAGGGTTAAAGCTCGCCGGATATGAACAGGCAGTGATAAAAACAGTTCCCCGCCAGGGCCTTACCATCCCCTCTGCGGTTCCAGTAGCAAAAATAATGCCGGACATCAGTACAGTCACTGCCGAAGAACATCCTATTGCGGAGGAAAGCCAACCGCTAACATCGAGCAAAGTGAATAATCTCCCCCTCCCTCTGTCTCGATATGTGTGGGCAATATTGCTTAGTCTCTCTTTTTGTGTCGGTGTTGCCCTGTTTGCTGTGTGGAATAGCTCAGAGAACAAAAATTTTTTCTCTAATTTTAACTTCGTAGGGAACATAGAGCAGTGTTCTGTCTATCTCCAAGGTAACCAGACATCGTTCAAGTCCTACATGCAATTTATTGCACAAAACAACTTCACCTGTAATGAACATGAGGTTGTCTATTTCACTACTAACCCATTGGTTCCACGCGCCTCAGCAATTCGCTGTGAGCGACCCTTTTCTTCAGGCTCAAAAAATACCTGTATTTCTGAATATCATCTGGAGTGGCAGCATAATGAATAAACCCCAACTGTTCGGTACATTTACCCTGCTATCTTTGTTATTCCTGTTGCTCGCAATGGGGGCATACCACCTCTATAGCCAATATCAACAAACACATTTTAGCTGTGAAGCCTTGCTGGTGATTGACAAAGATGATGCGGAGCTGGCTCTCGCGTTTAACTTTATCCTCCAAGGTAATGACGGTATCGCCACTCTGAAGGGAAACCTGAGACAGGGCGACAAAACCACCGGCGTCAGCAGGAAGAGTTACTTTACATTTAATCAGAAAGAGGGCCTTTATCACCTACAATCAACGTCTACGGTGACAACACCGGCCGATAACAGTAAAACCGAAGATATCGCCCGTTACCTCCCTCTGTTTTACCTACAACCGGGACTGAAGTTCGACTTCACCGTTTACCCGGTATCGGAAGCAGGGTATGTTTTTTCTACCGGACAGGTGCCGTCATTTTACTGTGCACGTAAGTGAAATGATGCGATACGGGGATGGGGGGATTCGATAAATCACTCCACACGCCCAATAACAATGACAAAGCTCTTAGACCGCAGGCATTCCCTCACCGAGCTAAACGGGGCGCTGGTGGGCAGCGCCAGCCATGAAAGTCACCTGGTGGTGATTGGCCATCAGCCGGAGGAAATGGCGTTGGCGACACCCCGTTGATTAACTACGGAGGGGGGGTTGTGCATAGCAATGGATCATCAGGTACAGAGCCATCTGGCGCTGCCGGTTATTTCCGCTTGGAAGCTGAGCAGCAAGAGAGGGTGTGACATTAACGATTCACTTTATGGAGACCACGCTTTAAAGCTGAGAACGCCCCTTGCTTCTTTCAACCCCTTCCTTACTGTTTAACTTCAGCGATGTAACCTATTCGACCTATTACAAGCGCAGTTTGCGTAATGCTTCCAATTTTTGGCTGTGACAGCCTATTGTCTGCTGGGCTAGTATAGCGGCTGAAAAAAGATCCTGATGCTACGGCATGTAAACCTAGGATCTTGCCGAGTTTGGCGTGGATTTTATCCGCCAATCTCATCATTACGCAGGCTTTGAACGACAAAGGTTTGCCAGCCTGTTTGCCGGTCATATATGCTCGATCCCTTGACCAACCGATTGATTTATTTGAGCAGCGCTGACTTTTGCTCATCCTGAACGTTTTGGCGGTTTTTTTAATGAGGCGACGTGATACCCAATGATGACAACGAATATCACAATCAACTTTAAATTCAATGGATTGGAAACGGTAACGTTATGACAAGCACCGAAAAACTCGATTCGCACACCCCCATGATGCAGCAATACCTGCGCCTTAAGGCACAGCATCCAGAGATCTTGCTGTTCTATCGGATGGGGGATTTCTACGAGCTGTTCTATGACGATGCCAAACGCGCCTCTCAGCTACTGGATATTTCGCTGACCAAACGCGGTGCTTCAGCGGGTGAACCCATCCCAATGGCGGGTGTCCCCCACCATGCGGTGGAAAACTACCTCGCCAAGCTGGTACAGCTTGGGGAATCGGCCGCCATCTGTGAGCAGATTGGCGATCCGGCCACCAGCAAAGGCCCGGTCGAACGTAAAGTAGTGCGCATCGTTACCCCAGGCACCATTACCGATGAAGCCTTGCTGCAAGAACGCCAGGACAACCTGCTGGCCGCCATCTGGCAGGATGGCCGCGGCTTTGGTTATGCCACATTGGATCTCAGCTCCGGCCGCTTCCGCATCGCCCAGCCTGAAGATCTTGAAACCATGGCGGCCGAACTGCAACGTACCAATCCTGCTGAGTTACTCTACCCGGAAAACTTCGAGCACATGGCGCTGATCGAACCGCGCCACGGTCTGCGCCGTCGCCCGCTGTGGGAATTTGAGCTGGATACTGCACGTCAGCAGTTGAACCTGCAGTTCGGCACCCGCGACCTGACCGGCTTTGGCGTCGAGCAGGCCCATCAGGCACTGCGTGCAGCAGGCTGCCTGCTGCAATATGTCAAAGATACCCAGCGTACCTCGTTGCCGCATATCCGTGGCCTCACCATGGAACGTCAGCAAGACGGCATCATTATGGATGCGGCCACCCGCCGTAACCTGGAGATCACCCAAAGCCTGTCTGGCGGCAGTGAAAATACCCTGGCCGCGATCCTTGACCGCACCGTTACCCCAATGGGTAGCCGTATGCTCAAGCGCTGGTTACATATGCCCACTCGCGACGTCCAGGTACTGAATAACCGCCAACAGGCCATCGCCGCATTGCAGCCAATGAGCAGTGATTTGCAGCAACCCCTGCGTCAGGTTGGCGATCTGGAACGTATTCTTGCCCGTTTGGCGCTGCGCACGGCGCGTCCACGGGATCTGGCTCGTATGCGTCATGCCTTCCAACAGTTGCCAGATATCCGCGCCCTGCTGGAAAGCGCCGAAGCGCCACAGATGCAAAAGCTGCTGTCACAGGTCGGCCAGTTTGACGAATTGCAAGCACTGCTGGAGCGCGCCATCGTAGAAGCCCCACCGGTGTTGGTCCGTGATGGCGGCGTGATTGCCCCGGGTTATAACGAAGAACTGGATGAATGGCGGTCGCTAGCCGACGGTGCTACCGACTATCTGGATCGTCTGGAGATCCGCGAGCGCGAGAAGCTGGGTCTGGATACGCTAAAGGTCGGTTTCAACGGCGTACATGGTTACTACATTCAGGTCAGCCGTGGCCAGAGCCATCTGGTGCCGATCCACTATGTGCGCCGCCAAACGCTGAAGAATGCGGAACGCTACATCATTCCCGAGCTGAAAGAGTATGAAGACAAGGTACTGACCTCAAAAGGGAAAGCCTTGGCGATCGAAAAAGGGCTGTATGACGAGCTGTTCGATCTGCTGTTGCCGCACCTGGAGCAACTGCAACAGAGCGCCGCAGCCTTGGCCGAGCTGGATGTATTAGCCAACCTGGCGGAACGTGCCGAAACGTTGAACTACGCTTGCCCAACCATCAGCGAGCAGCCCGGCATTCGCATCGTGGATGGCCGCCACCCGGTGGTGGAACAGGTGTTGAAAGAACCCTTTATTGCCAACCCGGTTTCCCTTTCACCGCAGCGCCGTATGCTGATCATTACTGGCCCGAATATGGGCGGTAAAAGTACCTATATGCGTCAAACGGCACTGATTGTGTTGCTGGCACATATCGGTAGCTATGTTCCGGCGGCAAAGGCCACCATAGGGCCGGTAGATCGCATCTTTACCCGCGTGGGTGCAGCAGACGATCTGGCTTCTGGCCGCTCAACCTTCATGGTCGAAATGACCGAGACTGCCAATATCCTGCATAACGCCACGGAAAACAGCCTGGTGTTGATGGATGAGATTGGCCGTGGCACCTCCACCTACGACGGGCTTTCCTTAGCCTGGGCCTGCGCAGAAAACCTGGCCAGCCGCATCAAGGCTATGACACTGTTTGCCACCCATTACTTTGAGCTGACCACGTTGCCAGAGAAAATGGAGGGCGTAGTTAACGTGCATCTGGATGCACTGGAGCACGGCGACACCATCGCCTTTATGCATAGTGTACAGGACGGGGCTGCCAGTAAGAGCTACGGCTTGGCAGTGGCCGCATTGGCCGGTGTACCGCGTGATGTGATCAAGCGTGCGCGCCAGAAATTGCGTGAGTTGGAGAGCCTCTCCAGCCAGACGGCGGCGGGTACGGTAGATGCGACCCAGATGACGCTGTTGAACGAAGAGGTGTCACCTGCGGTAGAGGCGTTGGAAACGCTGGATCCGGATTCTCTTTCGCCACGCCAGGCGTTGGAGTGGATCTACCGGTTGAAAAGCCTGGTCTGAGGCGGTTTCATTCGCTTAAGCACGTGTCCCCTCACCCTAACACTCTCCCAAAGGGAGAGGGGGCCGAACGTGCCACAATTGAGGTTCTGTATTTAACCTCAGCACCGAATCAGCTCCCAAAGGGAGAGGACTAAACGTGCTAAATATTAACTCCCGCGTCTGAGCTCTACGCCCGTGTTATAAAATAATAAGAGGGGGAAGTAACGAAGCAGCTATTAGACCTGAATTTACTTCGCATCCGCTGCACCATGCTCTCGTTGCACGCCATAGAATGTTCTTTTTTAATCAATCACCACGACAATACCTTTATCCATATTCATAAGTCGCAAAAACACAGTCCGGTAGTACAGCGCATTGTGAGTCAGTTAACCCGTTGGTCAACCGAGCCTGTATAAAAAGGCCCGTTCAACAACTGGGCATCAGCGCTTACCGTTACGCCAATAGCCATGAAGGCTGACCTCTTCCACGATCGCTTTTAGCTCAATCACTGACTTTGTGGGCGAACTCATAGGCCAAGTTTACGGGATGATGACATGAACAGCATTCGTTTTTATCCTGAGCTACCATTATATCGACATTTGATATTTACTTAACAGGTGTAATCCCCGTAATTATTTATTACATACGTCCCCCCCCTCCTCGCCAATAAGGAAATAGCACACCAAGACAGCATTTTAAACCACAAAAATGCAAATAGATAAAATTTAAAACTAATAACCAATAAGAATAAAATGATAATGACTAGCATGAATTCATAAAAATTACGGCATTTTAAATAATTAATGAATAAAATCAAAGGCTTGTAGTTTAATTTTTTTATTTTAATATGTTTTTGACAGCCGTCACGTATTTATGAAATCATTGAAAGCGAAAGCAAAGGTGATTCATCCTCAATGAAAGCGTTTAGACGATATATCAGGGTGGGCGTAAAAACCCTTACTAAATATATCTTTAATACCTGCATGATAAATTAACCACGCTTCTAGATAAGATAGATTTTCAGCTACTTCCGAATGGAAATAACTGAAAGTATGTCGAGTATCAACATGTTTAATTTAAATAAGTAATTTTATATCTAAAGGAATAGTTCTTATGCGTAAATCAATTTTTACTCTGGCTCCTGCTGCATTGGTATTACTGGCTATCGCTGGAAACGTTCAGGCTGCGACTAACGCCCAATTAACCGTACAGGCTAACGTAGTTGCTGCAACCTGTGACGTTTCACTGTCTACCAACAGCCTGGATCTGGGTAACTTTTCACCAGCGCAATTTACCGGCATCTTGACGCCAATCGCTGCCAGCGCGAAGCAATTCACCGTGGGTCTGAACAACTGTGAAACGCCAGCGAATGCAACCGATACCGCCAATCTGGTAGTAAGCGGCCAAACACTGGCAGCTAACCCAAATGTGTTCAACACCACCGGCACCAACACCGGCATCATGCTGAGCACGGTTGAAAAGCCGACTACCTACATCAAGGCCGGTGAAAAATTACAGCTCGCTACCGCTGGTGAAACGCCAGCAGCCGGTGATTTTAACGGCAAAACGCTGAGCCTGCAGGTAGGCCTGGCCTCCACCAGCGCGGACAAAACCAACATTGGTGCCGTCAACGCCCCGATCATGTTTGCTTTCTCTTATAACTGATTCACCTTTTAGCAGGCGGCTTCGGTTGCCTGCTATTTTTGAAACCAAGGGTCAATGAATGAAGCGCCTAACGCTATTTTTCCCCGTAATAATGGCGCTGCTGTGCAGTTCACAGGCCGTATTAGCGGATGGATTTGGCATTAATGCCACCCGGCTCATCTACCCGCAAGGGGCAGGCAGCATTGCAGTCACGGTACGTAATACCCAACCTGCGTTGCCTTATCTGGTGCAGGCTACGGTTAGCCAGACCCCGAATAGCCGTGAGGCCACACCTTTTACGGTAACGCCACCCATTTTCCGTCTGGAAGCCAAGAGCATAAATCAAATCCGCATTGCTGGTGATGACACATCATTAGCCAAAGATCGCGAGTCGGTATTTTATTTCCAGGCGATGGCAGTCCCAGCCGCAGCGGCACCGAGCGCCAACCAACAGAGCGCCAACGTGCAGGCCACGGCCCAATTTGGCGTAGGCAACATCATCAAGCTGTTCTATCGCCCTGCAGGCCTACCATCAAATTCTGGTTCAGCACAAAAAAATCTGCAGTTTGCCCGCGTGGTCAATGGGCTTCAGGTGAGTAACCCATCACCCTACTTTGTCAGCCTGGCCAGCCTGACCTTTGCTGGCCAAGCGCTTAAGTTGGATACGCCGGATGCGCTGATGATTGCGCCATTCAGCTCCCATACCTATCCCACCAAGGTCAAAAGTGGGGCTATTGACTGGCAAACCATTAACGACCAGGGAGGCGTTGATGCTTTTAAACAGGTTCTGCCATAGGAAGGCGTTACTCGTCACACTCGCGATAGGTGCAGGGTTCACTAACAGCACCGCACAGGCCGTAACACTGAATTTTTCCGCCACGGTTGTGGAAGGTACCTGTTCATTGAGCCTGGATAAGAGCGTGTTGCAGTTGAACGATACCTCTCAGGCACGCTTGGGTAGCGGTGTGCTGATCAACCCACAGCCTTTTATTCTCAAGGCTGACAACTGTTCCGGGGTTGCCGGTGGCAGCCTACAGCCGGTGATTACGGTCAACGGTGACGGAGTTACCCAAGATGGTAAATGGCTGTTTCGCAGTAGTGATTCTACCGCCGGTGGAGCCGGGGTGATATTGGTGCAAAGCAGCAACACGCCAAGCTACTCCAACACCGAGGTCAAACCTGCGGATGCCTTCCCACTGGCCGGTGTGGGGCAGATACCCGTCGATAAAGAACTGCCGTTCTTTGCTGGCATCAGCTGCGGTGGATCTACCGGCTGCGCCACGGTGAAAACGGGGACCGTTACCGCCCGTATCACCTTTACTTTTGCCTATCGCTGAGGTCGCCATGCCATCTGCCAGCTCTTCATTCATCGCACTGCTGCTTATCGCGTTTACCGCTTTACCAGCAACGACGGCAGCCGACGGCGGCGTCAGTTTAAACCAGACCCGGGTGGTATTTTACGCTACGGATAAAGCACAAACCGTCACGGTAAAAAATACTGGCGCCCAAAGCTATTTGATCCAAAGCCGCATTCAGCGCGCACTCGACAACCAGGCCTCAACGCCGTTTATCGTCACGCCGCCACTGTTTCAGCTCGGCCCTGAGCGCAAACAATTACTGCGCATCCTCAAGCAGGATGAGCCTCTGCCCACAGATCGGGAATCGCTGTTTTACCTTTCGGTATTAGCGATCCCCGCACAGAAACAGGCGGCTCAGGCAGAGGCGCACTTATCGATGGGCTTTCGCTTTGCCATCAAGCTGTTTTACCGCCCTGAGAGCCTGAAGATCGCGCCGTTGGACGCCAGTTGTCGGTTGGAGTTGATCCCCACGGCAACAGGGGTGCGTATCGCTAATCCTACCCCCTATTTTTTAACGTTTGCCTCGTTAAAGTTCGATGGCCGCATGATCGATCTGGACACCCAGCCCACAATGATTGCGCCAATGAGCACGGAGAACTACCCGGCCAAAAAGCCAGTCAGGCACGCCGATTGGCAAACCATCACCGACTTTGGCGGCTTGTCTGCACCATGCCAACAGGCCCTGCCATCGCTAGAGGAACAACACACATGAAACGCCTTGGCCTGGCTATGTTGCTGCTGTGCAGCCTGTCGTTCAGCACCGCTTCCCGGGCGGCAGAGCCCGAATCCAAAGGGATCTCTTTTTATGTCCTGCGGGTGATTTACCCCGAAAGCACACAAAAAGGCGTCAGCTTGAAGGTATACAACAAAAGCGCAGCGCCCTATCTGATGCAGTCATGGGTGCGCCCGGTCGATAGCCAGACCGGCGACGTCGATCTGGACTACGACGGGCAAGTGAAAATGCCTTTTATTATCACACCACCACTGACGCGTTTTGAGGCCGACAGTGAACTGACGCTGCGTATCCGCCGTAACGGGGAACCGTTGCCGTCCGATCGCGAATCGGTATTTTTCATCTCCATGAAGGCGATACCCGCTATGGCGCAAAGCGATCAACAGCCAACTGCCAACCAGATGGCCGTGACGGTAGTCAGCAATATGAAACTGTTCTATCGCCCTGAGGGATTGGCCAAACGTGCCGTGGCAGACGTGGCCTGCCAACTGCGTTTTCGCCACTCAGGTGAGATGCTGATTGCCGACAACCCTACGCCCTACTGGCTCACCTTTTCACGGTTGAAAGTGGGCAACGTCGCGCTGGATAAACCCGTATTACGTTTGATGGTGCCGCCGAAAGGACAACAGCGCTATACCTTGCCCACGGCGGCAAGCGGCAGTGTGCAGTGGCAACTCATTGACGAAGATGGCTGGAATACTCCCGCTTGCCAACAAACTTTATGACCCCCTTGGCCCCTTAAGGACAGACTTGAGTCATGGATAGAACAACAATCAAAAACAAGCCTCGCACGCGGGTGCTTTCACCTTCGCTGGCCAGCGCCTTGCTGCTGGCCGGAGCCGTTCCCGTCTGGGCCAAGGACTACTTCGACCCTGGCCTGTTGGCGCTGGGTGGAAGCCAATTGGCAACCACCGATCTGAGCGCTTTTGAATCTTCCGGCCAGATCCCCGAGGGGAGTTATCTGGTGACAGTGTGGATGAACCAGTCGGAACAGGGGCAACACAGTCTGGTCTTCAAAAAGGATCCGCAGGGCCAGGTTCAGCCGCAGCTTACACCGGAGTACCTTCACCAATTGGGCGTCAATACCCGGACATTGCCCAGCTTTAACGGGCTGCCACCGAAGGTTCCCATCAGCAGTCTGGCGAAGCTGATCCCTGAATCGCAGCTACACTTCGATTTGGCCCAGTTGCGTCTGGACATCAGTATTCCGCAGATCGCCATGCAGCAAAATGCCCGGGACTACGTCGATCCCGCACAATGGGATGATGGTCTGCCTGCGATGTTAATGAATTATAGCGTAAACGGCAGCCGTAACTGGCAACGCCCACAGGCCAACATGAACAAGAGCGAACAGACCAATCTGTTCGCCAACCTGAGTGGCGGACTAAACTACCTGGGATGGCGCCTGCGCAGCACCATGACCTATACCCTCAGTGAAAACAGTGGGGGGATGTCCTCAAGCCGTTACCACAACAGCCAATTCTCCGGTACTTATTTACAACACGATATCCGTGCATGGCGTTCCGAGATCCTGGCGGGTGAAAGCAGCAGCGGTAATGAGGTGTTCGACAGCATTCCCTTCCGGGGTGTCACGCTGAATTCCAGCGAAGAGATGCTGCCTAATAGCCTGCGCGGCTTTGCTCCTGTGATTTCCGGTATTGCCCAAAGTAACGCACGGGTGACGATCAGCCAGAACGGCAACGTGGTCTATCAAGCCTATGTGGCTCCGGGTCCGTTTCGCATCAACGATCTATACCAGACCAGCCAGGGCGGCGACCTGACGGTTACCATTACCGAGGCCAACGGCGAGGTACGCACCCAGACCCTGGCCTTCTCGTCATTGCCGGTCATGCAACGCCCCGGCGCACTCAAGTATGAGCTCACCAGTGGGCGTTATAACGGCGGTATCACCGATAGTTCCCAGAAAGCAACCTTTGGGCTGGGCACCTTCATGTATGGCTTGCCGAATAATGTCACCCTTTACGGCGGCGCACTGGTGGCCGCAGATTATGCTTCCCTGGTGGCAGGTACTGGCCTGTCACTGGGTGATTTCGGCGCATTATCGGCAGACGTCACCACCTCTGATGCCCGGTTACATGGGCACAACGATCGCCAGCAAGGGGCCTCGTACCGGCTGCGTTATGCCAAAAGCCTGCTGAACACCGGAACCTCGGTAGACCTGGCGGCCTACCGCTATTCCACCCGCAACTATTACAGCTTCTCCGACTTCAATACGCTGGGCTATCAACTCAACGCCGGGCAGGTTCCCTGGGCTTTGGAGCGCCAACGCTCCAATTTCCAGCTGCGCATCAGCCAACAATTGGCTTCATGGGGGGCGCTGTACTTATCGGCCTCGCGCAACGATTACTGGGGTAATGGCCGGGTAAATAACACAATGTCTGCCGGTTACAACGGTAGTTACCGCAACATAAGCTACGGCGTTGCCTACAGTATTGACCGCATCAAGGGCGACGGCAGTTGGCCGGAAAACCGCCAGCTATCGATGACGGTGCAGGTTCCCGTCAGCCTGTTTAGCACCGCGCCAACCGCTAGCCAAAGCTATGCCAGCTACCAGATGACCCATGACAATCAGGGCCAGGTTCAACAACAGGCAGGGATCAGTGGCAACGCCTTGGATAACCGTCTTTCCTACAATGTGATGCAGGGCTGGTCGAACGGTAACAGTAATAATAACAGTACGTTGAACACGGGTTATCGGGGCAGTAAAGGCCAGGCCAATCTGGGTTACAGCTACAGCAACCAGTTCCGTTCACTCAACCTCAGCGGTAACGGCAGCCTGTTGCTGCACCCGGAAGGCGTGACGCTTGGGCCGATGCTCGGCAACTCGGTGGCGGTGGTAAGCGCCCCGGATGCTGGCGGCGTTGAGGTGAGCAACGGCAACGTGCGAACCGACAGCCGTGGCTATGCTCTGGTGCCCTATCTGGCAAACTACCAAAATAACAGCATCAGCCTGAACCCAACTACCCTGCCGGACGATGTGGATATGGCACAGTCAAGCCTTAACGTCTACCCAACCAAAGGCGCCGTCGTGATGGCGAAGTTTGAAACCCGCGTGGGCTACCAGGCGCTGATAACGCTGTTGCGAGGGGAAACTAGCATGCCATTCGGCACGGTGGTAACCGTGGTGGGCACCCCGGCAGGAAAAAGCAATACCGGTATTGTCGGTGATGCAGGTCAAGTGTATCTGAGCGGGCTGCCGGAACGGGGTGCGCTGACGGTTAAATGGGGTCATGCCAACGATCAGCAGTGCCGGGCCAGTTTCAATCTGAGTGGCATTGCCGCGCCCTCGGCCAGCAACCCCATCCGCCAATTGACGGCACATTGTGAAACTGGCCGATAACGACACAGTTAAACCCGATGAAAATGAAGAATACCGCCGGAACGTTATGCTCTACCCGGCATCACCACCGCACCACGGCGTGCCTGCTGGCACTACTATTGGGCCTGTGCCAGCCGGTTGCACAGGCGGAAATAATTACCATTGGTAAAAGCAAAGGCATTGTATGGGAAGGACTGCCGTTTGATCAGACCTTAAGCGGCCGTATGGCCGATACAGTGTTGGATATGAAATACGGACTCTTGTCTATTTCTTCATCCCCCAGCCGCTGCCAACTATCGCGTGATCTGACGGAAATTGCGGGTTATCCCGCAGTAAAGATCGCAGACGGCGTGGGGCTCGTTCCCAGAGCATCCGGTACTGTGACCTATTACTGGATCTACAGCGACGATCCAGCCACGTTGACCGGTACGCTTGGGCCAAAAAACGCTGACACCAAGGGAAAAGACAGCTGGGGTTATAATGTGAGTTCACCTAGTGGGTATAGCTGGTGCCTTCCGGCACGAAATAGGAATGAAGATAGATACTATGACTTTGACAAAAACCGACAAGCCAGAATATCAGGCACCTGGCTACTAGTTGCTGACGGTAGCCAAAAGACCACGGAAATTAAGGTACCGGTGATGTATGCCGGCAGTTACTCATATACTGCGATCGGAGATAGATCAGCCTCGATCCTCCCGTCAGATATTACGCTGCGGATCTCAACGCTCGAGTGTTCGGTCAATACCCCGAGCGCCATCGATTTTGGCAACGTCCCGAAAAATACCCGGGCTGGGGAAGAGCTTGCCACTCAATCCTATCCTTTGATAACCACCTGTGGACAATCCTCTGACTATATCGATGCCAATATCAACCTGCAGTTCCGCCCGATAACCGGCCTGTATAATGCTGAAAAGACCCGCTTGGCGCTCCACGAGGGCGGCGGCTATATCACCGGCGAGATTGATAACGGCGTGACCGGCAGCGGGAGCTGCACCGCCACCAGCGGCCTGCCGTTCGATAATAGTCAGTTAAAAATTGGCAGCATCACCAAGGCGCAAAGCAGCTTGAGTATCACCAATCAGGTGACCTGGCGGTTGTGTTCCGGGGGCAGCGATCTGCCGCTCGGCAACGTTAGCGCCGCCGCCGAAATGCTGGTGACGTTTAATTGACGGCGCATTGTGAAACTGTCCGATAACAATGCGCAAACCAATCCATAGGGATAAATAACAGTGAAAGATACCGCCAGCATGCCAAGACATACGCTAAACCGCCACCGCATAGCCCCCTGCATACTGCTGTTAGCCTGCCTGGGCCAGCCAACCGCACGGGCAGAAACCATTACTATTGGCAAAGGTAGTGGCATTTTGTGGGAAGGCCTGCCGTTTAATGTCACCTTAAGTGGTGCGATGGAACACGAAAGGCTTGAACCCAAGTATGCGCTATTGTCTATCTCTAACAATGAGGGATACTGCCAAGAAACGACTGCTCTAGCGACCATTGGGAATTATAAGGCAGTAAAGCTAACGTCAAACGTGGGGCTCATCCCCAGGGCCACCGGTAATGCAAGCTTTTCAAGGTATAATCACACAGATGTTACGTCGCTATCCGGTACGCTGGGGCTGCCAGAAACCAAAGGGGTGGTGAGCGACGGAAATACAGTGACCTCACCTGATACTTTTAGCTGGTGCCTTCCGCCAGACATGAAACTTGGTCTTTACTACTATAACCCTACAGCTCCGCGTACAGCCACGATATCAGGCACCTGGGTACTGGTCGCCGATGGTCAGCAGACGTCTGGTGAAATAAAAATGCCGGTGATGTATGCTGGCAGTTTCTCAAAGAAGCTGTCTGGGGATAAATTTTCCTCGATCCTCCCATCCAATATCACGCTGCGCATATCCACGCTCGAGTGTACGGTTAATACCCCAAACGCCATCGACTTTGGCAACGTCCCGAAAAATACCCGGGCTGGGGACGAGCTTGCCGCTCAATCCTACCCACTGACGACCAGCTGTGGGCAACCCTCTGACCAGATCGATGCCAATATCAACCTGCAGTTCCGCCCGATAACCGGCCTGTATAATGCTGAAAAGACCCGTTTGGCGCTCCATGAGGGTGGCGGCTATATCACCGGCGAGATTGATAACGGCGTGACCGGCAGCGGGAGCTGCACCGCCACCAGCGGCCTGCCGTTCGATAATAGTCAGTTAAAAATTGGCAGCATCACCAAGGCGCAAAGCAGCCTGAGTATCACCAATCAGGTGACCTGGCGGTTGTGTTCCGGGGGCAGCGATCTGCCGCTCGGCAACGTTAGCGCCGCCGCCGAAATGCTGGTGACGTTTAATTGACGGCGCATTGTGAAACTGGCCGATAACAATGCGCAAACCAATCCATAGGGATAAATAACAGTGAAAGATACCGCCAGCATGCCAAGACATGCGCTAAACCGCCACCGCATAGCCCCCTGCATACTGCTGTTAGCCTGCCTGGGCCAGCCAACCGCACGGGCAGAAACCATTACTATTGGCAAAGGTAGTGGCATTTTGTGGGAAGGCCTGCCGTTTAATGTCACCTTAAGTGGCGCGATGGATCACGAATGGCTTGATCCCAAGTATGCGCTATTGTCTATCTCTAAAAATGAGGGATACTGCCAAGAAACGACTGCTCTAGTGACCATTGGGAATTATAAGGCAGTAAAGCTAACGTCAAACGTGGGGCTCATCCCCAGGGCCACCGGTAATGCAAGCTTTTCAAGGTATGATCACACAGATGTTACGTCGCTATCCGGTACGCTGGGGCTGCCAGAAACCAAAGGGGTGGTGAGCGACGGAAATACAGTGACCTCACCTGATACTTTTAGCTGGTGCCTTCCGCCAGCCATGAAATTTGGTCTTTACTACTATAACCCTACAGCTCCGCGTACAGCCACGATATCAGGCACCTGGGTACTGGTCGCCGATGGTCAGCAGACGTCTGGTGAAATAAAAATGCCGGTGATGTATGCCGGCAGTTTCTCAGAGAAGCTGTCTGGGGATAAACGTGCCTCGATCCTCCCATCCAATATCACGCTGCGCATATCCACGCTCGAGTGTTCGGTCAATACCCCCACTTCAATCACCTTTGGCAACGTGATGAAAAATCAGCAAGCCGGATACGAGCTTGGCGCTCAATCCTACCCACTGACGACCAGCTGTGGGCAACCCTCTGACCAGATCGATGCCAATATCAACCTGCAGTTCCGCCCGATAACCGGCCTGTATAATGCTGAAAAGACCCGTTTGGCGCTCCATGAGGGCGGCGGCTATATCACCGGCGAGATTGATAACAGCGTGACCGGCAGCGGGAGCTGCACCGCCACCAGCGGCCTGCCGTTCGATAATAGTCAGTTAAAAATTGGCAGCATCACCAAGGCGCAAAGCAGCCTGAGTATCACCAATCAGGTGACCTGGCGGTTGTGTTCCGGGGGCAAAGACCTGCCGCTCGGCAACGTTAGCGCCGCCGCCGAAATGCTGGTGACGTTTAATTGACGCTTCTTTGACCGGACGGCAGAGCATAGCGACGAAGTTCTACCTCAAATAACGGTAAATCACAGCAAATCGCAGGCATAAAAAAACGGTGAGCATCATCAATGCCCACCGTTTTTATTTTATCGCTATAACGCGTTTTATTCGCGGAACAGTGCCTCAATACTCAGGCCCTGCATTTGCAGAATTTCACGCAGGCGGCGTAAGCCTTCTACCTGGATCTGACGAACACGCTCACGTGTCAGACCAATCTCACGGCCAACATCTTCCAGCGTAGCCGCTTCATAGCCTAACAGGCCGAAACGGCGAGCCAACACTTCACGCTGTTTGGCGTTCAATTCGAACAACCATTTGACGATGCTCTGTTTCATATCATCGTCTTGCGTGGTGTCTTCAGGCCCGTTGTCTTTCTCGTCGGTCAGAATGTCCAACAAAGCTTTCTCTGAATCCCCACCCAACGGCGTATCAACAGACGTGATACGTTCGTTCAGGCGCAGCATACGGCTGACGTCATCAACCGGTTTGTCGAGTTGCTCCGCAATCTCTTCAGCGCTGGGCTCATGATCCAGTTTGTGAGAAAGCTCACGCGCGGTGCGCAAGTAAACATTCAGCTCTTTGACGATATGGATCGGCAAACGAATCGTCCGGGTTTGATTCATGATCGCCCGTTCAATCGTCTGGCGGATCCACCAGGTCGCATAGGTGGAAAAACGGAAACCGCGCTCTGGGTCAAACTTTTCCACCGCACGGATCAGACCAAGGTTGCCCTCTTCGATCAAATCCAGCAGCGCCAGGCCGCGATTGCTATAACGACGGGCAATTTTCACTACCAGCCTCAGGTTACTTTCTATCATGCGGCGGCGGGACGGCACGTCTCCGCGCAGTGCACGCCGCGCAAAATAAACTTCTTCCTCTGCGGTCAGCAGAGGGGAGTAACCGATTTCGCCCAGATAGAGCTGCGTTGCATCCAATACGCGTTGGGTAACACCTTGAGACAACAGTTCGTCTTCCGCCAAGTCATTCTCGCTGGTCTCTTCTTCTACCTGCGCTTTTTCATCGAATGACTCAGCCTCCATGGCGTTCTCATCGAAATCTGCATCGTCATGTAACTCGTTAACTTTCAGCGTATTTTGGCTCATAAAGCGGCTCCTACCCGTGATACCGCGCGAGCAGAATACAGCGCATTCTGCCCAATCTATCGCTGCGGAAGATAACGCAGCGGGTTTACGGATTTCCCCTTGTAACGAATCTCGAAATGCAAACGTACTGAACTGGTTCCGGTGCTTCCCATCGTTGCTATTTTCTGCCCCGCCTTAACTTCTTGTTGTTCCCGGACCAGCATGGTGTCGTTATGGGCGTAGGCACTCAAGTAATCATCATTGTGCTTGATGATGATTAGATTACCGTAACCCCGCAAAGCGTTGCCTGCGTACACTACACGGCCATCGGCGGTAGCAACAATAGGCTGCCCACGGGAACCAGAGATATCGATACCTTTGTTCCCACCTTCCGATGAGGAGAAGTTATCGATGATCTTACCGTCAGTTGGCCATTTCCAGGTGCTAACTGGGGCGCTGTTGCTGACGGTGCTGCTCGCTGGTGGCGTAGCGGCTGGCGCGGTAACAGGAGCGGCGACTGAGCCTGCCACAACGGCTCCTGATGCAGGTAACATTTTACCTACATTCTGTTTACTCGAGTTATCAGAATACGCGTTCGTTGATTGAGAATCAACCGTTGCAGTTTGTATCTGGCTCGTCGAAGGCGGTTTTGACACCGTACCATTACCGCCAGCTAACATCCCACCACCGTTGGCAGAACCGCTACCCAGTTGCAGGGTTTGGCCGACTTCCAGGCTGTACGGCTGTGGAATATTGTTGCGCTGGGCCAGATCGCGGAAATCGTTGCCGGTGATCCAGGCAATATAGAACAGCGTGTCGCCACGTTTGACGGTATAGGTGCTACCACCGCTGTAGCTCCCTTTGGGGATCGAGTTATAGCTACGGTTGTAAACCATACGCCCCTGTGATGCGTTGCCGCCACCGGCGTTGGCCGATGCGGCGGCTCCACCACTACCGACACTGCTGATAGGTGCCGAGGTGGAATTTTTATCCGAACAGCCAACTAACCACAAACTTAACATCGTACACACCGCAACTCGGCGTAAAGAACTCATTGGGCTTCCCGTGCTCATGCTTCCCCCATGACAGCAATATCAAAAAATACCTTATACATCGTAGCCGAGCTTTATCGTTCTACAACGCAAGGATTCCCCGGCCGATCCCTGAAAACCAGAAGATCACCCACCAGGGAGCTAAAAACCGTGGTGCCAATGCTAGCGACATTGACGCGATCACGCCATAAGACAACGACATAGTGGAACAATTCTAGTGAAAATTAATATTATTCAACTTATTTATCCGTCACATTGCTCTGCATACGCTAAGCCAGCTCGCCCTTGACCAAGGGAACAAATCGCACCGCTTCAACGGTATCGATGGAAAACTCACCGCCCCGCCGCTGAATGCATTGCAAAACCTGGGCCTGTTCGCCCACCGGCAACACCAGAATGCCGCCATCGTCCAATTGCTGCATCAATGCCTGCGGGATCTCCGGTGGCGCGGCCGTCACAATGATCGCATCAAATGGCCCGCGCGCGACCCAGCCTTGCCAACCGTCGCCATGGCGAGTCGAGACATTGTGCAGGTCAAGCTGCTTGAGGCGGCGCTTTGCCTGCCACTGTAGCCCTTTGATACGTTCAACTGAGCAGACGTGCTGCACCATATGCGCCAGGATCGCGGTCTGATAACCCGAACCGGTGCCGATCTCCAGCACGCGTGAGGTGGGCTGCAGGTTCAGCAGCTCTGTCATGCGCGCCACCATATAAGGCTGAGAAATCGTCTGCCCCGAACCAATCGGCAGAGCCGTGTTCTCATAGGCTTTATGGGCTAAAGCTTCATCAACAAAACACTCACGCGGTACGTTCTCGATTGCCTTGAGCAGCCGTTCGTCCCTGATCCCCTGCTGGCGTAGCTGTACCAGCAGCGTTTGTATGCGTTTGTTCACCATTCCCCGCTAACCTCTGCTTTGGTTAACCATGTGGATAGCACATCTTGCGCCCCGTAAGCGGTCAAATCCACCTGCAATGGCGTGACCGATACATAGCCCTGCTCCACGGCGGCAAAATCCGTATCTGGGCCAACATCGAATTTATCACCCGGCGGCCCGATCCAATACAGCGTCTGACCACGCGGATCCTGTTGGCTAAAGACTTTATCGGCGGGATGCCGGCTGCCACAGCGGGTCACACGTATCCCTTTAATTTCCGCCAACGGCAAATCTGGGACATTGATATTAAGGATTTTACCGGTACGCAGCGGTTCTTGTTGCAACGCGCGCAATATACGGCAGGTAACTACCGCCGCAGTATCATAATGCTGATGGCCATTGAGCGACACGGCCAACGCGGGCAGCCCCAGATGGCGGCCTTCCATTGCGGCGGCCACCGTGCCGGAATAGATAACGTCATCACCGAGGTTTGGCCCGGCGTTGATACCGGACACCACGATCTCCGGTGCTGGCTGCATCAGTTGGTTAACGCCAAGATAGACACAGTCCGTCGGGGTGCCCTGCTGCACGGCGATATCGCCGTTGGGCAACGTCAGCGTACGCAGCGGTGACTCCAGCGTCAACGCGTTGGAAGAACCACTGCGGTTACGATCGGGGGCCACCACCTGCACTTCGGCGAATTCACGCAACGCCGCCGCCAACACCTGGATACCAGGGGCGCTAACGCCGTCGTCGTTGCTCAGTAGTATTCTCATATTGAATTTAAACGACTTTCTTACTGAAAGCGATAAAACGAGGATGTGGCCCTATTTTTTTACATCTATCTGTTTTTAATGATATTTTCAATAGTAAGCCCAACCTGCCGTTTTACGCATTCTGACTAGCGAGACACAGCAAGGTTTGCCCCGCTGTTGCTGATAGTATTGGCCAAAACGGCCAGCTACGCGATCTACTATACAATTCAACCGTCATCAGTGGCAAACGGGGCACTCAGCAAAGGGGCCGGGATTAGTTACCTGGGGTTGGTAGAAGAACAAAGACTTCGCCAACAGACTATTGGGCCGTCTTAGTGGAGGGCATATAGATAATACGTAGCGTGCCGGTATAATCCCCCGACGTTTTGTCTGACAAAGAGAATGCTGGCGTCGTCAACGTCAGCGGAGCAGGCACACAGAGAGCTGGCTTGCTGACACCGGGTAATATCACCTGGCGCTGGATATTGCGCTTGTTAGTGTCGCTCCAGATGATTTCTGTGCCGTTGGCAAGCCGCTGGGCCGCCCCGGTAGTCGGATTGATTACGCTGACCTGATAATCCAGCCTATCGCCAGCCTTCGATTTATCCCCCCCGCGGCGATAAATGGAGAACTGCCCGGCGGGGCGTCCCGCTGCCGTGACCCCTTCATCCTGTAACAACAGATTAATACGGTTGCTAGCCGAGTCGTTACCGTCGTAAAGGCACATATCCAGGCTAGTACTGCCGCTGACGGTCTTGCCGCCACCCGCTCCTGGGCGAGTATTCAGGTTCAGGTTAATCACCGGTGCCGAAGTCGGAAAAGCGGGTAGATAAATCTGCTGATTACTCTTGTCCGTCACGTTAAGAGTAATATCAGCTTGCCAGAAGGCGCGCAAATTGCCAGGACAACCATCCGTACTCGCGGTAGAACAATCATCCCAGGCTTTTACCATCATAATGAGTTGGGCACGCCAGATGCCGGGAATGGACAGTTTTTTCAACTCTGACGAGAGAATCGAAGTGCTGAATCCTCCACTGTATAAAGGAGCATCAGGTATCCAGGAGGGCCAGGTTCCCGTCGTTTTAATCGAGCGGATATCCAAGTCCTTAGTCTGCCCGTTAGTATGAGTGAAACGCAGCGTCAGCCGGGCGTTGGCCGTCTTGTTACTTGATGGCCAAAACAAACTTGTGGGGCAAGAACCAATGAGTTCATTGTTGCCGGGCAAGCAGACCAGCGAGTTGACGAAATCTTGATCTTTGCAACTATCACTAGTAATCAACGTAGTGCAAACGCCAATGTCCGTACTGCCACCAAATACGTCATTCCAGATAAAGAGTTCCTTCGGCAAACCCATACGATCAAGGGTCACATTCATCACGGTGTTCTGTGGCTGAGGAGCAACGGAGGCACTGTGTACCCGCGGTAAAACAGCCCCGAAAAGCAAACCACACAGGATAAAGGGGTTCATGCCCCCTTCGATGATAAATTTAAAACGACCGCTTATTGTTAATCGCATAGTGCATCACCTAATTCGTTTTCATTGCCGTTGGTATGGCAGCCTGGCCCTGCCTGATTACCATCAGTTGTGCCTGCTTCTGCTCGGCTGGCGGTATATTGGCCATCGTAACCCCGGTACAGCGCGTAATACCCACATAGCGCACCACGTCACGTACCGCCTGAACCGTCATTGCGCACTGGTAGAACTCCGCTCCACGCAGCAGATACAGTTGCTTCACCAACCTGACGGTCTCCAGGCTAAAACCGCCCTCGCCCAACGGCGTCCAGGAGAGGACGTTAAGGGGAATACCGTCAACCAACGGTTTGCCCTGCTCATCAAGCATTTTTCCCAGCCAGGTGTAGCGCGAGTTCACCTCGATATCCCGGCGCAATACCTTACCCGGCACCATAAACGCGGTACGCGTTCCCGCCCCACGGCGAATTTCGCTGCTGATACCGACCGGCGCAGTAAGCGACTCATTGATATCGAAAGTGGTTGGCTGATAGCCGGGCACGGTAAACAGCGCCCGACTGTGGCTACGCACGTCCGTCTGGCCAACACCATCTATCGACACGTTAACCAGCGCGGCGCGGTTTTCTGCCACGCTGTCCACCCCGACCGTAATCGCAGAGGCTGGACGGCCATCCCCCCAACGCCCCCAATACAGTCCGGTACGATCGACCAACAGTGAGGAGCTATAGCTGCCGCTGCCGCTAACCCGGTGCCGGTTGTCAGCCTTGTCATACGCATCACTGAGAGCAAGGCTGCCGTTACCGTACTGCCCACTGGCTCTCGCGTAGGTTGAGGCGTTCAAGGTCTGGCTGTTAACACCATAGAGCGAAGCGCCAAGCTCGTTTTGCCCACTCTCGTCGGTATAACGGCTGTAGTTGGCGTTATAGCTGAATTGCCCTTTTCCGCGCTGGCTATCCTGATAGCTGGCCCCCAGGGAGGTATTGCTGTTGCTGGCACGACCACCGCTGCGCCCAGAGAACGAGAGGCTGACGGTGAAATATCCCCCTTTGTCGGTGCCTTGCTGGCCGCTATCATTGCGCATAAATGCGCTGAGGCCGGTATTCACGTTAATATCGCTCACCGTAAAGGAACGGCTAACGCCAAGCTGCCAGGTGTGGCTACGCGAACTCGTGGCATAAACCTGTTCCCAGGGCGCCCCCTCTTGACGGTGTCCATCATTGTCGGGCAGTTCTCTGCGATAACGGTATCGCCCTTCGTTGCTGTTAACCGAGTAACCAACGTTGGCGAACCACTGCTCAAAGGGAACCGAAAGCATCAGGTTGGCGCTCTGGTAACAGCCGCTAAAGTTGACGCTCTCCCCCTGAGTGTTGCAGTCCGCTGCCGACATGGCCGAACGGTAAAAACTCAGGGAAAAGCCGTCGTTATAATTAAGCTGCTGGACATTACCCCGTGCACCGTCACTACCGGTGAGGTAGCTGGCGCGTGCGGTCAATATCCCGTCCAGCGGGCCGGTGTTAAAGCCGTGGCTCCAGTCTGCCGCACCTTCCCAATAGTGAACCTTGCTCAATAGCGTAGCCCCCGCCGTCAGCGACAACATATCGGTCAGCGGCAGGCGCAACCCGCCTTGCACCACACGCCGGTTACCGTCCGTACGCTGAGCGTCGCTATCATCCTCAAGCCCGGTCTGCAAGAACCACTGAAAAGTATTCAACGGGGCCACACCAATATTGGTATAAGGAACGGTTTCCGTCCTGACCAGTTGGTTATCTTCATAGACACGCAGCGTCACGGTATAGCTACCGTTGGGGAACGTGCGCGTATCCAGCTCCTGTGCGCCCGCATTCAGGTAAAAAGAGGACAATAGCTGCCCGTCGCGATAGGCATCGATACGCGCATTACGCGATAGGAACACCGATACCGGGGTTCCCTTGGAAACTTGTGCCTGATTGATCCAGGCCATGGTCGAGCCTGTACGCAGCCCACGGATTTTCCTGATCGGCAACTGGTTCAGATTGATATTACCCCCGGTGTTGCTGAAGATATCGCGCGAGTCCATCATGCCGCCTTGCAAATAGAGGCGTTTCCACAGGTCCTGGCGAAAATAGGCGTTATTCACGTCGATCTGCTGATGGCTGGCCTGGCGATAGCGCTGCCCCTGATAGGTCCAGTCGGTATTGAGGTAGCCGTTTTCTGTCACGCCTAATGAACCATTACCCTGCATAGACAAAGACTGGAATAGTTCATCGGCCACAAAGTTCAGGTTCTGCTGATGCACCAGCGCATTTTCACTTTCCGCCGTAGCCTGATAGAAACTGCTACCGGCAGCCTTTTGCGGTAAATACTGGCGGTCAAGGAACAGATTAACGCGGGCATTATTTTCGTCATAGATGATGCCGACCGTCTGGGTTTCCAGATAGTCACAGCTCGGCGCATTACCGTTGCTGCTACAGGCCAGATTGCCGTTACGCTCCAGCGCCTGCCCCAACGCAGAAGCCAGCAGTGCGCCAAGCGCGGGGTCGTCGTTGAACTGCTGTTTTACAGCCATACTCAGCTCTATTGGCTTTATGAAAACAACCTGCTGCAGATTGATATTGGCTTCATAAAGCCCAAGAGATTGCCCATAGAGGTAGACGTCGACCCAAAGTTGTTGCCCATGTGCCAACTCTTCAAAACCCGGGGGGACCTGCGGTAAAGCCAATGAGTTGTGATGAATGGTCATAAGGCCCACCAACAATCCTGTAGCCAGCTTACCGTGAAAAACCATCGTTCATCCCTGGATAACAATGGGGCCAAAGGCCCCATAAAGCATAAAGCCCAACCTCGCTAACAGCCTTAAGGCGTAGCGGTTGCCTGGGTCAGCACCAGGCTAACGATGCCGCTGTAAGTCCCGGTGGCAACAACGCCCTGAGTGGTCTGCGCAAAGCGCAGTGGCAGCACGTCTGAACCTTTCTCAACACCCGCAGGGAACAGGGTTGCCGAATCCAGCAGCGTGTTGGTCAGGCTCAGCGTTTTGCCACCCAGGCTAACGGTCAGAGGGATTTTGTTGGCACCATTGATATCGGCCAGGCTCGCCTCTCTCACCAGACGTACGTTGACACCAGATTTATCGCTGTTAGACCAGATCTTGGTATTCAGGTTAAAAGGCGTCAGGCCTTTGCCCGGCATGTACTGCATATTGATACTGCTTGGCAAAGCCGTGTTATCAGGCTGCGTCATATCGATAGTCGCATCCACGCTGGCGTTGACGGTAATATCTTTTTGTACAGCCTGAGTGGCGAATGCTGTTGCCATGATTGAAACGATCAGCAGTGGTTTAATCAACTTTTTCATAAAATCTCCATATTTATTTTCAGATAACGTCCGGCTTTACTCACCCCATAAAAATAGGGTCAATGATTTGGCTATGATTAACTATTTACAGGCAAATCAATCTCTTCGATGGCTTTTTTGAGCCAGTGATAATATCGGGCTTTATATTTCTTGCCTGGCCGCGCAATCAGCGAAGGCACTTTAAGTTCGGTACCAGGGTAGATCGTGTTCATTTCTTTTTTCCACTGGCAAGCACCGGCCAGATCACAAACCCCGATCTCGCGCAGCGGGATACGCAGCGTGCCGTCGTTAATCACCAGGCCGCGCTGGGCATCCAACCGAAGGCTGGCAACCGCCTTTTTGGGTGCAACGTGAACCAGCGCGCCCCACACCAGGCTGATACCTACTTTGGTAGAGGGGGTCTGCGGGCTGGCAGCAGCGGCGCTATCGTCTAGCTCTGGCACACCCTCAAAATAGACCCGCCAGGTGGTTTCCTTTTCCGGTAATTCCACGGCCACCAGCCGTACCAGCCGTTGGCTACCGGCGGAAATGGCCAGTTTTTGTGGCGTGATCACCAGCGAGTTTTTAGCAAACCCCTCAACGCTCACTTCTTTTTCTTGTGGTGTCCCGGGGTTGATGATTTGCTTTTCCGTCACTTTGACAAATTGCACCGCGTCGCTTTGCGACATCACCTTTATTTGAGTCGCGCCCGTTTCGCCGAGCTCAACATTCATTGGGTAAATATTCATATTAGCTAGTGCGCCGCCAGAAAAAATAGCACAAAGTAAAATACCAAAAAGGCATTTAATATCATTGATATTCATAATTAACCTGTCGTAAATTACAGTCACACCAACAGACAGCAATTAGATAATTTCTTTACTCATCTGTGCGAAAACCAAATTACGATAACTATAAATACCGCGGCGCGATAGTTCAACTTAATAATTATAACATTATCAGCACCAAAAAACTTATAACTAACACATTGATAATAAAGTAGATAATTTTTTATTATAATTAAACTAATAATCTAAATTTAGATTACATCCAGAATTGGAAAGAAAAGAGCATCACGTTGCAAATACTCTGATGACAAAGCGGGAATAGGCTGAATTTTAGTAGGGTCAAATATGTGGGAGCGTAGGGGAGCACATGCAACCCCCTACGTATGCAGTTAGTTATTCAGATATTTCTGCGTCACCGCTATTCAATTGCATTATTTCGCGCACCACGCTGGTAGCGAAACTACCTGCTGGTAACCAGAAACGGAGTTCAACGGTGACATCATCCCACCAATTCCACTGTAGTTGCTGCGGCTGTAACAGCAAAGCCCTTCGCGCAGGTTCTACGCGCTCACGCTTTAACAACGCCATCAGCTCTGGCTGCGACACCAGACAAGCTTGTTCAAAAGCCAACGCTTCCCCAGCAGTACCGGGTTCACCATCCCCCGGCAACGGAGCGGTGATCATCAGTTCACCTGCATCCAACCGTTGTTGCAGGGTGGCTAACTCCTCCGCTTTGGCCACGAACCAGCTACCACGCCCGGCAAGCTGCAATGCATCCCCTTCCAGCACCGTTTGATGCTGTTGGTTAGCCAAGCGCTGACTGGTAATGAGGTTGAACAACGCGCTACGGCTGGCAGACAGGTAGAAGCTGCGTTTGCTACGTTCCTTCACTCGGATCTCATCGCTGGCCCAGCGACGTGCCATCGTCAGGTTATTGCCGCCACGGCCAAAGCGCTGGCTGCCAAAATAGTTCGGCACGCCGCCCGCCGCGATGGCCTGTAAACGCTGCTCAACCTCTTGGTGATCGCTGATCTGGCGCAGCACCAGGGTGAATTCGTTACCTTTCAACGTGCCGATGCGCAACTTGCGTAAGTGACGAGCGGCCTGCAACACTTCGCAGCCTTCCAGCGCAAACTGGCTAAGATCGGGGGATTCTTTCCCCGGCAGATGCAGGCAGAACCACTGCTCGGTGACCGCATGGCGATCTTTCAACCCGGCATAGCTGACCGAACGGGCATGGATCCCGGCAAACTTCGCCAGATAGTCCGCCACAAACTGGGTGTTGCAGCCGTTCTTACGGATGTTCACCAGCAGGTGTTCACCTTCACCGTCAGGGGTAAAGCCCAGATCCTCAACCACCACAAAGTCTTCCGGGTTGGCTTTCAGCACGCCGGTAGCCCCTGGCTTGCCGTGTAACCAAGTCAGATTAGCCATGTCCATGCGTTATTCCTTGATCAACAGGGCAACCGCTTCGCAGGCAATACCTTCGCCACGGCCGGTAAAACCGAGCTGTTCGGTAGTGGTCGCTTTGACGTTAACGTCATCCATATGGCATTGCAGATCTTCCGCCAGGAAGATGCGCATCTGAGGAATGTGCGGTGCCATCTTCGGTGCCTGGGCAATGATGGTGACATCCAGATTCCCCAGACGATAGCCCTTGGCACGAATGCGTTTCCAAGCTTCGCGCAGCAGCTCGCGGCTATCGGCCCCTTTGAAGGCAGGATCGGTATCTGGAAACAGCTTGCCGATATCCCCCAACGCTGCCGCCCCCAGCAGGGCATCGGTGGCCGCATGCAGCGCCACGTCACCGTCGGAGTGAGCCAGCAGTCCTTTTTCATAAGGAATGCGAACACCGCCGATCACCAACGGCCCTTCGCCGCCAAATTTATGGACATCAAAACCGTGACCGATACGCATGATGCGCTCCTTTAGTTGTTCAATTGAGTCAAATAGAACGCGGCCAGCGCCAAATCCTCTGGCCGCGTCACTTTAATATTGTCCGCACGCCCCGCAACCAGCAGAGGATGATAACCGCAATGCTCCAGCGCCGAGGCTTCATCGGTCACCGTAGCCCCTTCATCCAGGGCGCGTTGCAGGCAGAGTTTAAGCAGTTCCAGCGGGAACAACTGTGGCGTCAGGGCATGCCACAGATCCTGGCGTTCGACGGTGTGTGAAATAACGTTCTGGCCCACCTGCGCACGCTTCATGGTATCACGCACTGGCGCGGCAAGAATGCCGCCGACCTTACTGTGTACCGTGATCGCCAGCAACCGCTCCAGATCGTCGGGATGCAGGCAAGGGCGGGCGGCATCGTGCACCAAGACCCATTGCGCGTTGCCTGCCAGTTGCAGCCCGGCCATGACCGAATCGGCACGCTGTTGACCCCCCTCGGTGACCACCACCCGCGGATCGCTGGCAATGGGTAACATTTTAAACTGTTGGTCTTCGGGGCTGATAGCAACGATCACCTGAGTAATACGCGGATGGCGCAGCAAAGCGTGGATCGCGTGCTCAAGAATAGTTTGATGGCCGATAGTTAAATATTGCTTCGGGCAATCGGCCTGCATGCGGCTGCCAATACCGGCAGCGGGCAGGACGGCGATCACCTGAGGAGAGGAGCCTACGGATGGATTCATGCGTTACTTCGGTGGGTTGTTCTGTGTGGCAGACGCCGCGTTGCGTCCGGAAGGTTTAGGAACCAGACGATAGAAAGTCTCGCCGGGCTTGATCATGCCCAGTTCATTGCGCGCGCGTTCTTCTATCGCTTCCTGACCGCCGTTCAGGTCATCGATCTCGGCAAACAGCTGATCGTTACGCGCTTTCAATTTTGCATTGCTGCTCTGCTGAACCACAACGTCATCATTGACCCGTACATAATCGTGAATACCATTCTTCCCCAGCCACAGCGAATACTGTAGCCAGCCAAGCAGCGCCAACAAAAGCAGCGTCAGTTTTCCCATCTCCGCCCCCTAAAAAAAGCGCTTAATCATCCCACAACTTGCCGTTTGACTCCACATCAGCAGCGGCTTTTCACCTGCGGCCAGCAAACGTAATAAGAATTACCTGAGTTTAGCGCCTGATTGTCGCCTGAAAGCGGCATTAAATCCAGACGGGTGCAGCATGACAATGTGCACACATCGCCATCCACATAGTAACGTCAGTATGCAGTAAGAATAACTGGGCCGACGGTGTTTTTACCGACATTTACGCCAGCTTTTAAATAATTATTCATATTTAACACTATTAGCATTTTCATCATCAGGTAGTGGTTGTGTTTTTATTCATGTAAGTTTATTTTTATGCACCTAAAGTGCATAAATAAACCCAATATATAACCAATGAATTTCAAGTTGCAGCTAGGCGACAAGCTTGCTCATCCCCAGGAGCTTACTTTTGGGTAAGTGACTGGGGTGGGCAAGCGCAGGTAACAACGCTGCAGCTTGAAAGGCGAAGGTTATAACCTTTACTCAACGACTCAACTTATTCGGGGATACCTAATGTTAAAACGTTTAGTACTGATAAGTGCCTGCCTGGCGGCCACTTTTTCCGCGGCTTCCTTTGCCGCAGAACCGACGTACATAGTCGGCTCCGGCGGTACCTATCGCCCGTTCGAATACGAAAACAGCAAAAAAGAGTTGGAAGGCTTCGATATCGATGTGATCAAAGCCGTCGCCAAAGCGGAAGGTTTTCAGGTGAAGCTGGTGAATACGCCGTGGGAAGGCATCTTTGCCACCCTGAACTCTGGCGACCGCGACATCATCATTTCCGGCATCACCATTACCGACAAGCGCAAGCAGATGGTCGACTTCTCTACGCCATACTTCCCGGCAGAGCAGGCCATCGTGGTGCCGAAAGAGTCTAAAGTCGACTCCATCGACGCGCTGAAAACCCTGAAGGTGGGCGTGGTTAACTCCAGCACCGGCGACATCGTGGTTTCCGACGTATTGGGTAAAAACAGCACCGCCATCAAACGCTTTGATAACACCCCGCTACTGCTGCAAGAGCTGTATGAAGATGGCATTGGCGCGGCCGTGGGTGACGTTGGCGTGGCCAAATTCTATATCAAGACCCACCCGGAGAAAGAGTTCAAGCTGGTGTCAGACGCCAAGTTTGAGCGCCAGTATTTCGGCATTGCGGTGGCCAAGGGCAACGATGAGCTGCGTAACAAGATCAACAGCGGCCTGAAGAAAATCATCGCCGATGGCACCTACGCCAAAATCTACCAGACCTGGTTCGACAGCAACGTCCCTACGCTGCCAGCAGAATAAACCGGCTGTAAATAGGGGCGCAATTGACTGTGCCCCTACGTATCAATGACCTGCAAGTTCGCACTACCACCGTAAGGATTCTATTTTGTCAGCATTCCGTTGGGAGATCATTGAGGAATACGCTCCGCTGTTTATGGAGGGTGCCTGGATGACCATCAAATGTACCATCATCTGTGTGATCCTGGGCACCACCTGGGGGCTGATCCTCGGTTTAGGCCGTCTGGCGCAGGCACCGCACGGCATCTGGAAACCGATCCTGCACTATTGCGTGCAATGGCCGGTACGCATCTACATCAGCGCCTTCCGGGGCACGCCGCTGTTTGTGCAAATCATGGTGGTCCACTTCGCGCTGGTACCGCTGTTTATCAACCCGCGTGACGGCCTGTTGGTCAGCAACGGTTTGATGAGCGTCGACTTCGCACGCGCATTGCGTTCCGATTACGGTGCCTTCCTGTCTTGCGTAGTCGCCATCACGTTGAACGCCGGTGCCTATGTCTCGGAGATCTTCCGTGCCGGGATCCAGTCGATCGATCGCGGCCAGATGGAAGCTTCACGCTCCTTGGGGATGGGCTACGGCAAAACCATGCGTAAGGTGATCCTGCCGCAGGCCTTCCGCCGCATGCTGCCACCGCTCGGCAACAACGCCATCGCCATCGTTAAAGATTCGTCCCTGGCCTCCGCGATTGGTCTGGCGGATCTGGCCTATGCTGCGCGTACCGTTTCCGGCGCGTATGCCACCTACTGGGAGCCCTACCTGGCCATTTCACTGGTCTATTGGGTCATCACCTTCCTGCTCTCGCTGTTGGTGCAACACATGGAAAAAAGGTTCGGTAAAAGTGATTCGCGTACATAACCTGCAAAAACAATTTGGCGAAGCCCACGTGCTGCGCGGGATCTCCTGCCAGATCGCGCCAAAAGAAGTGGTGTGCATTATCGGCCCCTCCGGCTCCGGTAAAAGTACCTTTCTGCGTTGTATCAACGCGCTGGAAACGCTTTCGGGCGGTGAGATCGACGTCAACGGCTTTGCCATTCACGACCAGAAGACCGATCTGAACAAGATGCGTGAAAGCGTGGGCATGGTATTCCAACGCTTTAACCTGTTCCCGCATATGACGGTGTTAGAAAACATCATCATGGCGCCGATGGGGGTGAAAAAACTGTCCCGCAGCGAGGCCATTAAGCGCGCCGAGGTGCTACTGAATAAAGTGGGACTTCTGGACAAGGTCGATGCCTATCCCAGTAGCCTGTCCGGCGGGCAGCAACAGCGTGTGGCCATTGCCCGCGCATTGGCGATGGAACCGCAAATCATGCTGTTTGATGAGCCTACCTCGGCGCTGGATCCGGAATTGGTCGGAGAAGTGCTGGCGGTAATGAAGGCGCTAGCCCTTGAAGGCATGACGATGGTGGTGGTGACCCATGAAATGGGCTTCGCCCGCGAAGTGGCCGACCGGGTGCTGTTTATCGATCAGGGGATTATTCAGGAAGAGGGCACGCCTGAGCACATCTTCGGCAACCCGACCAATCCGCGCACTCAGGCATTTTTAAGCAAAGTTTTGTAACCTTCAGCACGGCTTTGACATCTCTTGGGCGCGATTTTATCGCGCCCTTGTCATTACCAACCACTGAGAAAGCTGAACACTAGCCAAAACAGGCAGATGACGGTGATACCGGTCAGCAGCAGCATGAGGAACAAACGCCCACGCAGCACTACGCTGAAGACGATCCCCAGCAGCACAGAGACTGGCATCAAAGCAAGAAAAAACGGCCAGGTATAGAGCAGGAAAAACAAGGTGTTAGGGCCGTAAACCATAAAAGGCACGGTAAACGCCAACCAATAGAAGACAAAGCCGCTGGTGCCGCCCAAAAAGGAGTATGAGGGTTCCTCTGGCTCGAGTTGGCTATCAATCACTAGTGGCGTGGCATTTTGCATAGCGTTCCCTGGTCTATTGGCTCGCTCTGCGGCGACTTACTAGAGTAAAAGCGCGTGGCTGGATCACGCCATGCGCCTTTTTCGAATTCAGGGTTTGATAATAGCCTCACCACGCAGCAGGTCTAACAATTGCGCGGTCAAATTTGTTACCAATTGTTCACCATTAAGCCGGATATCCGGCCGTTCCGGCGCTTCATACACCGAGTCGATACCGGTGAAATTACGCAACTCGCCAGCGCGGGCCTTTTTATACAATCCTTTCGGATCGCGAGTCTCACAAATCGCCAGCGGGGTGTCGACAAACACTTCGATAAACTGCCCCTCGGCCAACATTTCCCGCACCATCTGCCGTTCGGCACGATGCGGTGAGATAAACGCCGTCAACACCACTAACCCGGCATCCACCATCAGCTTGGCCACTTCGCCCACCCGGCGGATATTCTCACGCCGATCGTCGTCAGAGAACCCCAGATCGCGGCACAGGCCGTGGCGCACATTATCACCATCCAGCAGATAAGTGCTGACGCCCAGTTGATGCAGCACCTGTTCCAGTGCCCCGGCCACGGTCGATTTACCCGAACCAGACAGACCGGTAAACCACAGCACCACGCCCTGATGGCCGTTCGCGGCTTCGCGCTCCGCACGCGTTACCGCATGCGGGTGCCACACGACATTTTCGTCTTTCGCTAACTCAGCCTCAGCCACGTTAATTCCCCTTCAGCAGGTCACGCGCACCCCAGTGTGGGAAATGCTTGCGTACCAAGGCGTTCAGCTCCAGTTCAAAGGCGCTGAAATTGCCCGCCGCTGCCGGATTATCCTGCTGCAAGGCTTCGCGGATCAACCCTGCGCCAACCGTGACGTTGGTCAAACGATCGATAAAGATCAGGCCGCCGGTATCATGATTCTGTTGATAGCTGTCCAGCACCAGCGGTTCGTCGAAGGTCAGCTCCACCAGCCCGATGCCGTTCAGAGGCAACACGTCGGCCTGATACTGCGCCAGCGAGTTGATCTCCACCTGATGGCGAATACTCTCAACGCGGGCACGGGTTTTCTTACCGGCCACCTTGATGTCATAACTTTGGCCCGGCAACAGCGGCTGTTCTGCCATCCATACCACGTCCGCCAAGGCGCTTTGCGTGGCCTGTAGGGTTTCGCTGGCATCTACCAGCAGGTCGCCCCGGCTGATGTCTACTTCGTCTTTCAGCACCAGCGTGATCGCTTCACCTGGCCCAGCCTCCTGCAGATCGCCATCGAAGGTCACGATACGCGCCACGGTGGTTTCAACGCCAGACGGCAGCACCTTAATGCGCTGGCCCACGTGAACCACACCGGCAGACAAAGTACCGGCATAACCCCGGAAATCGAGATTCGGGCGGTTGACGTATTGCACCGGGAAGCGCAGCGGCTGATGTTCACGCTCGCTGATGACATCCACGCTCTCCAAGACTTCCAGCAGCGTCGGGCCGCTGTACCAAGGCATCTGGAGGCTCTGGGTGGCGACATTGTCCCCGTCCAGCGCCGACAGTGGAACAAACTTAATCTCCAGATCGTTGGGCAACTGCTCGGCGAAGGTCAGGTAATCCTGTTTGAACTGTTCAAACACCGCCTGGCTGTAATCCACCAGATCCATCTTGTTCACCGCCACCACCAAATGGCGAATGCCAAGCAGCGTGGCGATAAAGCTGTGGCGACGGGTCTGATCCAGCACGCCCTTGCGCGCATCGATCAGCAGGATCGCCAAGTCGCAGGTCGACGCTCCGGTGGCCATATTACGGGTGTACTGCTCGTGCCCCGGTGTATCGGCGATGATAAATTTGCGCTTTTCGGTCGAGAAATAGCGGTAAGCCACGTCGATGGTAATGCCTTGCTCGCGTTCAGCTTGCAGACCATCCACCAGTAAGGCCAGATCGAGCTTCTCCCCTTGGGTGCCGATGCGTTTGCTGTCGGTATGCAAGGTTGAGAGCTGATCTTCGTAGATCTGGCGGGTATCGTGCAGCAAGCGGCCAATCAGGGTGCTTTTGCCGTCGTCTACGCTGCCGCAGGTCAGGAAGCGTAGCAGGCTCTTGTGCTGCTGCGCGTGCAGATAGGCTTCTACCCCGCCCTGTTCGGCGATTTGTTGTGCAATAACGTTGTTCATTCCGGCGGCTCCTTAGAAATACCCTTGGCGCTTTTTCAGCTCCATCGAACCGGACTGATCGCGGTCGATCATGCGGCCCTGACGTTCGCTGGTGGTGGAGACCAGCATTTCCTCGATGATCTCTGGCAGCGTCTGCGCAGAAGAATCTACCGCGCCGGTCAACGGCCAGCAGCCAAGGGTACGGAACCGCACCATACGCTGGCTGATCACTTCACCCGGTTGCAGATCGATACGATCATCATCCACCATCATCAACATGCCGTCGCGTTCCACCACCGGGCGTGGTTTGGCCAGGTAGAGCGGAACGATGTCGATCTTCTCCAGGAAGATATATTGCCAGATATCCAGCTCGGTCCAGTTCGACAGCGGGAAGACGCGGATGCTCTCGCCCTTGTTAATCTGGCCGTTATAGTTGTGCCACAGCTCCGGGCGCTGGTTTTTCGGATCCCAGCGGTGGAAGCGATCGCGGAAAGAGTAGATGCGTTCTTTGGCGCGGGATTTCTCCTCGTCACGGCGTGCGCCACCAAAAGCAGCATCAAAGCCGTACTTGTTCAGCGCCTGCTTGAGGCCTTCGGTTTTCATGATATCGGTATGCTTGGCGCTGCCGTGGACAAACGGGTTAATCCCCATCGCCACCCCTTCCGGGTTTTTATGGATCAGCAGCTCGAAACCGTACTCTTTGGCGGTACGATCGCGGAATTGGTACATTTCATTGAATTTCCAGCCAGTGTCCACATGCAGCAGCGGGAACGGCAGCGTGCCTGGGTAGAACGCCTTGCGGGCCAGATGCAGCATCACCGAGGAGTCTTTACCGATGGAATAGAGCATCACCGGATTGCCGAATTCAGCGGCCACTTCACGGATGATATGGATGCTCTCCGCCTCCAATTGCCGCAAATGAGTGAGTCGTTTTTGGTCCATAACAGATCCTTTAAGCCAAATTCACGACGGCCGGGCGCACTGCCACTGCCGTCTGCGATTGATGCCCAAACCAGGCGATTTGATGGTGTAATTCCACCACTTCACCGATCACCAGCAGCGCCGGTAACGGTGCCTGCCGAGTTAATTGTTCCAACTGTTGCAAGGTGCCAGTCTGCACCTGTTGATCGGCCCGCGTGCCCCGGCTGATCACGGCGACTGGCGTATCCGCATCACGGCCATGGGCGATCAGGTTGCGGCTGATATCCGCCGCCTTCATGGTGCCCATGTAGATCGCCAACGTCTGACGCGCCCGCGCCAGAGCGGCCCAATCCAAACCGTCTTCATCGTCACGGCAATGGCCGGTAATGAAAGTCACGCTTTGAGCGTGATCGCGGTGGGTTAACGGAATACCGGCATAGGCTGTAGCCCCTGCGGCAGCGGTTACGCCCGGCACCACCTGGAAAGGGATCCCGGCAGCGGCGGCCACCTGTAACTCTTCGCCACCCCGGCCAAAGATAAAGGGATCGCCGCCTTTTAACCGCACTACCCGCTTCCCCTGCTGCGCCAGTTCCACCAACAGCCGATTGGTCTCTTCCTGGATCACCGAGTGCGCACCGGCGCGTTTGCCCACGCAGATACGTTCGGCGTCGCGACGCACCAAATCCAGCGTCTCTTCGCTCACCAGGTGATCGTAAAGCACCACGTCGGCCTGCTGCATCACCTGCAGCCCGCGTAAGGTCAACAAGCCGACATCGCCCGGGCCTGCCCCGACCAGTGCGATCTCACCTTGCGCTCCCTCGTTACCCTGCGCAAAAGCCGTTAAATTCTGCTCCAATTGCTGCTGCGCCTGCTCCACCTGACCATTCGCCACCAAAGTCGCGAAACGGCCGTTGAAGGTTTTCTCCCAGAAACGGCGTCTGCTCCCGATAGAAGTCAGCCGCTGCTTCACTTTGCCACGCAACCCTCCGGCCAGTTCCGCCATCTGCCCCAGGCTGGCAGGCAGCAACGCCTCTAGCTTCTCACGCAGCATCCGCGCCAATACCGGTGCCTGACCGCTAGATGACACGGCCACCACCAACGGGGAGCGATCGATAATCGACGGGAAGATAAAGGAGCAACGCGGTTGGTCATCCACCACGTTGGCCAGCACACGGCGCTTATCCGCTTCGGCGTACACCTCGGCGTTCAGCGCACTGTCATCGGTAGCGGCGATCACCAGAAAGACGTCGTCTAGCTGCTCTGGCACAAAGTTCTGCGCTAGCCAATCAACATGCCCTTGCAGATGTTGGTGCTCCAACTCCGCTGAGAGCGCCTGCGCCACGATCCGTACTTCGGCCCCGGCACGTAGCAGGAGGTCGACTTTACGTGCAGCCACTTCGCCGCCGCCAACCACCAGCACCGGGCGTTGTTTCAGGTCGGCAAATATTGGTAGATAGTCCACAACGGCCTTTTCATATAACAGATTGATAGGGTGACTATACGGCGTGCGATTTGCCCCCTGAAATGACGAAAAGGCATGAGATGTTCTTAAAAGGAATAAGGCAGGCCACACCAAGCCCTAAGCGGAAGGAAGAGAAAAAACGAAGATGAGACACCAGCCTGGATAGCTCTGTACCCCTGAAGTTTTAGGCAGCATATGCCTACCTTATTAACGGTACCCTGGATACACGTGGACTATTATAGGTCACTACTACCGCCACACACCCGAACTCAATAAGGTCTATGATTTTCTTTCTTGGGAGGAATAATTCCTTCTTTTATCAAGCGCTCTCGATACGCCTTTAATTTACGTTGAAGATACCAACTTAATAGACCAACCGTAATCATCATTACATTAAAATAGATCAGGTTACGCATATCATGCTTAAACAAGAAAAATGATAAAATTATAGATGCAGCACCCAACACAACAAAATAACCCAGTATTAAATCAGTGATAAAAATAATAAATTTAATTATTTTACCTTTCATTTATAACTCCAACGATAAAAATTTATTATTTATCTCTTCAAATAGAATCGGGTTGGTATTTTTTATTTTAGATGCTTTAACAAAAGGTTCTGCATATTTTTCAATTAAAAAATAAAGTAAATCCAAATCTCCTTCCGATCTTAACTTCCAATATAAATCAGGAGCATCATTCATCAATTGTCGAGATCCATACGTTGAGCGGGCTATTTTCCCACCTAACGTATATGTGGTTGTTATCGTCAGACCAGTAAAGAAACGAGGAAAAAAACCAGTCAACAGCGTACCAGTCACATTTTTAAAAAGATAGTTATTAGCTATCGCTCCTCCCGCAATACCCGCTGTCTGCCTCCGATACAATAACTGCTGTTGCTCTTCTGTCAAATTTCCATAGTAATCCTCAAAGACAATATGTAGAGTCCTATTGATTTTTTCTGAGTTGATTCCATCTTTCACCAGTTTGGCAAGTCTATGCTTGTCATTGTTTTTTTGATATCTCGAATCTGTATCTATAAAATCATAGGCGAGATAACCATAATCACCAAGAGTCTCCCATGTACCATTCAATAGAGAGAAAGTTGCATCTGCCAGATCAGAGTCTCCTAGTGCTGAAATAGACTCTGACATCTCCTCTGCTATAGTCGAAGCAACTAATGAAGCATTCATAATCAATACACCCTGTCATCCCAGAAACTATACGAACCTGTCGAGCATGATTCGTGATTGCGCGTTATATCTCTATATTTTATAGATATTGCCTCTTGTGGAATCATCCCATTATCATTAATCGAGTGAGGATAATCACACTTGATAGCTACAATAGTTGCCCCTCCCAGACGGATTGAATAATAGCGCTCTAAGCCACCGTTCACACTAGTCCTAAGGAACTGAATATTACATTCTATCTCTTCATTATTATCCATGCACGCAGCTATTAACGGGGACGATTTATCTATAAGCTTGAGAATAATGACAGGCTGGTGATTGACATGCTGAGAACGAGTAGCCAAGTGCTGATAAGATAAAACAAAAACATCATCTTCATGGCCCACCTGATACCGATTTCCTATCGAGTCAAACGTCCCACACCCAGCTGATATCAGCCCTTGCTTCTTACCTTTAATATTCATATAGATGATACTAGACATAAAAATTCCATTTTTATAATCGAAAATTATACTATCTCAACACTATACTGAAGAATTATTTATGTCTACAAGTTTGTATAAGAATTCAGCTATCTGTCAACCAAGCGGTGGTAGAGTGACTGTACGGAGTGTGATTTGCCCCCTGAAATGACGAAAAGGCATGGGGTGTTTTTAAAATGACGCCTAACTCGCTGTACGTAATAAGGTTATAGGTGAGGATTAATGGAACGCGGACTCACATTGTATGGGCAGTTGCATGCAGCCCCCGTCTTACCCACGACAGATTCAGCAACATTGCTACCTAGAATGGGCGAGTTTTTGCATCCGTTTGAGTACGCCAAGCGTTTTCCACGGGTTGCGACTGCTTTTGCCTTGGTCCGCCAGTCGGCAACACCGCTGGCTAAGCATCTTTACACAGCTTTAAACCTTCCCCGCTATCGCCATGATGCCAAAGGACAAGCCCGCTTTGTCAGCTTCAATGCTGAAGTAGAACAGCATATTAATACCCAAGATCTGCCAGCACTGTGTCAATTGCTGGCCACACGCCTAGGGGAGTTGGCACGTCGCCTTGATCACCTACTCCGTATGGAGACACAGCAAGGCAGCTCCGATGTACAGGCCCTGTTTTGCAGCAAGTTACCTCTGTTAGCCACCCCAATGTTGCTCACGCTGGCAAGCAGTTTGTCCCATCGTGACCAACGCTGGCCTGTGCGGGTCTACTTCCCGAAAGGAGCTGAGTTTCTGGCACCGGCAACCGCAGATAATCGCATGCCTCTGCCGCCGGAAGTGACACTACCGTTGGTAGCAGCCATTGAGCAGGAACTATTGCAACGCTTTGCGCGACAGCCTGATTTTCAGACTGCCGTCATCGATGAAACGCTGCGAGATATTATGGTGCCGTTCAACGAGCGCACCTCCAGTTCCCTCGCGATCGATCTACCACGCGGCTCGTTGTTATCGGTTCCTTCTGGCTGCCTGATCCGCCTATTTACGCATTGGTGTCAGCCGCCACAAGGTTATTCCACCGATCTTGATCTGGCAGTGGCTTTTTTCGATATGCGGTATTCGATCCACGTACCGTTGAACACAAATTCCAGCTTTCCGGTGAGACTGGCTCGTTTGTGCCTCTGGTTCTGGATGTGGAGGAAAGCCGTATTTTCTGGCTGGATGCCAGCAATCAGGGTGGATTCGCCTACAACAATGTCGCCAATTCGCAAACGGCATTGCAACGTATCTGCGCCGATGTCATGAACTATTTTAGTTTAGGCGTACGGCCCACGATGTTTCAGCTAACAGTACTGCATGCCGCAGCACGCACTCGGCAGGTATGGGTTCGTGGCCAGAATACGGTTCTCTACACCAGGTATGATGATGAATCCCCTTGGGATTTTTACCAACGTATTCTCCAGGGGAGCGGTAGCACGGCGTACACTACACCACCTGATTTTGACGAACCCATGTTAGTCGCGGTATTGGAGGGTGATTTCAATCTGCCGCCAGAGAGTGTGGGTTATGCGCTGATACGTGGGAAGTGGCATGACACTATCCAGGCCAGCGACTGGTTATCGTAGGCTATCGGGCGCTGTATGGCCCGCACCTCATACAAAAATTAGGACGCGAAGAAATTGTCTTATCGGTGCTAGCGCCCCATACTAAACACCGCAAAAATAATCGGCATCACCGCTGTTAAAGAAGGATTTTTCGGTATGTTTTCCCGCTTGTGTCTGGGAGCTGGGCTGTTGTTAGCCGCTCTCGGCAGTGCTGTAAGCGTTTCGGCCGCTCCCAAACCCGTAAAAGAAGCCCCGATGGGCCAGTTCGCCGCCAAACAGATCCGCCATATTGCCACCTACTTCCCAGGTCGCATGGCAGGCAGCCCGGCAGAATTACTGGCCGCAGACTACCTGAAACAGCAGTTTACCGAGATGGGCTACCCAGCTGACACCCGCACCTTTGACGCCCGTTACCTCTACACCAACAAAGACACCAGTGAAAACTGGCGCAAAATTAGCGTCACCTCGGTGATTGCCACCAAAAAGGGTGAGCGACCCCAGCAGGTCATCATCATGGCGCACTTCGATACCTACACCCCACTCAGCGACGATGAGGTAGACAATAATCTCGGTGGCCTGACGTTACAGGGGGTCGATGACAATGCCTCCGGCGTGGGCGTGATGCTGGAGTTGGCCAACCGGCTGAAAAACATCCCCACCACCTATAGCCTGCGCTTTGTGGCCACGAGCGGTGAAGAGCTTAAGTCGATAGGGGCTAAAAACTACCTTGGCCGGATGACGGCGGAAGAGCGCAAAAACACGCTGCTGGTGATTAACCTCGATAGCCTGATCACCGGTGATCGCCTCTATTTCCATTCCGGGCGCAACACGGAACCGGAAGTGATAGCCAGATCCCGCGATCAGGCACTGAATATTGCCCACCGTTATGGTATTGAAGCGGCCATCAACCCAGGCAGCAAAGATTTTCCAACCGGCACCGGTTGCTGCTCCGATCAGATGGTCTTCGATAACGCAAAAATCCCGGTGATGGCGGTAGAAGCCACCAACTGGTCGCTGGGGACTCAGGACGGATACCAGCAGCGTGCTGCCAGCCCCAGCTTCCCACAGGGCATTACCTGGCATCGTCCGCAATACGACAATCTGCAATATCTGGAAACCCACCTGCCAGGGCGGCTCGATAAACGCAGCCGCGACAGCGTACGGATCCTGTTACCTTTGGTAAAAGAGTGGGTGCAGGCGCATCCCGCCCCTGAGCCGAAGAAGAAAAAGAAGAAATAATTGGACGTAAAATCGAGTACAAATTTTGTACTCACCATCTCGGTTAAGTACACTGAGAGAAACCCGTATTCGAGAAGAAACCAATGAGTACGCACAAAACCTTATCGCAACAAGCGACACGAGAAAGTCTAGGTTCACCTGATAGAGTTTCAAAGGAGGTGTTTGGGTGACTAAAAATGGAACCGCAGAATTATTCGTCCAAACGGCCTTGGAACGACAAGAGGGTTGCGAGAAGACCCCAAGCACTATCGTTTTAACGCCACTTTGGCTGATTATGGCTTGGCACTACGAGAACGTCTGGATAAACACGAATACCGGACGTTGTATGAAATCACCGGTTATACCGTCGACATCTTGCTGTTCTTGCATACCCGCCAAGATTTGACCAGCGCCCTCAGGCGTCACATGTTATTGAGCTAGAACTTAATTAGTCGGGCCCTCGCAGAACCCGGTTCGTTAACTATGCGCTCATCAACCTTCGTGCAAACCACACTCGCGCTTCAGGCCAAAGAAACGGGTTTCTTCTTCGCTCATGCCTTCCTCCCATTTACGGGTGGTGTGGGTATCGCCCACCGACAGGTAGCCCTGATCCCACAGCGGGTGATAGCTCAACCCATGTTCGGTCAGATATTGGTAAATCTGGCGGTTATCCCAATCGATGATCGGCAGGATCTTGAATACCCCACGCTGCACCGCCAGCACCGGCAGATTGGCACGGCTGCCCGATTGCTCACGGCGCAGGCCGGCAAACCAGGTTTGCGCACCTAGCGTTTCCAGCGCACGGTTCATCGGCTCCACCTTGTTGATTTGGTTGTACTGCTCGATGCCCTCAACGCCCTGCTCCCATAACTTGCCGTAACGAGCTTCTTGCCAGGCCGGTGAATGCTCGGCACGGAATACCTGCAGGTTCAGGTTCAGCTTGTCGGCCAATTGGTCGATAAACTGGTAGGTTTCCGGAAACAGGTAGCCGGTATCAGTCAGGATCACCGGGATATCCGGCTTGATGCGCGTGACCAGATGCAGGCACACTGCCGCCTGAATACCAAAGCTGGAAGAAAGCACAAACTCCCCCGGCAGATGTTCCAGCGCCCAGGCAACCCTCTCCTGCGCCGAAAGCTGTTCCAACTGGCCGTTGACGACCGCCAGTGCCAGCGCCTGCCCGGACTTCGGTAGCGCGTTCAGCGCCACCAGATCCAATTCAGCCATGATGCGATCTCCTGAAAGTGATGATGTGGCCCCTCACCCTAACCCTCTCCCACAGAGAGAGGGGACAGTATGGTGCACAAACTTAGCTGCTGCACAAAGAGTGAGGAAAGCCAGCAAGGTTATTCCCAGAAATCCTGCGCGGGATCCACCACCGGCCGGATAATCCCAGTGCGCACGGTGAAATCGCCAAAGCCTTCGCCAGCGGTACGCTCTGTTGCCCAGCGCCCTACCAGTTGGTCGATGATCTGCAAGATCTCTTCTTCATTAATATTTTCCCGATACATGCGGGGAATACGCGTCCCTTCACGGTTACCGCCCAGATGCAGGTTGTAACGGCCAATCGCTTTACCAACCAGACCAATCTCCGCCAGCAGCGCTCGGCCACAGCCGTTCGGGCAGCCGGTGATACGCAGCACCACGTGCTCATCACCCACGCCATGCCGATGCATGATCCCCTCTACCTTGGTCACAAACTCCGGCAGGAAGCGCTCGGCCTCCGCCATCGCCAGCGGGCAGGTTGGGTAGGACACGCAGGCCATCGAATTCTTGCGCTGCTCGCTAATATCGTCGTCGATCAGGCCATGCTGGCGCGCCAGAGCTTCGATCTTTGCCTTTTCGCTTTCCGGCACGCCGGCCACGATCAGGTTCTGGTTAGCCGTCAGGCGGAAGTCACCCTGGTGAACCTTGGCGATCTCCGCCACGCCGGTTTTCAGCGGGCGACCTGGATAATCCAGCAGGCGACCGTTCTCAATAAATAGCGTCAGGTGCCAGTGGTTATCAACCCCTTTGACCCAGCCGATGCGATCACCACGGCCAGTAAACTCGTACGGACGCACCGGCGCAAAGGTGATGCCAGCCCGCTTTTCAACCTCGGCGCGGAAGGTATCAACCCCCACCCGCTCCAGCGTATATTTGGTTTTGGCGTTCTTACGGTCGGTGCGGTTGCCCCAGTCACGCTGGGTGGTCACTACCGCTTCGGCGACGGCAAGCGTGTGTTCCAACGGAATATAGCCAAACTCACTCGCCGTACGCGCATAGGTATTCTTGTTGCCATGCTCGATAGACAGGCCGCCACCCACCAGCAAGTTAAAGCCCACCAGCTTGCCGTGTTCGGCAATCGCCACAAAGTTCATGTCGTTGGCATGCAGATCCACATCGTTCTGCGGCGGGATCACCACCGTGGTTTTAAACTTGCGCGGCAGATAAGTAGCGCCCAGGATCGGCTCTTCGTCCGTGGTCGCGACTTTTTCTTTATCCAGCCACACTTCGGCATAGGCACGGGTACGCGGCAGCAGGTGCTCGGAGATTTTCTTCGCCCATTCGTACGCTTCCTGATGCAGCTCCGACTCCACCGGATTCGAGGTGCAAAGTACGTTACGGTTCACGTCGTTGGCGGTCGCCAATGCATCCAGCCCCAGGCGGTTCAGCAACTGGTGCACCGGTTTCACGTTACCTTTGACGATGCCGTGAAACTGGAACGTCTGACGGTTGGTGATACGGATGCTGCCATACAGCGTGCTTTCTGCGGCAAATTTGTCGATCCCCAGCCACTGTTGCGGGGAAATAATCCCGCCCGGCAGGCGGCAGCGCAACATCATGGCGTGGCGCGGCTCGAGTTTTTGTTCGGCACGTTCGGCGCGAATATCGCGATCGTCCTGCTGGTACATACCGTGGAAACGGATCAGCAGGAAGTTATCGCCAGTAAAGCCGCCAGTCAGACCGTCTTGTAAATCTTCGGCAATGGTTCCGCGCAGGAAGTTACTCTCTTTCTTCAGACGCTCGGCATCGGCCAGTTTGCCTTCAACCACCAGAGGCCCAGGGTGTTTATCACTCATCAGTAAACGTCTCGCTGATAACGGCGCTCAAGGCGCAGCTCGCTTAAGAATTCATCTGCCTGCTCGGTATCCATACCACCGTGCTCGGCCACCAGTGCTAACAATGTGTTTTCGACGTCTTTCGCCATGCGGTTGGCATCGCCACAGACATAAATGTGCGCGCCCTGCTGGATCCAGTTCCAGACTTCCGCGCCCTGCTCGCGCAGCTTGTCCTGCACATAAACCTTATGTTGTTGATCCCGTGACCAGGCCAGATCGATGCGGGTCAGCAGGCCATCTTTCACATAGCGCTGCCATTCGACCTGGTACAGGAAATCTTCGGTAAAGTGCGGGTTACCGAAGAACAGCCAGTTTTTCCCGCTGCCACCTTCGGCCTCACGCTGCTGCATAAAGGCGCGGAACGGGGCAATACCGGTGCCAGGGCCAATCATGATCACCCGCGTTTCCGGGTTGGCAGGCAAACGGAAGTTGTCGTTATGTTCGATAAACACCCGTAGCTTGCCTTCCTCTTCCAGACGATCGGCCAGGAAGCTGGAAGCCCCACCGGCACGGCTGCGGCCATCAATGTCGTAGCGCACCACGCCAACGGTGATGTGCACTTCGTTTTCATTCTCGGCCTGAGAGGAGGCAATAGAGTACAGGCGCGGCGTCAGCGGGCGCAGCAGGCTGAGTAGCTGCTCTGCGCTCAGATCGGCCGGGGCCTGGCGTACCATGTCCACAATCGGGGTGTTAGAGGCGTAGTGCTGCAGTTTAGGCTTGTCTGCCAGCAGGCCAATCAGTTCTTCATCCCGCGACAGCCCGGCATATTTTTCCACAATCAGCGTGGTGTTCTGCGTCAGTTCAAAGTGGCTGCACAAAGCTTCACGCAGCGGCAGGGTTTGCCCCTCAACCTCGACCGGTTCGTCGCCTTTCAACCACAGCAGTTGTACCAGCTCATCCACCAGCGCCGGATCGTTGTCAAACCATACGCCCAAGGCATCGCCTGGTTGATAGCGCAGGTCGGAATCACCTAAATCGATTTCGATATGACGTACGTCTTTATCGGAAGCACGACCAGTGATCTTTTGCTTGGCCGCCAGTTGCGCGGTCAGCGGCTGTTCTTTGCTGTAAGGGCTGCTGTCCAGCAGATCGACTGCGCCACTGGCCAATGTCGCCGGAGCGCCGTTTTCCGCGGGGGTTCGGGCCTTCAGAACTTCCACCACCTGCTTACGCCAGGAGATAGCCAGTTCCTGATAATCCACATCCGCATCGATGCGTTCCACCAGGCGCTCTGCTCCCAGCTCAGCCAGCTTGCCATCAAAGTCTTTGCCGGACTGGCAGAAATTCTCATAAGAGCTATCCCCCAGGCCAAACACCGCAAAGGCAGTTTCATTGAGTTTGGGGGCTTTTTTCGAATGCAGGAATTTGTGCAGCGCCACCGCTTCTTCCGCAGGCTCCCCTTCCCCTTGGGTGGAGGCGACCACCACCAGCAGACGCTCCTGGGCGATTTGCTTGAACTTATAGTCACCGGCATTCACCAGGGTCACGCTCAGCTTCGCCGCCAGCAGATCGTCGCGTAGCTGTTCGGCCAGCCGGCGTGCGTTACCAGTCTGGGAAGCAGAAATCAGGGTGACACTGGCCGCAGGAGCCGCTGCAACCGGTGCTGAAACCACGCTGCCCGGCTGCTGATTGACCCTGCCCCAGAAGTAACCAGAGAGCCACGCCAGCTGCGTTGGGGAATAGTCACCAATGACGGCCTGTAAACTCGAGAGCTGTTCGGGTGTCAGCGGGAGCAAAGATGTTGGAGGAACCTGAGTCGTCATCGCGGTACGGATATCCTATGTTTAGCCAGTGTCAGTCGCTGTAATTGAATGTCCTGAAAAGACCAGGAGAGTTTGTAAGGTTACCGAGCGTAATTGCAACGATTAAATAAGGGATAGCAATAATTAATAACCAAAACGACTAAGCAGTTTTCCTGGTAAGGGATAGTGGCTAAATCGTTAGGTTATTATTTTTAACTTATTGATAATTAATTATTTAATTTTTAAAAACTTGAATGAATCGCATTTAAGGTTGATTGTTACGTCCGATAAGCCTTTCTGTGGCCGAACAAAATTATTATCAGATCCCCGTGAAGATCCCCCTCTTGCCCCCTATTAGATGAGTAAGATTAGTCAGCAGGCTCACTTTCCGTTACTATTCGGCGGTTTTTGAGTCAATGAGGCCGTACCAATGGCAACCACGCTATTTAAAGATTTTCAGTTTGAAGCTGCACACCATCTGCCAAACGTGCCGGAGGGCCATAAATGCGGCCGCCTGCACGGGCATTCGTTTATGGTGCGTATAGAAGTGACCGGGGAAGTAGACGCCCACACCGGTTGGGTGATGGATTTTGCCGAGCTGAAGGCCGCCTTCAAGCCGATTTGGCAGCGCCTGGATCACTATAATCTGAACGACATTCCTGGTTTGGAGAACCCGACCAGCGAAGTGCTTGCCGCCTGGATCTGGCAGCAGTTGAAACCACAGCTGCCAGAGCTGTCGGCGGTGATGGTCAAAGAAACCTGTACCGCAGGCTGCGTATATAAAGGTTAACAGAGCAAGGCTCAAAGTGAGGAGATTGACTCCGGTGCGATCTCCCTCACCCTAACTCTCTCCCCAAGGAGAGGGAACCGAACGTGCCACAGATTAGCACCTGCCCCCCGACCGCAGCACTCACTAAAGGAGAGGGTTGGGGTGAGGGGCCGGTCTTAAGCGATATTCAAATACTTATGCGTCTGCATTGAAAGCCGCCAGTTGCGGGCAATGCAGGTCTCAATACACAACCGCGTCGCCTCTTCTTTTTGGCTGATCGGCTGCAAAGCGATGATACGGTGTTTTTCGTCGTGCAACGTTGCCAACAGCTCATCCAATGCCTCAATATCACGTTCACGCCCCACCGGATGCTTGATCTCATCGGCCCGCATCAGCGCCTGCTCTATCACCTTCAAACCACCGCGCATGTTCACTTTGGGTGAAACGGTGACCCAGGTATTGGGGGAACAAAGGATTTCATGGGTGCCGCTGGTTTCGATCTGGCAGCCATAGCCCGCATTCTCAAACAGCCTGGTCAGCGGGATCAGATCGTAGATACACGGCTCACCGCCAGTGATCACAATATGGCGTGCGGTATAGCCCTGTTGCTCGATCACCTCCAGCAGTTGTTCTGCACTGGCGCTCCCCCAGGCATCACTCTCGGCAGTTTTTACCAGGATGCGTTGCATATCCACTTCCCGATCGGCGTCCTTTTCCCAGGTGTGTTTGGTATCGCACCAGCTGCATCCCACTGGGCAACCCTGTAGGCGAATAAAAATGGCCGGAACGCCAGTGAAATAGCCTTCGCCCTGCAAAGTTTGGAACATCTCATTAATCGGGTACTGCATAGCTTTCTCAATCTGCCTAAGGAAAGGCCTATTATCGCAGATCCCTGCCGGGCGACCAAACCTGGAAAAGTGTATTAAATTTTGTCCGTTCGGCGGTGACCAGCAGCTTTCTCCAGGTAATCCACTCATTGCTGACGTTTATTAAGGAGCAAACGCCAACCGCCGATGTTATCCACCGCACGCAATAAACATTCATTTAACAAATAAGATAAAAGTATTTGACACAAACCGTGGCAGTAACGCAGATGTATAGACAGGCAGGCACAAGTCGGGCGCAGTTCCGACGATCCATCCATCAACAACACATCTGCGTTTAGAGGGGACTATGGCCCATTCCACCGAGTTGAATATTCAGCAGGCTATCGACGACAGCACGTTTTCGCTGTTTCACTGGACTTTGATCATCCTGGGTTTCCTGATCCTGGCGATCGACGGCTACGATACGGCGGCGATGGGCTATATAGCCCCTTCGGTGTCCAAAGACTGGGGGATCGTGAAACAGGATCTGGGACCGGTATTAAGCGCTGCGCTGCTTGGCCTTTCGTTGGGAGCACTGGTTGCCGGGCCGATTTCCGACCGCGTTGGCCGCAAACGGGTGCTGGTGTTCTCCTGCCTGTTCTTTGGCCTTTCCAGTCTGGCCACCGCCTACGCGGGTTCACTCAATAGCCTGACGCTGTGGCGCTTCCTCACCGGGCTGGGGCTGGGTGCCGCCATGCCAAACGCCATCACACTGATCTCCGAATACGCCCCACAGCGCTGCCGATCACTGGCCATCAACACCATGTACTGCGGATTTCCGTTAGGAGCGGCGGGCGGGGGCGCAATCTCTTCCTGGCTGATCCCCACTTACGGCTGGCACAGCGTGTTGCTGCTGGGAGCCATTGCGCCGCTATCACTCACCGTGTTGTTAATCCTGCTGCTGCCGGAATCGGTGAAATACATGGTCAACCGTGGTCAAGATACCGCGAAAATCAAACAGATTGCCCAACGCTTTATCAGCCACAACATCAGCCACATCACTCGTTTCTACCTGTATGAAGACAAGCTGGCCCTGTCGAAAACCAGCGTCGGCCTGCTGTTCAGCCGCCCCTATCTGGTGGGAACACTGATGCTGTGGCTCACCTACTTTATGGGGTTGGTGATCTACTACGTATTGCTGAGCTGGATGCCTCTATTGATGCGAGGGCTGGGGTATCAGCTTGAGCAGTCGGCGATCCTGACGTCGCTGTTCACCTTCGGCGGTACGTTGGGGATCTTGATGGCCGGTTGGTTAATGGACCGCTGGAATGCCCACAAGGTGGTTTCAACCGGCTTTGCCATCAGCGCCCTGCTGATTGTGGCGATGGCCACCGAGGATAGCCAGATTGTGCTGCTCGGTGCCTTTATCTTCCTGATGGGCATCACCATGAACGGCGCTCAATCCGGCCTGCAAACCCTGGCTGCCACCTACTACCCAACCCACAGCCGCGCTACCGGTATTGCCTGGATGCAGGGCATTGGCCGCTTTGGCGGCGTGGCGGGCACCATGATGGCCGCTCAGCTACTGGCGATGGAGTGGCAGGTGCAGAGTATTTTGCTGTTCCTGGCGATCCCGGCGCTGCTAGCCAGCCTTGCCACGGTATTCAAGATGACGCGTTCAAGCGCATTGCAACCGGCCATCTAACCTATTGATTATATTAGCGGGCGCAACATGCAGCGCCCCTTGTATCGTTGTCTCCCAACCCCCGGTAATACGATTTTTTTATCGACCCCGCCAAGATGTAATCCATATGTAAAATTATTGTGATTTGTCGCTCAGAAATGACACTATTTTAATTCATTTTTGTAGAGCAGCTCACTGTTTTGCCATGTTCGGTTAATAGACTTAATCCTAAAATTAAGTTTAACATCATGATTTAAAATAAAAATAACGTTTGCTTATGCCTTTTTTCTCAAAGTGTCGTCGCTATTGCATATGCTTGTACATACAAGTATATGTTAATAAACCCCGCTCATTGTTATGGCCTGTGTGTAGTCGTCATGTAATGAGATTTGTACCGATACTGTTTGAGGAACTAGCTGTGACTGCAAATAACAAAGTTCGCCATGTTGATATTCGCGCGCCCCGCGGCACACAATTAAACGCCAAAAGCTGGCTGACCGAAGCGCCGCTGCGCATGCTGATGAACAACCTCGATCCTGAAGTGGCTGAAAATCCACACGAACTGGTCGTTTATGGCGGTATCGGCCGCGCAGCCCGTGATTGGGACTGCTACGATAAAATCGTTGCCACCCTCAAAACGCTGGAAGACGACGAAACCTTGCTGGTGCAGTCCGGTAAGCCGGTCGGCGTGTTCAAAACGCACAGTAACGCCCCGCGCGTGCTGATTGCCAACTCGAACCTGGTTCCCCACTGGGCCACCTGGGAACACTTTAACGAGCTGGATGCCAAGGGCCTGGCGATGTATGGCCAGATGACCGCTGGCAGCTGGATCTACATCGGTAGCCAGGGCATCGTGCAGGGCACTTACGAGACTTTCGTTGAAGCTGGCCGCCAACATTACGACGGCAGCCTGAAAGGCCGCTGGGTGCTGACCGCCGGGCTGGGTGGCATGGGTGGCGCACAACCGCTGGCCGCCACCTTGGCCGGAGCCAGCTCACTCAACATCGAATGCCAGCAGAGCCGCATCGATTTCCGCCTGAAAACCCGCTATGTCGATGAGCAGGCCACCGATCTGGATGACGCACTGGCGCGCCTGAAAAAATACTGCGCCGAAGGTAAAGCCATCTCGATTGCCCTGTGTGGCAACGCGGCAGAAATCCTGCCGGAACTGATCAAGCGTGGCGTGCGCCCGGACATGGTCACCGACCAGACCAGCGCCCACGATCCGCTCAACGGTTACCTGCCAAAAGGCTGGAGCTGGGAAGAGTATCGCCGCCGTGCGCAAACCGAACCAGCGGTAGTTGTGAAGGCTGCCAAGCAGTCGATGGCCGAACACGTCGAAGCCATGCTGGCGTTCCAGAAAATGGGCGTGCCTACTTTCGACTACGGCAACAACATCCGCCAGATGGCCAAAGAGATGGGCGTTGAGAACGCCTTTGATTTCCCAGGCTTTGTGCCTGCCTATATTCGTCCGCTGTTCTGCCGTGGCGTCGGTCCGTTCCGTTGGGCTGCGCTGTCTGGCGATCCGCAGGATATCTACAAAACCGACGCAATGGTCAAAGAGCTGATCCCAGACGATGAGCACCTGCACCGTTGGTTGGATATGGCGCGTGAGCGCATCAGCTTCCAGGGTCTGCCAGCCCGCATCTGCTGGGTCGGTCTGGGCCAGCGTGCCAAGTTGGGCCTAGCATTTAACGAGATGGTACGCCGCGGCGAACTCTCTGCTCCAATCGTCATTGGCCGTGACCACCTGGACTCCGGCTCGGTCGCCAGCCCGAACCGTGAAACCGAATCAATGAAGGACGGCTCTGATGCCGTATCCGACTGGCCGCTGCTCAACGCCCTGCTCAACACCGCCAGCGGTGCTACCTGGGTGTCTCTGCACCACGGCGGTGGCGTCGGCATGGGCTTCTCCCAACACTCCGGCATGGTAATCGTCTGTGACGGCACCGATGAAGCCGCCGAGCGTATCGCCCGCGTGCTGCATAACGACCCGGCCACCGGCGTCATGCGCCATGCTGATGCGGGTTACGATATCGCTATCGACTGCGCTCGCGAGCAGGGCCTGAACCTGCCAATGGTTGCCGCCACTCAGGGAGAAAAAGCATGAACGCTCTGACTATCCGCCCAGGTAAGCTGACGCTTGCCGAACTGCGCCAGGTTTATCAGCATCCGGTCACTCTGACGCTGGACGACAACGCCTATGGCGCGATCCAGCAGAGCGTAGCCTGCGTGGAACGCATTGTGGAAGAGAACCGCACCACTTACGGTATCAATACCGGGTTTGGCCTGCTGGCTTCCACCCGTATTGCCCGCGAAGATTTGGAGAACCTGCAACGCTCCATCGTGCTGTCACATGCGGCCGGTGTAGGTGCACCGACCGATGACAGTCTGGTGCGCCTGATCATGGTGCTGAAGATCAACAGCCTGTCGCGTGGTTTCTCCGGCATCCGTCTGGAAGTGATCCAGGCGTTGATGGCACTAGTGAATGCCGAAGTGTATCCGCATATCCCGCTGAAAGGCTCCGTTGGCGCTTCTGGCGATCTGGCTCCGCTGGCACATATGAGTCTGGTGCTGTTGGGCGAAGGTAAAGCCCGCTATCAGGGCGAGTGGCTACCGGCCACCGAGGCGCTGGCCAAAGCGGGTCTGAAACCGTTAACGCTGGCAGCCAAAGAGGGCCTGGCACTGCTGAACGGCACCCAGGTTTCCGCCGCCTTTGCGCTGCGTGGCCTGTTTGATGCCGAAGATCTGTTTGCTGCCGCCACCGTAACCGGCAGCCTGACCGTGGAAGCCGCACTGGGATCTCGTAGCCCGTTCGATCCACGTATCCACGAAGTGCGTGGCCAGCGTGGGCAGATCGACGCCGCCGCCGCTTATCGCCATCTACTTGGAGCACGTAGCGCCGTGTCGGATTCACACGCCAACTGCGAAAAAGTGCAGGATCCTTACTCCCTGCGCTGCCAACCGCAGGTGATGGGTGCCTGCCTGACGCAGATCCGCCAGGCCGCAGAAGTGCTGGAGATCGAGGCCAACGCCGTATCCGATAACCCGCTGGTGTTTGCCGAACAGGGCGATGTGCTGTCCGGTGGCAACTTCCACGCCGAACCGGTAGCCATGGCCGCCGATAACCTGGCGCTGGCGTTCGCCGAAATCGGTTCACTCTCCGAGCGCCGTATTTCACTGATGATGGATAAACACATGTCGCAGTTGCCGCCGTTCCTGGTGGATAACGGCGGGGTGAACTCCGGCTTTATGATCGCCCAGGTCACCGCCGCCGCGCTGACCAGCGAGAACAAGGCACTGGCACACCCGGCCAGCGTTGACAGCATCCCCACCTCGGCCAACCAGGAAGACCATGTCTCGATGGCACCGGCAGCAGGTCGTCGCCTGTGGGAAATGGCAGATAACGTACGCGGCATTCTGGCCGTCGAATGGTTAGCTGCATGCCAGGGGCTGGATCTGCGTAAAGGTCTGCAAACCACCGCAGGGCTGGAGCAGGCTCGGCACCTGCTACGCGAGCATGTCGCCTACTACGATAAGGATCGGTTCTTCGCCCCCGATATCGAAGCAGCCAGCCAACTGTTGGCGGCAGGCCATCTGACCGCGCTGATCCCTGCCACCTTGTTACCTAGCCAGGCGTAACGCCTTTAGGCCGTGCCCCTTCAGTCTGGGGCATGGCTTATTACCCTGCACAATTCGTCCTCTATCCCGCCGGGGTTCGTTCCCCCCAGTGCGGATAGCGCTGCCTGTCCGACAACAATATGATGACAACGGAGAAGCAACATGCGTAATGAGAAACCCCAACTCCGGCGTGGCCTGAACGCGCGACATATCCGCTTTATGGCCCTGGGTTCGGCCATCGGTACCGGTCTGTTTTATGGTTCCGCTGGCGCAATTCAACTGGCTGGCCCAGCCGTACTGCTTGCCTACCTGGTGGGTGGCGCGGCGGTATTTATGGTGATGCGTGCCTTGGGAGAGATGGCGGTACATCAGCCCGTTTCCGGCTCCTTCGGCCACTACGCCAGTCATTATCTCGGCCCACTGGCCGGGTTCCTTACCGGTTGGACCTATACTTTTGAAATGGTGATCGTGGCCCTGGCCGACGTGACGGCCTTCGGCATCTATATGGGGCTATGGTTCCCAGACGTCGCGCAATGGGTCTGGGTACTGAGCATCATTCTGTTTATCGGTGCGCTTAACCTGTGCAGCGTCAAAGTCTTTGGCGAGATGGAGTTCTGGCTGTCGCTGGTCAAGGTTGCCGCTATCGTGGCGATGATCATTGGTGGGGCCGCGGTGATGCTGTTCGGCTTCGGCGTCACGCAGCAAGCGACCGGTTTCAGCAATCTATGGCAACACGGCGGCTTTATGCCTAACGGTATCGGTGGCGTCATTGCCTCCCTGGCGGTAGTGATGTTCGCCTTTGGCGGGATTGAAATTATCGGTATCACCGCCAGCGAAGCCAAAGATCCCGCCAAGGTGCTGCCCAAGGCGATCAACGCTGTGCCGGTGCGTATCCTGCTGTTCTACGTGCTGACCCTGCTGGTATTGATGTCTATCTATCCGTGGAACAGCATCGGCCAGAACGGTAGCCCGTTTGTCGAGATTTTCAGCCATATGGGCATCAGCTCGGCGGCTAACGTGTTGAACGTAGTAGTGATCACCGCCGCCATCTCCGCTATCAACAGCGACATCTTCGGCGCTGGCCGCATGATGTACGGCATGGCGCAAGATGGGCAAGCACCGAAGGCCTTCACCAAGCTGACCGGTAACGGCGTGCCTTGGATGACGGTGTTGGTGATGTCCATTGCCCTGCTGTTGGCCGTAGTGCTCAACTATCTGATCCCCAAACAGATCTTTATCATCATTGCCTCCATCGCCACCTTTGCCACGGTGTGGGTGTGGCTGATGATCCTGCTGTCACAGATCGCCATGCGCCGCACGCTCACTAAAGATGAAGTGGCCAAACTGAGCTTCCCAGTCCCTTGGTGGCCAGTAGCTCCTGCATTGGCTACGGCATTTATGGTGTTCGTCATCGGCCTGCTCGGTTACTTCGAGGAAAGCCGTATCGCGCTGTATGTCGGGCTAGTCTGGATAGCCTTCCTGACGCTGGCTTATACGTTGTGGGTACGCAAAAAAGGTGGGGAAACCCCTGCCGTAGTCTCAACCGAAAGCCGGTAGAACTGACCAACCAGCCTCTATTTCGTGAGGCTGGTTGGCTCGCGCCGAATTTTAGTAGCAACACGCCAGCGGCTGTTGCAGATAAGGTGTGCAGTCGGTGTTATCCACCAGCAACAGCGCTCGTGGTTGCCTGTGAGTGATTTCGGCGATGGCCGCAATATCGATCAGGCGCATATTCGGGTTGGCTAGCGTTTCGCAATAAACCCGCCGGGTGCGTAGCCCAATGGGCTTCGCCAGTTGCTCTGGGCGTGTCAGGTCAACGTGGGGGATTTTCACGCCGTAAGGCGCCAGGCCATGATGGGAATAGTCTAGTAGCTAACAACTGTAAGGCAGAACAACAAGAAACAGAAACATGGGATTTTTATTTCATCAATAAAATCATGGTATTATTACAATTAAAAAAATACCATGATAATTAGCTGAATACTATACACTCTCGTGATTTCCTTGGCAGATCTGGATATTATGCTGTTGACATGCCCCATCCAGGCCATAACCCACCATCGCCATATACAGGCTAAAGTAGCGCTCTGCCATCACAACAAACGAACTATTTAACTCAATCAGCACGTTATTTTGGGTAGTGAGCAAGCCTGATTTCTCCGCCGCCAGCAGGATCCGATTGATATGTGTACGGGACACCGAGCTAAACTTGGCGATCTCCGCCGAGGACAAAAATAGCATGTGGGAATTGTGGCGGATACTTTCCATAAATAGCATCAGCAACACCATATGGCCCGCATCTTTAGTAATAAATAATGCGGCCTGTGGCACCAGATCGATCAGGTAGATCTCCTGTATCATCAGTTGGCCATAAACCTTGAAGAACACAGGTAAAAACCAGCTCTGATCCAGCAGGTCGGCAACCGGAATTTCGGGGGCTAGCGTTTGGTAAGGCAACGCCATCGAAGAAACCAGATTATGGGCTTCACTCAAGGCATTTTGGGTAGGGGCAAACAGCAACGTCCGCCGGTCTTGATCGGCCTTTTTGACCACTAGCCATCGCCCAACCCGCAGAAAGAACAGAAACGAATCCAGCGAATTCTCACTGATGATACTTTTGCCTTTAAAAAAGGACTTAACATCCTTTAATGCGGCCTCTTTTTGCGTGTAATAAATAGCCAACAGAGCTGAGCAGATGATAAATCGGCTGTTCCGAAAGATGACCTTGTAGAACATAGGATGATTCTTGTATACCACCGATATCATTACGCCATGTTCAATAATCGCCTGATGGAACTGTGATGATCTTCTTATCTTGGTGGCTCGTTGCTCCAATTCAAGTTCGATCTGATGTTTATTGGGTATCATCTTATTCTCTATTTGGCCGCAAGGTGCGGCCTGTTATTTCCGTACGGCATATTGCTGATCGACCGCATTACCCTGATCATCGATAATGGCGGCGTTGACCATCGCTGAAGAGATATCCCTTGATTGAGCAATATCATCAATCCGATACTTTTTACTGCCGTAAGGCGGCGTCATCATATCGCTCTCTTGTTGCACCGGATAATCCTGCTGGCCAATGCGCAGCGCAAGACGGGAAAAAGAGAGATGGACAGCCGACGGGTTATCACACAGCAAGACGTAATGATTATCTTCCTTTTTCAGGGTGAACACCGGCTTAGGCGTATCCTTCTCCGCCGCAACCACCGCCTTGGGCCGATAGAAAATCTTCATCTGGGTGTTCATCGCCATAGTCACGCTGGGCTGCTGCGGGGGGATCACCGGGCGCGTCGGCGGAATTTCGTACAGATTAATCCAGAAGACAGATTCCCTATCCGTGGGCAGTGACTGTTGGTTATAAATCAGCCTCAGCCCTTTCATGGTTTTGGGTTGCATACTAAATACGGCAGGCAAGCTGACAAAAGGCGCTGTTGATTGCTCGGGGGCCGCATTGACATCCCCATCGTCTACCCAAGTTTGTACCACGATCGGGTAGTCGTTGGTATTGAGGAGCATCAAGCTTTTTTCATTATCACCCTCACGAAAAATCACTCGCGTCGCGGAGGCTATAATGCCGGCCTGAGCCAACATTACAGGTAACAGGCCACCGAGCAGCAGTAACGTACGGACGATTTTCTTCATGGCTTTCTCTACTGTATCTTGACCCAAACGTAAGCCTTGGCATCAACCTTCCCCGCCGTAACGGTCTGCCCCGGCAAGCGTGATAATGTGGCCGTCAACTGTGTGGTGTAATGAGTATACCCTGCCGTGGTACTGCCCCCATTGCTCGCTCCATTGAGAACCGGATACCAGCCCGCATTATTACCTTGCGGACACAGGCCAGCATTACAGTTGGCCCAACCGACAAAGTTCATCGGCGTACCATTGCTACTGTTAGAAAGAGCAATCCCTACGCCAGTTGCAACACTGCTGTCCGTGCCATAACCGTCGGACAGCAAATAGCTGACGCCACCGCTGGCGTTGACCAGACCAAGCTTTTGCGCCAGAGCAAAGCTGGCATAAGGGACTTGCAGACCCAGGGCGGTACGATTGGTGCTAATCCCCGAAACGGCAGCATTATCACATTCGATATTGATGGTGAACTGGGCCTGAGAAGTTCGCCCCGCGGTTAATTGGCCGACGGAAAGCGTCGGCAGGATCACCAGCGGCGTGACGTTGCGTGCCACACAGGTGGCGGTGTAAGAAAGGGAAGAAATCGGCGACGTTCCCATCCCCATCGCATTCCAACGCCCGGTTCCCCAGGTCGAATAGTTGGTGGCCGAATCGCTACCAATAGGATCAGACGCAATGCCCGGCCCTTGGAAGGTCACATAGCCATTAGGCTGGGTGCAAGTATAGTTCGAATTACCCGTGGTGGAAGCCATGCCACTCAGCGGATTAGACGCACTGTAACCACAGTAGTTACTGGCACCACGGCCGGGGAGCGAACTGATGCGGATCAGATCGGCCCGTATGGGGCTGAAATCCTTGACCCGGATCTGGATCTTGTCACCGACCGTAGCATAACGGGTGATCGGTGTTGCCTGCCAGTAACGGGTAAATTCCTTGCCCGAATCCAGATGGGTTAGCCGAATACCGACATAGGGAAAGTAGGTGGCATAATAATTGGGGTTGCCGTCTACCACTCCTAAATCATAATAGCCCCCCACCCGGTCGTCACCGTTGGTGGCAAACACTTCAAAAATCTGCCCGACGTCACTGGCATCGCACTGATACAAGACTTTGTTCGGATCCGGGTAACGGACGCCGGAGGTGAAATCAAACACGCTGCTGCCCAACGGTGTACCAACGGGCTGTAGGTGAGTGCTGGTCAGGTTGATACGCCCCAGGCCGACCCCGACGCCACAGGCGTTGCAACCGGAGTCAATGGCTGGCGAAACGCGGGTGCATCTGGCTGCCGCTGGCAGGCCGATCCCTGCAAGTAGGCTCCCCAACAGCGCCAATCGCAGCAATGAAATTAACTTCATGGAATAACCTCCCGTTAATAATCGGTAAATCAGCGGCATGTGGCCTTCAGCAACAGAATCGGCTCATCGGTTGGCGGGGGTAATTTATAGGGCAGACTGCATCGTTCAGTCGCCCCTTCTCCCCAGCGTAATGTCAATTTCCCCTGCGATTTGTCACTGCGTAGGTAAACCTGATTAGCCTGGCCGACCATACCAACATCGTTATTGTTATCATCAAAGACCGAGGTACCCATCGGGATTATACTGCCATCTGGCCGCTGAACCTTGATTAACACCGCCTGACCTCGGATGGTTTTGAAGTGCAGTCGCACCGAAGCCCCTGCGAAAGGTGCCACGCGCCGTTGCCCATCTTCCAATTCTGCTTTGCTGTTCATCCCCTGTGGATTAAGAGCCACGGTATTGAAATGGTAGGGCACCAGCGAAGGAACCAACGCATAGCCGAAACGATCAACACGGGCACCCTGCCCATCCATCACTTGAGCACCACGGGCACCAGGGGCATCGATCAGGGCAAAAGTATCCCCGACATAAGGCCCGAGCGTAACCCCACCGCGATGGGCGACCACTGCCCCCTGTAGCGCAGCCGATCCCTGCCAATATTGGCTGGATGTTGAAACTGAACCGGTGGCACTGGCATATGGCAGGCGGGTTTGCAGATTGCCCCCCCAGATGCGGTTATGGTTATTATCGTCGGTGGTGAAATTAAGCCCATAACCGACCTGTTGCGTCTCCCCTACGTTGCCCGAGAGCGCCGCCTGATAACTCCCTCCCTGCCCTTGGCTATGATTGGAGAACAAAGACGCCGTTGGCGCAGAAGAAGAACGGCCAAGAGGAAAAGAAACTGAGAGCGAGCTAACGGTTTGCGAGGTATGGGTACTAGTGGGATCATTGGTATTCACATAGGGCTGACCGCCGTCGTAATAGGCGCTATCGCTGCCGCTCAGGCTACGGGTTCGCGTCACCGAAAGATTCAACGCGATACCGTTGTCAAATACCTTGCCCCAACCCAACTGTAGCTGATTATCCCGGCCGCGCCCATCGCGGTAATCCTGTGTAGAGCCTGACAGCGTCAGGTTACCCAATGAGCCGATCCCTTGATTCACGGTCACTTCAAAACGCGATTGCTGGCGATAGGAATCGGATTGCCAGCTTTGTCCACTGCTGGCTGCCTGACGTACGCCAAGCACATCGCTCAAATCACGAAACCCATCGGTGGAGTAACGATACCCGGCGATGGAAAGTGTGGTATCCGTTGGAGTAAAGCTTTTGCTGTAGGAGAGATGCAGCATCCAGCCAGAGGTATCGCCTTCCGGCAGGCTGGCATGGGAAAAAGTGCTATCCAGGCCAAAAGCCCCCAGTGAGTTACTGTAGACCCCACCCAGCATCAAGGCCTGATAGCCATCAGCTAGCTGGTTGCCTGCGTTAAACGTCACCGAGTTGCTCAAACCATACTGCCAGGTCAACTCACTGAACAGGTCATTGTCGCCAATAAAGCGCGATCGCCCAAGGGTCGCCGAATAGCGTGAGGATCCAGGGCGCATGGATTGGGGAACGGCAGAAAATGGTACGGTGAAGGTGTTGACGCTGCCATCGGCCTCGGTCACCACCACCGTCAGATCACCGGAAAAGTTGGTGGCAAACAGATCGTCAATCGCGAATGGGCCAGGGGCCACCGTGGTTTCGTACAGTTGGCTTTTGCCCTGAAATACGGTCACTCTGGCATTACTGTTGGCAATCCCGCGTACTACGGGAGCATAGCCTCGCAGCGAGTCCGGCAGCATGCGATCATCCGACGTCATCCTGACGCCGCGAAACCCCAGCCCGGCGAAGAAATGGCCGTCGGTAAAGCCTTCTCCCAGCAAGACCTCACTGCGTAACGGCAGCACCGCCCGCTGGACATAGCGGCGGCTGGTATCCCACTGGCTGCCAAATTCATTATCAAAGCGGAAGCTGGATTGCTGGCGGTAACGCCATAACCCCAGGTTAACCCCCCCGTTCAGGTTGGCGAAGGTAGAGTTGAGATCCTTAGCCTGCCCCTGACGGTATTTGACGTGATATTGATTAACGTTGTAGTTGAAAAACGCCATTGATTCACCGCTGCTCAGGCTGCCAGGGCTAACGCTGCCACGGGATTTATGGTTCAACAAACTCTGTGGGATGCTGAGCTCCAATCTTAGTTGTGACATATCGGCTTGAACCTGAATATCTTTAAGGTCACGTCCAGGTTGCAGGCAGCCTTCCACGGGCGCCGCCGGCACTTCCTTTAGGCCAAGGCGTTCCAATTGTTGCAGCTCAAAACACGGCAACACGTGCCGATCGTCGCCCAGGACAAAGCGGATTTCGCTGCGTTCAACAAACACACCGTTGGTAAACAGTTCGACCTCATAGTTGCCCGGCGTCACCAGATCCTGTTGGTTGAACTGTTCGAGTTGCGTGGTGCTGAACACGCTGCCACGCAGTAAATCGGCGTCAAAGGCGTAATCGTCCGTCGCGCCTTGTGCCAGGGAGATCCCGCCCAGAGAGAGCAAAAAAAAGCCATAGCGGCAGCACGTTGATAGCAGAGATGGAATTGTGGGATAGTTTTTTATCGACATCAGGACCTCCCTGTCCTTTCTTTCAGTGCTGCGTCTCTAGAGTTACGGGAACCTCTACTCCGTAATCATTCATGATACCGAGCATCACTTTTAGCTTCCCTTTGGGGAACGCAGAACCCAGCGGCCAACTCACCTGAGAAAAAGGCGCGACCATATCGGCCGGTTCAATATGCAGGTTTTTATTGCCGCTTTTGGCATAGCTGATGCTGACGTAATAAGGCGTTGGATTACTGACCTGTAATGCATTGCCATTACGCTGAATACGCAACTGTTTGCCCGCCTGATTGCCCTCGCCCGGCAGCCCTTCAGGCCGATAGAACACCTTCAGCCGGTTGCTGATCAACAGCACCAGCTTATTTTTATCCGTGTCGCTTTGTTTGACGGCTGGCACCTGGAGGAAGTTAAGGTGAAACAGGGATTCGCGGTCGGTGGGTAAGCCTTTCCCGGTGTACATCAACCGTACCATTTGCCCGCTATGGGCATTCATCCGGAAAATCTGTGGCGATGCGACAAAGGGGGCATCGGCCGTTTCCGGCGTCGATTTGTCATTATCGATATCAAGCCAGACTTGGATGAGCGCCGGGGCAGCATCATCGTTGGTAAACTGCAGCGTCTTCTCGCGTGCCTGAGCCGGGTAGATCACTCGGTTGCCCAGCATAGTGACGCTGGCAGCAGCGCTATCGATAATCAGCAATGTCAGGCTGAACAACAATGCCACCCAACAAGAGTAGGTGCGTGTGGTATACGCCATAAGAGAGACCAGTCAACAAGACAAATAACCCAGCACCGCTTAACGTTTCGGGCAATGCTGACAATATTGTAGGTAACGGGTTATTTCCCGCCCTCGGGCTTGAGCCCGGTGGCGGAAACAACCTGGGACGGCAGAGTATTATTTATAGGTAATCGCATATTGTGCCGTGGCGATCACCGAACCAGCAGTCACCCCAGCCTCTTCGGCATAATAACGGGCAACCAGTTCTTGCGACGTTGATACCGCACCGGTTGTCAGCGTCATTGCGCTGGTGGTGGCCTTTGAACCCGTGGCAAAGCTCAATGGCGTGGTGGCATCGCTATCCAACAACTGAATAGAAACCTTGGTTGCATCGCCAGTGTTACCCAGGTTGCCATTAGTCGTGGCATTATTCCCCACAAATACCGTTTTGATGGAAGTATCGTTGGCTGCGGTAGTGCAACCTGTCACGTTAACGGTGAAGGTCGTTTCCCCAGCGGTGGCACCTTTAGTCGCGAGCGAGTTGGCCGCAACCGTGCGCAGTAACACCACCGGATTGGTTTCATTGCCGTTAATATTGACCGAGCAGGTTTGTGTACTAACTTCACCCTTGAATTGCACTGTATTGGCAGAGTCAGCCATCGAGGTGCTAGAGAATGCAATTAAAGCGAGAGTCATCATTTTGATTTTCATAAGAAATCCTTTTAATTTACTTTTTCCAATAAAGCAGTCCTGGCAGTAATTATTTACTGGCTTAAACTTATTGAGACAAACTTGTCACACTATCTTTCTCAGATGCCCTGTGGACAAGTCGAGCCAGTCTAGCAAGGCAGGAATTTTCTTAACAACCATTTTTTCTTGACCCTATGAGGCAATGAATTAAATTCACATTTTGTTACATTCAGTAAACTTGCATTAATATCAAATAAAATCATTTAATATCAACACATTAAAACCAAAATGGAATTAATTAGTCACCAGTTGAAACATTTTGAAATATACCGGCCTTTTTAGGGGTGTTACCAGGGGTTAGGATTAATCCTGTGTTTTTATTGATTTTATGTCCTACTCTGCCTCTTCATTGATTACTCAGCGACCAATCTGATATTTGAAAATGACGACAAACGGCAGGAAAACATCGCCGAAATACCCCTTCCTAACCTAAGTGAAATCTTAATTTAATCATCTCGTCACATTGCAAATTGGTGGATACATTTAACGCAGGCATAAAAAAAACGGAGAGCACCTTACGGCACTCTCCGTTTGCTTACTGATTCAGTCGCGAATCAAACCGTTATATTACTGACCTTTAACTTCTTTCAGGCCATTGAACGGTGCGCGGTTGCCCAACGCTTCTTCGATACGGATCAGTTGGTTGTATTTAGCAACGCGGTCAGAACGGCTCATAGAACCCGTTTTGATCTGACCAGCCGCAGTGCCTACCGCCAAGTCAGCGATGGTAGCATCTTCGGTTTCACCTGAACGGTGAGAGATCACCGCAGTGTAGCCTGCGTCTTTCGCCATCTTGATTGCAGCCAGAGTTTCGGTCAGAGAACCGATCTGGTTGAATTTGATCAGGATGGAGTTAGCGATGCCTTTCTCGATGCCTTCTTTCAGGATCTTGGTGTTGGTCACGAACAGGTCGTCGCCCACCAGTTGGATTTTGTCGCCCAGCACTTTGGTCTGATAGGCGAAACCATCCCAATCAGATTCATCCAGACCGTCTTCGATAGACACAATTGGGTATTGCTTGGTCAGGTCTTCCAGGAAGTGAGTGAACTCTTCGGAAGTAAAGGCTTTGTTGCCTTCGCCAGCCAGCACGTATTTACCATCTTTGTAGAATTCAGAGGCTGCACAGTCCATAGCCAGAGTAATATCTTTACCCAGCTCGTAACCTGCCGCTTTTACCGCTTCAGCAATAACAGCCAACGCTTCGGCGTTAGAACCCAGGTTTGGCGCGTAGCCACCTTCGTCACCAACGGAAGTGCCCATGCCTTTAGACTTCAGCACTTTAGCCAGGGTGTGGAACACTTCAGAACCCATACGCACGGCTTCTTTCAGCGTTTTAGCGCCCACAGGCTGGATCATGAACTCTTGAATATCAACGTTGTTGTCAGCGTGCTCACCGCCGTTGATGATATTCATCATAGGCAATGGCATAGAGAACTTGCCTGGAGTACCGTTCAGTTCAGCGATGTGCTCATACAGCGGCATACCTTTAGAGGCAGCCGCCGCCTTGGCAGCAGCCAGAGAAACAGCCAGGATGGCGTTAGCACCAAACTGGGATTTGTTCTCGGTACCGTCCAGCTCGATCATGATCTTGTCGATGTTAGCCTGGTCTTTGGCATCTTTACCCAGCACCGCTTGCGCGATTGGGCCGTTTACTGCGGCAACGGCTTTCAGTACGCCTTTACCCAGGAAACGAGACTTGTCACCGTCACGCAGTTCCAGTGCTTCACGGGAACCGGTAGAAGCACCTGACGGCGCTGCAGCCAGACCGACGAAACCGCCTTCCAGATGAACTTCGGCTTCAACAGTTGGGTTGCCGCGTGAGTCGATGATTTCACGGCCGATGACTTTCACAATTTTGGACATATAGGTTTTCCTCAAGTCACAAGTTAAACTAAAACTCCAGACAAACAACGCGCGGTTTTGGCCGCGCGTTGCTTACTAAAACTCTTATTTCACCTGACGCTTCTGGTGCTCACCGGCCGCCTTGACGAAGCCAGCGAACAACGGATGCCCATCACGCGGCGTCGACGTAAATTCCGGGTGGAACTGACAAGCCACAAACCACGGATGATCAGGCAACTCAATAATCTCAACCAGCTTGTTATCCGCAGAACGACCCGCCACACGCATACCCGCGGCTTCGATCGGCTTCAACAGCATGTTGTTGACTTCGTAACGGTGACGGTGACGTTCCACGATGGTTGACTCGCCGTACATCTTGCGCACCAGGCTGTTATCGGTCAGGTGGCATTGCTGGCCACCGACGCGCATCGTGCCACCCAGATCGCTTTCTTCGGTACGGACTTCGACGTTACCGTCTTCGTCACGCCACTCGGTGATCAATGCAACAACCGGATACTTACAGTCTGGCACAAACTCGGTGGAGTTAGCATTCTCCATACCCGCCACGTTGCGCGCAAACTCCATCAACGCCACCTGCATACCCAGGCAAATACCCAGATAAGGGATCTTGTTTTCACGCGCGTAGCGTGCGGTCATCACCTTACCTTCCACGCCACGGTAGCCAAAGCCACCCGGGATCAGGATCGCGTCCAGATCTTTGAGCACTTCAACGCCGCGGGTTTCAACATCCTGCGAATCAATCAACTTGATGTTGACGGTCAGACGATTTTTCAGCCCGCCGTGCTTGAGCGCTTCGATCACCGACTTGTAAGCATCTGGCAGTTCGACATATTTGCCAACCATACCGATGGTCACTTCGCCGCCTGGATTGGCTTCTTCGTAGATCACCTGTTCCCACTCGCCCAGATTGGCTTCCGGCGGTGTCAGGCTGAATCGTTTACAAATATAATCATCCAAGCCCTGAGATTTCAAGAGGCCTGGGATTTTATAAATGGAATCAACGTCTTTCAGGGAGATAACCGCTTTTTCTGGTACGTTACAGAAAAGGGCGATTTTTGCGCGTTCATTAGCAGGAACTGCACGATCGGAACGGCAGATCAGCACATCTGGCTGAATACCGATGGAAAGCAGCTCTTTTACCGAATGCTGGGTAGGTTTGGTCTTCACTTCACCCGCAGCAGCCAGGTACGGCACCAGCGTCAGATGCATGTACAGCGTGTGCTCGCGGCCCACTTCCACGGCCATCTGGCGAATCGCTTCCAGGAACGGCAGGGATTCGATATCGCCGACGGTGCCGCCGATCTCGACCAGCACCACATCGTGGCCTTCGCCGCCTTCAATAATGCGTTCTTTAATGGCGTTAGTGATGTGTGGGATCACCTGTACGGTGGCCCCCAAATAGTCGCCACGGCGCTCTTTGCGCAGCACATCGGAGTAGATTCGCCCGGTGGTGAAGTTGTTACGACGCGTCATTTTGGTGCGGATGAAGCGCTCGTAGTGACCCAGATCCAGATCGGTTTCTGCCCCGTCTTCGGTGACGAAAACTTCCCCATGCTGAATCGGGCTCATGGTGCCCGGATCCACGTTGATGTACGGGTCCAGTTTCATGATGGTAACGTTGAGGCCACGGGCTTCGAGAATAGCCGCCAAGGAGGCTGCGGCAATGCCTTTACCCAGAGAGGATACGACCCCGCCGGTTACAAAAATATAGTTAGTTGTCATGCTGAACCTGAGAGTTTAGGTTTAAAGACGATGGAAGAACCAAGACGGGAAAGTAGTATACCCGAACCTCTCTTGACCTACAAACGATCGTTTTACCCACCATCATCTCTGCCTCCCTCGTGAGTTCATCTCGGTTTAATCGTTCGGCCCCGGTTTTAGAGCCGTTTAGAAACAATGAGTTAGCATAAAAAACCACGTTCAAACCGACTTTCGATGCAATAAAACACCTTAGATTTCAGTTTGTTGGCCTTTTCTGCCGGTTAAACCAGATTCAGCAATCCACAACCCTGAGCTTAACCGTTTCAGCTAGTGCGAATATTGTCGCCGATCAAACAAGCGACACAGTTAGGACAACGGCATTGGCAATTAGTTTTCCAGGCTTTTTACCTGTTGCCAGGCTTCTTCCATCTGCTCCAGCGTGGCTTCCTGCATGGTCAGACCACGCTGCTGCACGATTTCCTCCACCTGGCGGAAGCGGCGCTCAAACTTGCGGTTGGCCACCTGCAACGCCTTTTCCGCTTTATGCCCAAGATGGCGGGAAAGATTGACCGTGGCAAACAGCAGATCGCCAATCTCTTCTTCCAGCTTCTGCTCATCCACCACCGCCTGCTGGGCTTCGTGCATCACTTCATCCAGCTCTTCGTACACTTTGCCCACGACCGGCCCCAAGGTATTCCAGTCGAAGCCGACTGCGGCACAGCGCTTCTGGATCTTATGGGCCTTCATCAACGCCGGTAAGGCGTTGGGAATATCATCCAAGGCCGAGTGCAGCGCTTTCTCAGCCCGCTCGCCGGCCTTCAACTGCTCCCAGCGGGCGGAAACCGCTGCGCTGTCTGCTGCCTCAGCCTCACCGAAGATATGCGGGTGACGGCGTTCCAGCTTGTCGCTGATGGCGTTGCACACCTGATCGAAGTCAAACAGCCCCTGCTCCTGCCCCATCTGGGCGTAAAACACCACCTGGAACAGCAGATCGCCTAGTTCATCACGCAGATCGGCATGGTCCTGACGCTCAATGGCGTCCAACACTTCGTAGGTTTCTTCCAGGGTGTAAGGCGCGATGGTGGCGAAGGTCTGCTTACGATCCCACGGGCAACCCACCTGCGGATCGCGCAGGGTTTTCATAATGGTCAGCAGGCGTTGCAGTGGCGTTGATTGGATCATATTGAAATCTCTATCTAAAAAAATCGCACAAAAAATGATGCCTGCGCGAAAAGTAATACCTAATGGATTTCAAGTTGTATCTAGACGGCAACAACGATACAGCTTGAAAGACGAAGTGTATTAAGCGCCGTGCAGGCGTTTGGCGTCGATGACATCCGGCAGTTGGTTGAGCTTGGCCAACACGCGGCCCAGCACCACCTGGTTATAGATTTCGATGTCCATATCGATGGTGGCCAGCTGCTTTTTAGTGTCGCTGCGGCTGGCGACGCCCAATACGTTGACCTTCTCGTTGGCCAGGATGGTGGTGATATCACGCAGCAGGCCGCTGCGATCGTTGGCTACGACACGCACCACCAGCGAATAACCGCTGGAGTAACTTTCGCCCCAGACCGCATCCACAATACGTTCCGGCGCGTGAGACTGTAGCTCCGCCAGTTGATCGCAATCCGCACGGTGGATCGAGATCCCGCGCCCTTGGGTGATAAAGCCGACGATGTCGTCACCAGGGATCGGCTGGCAGCAGCGGGCAATGTGGTGCATCAGATTGCCCACGCCTTCGACCACCACGCGGCCATTATCCTTGCTACGGGCCGCCGTTGCCGGAGCCTTCTGCTGGGTCAGTTGGCGTAACGCTTCGCGATCCTGCTCCTCGGCGCTAGGCTTGTTGAGCTTGCCCTGCAGGAAGTTCACCATCTGGTTCAGACGGATATCGCCGCCGCCAATCCCCGCCAGCACTTCATCCAACGAGTTGACGTTATAACGCGGGATCAACAGCTTTTCGGCTTCCCGCAGGCTGATACCGAGGTGTTCCAGCTCGTTGTCCAACATCTGCCGCCCGGCCAGGATGTTTTTATCGCGATCCTGCTTGCGGAACCAGTTGTGGATCTTGGAGCGTCCGCGGCTGGTGGTGACATAGCCCAGGTTCGGGTTCAGCCAGTCACGGCTGGGGTTCGGCTGTTTCTGGGTGATGATTTCAATCTGATCGCCCATCTGCAGCTGGTAGGTAAAGGGCACGATACGGCCGCCGATCTTGGCACCGATACAGCGGTGGCCGACGTCGCTGTGAATATGGTAGGCAAAATCCAACGGCGTAGAACCGGCTGGCAGATCCACCACGTCGCCCTTCGGCGTAAACACGTAGACGCGATCGTCGAACACCTGGCTGCGCACTTCGTCGAGCATTTCGCCCGAGTCCGCCATCTCTTCCTGCCAGGCGATCAACTTACGCAGCCAGGCAATACGTTCTTCGTAGCCGGAACGCGCCGTAACCACCGCGCCTTCTTTGTATTTCCAGTGTGCGGCGACGCCCAGTTCGGCATCTTCGTGCATCTGGCGGGTGCGGATCTGGATCTCTAGCGTTTTACCACGCGGCCCGAGCACCACGGTATGGATCGACTGATAGCCGTTCGGTTTCGGGTTGGCGACGTAGTCGTCAAACTCATCCGGCAGATGGCGGAAATGGGTATGGACGATGCCCAATGCCGCATAGCAATCCTGCAGGCGCTCTACCACCACGCGCACTGCACGCACGTCGAACAGTTCGTCGAACGCCAGCGATTTCTTCTGCATCTTGCGCCAGATGCTGTAAATGTGTTTCGGGCGGCCATAAATATCCGCCTTGATGCCTTCAGTCTCCATCGCGTTATGCAATGAAGCCACGAAGTCATCGATAAACTGCTCGCGATCAATACGGCGTTCATGCAGCAGCTTGGCAATGCGTTTGTATTCATCGGGATGCAGATAGCGGAAACAGAAGTCTTCCAGTTCCCACTTCAACTGGCCGATGCCGAGGCGGTTGGCCAGCGGAGCGTAAATATTGGAACACTCTTTGGCTGCCAGCACGCGTTCGTCCTCCGGCGCATCCTTCACCTCACGCAGGTGGGCGATGCGCTCTGCCAGCTTGATCACCACGCAGCGGAAATCTTCCACCATCGCCAGCAGCATGCGGCGCACGTTATCGACCTGTTCAGAGCCCATAGAGTCGTTGTGGGTGGCTTTCAGTTGGCGGATAGCATCCATATCGCGTACGCCATGTACCAGAGAGGTAATGCCGGAACCGAACTCTTCGGTAAGGGTGGCTTCAGGAACAATTGCCGCGTCTACCAGCGGGAACAGCAGCGCCGCGCGCATACTGTCGTTATCCATGCTGAGGGTCGAGAGGATCTCCACCATTTCCAGGCCACGCCATAGCAGTAACGGCGCGTCGGGGTGGTCTTTCGTCTGCTGTTCACAGTAACGCCAGGTTACGGCTAATCGCTCACCTGACTGCGGGTTGGGAAGCCCCAGGCTGGCGATCCAGTCATCAAGCGCGAATTCACCCGCCGTATTCAGATGTGCAGTTCTTACCGCGACCATAACTTCTCCCTACTTTTTCCGCGACCCGTGGATAAACAGCGCCATGGATTCAAGATGCCCCGTGTGCGGGAACATATCCAACATCCGCACACGCGCAAGACGATAACCGGCGTCCAGCAACACTTTGCTGTCGCGTGCCAGCGTCGTGGGGTTACAGGATATATACACCACGCGCTCTGGCGCCAGTTTTACAATATGTGACATCACCCCAGCGGCGCCTGCGCGGGCTGGATCCAGCATCACCTTATCAAATCCCTGTGCTGCCCATGGTTGTCGCGCAACGTCATCTTCCAGATTTTCATGGAAAAAGGAGACATTACTGAGCCTATTCCTATCGGCATTATATTGCCCATTCGCTACCAGCGTGGCAACTCCTTCAATCCCGACCACCGCTTTGGCCCGCTTGGCCAGCGGCAGGGTAAAGTTGCCCATGCCACAAAACAGATCCAATATGCGATCATTGGGCTCAATCTCGAGCCATTCAAGGGCCTGAGCCACCATTTGCTGATTTACCGCATCATTAACCTGAATAAAGTCGCGCGGATTAAAGTCTAAACGTAGCCCGTCAACCTGATAATACGGCGCTTCACCGCACAGTTTTTCCAACCGATCGCTATCTGGCGCCAAATAAACGGTAGTCGCATTTTGCTGGGCAAACTGCTGCAAAGCCTGACGATCACCCTGCTTGAGCGCTTCCAGATGGCGTAACACCAGCACCGGGCCGTTATCCGCCAATACCAGCTCCGCATGGCCCAGACGCTGCACCGCCTGCAAGCCGCTCAGGCATTGATACAACGGCACCAACAGCCGTTCCAGTTCCGGCGCCAGCACCGGGCACTGCTTTACCGCCACCAGATCGGATGAGGCGGCCTGGTGAAAACCCATCAGCAAACGATGCTGCTGGGGCTGCCACTGTAATCCCAGGCGCGCCCGCCGACGGTAGCCATATTGCGGCCCGGCAATCACCGATTCCTGCTGTGGTGTCACCCCGGTTTCGCGGCAAATCAAGCGCCCCAGCGCCGCCGCCTTGCTTTGCTGTTGCAGCGCTTCAGAAACATGCTGCTGTTGGCAACCGCCACACACACCAAAGTGTGGGCAACGCGGCTCAACACGTTGTATGCTGCAACTCAACAGCTGCCTGAGCTTACCCTTGGCGAACTGCCTTTTGTCTTGCGTCAACTGAATTTCGGCCTGTTCCCCCGGCAAAACGCCGGGGACAAATACCGCTTTGCCTTCATGGCGCGCCACTCCCTGGCCAAATGGATCGAGGTCCGTTACCGTCACCGTGAATATTTGTGAAGCTTGCCGGGTCGTCACGCGGCGTTTCGGAGAGTAGAATTGCGCCATAATTATCGATTGTGTGTTGGTTAATTAAGCTTAAGATTAGCCTCCGATTCTCCCACATTGGAATCCCATGACCAAATACAGCTTGCGCGCGCGCATGATGATCCTGATCCTGGCACCGACTTTATTGATCGGTCTGCTGCTCAGCACCTTCTTTGTAGTGCACCGCTACAACGAGCTGCAGGAGCAATTGGTCGATGCTGGTGCCAGTATCATCGAACCTCTGGCCGTCGCCAGCGAATATGGCATGACATTCCGCAGCCGTGAGTCAGTCCGGCAACTGGTCAGTCTGCTGCATCGCCGCCATTCGGAAATTGTCCGGGCTATCACCGTGTTTGATGCGCAGAACAACCTGTTTGTCACCTCCAACTATCATCACAACTATACCCAGCTGCAGTTGCCCAAAGGTGTGCCGATGCCCACCGACATGATGCTGACCCGGCGCGGCGATTCGCTGATCCTGCGTACGCCAATCCTGTCGGAGTCGCAGTTCCCGGACGAGAACGCCAAAGAAGAGACACATTCTGACAACAATCTTGGCTATGTGGCGATCGAACTGGATCTGCAATCGGTTCGCCTACAGCAATATAAAGAGGTGTTCGTTTCTACCCTGCTACTGCTGCTGTGTATGTGTATAGCCATTCTGTTTGCCTACCGCCTGATGCGCGATGTCACCGGCCCGATCCGCAATATGGTCAATACCGTAGACCGTATCCGCCGCGGCCAGTTGGATAGCCGGGTAGAAGGTTTTATGCTAGGCGAGCTGCAAATGTTGAAAAACGGCATCAACTCGATGGCAATGTCGCTGACCGCCTATCACGAGGAGATGCAGCAGAACATCGACCAGGCCACCTCCGATCTGCGTGAAACGCTGGAGCAAATGGAGATCCAGAACGTTGAACTGGATCTGGCGAAGAAGCGCGCGCAGGAAGCTGCCCGTATCAAATCCGAATTCCTGGCTAATATGTCCCATGAGCTGCGTACCCCACTCAATGGGGTCATCGGCTTTACCCGCCAGACGTTGAAAACCGACCTGAGTGCCACACAGACCGACTATCTGCAAACTATCGAACGCTCGGCCAACAACCTGCTGACCATCATCAACGACGTGCTGGACTTCTCCAAGCTGGAGGCTGGCAAGCTGATCCTGGAACACATTCCGTTCTCGCTGCGTGAAACGCTGGATGAAGTGCTGGTGCTGCTGGCCCCTAGCGCACACGACAAAGGGCTGGAACTGACCCTGGACGTGCAAAACGATGTGCCAGAGCAGGTGATTGGCGACTCACTGCGGCTACAGCAGGTGATCACTAATCTGCTCGGCAATGCGGTGAAGTTCACCGAAACCGGCAATATCGATATCCGCGTTGAGCTACGTAACCAACTGGAACGCCAAGTGGAGCTGGAGGTGCAGATCCACGATACCGGCATCGGGATTTCTGAACGCCAGCAATCGCAGCTGTTCCAGGCTTTCCGCCAGGCAGACGCCAGCATTTCCCGCCGCCACGGCGGTACCGGGTTGGGCCTGGTGATCACCCAGAAGCTGGTGAAAGAGATGGGGGGCGACATCAACTTCCATAGCCAGCTCAATCGTGGCTCGACCTTCTGGTTCCACATCACCCTCGATCTCAACGAAGGCATGTTGTCGCTGCCACCTAGCCTGCCGGATCTGCGCGGTAAGACGCTGGCCTATATCGAAGCCAACCCAACCGCGGCCCAGGCTACGTTGAATATGTTGAGCGTCACTCATCTGGTGGTGACCCATTCGCCAACTCTGGGGCAATTGCCGAAAAATCATTACGACTTCCTGCTGGCAGGCATACCGATCCCTTACCGGGACGGTATCAGCCACCATCAGGACAAACTGGTGGAATCGCTGAAACTTGCCGACCGAGTGATCCTGGCGGTGCCTAGCCAGTCGCAGATCGATGCCGAGAAAATGAAGCAGCTGGGCGCTATCGGTTGCTTGACCAAACCGATCAGCAGTAATCGCCTGTATCCGCTACTGCGTCTGGAGGCCCCACTGCGCCTGAATGCACCAGCGGTACATAAGCGCTTACCGCTGACGGTAATGGCAGTAGATGATAACCCGGCTAACCTGAAGCTGATTGGTGCGTTGCTGGCAGAACAGGTAGAAAAAACGCTGCTGTGCGAAAGCGGTGAGGAGGCCATTGTTCTGGCGCGTGATAACGTGCTGGATATGATCCTGATGGATATTCAGATGCCAAACATTGACGGCATCCGCGCCAGTGAGATGATCCGCCAGATGCCTCATCACAACTCTACGCCGATCGTCGCGGTTACCGCCCATGCGGTGAGCGGCGAGCGTGAACACCTGTTGCAGGCCGGCATGGATGACTATCTGGCCAAGCCGATTGACGAAGCCATGCTGACACGGGTGCTATCCCGTTATCACACCGTCGAGCTTGAACCAGAGCCAGCCCAATCGCGTAGCCCAGCCGAACCACCGTTATCGCTGGATTGGCCATTGGCATTACGCCAGGCAGCCAATAAGGAAGACCTGGCGCGCGATCTATTGCAGATGCTGATCGAGTTCCTGCCACAGGTCAACGATCGGGTCAAAGCCGTGCTGGATGGGGAAGAGGACGACACCATTCTCGATCTGATCCACAAGCTGCACGGCAGTTGCAGCTACAGCGGCGTTCCGCGCCTTAAGCAACTTTGTTTCTATCTTGAGCAGCAACTACGCCAAGGCGCAAGCAACGGTGATTTAGAACCAGAATGGCTGGAGCTGTTGGATGAGATTGAGCTGGTGAAGACGGAGGCGCAGTTCCAGTTGGGGTAAGCTTTGATGCCCCTTTCTACTGGGATAGGGGCATGTGGTTTAACAAGTGCGGCTCCGCTGCCCCTATCGGGTGACTTCTGCCTTGGCCAACTTTTCGTAATAACACGCCAGTGCGCTGTGATCGGCATTACCCAGCCCATCGGCACGCAGTGCCTGCATCATTTCCATTACCGCAGCCGTGAGCGGTAGCTGTGCCCCCACGCCATGGGAGGTATCCAGCGCGTTGGCCAGATCCTTGATGTGCAAGTCAATGCGGAAACCCGGTTTGAAATTGCGATCCATCACCATCGGAGCCTTGGCTTCCAATACCGTGCTGCCCGCCAACCCGCCACGGATCGCCTGGAAAACCAGGTCTGGATTAACCCCGGCCTTGGTAGCCAGCACCAGCGCCTCGGACATGGCCGCAATATTCAGCGCCACAATCACCTGGTTCGCCAGCTTGGTGACGTTGCCAGCGCCAATATCACCGGTGTGCACCACCGAGCCAGCCATGGTTTTCATCACGTCAAAACAGCGCTCAAACACCTCTTTCTCACCGCCCACCATCACCGACAATGTGGCATCAATTGCCTTGGGCTCACCGCCGCTCACCGGTGCATCAAGCATGGCGATCTGTTTAGCAGCCAAGGCTGCGCTGATTTCACGGCTTGCCAACGGGGCAATAGAGCTCATGTCGATCAGCACGGAGCCAGCTTTAGCTCCCTCAATCAGGCCATGTTCTCCCAATGCCACTTCCCGCACCTGCGGTGAGTTAGGCAGCATGGTGATCACGATATCGCTCAGTGCTGCCACCGCTTTTGGTGTGGCGGCAACATCGGCACCTAGCGCAGCCAGTTCAGCCACCGCTTCAGCATTGCGATCCATCACCACCAGTGAATAACCCGCCTGCAGCAGGTTTTTGCTCATGGGCTTCCCCATAATCCCCAAACCAATAAATCCAATTTTCATTCCGTTCCCCTTATTCAACACCCTGTTTAAACCGATCGCACAAAGCCTGCGTGGCCGTGCGGAATACGCCAAGATCGCTGCCTACGGCGACGAACCTGGCTCCCCATTCCAGATAACGGCGGGCATCAGCCTCAGCCGGTGCCAAGATGCCGCTGGCTTTACCGTGCGCGCTGGCCCGCTCGAAAATATGACGGATCACCGCCTGCACCTCCGGGTGATTAGGCTGGCCGAGATACCCCAACGCGGCGGAAAGATCCCCCGGCCCGACAAAGATGCCGTCAACACCCGCGACCTCCGCTATCGCATCCAGGTTATCGACCCCCTGCTGGCTTTCGATCTGCACCAGCACCGCAATCTGCTCGTCGATCTGGGAAAAATAGTCCGGCACGGTGCCGTAACCGTTGCTGCGGTGCGAAACGGAAACCCCACGGATCCCCGCAGGGGGATAACGCGTCGACGCTACCGCCTGCTGTGCCTGCTCGGCACTCTCCACAAACGGGATCAGAAAGTTGTAGAAACCGATATCCAGCAAGCGTTTGATAATCACCGGCTCGTTGCAGGGCGGCCGTACCACCGCAGCGCTAGGGCTGCCCTTCAGCGCCATCAGTTGCGGCACAAAAGTGCCAATATCATTCGGCGCATGCTCACCATCCAGCACCAGCCAGTCGAAACCGGCCAGCCCCAAGACTTCGGTGGAAATCGGGTTGGCAAGCGCAGACCAGCAGCCGATCAGGGTTTCACCCGCGAGCAACGATTGGCGAAAAGGGTTATGGCAGCTCTTCATAAAACTTCCTCTGTAGACGGATTAACGCACCAGACATGGGCGTTTGTTATCAAAGATCCAGCCAGGGATCAGGTACTGCATACCCTGCGCATCGTCGCGTGCCCCAAGCCCGTGTTTCTGGTAAAGCTCATGGCCCTGCATCAAACGATCCCGATCCAGCTCGATCCCCAATCCTGGCCGTTGCGGAACCTGCACGCGGCCACCGACGATCTGCAGCGGTTCCCGCGTCAGCCGTTGGTTGCCCTCCTGCCAGATCCAATGGGTGTCGATCGCCGCAATGTTGCCCGGTGCCGCCGCAGCCACATGGGTGAACATCGCCAGTGAGATATCGAAGTGGTTATTGGAGTGTGAACCCCAGGTCAGGCCGAATTCGTGACACATCTGGGCGACACGTACCGAACCCTGCATGGTCCAGAAGTGAGGATCCGCCAACGGGATATCTACCGACTGCAACTGCAGCGTGTGCCCCATCTGCCGCCAATCAGTGGCGATCATATTGGTCGCGGTAGGCAGGCCGGTGGCACGGCGGAACTCCGCCATCACTTCCCGCCCAGAGAAGCCCTGCTCTGCACCGCATGGATCTTCGGCATAGGCCAGCACGTTGCGCAGCTGTTTGCCGAGTGCGATTGCTTCCTTCAGCGACCAGGCACCGTTGGGATCGAGCGTGATCCGGGCCTGAGGGAAGCGCTGCGCCAACGCCGTGACGGCCTCGGCCTCTTCACTGCCCGCCAATACGCCGCCCTTTAGCTTGAAATCGTTGAAGCCATACTTATCAAAAGCCGCCTCCGCCAGACGCACAATACTTTGCGGAGTCAGCGCTTCTTCGTGGCGCAGGCGATACCAGTCACAGGCCTCATCCGGCTGGCTCTGGTAAGGCAGCGGTGTTTTGTTGCGATCGCCGACATAAAACAGATAGCCGAGCATTTCCACCGAATCACGCTGCTGCCCATCCCCTAACAAGGCCGCCACCGGCACATCAAGGAACTGCCCCAGCAGATCCAGCATCGCCGCTTCAATGCCGGTCACCACGTGGATGGTAGTACGCAAATCGAAGGTCTGTAGGCCACGCCCGCTGGCATCACGATCGGCAAAGCGCTCACGCACCCGATTCATCACGTTCTTGTATTCCCCAAGGGTTTTGCCAACCACCAGAGACTGAGCCTCTTCCAGGGTCTGGCGGATTTTCTCGCCCCCAGGGATCTCACCTAGCCCGGTGTTACCGGCGTTATCCTGCAAGATCACGATATTACGGGTGAAAAATGGGGCGTGAGCGCCACTGAGATTGAGCAGCATGCTGTCGTAACCGGCCACCGGCACAACCTGCATGGCGGTAATTTTTGGTGCTGTAGTCATCAAAATCTCCTCAAAATGTCAGGTGTCGCTAGGATAGGGCTTATTGCCTACCCATCGGTTGCAGTTCAATTCGTTTGATATCGCCCACGATGAACAGGTAGCTGGCCACCGCCAACAGCGCATGGATCCCGACGTAAACCAGCGCGCCGTTAAACGATCCGGTGGTACCAATGATGTAGCCGATGGCGATCGGCGTGACGATGCCGGAGATATTACCGAACATATTGAACAGACCGCCGCTCAGACCACTGATTTCTTTGGGGGCGGTGTCTGCCATCACTGCCCAACCCAGTGCGCCCAGTCCCTTGCCGAAGAAGGCTGCGGCCATGATGCCCACCACCATCCACTCGGTTTCGACGTAGTTGCAGAAGATCATCGACATCGACAACAGCATGCCCAGTACGATCGGCGTTTTACGGGCGAAGGTCAGTGACTGGGTACGGCGCATCAGATAATCGGAAATTACGCCACCGAGCACTCCGCCGACAAAACCACAAATGGCCGGAACCGAGGCGACAAAGCCAGCCTTGAGGATCGACATGCCCCGCGCCTGCACCAGATACACTGGGAACCAGGTGATAAAGAAATAGGTCAGCGCGTTGATACAATACTGGCCGATGTAGACCCCAATCATCATGCGTGATTGCAGCAGTTGCTTGATCTGGAACCACTTCTCACCTTTGACCTTCACCTGTGTGGCCTGCTTTTGATCCATATTGATCAAGGCACCGCCCGCTTCGATATAGTCCAGTTCCGCCTGGTTGATGCTGGGGTGATCTTTGGGATTGTGCAGCACCTTAAGCCAGACAAAGCTCAGGATGATGCCCAGCCCGCCCATAAAGAAGAACACGTGCGACCAACCGACCACATGTGTCAACCAGCCCATGATCGGTGCAAAGATCACCGTGGCAAAGTATTGGGCCGAGTTAAAGATCGATACCGCCGTGCCACGTTCATGGGCAGGGAACCAGGCGGCCACAATCCGGCTGTTACCGGGGAATGATGGCGCTTCTGCCAGACCGACCAGGAAGCGCAGCGCAAACAGCGCTATCACGATGCCAAAACCGCTGAAGATATCCACGAAGCCTTGCAACAAGGTAAACAGCGACCAGATGAAGATGCTCCAGAAATAGACCCGTTTAGAACCGAAGCGATCCAGTAGCCAGCCGCCGGGGATCTGGCCAATCACATAGGCCCAGGAAAACGCCGAAAAGATATAGCCCATTCCAACCGGATCGAGGCCAATATCCTGAGCCATTGCGGTACCGGCAATAGAAAGCGTGGCACGGTCGCCATAGTTGAATGAGGTGACAATAAACAGCATTACCACGATCCAGTAACGCTTATTGGTTCGCTTGATTGCACTGTTGGCAGCGCTGATAGTAGACATGGTGCTCTCCTGCATTATAGCCTTGGCTATATTCATCCTGAACAACCGCTAAAAATATCTCAGAACGAAAGGTTTAAATTAAATTGCAGCCTTTTTTGAGCAGTTCGATTAATACGGCATCGGCAATTTTTAAACGCATTAACGCTTGGTGAGAAAAGTATAGGGAACTGACTGTCGGGACTCATCGGGCAGATAACCCAATAACAGGGTTAATATGGCGACTTATTTATGGCGTATGCCCAATCGGGCGCGGGCTGGTTCACGGAACCAACGGTTGCGTGAGCTATCTCACAGCGGATTAGCACAATGCCAAAGATTGACGTCCGGAAAGCGCCTAATCCAGGTCATTTGCACAATGCCCGGCACGCTAGCGAATGTTATGCTTTTTGCTGAGCAAGCGTTTCGATTATTACCCACGGCGTACTTAAGTCAGAGTGCGTGAGGTTTTACTATGTCCGAATATGCAGTTGGCAGTAACAAAGAATTACCGCGCTATATTCAGGTTCATCGGCAAGATAACGTTGCCATTGTGGTTAATGATCATGGACTGCCTAAAGGGGCAGCCTTCCCTTGCGGTCTGACATTATTAGAGCATATTCCTCAAGGGCACAAAGTCGCACTGCAAGATATTCCTCAGGGCAGGAATATTTTGCGCTATGGCGAAGTGATTGGTTTTGCCGTGCGGGATATTCGCCGGGGCAGTTGGATTGATGAATCGCTGGTGCTACTTCCCCCCGCACCCGAGTTGGCCAGCCTGCCGCTAGCCAACAATGTGCCCCCGGCCTTCCCCCCCTTGGAAGGCTATACCTTTGAAGGCTACCGTAATGCCGATGGCAGCGTCGGCAGCAAGAACCTGTTGGCTATCACCACCAGCGTGCACTGTGTAGCCGGTGTGGTGGATTATGTGGTGAAAATCATTGAGCGCGACCTGCTGGCCAAATACCCCAACGTTGATGGCGTGGTCGGCCTGAATCATCTCTATGGCTGCGGCGTGGCTATCAACGCCCCCGCTGCCATAGTGCCAATCCGCACCCTGCATAATCTGGCGCTCAACCCTAACTTTGGCGGCGAAGTGATGGTAGTGGGCCTCGGCTGCGAGAAGTTGCAGCCGGAACGCCTGCTGCAGGGAACCCCAGATGTACACCCCATCACGGTGGATGAGAGCCGGATTGTGCGCCTGCAAGATGAGAAGCACGTTGGGTTTCAGGCTATGATGGCCAATATTCTGGCCGTTGCAGAGCAGCACTTGCAACGCCTGAACCGTCGCCAGCGGGAAACCGTGCCAGCCTCAGAGCTGGTAGTGGGGATGCAATGTGGCGGTAGCGATGCCTTTTCCGGGGCGACGGCCAATCCGGCGGTGGGTTTTGCTTCCGATCTGCTGGTACGCTGCGGGGCAACCGTATTGTTCTCAGAAGTTACCGAAGTGCGTGATGCCATCCACCTGTTAACCCCACGGGTCGCCGATAAACACGTTGGCAAGCGCTTACTGGAGGAGATGGCCTGGTATGACGATTACCTCAATCAAGGGCAAACCGATCGCAGCGCCAACCCTTCACCCGGCAACAAGAAAGGCGGTTTGGCCAACGTGGTGGAAAAGGCATTAGGCTCAATTGCCAAATCTGGCAGCAGCACGATTGTCGAAGTCCTCTCCCCCGGCCAGCGCCCCAGCAAACGTGGGCTGATTTATGCCGCCACGCCCGCCAGCGACTTTGTTTGCGGCACACAGCAGTTGGCTTCCGGCATTACGGTGCAAGTGTTCACTACCGGCCGGGGAACCCCTTACGGCCTGACTGCCGTGCCGGTGATCAAAATGGCGACGCGCAGCGCGCTGGCTGAACGCTGGTACGATCTGATCGACATCAACGCCGGAACTATCGCCACTGGGGAAGCAACCATTGAGCAGGTGGGCTGGCAACTGTTTGAACTGATCCTGGATATCGCCAGTGGCCGCAAGCAAACCTGGTCGGATCAATGGGGTTTGTTCAACGCGTTGGCGGTATTTAACCCGGCACCGGTGACCTGAGTTTGATGCTCCTCCCCCTCCGAATGTGCCACTGTTTCGCTTCTTAGCTGGACCTCAACTCCGTATTAGCTGGGGTTGAAATGCCGCGATACCTCAAGCTTGAGGCTGGCGGGAGTCATGCAGGTTAGCCGACCGTTGAGCGCTGGGATGCGCGATTCGAGCTTCCATGGACGGATTCACGGCGTATCGGCGTTCTGCATGACTCCCACCAGCAATACTATTGCGTACAGCCAGGTTAGTCTTCATCAAGTTGCAACCCAACATACAACAACAGGCGCGCATCGAAATTGGCCAGGTTCAACCCGGTCAGTTCGGAAATGCGATTGAGACGATATTCCAGCGTATTGCGATGAATATAGAGTGCCTTGGCGGTCGCGGTAGGCTGCACATTATTCAGGAACCAGGCATTTAAGGTACGCAATAACAAACCATTACCGTCCATGGCTTTCAAACGCTCCAACGGCCGTGCCAGCTCATCCGCCTGCCAACCGCTACGCAGGCTGCCCAGCAATACCGGCAACATCAGGTCCTGATAATAATAGGCCCACCGTTCAGGCATGCGCTGCTTGCCAACGGCCATGGTGGTACGCGCAGTGCGGTAGGAACGCACCAGACTGCCTGGGCCAATGAAATAGTTGCCGAGCGCAATGCGCACTCGCAAACGGCTGCTTTCATTGATCCGCACTAGCAGATTCTCCACTCGCCGCCGGTGGGCCTCGGCATCCCAACGCCCGTGGTGATTCAGCGCCGGTTTAAGTACCACCATCTCGCTGAGAGAAACAATGGCGATCAGGTTGTCACGTTCCGGCAGCGTCAGCAGTTCCTGTAACTGCTGTAACTCGGCCATGGCGCTGTCGACCCCCAACTGGCCGCTATCCACCTCCACTACCGCCGCAACGCGGGGTTGATTGGGATCTATCCCCAGGCGATGCGCCCATTCCATCAAGGCCGGCGACAGCTCCTCCGTTCGGATCAGGTTCAGGACAAACTCTTCACGAAAGCGGCTGTCCTGCGCCAACAGGCTCAACAAACGCGCCTGCTCCAGCATCATTTCAGCAGTCATGCAGACCAGTTCACCGTATTGCCGCAGTTGCACCGGATCACCGGTCAGACCGATGACCCCAACGATATTCCCGTCAACGTGCAAGGGCAGATTAATACCGGGCCTAACACCGTGCAAATGACGGGCCACGGCATCGTCAATTGCGACCACTCTGGCCTGTGACAGCACCAGCAATGCCCCTTCATGCAATTCCCCCAGGCGCTCAGGATCGCCACTGCCAATAATCCGGCCCCGGTTATCCATGACGTTGATATTGCTATCAATAATTTTCATGGTGCGAGCGACAATTTCCCTGGCTAGCTTGGCATCAAGATGATATTCCGCCATTGCTTCTTGTCCCCGTCGGATGATAAACCAACGTTCAGCATACCGACGAGCTTCTACAGGCACATTGTGCAGATGCCCAAATGCGTTTTGGCCGGGCATGAGTTGTGCTCAAACTCACAGTTTTTAGCCATAAAAAAGGCACGCCGCTGCGTGCCTCTGTAGAAAATGGGACAACTATTACTGCATCAGCAGATACAGAGTCGAGTCGCCACGTTGGATGTTCAGCGCTAACACCGCAGGCTTGCTGTCGAGCACTTTACGCAACTCACCCAGGTTCTTGACCGGCTGCTGGTTCACACCCATGATCACGTCGCCTTTTTTCAGCCCGATACGCGCAGCGGCACTGCCAGGTTTCACCTTTTCAACCTTCACGCCTTTCACTTTGTCGGTGCTATTGGTCAGCTCGGCCCCTTCAATACCGGTGTAAATATTGCTGGAATCAACCTGCTCCTGGCTGCTCTGCTCAAGCGTAACGTCAATGGTCACCGGCTTGCCGTCGCGGATGATGCCCAACGCCATTTTAGTGCCCACCGGCAAGCTGCCGATTTCGGCACGGAACGACGCAAAGCTGGAGATGGCTTTACCGTTCAGGGTGACAATCACGTCACCGGCCTTGATACCGGCCTTGGCAGCAGAAGACTTCGGCATTACCTGGCTGACGAATGCGCCACGCTGGGCGTCCACTTTCATCGCTTGCGCCAGCTCGGAGTTCAGCTCGGTGCCCATAATGCCCAACTCACCGCGTTTCACCTGACCGTATTCAACCATTTGTGACGTCAGATTTTTCACCATGTTGCTTGGAATGGCGAAGCCGATACCAATATTGCCGCCGTCCGGTGCCAGGATCGCGGTGTTAATGCCGACCAGTTCACCGTTCAGGTTTACCAACGCACCGCCGGAGTTACCCCGGTTGATCGCCGCATCGGTCTGGATAAAGTTTTCGAAGTTTTCAATGTTCAGGCCGCTACGCCCCAGGGCAGAAACGATCCCGGAGGTCACGGTTTCACCCAGGCCATACGGGTTACCGATCGCCACGGTGTAATCGCCCACGCGCAGCTGCTCGGAATCGGCCATTTTGATCGCCGACAGGTTTTTGGCGTCTTTCAGCTGGATCAACGCGATATCAGAACGCGGATCCTTGCCGATCACCTTGGCTTCAAAGCGACGGCCATCGCTCAATTGCACCGTGATCTTGCTGGCATTGTCTACCACGTGGTTGTTGGTGACCACATAGCCTTTGTCCGCGTTGATGATGACGCCTGAACCCAGGGCTTTAAAGGCTTCCTGAGTCGTTGGCCCACCCGGTGCGCCACCTTGGCACATTGGGGAACCCTGGAAGGGTGAACCATCCTGGCAGAACGGCGACATTTGCTGTACCGTTTTCGCATCCACCGCGGCACTTCCTTCCACGTTAATGCTTACCACTGAAGGCATCACTTTTTCCAACATCGGTGCCAGGCTTGGCAACGGTTGGGCGTTAGTGGAGGCAGAAGCCGTTTCTGCGGCATTGGCGGTAGTTAGCGGCCCCATTGCCAAACCAATACTCAAAGCCAGGGCGCTTAAAACCAGTGCTGTTTTTTTCATCTGTGTGTCTCTTAAAAGTCGTTCAAAAGGAATACCGGGTCTTGGTGCTTAGTAAGAGCCTGTTGATTGGCTGAAGTTCCCCTTGTGCGGCCCGGTAAGAGTAAACAAATATTGTCGGTCTTTACAAAACTCGAAATAATGTACCAGCTCAAGATTTATCTCGATAAATAAACTGCAACTTATCTCATTATTTTATTCTGCCGCCATTAAACGACGATATTCATCGTAGGCATAAAGGTCGGTCATGCCACTAATATAATCCTGTAACAACCGCGCCCGGAAATAATACTCCCGAATAGCCTGCTGCTCGGCCGAAAGATGCTGCAAACCTTCCACTGCCTCGACATAGGCCAGGCGATGTTTGGTGGAAAGCTTGTGAAACAGCCGCGTTTCAATAGGGAATGCCCGGTGGCTATCTTCGCGCACCAACTGGCTGAAATCGGCCAGCGACATGGCCAGCAACGGGCTATAAATGTCCAGCAGGCCGTTGATCACCCGGTAACCCTGTAGCTCCAGCTGCTCCACTTCCGGGTGGTTGAACACGTGCTTGAACGCAACGTTCTTGAAGATAGCGAGCAGGCGGCAAGCCGGGCTGGCATCCTCCAACAATGCTCCGTTAAAGTGGCCGTGATATACCGCGTCCAGGTTATCGATAAAGCGCTGGGCCGCATGGGGAACCAATTTGGCAACGGTAAATACCCGCAGGTACATAAAGAACTGATCTTCCGAACTGCGGCGCGCTGCGCTGCGCTCAATTTTGCGAAATGCGCTGGCGACGGTCTTATCAAACAGATCCCCTGGTGCAATCTCGCCCCATTCCTGGGTTAAATGCTGATAGAGCTGCTCCACGGTAAAGATGTTCTTTTCTACCGCATCTTCCAGATCGGCCACGCAGTAAGAAATATCATCGGCGGCCTCCATAATATAGGTGAGCGGGAAACGATCGAACTCTCCCATATGCAATTCGCGCCGCAAGCGATCGACAAAGGCCTCTTCCGCCAGATAATACCCCGGCTTCTTCATCAGATAGCTGTGGCTGGCGGGAATATCGCTCGCCCAATAGGCCGGGCGGGTATATTTCAGGATGCAGCCTACCTGGGCATAGGTCAGGTTCAATTTCAGCAACGTGTAGACCAGGCGGATCGCCTGAGCATTGCCCTCAAAATGGCTGAGATCGTGGCGAATACGGCTGCGCAGCCGGTTGAGATCGCTCTCCCCTTCATGCAGGCGTAACACCTCTACCAGGCAGCGATCGTGGCTACCCGGCTCACTGCCACAGCTGGCCGGATCGAGCCGCTGGCGGAACCAGTCGTTGATAGCAGATTCACCGAAATGGCCAAACGGCGGATTACCGATGTCATGCATCAGGCAAGCCATCTCGACAATACTCTCGAAAGGATCGAGCAGCTTGCTCAGGCCGAGCGCATCAATACGCTGATCCTGTTTGAAGCGGTTGAGGATCTCTTTGGCAATATGCCGCCCCACCTGCTGCACTTCCATCGAGTGGGTCAGGCGGCTACGCACCGCCGCGTTACGCTCCAACGGAAACACCTGCGTTTTCTGCTGTAAACGACGTATCGCCGCAGAATTGACGATGCGCCCGCGATCACTCTCGAACTGGCGAATGATGTCGTACTCTTCTTCGGCTTCAATCGGCTTGCTAAAAGGCCGCTGAAAGCTGATCTTCTGCTTAAAGTCGATCCCGGACATCTGTTTCTCCTCCCGTTGCGCATTCCCTCCGTGATAACAATTCCCGGCGGCGGATGCAACGGTATTGCGGATTATCTCTCTCACAGAGCCATGATAGACTATGGCGCAATTTCCATACCCTATCAGCGAGTATTATTTATGAAAGTAGGCATCATCGGCGCAATGGAAGAAGAAGTTACCCTGCTGCGCGAGCAAATTGCGAACCGCCAGACCCTGCAACGTGCGGGTTGTGAGATCTATACCGGCCAAATCAACGGCGTGGAAGTCGCCCTGCTCAAGTCAGGCATCGGCAAAGTATCGGCGGCGCTGGGTACCACCCTGCTGCTGGAACAGTGCCAACCCGATGTGGTGATCAATACCGGTTCCGCCGGTGGCCTGGCCGCTACGCTGAACGTGGGTGATATCGTCGTGTCTGAAGAAGTGCGCTACCACGACGCCGACGTGACCGCCTTTGGCTATGAACCAGGCCAAATGGCCGGTTGCCCACCAGCGTTCATTGCCGATCCTGCGTTGATCGAGTTAGCGGAAAACTGCATCAAACAGCTTAACCTGAACGCGGTACGCGGCCTGATTTGCAGCGGTGACGCCTTCATTAACGGTGCCGAGCCGCTGGCACGCATCCGCAACACCTTCCCAACCGTTGCCGCCGTCGAGATGGAAGCCGCCGCCGTTGGCCACGTTTGCCATCAGTTCGGCACGCCATTCGTGGTGGTACGCGCGATTTCCGACGTTGCCGATAGTGAATCCCATATGAGCTTCGACGAGTTCCTGGCGGTGGCCGCCAAGCAGTCCTCGCTGATGGTCAATGCCATGCTGCAAGCCCTGGCCAAGCGCGGTTAATGTGAAGCTGCGTCTGTGCGCCCTGCTGAGCTGGCTGATCCTGGGGATGCTGCTGCCTGCCAGCGCTGCCCAACGGGTGATCAGCCTGGCACCGAGCACCACGGAGCTTGCCTACGCGGCCGGTATGGGGGATACCCTGCTGGCCGTCAGCGCTTACTCCGATTATCCCCCTGCGGCCAAACAGCTGGAACAGGTCGCCTCCTGGCAAGGGATCAACCTGGAACGGATCCTGGCGTTGAAACCCGATCTGGTTCTCGCCTGGCGTGGCGGTAACCCCCAACGGGTATTGGATCAGCTCGCCTCCTTCGGCATCCCGATTTTTTATGCAGATGCCAAGAATATTGACGAGATCGCCCAGTCGCTGGATGCATTGGCGCAGTACAGCCCTCATCCAGAACAGGCACATCGGGCCGCTACCAGCCTCCGCCAACAGGTCGAGGAGCTGAAAACCCGCTATGCCAGCAATTCGCCAAGGCCAGTGCTGTTGCAGTTTGGCACCCAACCGCTGTTCACCAGTTCGGCGGCCACGTTGCAAAGCCAGGTGCTGACCTTATGCGGCGCACAGAATATCTTTGCCGATAGCCCCGTGCCCTGGCCGCAGGTGAGCCGGGAGCAGGTGCTGGTGCGTAAACCGCAGGCTATCGTGATCAGCGGGAATACCCAGCAGATAGCCAATGTGAAAGCCTTCTGGGGCCCACAGCTCGACGTGCCGGTGATTGCGCTCGAGGAAGATTGGTTTAACCGTGCCGGGCCACGCATCATGCTGGCGGCACAATCACTATGCGGTCAATTGGCGGAGATCCATTGATGGTATTTTGGCTGGATATTCTTGGTACTGCGGTATTTGCCATTTCCGGCGTATTGCTGGCTGGCAAATTACGGATGGATCCTTTTGGCGTATTAGTGCTGGGGGTAGTGACTGCGGTCGGCGGCGGGACGATCCGTGATATGGCGCTCGCCAACGGCCCGGTATTCTGGGTAAAGGATCCCACCGATCTGGTGGTGGCGATGATCACCTGTGTGCTGACGCTGCTGCTGGTGCGCCAACCGCGTCGGTTACCGAAATGGATCCTGCCGGTGCTGGATGCCATCGGGTTGGCGGTGTTCGTGGGGATAGGCGTCAATAAGGCGTTCGCCGCTGGCAGTGGGCCGCTGGTGGCCGTCTGCATGGGAGTGATCACCGGCGTTGGCGGCGGGATTATCCGCGACGTGCTGGCCCGCGAGATCCCGATGATCTTGCGAACCGAAGTCTACGCCACCGCCTGCATCGTCGGCGGAACGGTGCACGTCACGGCGTTCTACACCTTTGGTATGCCGTTACAGCATGCCATGATGCTGGGGATGATCATCACGCTGGGCATCCGCCTGGCCGCCATTCGTTGGCATCTGAAACTACCGGCCTTTATTCTCGAACAGTAACTCTTGCCTCCGCCAGCTTTGGCGGAGGTTTTCCTGCCAAGCAGGATATTCGACTATTATATAAACAATGTGCTATTATTTTGCGCTAATGAAATGCGCTTGAATAATGTAATCATCTAGTTAACTCTTCGTTAAAAATTATCCCGCGCCGTTAATTTCCGTTCACTTTTGCCGATAGGCCCCATTACTGTGGCCAGCGGATAGGTATTGTTTTGAGTTTAAGCATGAAGAAAAGCCTTTTGATCGCCAGCACACTGCTGTTGAGCAGCAGTGTGCTGGCCGAGAACACCAGCGGCAAGATTGGTATCAGTCTGACGATAGTACCCACCTGCAGCGTAACAACGACCGGCAACACACCACAGGTGGAGTGCGGCAACGGCACAGTCTTGCAGCCGAAGATGAGCCACAGTAAACGAGTGGTAGACGATCGGGAAAGCGAACTGATCACCGTGGAATGGTAGGCACAAAAAAACCCGCGCACCGTGCAGGCAGGCGGGTTTTTTAACGGCGGCGGGTCAGATACTGAATGAAGAACCGCAACCACAGGTGGTTTTGGCATTCGGGTTAGTCACGATAAAGCGTGAACCTTCCAACCCTTCGGTGTAATCCACCGCGCCGCCAACCAGATATTGCAGACTCATCGGATCAACCACCAGCGCAACGCCCTGTTTCTCGATGGTCATATCGCCGTCGTTGATCTTGTCATCAAACGTGAAGCCGTACTGGAATCCACTGCAGCCGCCACCGGTAATGTAAACCCGCAACTTCAGGTTTGGATTCTCTTCGTCAGCAATCAGGAATTTCACCTTGCTTGCTGCTGCCTCGGTAAATTGCAGGGGCAGTGCTGTTTCATCACTCATACTCGTTACTCCCAACAGTGTTTCGCATCAGGCGACGACGACGGTAACCTGATTAATGGTGCTGATTATCTAATACCTGAGTGTTGCGTTCAAGTATTCACCGCATTTGTTGTATTTTCTTTACCTGTTTTCTCGGCCAATTCCTGCTGCTGCCTTTGTAAAGTGCGGGCTAAAATGGCGGAATACAATGGCTTACCGCCCATAAACTGCGCCACCAGGGTCGCGCCCAGACAGGTGATGATCATCGGTAAAATCAGCTGATAGTTATCGGTCATTTCCAATACCAGCACAATACCGGTTAACGGGGCACGCACGGTAGCAGCAAACAGCGCTCCCATCCCCGCAATAGCAAAGGTGCCAGCCTCAAGCCCATATGCAGGGAACAGGTGAGCGCTGAACAGGCCAAAAGCGGTGCCAAGCAGCGTCCCCAAGGCAAGCATCGGCGCAAAAATACCTCCCGGAGCGCCTGAGCCGAAGCATAACAGCGTAGTGATCACCCGTGCGATAAAAATAAACAGCAGCATACCTACGCTGTAATTGCCCGCCGCCGCGATCGGGATCAAGGCCGAACCGCCACCCGCTGCTGCTGGCTCGATCAGCCCAAGCACGCCACAAATGCCCCCTAACAGGGCACCAATCAGCAGGATCTTGCCCGTCTTGCCACCATGGAAGCGGGCAAACCTATCCTGCGTACGAAACACCAGCGCGTTAAACATCACCCCCACCGCGCCAAACACCGTCCCCAGCACCAGGTAAAGCCACAGCGTATCAAGCGGTGCCGAGGCGAGTTTACCCACTTCGATCAGCGCTTTTTCACCATTGAAAACACGAAAGACAATGCTCGACATAATCACGCCGATAAACACCGCCTTGATGGAAATCAGGTTGTAACGAAACTGCGGCCGCATCTCTTCAATAACAAACAATATTCCCGCCAGGGGGGCATTGAATGCGGCGGAAAGACCCGCAGCGGCACCGGTAGCCAGCATGGAATGGCGGGCCTCAGCACTGCGCATACGGAAAATATCCAGCACCATTCGCCCGGCATTGGCCCCCATCTGCACCGTCGGCCCCTCACGTCCCAGCACCATGCCAGCGCCGAGCGTACCCATACCGCCGATAAATTTCACCGGGATCACCCGCCACCAACGCACCGGACGCAACTCTTCCAGCGCCCCTTCGATCTCCGGTATCCCCGAACCGCCAGCCTCTGGCGCAAAGCGTTTGACCAGATAAAATCCCAAAGCGGCCAGTACGGCAGAGAAAATAAACGCCAGCGGCCACACCAGAAACCAGGAATTGGCGACATAGGCCAGGCCCGACAGTCGCTGCTGTTGCACCCATTCCACCGCTTTATCAAAAGCGACACCCAACAATCCCGCCAATGTCCCTACCACCGCTGCCATGATCAGGATGAAAACCGGCGTTTTATCCTGGCGAATAAACTGACGGACCCTATCGTTGCGAGCCAGGCGCACGCCAGAGGCTGCAGGAGGCTGTTGCTGTAATTCAGTCATAGTGGGTTCATTATTAAGGTGAAAAGTCATACCAATCGCAATGTGCATTATTCTAGCTCAGCCAGTGCCCTATCGCTCCCTCTAAATAGGTATCGGACTGTGATCGTTTCATAACTCCGTACTCTCCTCTAGAATAGCGCGGTCAAATCATTCAAAAGCAAACCCAGGAGCCGGTTTATGAGCTTACACAGTAAGTCCGAAAGTCTGTACGCCCAGGCGCAACAGCTGATCCCAGGCGGAGTCAACTCCCCAGTGCGTGCATTCACCGGTGTAGGCGGCACCCCGCTGTTTATCGAACGTGCCGACGGTGCCTATCTGTTTGATGCCGATGGCAAAGCCTATATTGATTATGTCGGTTCCTGGGGCCCAATGGTGCTGGGCCATAACCATCCGGCGATCCGCAACGCGGTGATCGAGGCAGCGCAGCGCGGACTGAGCTTCGGCGCACCTACCGAGATGGAAGTGAAAATGGCCGAGTTGGTCACCACGCTGGTACCGACGATGGATATGGTACGTATGGTGAACTCCGGTACCGAAGCCACCATGAGCGCCATTCGTCTGGCGCGGGGTTACACTAACCGCGACAAGATCATCAAGTTTGAAGGCTGCTACCACGGCCACGCCGACTGCCTGCTGGTAAAAGCCGGTTCCGGGGCATTGACGCTGGGCCAGCCGAACTCACCGGGCGTGCCGGCAGACTTTGCCAAGCACACGCTAACCTGTACCTATAACGATCTCGATTCCGTGCGTACCGCATTCGAGCAGTACCCTTCAGAGATCGCCTGCATCATCGTTGAGCCTGTCGCGGGCAACATGAACTGCATTCCACCGTTGCCAGACTTCCTGCCGGGCCTACGCACCCTGTGTGACAAGTATGGCGCACTGTTGATCATTGACGAAGTGATGACCGGTTTCCGCGTCGCGCTGGCCGGTGCTCAGTCTTATTACGATGTGGTGCCAGACTTGACCTGCCTGGGCAAAATTATCGGTGGCGGTATGCCAGTAGGGGCCTTCGGTGGTCGCCGTGAAGTGATGGCTGCACTGGCACCTACCGGGCCGGTATATCAGGCCGGTACGCTGTCCGGCAACCCGATTGCCATGGCCGCTGGCTTCGCCTGTCTGACCGAGGTTTCCCAAGTTGGCATTCACCAGACCTTGACCGAACTGACCAACAAGCTGGCAGAAGGCCTATTGGCGGCGGCCAAGGAAGAGAATATTCCGTTTGTCGTCAACCATGTAGGCGGCATGTTCGGGTTGTTCTTTACCGATGCGCCGACGGTCACCTGCTATCAGGACGTGATGGGCTGCGATGTTGAGCGCTTCAAGCGCTTCTTCCATCTGATGTTGGATGAGGGGGTTTATCTGGCCCCGTCGGCGTTCGAGGCTGGCTTTATGTCTGTTGCACACAGCGATGAAGATATTCAGCGCACCGTCGATGCCGCGCGCCGCTGCTTCGCCAAGCTGTAACCTTCTGGCGGGCGCCATTCTGCGCCCGCCGTTACCTTCAGAGCAAGGTACCGTAAATCGTCAATACCGCCACGACCACCACCACAATCATGGTCACTTTACGCGCTAATGTTACCGCTGCGCGCGGCGTCTGAACCGGATCCTTATGTGGCTCTCGGGCCAGAGAGAACTGCGCCAACCGCGTCAACACCTGATACTGCGGGGTATGACGATCCCCCAGCGAAGCAAACCACGCGGGCAGCGCCCGTTCGCCATGCCCAATCAGCGCATAGGCCACCCCTGCCAGACGAACCGGAACCCAGTCCAACACATGCAGCAGGAAGTCGATCCCCGTTTGCGAGCGTTGCAGCGGTGAATGATGCCGCGCCAGCCAGGTTTGGTAGGCTCGCAGAAAAGCATAGCCAGCCAGAGCGAGTGGCCCATATGGCCCGCACACCGTAAACCAGAACAGCGGTGCCAGATAGTAGCGATAGTTAATCCACAGCAGGGCGTTTTGCAGCTCACGCAGGCGTTCTTCTTCGCTACAATCCACCGGTAAACCGTGGATCAACGCCAGCTCTTCCGCCATCTGATCGCTGGCATGGGTATCGCCCTGCCGCGCAGCCTGCAAATAGGCCCGATAATGTTTACGTGTGATCCCGGCCCCGACGCACAGCAGACCAATCACAATCCACAACAGTAACACCACAACGCCGAAAAACAGCCCTTGAGCCAACCACAAGATGCCCCAGACGACGAACATCCAGACCAGGGTCATCGCCAACGTCTGTGCCAAAGAAAACCGATGCAGCCGCTGAAACACCACTTCCAGACGATGATCCAACTGCCAGTGCTCACCCAGTTTAAACAGACGTTCCCACGCCAAAACCAGTAACAGCGTAAACAGCGTCATTAGCTAATCCTCTCCCTTTGTCTCATATACTTGCGGTGGTACTAGTTCCAGCAACAGAGTAGCATGTTCATCTACGATCCTACCGTCCATTTTCGGAGTTTGCCATGCCGACACGCCGCTACAGTGCCGACAGCCGCCGTACCGCGCTTCTCGAACGTATTACCAATGATGTCCCTGCCACCGTCGCCCAGGCGCTGAGCGAAGATCTGGGGGGGATCGTGGATGCCGAGCGCGATATCACCGCGCAACTGTTACCCGCAGATAAGCAGGCCAAAGCCACGGTGATCACCCGTGAACCCGGCGTGTTCTGTGGCCGCCGCTGGCTGGAAGAAGTCTTTATCCAATTGGGTGGGCAGGTGAAGATCGAGTGGTTGGTGGAAGATGGCGATAAACTGGTGCCCAACCAGCCGCTATGCCACCTGAGTGGCTCGGCGCGCATCCTGCTGACGGGTGAACGTACCGCGCTAAACTTTGTGCAAACGCTCTCCGGCGTAGCCACGGCGGTAAGCCGCTATGTAGCGTTGCTGCAAGGCACGCAAACCCGGCTGCTGGATACCCGTAAGACACTGCCCGGCCTGCGCACCGCGCTGAAGTATGCCGTGCTGTGCGGCGGTGGCAGCAATCACCGGCTTGGTCTTTCGGATGCTTTCCTGATCAAGGAAAACCACATCATTGCCTCCGGTTCGATCAAAAACGCGGTAGAGAAAGCCTTCTGGCTACACGCCGACGTACCGGTAGAAGTGGAAGTGGAATCGCTGGATGAACTGCAACAAGCTCTGGATGCCGGTGCCGACATTGTGATGTTGGATAATTTCAGCGTCGAGATGATGCGCGATGCCGTTGCCCTGGCCCAGGGCCGCACCCAGTTGGAAGTCTCCGGTAACGTCACCGATCAGACCCTGCGCGAGTTTGCTGAAACCGGGGTGGATTATATCTCTGTCGGCGCGTTGACCAAGCACGTTACCGCGCTCGATCTGTCGATGCGTTTTAAGTGATTCGAGTTACTGAGCGCCTTTCGGTTTCGGCTGAAGGGCATTCTCGCTAATCTGTCTGCCAAGTACCACACCACAATACTTCATTGTAAATTCTATCGGCTAATAACAAGGGTAAATGGCTACAGAATAAAGTGGTTTTTATTATATAACCCCATAGATATATAAGCCAACCATATCTATCATAAATAAAAATGACTTCCTAGTACATTCACCCTTCGTTTTGTGATCATTATCCCACAAAGCAATATTGCTCTCTGATAATGTACCTCGTGGATAATTTTATTACAGCATTTTAAAAAGGATATTTAATGGCCAATATAATACGGATGAAAATAGAAGGTAAAAACCAAGGATTAATCTCTGCTGGCTGTGGTACTTTTGATTCAATAGGGAATAAATATCAAGCTGCACACACGAATGAAATTTTAGTTTACTCTGCCGCTCATAGTATTACCAGAGAGCAAAGTGCAAGTCATCACCCCTTCACTATAGTAAAACCCATAGACAAATCATCACCTCTGCTAGGCGTTTCTATTTCTGAAAATGAAGAATTATATGTTGAACTTGGTTTTTATCAGACAGATCACTCCGGTGGGTTGGAGAAATACTACTCAATACAACTTAGAAAAGCCTTTCTTAGTTGTATAAACATTAATTATCCACACTCGCTGACGCACGAGGACAGTCAACCAGAGGAAATAATCTCTTTAAATTATAGGGATATTGTGTGGACTCATCATAAAGCAGGTACCTCTGGCTATAGTATCTGCAGCGATAGAGTATATTAACCATGTCTTTAAGAAAAGATATTACAGGACCAGAAAGAAGTGTAATGGGTATTGAATTCCTCAAATATGGGTTAGTTTATACTGATAACTTAGGCTGGATTGATTTAGGCCATGCAAACCCTGAAGGTGCCCTTTCCTTATGGTGGCAGATGATAAACCCTCGCTTTACTCAGGGCGATTTTTTTCGAGTCAATTATACCCAATCCATGTCCAAAAGGGTATTTAGTCAGGTTCGTCTGAAAACAGGTGTTACTAAAAGTTTTCTTGTGAAGAGAGGATTGCACCATAATCAATTAATGGGTATCGCTTACGCGATATTTTTAGATACATCCCATGCTTTTGAAACGCTACAATACAGTTTCCCTTATAATATTGTCACTGATAGTGGATACAGTGCAGAAGATTTAATCTCTAACATACTTGGTTTCCACTCTGCTATTTTTAACATTAATTACATTAACGTCCTGAAGGCTAGAGATACAGAGTATGCATTAAAAATATGGGATCACTATGGCCCTGTAGGAAATTATAAGAATTATGAATTAAAACCTCTTATATTTCCCGATCCTGAAGATCATGACATCCCGCATAAACCCTATAAAATACCACTACCTGATTGTCTAAGCAGAATACGACCCATATCCGACAAAAGGCTTGTTACGGAGTTATTTTTATAGCATGACTATCAATAAATTGAGATCGACCATTGTACTTATGGCATTATTGACCCTAGGTGTCGCACTCCCCCTCATTTACTTAGGAAATGAGGGGGAGTATACTGAAAGTAATAAATTAAAATATTTCCTCAGTACTCCATCTATTATCGCAGGCGTACCGAGAGTAACGGACACTTATCACTTCTCATATTCTCCTGACGATAACTACGGCTTTGAAAGAAATTCAATTACCTTCAATAAAATAAAAGATTTCGAGCAAGCAAAAAAAATACTATCACAATATGTGGACAGCAAAAACCTTTCACTCAATGAGGGGGAGGAACTGTTAGTTCTCGATTATCACAATGTAAAAGAACAGAGCCTGATGGTAACCCTCATCACTTATACTCACCGTTAAATTTAGCTGATAATGGAGACTTTAAAGATTGGTATCAACTCACCATAAAATAAAAATATGGTTCGCTCAGGTTGTGAAGCACTACGCATTATTTTTCAACGCCTCGTAACACGGGCGTATTGTGGTGGAACAGCCACGCATAATCCGCATTCCGCCCTCGCCACCCGCTATTGGCCATTTTAACGTTGCCTCCTGATAACTTTGGAGGAAACAACAGATGGAAACACAACGCGGTTTTACCCTGATCGAATTAATGGTGGTTATCGCCATCGTCGCCATCCTCAGTGCCATTGGCATACCCGCCTATCAGCGCTATATCCAGAAGGCCGCCATGACCGATATGTTGCAGGCCATGGTGCCGTACAAAATGGCGGTTGAGTTGTGCGCACTGGAAGGCGGTGGCCCGTCTGGCTGCGATGCAGGCAGCAAGGGGATCCCTGCGGGAGTAACAACACGTTACGTCAGCAGTATCCAGGTCTCCGGGGGAACCATCAGCCTGGTTGGCACTCAGAGCCTGCAAGGCCTGACGGTGACACTGGTTCCTACGATAGACGCCACCGGCCCAATGCGCTGGACACGCCAATGCAGCAGTAGCAACACCAGCCTGCAGGAAACCTGCCAGGAAGTTTTCCGTTTTGATGATGCCACACAGTAAGGAGCCCGCATGGAAATCAGCGATGAAATCCACGCGCTGTGCCAACGTTATCAGGCACTGGCACTCAGCGAAGACGGGCAGCGGCTGACTATCGCCCTGCATGGTGAAATCCCTGCGGCACTGGTGAGCGCCCTACGTTTCGCCACCGGCAAAAGCATTGGGATTGAGCAATGGCCCGCTGCACGGCTGGAACAGGCACAGAACCAGCGGCAACACCTCGTCCTGGTACCATCGCCTGAAAATAACGAGGAGCAATCCCCCTCGCTTAACGACGACGGCGACACGCCAGTGGTGCAATTCATTAATCAAACGCTGCGTAGCGCTATTCAGCGGCGTGCCTCTGACGTGCATTTTGAACCTTATCAGCAGAGGTTCCGCGTCAGACTCAGGATTGACGGTGTGCTACAGGCGATCGCCTCTCCGCCCTTTTCACTGGCGGCCAGGATCACCGCCAGGCTGAAGATCATGGGGCAACTGGATATCGCCGAGCGCCGTCTGCCACAGGACGGCCAACTCAGCGTGCTGCTGGATAATGCCAGTTTCTCGATGCGGATCTCCACCTTACCCACGCTGCATGGCGAAAAGGTGGTGCTGAGGATCCTGCAAACCGATCGCCAGGAGCTGCCGCTCGAACAGCTTGGTATGAGCCAGGAAGCGCTTGGATGGTATGCCAATGCCCTCTCCAACCCGCAAGGCATGATCCTGGTGACCGGCCCAACCGGCAGCGGTAAAACCGTGACGCTGTACAGCGGGTTACGCCAGTTGAACGATGCACAGAGCAACCTGTGCAGCGTCGAAGATCCCATCGAGATCCCGGTGTTCGGTATTAACCAGACGCAGATCAACAGCAAAACCGATCTGGATTTCGCCCGCGTGTTACGGGCCCTGCTGCGCCAGGATCCGGATGTCATTATGATCGGCGAGATCCGCGATAAAGAAACGGCAGAAATTGCCGTCAAGGCGGCACAAACCGGGCATTTGGTGCTATCGACCCTGCACACCAACTCCACCTGTGAAACGCTGACCCGCCTGACCCAGATGGGCATTCCCGGTTATCTGCTGGCAGCCTGTCTGAAACTGGTGATCGCCCAACGCCTAGTGCGGCGTTTGTGCACCCATTGCCGCTATCCGCAAGTTGAGATCCTGCACTTCCCGGCTACCATTTGGCCGGAACCCCTGATCCCGTGGCGTGCGGCCGGCTGTGAGCATTGCTTTGGCGGTTATTACGGCCGGATCGGCGTTTACGAACTGCTGAAGATCACGCCCGAAATCCAAAATGCCCTGATGCAAAATGCCTCGGTGATCCAGTTAGCCGATATCGCACAGCAGCAGGGTCAAACAACGCTGCTGCAAGCGGGCCTGGAGCTGGTCGCTAAGGGGATAACCTCGCTGGAGGAACTGTACCGCGTGGTCGGGGTGGCCACTCAGGGTGAGATCTCGCCATGAAACCGCGCCGTCTGTTTGTTTGGCAAGCCATCGACAGCCACGGTGGAATTCGCCGTGGCGAGCTGCTAGCGGAGGAGAAAAACCAGGTCTATCAGCACTTGCTGGAGCAGGGATTACAGCCTTACCAAATGGGGGCGGGGAAACGGGTCTCTGCAGGTCAATGGCGTGGCGAGCCGATGATCCAATTCACCCGCCAGTTGGCAACCCTGTTGCAAGCCGGGTTACCTCTGGTCAACAGCCTGCAGTTGCTGGCTCAGGAGCATCAGTCGGCAGCTTGGCGCTGTCTGTTGCTGGAAATCAGTAATAGCGTAGCAATGGGGCAGCCCTTTTCCGAAGTGATTGCAGAGCAGCATCGCGTCTTCCCCCTAATTTACCGCCAACTGATTGCCATCGGCGAATTGACAGGCAATCTGGATCGCTGCTGCCTGCAGTTAGCACAGCAACAAGAAGCCCAACAGAGGTTACAGAAAAAAGTGCTGAAGGCGCTGCGCTACCCGCTATTTATCTGCCTGGTGGCCATGGTGGTCACCGTGTTGATGTTAGTAATGGTGCTGCCGGAGTTTGCCAAGATTTATCAATCTTTCGACGCCCCGTTGCCCTGGTTTACCCAAGGGCTGCTGGCACTGTCCAGCGCATTGATCGCTACCGGGCCTTATCTGTTGCTCACGGTGGCTGGGCTGGCAGGATTTTATTGGCGCTGGTTGCATCCATTGGCAGATTGGCAGCAACGTGAGCAGGCGATGTTACTGCGCATCCCATTGATTTCCGCGTTGATCAAGGGCAATTGCCTAAGTCAGGTGTTTCGTATTCTGGCCATGACACAACAGGCCGGATTGACGCTGGTGGCAGGGCTCAGCGCCGCGAAGCTGTCGGTGAATATCGTGTTTTATTGTCAGGCGCTGACGGCGATCGAACAGCAACTCTCCCAAGGGTATCCCTTCCACAGTGCACTAGCTCAACAACCGCTGTTTCCTTCGCTGTGCCAGCAATTAGTGCGGGTGGGGGAAGAGTCAGGCACGCTGGATATTCTGTTAGACAAGCTGGCTGTCTGGCACGAACAACAGACCTATGAGCTCGCCGATACGCTGGCGCAAACGCTGGAGCCGCTGCTGATGATAGTGGTTGGCGGGATTGTGGGTACGTTGGTTATCGCGATGTATTTGCCGATATTCCAGTTGGGAAACGTGCTGGGGTAATGCTCTCTATTTTCGCACTGTTTGATACGGGCGCATTGCTGCGCCCTACAAAGCCAGGCAGTTACTTGCTGCCGAAAACGCGGTTTTCCTGCTCCGCCACGCGGATAAAGGTGGTGCGTTTGGTCAGCTCTTTCAGACGCTCCGCGCCCACGTAAGTACAGGCCGAACGTAGACCACCGAGAATATCGCGCACGGTGAACTCAACTTCACCACGCAGTGGCAGCTTGACGGTTTTGCCTTCTGCCGCACGGTAGCCAGCAACCCCACCCACATGGCGTTTCATGGCAGACTCTGAGCTCATACCGTAGAACAGCATGAATTTCTCACCGTTCTCTTCCACTACGGTGCCTTCACACTCGTCGTGCCCGGCCAACATTCCGCCCAGCATGACAAAGTCTGCACCGCCGCCAAAGGCTTTCGCCACATCGCCCGGTACAGAACAGCCGCCATCGCTGACAATCTGCCCGCCCAGGCCGTGTGCGGCATCGGCACACTCGATCACTGCGGAAAGCTGCGGATAACCCACGCCGGTTTTCACACGAGTGGTACAGACCGAACCAGGGCCAATCCCAACCTTGACGATGTCGGCACCGGACAGCACCAGCTCTTCCACCATTTCACCGGTAACCACGTTACCCGCGCAGATCACATGGCTAGGGCAAGCTTCACGGGCTTTTTTCAGGAAGGCAACAAAGTGTTCGGAATAGCCGTTGGCTACGTCGATACAGATAAATTTCAACGCCGGGGAAAGCGCCAGGATCTGCTTCATCTTGACGAAGTCGGCTTCGGAAGTACCGGTAGACACCATCACATGACGCAACACGGATTCGGACGAGCGCTGAACAAACTCGGCCCATTGCTCAACGGTGTAGTGTTTATGGACGGCGGTAAGAACGTCAAAGGATGCCAGGGCCTCGGCCATGCGGAAGGTGCCAACCGTGTCCATATTGGCGGCAATAATCGGCACACCGGACCAGTTCCAACCTGAATGTTTGAAGGTAAACTGGCGCTCCAGTTCAACTTCCGAGCGGCTTTTCAGCGTGGAACGCTTTGGGCGGATCAACACATCTTTAAAGCCTAACTTCAAATCTTCTTCAATACGCATGACTTATGATTTCCTGGTTTTTGGCGACGGATCGCAAGGGGATTTCGAACCACTACCCTATGAATTTCAAGTTTCAGCTTGAAAGGCGACGGGTATTGTTATTGCCAGTTCCAGTGGTGTTATCATACGCACTAATAATCGCTCGGCAAGACTGCGATTTCGCCTTTATTTACGGTACAATCCCACAAATTTACCTGCTAAACCCCAATGTGATTGCCGCCTCACTTTCCCAATGCCGCTGCTCAAATATCCCACTCAAAACGCCAAGCGCAGGGCAAGTCGCACGCACCCGCTTGCACTTCTGCGCGATCGCTTTATGATTCGTTTATTATTTTTGGTGAATATCAGGATCCCCTTCGACCATGGCCTACCTAGTAGCATTAACCGGCGGTATCGGCAGCGGTAAGTCCACCGTTGCCAACGCCTTTGCTCGTTTTGGCGTGGCCATTGTGGATGCAGATATCATTGCTCGCCAGGTTGTTGAGCCTGGAACCCCGGCATTGGACGCCATTGCGGCACATTTTGGTAATGAAATGTTGCTGGCGGACGGATCCCTCAACCGTGCGGCTTTGCGCCAGCGGATCTTCAGCGATCCAGGCGAAAAGCGCTGGCTAAACCAGTTGCTGCACCCGCAGATCCAGCGGGAAACGCAACGCCAACTAGCCAACGCTCAGAGTTGTTACGTACTATGGGTAGTGCCCTTGCTGGTAGAAAACGGCCTGCAAGATCGTGCCGACCGCGTTTTAGTGGTGGATGTCGACAGCGAAACACAATTGGCCAGAACCATGGCCCGCGACGGTATCAGCCGCCAGCAGGCGCTGAATATTCTGTCTGCACAGGCCACGCGCGAACAACGCCTGGCCGTGGCGGATGACGTAATTGACAATAGCGGTAGCGCACAAGGAATTGAATCCCATGTCGCCGCATTGCATCAACACTATCTTGAGCTGGCAACCTCAGCGACCCGACAGGATCACACCGAATGAGTGACGCTTCCCCGACCGTTCTCTTTGAACACCCGTTAAATGAAAAAATGCGCACCTGGCTGCGGATCGAGTTTTTATTACAACAGTTGCATGGCCAAAGAGCACTGAGCGAAACCGCTATCGCCCTGACCTTTTTCCGTACCGTTGCAGACCTGCTGGACGTATTGGAACGTGGCGAAGTACGCACCGAACTACTCAAAGAGCTGGAACGCCAGCAGCAGAAATTATTACAGTGGGCAGAAATGCCCGGTGTCGATATCTCGGTGGTCAATCAGCTTCGCAGCCGGTTGAAAGGCTGTGCATCTGCGCTGATGTCTGCCCCGCGTATGGGCCAGGCGCTGCGTGAAGATCGGCTGATTAGCCTGGTTCGTCAACGTCTGAGCATCCCTGGCGGCTGTTGCAGCTTTGATTTGCCTACGCTGCATATGTGGATGCACGTGGCACAGCATGAGCGTGATGCGGACGTGGCAGACTGGTTGCAAACCCTCGAACCCTTGAATCAGGCGCTGACCGTCGTGTTGGATCTGGTGCGCCAGGCCGGGCCGTTTCGCAATCAGATCAGTCTCAACGGCTTCTTCCAAGATAACGCCGAGGGTGCAGATCTGTTACGCTTACGTATTAATCTGGCTTACCAGCTTTACCCGCAGATTTCCGGCCACAAGACGCGCTATGCCATCCGTTTCCTGCCGCTAGACAGCGAAAACGGCACAGTGCCAGAGCGTCTAACCTTTGAGCTGGCCTGTTGCTAGCATATGAAATTAACCTTTTATACCCTATGAATTTCAAGTTGCAGCTAGGCACCAAGCTCACTCATCCCCAGGAGCTTACTTTTGTAAGTGACTGGGGTGAGTGACAAATCTGTCAGGAACAGATTTGAACGCTGCTTGCAGCGGCCCCGAAGGGGTGAGGCCCAGGGATGGGCCGAGTTGTGCACAACGCTGCAGCTTGAAAGGCGACGGGTATGAGGGAGAAAGGAATGAATATGACCGTAGTAAAATGCCCAACCTGTGGCAAAGGCGTGGTTTGGGGGGAAGTCAGCCCGCATCGCCCGTTCTGCTGCAAGCGCTGCCAGTTGATCGATCTCGGTGAATGGGCCGATGAAGAGAAACGCATTCCCAGCAATAATGAGCTGAATGAAAGCGAAGATTGGAGTGAACGACAAATCGGTCAGGAACCGATTTGAACGCTGCTTGCAGCGGCCCTGAAAGGGCGAGGCTCATGGACGAGTCGAGTAAGATAAGGATCTTTAAAGTGGTGTTATTAGGCCTGGTAGCCCAGGCCTAAAATGCATTACGCGGCACTGGCCTGCGCCACCAACAGTTTGATGATACTGACGTTGGCTTCGGGGAACTCTTCCTCACGCAGGTCGGCCTGCTTCACCCAACGCATCGGCTGGCCTTCACGGCCATAGGGTTCACCCGCCCAATCCTCCACCAGGTAGAAATTCAGCGTCACGATCCGATCGGTGAAACGGTGCTCCAGTACGTCCAATAACCGTACCTGATTAGTGTGGATGCCGGTTTCCTCCAGCAGTTCGCGGCCTAATGCCTGCTCCGGCGTTTCGCCCTGCTCAATCTTGCCACCGGGGAACTCCCAGAAACCCGCCATATGCGAATCAGCAGCGCGGCGTGTGATGAAGATTTCCTGCTGCGGGTTACGGATAATCCCTACGGCGATGTTCAGGTGCTTCATCGCATCCTCCAGATGTTACCATCTAAAAAAAGGCTCAGCATGCTGAGCCCTTACCGTTAAACGTTCACTATACCCGGCTTACTTTTGCAGGCGGCCGTGGCACTGCTTGTATTTCTTACCGGAACCGCATGGGCAAGGATCGTTACGCCCTACTTTGCGTTCGGCGACAGCCGGAGCGTTCGGATCGGTGACCGCCAAGGCGTTTTCTTCCTGGTGGCTCAGCTGTTGCTGACGTGCCAGACGCTCGGCTTCTTCACGACGTTGCAATTCCAGGGCTTCAACCTCTTCCGGCATGCGCACCTGAACCTTGCTCAACACGCTGACCACTTCATATTTCAGCGATTCCAGCATGGTAGCAAACATGTTGAAGGATTCACGCTTGTATTCCTGCTTCGGATCCTTTTGCGCATAGCCACGCAGGTGGATACCCTGACGCAGGTAATCCATCGCCGCCAGGTGCTCTTTCCACAGGGAGTCCAGCGTCTGCAGCATCACGCCTTTTTCGAAGTTGCGCATCATTTCGGTGCCAACAACCTCTTCTTTGCGCAGGTAATCTTCCTTCGCCTTCGCCATGATACGCTCACGCAGCGTTTCTTCGTGCAGCTCTGGCTCTTTATCCAGCCACTCGGCGATCGGCATATCCAGATCGAAGTCGTTTTTCAGGCGTTCTTCCAGCCCTTTCACGTCCCACATCTCTTCCAGCGACTGCGGCGGAATGTAGCTATCGATGGTGGTTTTGAACACGTCTTCGCGGATGCTGTTGATGGTTTCGCTCACGTCGGACACGTCGAGCAATTCGTTACGCTGGCTGTAGATCGCACGGCGCTGGTCGTTGGCCACGTCATCGTATTCCAGCAGTTGCTTACGAATATCGAAGTTACGGCTTTCAACCTTGCGTTGCGCATTGGCAATGGCTTTGGTGACCCACGGGTGCTCGATGGCTTCGCCATCCTTCATACCCAGTTTACGCATCATGCCAGAAACACGATCCGAGGCGAAAATACGCATCAGCGCATCTTCCATTGACAGGTAGAAGCGGGAAGAACCAGCATCACCCTGACGACCGGAACGGCCACGCAGCTGGTTGTCGATACGACGTGATTCGTGACGTTCGGTACCGATAATATGCAGACCACCGGCGGCCAGCACGGCGTCGTGACGAATTTTCCAAGCCTCTTTAATCTCGGCAATCTGCTCTTCAGTCGGCTCTTCCAGATGGGAGAGTTCGCTCTGCCAGCTACCGCCCAATACGATATCAGTACCACGGCCGGCCATGTTGGTCGCGATAGTTACCGCGCCAGTCTGACCCGCGTTGGCCACGATATCGGCTTCCATGGCGTGGAATTTGGCGTTCAGAACTTTATGTTCGATGCCTGCCTTGGTCAGTTCACGGGAAACCACTTCGGATTTCTCGATCGAGATGGTACCCACCAGCACCGGTTGGCCGTTGGAGGTACGCTCACGGATATCTTCAATGATCGCCGCGATCTTCTCTTTTTCGGTCATGTAGACCAGATCCGGCATATCTTTACGGATCATTGGGCGGTTGGTCGGCACCACGATGGTATCGAGCTTGTAGATGGAGCTGAACTCGAAGGCTTCGGTGTCCGCCGTACCGGTCATACCGGCCAGCTTCTCGTAAAGACGGAAGTAGTTCTGGAAGGTGATCGAAGCCAGCGTCTGGTTTTCGTTCTGGATCTCTACGCCTTCTTTGGCTTCTACCGCCTGGTGCAGACCATCGGACCAGCGACGGCCCTGCATGGTACGGCCGGTGTGTTCGTCAACGATAATGACTTCACCGTCTTTAACGATATAGTCAACGTCACGGGTAAACAGCACGTGGGCACGCAGCGCGGCGGTGACGTGGTGCATCAGCATGATGTTGGTTGGTGAATACAGAGATTCGCCTTCATCCATGATGCCCGCTTCCATCAGCATTTCTTCGATCATGATCAGGCCGCGTTCGGTCAGGTGAACCTGGCGCGCTTTTTCATCGACCGAGAAGTGCCCTTCACCCTGGAAGGTGTCGGAGTCTTCTTTTTCCTGACGGATCAGTTTTGGGATCAGCTTGTTAACCCGCTTATACATCTCTGAGCTGTCTTCGGCCGGGCCGGAGATGATCAGCGGCGTACGCGCTTCGTCGATCAAGATGGAGTCAACCTCATCCACCAGCGCATAGTGCAGCTTACGCTGTACGCGCTCTTCCGGGCTGAACGCCATGTTGTCACGCAGGTAGTCAAAGCCGTATTCGTTGTTGGTACCGTATGTAATATCTGCGGCATAGGCTTCACGCTTGGCCGGAGCAGGCATACCGGGCAAGTTGATACCCACGCTCAAACCCAGGAACTCAAACAGCGGACGGTTGTTTTCGGCGTCACGCTGGGCCAGGTAGTCGTTGACGGTAACCACGTGCACGCCACGGCCGCTCAGGGCGTTCAGATAGGCAGGCAGGGTTGCGGTCAGGGTTTTACCTTCACCGGTACGCATCTCGGCGATACAGCGGTCGTTAAGCACCATCCCGCCTAGCAGCTGTACGTCGAAGTGACGCATGCCGAAGACTCGCTTACTGGCCTCGCGCACTACGGCGAAGGCTTCCGGGATCAGGCTTTCCAGCACTTCGCCCTTTTTCAGACGTGCGCGGAACTCATCGGTCTTAGCCTGCAATTCGCTGTCAGACAGTTTTTCCATGTCTGGTTCCATACGGTTGATCATCTCAACCGCTTTGCGCATGCGGCGCAGGGTACGATCGTTGCTGCTACCAAAAACTTTGGTCAATAGTTTGATTAACATGATTCTTTATATCTCTTACGCGACGACACCATAATGGCCGTCAACAAGCTGTTGTGTTGTTTGTTTTTTGCTGCCCGGAGGGCAAAGATTAGCCGAGGGCTGCCGGCCCGGCGCGAATACCTTGCACCTGAGCGAGCCACAGCCCGGCATGATGCTGCGCCAAAGAAGGAACGATGGGGTGATGGGTATCACGAATGATAGTCGGTGGTTTTGGCTCGTGCGTCAGTAGCGCATTGAGCGTGGAGAGCAGGGCAAGCTGAGCCACCTGTAATGGAGGTTCAACCGCAACGGTCTCCGCTTCCTGCACCCGGGCATAGACGGCCTGAGGTGCCAGAGCAAAAGAGAGGTGACGAATGACGGTTCGAAGCGCATGCTGGTGCCAGTAATCAACGTTAAACGTTGGGCGACGATGCACTTCTTGCAGTAACGCCAAGCTGTTGAAGGCGTGACTGACGGAATTTTGCCGGTTAAGACTGGACGAGGTGCTCGGTAATGCGCTTTGATCGACGGTGCCGGACAGATTTTGCGGTACGCCAAGCGTAGCCGCTACCATCCCCAACAGGAGATGAGGCCAGAAATAACGTCTGCCAAATTGTCGCCAACGATTTAGAATACCGATCACGTGTTTATTATCCGCCGGAGCCCATTATGCGCGATAGCCGTCCACAATTATTAGATATCCTGTTTGACGACGCGTCTGCAACAGAGAAAGGACCGCTGCATAACGTTCAGCAACGCGCCACTGCGCTACTGAAACTCAATCGTGCCGTGAAGGGGTTATTGCCCGCTCAGCTGCACCCTTGGTGCCGTGTCGCCAACTTCAGACAGGGTATTTTAGTGCTGGAAACCGCCAATGCCAGTTGGATGATGCGCTTACGCTATGAACAACCCAGCCTGCTATCCGCACTACGAGCGCAAATTCTACCATCTTTGTCGTCAATCGACATCAGGATTAATCCTTCGTTGATGGCAAAAGGCAGCAGCCAGGTACAAAACCACGGCAAAAGCACGGAAAATGGCCAGCAAACGGAGGTGCCTATGCGTCATTTGAGCCTGGAAAGTGCGGATGCATTACGGGGATTGGCGGCGCAGAGCCCTGAAAGATTACGTAAGGTGTTGGAACGACTGGCCTCGTTGGCAGGAGAGAGAGCCAACGAGACCGGTCGTGATAAGTAATTGACGTCTTGGCAGCTTAGGCCAGTACGGTTGACGGAGCCTTGAATGCCAACGGCATTTCGGCTTCATCCTGGAATGTCACGTATTCCCAAGCTTCCTGTTTCGCCAGCACGGCTTGCAGCAGCTTGTTGTTCAGCGCATGGCCTGATTTGTACGCGGTGAACGCGCCAATGATGTTATGGCCGCACATGAACAGATCGCCAATGGCATCCAGCATTTTGTGGCGTACGAATTCGTCTTCGAAGCGCAGGCCGTCTTCGTTGAGGACACGATAGTCATCCACCACAATCGCGCAATCGAAGCTGCCGCCCAGGGCCAAGCCACGGGACTGTAGATACTCGATATCACGCATGAAACCGAAGGTACGCGCACGGCTGATTTGGCGTACGAACGAATCGGCTGAGAAATCCAGACGATAGCGTTGGGTACTGGCATCAATCGCCGGGTGGTTGAAGTCGATAGTGAAGTCCAGGCGGAACCCGTTATGCGGGGACAGCTCTGCCCACTTGTCGCCATCTTCAACACGTACGGTGTCTTTTAGACGCAGGAATTTCTTCGCCGAGTTCAGCTCTTCGATGCCGGCATCCAGCAACAGATAGACAAACGGGCTGGCACTACCGTCCATGATCGGGATTTCGGCAGCGTCAACTTCAATGATGATGTTGTCGATGCCCAAGCCCGCCAACGCAGCATTAAGATGCTCAACGGTGGAAATACGCACGTCCGACTCATTTACCAAGCAAGTACAGAGCATGGTATCACGCACGGATTTGGCATCAGCCGGGAAATCAACCGGTGGATTCAAGTCAGTGCGACGATAGATGACCCCGGTATTAGCCGACGCTGGGCGCATTGTCAGCGTGACTTTCTTGCCGGTATGTAAACCGACACCAGTCGCCTGCACAATACGTTTTAATGTCCTTTGTTTGATCATCGTTTTATCTCGCAATGTTATCAATCCAACCAGCCCAGCATACAGCAAGGCCGGCGGGACAGTTTAGCACAAAGAGCGGAGATTCCAAATTATCAGCTTATTCCTAGTCTGCCTGTTTACGCAGGAAGGCCGGGATATCCAGATAATCAGGCTCTTTGTTTGGTTGCGCGCTCTGATCGTTCACCACCTTGGCGGCAGGTTTCACTTCCTGCTGCAGCGGTGACATACCATGCTGCTGGTAACGGTGATCCATCACTGGCTGGCTGGCCTGTTTATTGGTTACCAGGGTGATTTCAGGACGTTTGTCCATACCGATACCGGTCGCGACTACGGTCACGCGCAGTTCGTCGTTCATTTCCGGATCCAGCGAGGTACCGATTACCACGGTCGCATTGTCGGAAGCGAAAGCACGGATGGTGTTACCCACGGTTTCGAACTCATCCAGACGCAGGTCGAAGCCAGCGGTGATGTTGACCAACACGCCACGGGCGCCGGAAAGGTCGATATCTTCCAGCAGTGGGCTGGAGATCGCCATTTCCGCCGCTTCTTCGGCACGGTCTTCGCCACAGGCGACGCCAGAACCCATCATCGCGTAGCCCATTTCGGACATCACGGTGCGCACGTCAGCAAAGTCGACGTTCATCAGGCCTGGACGGGTGATCAGTTCGGCAATACCCTGCACCGCACCTTTCAGCACGTCGTTGGCCGCGCCGAACGCGTCCAGCAGAGAGATGCCACGGCCCAGAACTTTCAGCAACTTGTCGTTCGGGATGGTGATCAGTGAGTCCACGTGCTTGGACAGCTCGGCGATACCCTGCTCAGCGAATGCCATGCGCTTCTTGCCTTCAAAGTTGAAAGGCTTGGTCACCACGGCCACGGTCAGAATACCCAGATCTTTTGCTACTTCTGCCACCACTGGTGCAGCACCGGTACCGGTACCGCCACCCATGCCAGCCGCAATGAAGACCATGTCTGCACCTTCCAGAGCGGCGCGCAGGGCTTCACGGTCTTCTTCCGCTGAATTACGACCCACTTCCGGGTTCGCGCCTGCACCCAGACCTTTGGTAATACCGCTACCAATCTGGATGGTTTGGCCAACTGCCGTTTTACGCAGCGCCTGAGCGTCTGTATTAACGGCGAAGAATTCAACACCTTCGATGCGCTCGCGCACCATGTGTTCAACGGCGTTGCCACCGCCACCGCCGACGCCGATGACTTTAATCACCGCGTCATTGGTTAGTTCCATTGGTTCAAACATAGTTTCTCTCCGTTTTGTGCCTGTCGCTGCGAGATCATAAAAAGATTACTCAGCATGATCTCTTTGTCTAAACATTAAAACTCTTTTCTCAGCCAGCTATTGATACGTTTAAACCAATTGCCCACCGAGGCGCGTTTTTCTACTTCTGCCTCACCGCTCAGGTGAGACTCTTTTCCATAGTGCAGCAGCCCGACCGCTGTAGAATAGTAAGGCTCTTGCGCGTAATCCGTCAGACCCGTGATGTTCAAGGGTTGGCCGATGCGTACCTGGGTATGGAATACCCGTTGCGCACAGGCTGCCAGGCCATCAATCTGGGCGGCACCGCCGGTCAGCACAATACCCGCTGCCAGATGATGCTTCACCCCTTGCTGACGCAGTTGCTCCTGCAATTGCAATATTTCATCGTTAACCAGATTCAACAGTTCGGTATAGCGCGGCTCAATCACTTCAGCCAATGTCTGTCTTTGCAGACTCCGAGGAGGCCTTCCCCCCACGCTAGGAACCTCAACACTTTCATCCTTGCTAACAATCGACCCAAGTGCACAACCGTGTCGAACTTTAATCGCTTCCGCGTCGGTCGGCGGCGTGCCGAAGGCGTAGGCGATATCGCTGGTGACCACGTTCCCGGCGTAAGGGATCACTTTGGTGTGGCGCAGAGCACCGCCGGTATACACCGCCATATCCATGGTGCCCCCGCCGATATCGACCACACAGACGCCGAGCTCGCGCTCATCTTCGGTCAGCACCGCATAACTGGCGGCCAGACCGGCGAAAATCAGTTGGTCCACTTTCAGACCACAACGTTCCACTGCCTTGACAATGTTCTTGGCCATATCGTTATGGCAGGTGATCAGGTGCACCTTGGCCTGCATACGCACGCCGGATAACCCAACCGGGTTTTTGATACCTTCCTGATAGTCGATGGCGTATTCCTGAGGGATAACGTGCAGGATGCGGTGTTCGTCACGCACACGCACCGACTTGGCGGTATGCACCACGTTCTCCACATCTTCCTGCGTCACTTCCTCTTCGGAAATCGGCACCATCCCGATCTCGTTCTGACAGCTGATGTGCTTACCCGACAAGGCCAGGTAAACCGAAGAAATCTGACAATCCGCCATCAGTTCGGCCTGATCGATAGCGCGCTGTACGCACTTGACTACCGATTCCAGATCGTTAACGCCACCTTTATCCATACCGCGAGACGGGCAACTGCCCACCCCGATAATGTTGACCATGCCATCGGGCAAAACTTCCCCCACCAATGCGGAGACTTTTGCGGTACCGATCTCCAGTCCAACTACCAGTTTTCTGTCCGTCGACTTGATCATTGTTGTTTTGCCTGTGCCTGATTCTGTTGCTGATTACTGTTTGGCCGATCACCTGCTGCTGCCTGCGGGTTGATAAACGCCGGAGCCCAGCCGACTGAGGCACCGGAGTCATAGCGTAAATCGACATAGCTGACGCGCTTGTTTTCCGCCTGCGCCTGCTGCAACAGCACCGGATAAAGCCCGATGAAGCGTTGCAAGCGTCCCATGCGATCGTCACGTCCCAGTTCCAGCCGAACATCGTTATCCAAAGCCAACTGCCACGAATGGCGGGCCGTCATGGACGCCATCTTTAGCTGATACTTGCTGGCTGCCAGCACGTCGTTCATCGCGCGGTAACCTTCCAGAACATCCTGTTCGCTGCCTTCCGGGCCATAGAGCAACGGTAATTTCTGATTGCCCAAACGCTGCGCCGGAATGCTGAACGATTTGCCCTCGGCATCAACCATGTGCAAATCATTCCAATGCGCCACCGGGACATACTCCACCAAGTGGATTTTCAGCTCATCCGGCCACTGTTTACGTACGCTGGCCTGCTTGACCCAAGGCAGACGTTCGATCTGCTGCTGGATGATATCCACATCCTGCGTCATAAAGGTGCCCGGTGCTCCCAAAGCCAAGATCGCCTGGCGAACATCGTCGTTGGTGGTGAAATGGCGCTCACCGGTCAATACCAGCCTTGAGAGCGGCAGACGGCTGGCATCTTGCATCCAACCTACCACTACCCAGCCGCACCACAGGATGGTACCCAACACCATCAGCAGGAAAATTATCCCTGCCAGTTGGGTGCCATTGCTGCGGCGCGGGCCGTTATCCGCCTCGCGATCGCGTGCATTCAGAGCCGCTTGCGACATCTCAGTCAGCCAACGCCAGAATTCCCGCAACCAACTGCGAGAAAGTTAATCCGGACTGCCGGGCCGCCATCGGGACCAGACTATGGCTGGTCATGCCCGGCGAGGTATTCGCCTCCAGCAGGTAGAAGCTGCCATCGCTGTCTTGCATGACATCAACACGCCCCCAGCCACTGCAATCCAGCCCACGGTAAGCCCTTAATGCCAACGCTGCCATAGCGGCTTCCTGCTGTGCATCCAGGCCGCTCGGGCAAAAATACTGCGTATCATCTGAGATATATTTAGCCTGGTAATCGTAAAACACACCGCTTGGCTGGATCCTGATGGAAGGCAGCACCTTATCGCCCAGGATCGCCACAGTGTATTCCGGACCGCTGAGCCATTTCTCTACCAGCACATCCTCATCATGACGGAAAGCTTCTTCCAGCGCCCCTTCCAGGGCTGCGCGTTCGGTCACTTTGCTCATGCCAACGCTGGAACCTTCGCGGCTTGGCTTCACAATCAGCGGCAACCCCAGAGCGTCAATGGCTGCCAGTTGGCTTTGCTGATCGTCGCCCAGATACTGGCGGCGGCTCAGCGCCACGTAAGGTGCCACCGGCAACCCCATCGACTGCCACACCATTTTGCTGCGCCATTTATCCATGGTCAGCGCCGAGGCCATCACGCCGCTGCCGGTATAAGGCAACTGCAAAAACTCCAGCAGGCCTTGCAATGTACCATCTTCACCGCCACGCCCGTGCAGCGCGATGAAGACTTTGGTGAACCCCTGCGCTTTCAACTCGGTGACAGGGAAGTCACGGGTATCGATGCCATGTGCATCAATGCCTGCTTCTCGCAACCCGGCCAGCACGGCCGCGCCAGATTGCAGTGAAACTTCACGTTCTGCGGAGGTACCACCCAGCAATACGGCGACTTTATCAGCCATGATGATCCTCCTCTTTGATCTGTGGTTGCAGTTTTAGTTCAGCCAGTCGGCGCGCGATTTTACCGACATTGCCAGCCCCTTGCACCAGCACCAGGTCGTCCCCTTGCAACAGCTGCGCCAACAGCGTTGGCACGGTATCCGCATCGGACACCAGGATCGGATCCAGTTTGCCGCGATTGCGAATGGTACGGCACAGGCTACGGCTATCAGCGCCAGGGATCGGAGCTTCACCCGCCGGATAGACATCCAGCATCAGCAACACGTCAACCTGCGACAATACGTTGGCGAAATCGTCATACAGATCGCGAGTACGGGTATAGCGGTGCGGCTGGAAGATCATCACCACCCGCTTGGTTGGCCAACCGGCACGCGCGGCCTTGATGGTCGCATCCACTTCCGTTGGGTGGTGGCCATAATCGTCCACCAACATGGCGCTACCCTGTTTTTCGTTAACCGCCGCCAGCGGGAACTCACCCAGGAAATCAAAGCGACGTCCCGTCCCCTGGAAACCGGCCAGCGCACGCAGAATGGCTTCGTCGGCAATGCCTTCTTCCGTCGCCACGGCAACCGCCGCCGCCGCGTTCAAGGCGTTATGGCGGCCCGGTGCATTCAGGGTCACCGTCATCAACGGCTTATCCTGACGGCTCAAGGTAAAGTGCCCCTGTGGCCCGATCTGGCTATAGCTCTCGATGCGCACATCCGCATCCTCGCTAAAGCCGTAGGTGGTGATATGGCGACCCACGCGCGGCAACAACTCACGCACGACCGGATCGTCAATGCACATTACCGCACGACCATAGAACGGCAGGTTGTGCAGGAAGGTGATAAACGTCTGCTTCAAATTCTCGAAGTCGCCATGGTAGGTATCCATATGGTCGGCTTCGATGTTGGTGACAATCGCCACCATCGGTTGCAAGTGCAGGAACGACGCGTCGCTCTCATCCGCTTCCGCAATAAGATAACGGCTAGAACCCAAACGTGCGTGGGTACCCGCCGCCTTCACCAGCCCACCGTTAACAAACGTTGGGTCAAGACCAGCTTCGGCATAAATACTGGACACCATCGCCGTGGTGGTGGTTTTGCCGTGCGTACCGGCGATGGCAATGCCATGGCGATAGCGCATCAGCTCGGCCAGCATTTCTGCCCGCTGGATCACCGGAATGCGCGCCTCACGGGCTGCGACGATCTCCGGGTTGTCTGCCGGGATAGCGGTCGAAACCACTACCACGCTGGCATCCAGCACGTTTTCCGGGCGGTGATGAAAGTAAATCGTTGCCCCAAGCTCGCTCAACTGCTGGGTGACCGGGTTCGGTGCCAGGTCGGAACCGCTGATCTGATAACCCTCGTTGGCCAACACCTCGGCGATACCACCCATGCCGGCACCACCGATGCCAACAAAGTGAATGTGCCGGACGCGTCGCATCTCAGGCACGAAAGTACGTAGTTTCGCCAATTGTTGTGTATTCATCACTTCTCTATCTATCAGGTTCGATTTAGCTCAACAGGGGTAACCCCTACGGCCTTACAGGGCTGCACGAATAATTTCAGCCGCCACACGTTCTGTTGCATCCGGTATCGCCACCGCGCGGGCCTTTTCGGCCATCGTCAACAGCGTTGGGCGGTCCCAGCTTGCCAGCAGTTCTGCCACGACATCGGCAGTAAACTGCGGCTGTTCGATAATTTTAGCCGCACCAGCCTCTTCCAGAGGACGCGCGTTCCAGTATTGCTGACGATCTTTGTGCTGGAACGGTACAAAAATGGCCGGTAATCCCGCCGCCGCCACTTCGCTGACGGTCAGCGCACCGGAACGGCACACCACCACATCCGCCCAGGCATAAGCCTCTGCCATGTCATCAATAAACTCGGTCACCTTGTGCCCGGTCTGCCCTACCCTCTCGTAGTCTTGCAGTACCGTTGGCAATGCGCCCTTACCTACCTGATGCCAGAGGACTATTCTATCGCCCAGCAGCGCGGCGACTTCAGGAACTGTCTGATTCAGCACGCGTGCACCTTGGCTACCGCCGATAATCAGCACGCGGATCGGCCCTTCACGCCCGTTCAGACGCTCGGCAGGCAGCGGCAGCGCCAACACATCGGTACGCACCGGGTTACCCACTACGTCCGCATTCGGGAACGCGCCAGGGAACGCCTGTAACACTTTCTTGGCGATCCTTGAGAGCCAGCGGTTGGTCAGGCCCGCAATGCCGTTCTGCTCATGCAGCACCACCGGGATGCCACACTGCCAGGCGGCCAAACCGCCAGGGCCAGAAACGTAACCGCCCATTCCCAGCACGACGTCCGGCTGATAGCTGCGCATAATCGCTTTCGCCTGACGCACCGCCTGCCAGATACGCACCGGTGCGGTCAACTGGGCTTTCAGCCCTTTGCCACGCAGCCCGGAGATGCGGATAAAATCAATCTCGATCCCGTGCTTTGGCACCAGATCGGCTTCCATTCGGTCTGCAGTGCCGAGCCAGCGAACCTGCCAGCCCTGCGCCATCAGATGATGTGCGACCGCCAGCCCCGGAAACACGTGCCCGCCGGTACCGCCTGCCATCACCATTAAACGCTTAGCTTTACCGCTCATCCGCTACCTCTTCACAAACGCCTGCGCTTTGGTCAGGCGCGTTTCATAATCAATTCGCAGCAACAGCACGATAGCCGTCGACATAATGATCAGGCTCGAGCCACCGTAGCTTATCAGTGGCAAGGTCAAGCCTTTGGTTGGCAACATCCCCGCTGCCGCACCGACGTTCACCAACGCCTGGAAACTGAACCAGACACCGATTGAACACGCCAGAAAACCGGAAAATCGCTGGTCTATCTCCAACGCCCGGCGGCCAATCGACATGGCACGAAAAGCGACGAAGAATACCATTAACAGGGCTAAAACCACACCGATATAGCCCAGTTCTTCGCCCAAAATGGAGAAGATAAAGTCAGTGTGCGCCTCGGGTAAATACTCGAGTTTCTGTACCGAGTTGCCCAACCCCTGCCCCCAGAACTCGCCGCGGCCAAACGCCATCAGCGACTGGGTTAGCTGGTAACCACTGCCAAACGGATCGGCCCATGGGTTCCAAAACGAAGTCACACGGCGCATACGGTAAGGTTCCGCGATGATCAGCAGCACTACGGCAAACACCCCTGAACCGATGATCGCCAGGAACTGCCACATTTTCGCCCCGGCCAGGAACAGCATGGCCAGCGTGGTGATAAACAGCACCACCACCGTCCCCAAATCCGGCTGAGCCAGCAGCAGCACCGCCAGCACCACCATCACGCCCATTGGCTTACAGAAGCCCCAGAAGTTGCTGCGGACTTCCTCCACTTTGCGTACCAGATAGCTCGCCAGGTAGCAAAACAGCGACAGCTTGGATAACTCAGCGGGCTGGATACGCAACGGGCCGAGTGAAATCCAGCGTGAAGCCCCGTTGACCGAGCTGCCCACCACCAGCACCACCAGCAACAAGACTATCGATAACAGCAGCATGACGTTGCTATAGCGCTGCCAAACGGCCATCGGGACACGCAGCGTCACCAGCGACAGGCCGAATGCCAGACCAAGGTAAAGTGCATCACGCTTGGCAAACAGGAACGGATCATCTGCCAGGCGCTGGCCGATAGGCATCGAGGCCGACGTCACCATCACAAAACCAACAATCGCCAGGCCAAAGGTCAGCCACAGCAGGGTACGGTCATACAGCACCATGCTGCTCGTATCGCTTTCACGCGATCCCATCACCCAGTCTTTCAGCTTGTTGGTCAGGCCAAACGTCGGCACCCGTAGTCTCATCCGCCCAGCTCCTGTGCCAGACGGGCAAACTCGTTGCCACGCACTTCAAAATTACGGAACTGATCCAGGCTGGCGCAGGCCGGTGACAACAGCACCATGTCACCCGACTTCACTTCGCGGGCAATGGCCTGCATCGTCTGCTCCATCGTTTCTGTCAGTGTGGCGACATCCGGACGCAGTTGTGCCAGCTGTGCGCCATCGCGGCCAAAGCAGTACAAGCGCACGTTGTCACCTTGCAGATAGCGCGCCAGCGGCGAGAAGTCCGCAGACTTGCCATCACCGCCCAACAGCAGATGCAGCGTGCCCTTAACCTGCAGGCCGTTCAGCGCCGCCTCGGTGCTGCCGACGTTGGTGGCTTTGGAATCATTAATCCAGCGCACGCCGTTGTGTTCCCACACCAGTTGGAAGCGGTGCTCCAGGCCGGTAAAGGTCGTCAGCGCTTTCAGGCTGGACGCACGCGGCAGCTTGACGGCATCGGCCAGGGCCAGGGCCGCCAACGCATTGGTAAAGTTATGGCGACCGGTGAGCTTCATCTCGCTGGTGTTGAGGACTTTCTCACCATTCACCCGCAGCCAGATTTCACCCTGCTGGCGGTTAAGATGGTAGTCCCCCACGTCGGCACCAAAGCTGACACAGCGCTCATCGGCACCGCGCACCGGCATGGTCAGCGCATCGTCCGCATTCACTACGCAGACTTCGGCATTTTCATAGACGCGCAATTTGGCGGCACGGTATTGCTGTAGACCAAATGGATAGCGATCCATATGATCTTCGGTCACGTTCAAAATGGTGGCCGCTGTGGGATGCAGGCTGTGAGTGGTTTCCAATTGGAAGCTCGACAGTTCCAGCACGTACAGTTGGCACTCCTGGCGCAGCAGGCTCAGCGCTGGCAGGCCAATATTGCCCCCAACGCCCACGGCCCAACCGGCGGCCTTAGCCATTTCACCCACAAGCGTGGTGACGGTGCTCTTGCCGTTAGAACCGGTGATCGCCACGATTGGCGCCTGGGCTTCACGGCAGAACAGCTCAACGTCACCGACAATCTCAACCCCGGCATCGGCGGCAGCGCTCAAGGCCGGAGTCGCCAATGCCATGCCTGGGCTGGCTACAATCAAATCCGCAGACAGCAGCCACTCCTGGTTCAGGGAACCCAGATGACGTTCAACGCTCTCGGGCAGTTGGTCCAGGCCCGGCGGCGAAATACGGGTATCCATAACCCGCGGCGTCACGCCACGGGTCATAAAGAAATCAACGCAGGACAGGCCGGTGAGGCCCAGCCCGATGATGACCACTTTTTTACCCTGATAATCCACCATAATCAGCGCACCTTCAGCGTCGCCAGGCCAATCAGCACCAGCATCAGCGAAATAATCCAGAAGCGCACGATCACCCGTGGTTCTGGCCAGCCTTTCAATTCATAGTGATGGTGGATCGGCGCCATGCGGAAAATACGTTGCCCGCGCAGCTTGAACGATCCCACCTGCAGGATCACCGACAGCGTTTCAACCACAAACACGCCGCCCATAATCAGCAATAAGAACTCCTGGCGCAGCAGCACGGCGATGGTGCCCAACGCGCCGCCCAGTGCCAGTGAACCCACGTCGCCCATAAACACCTGAGCCGGATAGGTGTTAAACCACAAGAAACCCAAACCGGCACCGACAATCGCAGTGCAGACGATGACCAACTCACCGGCATGACGCAAATACGGAATATGCAGGTAATTGGCGAAGTTCATGTTACCGGTCGCCCAGGCCACCAGCGCAAAGCCCGCCGCCACAAACACGGTTGGCATGATCGCCAGGCCATCCAGCCCATCGGTCAGGTTGACCGCGTTGCTGGTGCCGACAATCACGAAGTAGGCCAACGCCACGTACAGCAAGCCCAGCTGCGGCATGATGTCCTTAAAGAACGGCACAACCAGCTCGGTGGCTGGCGTGTCTTTTCCTACGGCATACATGGCAAAGGCCACGACCAGGGCAATCACCGATTGCCAGAAATATTTCCAGCGGGCAATCAGTCCCCGAGTATCTTTGCGCACCACTTTGCGATAATCATCAACAAAGCCGACGATACCGTAACCCACCAGCACGAACAGCACGCACCACACGTAAGGGTTGGACGGATAGGCCCACATCAGCACCGAAATGGTGATGGAGGTCAGGATCATGATGCCGCCCATGGTCGGCGTACCGCGCTTGCTAAAGTGAGACTCTGGCCCGTCGTTACGTACGACCTGACCAAAGGACATTTCCTGCAGGCGTTTGATCACCTTCGGCCCCATCCACAGGGAAAGGAACAGCGCGGTCAGCAGGCTGACAATGGCCCGGAACGTCAGATAGGAAAAGACGTTGAAGCCTGAGTAATATTTGACCAAATGCTCGGCCAGCCAAACTAACATGGTGCTTTCTCCTGTAACGCGCGTACTACCTGCTCCATTGCGGCACTACGTGAACCTTTGATTAACACGGTAATTACCGCATGTGCTGAGAGTAGTTCCGCTACGCGCGCGGTCACTGCTGTTTTATCCTGATAATGTTCACCGTTACTGGCGGCGGAGCTCAATACCTGGCTCAGCCCGCCCACGCTGATGACTTTATCAATACCGGCCAGACGGGCTGCTTCACCCACCTGACGATGACACTCTTCGGCCTCTGCGCCCAACTCGGCCATATCGCCAACGACCATCACGCGATAACCCGGCATTTCTGCCAGCACCTGCGCTGCTGCCGTCATGGAACCGACGTTGGCGTTATAGCTGTCATCAAGCAACAGCTTGCCTTTCGCCAAGACAATCGGGAACAAACGCCCAGGCACCGCCTGAAGCTGTTGCAAGCCTGCACTCACAGCGGCCAGCGTAGCGCCAACCGACATCGCCAGTGCTGCCGCCGCCAACGCATTGGCCACATTATGGCGGCCCGGCAATGGCAACTTGATCGCCACCGTGCCGAACGGGCTGTGCAAAGTGAAGTGAGTTACGCTCCCTTTCACCTGGATATCGCGGGCATAGAAATCCACTGATTCTGCAGCCTGGGGAGAGAAACGCCAGACTGTCTTGCCCTGTAACTGCGCCTGCCAGTGCGGCCAGTCGTTGCTATCGGCGTTGAGGATCGCCACGCCATCCGCCGGCAAACCGGCAAAGATTTCGCCCTTGGCCTGCGCAACGCCAGCCAGTGAGCCAAAACCTTCCAGATGGGCAGCGGCCAGATTATTCACCAGCGCGCTCTGCGGTTGCGCCAAGGCGGTGGTATAGGCAATCTCACCGATATGGTTGGCACCCAGCTCGACCACCGCAAAATCATGCTGCGGCTCTAAACGCAGCAGCGTTAACGGCACGCCGATCTCGTTATTGTAATTCCCGGCGGTATGCAGCACTTCGCCACATTCACGTAAAATGGCCGCGGTCATCTCTTTCACCGAGGTCTTGCCCGATGAACCGGTCAGCGCCACCACTTTGGCTGGCACCTGCTGACGTACCCAGGCAGCAAACTGCCCCAGTGCCAGACTGGTATCTTTCACCACCAGTTGCGGAGCCTCCACCAATAAGCGCTTACTTACCAGCAAAGCGCCTGCACCAGCGGCGACAGCATCAGCAGCAAAGTCGTGAGCATCGAAACGCTCCCCTTTCAGGGCTACAAACAGGCAACCCGCAGTGACTTGACGAGTATCCCTCGTCACTTCGGTAATGATGCAATCGGTGCCGATCAGCTCGGCATCCAATACCGCCGCCAGCGTCTGGAGGGAGACCGGGATCATGCCAACACCCCCAGCAAACGTGCGACGGTGGTGCGATCGGAGTAATCCAGACGGCGGTTGCCCACCAGTTGGTAATCCTCGTGGCCTTTACCCGCCACCAGCACCACATCCTGCTCTTTAGCCTGCATGATGGCGCTGGTCACGGCTTCGGCGCGCCCGTGGATCACCTGTACATGCCCGGCATCCAGCAGCCCGGCCAGAATATCCTTGATGATTGCCTGCGGTTCTTCGGTGCGCGGATTGTCATCCGTGACCACCACCCGGTCGGCAAACTGCTCGGCAATGCCACCCATAAGTGGGCGCTTACCTCTATCACGATCACCTCCGCAGCCAAACACGCACCACAGTTGCCCTTGGCAATGCAGGCGAGCGGCTTCCAGCGCTTTTTCCAGCGCATCCGGGGTGTGAGCATAATCCACCACCACCGTCGGTTTACCTGGCGCATTGAAGACTTCCATCCGGCCACAGACCGGTTGTAGCTGATTGGCCGTGTTAACCAACTTCTCAAACGGATAACCGAGAGACAGCAGCGTCGCCAATGCCAGGATCAGGTTACTGACGTTAAATGCTCCCATCAGGCGGCTTTCGATCTCGCCGTTGCCCCAGCTTGAGCTGAAGTGGATGGTGGCACCGTTATCGTGATAGTCCACCGCCGTGGTTTTCAGCCAGCGGCCATGACAGCCAGGCTGCAAATTATTCTGCATGGTGACGGCCACCGCGTCTGGCAATTTGGCCAGCCAACGCTGCCCGACTTCATCGTCGGCATTGATGATCGCCTGACCAACGTCGTGGCCAGCAAACAGTGACCATTTGGCCGCTTCGTAGCTGGCCATGTCACCGTGGTAATCCAGGTGATCGCGGCTCAGGTTGGTGAATACGGCGGCGGCAAAGGGTAAAGCCGCCACGCGGTGTTGCACCAGGCCATGAGAGGAGACTTCCATCGCGGCAAAAGTGGCCCCTTGCTGCGCCAAATCGTTAAGCACGTGCTGCACGTCGACGGCAGAACCAGTGGTATTTTCCGTTGGGCAAACCTGGTCTAACAAACCGTTGCCCACGGTACCCATCACTGCGGCAGTTTCGCCCAACAGTTGGCTCCACTGGGCTAGCAGTTGCGTGGTGGTGGTTTTACCGTTGGTCCCCGTCACGCCAATCAGGCGCAGACGTTCGGCAGGCTGATGATAGAAACGCCCGGCTAACGCCGACAGGCGCTGGCCAAGTTGGCTCAGGTAAATCACCGGCACGCCGTGCATTTCGCAAATTTTACCGTCTTCAGCTTCGCCTTCCGCTTCGGCGATAACGGCGGCAACCCCTTGTGCGATGGCTTGCGGAATATAGCGGCGTCCATCCGTTTGATGGCCAACTACGGCGACAAACAGATCCCCGGCAGCCGCAATACGGCTGTCTAATATCATTTCCCGCAGCGCGCGCTCGGGTGCTGTTGGCACCCACGGAGCGAGTAAATCGCGCAAATTACGATCGGCCACCTGAACCCTCTTTGTTATTTATCACTAATTCGCTTTTGTCACCGGTGGGCAGCGCATCTGGCTGAACGTTCATGATCCGCAGCACTCCCCCCATGATGGCACCAAACACTGGCGCGGAAATCGCGCCACCGTAGTATTTCCCACCCTGTGGATCGTTGATGACCACCACCAGAGCAAAACGAGGCTGGCTTGCTGGCGCCACCCCCGCGGTATAAGCGATATATCGGTTGACGTATTTACCATCCGGCCCGACCTTTTTGGCCGTACCGGTTTTTATAGCAATACGATAACCCTTGATGGCGGCTTTAACCCCGCCACCGCCCGGCAAGGCGACGCTTTCCATCATGTGCACTACCGTACGCACGGTAGCCTCTGGGAAGACACGTTCACCGGCAACAGGAGGGTCAACCTTGGTGATCGACAGCGGGCGATAAACGCCCAGGCTGCCAATCGTGGCATAGACTCGCGCTAACTGTAACGGGGTTACCATTAGCCCATAGCCGAAAGAGAAGGTGGCCCTCTCTATGTCAGACCACCGTTGTTTTTTTGGGTATAAGCCACTGCTTTCTCCGACCAGCCCCAAATTGGTCGCTTTTCCCAGCCCAAAACGTGAGTAAGTATCTACTAACGCTGAGGACGGCATCGCTAACGCCAGCTTTGAAACACCGACGTTACTCGACTTCTGCAAGATCCCGGTTACGGTCAGTTCCGAATAACGCGCCACGTCTTTGATTTCATGGCCGCTAACGCGGTAAGGAATGGTATTGAGCACGCTATTTTCTTTCACTACGCCGCGCTGCAACGCCGTCATTACCACCATCGGTTTCACGGTAGAACCAGGTTCAAAAATATCGGTGATGGCACGGTTACGCATGGTGTCTTTCGGCGTATCGGCCATATTGTTCGGGTTGTACGATGGGCTGTTGGCCATCGCCAACACTTCGCCGGTGTTTACGTCCACCAGCACCGCGGTACCAGACTCTGCCTTGTTGAAGGCAACAGCGTTGTTCAGTTCACGGTAAACCAACGCCTGCAGGCGTTCATCGATACTCAGCGCCAGATTGTGCGCCGCCTGGCTGTCTACCGAGGAGATATCCTCGATCACTCGGCCATAGCGGTCTTTACGTACGGTTCTTTCGCCCGGTTGGCCGGTCAGCCAGCGATCAAAGCTCTTCTCGACCCCTTCGATCCCTTCGCCGTCAATGTTGGTCACGCCGATGATATGGGAGGTAACCTGGCCAGACGGGTAGTAGCGGCGCGATTCCTGGCGTAGGTAGATGCCAGGCAATTTCAGCTTGTGGATGTAATCACCAATCGCCGGGTTAACCTGCCGGGCCAGATAGACAAAGCGCCCCTTCGGATTGGCATTAATACGATTGGAGAGCTGATCGAGCGGAATTTGTAACGCGTCGGACAGCGCTTTCCAGCGCGAATCCAGCGTAATACCCCCGCGTTCATTCAACTCTTTCGGATCGGCCCACACGGCGTTCACCGGTACGCTCACTGCCAGCGGGCGGCCAGAGCGGTCGCTAATCATGCCGCGCGCAGTGGGAACGGACTGCACGCGCAGTGAACGCATGTCGCCTTCTTTCACCAACCGATCCGGATTGATCACCTGCAAATAAGCCACACGCAGCATCAGCCCAACCAGCGCCAACAGAATACAGCCGCACAGCAACGCAAAACGCCAGCTGACAAAGCTGGCCTGATCTTCCTGGCGTTTCAACTTCTTACCGGGACGTACTGCTTTCATGCGTTAGCTATTTGCTCCGTATCGTGACTTCGGCTAAACCACTCATGGCTTGACAATGATAATTTCCTGCGATGGATCAACGTGTTGCATCTGCAGTTTTTCGGTGGCGATACGCTCTACACGGCTGTGATCGCCAAGGGCATTCTCTTCCAGGATCAGGTTGCGCCATTCGATATCCAGCGCATCCCTCTCCAGCACCAGCTGTTCGCGCTCGGCGGTCAGCAGGCGGGTACGGTGTGCGGTGGTCACCACAAATACGGCGGAAACCAGCGCGGCTATCATCAAAATCAGCGGGATCTTGGCGTTACGCAGCAGATCGCCACCAATGACGCCAACTAAACCGTGGCGCTCATTGCCAATCACGCTGGCATCCTCTCGGCAATACGCAGTACCGAGCTGCGCGCACGTGGGTTTTCCGCCACTTCAACATCACCTGGCTTCATTTTGCCCAAGGCTTTCAGCGTGCGGCCGCCCATTTCACGCAACTGCGCTTCGGTTAGCGGAATTCCTGCCGGAACCTGGGCACCACGGCTGTGGTGGCGCATAAAGCTTTTGACAATACGGTCTTCCAACGAATGGAAGCTGATGATCGACAGGCGGCCTTCTGGGGCCAACACAGCTAATGCGCCGTCCAGCGCACGTTCGATCTCTTCCAACTCGCTGTTGATGTAGATACGGATCGCCTGGAAACTGCGGGTTGCCGGGTGTTTATGCTTATCACGGAACGGGCTGGCATGGGCGATCAGCTCCGCCAGTTCCTTGGTACGGGTCATCGGCTCTACGCGGTTTCTCTCCACGATGGCGCGGGCGATGCGTTTGGCAAAGCGCTCTTCACCGAAGGTTTTCAGCACCCAGGCAATATCGTCGGCCTCCGCTTTCATCAACCATTCGGCGGCGGATTGGCCGCTGGAAGGGTCCATACGCATATCCAGCGGGCCGTCACGCATAAAGGAAAATCCGCGTTCTGCGTCATCCAGCTGCGGGGAAGATACACCTAAGTCGAGCAACACGCCGTCGATCTTGCCCACCAGTTCCCGTTGCTGCACATAGTCAGCCAAATCGGAAAACGGACCGTGGATGATAGTAAAACGTGGATCTGCAATAGATTGAGCTGCGGCAATAGCCTGCGGATCGCGATCGATAGCCAACAAGCGCCCTTCCGGCCCCAGTTGGGACAAGATCAGACGAGAATGACCACCGCGACCAAAAGTACCGTCGATGTATATGCCGTTACTGCGAATATTGAGACCCTTCACGGCCTCATCCAACAGTACGGTCGTATGTTTATAATTTTCCAGCATGCTTATAGTGACAAGTCCTGTAGCCGCTCAGACAACGGTTCCTGAGTGGACTGTTCCGCGTCAATATCATCCTTGACTTGTTGATACCAGGTCTGTTCATCCCACAGTTCAAACTTGTTGAACTGCCCGACCAGCATCACTTCTTTAGTAAGCCCGGCATGTTGGCGTAGCGTATTGGCTAACAGCAACCGGCCGGCATTATCCATCTGACACTCACTGGCATGCCCCAACAGCAAGCGCTGGACGCGGCGCTCGGCGGGATTCATGCTCGACAGACGGGACAACTTTTGCTCGATGATTTCCCATTGCGGTAATGGATAAAGCAGCAGGCAGGGCTGATGGAGGTCAATGGTGCAAACCATTTGGCCTTGCGATTCCTCATTCAGTAAATCCCGATAACGGGTTGGTACGGCGAGCCGTCCTTTACTGTCGAGGTTGACCATCGTTGCCCCACGAAACATACCTGAGCTACCCCCTCGTGACCCTTTTCACCACTTTACACCACAAATTCCCACATAAGGGAGTTTACGGAGGGTATGAAAACCTTGTCAAGCCAGAGCAAGAGCGGTTTGGCAATATTTATAGGCATATTTTGGAGGCTGGCTCACGAAAGGAACTCTATTTATTGCATGAATATAAATTAACATCATGATTAAAGAGGAGAATTTTCTAAGCGGAAAGAGTGTGATTAAAATAAACACAAATTGACGATTAAATAACTCATTATGTCCTTCTGCAATCCAGGTCTCACTTTTCAACATCGCTCTCGGCGGGGACAACCCCACCGCATCCCGCATCGGTCAAGGCTTGGCCGCAAGCCGCCTGCCAGCAGGGAAATGCCATAAACCCTTGACTTAATAACACTCAGCGAGTATTTCACTGCCAACGGCGCGCTATTTTACTTCAATTATTCCTTCAAAGAACAACCCAAAGATAAAATAAATGGCGAACCACTGGCTCAAGCCGCCAATTATGATTCAAATCAATATCGTAAGATTATTCTCAAAACACCTATTTACAATTCATCCGGTTTTTTTTGCGAATACAGGAATATACGTAAATTTATTAAGCCTATTACTGATCCACCCGCAAACCCGTCACCTCATCATCACCATAAAACCATAACCAACTGTTTATAATGAAAATATTGTCAAACACCATTTTAAATCCCTGCTTTCCACGCTTTTCCCACCGTTGCCAGGATAAAAATCAGCCAAATGTTAAAAATAAAAATTTTAAGCCACTTAAAACATCCAACGCAGTCAAGTAGACTACAAAACAGCAGAAATGTCAGTTAATAACACCTAATTAACATTAATAAGCAACATGTTAACCGATAAATTCAGGGATCGTGTCATGTCTAGAGCCGTTTTACCATGGCGCAGCGCTGCCGCCGATACTTTTGCGCTGGTGGTGTACTGTTTTATCGTCGGGATGGCGATTGAAATACTGATTTCGGGCATGAGCTTTAGCCAATCGCTCTCCTCCCGACTGGTGTCGATCCCTGTCAATATCCTGATCGCCTGGCCCTATGGTCGCTACCGCGATTTCTTTATCGCCACCGCACGCCGCAGCCCTCGAGGGCAATTTTTGCTGCGTAACCTGGCCGATCTGTTGGCTTACGTCAGTTTTCAATCGCCGGTGTACGCCGCCATTCTGTGGAGCGTGGGCGCGGATGGCCAGCAGATCCTGGCCGCAGTGACCAGCAATGCGGTGATCTCGATGGCGATGGGCGTGGTGTACGGCTATTTTCTGGAGTATTGCCGCAGGCTGTTTCGCGTGGGTTACGTGTGAGGGAAAGGGCCGCAGACTGCGGCCCTTTTAAACTTATTTGCGGCTCAGGCTGCCACGGCGGAACAGGTTACGGCGAATGCGCGTCATACCCGGTTTGGGTTTGCGCGGTTCATCCAGGCTGGCAAGCACCAGCTCCAGCACCCGCTCGGCAACTTCACGGTGGCGTTGGGCCACGGCAAGCACCGGACACTCTAGGAAATCCAACAGCTCATGGTCACCAAAGGTGGCAATCGCCAGATCCGTCGGTAAACGCCCACGCTGTTTCAGCGTTACGTCCATCACGCCCTGCAACAGCGAAAATGAGGTGGTAAACAACGCCTGTGGCATTGGATGGGTTTTCAGCCATTCCGCGAACAGCACGCCGGCCGCTTCACGTTCATAGCTGTTGGCATACAGATAATCCACCTGCCGCTCGTCATCCTGCCAGGCCTGGCGGAAACCTTGCTCACGCAAGAAGCTGACCGAAAGCTCTGGCAAAGCCCCCAGATACAACACCGACTTGGCGGGGAAAGTACGTAACTCCTGCGCCAAAGCAAAGGCGTCTTCCTGATCGGCCCCCACCACGCTGATAAAGTGTTCACGATCCAGGGCGCGGTCCAACGCGATAATCGGGAAAGGATCGTTAGCCCAGCGCTGATAGAACGGATGCTCCGGCGGCAACGCAGTGGAGACGATGATCGCATCAACCTGGCGTTGCAGCAGGTGCTCAATACAGCGCATTTCATTATCCGGCTGATCTTCCGAGCAGGCAATCAACAGTTGGTAACCGCGCTGACGCGCCTGACGTTCCAGGTAGTTAGCGATGCGGGTATAGCTGGTATTTTCCAGATCCGGTATCACCAGGCCGATAGAACGAGTGCGACCTGCACGCAGCCCTGCAGCTACGGCATTCGGGTGATAATTGTGCTCCCTGACCACGGCCATCACTTTTTCGACGGTTTTATCGCTGACACGATACTGCTTCGCTTTGCCGTTGATGACATAACTGGCCGTAGTGCGCGAAACGCCTGCGAGACGCGCGATTTCATCCAGTTTCACGTTAACCCCTTTAAATGACTCTCAAAATGACAATGGATCCTGTGGCGTTGTTTACCCCCACGCTTTCAGAGTATGGCGTACCGAAAGCGGAAGGGTAATGAGTAACCATGATAGTCACTATGGTTATTCAACCCGTAATGGCGATCTAACAGCAGAAAACACGGCCGAGCAACCGCTTTCGCCCAAAGGTGCCAGCAAATGGGCAAAAAATAAAAAAGAAAGGGCGTAACAAACCTGCCACGCCCTCGATACAGTGCAGAAAACCCGCTATCAGCGCATAATCTTGTCACCGCGCGACACGCCAACAATCCCCGAGCGGGCCACTTCGACGATTTCAGCCACTTCACGTACGGCGTTTAGGAAGGCGTCCAGCTTGTCGCTGGTTCCCGCCAACTGCACGGTGTAAAGCGACGAAGTGACATCCACAATTTGCCCACGGAAAATATCCGTGCTGCGCTTCACCTCTTCACGCCCATAGCCGCTGGCCTGCAGCTTCACCAGCATGATTTCACGCTCAACGTGAGCCCCCTGCACCAGCTCACTGACGCGCAGTACGTCAACCAGCTTATGTAACTGCTTCTCTATCTGCTCCAGCACCTTTTCATCACCCACCGTTTGGATCGTCATGCGCGACAAGGTTGGATCATCGGTAGGAGCGACCGTCAGGCTTTCGATGTTGTAGCCACGCTGAGAGAACAGCCCGACGACGCGCGACAACGCACCGGATTCGTTTTCCAGTAATACCGATAAGATACGGCGCTTCATCAGGTTCTCTCCGTTTTGCTTAACCACATTTCGTCCATGCTTCCACCGCGGATCTGCATTGGATAAACATGTTCGGTCTCGTCGACGGTCACATCGACAAATACCAGACGTTCTTTTTCAGCCAGCGCCTGCGCCAGCTTGATTTCCAGCTCATCCGGGGTACGAATGGCGATGCCGACATGGCCATAAGCTTCTGCCAGCTTGACGAAGTCCGGCAAGGAATCCATATAAGACTGCGAATGGCGGCCAGAATAGATCATGTCCTGCCACTGTTTCACCATGCCCAGGTAGCGGTTATTCAGGTTGACTACCACCACCGGCAGGTTGTACTGCAGAGCCGTGGACAACTCCTGGATATTCATCTGAATGCTGCCGTCACCGGTGACGCACACTACCGTTTCGTCTGGCAGTGCCAGTTTTACCCCGAGGGCGGCTGGCAAACCAAAGCCCATGGTGCCCAGCCCACCAGAGTTGATCCAACGGCGCGGCTTATCGAACGGATAATAGAGCGCGGCAAACATCTGGTGCTGGCCAACGTCGGAGGTGACATAGGCATCGCCCTTGGTCAGGCGGTGCAGCGTTTCGATCACCGCCTGAGGTTTGATGGTGCCACTGTCTTTGTTGTAGCCCAGGCAATCACGCGCGCGCCACTGCTCAATGGACTGCCACCAGTCACGCAGCGCATCGAAATCCTGCGCTTTGTCCTCATGCGCCAGCAGTTCCAGCATCTGCGTCAGCACCTGTTTGGCATCGCCAACGATAGGAATATCGGCATCCACCGTTTTGGAAATAGAGGTCGGGTCGATATCGATATGCAGCACCGTGGCATCCGGGCAGTATTTGGCCAGGTTATTGGTAGTGCGATCGTCAAAGCGCACCCCAACGGCAAAAATCACGTCGGAATGATGCATGGTCTTGTTAGCTTCATAGGTGCCGTGCATGCCCAGCATACCGACGCTTTGGCGATGAGTACCCGGGAACGCCCCCAGCCCCATCAGCGTACAGGTGACCGGCAGGTTCAGCTTTTCCGCCAGTTGCAGCAATTCTTCATGGCAACCCGAATTAATGGCACCGCCGCCCACGTACATGATCGGTTTTTTAGCCGCCAGAATGGTCTGTAGAGCGCGTTTGATCTGCCCACGGTGGCCTTGCACCGTCGGATTGTAGGAACGCATACTGACGTCCTGCGGATACGCATAGGGCATTCTTACCGCCGGGCCAACGATATCTTTCGGCAGATCGACCACCACAGGGCCAGGGCGACCGGTAGAAGCTAGATAAAACGCCTTTTTCAGCACGGAAGGAATGTCTTCGGTACGCTTGACCAGGAAGCTGTGTTTTACCACCGGGCGGGAGATCCCTACCATGTCGCATTCCTGGAAGGCGTCGTAGCCAATCAGCGAGCTTGGCACCTGGCCAGAGAGCACCACCATCGGGATGGAATCCATATAGGCGGTGGCGATGCCGGTAATGGCGTTGGTGGCTCCTGGGCCAGAAGTGACCAACACTACGCCCACCTCGCCGGTTGCTCGTGCATAGCCATCGGCCATATGCACCGCCCCTTGCTCATGGCGCACCAGAATATGATCGATGCCCCCGACCGTGTGCAGGGCATCATAGATATCGAGTACCGCCCCGCCCGGATAGCCGAATACATGCTTAACGCCCTGATCGATCAGCGATCGGACGACCATCTCGGCTCCTGACAATATTTCCATGGGTTTGCCTCCAGGCTTACATAGCTTGTTCTTGTCTGACGCCGGAACGTAGCGCCTGTCCTGTCTGGGGCATGGCCCCAAAAATCTTATGGACGTTTTGGACTCTTAACATAGCGTCAGAATATGAGGCAGGCAAACGGCAAAATGGCTTATCGTGGGCAAGGGTATTGCCATCAGGCTGGAGATGCGCGGCTTGGCAAAACTATGCACTAGCCGAGAGGTTATTCAGCTAGGCATTGTTTTGCATAGTGGGATAATTACAGAACTATATCAGGCAATGGCGACTGTGGTTTTTTCGCCCATATCCACTTTCTATACCCTATGGATTTCAAGTTGGCCGCTCTTGCGCATCCCTGCGCTCGTGGCATTCGTACATCCCTGTACAGCACAGCAAGCGCAGGTAACAACGCTGTAGCTTGAAAGACGACGGGTATATCATTTTTCCTGATACATGGACTCAATTTCATGCTGGTAACGCTGGAGGATCACCTTGCGACGCAGCTTCAGCGTCGGAGTCAGTTCCCCCAATTCCATCGAGAAGGCCGCTGGCAACAGGGTAAATTTCTTCACCTGCTCAAACAGGGCCAACTCTTTTTGCATCTCCCGCAGACGCTTTTCGAACATTTCGATGATATGGCTGTTGCGCAGCAGTTCGAGCCGATCCTGATACTTCAGATTGACCGATTTGGCGTACTCTTCCAGCGACTCGAAGCTCGGAACGATTAACGCGGAGACAAACTTGCGTGCATCGGCAACGATCGCGACCTGTTCAATAAAGCGATCCTGCGCCAGGGTACCTTCCAGCATCTGTGGCGCAATGTATTTACCACCGGAGGTCTTCATCAGATCCTTCAGCCGCTCGGTAATAAACAGGTTGCCGCCTTCGTCGATCATGCCGGCATCGCCGGTTTTCAGCCAGCCGTCTGCGGTAAAGCTATCGGCCGTTTCCAGCGGTTTATTGAAATAGCCACGCATCACGATTGGCCCACGCACCTGGATCTCATTTTCATCGCCGATGCGCACTTCCACGCCGGGTAACGGCTTGCCGATCGAGCCAAAACGGAAGTTGTTCTCTTCCCAACAGGAGACCGTGGCGCAGGTTTCCGTCATGCCGTAGCCGTATTTGATGTTAATGCCCATCGCCTGGAAGAACAGAATGACATTGTCATCAAGCTTGGCACCGGCCGCAGGCAAGAAGCGCACCCTCCCTCCCAGGATCCCTCGCAGCTTACTTAACACCAACTTGTCAGCCCAGCGGTAAGAGAGATCGAACAACTTACCTAACGGTTTCCCTGCCCTTTCCTGAAGGAACTTGCGTTCACCGCAGACGATGGCCCAGTGGAATAAGGCACGTCGCAACCAAGGCGCACGTGCGACCTTTTCATGCACCGCGCTGAAGATTTTTTCATAAAAGCGCGGTACTGCACACATCAGGGTCGGTTTGACATCGGCCATCGCTTCTCTCACCCAGTCGGTATTGGGCAGATAAACGTTCTGCGCGCCCGAATGCATGATAAAGAAGCTCCAGGCACGTTCAAAAACGTGTGACAACGGCAGGAAACTGAGGGAAACGTCATCCGCCGTCACCGTCAGGCGATCGTCATGCAACTGCAGCTGAGCAGCCATATTGCGGTAGTCAAGCATCACGCCTTTCGGCTCCCCGGTGGTACCTGAGGTGTAGATCAGGGTGAACAAATCCTGCAAATCGCGCTCGGCGATTCTTTGCTGACGCTGGGTATCGAAACGCTCGATATCCGCAAGACGTTCGAAATGATGCAGGTGTTGAGCAATCTCGCAGCCGCGCAAATCGGCTGAAGCATCAAAGACAATAATGTGGGTCAGTTGCGGGCATACGCCACGCAGCGCAATCGCGGCATCCAGTTGATCTTGCTCACCGACAAACAGAACGCGGATATCGGCATCATTCACGATAAATGCCGCCTGAGCCGGGGTGTTGGTGGCATAAAGCGGCACGCTGACCGCCCGGAGTTGAAGGATCGCCAGATCGGCCAGCGACCAGGCCATGCTGTTGTTGGCAAAAATCGCTACACGTTCCTGTACTTCGACGCCCAGTGCCAGCAAGGCGCAGGCAATATGTTGCGTGTGCGCCCCAACCTGTGACCAAGTCAGCCGTGTTTCTCCCTGCGGGGACCACTGACGGAAAGCCGTATGTTCGGCACGGTTAGCAATTTGATGCTGTATACGTTCGACCTGATGGTAATGTTGCAAAGTATTGGTCATAGCGCTCCAAGCCTAAAATTAATCAACCAGTTAACCGTGATCGGAGCGGAAGCTCTCACATCTCAGCTTACACGTGTTTACTTTTTTTGCGCAGTCTACCTAGTCTCCGGCTGTGGGAAAAGGGATTTCAGCGTCGAAGTGTGAGCCAAAACGCGCTTGTTCTCATTTCTCTTGATCTTGGACAAAAGGGAAAGCAAAAGGTTTACGCTTAACAGACAAAGTGGGATCTACGACAAGGAGGGAGAGGTAACAGGTTAAAAGAGTAACAGTATCGTCAGGGGCAGAAGAGAGTTTCAGTCGATTAAATTAATTAACCGTCACAGGTATATGATATTTCCCCGACACCATAATGCGGAATTATCTTAGTTTGGCTGAGCGTATTCTTATTAATTCTTCGCGCTATCCATTATCAACCCGACGCACTCGAAAGCGCGCTGGGCCAATAAATCACTCATTAGCGCAATATGCCAGCTTGGCTAAGTACGGACTTCATCCACTGATGGCCTTCATCGCGCTCGGCAGACTCATGCCAGGAGAGATAACAGGTGGCGGTTTTCCTCTCCCAAGGCAGCGGAATTAATTTTAGCTGCAAGGCTTGTACATGCTGCTGGGCAAACCAACGAGGAGCGATTGCCACCATCTCGGTCATGGCGACTATATTCAATGCGCTGAACAGGTCGGTACATTGCTGGGTGACACTTCGTTGCATGGCTTCGTCAAGATAGTAGGGTTTGCTAAAGGAACAAAAACGCTCTAACGAGATGACGGCATGGTGCTCCGCCAGCATCTGTTTCTGGCTAATGGTACCCACCAACCGTGGGTGAGACTGCGCAGCGACCAGGGTCAATTCATCATCGAATAAGGCAATATCCTGAAACTCGGGATGTTCAAGGCGACTATAGCCAATAACAAACTCGGTTTCCTGATAACGTAACTGATGCTCGATGTTATTGCTCATGTAGGAATGGGTCTGTATCTGCACATTGGGTGCCATGCTCTTGACGTTGTTAATTATTTTGGCCGTCAGACGAATATCTAACGGGCTGCAGATAGAAAGAACAAAGAGACGTTCGCTGCTCAGAGCATCAAAGCCAGCGCCCGGCAGCTCATTTTGTACCAGCTGCAGTGCCTGGCGCACCGGGCCAAAAAGTTGGCGCGCGCGCATAGTAGGTTGAATGCCACGGCCGAAGCGGACAAACAGTTCATCGTTGAACATGATCTTCAAACGTGACACGGCATTGCTGACCGCTGGCTGAGACATCCCTAAGGAATTGGCCGCCTTGGTAATATTCTGCATCTGCATAACCGCATCAAAAACAGTGAGCAAATTAAGATCCACACTGCGCAAATGAATATCACCATTTTCTTTCCTCAAGACAGTTCCTGAATTATATTCGGACATATCCAAACTCCACTAAGTCCCATGTAGATAATCCCGCTAGCGCACAGGGGAATAACAGGAAAAGGCAGGCTACGTTATTCCCACACAGCGAAATTAGTTATCCCTTTTGACTAGCTTGGCAAGATAGCAATCGGGCATCATCCTATAAAAATATGACACGGTGGTGCCTATTTGGCATTGTTCGTCGGTAGGCAGCCTTCATACAAACAAAATTGGCAGGCAAAACACCTAAGTTATGGATACCCGTTTGGTACTCATCAACCTCTGGATCAGACCATAAAATGCGTTAATGGACAATCATACCAGAGCAAAATAGGTATCTTTAGCATCACTTAATTGATTGTAGCCGCTCAGTTCAGCACAAAAAATACAAATCTCAAATAAATAAACAACAATAGATTGACACCGTGAATGCAAAACGAGCCACATCAACATCCCATCAAGCCGCACCTGCCGTTTTTTTGCGCCAACGATAAGTTTTAACCGAGCTGTCTTGTTAATCATTGCAACAGCGCCGATTTCAGACCATTTATGCTAATAAAATCCCGAACAACGGCAGATTTAACGCGGTCTCCCCGGGGTTTTGCCGAGTTTCCAACTAGCGCCACCGCCACTGGTGCCACCCTTTTCAATCCCCCTGTTTTAATCAGGTGTTGACATGCCCCGGCCAATAAAGTATCAAATTAGACAACGAAACAATTTTAGAGAAGCTGACCGCTATGATCCGTACCCACCGTCTACTAGGCCTACTACTAATCGCATCTTATGTGCGCGGTACGCTGGTGGACGGGGTTCAAAGCTGATTCAGCCCATCATCTGCAAAACCCGCGCTACTGCGCGGGTTTTTTTTTACCCGCTTAGCGTGAAACAAACACGACAAGGAACAACACGATGAGCCAACAAGTCATTATTTTCGATACCACATTGCGTGATGGTGAACAGGCACTGCAGGCGAGCCTGAGCGTTAAAGAAAAAATCCAGATCGCCATGGCGCTGGAAAGAATGGGTGTCGATGTAATGGAAGTCGGCTTCCCAGTCTCCTCTCCTGGGGACTTCGAGTCGGTACAGACCATTGCCCGCCAGATCAAAAACAGCCGCGTTTGTGGTCTGGCACGCTGTGTTGATAACGACATTGACGTCGCTGCCGAAGCGTTACGCGTGGCCGAGGCCTTCCGTATTCACGTCTTCCTGGCCACCTCCACCCTGCATATCGAATCCAAATTGAAGCGTTCTTTCGATCAGGTGTTGGAAATGGCTGTACGCTCTGTGAAACGCGCCCGTAACTATACCGATGACGTAGAGTTCTCCTGTGAAGACGCTGGCCGCACCCCTATTGATAACCTGTGCCGCGTGGTAGAAGCCGCCATCAACGCCGGTGCCACTACCATTAATATCCCTGATACCGTTGGCTACACCACGCCAAACCAGTTTGGCGGCATCATTACTACGCTGTACGACCGCGTGCCTAATATTGATAAGGCGATTATTTCCGTCCACTGTCACGACGATTTAGGCATGGCCGTGGGTAACTCTATCGCTGCCGTCCAGGCCGGTGCCCGCCAGGTAGAAGGCACCTTGAACGGCATCGGCGAACGCGCCGGTAACTGCTCACTGGAAGAAGTGATCATGGCAATTAAGGTGCGTCAGGACTTTATGCAGGTACACACCAATATCAATCATCAGGAAATCTACCGCACCAGCCAGTTGGTCAGCCAGCTGTGCAATATGCCCATCCCGGCTAACAAGGCCATCGTCGGTTCCAACGCTTTCGCCCACTCCTCCGGTATCCACCAGGACGGCGTGCTGAAAAACCGCGAGAACTACGAAATCATGACCCCACAGACCATCGGTCTGAAAGATATCCAGTTGAACCTGACCTCCCGTTCCGGCCGCGCGGCGGTAAAACACCGCATGGAAGAGATGGGTTACAAGGAACAGGATTACAATCTGGACGTGCTGTACGCTGCTTTCCTGAAGCTGGCCGACAAGAAAGGCCAGGTGTTTGACTACGATCTGGAAGCCCTGGCATTCATCAATAAGCAGCAGGAAGAACCTGAGCATTTCAGCCTGGAATACTTCAGCGTGCAGTCTGGCAGCAGCATTATGGCTACCGCTTCGGTCAAGCTGAAATGTGGCGAAGAAGAGAAGTCCGAAGCTGCCACGGGCAACGGCCCGGTAGATGCAGTTTACCAAGCTATCAACCGTATCACCGACTACCCGATTGAGCTGGTGAAATACCAACTGACCGCCAAAGGTCAGGGCCGCGACGCACTGGGCCAGGTTGATATCGTGGTGTCTTACAATGGCCGCCGCTTCCATGGCGTGGGCCTGGCAACCGACATTGTGGAATCTTCTGCCAAGGCGATGATCCACGTATTGAATAATATCTGGCGCTCTCAGCAAGTAGAAAAAGAAAAACAGCGCTTGCAGCAAACTAAACATCAAAATAATCAGGAAACGGTGTGAACATGACTAAGACTTACCACATTGCCGTCTTGCCCGGAGACGGAATCGGCCCGGAAGTAATGGCTCAGGCCCACAAAGTGTTAGATGCCGTACGCCAACGCTTTGGCATCTGCATCACCACCAGTGAATATGACGTTGGTGGCATTGCCATCGATCGCCACAGCTCCCCATTACCCGCAGCGACCGTTGCCGGCTGTGAGCAGGCCGATGCCATCCTGTTCGGCTCGGTGGGCGGCCCTAAATGGGAACATCTGCCACCGGCAGAGCAGCCAGAGCGCGGTGCGCTGCTGCCGCTGCGCAAGCACTTCAAACTGTTCAGCAACCTGCGCCCTGCCCGCCTGTACCAAGGTCTGGAAGATTTTTGCCCGCTGCGTGCCGATATCGCCGCGCGTGGCTTCGACATTCTGTGCGTGCGTGAGTTAACCGGCGGCATCTACTTCGGCCAACCAAAAGGCCGTGAAGGTCAGGGCATGCATGAGCGCGCCTTTGATACCGAGGTGTATCACCGCTTTGAGATCGAACGCATCGCCCGTATCGCCTTTGAGTCCGCCCGCAAACGCCGCAACATCGTTACCTCGATTGATAAAGCCAACGTGTTGCAAAGCTCCATCCTGTGGCGTGAAGTCGTGACTCAGGTCGCCAAGGATTACCCGGATGTGTCGCTGTCACATATGTATATCGACAACGCCACCATGCAGTTAATCAAAGATCCGTCCCAGTTCGACGTGCTGCTGTGCTCCAACCTGTTCGGCGACATCCTGTCGGATGAATGCGCCATGATCACCGGCTCGATGGGCATGCTGCCTTCCGCCAGCCTGAACGAACAAGGCTTTGGCCTGTACGAACCCGCAGGTGGCTCCGCACCGGACATCGCGGGTAAAGACATTGCCAACCCGATCGCGCAAATTCTGTCGGCTACCCTGATGCTGCGTTATAGCCTGGGCGCCGATGAAGCCGCAGATGCGATCGAACGCGCCATTAATCAGGCATTGGAACAGGGCTACCGTACCGCCGATCTGGCCGGTGCTGGCAAAGCCATCGGCACCAGTGAAATGGGCGATATCATTGCCCGCTTCGTGGCTGAGGGAGCGTAAATCATGGCCAAGACCTTATATCAGAAATTATACGATGCCCACGTGGTGCATGAAGCGCCAAACGAGACACCGCTGCTGTACATCGATCGTCATCTGGTGCATGAAGTGACCTCCCCACAGGCCTTCGACGGCCTGCGTGCCATGGGCCGTAAGGTGCGCCAACCGGGCAAGACCTTTGCCACCATGGATCACAACGTTTCCACCCAGACCAAAGACATCAACGCCAGCGGCGAGATGGCCCGCATTCAGATGCAGGAGCTGATCAAGAACTGCGCAGAGTTCGGCGTCTCGCTGTATGACCTGAACCACCCCTTCCAGGGCATTGTCCACGTTATCGGCCCTGAGCAAGGCATGACGCTGCCGGGCATGACCATCGTCTGTGGCGACTCCCATACCGCCACGCACGGTGCTTTTGGCTCGCTGGCGTTCGGTATCGGTACTTCGGAAGTGGAACACGTGCTGGCGACCCAAACCCTGAAGCAGGGCCGCGCCAAGACGATGAAGATTGAAGTTACCGGCGATGCCGCAGAAGGTATCACCGCCAAAGATATCGTGCTGGCCGTGATCGGCAAAACCGGCAGCGCTGGCGGTACCGGTCACGTGGTGGAATTCTGTGGCAAAGCTATCGAAGCATTGAGCATGGAAGGCCGCATGACGCTGTGCAACATGGCGATTGAGATGGGTGCCAAAGCGGGCCTGGTTGCGCCAGACGACACCACCTTCAATTACCTGAAAGGCCGCCAGTTCGCTCCTACTGGGGAAAACTGGGAGCAGGCCGTGGCCTACTGGCGCACCATGAAGTCCGACGCAGAAGCCAAATTCGATACCACCATCACCCTGCGAGCGGAAGATATTGCCCCACAGGTGACCTGGGGCACCAATCCGGGGCAGGTTATCGCGGTCGATCAGGCGATCCCAACCCCCGACTCCTTTAGCGATCCGGTGGAACGAGCCTCGGCTGAAAAAGCGTTGGCCTATATGGATCTGAAACCCGGCATCAAACTGACTGACGTCGCGATCGACAAAGTGTTTATCGGCTCTTGCACCAACTCACGTATCGAAGATTTGCGCGCCGCTGCCGCCATCGCCAAAGGCCGTAAAGTGGCTGCAGGCGTGCAGGCGATTGTGGTACCTGGCTCTGGCCCGGTCAAAGCGCAGGCGGAAGAGGAAGGTCTGGACAAGATCTTTATCGAAGCCGGTTTCGAATGGCGTCTGCCAGGCTGTTCCATGTGCCTAGCGATGAACAACGACCGTCTGAACCCTGGCGAACGCTGTGCTTCAACCAGCAACCGTAACTTCGAAGGGCGTCAGGGCCGGGGTGGGCGTACTCATCTGGTCAGCCCGGCGATGGCCGCCGCCGCCGCCGTTACCGGCCATTTTGCCGACATCCGTGAATTGCACTAAGGAGCACCAGCGTGGCTAAATTTACTCAACATACCGGCTTAGTGGTGCCTCTGGACGCGGCCAACGTCGATACCGATGCCATTATCCCAAAGCAGTTTTTGCAGAAAGTGACCCGCACCGGTTTCGGCCAGCACCTGTTCAACGACTGGCGCTTCCTAGACGATGCGGGTCAACAGCCCAATCCTGAGTTTGTGCTGAACCTTCCGCGCTATAAAGGGGCGAGCATCCTGTTAGCCCGGGAAAACTTTGGCTGTGGTTCATCCCGTGAACACGCACCATGGGCATTAACTGATTACGGCTTCAAGGTGGTGATTGCACCAAGCTTTGCGGATATCTTCTATGGTAACTCGTTCAACAACCAGCTGCTGCCGGTCGCGCTGAGCGAGCAGGATGTGGATACGCTGTTTAAGTTGGTGGCAGAGCACGAAGGCACGGAGTTTGTGGTCGATCTGGAAAACCAGACGGTGAATGCCGGGGGCAACAGCTACCCGTTTGAGATCGACAGCTTCCGCCGCCACTGCATGATTAACGGTTTGGACAGCATCGGCCTGACGTTACAGCACGAAGCGGAGATTTCCCGCTACGAGGCACAGCAACCGGCGTTTCTGAACTAAGCTTCAGCCTCACCCGCCGCCCGGCAGGTGAGGCTTTCATAAATCACCAATAGCCCAACCACTTCCACCACACTCCCCCGATCAACGCCCAAATCAGCAGGTTGACCACGCTCATGATAAAGCCGGTTTTCCACCATTCCCCCAAGGTGGCATAGCCCGATCCAAAGATAATCGGGGCGGTGCCGGTGCCATAATGGGTTAATGACATCATCAGGGAAGACGAGAAGGCCAGGATCAGGCCAAGCAGTGCCGGTGGCGCACCAAGGGCAATACCTGCGGCAAAGAACGCAGCGAACATGGCGGTCACGTGCGCGGTGGTACTGGCAAAGAAGTAATGCGAATAGAGATAGACAAGCGTTAACAGAATGGTTCCCCCGACCCAGCTCATCCCCATATGATCGATACCCGAACCTACCGTTTGTGACAGCCAGCCAATCAGACCCAGTTTGCCTAGGTAGGTCGCCATCATCACCAAGGCGGCAAACCAGACCACGGTATCCCAGGCGCCTTTGTGTTTCAGCACGTCGTCCCAACTCAGTACGCCAGTTGCCAGCAGGATCGCCAGGCCGATCACCGCAGCGGTCGTCGGGTTAACCGCGAGCGCAGGGCCAAAAATCATCGCCGGAACCCCGGCCCACAGCACCAGCAACAGGGCAAATACGCCCAGCGTGATTTTCTCTGGCAGGGTTGTCCGCCCCAGCGCTTGCAGTTTATCCTGTGCAAACAGTGGCGCATCCGGGGTGCTTTTAATTTCCGGCGGATACAGCCAATAAACCACCAGCGGCATGACGATCAGCGAACAGACCGCTGGTACCAGCGCCGCTATTGCCCACATTCCCCAAGTCAGTTCAAACTCGGAACCGGCACCTTTGGCGATCAGATTGACAATCAGTGGGTTAGGCGCAGTAGCGGTGATAAACATCGCCGAGGTGATCGGGTTGATATTGTAGTTAACCAGCGAGAGATAGCGGCCAATCTTACCGGAGGTATTCAGCTCGGGCTTGGAGCCAAAGCTGTCCGCTATTGATTTCATTATCGGGTGGATGATGCCGCCGCCACGGGCGGTATTGCTCGGCGTAACCGGGGCCAACACGGTTTCCGCCAAGGTTAACGCATAGGCGATCCCCAGCGTCTTTTTGCCAAACAGCGAGATAAAGTAGTAGCCAATGCGCGATCCCAGACCGGTTTTATTCAGGCTTAGGGAGATCATGATCGAAAAGCCGATCAGCCAGATAAGCTGGTTGGAGAAACCACTCAGCGCATCGTCCAATGCCGCCCCAGGCTTGCCTGGGTTGGTCACGCCGGTCACGGCCACCAGCGCAATAGCGATGATAGAAACGGCACCAATTGGCATAGCCTTACCAATGATGGCAACGATGGTCCCAATAAACAGCGCCAGCAAATGCCAGGCATTCGGAGCCACGCCTTCGGGAACAGGGATCACAAACCAGATCAGCAAAGCGGCGATAACGGCACAGAGGGAGGGAACAGGTTTGAGCGGCGTTAGTTTATCCATAACATACCCACATTCATCAACGGGATCGGCATCTTAATAGCAAGATGGATAAGAGCGCGAAGCTCACGCTCTGAGTCCGTTTATCTTAGTGAGACTGGAGCGGTTTTCTCAATGATGTGTATCAACTAACAGGGTGTTACAGCTCACACTTCGCGAACTTTGGCGCACATCCACAGTGCCAGGATGGCAAGCAGAGTAATCAGGTAGTAAACCGCATAGTGCCCGAAGTTTTCCACCAGCGCACCTTGCAGTACACCGGCCAGGATCACCCCGGTCGAAATGCTGTTGGTAAACATGGTGGTCGCGGCACCGGGCCGCCCCGGCATCAGATCCTGAAAATACAACATGCCGATCCCGGCAATAATGCCGATAAACACCGCATTGAACAGCTGCAATACCATCAGGGCCGACTGGAACTTGAACAGCACCAGTCCGGCATAAAACAGCACGCCTGCCGCCACTGCAAACAGCATCATATTACGTTTACCAAAGCGTTTGACGTAATAGCCCGCCAGCAGCATCGCCGGGATTTCCAACCCGGCGGCGGTGCCCATCAGCCAACCGGCCAGCCGTTCCGGCAAGTCCAGATCGGCGGTGATGTAGAGCGGCATATCGATGATATACATGGTGTTGCAGGTCCACATCAGCATCGAAGCCACAAACAACAGGCGCACATCGGGATCGCGCCAGGCGCTGATTGGCGCAATAGGCGGAGAATCTACGCTAATCTCAACGTTGGCACGGGGCACCGAAGGCAATATAAGCCACACCAGCAGCACGCTGACGGCAAAAATCACCGCCGCAATCATAAACATCACGGTAAAACCGTAGTTCAGCGCCAACATAAACGACAGCGGCGGGCCGATCACCCAGGCCAATGAAAGCTGGGCACGCATCACCGAACTGAACATCACTACTTCGCGTGCCGAGCTGTCCGCATATTCACGCGCCAGAGCAAAAATCTGCGGCATGGCGGTATTGGCAACTGCGGCCAGCAGTACGCCTGCGGTGATCAACGTCAGGTATTCACGGTTGAACGCAAACAGCAGGCTATTACCCACCGCCATGATACAGCACACCAGGATCAGCTTGCGCCGATCGCCACGAGTATCCGAGCGCTTGGCCAACAGGAAGCTGACGATAATCCCGGCGATGGCATTCACGGTATAGAACATACCCACCCACAGCGGGCGCACCTTCACTTCAGTGGTTAGGAACAGGCTCAGCGTGGGGGCTTGCAGTGCCCCGGCAATGCCGGTCAGGAAGGCAATCAGCAGGAAAGCGGCAAAAACGGGATTAAAACGGCGCGGCAACCAGCGTCTGAAACTCATACCTATATCCCTGACCAGAATTAAAGGAGGCTATGCTACAGAAGGAAAATTGCCGAAGGAAGCAAAGGCAGTAGATAAAAATGCCAGTGGGTTACCCCACTGGCTGGTGAAAAGCACCATTACTCAGAAACACTTTTGCGGTGAGCGTCAGATACGCTCACAGTATTGCTTGTCGCTCAGCGTTGCGATGTCCCACTGGGTCAAGTGGGACAGCATCTCCAGCCGCGCCTGTTCAGGAACCACCTTCAGCCAATCGGCCTGCTGGCGGTGGATCTCGGTGAAATAACGCTGATAAAACTGTTTAGCCAACAGAACCGTCATTTGTTATCCCTCAGCTAATTCAACTGCAATCATTATCAGCGTAATATGAGGAAAGATAAATTGACGACTTGATGCCGGAGAGTTCCTCTTTTATGTCCACCTCACGCCTGCAACAACAGTTCATACGCCTGTGGCAACGCTGCCACGGCCAAACCACCGAAACCACGCTGCAAGAGTTGGCAGAGGTACTCAGCTGTTCCCGTCGCCATGTTCGTTCGTTACTGGGTGCCATGCAGCACGAGGGCTGGCTGACCTGGCAGGCTGAATCCGGCCGGGGTAAACGTTCGCAGCTCAGCTTTCACTACACCGGATTGGCACTGCAACAACAACGCGCCGAGGAGCTGCTGGAACAGGATCGCATCGACCAATTGGTCCAGTTGGTCGGCGATAAAGACGTGGTACGCCAAATGCTGCTTTCCCAGCTGGGGCGCAGCTTCCGCCAGGGGAAACATATCCTGCGCGTACTTTACTATCGTCAGCTTTACAACCTGTTGCCCGGCTCGGCACTGCGCCGCTCAGAAACCCACCTGGCACGACAGATTTTCAACGGGCTGACGCGGGTAAACGAGGAAAATGGGGAACTTGATCCCGATCTTTCGCATCATTGGCAAGCAATCACCCCTTTACACTGGCGCTTTTATCTACGCCCCGCGATCCATTTTCACCATGGCCGCGAGCTGGAAATGGAAGATGTGATCCATTCGCTCAACCGCCTGATCCCACAGCCGCTATTTTCACATATCGACAGGATCGACTCGCCTACGCCCTATGTCATCGATGTGCATCTACACACGCCAGACTACTGGCTACCTTGGCTGCTGAGCAGCGTACATGCCATGATCCTGCCGCGCGAATGGCAGAGCCTGCCGGACTTTGCTCGCCATCCAATCGGCACCGGCCCCTATCGCGTGATACACAACAACCAAAGCCAGATGAAAATTCATGCCTTTGACGACTACTTTGGCTATCGCGCCCTGATCGATGAGGTCAACATTTGGGTATTACCGGAAATCACCGAAGAGCTGGCGCACTCCGGCGTCCAGTTGCAGGGGGATGATACCGGTAGGAACGAGCTGGAAAGCCGCCTCGAAGAAGGCTGTTATTTTCTGCTGTTCGACCAGCGTTCGGCACTGGCGGCCGATCCGGAAATCCGCAGTTGGCTAAGCGAACTGATCAACCCAATCGCGCTGCTGAGCCACGCCGGGCCGCTCTACCAGCGTTACTGGGCTCCGGCCTATGGCATTCTCCCGCGTTGGTTGCACAACCGTGTACTGGGGCAGCAACCCAAGCCTGCGAACTTAACCGAATTGACCCTGACCTTCTACAGCGAACACTCCGAGTTCAACGCGATCAAACAGGCCATCGCCTCTTTGCTGGCCGAGCAGGGCATCAAACTCAATGTGCAGGTGGTTGATTATGAAGCCTGGCATAAGGGCAAGGCACAAAGCGATCTGTGGTTAGGCAGCGCCAACTTCACCCTGCCGCTGGAGTTTTCGCTGTTTGCCACGCTGTATGAACTGCCGTTGATCCAACACTGCCTGACGGAGGATATCGCGCAGGATGCGGCTCTGTGGCGGGAAAATCGCCTGCCAATGGCCGAGTTTTGCCAACGTCTGGTCAGCAGCCATCAGTTGCATCCGTTATTCCACCACTGGCTGCAACTGCATGGTCAACGCAGCATGCGTGGGGTGCGGATGAATACCCTCGGCTGGTTCGATTTTAAATCTGCCTGGTTTGCGCCGCCGGAAGCATAATCGCCTTTCACCCGCGCCGCTAAGCCTCTACAATAGCGCCGACTCAACGGGGTGCGGAGAACGAACCAATTTTGGCCAACGGTTTTCCGCTGAGAGCACACCCGTCGAACCTGATCCGGTCAATACCGGCGGAGGGATTTGAGCATGGCGCTGCTTTGTTGCTTATCCCCAATAGATTTCAAGTCGCAGCTAGGCGGCAAGCGCCCTTATCCCCAGGAGCTTATATTGATAAGTGACTGAAGTAAGGGCGTGCAGTCAACAACGCTGCGGCTTGAAAGATGATGGGGAACGCCCTCAGATACCTTTGCCCCTTAATTATTAGGAGTGCAAAGTGGTCAAAAAATACCTGCCCTGTTTATTACTGCTAGCGGCGATGCCGGCCCTGGCCAAGCCAACGCTGACGGTCTACACCTACGACTCTTTCGCTGCCGACTGGGGCCCAGGCCCGGCGGTAAAAAAAGCCTTTGAGGCCGATTGTGACTGCGAATTGAAATTCGTGGCGCTGGAAGACGGTGTTTCGTTACTCAACCGCCTGAGAATGGAAGGCAAGAACAGCGCCGCCGACGTGGTTTTGGGCCTGGACAACAACCTGCTGCAAGCCGCGCAGCAAACCGATCTGTTCTCCGCCAGCCAAGTCGATACTAGCAAGCTCACGGTTCCCGGTGGTTGGCACAACCAGACCTTCGTTCCCTACGACTATGGCTACTTTGCTTTCGTCTACAACAAAGACAAACTGAAGAACCCGCCGACCAGCCTGAAAGAGTTGGTGAGCAGCGAGCGCCCCCTGAAGATCATCTATCAGGATCCACGCACCAGCACTCCTGGCCTTGGCCTGCTGCTTTGGATGCAGAAAGTATATGGCGACGAGGCACCGCTTGCCTGGCAACAGTTGGCGAAGAAAACCGTCACCGTTACCAAAGGCTGGAGTGAAGCCTACGGCCTGTTCCTGAAAGGGGAAGGCGACATGGTACTGAGCTACACCACCTCCCCCGCCTACCATCTGATCGAAGAGAAAAAAGACCTCTATGCGGCGACTAACTTCAGTGAAGGCCACTACCTGCAAATCGAAGTTGCTGGCAAGCTAAAGGCCAGCAAACAGCCAGAACTGGCTGAGCGCTTCATGCAGTTTATGGTCTCCCCGGCGTTCCAGAACACCATTCCAACCGGCAACTGGATGTACCCGGTGATCAAAACGCAGCTGCCCGCTGGTTTCGAACAGATAACCGTACCGCAAACGGCATTGCAATTCAGTGCCGAGGAAGTGGCACAACAGCGTGGTAACTGGATCAAAGCATGGCAAACCGCCGTCAGCCACTGATCCCCTACTGGTTATGGCCGGGGCTGATGGCCGCCGGGCTGATCCTGCTGATCGCGTTGGCAGCCATGGGTTCGCTGTGGCGCCATGCGCCTGAAAGCGATTGGCATGGCCTGTGGCAAGATAGCTACCTGTGGCACGTGGTGCGCTTTACCTTTTGGCAGGCGCTACTCTCCGCCGTGATCTCGGTGGTGCCTGCCATTTGGTTGGCCAGGGCGTTGTACCGGCGACGCTTCCCTGGCCGCAACCTGTTGCTGCGCCTGTGCGCCATGACGCTGGTGCTGCCGGTGCTGGTGGCGGTGTTTGGCATACTGAGCGTCTACGGCAGGCAAGGCTGGCTGGCAACGCTCTGTGGTTGGTTGGGCGTGAATTACAGCTTCTCGCCTTATGGCCTGCAAGGCATTTTGCTGGCGCATCTGTTCTTTAATATGCCGCTGGCCACCCGCCTGCTGCTACAGGCGCTGGAGAACATCCCCACCGAACAGCGTCAACTTGCTGCACAGTTGGGGATGAACGGTTGGCAGCAGTTCCGCTTTGTGGAATGGCCAGCGTTACGCCGCCAAATCCTCCCCAGCGGCGCCCTGGTGTTTATGCTGTGCTTTGCCAGCTTTGCAACCGTGCTGTCGTTGGGCGGCGGGCCGCAGGCCACCACCATAGAGCTGGCGATCTATCAGGCCTTGAGTTACGACTACGATCTCGGCCGCGCTGCGCTGCTGGCACTGATCCAACTAGGTTGCTGCCTGGGGCTGGTGGTGCTCAGCCAGCGTTTGAGCCAAGCGCTGCCGGTAGGCCATACCCGCGCCCAACGTTGGCGCGATCCGCAAGACAGCCTTGGGCGACGCTTCAGTGATACGCTGATCATTGCTGCCGCTCTACTATTGCTATTACCTCCGCTGTTAGCCGTTGTTGTCGACGGTGCCAATCAAACCCTGCTCACCGTGCTGCAACAGTCAATTCTGTGGCAAGCCCTGTTCACCTCACTGCGTATCGCAGTTGGTGCAGGCTTATTGTGCCTCATCTTGACTATGATGCTGTTGTGGAGCAGCCGTGAACTGAGGCTACGGCAACAGTCCGCCTGGGGCCAAACGCTGGAACTGAGCGGCATGGTGATCCTGGCGATGCCGGGTATTGTGCTGGCTACCGGTTTCTTTCTGTTGCTGAGCGATACCACTGGGCTACCGCAATCGCCTTATGCGCTGGTGATCCTCACCAATGCGTTGATGGCGGTGCCCTACGCGCTGAAAGTGCTGGAAAACCCGATGCGCGATCTGGCCGAGCGTTATAATCCGCTATGCTTATCGCTGGATATCCACGGCTGGCAGCGGCTGCGCTGGATAGAACTGAAAGCGCTGCAACGCCCACTGGCGCAAGCGCTGGCCTTTGCCTGCGTGCTGTCAATTGGCGATTTCGGCGTGGTGGCACTGTTCGGCAATGAACAGTTCCGTACCCTGCCTTTTTATCTCTATCAGCAGATTGGCGCATATCGCAGCAACGATGGGGCCGTGACTGCCCTACTGCTGCTGCTGCTCTGTTTCCTGCTGTTTACCCTGATTGAACGTTTACCGGGCCGCCATGCTGACGCTTGAAAAACTGACCTATCTGTACGAACACCTGCCGATGCGTTTTGACCTGCGCATTCAGCCGGGAGAACACGTCGCGGTACTGGGCCCTAGCGGTGCAGGCAAAAGTACCCTGCTCAGCCTGATCGCCGGTTTCCTGCCGGCGGCCAGCGGCAAACTGTGGCTGAACGGAAACGATCATACCACCTCACCGCCAGCCAAACGCCCGGTGTCGATGCTGTTTCAGGAGAACAACCTGTTTGCCCACCTGACAGTCAGGCAAAACATCGGCCTGGGGCTGGATCCTGGCCTGCGTTTAACCGCCGCACAGCAGGAACAGTTGACACAGATTGCCCAGCAGGTCGGGTTGGAAGAACATCTGCAGCGCTTGCCGTCACAGCTTTCCGGCGGGCAGCGGCAGCGGGCCGCATTGGCACGTTGCCTGATCCGCCAGCAGCCGATCCTGCTGCTCGACGAGCCTTTCTCTGCGCTCGATCCGGCACTGCGCAGTGAGATGCTGCAACTGCTGCAAAACGTCTGCGACCAGCGCCAACTCACACTGCTAATGGTTTCACACAATCTTGAGGATGCCGCCCGCATCGCGCCGCGTACCTTGCTGGTCGTGGATGGCCGGATCTATTACGACGGCCCGACGCAGGCATTGGTGAGCGGCAGCGCACCGGAGGCCAAGGTGCTGGGTATTCCGGTTAAACCGTGATCTACCACGCGTTTTTTATGCTGAACCAATAAACCTGTTGTGCGAATTTTGCACCTGTGGTTTTATAAAATTCTGTTTTTTACTACTGATGATAAGGCTCCCTGTGATCGCATCCTCGCTGACCTCGACCCTACTAACAACCGCGCTACCAGCCGCGGTGGTCGTCGTGCGTGTGGTGGTGGTCGTCGGCAACGCGCCGTAGGGTCCGAATCAACGCGATTCCCAAACCCCGCCGGCGCAAACCGGGCGGGGTTTCTTGTTTTAGTCCCCCTGCCCAGAAAAGCTAACCGGCCCAGAGAAAAGGATAGGCACATGGCAACTTCGGGCACGCCACACCAAGGCCAACGTATTACCGGCGCACAGCTGATCGTTCATCTGCTGGAGCGCCAGGGTATCACCACAATTGCAGGCATTCCCGGTGGCGCAGCGCTGCCGCTGTACGATGCTCTGAGCCAAAGCACCGTCATCCAGCACGTGCTGGCCCGCCACGAGCAAGGGGCCGGTTTTATGGCGCAGGGCATGGCACGTACCAACGGCAAGGCCGCGGTCTGCATCGCTTCCAGTGGCCCGGGAGCCACCAATCTGGTGACCGCCATTGCCGATGCCAAACTCGATTCGATCCCGCTGGTGTGCATCACCGGCCAGGTATCTTCTTCGATGATCGGCACAGATGCCTTCCAGGAGGTCGATACCTACGGTATTTCCATCCCGATAACCAAATACAACCATCTGGTACGCGATATCAGCGATCTGCCGCAGGTGATCTGCGACGCATTTCGCATTGCCGAATCCGGCCGCCCAGGCCCGGTGTGGATCGACATTCCGAAAGACGTGCAAACCGCCGAAATTGAGTGGGATTCGTTACCGCCAATGGCCGTACCAGACGCCCCACCGGCCTTTGATAGCAAGCAGGTCGAACAGGCCGCGGCCATGATCAATCAGGCCAAGCGTCCCATTCTGTATCTGGGCGGCGGCATTATCTGCGCAGAAGCCCATAAACCCGCGCTGGAAATGGCCGAGCGCTCCAACCTGCCAACCACCATGACGCTGATGGCGTTGGGTGCGATGCCGGTAGAACACCCGCTGTCATTGGGCATGTTGGGGATGCACGCCGCACGCAGCACCAACTTTATCCTGCAAGAAGCCGATCTGCTGATCGTGCTGGGCGCCCGCTTCGACGACCGGGCAATTGGTAAAACTGAGCAATTCTGCCCGAATGCCAAAATAATCCACGTGGACATCGACCGTGCCGAACTGGGCAAGGTTAAACAGGCCAATATTGCCATCCATGCCGACGTCGGCCAGGTGCTGCAACAGCTGTTACCGATGATCGAGGCACAACCGCGTACCGAATGGATGAACACCGTTAACGATCTGAAGCGTGAATTCCCGATCAACATGCCGAACGTGGCAGATCCATTAAGTCATTACGGGTTGGTTAAGGCCACGGCACGCTGCGTGGACGAAAGCGCCATTATCACCACCGATGTAGGCCAGCATCAGATGTGGGTAGCCCAGGCTTATCCGCTGAGCCGTCCGCGCCAGTGGCTGACTTCCGGCGGTTTGGGCACTATGGGCTTTGGTTTGCCTGCTGCGATTGGTGCTGCCTTGGCAGAGCCACAGCGTAAGGTCCTGTGTTTCTCCGGCGACGGCAGCCTGATGATGAATATTCAAGAGATGGCGACCGCCGTTGAGCACAATCTGGATGTGAAAATCATCCTGATGAACAACCAGGCCCTGGGGTTGGTACACCAGCAGCAGACGCTGTTCTATCAACAGCATATCTTTGCCGCCACCTATCCAAAGCGTACCGATTTCCTGAAGATTGCCGCCGGTTTTGGCCTGGACACCTGCGATTTGAATGCTGAGGCAGATCCACAGGCCGCGTTGCTGGCCGCGATCCAACGCCCTGGCCCTTGCCTGATCCACGCGCTGATCGATATCAACGAAAAAGTCTACCCAATGGTGCCACCGGGTGCCGCCAACATCGAAATGATTGGAGAATAAGCCATGCAATCACTACAAAAGAATCCACAGGTGATCCTGGAGTTGGCGGTACGGAACCATCCGGGCGTAATGACCCACGTTTGCGGCCTGTTTGCCCGCCGTGCCTTTAACGTGGAAGGTATTTTGTGTATGCCGCTGAAAGATGGGACCCAGAGCCGCATTTGGCTATTGGTGGCCGACGATCAGCGTCTGGTGCAGATGATCAGCCAGGTTGAAAAGCTGGAGGATGTATTACAGGTGAAACGCCATAACGAAGATATGCGGGTGTTTGAGCAGTTGGAGGCATTCTTCCAGTAAGCTTTCGCGGCTGAATGTTAAAGGCCGGGAGTGGTTAGCCCCCGGCCTTAGCTACGTTTCCGTTATCAGTTCAGTAACTGAAGCACATAACGGATCAGTTCCAGTAACGCGACCAGCGCCCCAAGAACGATGATTGCCTTATCGATATCAATCACCCGTTTTCTCCATAACATGGAGTGAGCCACCGCCGCTTACCCTTACATTGCCTGTCACAGCGCAGCACTCAGTTGTTAGATGAATGCGGCTTCACTCCGGCCAGAGCATCGGATAACGGCACCCCCCGTACACCCGACCAGGGCTTGAATATGTACATGCGCACACCGAAGTAAAGACAGCAACAGAGCTAAACCGCTGATTATATCTTAATCAGCCCAAGGCACGACATACTAGATATCCGATTTCTGAGCTTTTGACATTGGAGGGGATCAAAGATAAAATTAATCCTGTTAGATGAATGCGGCTTCAACCGGTCAGAGTTACCAGCTCTAGAGCGGGAAATAAAAAAAAACCGACCTCACCAGTCGGTTTTTTTGTGCCAAAATTTTAGCGTCAGCCCGCCAGCACTTTCCACAGCAGGTGTCGATATACCGGCATCAACGCCTGCTGATGCATATAATAGAAACACACCAGCGCCCCTACCCAGCTGGCAATACAGGCCAACCGCAGCCGCATCGGCGTTAGCCAGCGTGTAAGCTTATCGGCACTGCGCTTCCCTTCACGCCACCAGCGCCAACTCAGCCAAGCTGCCAGCCACAACAGTACCACCACGCCAAACAACAGCCATTTGAACAACGCGCTGTTGGCGCTGGCGGGAATATCGATGGCGACTCCCGCCAGAATGCCGGGAAAGAAATAGACCGGTGGCCAGGTCAGGCAACCGATGATATTCGGCAGGGCAAATTTGTAGGGAGGCAGATCGAGCATGCCAGCTACCATCGGCACCAGCGGGCGCGTCGGGCCAACAAAACGGCCGATCAAAATCGTAACGATACTGTGCTGATGCAGCGCATGCTCGGTTTTATCCAGCATCGCCTTGTTCTTTTTCAGGAACGACCAACGGTGCAGCGGCCCCTTGAAAGCCCGGCCGATAAAGTAGGAAATCCAATCTCCCAGCAGACAGCCGACAATGCCAGCCCCCCAGGCCATATAAAAGTCCACCTGTCCGCTGCCGATCAGTGCGCCAATGCTGGCCATCATCACCGTGCCCGGCAATAACAAACCGACCAACGCCAGCGACTCCAGGAACGCCACCAACATGACCACCACCAGGGTGAAAGCCAATGACTGGGTGATCAACTGCTGTAAATAGGCTTCCATTAAACCTCTGTTGGTAAGCTAAACGTATGGGTGAAGGATTGTCCGGCGCGGGCCAGGAGGAGTCAATCGTTGAATTGTATGTAGATTTAGCCAATCCGGCCAGTAATAGACAATCACTGTATAAAAACCCATACTATAAACATCTATAGATCATCGATGCTCAGGAACTAGTGACATCTCTACAGCAGGGTTTCTTACTCACTCGCCATTGGCGTGATACACCCGCCGGGACCGAAGTTGAGTTCTGGCTGGCAACCGATAGCGGGCCACAGCGGCTACGGCTGGCCCCACAGACCTCCGTGGCATTCATTCCCGCCGAACAGCGTCAGCGGGCAGAGTTGCTGCTGCGTGAAGAGCGTCATGTCGAGCTGAAACCCTTGCCGCTGCAGGATTTCCATTCCCGTCCGGTGATGGGCCTTTATTGCCGCCAGCATCGTCAGTTGATCAAGCTGGAAAAGCTGCTCAAAGAGGGCGGCGTCAACGTGTTTGAGGCCGATATCCGCCCGCCGGAACGCTATCTGATGGAGCGCTTTATCACCGCCCCGGTGTGGTTCAACGGCCAACCCGACGGTCATGGCCTGTGGCTCAACGGCCAGATGAAGCCAGCCCCAGACTACCGCCCCACTCTAAAGCTGGTATCACTGGATATCGAAACCACCGCCCATGGCGAGCTTTACTCCATCGCGCTGGAAGGCTGCGGCCAGCGCCAAGTGTATATGCTCGGCCCGGCCAACGGCGGCACTAAAGTGCTGGATTTCGATCTGGAGTACTGCAACAGCCGCCCACAATTGCTGGAACGCCTTAACCAATGGCTGGAGCAGCACGATCCCGATGCCATCATCGGCTGGAACCTGGTGCAGTTCGATTTGCGGGTGCTGCAGAAACACGCCGAACGTTATCAGATCCCCCTGCGTTTTGGCCGTGGCGGTAACCTGTTGGAATGGCGCGAGCACGGCTTTAAGCAAAACCACTTCTTCGCCTCGGCCTCCGGGCGATTGATTATCGACGGTATCGAGGCGCTGAAATCGGCCACCTGGAACTTCCCGTCCTTCAGCCTGGAATATGTGGCGCAAGCGCTGCTTGGGGAAGGGAAATCGCTCGACAACCCTTACCAGCGGATGGCAGAAATAGACCGCCGTTTTGCCGAAGATAAACCCGCTCTGGCCCGCTATAACCTAAAAGACTGCGAGCTGGTGACGCGCATTTTCGCCAAAACCGAACTGTTGACCTTCCTGCTCGAACGCGCCACCGTGACCGGCTTGGCGGCCGATCGCAGCGGCGGTTCAGTGGCGGCCTTCAACCATCTTTATATCCCGCGCATGCATCGTCAGGGCTATGTGGCCCCTAACCTTGGGGAGTTGCCGGAAGAGCACAGCCCCGGCGGCTTTGTGATGGATTCACAGCCTGGTCTGTATGATTCGGTGCTGGTACTGGATTACAAAAGCCTGTATCCGTCGATCATCCGCACCTTCCTGATCGATCCCGTCGGGCTGGTAGAAGGCATGCAGCACCCGGATGATGAAAACTCGGTGCCAGGTTTTCGCCAGGCTCGCTTCTCCCGCAGCAAACACTGCCTTCCAGAGATCGTTCGCCAGATCTGGCAGGGGCGCGAAGCAGCCAAACGCCACAACAATAAACCGCTGTCGCAGGCGCTCAAGATCATCATGAATGCGTTCTACGGCGTGCTGGGATCGAGCGGCTGTCGCTTCTTCGATCCCAGGCTGGCCTCGTCGATCACCCTGCGCGGCCACGAGATCATGCGCCAGACGCGGGAGTTGATCGAAGCTAAAGGTTACCAGGTGATCTACGGCGATACGGACTCGACCTTTGTCTGGCTGAAAAAGGCCCACAGTGAACAGCAGGCCGCCGAGATTGGCCGCGAACTGCTCGATCACGTCAATCAATGGTGGCAGCAGCACCTGCAACAGCAATATGGGCTGGAAAATGCGCTGGAGCTGGAGTTTGAAACCCACTATTCCCGCTTTTTAATGCCCACCATCCGCGGTGCCGAACAGGGCAGCAAAAAACGCTACGCCGGGTTGATCAGCAAACCGGACGGCAGTGAAGAGATGGTATATAAAGGGTTGGAAACGGTGCGTACCGACTGGACCCCGTTAGCGCAGCAGTTTCAGCAACAACTCTATCAACGCATCTTCAAGCGCCAGCCCTACCAGGACTTTGTGCGCGATTACGTGGCCAAAACGCTGAGCGGCGAATTTGACGACCGGCTGGTGTACCGTAAACGCCTACGTCGCAAGCTGGACGACTATCAACGCAATGTTCCCCCCCACGCCCGTGCAGCCCGGCTGGCCGATGACTATAATCGTCAACAGGGGCGGCCACTGCAATATCAGAACGGTGGCTGGATCAGCTATGTAATGACGCTAGCCGGGCCAGAGCCGCTGGAAACCCGGCAATCCGCGATCGATTACGATCATTATCTCGAACGCCAGCTGCAACCGGTGGCAGACGCTATACTTCCCTTCCTGTACGACGATTTTTCGGCGTTGGTAACCAGGCAGATTGGCCTGTTCTGAGCGGTCAAAGCAGAGGGTAATGCCCCCCCATGGGGAAACCCTCTCTTTTTACTGATGTTAGTCGGCATTTGGGAAGAAAAAATCATCGGGTTTTACAGGTGACGAATGCGCCGCCTTCCATTACCATAGCGCCCTTCCCAAATTCTGAACCACTATTCACAACATCGTTGTCGCCATGCCGTCACCAGACGTCAGCACGGCGTAACAAGCTATTATCCGCTAAATGAAAATAAAGCTCGCCAGGCGGTAACAACGCGGTGGCAGGCAAAATGCCGGGAATAGCAAGCAGTTGAAACAGGTTACCTGGGCTTATCTGCCGGGTAGCAAGACTTACTTAATAAGAATCGAGCCGACAAACTATGCCTTTTACACTTGGTCAACGCTGGATCAGCGATACGGAAAGCGAATTGGGACTGGGAACCGTGGTAGCGCTGGACGTGCGCATGGTCACCCTGCTTTTCCCCGCCACCGGTGAAAACCGCCTCTATGCCAGAAACGACTCGCCAATCACCCGCGTGATGTTCAACCCGGGCGATACCATCAGCAACCACGAAGGCTGGCAGTTACAGGTGGAGGAAGTCAAAGAGGATAGCGGTCTGTTGACCTATATCGGCACGCGTCTGGACACCCAGGAAAGCGGCGTCGCTATGCGTGAAGTGCTGCTGGACAGCAAGCTGACCTTCAGTAAACCGCAAGACCGGTTGTTTGCTGGTCAGATTGACCGCATGGATCGCTTTGCGCTGCGTTTCCGCGCCCGCAAATACCAGAGCGAACAATATCGTCTGCCGTTCGCTGGCCTGCGTGGTATGCGTGCCAGCCTGATCCCGCACCAATTGCATATCGCCTATGAAGTCGGCCAGCGCCATGCGCCGCGCGTTCTGTTGGCCGATGAAGTGGGCCTGGGTAAAACCATCGAAGCCGGGATGATTATTCATCAGCAACTGCTGGCTGGCCGCGCCGAGCGTGTGCTGATCGTGGTGCCGGAAACCCTGCAACACCAGTGGCTGGTTGAAATGATGCGTCGCTTCAACCTCTATTTCTCGCTGTTTGACGATAGCCGCTACTCCGAAGCAATGCTCGACAGCAGCAACCCGTTCGAAACCGAACAGTTGGTAATTTGCTCTCTGGATTTCGTGCGTCGCAACAAGCAGCGCCTTGAGCAGTTGGCTGATGCCCACTGGGATCTGCTGGTGGTAGACGAAGCTCACCACCTGGCCTGGAGCGAAGAAGCGCCGAGCCGTGAATATCAGGTGATTGAACAGCTGGCGGAGCACATCCCGGGCGTACTGTTGCTGACGGCAACCCCGGAACAACTTGGCCAACAGAGCCACTTTGCCCGCTTGCGCCTGCTGGATCCCAGCCGTTTCCATGACTACCAGGAGTTTGTCACCGATCAGCAGAAATATCGTCCGGTAGCCGATGCGGTGACGCTGCTGCTGAGCGGCGAGCGCCTGGCGGATGACAAACTGAACCTGCTGGGTGAACTGATCGACGAGCAAGACATTGAACCCCTGCTGAAAGCGGCCAACAGCGATACCGAAAACAGCGAGCAGGCGCGCCAGGAGCTGGTCACCATGCTGATGGATCGCCACGGCACCAGCCGCGTGCTGTTCCGTAATACCCGCAACGGCGTAAAAGGCTTCCCACGCCGCCACCTGCACCAGATCAAACTGCCGTTGCCAACGCAATATCAGACGGCAATCAAAGTGTCCGGCATCATGAGCGCCAAGAAAACCGTCGAAGCCCGCGCCCGCGACATGTTGTACCCAGAACAGATTTATCAGGAGTTCGAAGGGGAGAATGCGACCTGGTGGAACTTCGATCCGCGCGTTGAGTGGCTGCTGGATTATCTGGTCGCCAACCGTCATGAGAAAGTACTGGTGATTTGCGCCCAGGCCGCAACCGCTCTGCAACTGGAGCAGGTGCTGCGTGAACGCGAAGCGATCCGAGCCGCCGTATTCCACGAAGGGCTGAGCATTATCGAACGCGATCGCGCCGCCGCCTACTTCGCTTCACAGGAAGAAGGTGCGCAGGTGCTGCTGTGCTCCGAAATCGGTTCAGAAGGGCGTAACTTCCAGTTTGCCAGCCAGATGGTGATGTTCGATCTGCCGTTTAACCCGGATCTGCTGGAACAGCGCATTGGCCGTCTGGATCGTATTGGCCAGATGCACGACATCCAGATCATGGTGCCTTACCTGGAAAACACCGCTCAGGCCGTGCTGGGCCGCTGGTTCCATGAAGGGCTGGATGCCTTCGAACATACCTGCCCAACCGGCAGACCAATTTACGACAGCAGCTACGAACAGCTGATTGGCTATCTGGCCGCTCCTACCGAGCAGGAAGGACTGGACGAGTTTATTCATGCCTGTAACCAGCAGCACAAACAGTTGAAAACGCAGTTGGAACAGGGCCGTGACCGTCTGCTGGAAATGCACTCCAACGGCGGTGACAAAGCGCAAGCGCTGGCGGAAGCCATTGCGGCGCAGGACAACGACGTTAACCTGGTGAGCTTTGCGCTCAACCTGTTCGATATCGTCGGCATCAACCAGGAAGACCGCAGCGACAACCTGATCGTCCTCACCCCGTCCGACCATATGCTGGTACCGGACTTCCCGGGGCTACCGCAGGATGGCTGCACCGTGACGTTTGATCGCGAGCAGGCGCTGTCGCGTGAAGATGCCCAGTTTGTCAGTTGGGAACACCCGATTATCCGCAACGGGCTGGATCTGATCCTCTCCGGCGACACCGGGAGCTGTGCGGTTTCCCTGTTGAAAAACAAGGCACTGCCGGTGGGAACCCTGCTGGTCGAACTGGTGTATGTGGTTGAGGCGCAAGCACCTAAACACCTGCAACTGACCCGCTTCCTGCCGCCAACGCCGATCCGCATGTTGATGGATCGCAAAGGAACCAACCTGGCGGCACAGGTCGAGTTTGAAAGCTTTAACCGCCAACTGAACGCGGTCAATCGCCACACGTCCAGCAAGCTGGTCAATGCGGTGCAGCAAGAAGTGCACGTGATGCTGCAACAGGCAGAAAGCCTGGTGGAAGAACAGGCACGCGCCCTGATCGAACAGGCCAAGCAAGAGGCCGATGACAAGCTGAGCACCGAGCTGGCACGTCTGGAAGCCCTGAAAGCGGTTAACCCGAATATCCGTGATGACGAAGTCGAAGCGCTGGAGTTCAACCGTAAGCAGGTGCTGATTAACCTCAACGAAGCAGGATGGCGGCTGGATGCTATTCGCCTGGTAGTAGTGACACACCAGTGATCCACACAACGGGGAGCCAAGGCTCCCCGGTTTGCCCTTCTCAGCGGAGCTAACATGGAACCTTACAATCCCCCGCAAGATCCGCTGCACGTGCTGTATCAGGATGAGCACATCATCGTGGTCAACAAACCTAGCGGGCTGCTTTCCGTGCCTGGCCGTGCCCCCGAGAACAAGGACAGCCTGATGACGCGCATCCAGGCAGACTTTCCGGCGGCAGAGTCCGTACATCGCCTGGATATGGCTACCAGCGGGGTGATCATTGTGGCATTGAACAAGGCCGCCGAGCGTGAGCTAAAACGCCAGTTCCGCGAGCGCGAGCCGAAAAAATGCTACATCGCCCGCGTGTGGGGGCATATGGCACAGGATGAAGGGGTGGTGGATTTACCGCTGATTTGCGACTGGCCGAACCGGCCATTGCAGAAAGTCTGTTTCGAAACCGGCAAGGCCGCGCAGACCGAATATGTGGTGCTTTCCCGGGATGCGGATGGCAGCACGCGGGTCAAGCTGCTGCCCATCACCGGGCGCTCACACCAATTGCGTGTACATATGCTGGCATTGGGACACCCTATTCTCGGCGATGGCTTCTACGCCCCGCCAGAGGCCAAGGTGATGGCACCGCGCCTGCAGTTGCACGCACAAGAGTTGCGTATCACCCATCCCGCGTTTCAGACCCCGATGCATTTTCGCGTAGAGCCAGATTTCTGAGTTTATAGGGGGTGCCGCACGCGGCGCCCTTAACTACTTGAAGCCCTTCTCGCGTTTGATCAGGTCGTAAGCCGCCTGGATCTCCTGCGCTTTCTGTTTCGCCATCTCCATCATTTCCGGCGGTAACCCCTTGGCAACCAGCTTGTCCGGGTGATGTTCGCCCATCAGCTTACGGTAGGCACGCTTGATGGTAGTGGCATCGTCGCTGCTGTTAACGCCCAGCACCTTGCAGGCATCCTCCAGCGTTGGGCCTCGTTGCGCCTGCTGGTAGCCGCCCTGGGAATACCCCCCTTGCTGCCCCTGCCAACTGCCGCCACCAAACTGCCGCCCGCCCTCGATCATGCTGAGGAACTGATCGAACTGAGCGCGGGAAATTCCCAGCTCTTCGGCAATCACATACAGCACCTGTCGTTCGTTCGGGTGCAGCGAGCCATCGGCAAACGCCGCCTGGATCTGAATTTCCAGAAACATCCGAATCAGGTCAAAGCGACCAAAGCAAATGCTGCGTAACTGCTGCAAGGTTTCACGCAGCGGGAACTGACTGTGCTTGCCTTCGCGGAACGCCTGCTGTGCTGCGGTACGGGCCTCGCCATGCAGTTGTAAGCGGTCCATAAACAGGCTGGCTATCTGAATATCGGCTTCGGTCACTCGCCCTTTCGATTTGGTCAGATGCCCCATAACCTGAAAGGTGGTGCGAAAAAATAACGTCTGCCGCGTTTGCTGATCGGTAAAGAACCCTCGGCTGCGCTTGTTATTACGTGCGGTATCAATCATATGGCCAACAATCAGCCCCAGCACGACACCCCAGAATCCGCCGCCAGCCCAAATAGCGACAATCACTCCGAGCAGTTTTCCCCAATACTGCATATACTCCCCAACTATCAAACCGTAATAAGCCGTGTATCCCTATCGGTACGCGCAAGGGTTAAGGCGATTTTTTCCAAGAATTCGATTATCATACCTGTCATTTACGTCTGCGCCTAACGACGACGCAATCGAACGGCAGGATTTAACACTAGCGCAACGCTGATGAGTGATATAGTCTCTGACCGTTTGCCGGACATGACGCCTCTGATGACGGAACACCAAAAACCGCGTATGAAAAAAAGTTTCCCAACACTGCTGGCCACGTTGATTTGGACGGCAATTTATAGTCAGCACGCGCTGGCAGATCTGGCCGAGCAATGTATGCTCGGCGTGCCTGTTTACGATAAACCTGTGATAACCGGCGACCCCAACAGCCTGCCGGTCACCATCATTTCCGATGATTCGCAAGCCAACTATCCGAACAGCGCGCTGTTCACTGGCAACGTCAACATCGAACAGGGTAACAGCACCCTGACGGCGAAACAGGTTGAGCTGAACCAGACGCAAAAAGACGGGCAGCCCGATCCCATCCGCACCGTTACCGCCACCGGTGACGTAAACTACGCGGATAATCAGATCAAACTGAAAGGCCCTAAAGCCTGGTCAAACCTGAACACCAAAGATACCGACGTCTATCAGGGCGACTATCAGATGGTGGGCCGTCAAGGGCGCGGTGACGCTGACAAGATGAAGATGCGCGGTCAAAACCGCTACACCATCTTGGAAAACGGCACCTTCACCTCCTGCCTGCCTGGCGATGATAGCTGGAGCGTAGTGGGCTCCGAAGTGATCCACGATCGCGAAGAAGAAGTGGCCGAAGTGTGGAACGCCCGCTTCAAGATTGGCAAGGTGCCGGTGTTCTACAGCCCCTATTTGCAGCTGCCAGTGGGCAATAAGCGCCGCTCCGGCTTCCTGATCCCCAATGCCAAATATGGCAGTAATAACGGCTTCGAGTTCATGCTGCCGTATTACTGGAACATTGCGCCAAACTTTGATGCCACCATCACCCCGCACTACATGACGAATCGTGGCCTGCAGTGGCAGAACGAATTCCGTTATCTATTGCAACCGGGTCTGGGCACCATGGCCTTCGACTGGCTGCCAAGCGACAGGCAGTACGAAAAAGATCATGGGGATGTCGACGACAGCAAGCGTTGGCTGTTCTACTGGGGCCATAACGGCGTAATGAATCAGGTGTGGCGTTTCAACGTCGATTACACCAAGGTCAGCGATCCTTATTACTTCACCGATCTGGATTCCAAATACGGTTCCACCACCGATGGCTACGCGACGCAGAAATTCAGCGTCGGTTATGCCGATGAGAACTGGGATGCCACGCTGGCCTCCAAGCAGTTCCAGATCTTCAGCGGGGCGGGCAACCAAAACGCCTACCGTGCGCAGCCGCAGTTGGATCTCAACTACTATAAATCGGATATCGGTCCGTTTGACTTCCACACCTACGCCCAGGTTGCCAACTTTACCAGCGTCAACCCGAATAATCCGGAAGCCACCCGTTGGCACATTGAACCGGCGATCAATCTACCGCTTGTCAACAGTTGGGGCAGCCTGAATACCGAAGCTAAACTGATGGCAACGCATTTCCAGCAAACCATCCCGAACGGTTTTGCCGCCGACTATGCCAGCCGCAACCCGGGGAGCCCGGTTCCCGATCTGGAAGATTCGGTCAACCGCGTACTGCCGCAGTTCAAGACCGACGGCAAAGTGGTATTCGATCGCCCAATGGATTGGTCAGAAGGTTATACTCAAACCATTGAGCCACGTATGCAGTACCTGTACGTGCCTTATCGCGATCAAAGCAATATCTATACTTATGACTCAACCCTGCTGCAAACCGACTACTCGGGCCTGTTCCGCGACCGCTCTTACAGCGGCCTGGATCGCGTCGCCTCGCAGAACCGTGTGGCAGCTGGTGTGACTTCGCGTATTTATGATGACGCGCTGGTTGAACGTTTTAACGTGTCCGTAGGTCAAATCTACTACCTCAGCCGCTCGCGGACCGGGGATCAAAGTAGCAACTTTGATAATAGCGATGATACCGGCAGCGTAGTCTGGGCCGGTGACACCTATTGGAAGATTGATGATCGCTGGGGCCTGCGTGGTGGTGTTCAGTACGACACCCGTCTTGACAGCGTCGCGTTAGGTGATGCGGTAGTGGAATATCGTCAGGATCAGAACCGCATGGTGCAGTTGAACTACCGTTATGCCAGCCCAGAGTATATTTCGGCAACCCTGCCGGATATCAGTAACCCAGGCTATCAGGACGGCATTTCACAGGTCGGTCTGGTGGCCAGTTGGCCAATTGCCGATCGTTGGGCAGTGGTCGGGGCGTATTACTACGATACTCGTGCGAAACAAACCGCTAACCAGTTGGTCGGCCTGCGTTATAACACCTGCTGCTGGGCGGTTAATGTGGGTTATGAGCGCAAGATCACCGATTGGGACTACGGCAATCAGGTCAGCAAGTACGATAACAAAGTTTCATTCAACGTCGAACTGCGTGGCTTGAGCAGCGATCACAGCCTGGGTACCAATGAAATGCTGCGTTCGGGTATTCTGCCTTACCAACGCGCATTCTGATATTGATTAACGAATTGAAAAAAAACAACTTTCACCCGCATTTGCGGAAACAGATAACGGGAAATGTATGAAGAACTGGAGAACGCTTCTTCTCGGATTGGTGGTTTGTGCCAATACCGCGTTCGCAGCACCGCAACAAATGGATAAAGTCGCCGCCGTCGTCGATAACGGCGTAGTACTCGAGAGCGACGTGAACGGCCTGATGCAATCGGTGAAACTCAACGCACAGCAGGCTGGCCAACAATTGCCAGACGACAATACGTTGCGTCACCAGATTATTGAACGTCTGATTATGGATAACATCCTGCTGCAGATGGCGCAAAAAATGGGGATCACCGTCAGCGATGCCGATCTGGACAAGGCAATCGGCAATATCGCCGCCCAGAACAAGATGAGCCTGGATCAGCTGCGTAGCCGCTTGGCCTATGAAGGTCTGAACTACAACACTTACCGTACGCAGATCCGCAAGGAAATGCTGACCTCAGAAGTGCGTAACAACGAAGTGCGTCGCCGTGTCACCATCCTGCCACAGGAAGTTGACGCGTTAGCCAAACAGGTCGGCGCACAGAACGGCGGTGAAACCGATATCAACATCAGCCACATCCTGATCCCACTGCCAGAAAACCCATCGCAGAAGCAGGTTGATGAAGCCGAAGCGCTGGCGAAACGCCTGGTGGGTGAAGCGACCGGCGGTGCCGATTTCGGCAAGCTGGCGATCACCTACTCCGCCGACTCACAGGCGCTGAAAGGCGGCCAGATGGGTTGGGGTAAACTGCAGGAAATGCCAACGCTGTTCGCAGAACGTCTGTCCAGCGCTAAAAAAGGCGATGTGGTTGGCCCGATCCGTTCCGGCGTCGGCTTCCATATCCTGAAGGTCAACGATATCCGTGGCGGCACCCAGTCGATCTCCGTGACCGAGGTACATGCCCGTCATATCCTGCTGAAACCTTCAGTAGTGATGACCGACGATCAGGCACGCGCCAAGCTGCAAGAAGTGGCTGCTGCAGTCAAGAGCGGCAAAGCGAAGTTTGAAGACGAGGCCAAACAGCTGTCACAAGATCCAGGCTCTGCTCTGCAGGGTGGCGATCTGGGTTGGGCTTCGCCAGACATGTACGATCCTGCCTTCCGCGATGCGCTGTTGAAGCTGCAAAAAGGCCAGATCAGCGAGCCGGTACACTCTTCCTTTGGCTGGCACCTGATCCAGTTGCTGGATACCCGCCAGGTGGATAAAACCGATGCGGCGCAGAAAGATCGTGCCTACCGCATGCTGTTTAACCGCAAGTTTGCCGAAGAAGCGCAAACCTGGATGCAGGAACAACGTGCCGCTGCTTACGTGAAGATCCTCGATGGAAGCAATGCACCGCAATAACCGTATCGTCATCACCCCCGGCGAGCCTGCCGGGGTTGGGCCGGATTTGGTCACCGTACTGGCACAACAGGATTGGCCTGTTGAGCTGGTGGTATGCGCCGATCCGGCCTTGTTGCTTGATCGCGCCCGCCAGTTGGCGTTACCGCTCACGCTGCGCGACTACCAACCAGGCCAGCCTGCACAGCCACAGCGTGCTGGGACATTAACCGTATTGCCCGTTGCAGCCCCGGCGGCCGTGGTCCCGGGTGAACTTAACGTCGCTAACAGTGCCTATGTGGTAGAGACTCTGGCACGTGCCTGTGACGGTTGCCTAAACGGTGAGTTCGCCGCGCTGGTCACTGGCCCGGTCAACAAAAGCATCATCAACGACGCTGGCGTCGCCTTTACCGGCCACACCGAGTTCTTTGCTGATCGCAGCCATTGTGAACGCGTGGTGATGATGCTGGCTACCGAGGAGCTACGCGTCGCTCTGGCAACGACTCATCTGCCGTTACTGGCCGTCCCGGGCGCCATCACCCAACAGAGCCTGTTCGAAGTGATCACCATTCTCGATCGGGATCTGAAAAACCAGTTTGGCATCCCGCAGCCGCAGATTTACGTCTGTGGGCTAAACCCGCACGCGGGAGAAGGCGGCCATATGGGACGTGAAGAGCTGGATGTGATTATTCCGGCTTTGGACGTGCTGCGTAGCCGCGGTATCCAGCTGATTGGCCCGCTCCCGGCAGATACGCTGTTCCAACCCAAATATCTGCAACATGCAGATGCGGTGCTGGCGATGTATCACGATCAGGGCTTGCCCGTACTTAAATACCAGGGGTTTGGTCGAGCGGTGAATATCACCCTCGGTTTGCCTTTTATCCGTACCTCGGTCGACCATGGTACCGCGTTGGAACTGGCTGGCAGCGGCACTGCCGATGCAGGCAGCTTCAAAACGGCCTTGAATCTCGCCATTAAAATGATAATTAACAGCAATGAATAATAGAGTCCACCAAGGGCACTTTGCCCGCAAACGTTTTGGACAGAACTTTTTAACCGATCAGTTTGTCATCGATAGCATTGTCTCGGCCATTCACCCACTGCCGGGCGAAGCAGTGATCGAAATCGGCCCTGGCCTGGGAGCCTTGACCGAGCCGGTTGGCGCGCGTATGGATCGCATGACGGTGATTGAACTTGACCGCGATCTGGCGGCCCGCCTGGCCAATCACCCGCAGCTGAAAGACAAGCTGACCATTCATCAGCAAGATGCCATGACGGTAAACTTCGCCGAGCTGGCAGCAGAGGAAGGCCAATCATTGCGCGTGTTCGGCAACCTGCCGTATAACATCTCGACGCCGCTGATGTTCCACCTTTTCAGCTATACTTCAGCTATCCGCGACATGCACTTTATGCTGCAAAAAGAGGTGGTCAACCGTCTGGTTGCCGGCCCGAACAGCAAGGCATACGGACGCTTGACCGTGATGGCACAGTATTACTGCAACGTTATTCCCGTGTTGGAAGTGCCGCCGACTTCGTTCGCACCGCCGCCTAAAGTCGATTCTGCTGTGGTTCGTCTGGTACCGCATACGGTGATGCCAAATATTGTCGGCGATGTACGTATGCTCAGCCGCGTGACCACACAGGCGTTTAACCAACGCAGAAAAACCATCCGCAACAGCCTGGGCGATCTTTTCACCCCGGAACAGTTGACGGAACTCGGCGTCGATCCGACGCTCAGAGCAGAGAATATTTCTGTGGCGCAGTACTGTAAGCTGGCAAACTGGCTTTCACAACAGCAGGCGCAACAGCAATAAAGGAGCAGTTGTCATGATTGATTCGCCCCGTGTATGTGTGCAGGTACAGAGTGTGTATGTGGAATCACAATCGATACCTGAGGAAGAACGTTACGTCTTCGCGTATACCGTTACCATCCGTAATCTGGGGCGCTTTGACGTGCAACTGCTGGGCCGTTACTGGCTGATCACCAACAGCAACGGTCGCCAAACCGAGGTTCAGGGCGAGGGAGTGATCGGTGAACAGCCCATTATCCGGCCCGGCAGCGAGTTCCAATACACCAGTGGTGCGATACTCGAAACGCCGCTGGGCACCATGGAAGGCCATTATGAAATGGTTGATCAACAGGGTCAGCCGTTCCGTACCGCTATTCCGGTGTTCCGTTTAGCCATCCCTACGCTGATCCACTAATATGTCGACATATCTTATCGGCGACGTTCATGGCTGTTTCGATGAACTTCAGTCGCTATTAGCTCAGGTTAATTTCGATCCCCTGCAAGACCAACTGTGGCTGACTGGCGATCTGGTCGCCCGTGGCCCCGGCTCGCTCGAAGTGCTGCGCTACCTCCGCTCTCTCGGCCCGGCATTGCGCATGGTTCTTGGTAACCACGACCTGCACCTGCTGGCGGTGTACGCCGGGATCAGCCGTAACAAACCCAAAGATCGCATTACCCCTTTACTGGAAGCGCCTGATGCTGACGAGTTGATCAACTGGCTGCGTCGCCAACCGGTGCTGCAAGTGGATGATGAACGCAAACTGATCATGGGCCACGCCGGCATTACCCCACAGTGGGATATCGAGACCGCACAAATGTGTGCCCGTGAAGTGGAAGCAGTGCTCAGCAGCGACAGCTATCCTTTGTTCCTGGATGCGATGTACGGCGATATGCCCAACAACTGGAGCCCGGAACTGAGTGGGCTGGCACGCCTGCGCTTTAGCACCAATGCGTTGACCCGCATGCGCTATTGCTTCCCTAACGGCCAGTTGGACATGATCTGCAAAGATGCGCCGGGCACCGCTCCCGCTCCGCTGAAACCCTGGTTTGATCTGCCGCGCCTGGTCGATCCCGAGTACAGCATCATCTTCGGCCACTGGGCATCACTGGAAGGCAGAGGCACGCCGGAAGGGATCATCGGTCTGGATACCGGCTGCTGTTGGGGCGGGGATTTGACCCTGCTACGTTGGGAAGACAGGCGCTACTTTACCCAGCCAAGCAACCGCCGTGATGCGATAGACGGCGCGGATACGTTGGCCGCCTCTTAAAACGACAATGGGCACCCAAGGGTACCCATTTGATAACTAGCCCGCCTTAGCGACGTTCCAAAATCTCAAAACAGTAGCCGTGCGAGTTCAGCGCGTCCGCATCGTGGAAGGCGCTGAAAGAGGTTTCCCATTCGTCTGGCTCGTAATCCGGGAAGTAGGTATCTCCGCCCACTTCAGCATCGATATGGGTCAGATACATCCGGGAAGCCCGTGGCAGGAACTGGCTATAAATGCTGCCACCGCCCATCACCATCACTTCTTCCACCTCGCCAGCCGCAGCCAAGGCCTCCTCCAGCGAAGTCACCCAGGTCACGCCAGGTTCTTTACCCGGCAGGCTGCTTAACACGATATTATGGCGGCCCGGCAAGGGGCGGCCAATCGACTCAAAGGTCTTACGGCCCATAATCACCGGTTTATTTAACGTGTTACGTTTAAACCACGCCAAATCCTCTGGCAGGTGCCACGGCATGGCATTTTCCATACCAATAACGCGATCCGCCGCCAAAGCAGCAATCAGGCTGATAATCATTGTGTAACCCTGTATACAGCAAAATTGTTCACACTATACGTAAAGCCCCGGCAACCGTCGATAGACGAATCGAGCGATATCAATATATCGGACGGCTCTGAATATAAACTGTAATAATCCCAGATCCTTAGCCAAAAGCCTTAAACGCCGGGACGTTTGCGATACAGCCACAGGCCCGGTACTGACAGGCCAATCGACAAGGCTCCCACGATAAAACTGGCCTTGAGAAAGTTGGAGATCATCAACGACATCAGGGCTTCGCTATAGCCCAGGTGCGAAATCTCCACCACGCTGATCATCGCGGTATAGGCTGAAATGCCTGGGAACATCGGGATCACTGCGGCAACGGTAAATACCTTAGGGTGTGCCAGCAGCCAACGTGACCAGTAAATGCCAATGATGCCGATCAGGATCGCAGCCAGAAACGAACCCCACTCGATATTCATGCCAAAATGCATCAGCAACAACCGTGAGCCGCGCCCCAGCGCCCCGAGTAAAGCACAATAGCGCAGCGCTCGCATCGGCACGTTAAACACCATAGCAAAACCAAGCGCGGGTACCGCCGCCAGCAGCATGTCCTGTAACAGCGCCCAAAGCAGGCTCATGACCACCCCCGTAAATCCCACAGCGACATCGCCATCACCACGCCGATACAGGTCGCCAGCGTCAGCAAACTGGCCATTGCCCAACGGGCCAAGCCAGTATTCACGTGGCCTTTAAACATATCGGCCACCGCGTTGATCAGCGGGAAACCAGGCACCAGCAACAGCACGCTGGCCGCCATCGCCACGCTGGACGTTTGCTGGAAAAACGGCAACCGTAACAGCAGGCCGGAGACCGACGTGGCGACAAAGGCCGTCAGGGAAAAGTTGATCAGTGGGTTCATATGGTAGGCGGTCAATATCTGGCGCACAAACATCGCCAGGCCGCTGGCCATAAAGGTGACCGCAAAGGCATCTGGTCCGCCGCCGTTGAGCATGCTGAAACAGCCACAGGACAACCCCACCATCAGCACCACCAGCCACCGCGGATAGCGCAGCGGGCGGATCTTTTCAAAACGCCGGGCAACGTCATGTGCGTCGGCCAAATGGTGTTCAGCCAGGATCACAATGTGCTGCACCTCGGTCACCACTTGCATGTTGATCCCGCGATCGACGTTTTTGCGCGTGGTGGTCAGACAGGCATCATTGCTGATGGTGGTGAGCACCACGGCGTTGGCCGAGATGGAGCTTTCTACGCTATCCATGCCGAGCGCCAGGCCCAGCCGGGTCGAGAGTTGTTCCACCACCATGCTTTCCGCCCCGTGCTGCAATAGCATCAGTGCACATTGGATACACAGACGGGTGATTTCACGCTGTTGCTGATTTACTCCGGGTATCTCTGCGGTCAATTCCTGCTTCATATTGTCCAAAGTCTCTCCCTGAATGAATGTTCATCATATAACCAGAGGTTACCTCAATAGGTTGATGCGCATCAGGTGGAGTGGCGTTATTATCAGCATAATTCGGTCTTTTTATCAGAGAACTGGCCCATGCTTGAAACCTCATTGTTTGTCGCCGGTATTGCCACGCTCGGCATGCTTTCCCCCGGGCCAGACTTTTTTCTGGTGATTAAAAACGCGGCGCGCTATCCGCGCCTGGCAGCAATGATGACCGCGTTCGGCGTGATCTGCGGCGTGGCAACTCATATGTCTTACTGTGTCGCGGGCCTGGCGGTGGTGATCACCACCACGCCGTGGTTGTTCAACGTACTGAAATACGCCGGTGCGGTGTACCTGATTTGGGTCGGCATTCAAGCCCTGTTGTCACGCGGGGGCAGCAAGATGAACGTCAGCAGCCTGCCTCAACAGCAGGTCAGCCTCAAAAGCGCCTTTGTGCAAGGTTACCTGTGTAATCTACTCAACCCGAAAGCCACGCTGTTCTTCCTGGCGGTGTTTACCCAGGTATTGCAAATCAATTCCGGCCTGGGTGAAAAGCTGTGGTACGCCGGGATTATTTTCGGCCTTTCCGCCATTTGGTGGCCGGTGCTGGTGTTTTTGATCCAAAGCGGGCCAGTGCGTCGTGGGCTGGAGAAAACTCAGAAGGTGGTCGATAAACTGCTGGGTGGGATGTTAATCGCCTTGGGCATCAAGGTCGCGCTGAGCTGAAAACCGGCGAGGGGCAACCCCTCGCCAGTCAATTACCCTTTCGCTTCCACCACCTCTTCCTCCGGCGCTTTGCCATCAATACTGCCGCGCCAGCCGTTTTGCTGCACGTGAGATAGGCGCTTCTGATCTTGCTCGATGGCCGACGACAACATTTCTTTAGCCCGTTGCAGGCTGGCGACACGGAACTCGGTATCTTCGTAGTTCTCCAGCGTATCCTCCAGCATCTTCAGGTTATAACGCCGGAAGGTATCCGCCTTCTCACGGGCTTCGTAGGCGTCCAGCCCCAGCAGCTCGAGAGTTTCTCTGCCGATCAGTAACGAGCTTTCAAAGGTTTCCCGCGCAGGTTTTTCCACCCCCAACTGACGCAGTTGATACCAGTGATCCACATCGCGGGCGCGCGCCACCACTTTCAGGTGTGGGAAATGGCGTTTGACCAGCGCCGTCAGTTGCAGGTTGGCCTCCACATCATCGATGGCGTTAATCAGGATTTTGGCATGTTCCGCTCCTGCCGCTTCCAACAGATCGGCCCGCGTCGCATCGCCATAAAACACCTTGGTGCCAAATTTGCGTAGCGTTTCGATATGGTCTGGATCGTGATCCAGTACTACGGTATGCACGCCGTTAGCCAGCAGCATACGGCCAGCGATCTGGCCAAAACGGCCAAAACCGGCGATGATCACGCTGGCATTTTCTTCGTCGATCACGTCTGCCGGGCGTTCGTCTTGCGGGGCATTCTTGGCCAGGCGAGCGGCAACCACCAGCAGCAGCGGCGTGGCGGCCATCGAAAGTGCAACGGCCAACGTCAGCGATTTAGCCCACTCCAGCGGTAACACTCCGGCCATCTGCGCCGCACCAAAGATCACAAAGGCAAACTCACTGCCCTGCCCCAGCAAAATGGCGAACAGCCCGCGCTGGCGCTTGGGTACCCCAAGAATTGGCGCAACCAACCACAACAGCGCCGCCTTCAGCAGCATAAAGCCCAGCAGCAGCGAAGCAATCAGCAGCGGGTGATGGAACAGGGTGCCAAAGTCGATCGACATCCCCACGCCGATAAAGAACAACCCCAGCAGCAGACCTTTAAATGGCTGAATATCACTTTCCAATGCATGGCGGTATTCGGAACTGGCCAGCAACACGCCAGCTAGAAAGGCTCCCATCGCCATCGACAACCCGGCCATTTCCAACAGAATGCCAAAACCAAACACCAGGAACAGCGCCACGGCGCTGAAGACTTCACGCATACCGGAACGCGCCACAAAGTGCAGCAAGGGCCGGGTTACATAGCGCCCCAAAAGCACCACGACAGCCAGCGCTCCTACCACCTTGGCGGCAGAAAATACAAAGGCACCCAGCGTGGTAGCTGCGCCGCTGCTGGCTAACAGTGGGATCATCGCGACCAAGGGAATAGCGGCAATATCCTGGAACAACAGCACCGCAAACGAGCTGCGACCAATCGGCGAAGGCATCAGGTTACGCTCACTCATCGCCTGCATGGCTATTGCGGTCGAGGAAAGTGCCAACGTCAAGCCAATCAGCAAGGCGACCTGCCAATTCAGGCCGAGGAAATAGCAGAAGGCGCTCAGCACCAGGCCGCCTCCCACCATCTGGATGCTCCCACCGCCAAATACCGCTGCCCGCAGCGTCCACAACCGCCGGGGATCCAGTTCCAGCCCGATGATAAACAGCATCAATACCACGCCGATTTCGGCAAAGGTCAGTATCGATTCAGGATCCGAAACCAGTTTCAGTCCCCAGGGGCCAATGACACAGCCCGCAATCAGATAACCGAGTACCGATCCCAACCCCAGGCGTACGGCAATCGGCACCAACAGCCCGGCCGATCCCAGGTAGATCAGCCCTTCAATCATCATCGAGTGATTATCCATGCACGGACTCCTGCTCTACTGCTTGCTCGCTGTGTTCCATCAGATACTGCACCAGCCGCTGGCGATAGGCTTCCCCGGCAGCGATCAAGGCCGGTTCGTTGCAGGTGAAGGTGTTGTGCACGGCAAAATATGGCTGCCACTTCATGCCGCAGTAAATCGCCGTGGCCTGTAGCGGCTGGCCCAGCGCGGCAAAGTTGGGGTAATCGCCCAACGCGAAATGCTGCTCATCTCCGCCGCTGGTGACCGCCCACAGGCAGTCTTTTCCTACCAGTGCGTTACCCTCGTGGCCATAGGCCCAGCCATGCTCCAGCACTTTGTCGATCCACAGTTTCAGCAGCGGCGGCAGGCTGTACCACTGCATCGGATGCTGTAAAACCACCATATCGGCCCGTTCCAGCGCCCGCTGCTCGGCATCGATATCGATATTAAAATCCGGATACAGTTCGTATAGCTCACGGACCTCCACGCCGGGAATGTCTTTTACCGCCTGTAGTAACCGTTGATTGGCATGAGAATGCCGGGGATAGGGATGAGCGTAAATAATCAGTATCATGCGCTTCTCGTTGTTGCGTTTCATACAACGAGTATATACCAGTCATCGTGCCGCCATTACTGACATAAAAACTTGCTGGCCCACGATGCCCCCATCACCTGATTATCAGGATATGGGGGCAATATGGCATCACCGGCTTATGGCAATGATTGACTCAACGTATTGATAATCTCAAACAAGCGGTCAATTTCCTGGCGGGTGTTGTAATGCATCAATCCGATCCGCACGACACCGCCACGTTGCTCCAGACCCAGTTGGCGGATCAGCCCCAACGCATAAAAATGCCCGTTCCCGACACAAATATTGTGCTCGCCCAGCGCTCTAGCAACCAATTCAGGCAGCACGTGCGCAAACGTCACGGCGAAAGTCGGGGTCCGGCAGTTGGCATCTGGCCGATCGATACCGTACAAACGCGCACCTTTGACTTGCCGTAGCTTATCCAGGAAATAAGCGCTGAGCGCTTCTTCATGCTGGCTGAGTTGGCTAAAGCTGTCTTGCAAGCGCTGCCGCAATGGCGCACCGGGTTCTCCCCACTGAGCCAGGTATTCAATCGCAGCAGTCACCCCCGCGAGCCCCTCAAAACTCTGAGTCCCCGTCTCAAAACGTCCAGGGCCAAGATCGGTGGCCGGCTCGACCTTGTAAGGACGTAACGTTTGCAACCACGGCGCGGCCAGATAGGCAATCCCGACGTGTGGGCCAAAAAATTTATACGCGGAACACAGGAGTATGTCGCAACCCAACGCCTGAACATCAATAAGGCGGTGTGGGGCATAGTGCACAGCATCTACATACACCAAAGCGCCAACCTGGTGTGCCGCGTCGACGATACGCTTTATATCCACGATCGAGCCTGTGGTATTTGACGCATAGGTGACAGCCACCAACCGAGTTTTGGCGTTAATGAGCGCACAAAGTTTATCGACGTCTAATGTACAATCCTGCGCATTAACAGGCACCTGATGGACAACAACCTGTTTATCATCAGCGGCCTGTTGCCAACTCGAAACGTTCGCATAGTGATCCAGAGCGGTGACGATCACCTCGTCCCCCGCTTGCCAATCCCGGCTGATAGCGCGGCTCAGTTGAAAAGTCAGTGAGGTCATGTTGGCGCCAAAGACAATATTGTCGGCCGAGCTGGCATTCAAGAACGCCCGAACGGACTCTCTGGCTTGTAGCATCACTTGCTCAGTGGCTTTGCTGGAAAAATAGTGTCCCCCCAGGTTGGCATTATGCTGGCCCAAATAATCGACCATCTTGTCTAACACCGTGCGCGGAACCTGTGAGCCACCGGGGCCATCAAAGAACACCACGCTTTTTCCTTGATAGAGCTGAGCCAGGGCACTGAATTGCGCCCGGCTTTGTTCAGGCGTAAATGTCATACCACCCTCGCCGTCAGAACAAAAACATCCATATGCCCTTCTTTATCGGTCACGACAGCACGGATTGGGCAGGCGTTATGCCATAGCTTACTATCAGCAATCATGGCAATTTCGCCATTTTCTAACACCTTACGGAAAAATGGCTCTTCGCGATTACTGTTATAGAGCAGGATATCCCCCCCTACAATGTTATGCCTGTCGATACCGACTATCGCGATATGATCAAAACCATCGCGATGGATGCCTTCCGGCGCTACCTGAGTTTCATCATAGGTGGTGGTAATGCGGATCTGGTGGATCTCTATCTCCTGGTTGTCCGGTAGATCATTGCTATCAACAAAGACCCCGCACATTTCACGCATCCCCTCATTTTGCCAGGTCGTGCTCAAGAGCGGTTCGAATTGGCGAACAATATTGCCCTGAAAATGGTTGATATCCTCAGATTGTACAAACTCATGTTTGCCCGTCTCTACCACCTTTCCACCCTGAAAACGCACGACGGAATAACGCCGCAGACGGTACTTGCCATCCGCATGCTGGGTGTGGGGAAGTGTGTTGAATGAAGGAGCCAGTTGAGCAATCCCCTCCCGGCTAAGATGGGTGATCTGCAGGATATTCTCGTGTTTATTTAGCATGATGACACCTTATTGAACAGGTCCGTTTTACAACAGAAAATAACAGTAATCATCATTAAAAATAGATAAAGATAATGGGATATCAAATTTACCATCCCAAAAATATGACGCATCCCCACAAAATCAGCACAAGTCGTAAATCGCCACTTCCGGGTTGCTACGGCAACAAAAAAAGCGCTGCAAAAGCAGCGCCTCAAAGCAACTAACTTACTAACTTACTTGGTGATTCGTGCGTGTAGTTCCTGCACCGATGTGACCTGCTCGGTTGGATCTGCCTTCATCGCCATCGAGGTAGCAAAACCGCCGTTCATCGTGGTGTCGTAGTGCACTTTATACTGCAGCGCACTACGGCGGATCAGCTTGGAGTCTTCAATCGCCTGACGCCCTGCCGTGGTATTAACGATGTAGGTGTACTCGCCGTTCTTGATACGGTCTTGAATGTGCGGACGCCCTTCATGCACCTTGTTGACCAGGCGTGGGTTAATCCCCGCTTCGCCCAGCACCACTGCGGTACCGTGGGTGGCATCCAGTTCAAAGCCCTGCTTGAGCAGGCTGGCAGCCAAATCCACTACGCGAGCCTTGTCCCCACCGCGTACCGACAGCAGCGCACGGCCTTTCTTCATGCCGGAGTTACTGCCCAACATCGCCTTGGAGAAGGCTTCGGCGAAGGTGCGGCCAACGCCCATCACTTCACCGGTCGAGCGCATTTCTGGCCCGAGGATTGGGTCAACGCCTGGGAATTTATTGAATGGCAGCACCACTTCCTTGACCGAGTAGTACGGCGGGATGACCTCATCGGTCACGCCCTGTTCGGCCAGTGATTTACCCGCCATCACGCGCGCCGCCACTTTCGCCAGCGCTACCCCGGTAGCCTTGGAAACGAACGGCACGGTACGCGCGGCACGTGGGTTCACTTCGATCAGGTAGACTTCGTTGTTCTTCACTGCAAACTGCACGTTCATCAGACCACGAACCTGCAGCTCAAACGCCAGTTTTTCTACCTGCTGACGCATCACATCCTGGATATCTTTGCTCAGCGTATAGGCAGGCAGTGAACAAGCGGAGTCACCGGAGTGGACGCCAGCCTGTTCGATATGCTCCATGATGCCGCCGATCAGCACGCGCTCGCCGTCGCAAATTGCATCCACATCCACCTCTACCGCGTCGTCCAAGAAACGATCCAGCAGCACTGGTGCATCGTTGGACACGCTGACCGCGTTCTGGAAGTAACGACGTAGATCGACGTCGTCGTAAACGATCTCCATCGCACGACCACCCAGTACGTAGGACGGACGTACCACCAGCGGATAACCGATACCGGCCGCTTTCTCAACCGCCTGTTCGATGGTTGCCACGGTGGCGTTGGCCGGTTGCTTCAGGCCCAGGCGGTTAACCGCCTGCTGGAAACGTTCACGGTCTTCAGCACGGTCAATCGCATCCGGGCTGGTGCCGATAATTGGCACGCCTGCCGCTTCCAGCTCACGCGCCAGTTTCAATGGGGTTTGCCCACCGTACTGCACGATCACGCCTTTTGGCTTCTCGATGCGGACGATTTCCAGCACGTCTTCTAGCGTTACCGGTTCGAAGTACAAGCGATCCGAGGTGTCGTAGTCGGTAGAGACGGTTTCCGGGTTACAGTTGACCATGATGGTCTCGTAGCCGTCTTCGCGCAGCGCCAGCGAGGCGTGTACGCAGCAATAGTCGAACTCGATGCCCTGGCCGATACGGTTCGGGCCACCGCCCAGGATCATGATTTTCGGCCGGTCATTGGTCGGGTTGGATTCGCACTCATCTTCATAGGTGGAATACATGTAGGCGGTGTCGGTCGCAAACTCTGCCGCACAGGTGTCCACACGCTTGTAGACCGGGTGCATGTTGAAGCTGTGGCGCAGCTTACGGATTTCGCTTTCCGCCACGCCAGCCAGCTTGGCCAGGCGCGCATCGGCAAAGCCCTTACGCTTGAGCGTGCGCAGGAAATCGGCGTTCAGGCCGTTGATGCCCGCTTCGGCAACCTGCTCTTCCAGACGCACCAGCTCTTCAATCTGCACCAGGAACCAGCGGTCGATGTTGGTCAGGTTGAACACGCCATCGACGGACAGACCGGCACGGAAAGCATCGGCGATGTACCAGATACGATCAGAACCCGCATCCTTCAGCTCACGGCGGATCTTGGTCAAGGCTTCCGGATCGTCCAGGTTCACTTTCGGATCGAACCCGGTCGCACCCACTTCCAGGCCGCGCAGCGCTTTCTGCAACGATTCCTGCTGGGTGCGGCCAATCGCCATCACTTCGCCAACCGACTTCATCTGGGTGGTCAGGCGATCGTTGGCACCAGCAAACTTCTCGAAGTTGAAGCGCGGGATCTTGGTGACGACGTAGTCAATGGAAGGTTCAAAGGAGGCTGGAGTACGGCCACCGGTGATGTCATTCATCAGTTCATCAAGGGTGTAACCCACCGCCAGCTTGGCAGCGATCTTGGCAATCGGGAAGCCGGTGGCTTTCGAGGCCAGCGCCGATGAACGGGATACACGTGGGTTCATTTCAATCACGATCAGGCGGCCAGTTTTCGGGTTGACCGAGAACTGCACGTTGGAGCCGCCTGTTTCCACGCCGATCTCACGCAGTACCGCCATCGAGGCGTTACGCATGATTTGGTATTCTTTGTCGGTCAGCGTTTGCGCTGGAGCAACCGTGATGGAGTCACCGGTATGGATACCCATCGCATCGATGTTTTCGATCGAGCAGACGATGATGCAGTTGTCATTCTTATCGCGCACCACCTCCATCTCGTACTCTTTCCAGCCGATCAGCGATTCGTCAATCAGCAGCTCTTTGGTCGGGGACAGATCCAGACCGCGTTCGCAGATTTCTTCGAACTCTTCGCGGTTATAAGCGATACCGCCACCGGTACCGCCCATGGTGAATGATGGGCGGATAATGCATGGGAAGCCCACATCGGCGGCTACCGCCAACGCTTCTTCCATATTATGGGCGATGCCGGAACGCGCCGTGTCCAGGCCAATTTTTTTCATGGCGATATCGAAACGGCGGCGATCTTCGGCTTTGTCGATGGCATCGGCGGTCGCGCCAATCATGGTGACACCGAACTCGGCCAGCACGCCCTGACGTTCCAGCTCCAACGCACAGTTCAGCGCGGTTTGCCCCCCCATGGTTGGCAGTACCGCATCCGGGCGCTCTTTCTCGATGATTTTACGCACCACTTCCCAGTGGATCGGCTCGATGTAGGTGGCATCGGCCATTTCCGGGTCGGTCATGATGGTGGCCGGGTTCGAGTTGACCAGCACGACGCGGTAACCTTCTTCACGCAGCGCCTTACACGCCTGGGCACCAGAGTAGTCAAATTCACACGCCTGGCCGATAACGATCGGGCCAGCGCCGAGGATCAGGATGCTTTTTATATCTGTACGTTTTGGCATGGCTTTTCTGGCTCCTGATTATTTGGCGTTGGTACGGTAAGTCTCAATCAGTTCGATAAAGTGATCGAACAGCGGCGCGGCATCGTGCGGGCCTGGGCTGGCTTCTGGGTGGCCCTGGAAGCTGAACGCGGCTCTATCGGTACGATGGATGCCCTGCACCGTGTGGTCGAACAGAGATTTATGCGTGACCCGCAGCACGCTCGGCAGATTATTTTCATCAACGGCAAAGCCGTGGTTCTGCGCGGTGATCATCACGGTGTTGTTATCCAGATCCTTCACCGGGTGGTTACCGCCGTGGTGGCCAAGCTTCATCTTCATGGTTTTGGCACCGCTGGCCAGTGCCAACAGTTGGTGGCCCAGGCAGATACCAAATACCGGGATATCGGTTTCCAGGAAGCGTTTGATGGCAGTGATGGCGTAATCACATGGCTCTGGGTCACCGGGGCCGTTGGACAGGAAGATGCCGTCAGGATTCATTTTCAGCACGTCTTCCGCAGAGGTTTGCGCTGGCACTACGGTGAGGCGGCAGCCGCGATCCACCAGCATGCGCAGGATGTTACGCTTGGCGCCGTAATCGTAGGCCACCACATGGTAAGGCAGTTCGCCCGCAGGTTTAGCCTCCGGCAAATCGCCTTCCAGCGTCCAGCTCCCCTGTTGCCAGGCGTAAGCTTCCTTGGTAGTGACCTCTTTCGCCAGATCCATGCCTTTCAGGCCAGGGAAAGCCTTGGCTTTTTGCAGCGCCAGCTCCGCATCGGTGAGATCGCCCGCAATGATGCAGCCGTTCTGTGCGCCTTTCTCACGCAACAGGCGGGTCAGCTTGCGGGTATCGATATCGGCAATCGCCACGATATTGTGACGCTTGAGGTAATCGGCCAGACCCATTTCGTTGCGGTAGTTGCTGGCAATCAGTGGCAGGTCGCGGATGACAAGGCCTTGAGCATGAACAGCGGAGGATTCTGCGTCGGAATCATTGGTGCCGACATTGCCGATATGAGGATAAGTAAGAGTAACGATCTGGCGGGAGTAGGAAGGATCAGTGAGGATTTCTTGATAGCCGGTCATCGAGGTATTGAAGACCACTTCCCCCACTGCCGTACCTTCTGCCCCGATGGCCCGACCGTGGAATTGGGTTCCGTCTTCCAGAACCAATAGCGCTGACTTAATCAAAACACCCTCCGAGGAATAATCAATCACAATATTTGCATATTAATTCAGATTTCACGCCCTAAATCAATGCAAAAACCGCCCTCAAGGCCAATTTTTGGCAAATTGGGCGCATTTTAATGATGAGCGTCCCACTTGTCTAGCCAAAGCGCTATTTTTTCCATTATTTTTGCTGACCTCAGGGTTTTAAGGGGGCCACAGGCACAAAAACACCAGCAAACTTGACCAAGTAAACGGTTGCGAGACACAGTGACAGAAAAAATGGCTTAAAACAGCTAAAATCGGTGTGGGAAGCAATAAAGATGACAGTAAAAACAGAAAACAGGATAGATAACACATGAAAATAACAGCTACAAACTTAAAATCAAATGTAACCACCATTTTCAATGTTAAAAAAAAGGACAATAAAATTATTGCCCTATTATCATATCATTATGACTAACACAACCACATCACGATGGTGTTCAATAAATTATAACTGGTCTAAACCGAGCACATCTCGCATATCAAACAGCCCATTATGCTGGTTTGATATCCATGACGCGGCACGCACCGCACCATTGGCAAACGTCATCCGGCTTGACGCTTTATGGGTGATCTCTACCCGCTCGCCAATATCGGCAAACATGGCGGTATGTTCACCCACAATGTCCCCGGCACGAATGGTGGCAAAACCGATGCTCTTTGGATCGCGCTCGCCGGTATAACCCACGCGCTCGTAAACCGCGCACTCTTTCAAATCGCGTCCCAAGGCACCGGCAATCGCCTCGCCCATGGCTAACGCCGTTCCTGAAGGGGCATCTACCTTGTGGCGGTGGTGAGCTTCCACAATTTCGATATCGGTATAATCGCCCATGACCTTGGCCGCTTTTTCCAGCAGCTTGAGCACCACGTTGACGCCCACGCTAAAGTTAGCGGCAAACACGATACCAATCTGCTGTGCCGCGGCCTGGATCGCCGCTTTACCCGCATCATCAAAACCTGTGGTGCCGATCACCATGGCTTTGCCGTGGGCCACGCAAAACGCCAGGTGGGCCAGGGTGCCTTCCGGGCGGGTGAAGTCGATCAGGATATCGAAATCGTTGACAACCTTTTCCAGGTTATCGCTGACGGTGACGCCCAATGCGCCAACGCCAGCCAGCTCACCGGCATCGGTGCCAACCAGGCTAGAACCCGGGCGCTCCAACGCTGCCCCCAATACCACGCCCTGCGCCTGCTGCACGGCCTGGATCAATTGGCGCCCCATGCGGCCACCAGAACCCGCAATCGCGATGCGGATTTGTGAATCAGTCATACTTTGCTCTCTTTTATGGTCAAAAGCCGATCCTCGGCTATAGGTTCAGGGTAACTTTCTCACCTTACCACTGCCAGAGGATTTGCTTACGGATTAGAAAATTATGATATGCCTGGTATGTTATCAGTAACGCTGTCAATTGATTAACAATTACCCGATTAGTGTCAACTGTCTGGTACTACATAATCATGCACTATTTATGCATTACGATGAATGGCGATAAAGTCGATTTTTACTCATTCTGCGCGCTAAAGAGCGAGCTCAATACCGCGACACCGGAAACCTGAGGCTGGTGTGGGGGTCATTAATTACAGCTAGTTAAAACGCAAAACGGGAAGCCAAGGCTCCCCGTTACTTAATGATATTGGCAACGATCAATCGATCTGCTTGATATCCATGCGCAGCTCTTTCGGCACTTCAAACACGATGTTCTCTTCACGGCCGCTGAGCTCATGTACATCTTTGCCGCCCAAGGCTTTCAAGCGGCTGATGACGTCCTGAACCAGCACGTCCGGCGCAGAAGCTCCGGCGGTAACACCAATGTTGCTGGCGTCTTTAAACCAGGACTCCTGAATGTCCGCCGCAGAGTCGATCAGATAGGCCGGTTTACCCACACGCTGGGCAAGCTCGGCCAGGCGGTTGGAGTTGGAGGAGTTCTTCGACCCCACCACCAGCACCACGTCGGCATCACCTGCCAAACTGCGCACCGCTTCCTGACGGTTGGTGGTGGCATAGCAGATATCGTCCTTGCGTGGCCCGATAATGTCCGGGAAGCGCTTACGCAACGCATCAATCACGTCGGAAGTATCGTCTACCGATAAAGTAGTCTGGGTCATAAAGCACAGGTTATGCTCGTTCTTCACCTGTAATTGCCAAACATCCTCTGGCGACTCAACCAGATACATGCCCCCCTCAGGGTTACTGTACTGGCCCATGGTGCCTTCCACTTCCGGATGCCCGGCGTGGCCAATCAGGATCGCTTCGGTGCCCTTACGGCTGGCACGGGCCACTTCCATATGCACCTTGGTCACCAACGGACAGGTGGCATCAAACAGCATGGTCAGATCCCGGGCCTTGGCCTCGGCCCGCACTGCCTGTGACACACCGTGGGCAGAGAAGATCAGGATCGAGCCATCCGGCACTTCCGCAATCTCTTCAATAAATACCGCCCCGCGCTCGCGCAGGCTTTCGACCACGTAGCGGTTATGCACCACTTCATGGCGCACGTAAATCGGCGCACCATAAATCTCCAGCGCACGTTCCACAATGCTGATCGCACGATCAACCCCGGCGCAGAAGCCACGCGGGTTAGCCAGCAATATTTGCATGCGCTTCCTCCTGCTGCGGGTCAATCTCCAGCACTTCGATATCGAAGGTCACCGGATGCCCCGCCAACGGATGATTGAAATCAACGGTGATCGAATCTTCCGCAACTTCACGCACCACCCCAGGCATTTCGCTGCCGTCGATAGCGGTAAACAGCATGATGGTACCGACATCCGGCACGCCGGTTTCGTTGAAATCGCGGCGTGAGAAGAACTGGATCAGATCTGGGTTCTCCGCACCGAACGCGGCCTCCGGTTGCAGGGTAAACGCACATTTATCACCCGCCCGCAGGCCGATCAGCTGCTGTTCCAGAGGAGCCGACAGACTGCCATCGCCCAGGCGAAACAGCGCGGGTTTGCCGTTGCCCTGGGTTGATTCTGCGGTCGTTCCATCTGCCAGTTTCAGCGTAAAATGCACCAGTACTGCGCTGTTGCCGTTAACCTGAGCCGTCATATCACTTACCTTCGCTATTGACGCTTTTCTTCGCCGGCAAGAACCCTTCCAGCACAATCATGGCGGCACCAACGCAGATAAAGCTGTCCGCCAGATTGAAGGTTGGGTAATGCCAGTTACCGATATAAAAGTCGATGAAATCGACCACAAAGCCATGCCACAGACGATCAAACAGGTTGCCGATCGCACCGCCGATGATAAAGGCATAGGCGATATTGTTCAGCTTCTGCTGGGCGCTGCTGCGATACATCATCACCAGCAATACGGCCACAATAGCGACCGCAATACCGGCAAAGAACCAGCGCTGCCAGCCACCGTGATCCGCCAGGAAACTGAACGCAGCACCGTAATTACGGGCGTAGTACAGGTTGATTGACGGGAACAACGGCTGGGTCTGGCCCAGCACGAAGTTACTCAGGATCCACTGCTTGCTGAAAAAATCCAGCGCCAGCACCACCACTACCAACCATAGCCAGCGCAAGCCGGTCGAACTTATCGGTCTACTCATCAGGCGATTATTCTCAGGCAAAGTTACGTTTTTCGCCGTCACCGGCTACGTTGGTCACACAGCGGCCGCAAAGTTCTGCGTGCTCCGCCACCTGGCCGACATCGGTGGTGTAATGCCAGCAGCGCGGGCACTTCTCACCATCCGCTTTGCTGAACGCAATTTTCAGCCCTTTCAACAGTTCGCTTTGCTGCGCATCTGCCGGAGCATCCGCAAACGGTGCTACGCTGGCCGATGAGGTCAGCAACACAAATCGCAGTTCGTCCTGCAGGCTGTTCAGGCGCGCAGCCAGATCGCTATCAGCGTACAGTGTAACCGCCGCCTCCAACGAACCACCAATGTGCTTGTCTGCACGTGCCTGCTCCAGCACCTTGTTCACTTCGCCACGCACTTTCAGCAGATCGGCCCAGAACTCATCGTTCATGCCTTCGCCTGCCGCCAGCCCGAACAGACCGTCGTACCACTCTTCGGTAAAGACGTACTGCGCACGCTTGCCTGGCAGGAAGGCCCAGATCTCATCAGCGGTAAACGACATGATCGGTGCCATCCAGCGAACCAGTGCTTCTGCAATGTGGAACAGGGCGGTCTGGCAGCTGCGGCGAGCTACGCTGTCGCTTTTCGCGGTGTACTGACGGTCTTTAATGATGTCCAGATAGAAGGACCCCATTTCCACCGAGCAGAACTGCATCAGGCGCTGCACCACTTCGTGGAAATCGTAGTTGGCATAAGCCTGCTCGATATCCTGCTGTGCGGCCAATGCACGGCCCACGGCCCAACGATCCAGCACCACCATGTCTTCCGGCGCTACGCAGTCGGTGCTTGGATCAAACCCGTTCAAGTTGGCCAACAGGAAACGCGCGGTATTGCGGATACGGCGATAAGAATCGGCAGCACGCTTGAGGATTTCGTCGGAAACCGCAATCTCGCCGGTGTAGTCGGTAGAAGCGACCCACAGGCGCAGAATGTCGCCACCCAGCTTGTTCATCACGTCCTGCGGGCTGACGGTGTTGCCGATGGACTTGGACATTTTGCGGCCCTGACCATCGACGGTAAAGCCGTGGGTCAGCACTTCTTTGTAAGGCGCTTTGCCCTTCATGGCGGTCGAAATCATCAGCGATGACATGAACCAACCACGATGTTGGTCGGAGCCTTCCAGATACATGTCGGCAGAGTGGCCGTTGAATTCTGGACGCACGTCAACCACGGAAGAATGGGTTGAACCCGAGTCGAACCACACGTCCAGCGTGTCTGGCACTTTCACATAATCGGCCGCTTCAGCACCGAGGATATCGGCAGCGTCCAGATCCCACCAGGCCTGGATCCCGTCTTGCTCAACACGCTTGGCCACTTCTTCCATCAGCTCTACGCTGCGTGGATGAAGCTGCTCGGTGTCTTTGTGCACGAACAGGGACATAGGCACACCCCAAGTACGCTGACGTGAGATACACCAGTCTGGGCGGTTAGCCACCATGGTTTCGATACGCGCCTGGCCCCAATCCGGGATCCACTGCACGCCTTTGATCTCTTCCAGCGACTGCTTGCGCAGGCCCTTTTGATCCATGCTGATAAACCATTGCGGCGTGGCACGGAAGATGATCGGCGTTTTGTGACGCCAGCAGCACGGGTAGCTGTGTTGCAGTTTTTCCACGTGTAGCAGAGCGCCCTTTTCACGCAGCAGCTCAACGATCAGATCGTTGGCCTTGAACACGAACTTGCCGTCCAGCGTTGGATAGGTGCCGGTCAGGTAGCAGCCGTTCGGGCCAACCGGGTTGGCGACTTCCAGGCCGTATTTCTGGCCGATCACGAAGTCATCCGGGCCGTGGCCAGGTGCGGTATGTACGGCACCGGTACCGGCATCCAGCGTAACGTGATCGCCCAGGATCGCCGGCACGTCAAAGCCCATAAACGGATGGGTAAAGCGCATCAGTTCCAGATCGCTGCCCTTACAGTCGCCCAGCACTGCCCAGGAAGTGATGCCTGCGCGCTTCATCACGCTTTCCACCAGATCGGCTGCCAGGATCACGCACTGGCCGTCGATCTGCACTAACTGATAGGCGAATTCTGCGTTCAGCGAGATCGCACGGTTGGCAGGCAGCGTCCACGGTGTGGTCGTCCAGATCACCAGTGACACCGGGCCAGTCACGCTAGTTACGCCAAACTTGCTGGCCACTGCCGCCGCATCAACCGCGTGGAACGCGACGTCGATGGATGGCGAGGCTTTGTCGTAATATTCAACTTCCGCTTCCGCCAGGGAAGAACCACAGTCCGTACACCAGTGCACCGGCTTGGCACCTTTGAGCAGATGACCATTGCTGATGATCTTGCCCAACGCACGGATGATGTTGGCTTCGGTTTTAAAATTCATGGTCAGGTATGGGCGATCCCAGTCACCCAGCACCCCCAGACGGATAAAGTCTTTCTTCTGGCCTTCAACCTGCTCGGCAGCATATTCACGGCATTTCTGGCGGAACTCTGCCGGTGTCAGTTTCTCACCCGGTTTGCCATACAGTTGCTCAACCTTCAGTTCGATAGGCAGACCGTGACAGTCCCAGCCTGGAACATAAGGCGAATCAAAGCCAGCCATCCCTTTTGACTTGATAATAATGTCTTTGAGGATCTTGTTTACCGAGTGACCAATGTGAATGCTGCCATTCGCATACGGAGGGCCGTCATGCAGAATGAAGGATTTCTTGCCCTTTTTGGCGGCACGAATGATCCCGTACAGATCCTGTTCATACCAACGTGCGAGCATGCCAGGTTCACGCTTGGCGAGATCGCCACGCATCGGGAACCCTGTTTCCGGCAAGTTCAGGGTATTCTTGTAGTCACTCATTAGATTCTCGATCTCGTTTCGGTTCGTAGATTAAGCCGGTGTCTGTAGCCCGAAGAACGTCCGGGCCGTCACCACATCATTGGCGATTTGCTGCTTTAGCGCATCGAGCGAAGCAAAACGCTGTTCATTGCGCAATTTTGCGCGTAGCACCACATCCAGGTGGCGCCCGTAAAGATCCATGGTTACATCCAGCAGATGCACTTCCAACTGCTGACGTACGCCTGCCACCGTAGGGCGGGTGCCGATATTGGCCACGCCCGGCAAAGGCTCGGGACCCAGGCCATACACATCGACGGCATACACCCCTTTCACCGGGGCAACCAGGCGTTTGAGCGGCAGGTTGGCGGTTGGGAAACCAATGGTTCGCCCCAGTTCATCGCCATGCACTACGCGCCCGGAAATACTGTAAGGATGCCCCAGCAGGGTTTCTGCCAGTGGCAAATCATCATCACGCAGCGCATTGCGGATGGCGGTGCTGCTGATGCGCAGGTCGCCTTCACGGAAGCTTGGTGTGCTGACGACCTCAAAGCCGAATTCTTGCCCGGCAAGCTGTAACAACGGGAAATCCCCCTGACGGCCAGCACCAAAGCGGAAATCATCCCCCACCATCAGGAATTTTACCCCCAGCTTTTCGACCAGCAACTCGGCAACGAATGCCTGAGCGGTATGGGCGGCAAAGCGGGGATCAAACTTGACGCACAACAGGTAATCAACCCCGGCCTGCGCCAGATATTTGGCTTTGTCACGCAAACGCGTGAGGCGGGCCGGAGCCTTATCCGCGGCAAACAGTTCCAGCGGCTGTGGCTCAAAGATCATAACGATTACCGGCAGCCCCAGGCGTCGCCCTTCCTGCTTCAACTGCCCCAACAGCGCCTTATGACCGCGATGAACGCCGTCAAAGTTGCCGATGGTGAGCACGCAGCCACGGTGGCGTGCCCGGATATTATGGATGCCGCGAATTAGCTGCATAGCTGGCCCAACACAGTGGAAATCGGCGGATTATACCTTGTACAGCGGTCAAGGTTAACCCGCGATTGGTTCCTTTGATGTAATAGTCATACCATACCGGAGGATAATCGCCTTAACCACCGTTTATCTGGCCCAATGCGTGGTATATTAGCCCGCTGATAGCGAGCGTGGCTTCTGGCCGACGCTTGAAAGACGGGGGATAACCCACCAGGACCAACAGCTTGCAGACTGTGATGCAAATCACATGGCGATTTTTCTCGTGAAACACTGTATTCCCATGGCTGAAGCTGGTAAAATCCTGCGCCATCACAACGTAGCAAGTGCCGCCCGTACAAACGGCGCTTATTTGCACAAATCCATTGACAAACGAAGGCTAAAAGGGCATATTCCTCGGCCTTTGAATTGTCCTCAATATATATATTTGGGAGTTGGACCTTGGCTAATATCAAATCAGCTAAGAAACGCGCCATACAGTCTGAGAAACGTCGCAAGCATAACGCTAGCCGTCGCTCAATGGTGCGTACCTTCATTAAGAAGGTTGACGCAGCTATCGCAGCTGGCGACAAAGACGCAGCACAAAACGCATTCCTCGTAATGCAACCACTTGTGGATCGCCAGGCTGCTAAAGGCCTGATCCACAAAAACAAAGCAGCGCGTCATAAGTCAAACTTGGCGGCGCGTATCAACGCAATGCAATAAGCATTTCGTTGTGTGCTTGTTAAAAAAACCGGCCTCGGCCGGTTTTTTTACGCCTGACGTTCAAGCCTACAGCGCGAACAGCGCCGAGAAGTCCTTGTTGCATACCCGCTGTACCGCCGGGTGCTGGATCATTCGCTCGGCAAAAATGATGTAATACTCTTCCTGCACACTGTCGACACGTCCGATCTCTACCACGTCATCATCGCTATAGGTATCCAGCGCATACAACGTTGGTGCCACGAAGATCGCATTGTGGTACAGGCCGAAAGCTTTCATCAGCGCCGCATCGTCAAACTCCCCCAGTATCTCGACCTTGATACCCTGAGTATTGAACCAGTTAAGCAATTTGCGTCCCAGCATCGAACGTCTTCCCGGGATCAGCAAGCGGCGCTGTTCCAGACAGGCAGGGAACGGCAAATCGGGTATTGGCTGACGACAGAAGAAACTGACCCCACACTCGCCCAGCTTTAGCGAAAACAAACCTTCCTGCTGGCTGGAGTCAACCGGGCAATCCGACAGGATCATATCCAGCTTATGCTGGCTCAGCTGCTCAAGCAGCATCTCATGGGTTGATTCAAAGCAGCGCAGGTGGATTTGCTCGTTGTCCACCACCACCGCGGTTTCCAATACCTGGCTGACCAGACGTTTAGATAGCGCATCCGCGACGCCAACGTCAAACAACAGGTTGGACTCCTTGCGATAGTTGACGATATCCAGCATTTCCTGGCTGAGCATAAACATCTTGTCGGCATAGCGGAACACCAGTTGACCCAGTTCGGAAGGCACCAGACCGCGCCCCTGGCGTTTGAACAGCTTACCGTTGAGCCGTTCTTCCAGCGCCTTGATTTGGCCGGTGATGGTCTGCGGCGTGAGGAACAAAGCTTCTGCCGCACCTACGACCGACCCCTCCTTGCAGACCTGCCAGAAGTAATACAAATGGTTAAAGTTGATATGTGACATTCTCAAAACGTTCTCTCCTTAGGTTTCTCATCGGCAAACGGTCTGCCGTGATGAGCGACAAACTCCCTATCGTTAATTTCGGATAACACAACGCTATCTTTAATCCCAAACCAAACAATCAGCGCGGCTTACACCACCGCGCTGCATTTACCACTATAATACCCCTTCTCAGACAAGGGATTAACCATAAGGGTTATCGACCGCGCGGCAAGGTTAAACGCAACAGACCGTAACCCACTACCGCAGCGCTCGTCGATCCCAATAGTATGCCTAATTTGGCATAGGTACTGAGAGCCACATCCGCATCGGCAAAGGCCAATGAAGCAATAAAAATCGACATGGTGAAACCAATACCACAGAGCACGGCCACGGCAAACACCTGTTTAAAGCCGATATCCTGCGGCAAACGGGCGATCCCCAGCTTTACCGCCAACCAGCAGAAGACGAAAATCCCCAGCGGCTTGCCGATAAACAGCCCGGCAGCAATCCCCAGCGGCAACAGTGAAGTCAATCCACTCAGAGACACCCCTTGCAACGACACGCCCGCGTTGGCAAAGGCAAACAACGGCAGGATCAGGAAGGCGACCCAAGGGTGCAGCTCATGCTCCAAGGTTTCAGAGGGTGAAGGCTCACTCTTGGCGTTCAGCGGGATCATAAAGCCGACAATCACCCCCGCCAGGGTAGCGTGAACACCTGACTTGAGGATCGCCACCCACAGCACCAATCCAACCATCATATACAGCGAGGTCTTGCCTACGCCCCGCCAGTTCATCACGGCCAACACCACCATCGCCGCAGCCGCAACGCCCAGCGCCACCATTGAGACCTGATGGGTGTAGAACAGCGCGATAATGATGATAACCCCGAGGTCATCAATAATTGCCAAGGCCAGCAGGAAAACTTTCAGGCTGGTCGGCACACGGTTGCCTAGCAATGCCATCACACCCAAGGCAAAGGCAATATCCGTTGCTGCCGGGATCGCCCAGCCCTGACGAGTCACCTCATCGGCACCGTTGAACAGCAGATAGATCAGCGCCGGCGCCAACATGCCACCCAACGCAGCAATCGCCGGGAAGATGGCCTTGTCACGCCCGGCCAACGAGCCTTGCATCAGCTCACGTTTGACTTCAAGCCCGACCACCAGGAAGAAGATGGCCATTAAACCATCGTTAATCCACAGCAGCAGCGGTTTGGCAATTTCCAGCGAGGCGATACTGACCGCCACAGGTAAGTTTAGAAAGGCCTGATACAGCCCCTGTACGGGGGTATTAGCCATGATCAATGCCACCACGGCGGCAGCGATCAGAATAATGCCGCCAGCGGCTTCTTGACGCAAAAATTGACGAATAATAGTAGTCACAGTACGTCACTCCCGGTAATAGGTTTCCAGATAATTCGCAGAGTATAGGTGAGGAGTAACATCGAAAAAAGCAGTTTATAAATGCAAAACAACTCGAAAAAACCGATCAATGAAGGTCTTATGTCACATTTTTTATATGGATATAGACAAGGAGTTTTGCAGCAAAGAAAAACCCCGGCTTGGGTGACCGGGGTTTGAGGATAAACGCGAGGGAAGCGTTGATTAACGAGTCAGGTCGTCAAAAAACTTTTTCACGCCGTCGAAGAAGCTTTTCGAACGCGGGCTATTTTTATCACCTGAAGGGCCACCCAGGCTCTCTTCGAGCTCTTTGAGCAGCTGCTTCTGCTTCTCATTCAGGCTTACCGGCGTTTCTACCACCACGCGGCACAGCAGGTCACCCTGGCTGCCACCCCGTACCGATTTCACCCCTTTTCCACGCATGCGGAACAGTTTACCGGTTTGGGTTTCCGCCGGGACTTTCAGCTTGACGCGGCCATCCAGCGTTGGCACTTCAATCTCACCACCCAAGGCAGCCATAGCAAAGTTGATCGGCACTTCGCAGTACAGGTTATTGCCTTCACGTTCGAAGATCGGGTGAGCACTCACCTGAACCTGAACGTACAGATCGCCTGCCGGTGCTCCGTGTTCACCAGCTTCACCTTCACCCGCCAAGCGGATGCGGTCGCCAGTATCCACACCTGCCGGGATTTTCACCGATAGGGTTTTGGATTTTTCTACGCGGCCATGACCGTGACATTTGTTGCAAGGATCCTTGATGATCTGGCCACGTCCGTGGCAGTGCGGACAAGCCTGCTGCACGGTGAAGAACCCTTGCCGCATCTGCACCTGACCCTGACCATGACAGGTTGGACAGGTTGCCGGCGAACTGCCCGGCTTGGCACCGTTGCCATGGCAGACATCACACTCTTCCAGCGTTGGAATACGGATCTCTTTGGTCACGCCACGCACGGCTTCTTCCAGCGTCAGATCCATGTTGTAACGCAAATCGGATCCACGGCTGGCACGTTGACGGCGTCCGCCGCCAAAGATATCGCCAAACACGTCGCCAAAGATGTCGCTGAAGTCGGCACCGCCGCCGCCAAAACCACCACCGCCGCCCATACCACCTTGCTCAAAAGCGGCATGACCGTATTGATCATAGGCGGCACGTTTTTGATCGTCGGTCAGGATCTCGTAGGCTTCCTTGACCTCTTTAAACTGGCTTTCGGCGTCTTTTTCCTGATTACGATCAGGGTGATACTTCATCGCCAGGCGCTTATACGCCTTTTTGATTTCGCGCTCGTCTGCCGTCTTGGCAACGCCGAGCACCTCGTAATAATCTCTCTTCGCCATTATTTCTCTTACCCTTAACATGCGTGCACGGGCGTAGAGTTGCCTCGACGCCCGTGCTGGTTTCCGGTTACGGCCTGTGGCCGCACCGTGCCCGCTTAAGGGCTATTATTTTTTGTCTTTCACTTCTTCAAACTCGGCATCAACTACGTCGTCATCTTTCTGCGCCGCGTTGTCTGCACCAGCATCAGCACCCTGTGCTTGTGCTTGCGCCTGAGCCATTTCCAACAGCTTGCCGGAAACCTGCACCAGAGCCTGGGTTTTCGCTTCGATTTCAGCTTTATCTTCGCCTTTCACCGCAGCTTCCAGATCTTTCAGCGCCGCTTCGATAGCCGTTTTGTCTTCGGCTGGCAATTGCTCGCCTGCTTCTTCCAACTGCTTACGGGTACCGTGGATCAGGTGATCCGCCTGGTTACGAGTTTGCACCAGTTCTTCAAACTTACGGTCAGCTTCAGCGTTCACTTCAGCATCGCGTACCATTTTCTGGATTTCTTCTTCGTTCAGACCAGAAGACGCCTTGATGGTGATCTTCTGCTCACGGCCGGTGTTCTTGTCTTTCGCAGACACGTGCAGAATACCATCGGCGTCGATATCGAAGGTGACTTCGATCTGCGCCATACCGCGTGGTGCCGGCTGAATGCCGTCCAGGTTGAACTGGCCCAGTGACTTGTTGTCATTGGCACGCTTACGCTCACCCTGCAGCACATGGATGGTTACCGCTGCCTGGTTGTCTTCGGCAGTAGAGAACACCTGGCTGTGCTTGGTCGGGATAGTGGTGTTTTTGGTGATCAGCGGCGTCATTACGCTGCCCATGGTTTCGATACCCAGTGACAGTGGGGTAACGTCCAGCAGCAATACGTCTTTCACATCACCGGCCAACACACCGCCCTGAACCGCAGCACCAACAGCAACCGCTTCGTCCGGGTTAACGTCTTTACGTGGTTCTTTACCGAAGAAGTCAGCAACTTTCTTCTGAACCATAGGCATACGGGTCTGGCCACCGACCAGGATCACGTCCTGAATATCAGAAACCGACAGGCCTGCATCTTTCAGTGCCACTTTCAACGGCTCGATAGAGCGGGCAACCAAATCTTCTACCAGCGACTCGAGTTTTGCACGGGTCACTTTGATGTTCATGTGCTTTGGACCGCTGCCATCTGCAGTGATGTACGGCAGGTTGACGTCGGTCTGCTGAGCAGAAGACAGCTCGATCTTGGCTTTTTCAGCGGCTTCTTTCAGACGCTGCATCGCCAACGGATCATTGCGCAGATCCATGCCCTGCTCTTTTTTGAACTCTTCCACCAGATAGTTGATCAGGCGGCTGTCGAAGTCTTCACCACCCAGGTGGGTATCACCGTTGGTAGCCAGAACTTCGAAGGTTTTTTCACCATCAACTTCGTCGATCTCAATAATTGAGATATCGAAAGTACCGCCACCCAGGTCATAAACCGCGATGGTACGGTTGCCCACTTCTTTGTCCAGGCCATAAGCCAGGGCCGCAGCAGTCGGTTCGTTAATGATACGTTTTACTTCCAGACCTGCGATACGGCCAGCATCTTTGGTTGCCTGACGCTGAGCATCGTTGAAGTAGGCAGGAACGGTGATAACCGCTTCAGTTACCGGCTCACCCAGGTAATCTTCCGCCGTTTTCTTCATTTTCTTCAGAACTTCCGCAGAGATCTGCGGTGGTGCCATTCTCTGGCCCTTCACTTCCAACCAGGCGTCACCGTTATCGGCAGCGACGATGCTGTAAGGCATGATAGCCTTGTCACGCTGTGCTTCTTCATCCTGGAAACGACGGCCAATCAGGCGCTTGATCGCAAACAGGGTATTTTGTGGGTTAGTAACAGCCTGACGCTTAGCAGGCTGGCCAACCAGAATTTCACCATCCTGGGTATATGCGATGATTGAAGGAGTGGTGCGATCGCCTTCGGCATTCTCCAGCACGCGCGCCTTGCCACCATCCATAATTGCTACACAAGAGTTGGTTGTACCCAGGTCGATACCAATAATTTTGCCCATCTAAACATCTCCACTAATAAATTCATAATCGGTCAGGTTGCTAACTATATGCGGGCGTTTTTTTGCTTTTCAACTGCCCGGCATCTCAGTGTTACCCGCGGTCAGCAACTGCGGTTGCCAATAAGATGGGGCCATCCACACCAGCATCAAGGGGCAGGGCAAAAAAAATTTCGTTTTTATCCGCAGCCAGATCATTGTTTCCTGACGTGGGGATCATTATGATGCCGCGCGCTCTGATGGAAGTTATGGGTTTTTCGGCCATTCAGACCAATTATTAAATTACCTATCCATTTTCGTTACAATTCTGTTATCGCAGAGGACATATGCACTCCAACAAGTTGGCAAATCCCGGTCCCCTGGGTCTGATGGGCTTCGGGATGACTACCGTCTTGCTGAACCTGCACAACGCAGGCTTTTTCCCACTGACTTCCGTCATCATCAGTATGGGGATTTTCTTCGGTGGCATGGCTCAGATTTTTGCCGGTATTCTTGAGTTCAAGAAAGGCAACACCTTCGGCTTGACCGCCTTCACCTCTTACGGCTGCTTCTGGCTGAGCCTGGGAGGCATCCTGCTGCTGCCGCGTATGGGCCTGGCAGAGCCGACCGACGCGAACGTCCTTGGCATCTACCTTGCACTGTGGGGCGTCTTCACCCTGTTCATGTTCTTCGGCACGCTGCGCACCAACCGTGGGTTGCAGTTCGTGTTTGCCAGCCTGACCGTGCTGTTCGCCCTGCTGGCCATCGGCAACATCACCGGTAACCACGCGATCCTGACGTTCGCCGGTTACGAAGGCATCATCTGTGGCGCCAGCGCGATCTATCTGGCGATGGCTGAGGTGATCAACGAACAGTTGGGCCGCACCGTGCTGCCAATCGGCCCGGTGGAAGCTCAGCAGACCAAACCAGCTGCTGTCACTGCCTGATACCCGTCGTCTTTCAAACTGCAGCGTTGTTACCTGCACTTACTCACCCCAGTCACTTACCCAAAAGTAAGCTCCTGGGGATGAGTAAGCTTGTCGCCTAGCCGCAGCTTGAAATCCATAGGGTATATGATGAAAATAAAAAACCCCTGCGATGTTTAATCGCAGGGTTTTTTATTGGGCGAAAATCGCTTAGTTCAAGAGCGGTTTTTCACTGTTCAGGTCGCGACGCAGGTAGATCCCCAGCAGCAGGCCGAGCGTCGATAACGCCAGCATATAGTAAGCGGGCGCTAACGGGGTTAACTTCATGATCAGCGTGACAAATACCGGAGTTAAACCACCAAAAATCGCGTATGCCACGTTGTAGGAGAACGAAATCCCGCTAAATCGCACTTCCGCCGGGAAAGCCCGCACCAACACGTAAGGCACCGCGCCGACGATCCCCACGCTGAAGCCAACCAGCGCGTAGGTGGCAAACAGCATTTCTGGATGTATTCCCACCGACTGATAGAACAACCAACTGCACCCCGCCAACAGCAAACTGCCGACGATAAAGGTTTTGCTGGCACCAAAGCGGTCCGCCGCCGAACCAGAGACAATACAGCCAGCAAACAACATGATGATAGCGATGCTGTTTGCCTGCAGTGACAGCGCCGGGGCTATGCCAAACTGTTTTTGCAGATAGGTTGGCGTCATCAGGATCACCACCACAATACCTGCCGACAACAGCCAGGTCAGCAACATCGAGACCGCGATCTCTTTACGGTGATTCATCACCACCGATTTCAGCGGCAACTCTTCCGCCAGCGCCTTACGTGTCTGCATCTCGATAAATATTGGCGTTTCCTGCAACCAACGGCGCAGATACATGGCAAACAGGCCAAAGATGCCGCCCAGGAAGAACGGGATACGCCAGCCACCGTCATGAATAGCCTGTTGGCTGAGCGTGGTATTGATAATGGTGGCCACCAGCGAGCCGAGCAAGATACCCGCCGTCAGGCCAGCCGTGAGCGTGCCACAGGCAAATCCAATGCGTTTGCGCGGCACATGCTCCGCCACAAACACCCAGGCTCCAGGGACTTCACCACCGATAGCCGCGCCTTGCAGTACCCGCATCAACAGCAGCAGCAGCGGTGCTGCAATGCCAATATTGGCATAGGTGGGCAGCATCCCCATCGCCAGCGTCGGTAACGCCATCAGCAGGATGCTCAGGCTGAACATCTTTTTACGCCCCACCAGATCGCCAAAATGCGCCATGATAATGCCGCCCAGTGGCCGAGCCAGATAACCCGCCGCAAAGATACCGAAGGTCTGCACCTGGCGCAGCCATTCAGGCATATCCGCCGGGAAGAACAGATCGCCCATTACCGCAGCAAAGAAAACAAAAATGATGAAGTCATAAAACTCCAACGCACCGCCCAAGGCAGCCAACGTCAGAGTCTTATAATCTTGCCGGTTGAGCCGGCGATTATTATCGTGATGCATAAGATACCGTTAGAGGAAATAGGAAAGACGCAGAAAGCATAATGGCTGACTGTAAAAAGTTCCTTACTATAACGGCAAAATAATTACACACCAGATGTACTGAAGGTTATCCCGTAGTTTGCTGAAATTTAGAGATTTATCTCGCGTCGCGCATTCTTGGGACGAAATGCTGCTACCACGGCCTCGTGGGTCTCTACATAAGGGCCTTCGAGCAGTTGGATACAATAAGGCACGCTGGCAAAAATACCGTGCACCACCACCTTGCCTGCCTCGTCCTTCACCCCTTCCAGCGTTTCTTTAATCGATTTGGGTTGCCCCGGCAGGTTGATGATCAACGCCTGTTTACGGATCGCCCCAACCTGGCGTGAAAGAATTGCTGTTGGCACATAGTGTAGGCTGATTTGGCGCATTTGCTCGCCAAAACCCGGCATTACCCGATCGGCGATCGCCAGCGTAGCATCGGGAGTGACGTCACGCCGGGACGGGCCAGTGCCACCGGTAGTCAATACCAGGTGGCAGCCCATTTCATCAACCAGCTCACACAACGTATGCTCAATCAGCGTCTGCTCGTCGGGGATCAACCGGGTTTCCAGAGTGAACGGCGTTGCCAAAGCGCTGCTCAACCACTCTTCAAGTGCCGGAATGCCTTTATCCTGATAAACGCCCCCTGAAGCGCGGTCCGAAATAGAAACCAAACCAATGCGTAATGTATCCATGTTTTACCTCTGTCTTATGCCCCGGTTACCGAAGGGAGATTAATGACGGGAGTATACCCTATGGATTTCAAGTTGGCCGCTCTAGCGCATCCCTGCGCTCGCGGCATTTGTACATCCCTGTACGGCACTGCTAGGCGACAAGCTATCTCATCCCCAGGAGCTTACTTTTGGGTAAGTGACTGGGGTGAGACAAATCTGTCGGGAACAGATTTGAACGCTGTGCACAGCGGCCCCGTCCAGGGATGGATCGAGTAGCTGCTTGAAAGACGACGGGTATTAGGGTGTTTGCCTGGCGAGGTGGGTATTCAGATATAAAAAAAGGTGGCCGGGGCCACCTTCTGCACGACTTTTCGTAATTACAGCAAGTCGGCGATCATTTTTTCCAGCTTGCCCTGGTCTACGGCAAACTTGCGGATACCGTCGGTCAGTTTCTCAACCGCCATTGGATCCTGGTTGTGCTGCCAGTAGAACTCAGGCTCGGTCAGCGGTGCCGGACGCGCTTTCACTTCGCCAGTATAAGACAGTTTACGTTCCAGTGCGCCTTCGCTCTCTGCCAGCTCTTTCAGCAGTGCAGGTGCGATGGTCAGACGATCGCAGCCCGCCAGTTCGATGATTTCACCCACATTACGGAAGCTGGCCCCCATCACCACGGTTTCATAGCCGTGCTGCTTGTAGTACTGATAAATTTCAGACACCGAAACCACGCCCGGATCTTCGTGCGGGGCAAACTCTTTCTTGTCGCCATTGGCTTTGTACCAGTCAAGGATACGGCCAACGAACGGCGAGATCAGGTACACGCCAGCTTCGGCGCAGGCACGTGCCTGAGCGAAGGAGAACAGCAGCGTCAGGTTACAGTTGATGCCTTCTTTTTCCAGGCGCTCGGCCGCACGGATGCCCTGCCAGGTGGAGGCCAGTTTGATCAGGATACGATCGTTGCTGATGCCCGCTTCGTTATACAGTTTGATCAGACGCTTGGCTTTGGCAACGCTGGCTTCAGTATCATAAGACAGACGCGCGTCCACTTCGGTGGAAATGCGGCCCGGAACCAGCTTCAGGATCTCCAGACCAATGTTGACGGCCAGCTTGTCTGCGGCATCGGCAACCTGCTGATCGCGATCGCTGCTCTGCTCGCGCGCCCAGGCAATGGCTTCATCGATCAGTTTGCGGTATTCAGGAATTTGCGCTGCATTGAGGATCAGCGAAGGGTTGGTAGTGGCATCTTGCGGTTGATATAGCTTCATTGCAGCGATATCACCCGTATCCGCAACTACCGTAGTCAGCTGGCGTAGGGACGTTAATTTATCGGTCATGTTGGCATTATCTCATCGTTTGTGCATGAACTTTTGGCATCGTTCAACCATGCCTTGCCCTGATAATAACATGCACGTAGCCCGGCGCAAGGCAGTAAAATCACGCACTGGCGACGGTTGTTTTATCCTTATACGAGCAACCGGTTACGCACAGATAATTCGCAATAACCGAAGCAACGCCACGGCATTAACGCGCTATCACTTCTGGAAATTATGTTAAATTCCCGCCTGCTGTTTTATTCACCGCAAAATACAAAGAACACTGCAGTTCCAGTCGATTGGGATGAGATTTTAGCCAAGATCCTGTAGAGAACTGACTCAAGTTTTCCGAACCAAGGTCGAAGAACCTGAGGAGCAGTAATCTTAACAAGGAGAAACATGTGACGGATCTGATTAACTTTATCAATAACATCCTGTGGGGTTCAGTACTGATCTACTTGCTGTTGGGTGCCGGCATCTACTTCACCTTGCGTACCCGCTTTATTCAAATTCGGCACTTCAACCATATGTTTTCCGTGCTGAAGAACAGCACCAAAAGCGACGGTGCTGGCATTTCATCCTTCCAGGCGCTATGCACTTCGCTCGCTGCACGTGTCGGCCCCAACAACCTTACTGGCGTGGCAATAGCGCTCACGGCAGGTGGCCCCGGAGCGATCTTCTGGATGTGGGGGGTCGCGTTTATCGGCATGGCGACCTCTTTCATTGAAAGCACCCTGGCACAACTCTACAAAACCAAAGACGAGAACGGCCGCTACCGTGGTGGCCCAGCCTACTATATGGAAAAAGGGTTGGGTATGCGCTGGATGGGGGTGTTGTTCTCCATTTTCCTGCTGATCGCTTTCGGTCTGGTATTCAATGCGGTACAAGCCAACTCCATCGCCCTGGCCAGCTCCGTGGCCTTTAACATCGAACCCATGTACGTCGGAATGGTGGTGGTGCTGCTGAGCGCCATGGTGATCTTTGGAGGTATCCGTTCCATCGCCCGCGTCGCGGAAAAAATCGTGCCGTTTATGGCCTTGGCCTACCTGCTACTGGCACTGTGGATCATCGGCATGAATATTGAGCATATGCCAGCCATTCTGACGTTGATATTCAAAAGCGCTTTTGGCCTGCAAGAAGCCGCCGCCGGTACCCTGGGCTACGGAATTTCCCAGGCCATGACGCAGGGTATACAACGCGGGCTGTTTTCTAACGAAGGCGGGGTGGGATCGGCCCCCAACGTGGCAGCTTCTGCGACCCCTTATCCGCCACACCCTGCCTCGCAGGGCTATGTGCAGATGCTTGGCGCATTTGTCGATACCATCGTCATTTGCAGCGCAACGGCGGCGATTATTTTGGCCTCTGGTGCACTGGATAGCCCCCCATCCAACATCAGCGGCATCGATCTGACCCAGCGCGCCATGGCCAGCGCCGTCGGTTCCTGGGGCGCGCCCTTTGTCGCGATTGCCGTATTCCTGTTTGCCTTTACCTCTATCATTGCCAATTATGCCTATGCCGAGAACAACCTGATCTTCCTCAAGCACCACCATCCGACCAAGCTGACGATTTTCCGCTGCTTTGCCTTGGGTATGGTGATGTTTGGATCGATGGCAGAATTATCCACGGTGTGGAAAATGGCGGACATCTCGATGGCACTGATGGCGATCACCAATCTGACCGCGATTTTGTTACTGTCCGACGTGGCCTTCAAATTGGCCAGGGATTACAACCACCAGCGTTCACTCGGCAAGCTGCCCACCTTTGACATCAACCACTACCCGGAGCTGGGATCCCAACTCGAACCGGGGATCTGGCTACCAACCAAACAGCGTTAATCCCCCAGGGCGTACGTAAAGTGCGCCCTATCACAGCCATACCTCCTGGTCTTACGCGCTTTTTGCTACAGTAGCCGCATGTTGATAAACAGGATGTGACCATGCTCATTATTATTTCACCTGCTAAAACCCTGGATTATGCAAGCCCGTTAGCCACCGAACGCTTTACCCAGCCCGAATTGTTGGATCAGTCGCAAAGGCTGATCAAAATCTGCCGTAAGCTGACCCCGGCGCAAATTTCCGGTCTGATGGGCATCAGCGATAAGCTCGCGGGCCTGAATGCCGCACGCTTTGGCGAATGGCAGCCTGACTTCACCCCGGACAATGCTCGTCAGGCGCTGTTGGCGTTTAAAGGCGACGTTTATACCGGCTTACAGGCGCAAGACTTCAGCGAAGAGGATTTCGACTTCGCACAGCAGCATCTGCGGATGCTCTCTGGTCTGTACGGGGTGCTGCGTCCGCTGGACCTGATGATGCCTTACCGGCTGGAGATGGGGATCAAGCTGGAGAACCCGCAGGGCAAAGACTTGTACAGCTTCTGGGGCGATCGGATCACCGAAAAACTGAATCTGGCTCTGGAGCAGCAAGGCGATGATGTCGTGGTGAATCTGGCTTCGGATGAATACTTCAAATCGGTCAAACCGGCCAAGCTGCGCGGTTCGCTGATCAAACCGGTATTCCTGGACGAGAAAAACGGCAAGTACAAAGTCATCAGCTTCTACGCCAAGAAAGCACGCGGGCTGATGAGCCGCTTTATCATCAAGAATCGCTTGAGTCGTCGCGAACAGCTGGTTGATTTCAATCTGGAAGGGTATACCTTCGATGAGGCCGCGTCGGCGGGTAATGAGCTGGTGTTCAAACGCCCGGAGCAGTGAGAAATCCGTTCCCTCTCCAATCAAGGAGAGGGAACGGGTTTTGTCAGACTGGCAACGTCATCATGAATTGACGCAGTGCGGCAAAATCCGCCGCCATGTTATGCGACAACAGCGGCAACTGTGCGCGCACCGCCAAGGCCTGTGGCAGCGGTAACTCCTGACCGAGGATCTCTTCAACGCTTTCCTTGAACTTGGCCGGATGTGCCGTGCCCAGGAAAAGACCAAACTCCCCTGCCTGCAGTTGATCGCGCAGAACACGGTAGGCGATCGCCGCATGAGGCTCTGAAAGGTAGCCCAAAGCAGCCAACTCTTTCATGGTTTCCTTGGTGGTTTCATCACTGACCGCGCCATGAGCCAACTCCTTCAACTGCCAGATTTTACGGCGGAACAATTCTTCCACACGCGGCCAGTTATTCGGCTGGCTGACGTCCATCGCGTTGGATAACGTCGCCACAGTGGTGTTTGGCTGCCATTGGCCAGTAGTCAGGAAGCGTGGCACGGTGTCGTTAGCGTTGGTGGCGGCGATAAAGCGTTTCACCGGCAGCCCCAGGGATTTCGCCAGCAACCCGGCGGTCAAGTCGCCAAAGTTGCCGCTTGGCACGGAAACCACCAACTGATTGCGGGCTTCCTGCGGCAGTTGCGCTACCGCTTCAAAGTAGTAGCAGATTTGCGCCAGCAGGCGGCTGATATTGATCGAGTTGGCGGAGTTAAGGTGTACCGCCTCTTTCAGCTCCTGATCGTCAAACGCCTGCTTGACCAACGCCTGGCAGGCGTCAAAGTCGCCATCGATAGCGATGGTGTGGATGTTGCCACCCAACGTGCAGAACAGCTTTTCCTGCAGCGAACTGATCTTGCCCTGTGGATAAAGGATCACCACGCGCACGTTTTTCAGGCCGTAGAAGGCATGAGCAACGGCAGCGCCGGTATCACCGGAGGTTGCAGTCAAAATGGTCACGGGTTGATCGCCCGCGACTTCCGCCAGCATCTGCGCCATAAAGCGGCCGCCGAAGTCTTTGAACGCCAGCGTCGGGCCATGGAACAGCTCCAGGCAGGCGACATCGCTCTCCACCTGCGCCACCGGGGCCGGGAACTCAAACGCGGCCTTCACCCGCTTGTACAGCGCCTCTTCGCCGATCTCGTCGCCAATAAAAGCGGACAGGATCTTGCTGCTGCGAGTGACAAAGTCCATCTCCAGCAGCTTATCAATCTCGGTCAGTTCGAATTCTGGCAGTTCCAATGGGAAAAACAGCCCTTGCTGCTTACCCAGGCCCTGTTTGATAGCCTGCGCGAAGCTGACCTGTTCGTTATGATCTTTCAGATTGTACAGTTTCATGCGTTATCCCAATAGTCGAGCGCCAGCGGTATCCAGGCGGCAAATATGAACAAAACCTTCGTCGTTTTGCAGGTAATGGTTGGTCAGCCAATCGGCCATGCGTTGCGCCGTTGCGCCGTCATCACAGACCGCAAACAGCGTCGGGCCGGAGCCGGAAATACCACAGGCCAAGGCACCGATATCCTGTGAGGCTTTACGCGCTTCGGCAAAGCCCGGCAACAGGCGGGTGCGATAAGGTTCGGCAATCACATCCTGCATCAGCTTGGCCGCCAGACGCGGTTGCTGAGTGTGACAAGCGTGAATAAAGCCCGCCAGATAGCGGCCATGGCTGATACAGTCCTGGCGGCGGTATTGCGCGGGCAAAATGGCACGGGCCTCGGCGGTGGACACTTTGATGCCCGGATAGGCCATCACCCACAGCCAATCTTTAAAGCCAGGCACTTCCTGGCTGATGATCCCTTCTTCTTCCAGAATCAGTTGCAAGCCGCCCAGATAGCACGGCGCAACGTTATCGTAATGCACGCTGCCGGAAATACGCCCTTCCAGTTCGCCCATCAGGGCCAGCAGTTGTGTCTCGTCGAGCGGGCGATCGCAAAACTCGTTCATCGCCATCAGACCGGCTACCACCGAGCAAGCGCTGGAGCCCAGCCCGGAACCGATCGGCATGTTCTTCTCCAACCGCATCGCTACCGGCACTTCTCGGCCAATCGCCTGACAGAAACGCTCCCAGCACTGGTAAACAATGTTCTCTTTAGGATTGGTCGGCAACTTGCTGACAAAACGCCCGCCATTCTCCAGGCTGAAGCAGCTGGCCACCTCTACGCTGACGCAATCCCCCAGCAGCGTACCATCGATAGGGGAAACCGCAGCTCCCAGCACATCGAACCCGACGCTGACGTTACCAATTGAGGCCGGTGCATACACCTTAACCATATTAGACTCCCAACTTCCATGACAGTGTGCGCAACAGATCGGCGAATACCCCGGCCGCCGTCACATCATTACCGGCACCATAACCACGCAGCACCAGCGGCAATGGCTGATAATAACGGCTGTAGAAGGCCAGGGCGTTCTCACCGTTCTTCACCTTATACAACGGATCGTTGCCATCTACCGCATCAATACGTACCAGGCAGCGGCCTTCTTCGATAGCCCCCACATAGCGCAGCACCTTACCTTCCGTAGCAGCAGCGGCCACACGGCGGTTAAATTCGGCATCCAACGCCGGCAGGCGGGCAATAAAGTTCTCCACATCACCACTGGCATCAAACGACGGCGGTAACACCGATTCGACTTCAATATCGCTCAGTTCAAGCGCATAACCCGCTTCACGCGCCAGTATCAGCAGCTTGCGGGCGACATCCATCCCCGAGAGATCGTCACGCGGATCTGGCTCGGTGTAACCGAGGGCCTTGGCCTGCAGGGTGGCCTCCGACAGCGACATCCCCTCATCCAGCTTGCCGAAGATAAAGGACAGTGACCCCGACAGGATACCAGTAAAGCGCACCAACTCATCGCCCGCATTGAGCAGGTTCTGCAGGTTTTCGATCACCGGCAGGCCTGCACCCACGTTGGTGTCATACAGGAATTTGCGGCGAGAACCAGCTGCGGCGGTGCGCAACTGCTGGTAATAACTCATCGACGAGGTGTTGGCCTTCTTGTTTGGCGTTACCACGTGGAAACCATCGGCCAGGAAATCGGCATACTGATCGGCCACCGCCTGGCTGGAGGTACAGTCGACAATCACCGGGTTGAGCAGGTGGCACTCTTTCACCAGGCGGATCAGGCGGCCCAGATTGAAAGGCTCTTTGGCTTCGGCCAGCTCGTCCCGCCAGCTTTCCAGTGAGATGCCGTGCACGTTGGTCAACATCGCCCGTGAGTTGGCAATGCCACAGATGCGCAGATCGATATGCTTTTGCTTCAGCCAAGGCTGCTGACGATAAACCTGTTCGATCAGCGCCCCGCCTACGCCACCAACGCCAATCACAAATACCTCAATCACCTGATCGGTGTTGAACAGCATCTGATGGCTGACGCGCACGCCAGTGGTCGCAGAATCATTATCGACCACCACAGAAATTGAACGCTCAGAAGAGCCTTGAGCGATCGCCACGATATTGATGTTGGCACGCGCCAGAGCAGAGAAGAAGCGCGCAGAGATGCCACGCAGGGTGCGCATACCGTCGCCAACGACCGAGATGATTGCCAGGCGCTCCATCACGTCCAGCGGCTCCAGCACGCCGTCTTTCAGCTCCAGGTAGAATTCGTCTTCCAGGGCACGACGAGCGCGTTGCAGCTCGCTCTGCGGCACACAGAAGCTGATGCTGTATTCGGAAGAGGACTGGGTGATCAACACCACCGAGATCCCGGCGCGTGACATCACGGCAAACACACGTGCCGCCATGCCGACCATGCCTTTCATACCTGGGCCGGAAACGTTGATCATCGCCATATTGTTCAGATTGGTGATGCCCTTTACCGGCGTATCATCGGCCACGCTTTCGCCACCGATCAAGGTGCCGGGAGCTTGTGGGTTGGCGGTGTTTTTAATCAGGCAAGGGATTTGGAACTGGGCAATCGGGGTGATGGTACGCGGGTGGAGAACTTTGGCGCCGAAGTAAGAGAGCTCCATCGCCTCCCGGTAGGACATCGACTTCAGTAATCGGGCATCCGGCACGGTACGTGGATCGCAGGTATAAACCCCGTCCACATCGGTCCAGATCTCGCAGCAGTCGGCACGCAGGCAGGCAGCCAGCACCGCAGCGGAATAATCGGAGCCGTTGCGCCCCAACACAACCAGTTCGCCTTTGTCATTACCGGCAGTAAAACCCGCCATCAGGACGATATGGTCGGCAGGAATTCGCGCTGCGGCGATACGCAGAGTGGACTCGGCAATATCCACGGTCGATTCCAGATAGTGGCCCTGAGCCAGCAGCTTCTCTACCGGGTTAATCACCGTCACCGGATAGCCCTTGGCTTTGAAGACGCCTTCCATGATGGCAATAGAGAGCTTTTCACCCCGGCAGATGATGGCCGCATTGACGCTATCCGGGCACTGCCCCAGCAAAGCCACGCCATGCAGTACCTGTTTGAGCTGCGCGAACTCCTGCTCGACCAATGCCTTCAGGCGATCATACTCAAAGCCTGGCAGCGCCTTGGCCAAACCGCTGAGCAACTCGGTAAAAATGCGCTCGGCGTCGCTCATGGTTGGCAGAATATCCTGGCCGGCTACCGTTTTTTCAATCATCGCCACCAGGTGATTGGTGATCTTGGCCGGTGCGGACAATACCGTGGCTACCTGTCCCTGGCGTGCATTGTTCTCCACGATATCGGCAACGCGCAGAAAACGTTCCGCATTCGCTACCGAGGTTCCACCAAATTTAAGCACTCGCATTTCTGTTATCTCCTGAATTTATGCCGAAAAAAAAGCCCGCACTGGTTAGGTGCGGGCTTTTTTCTTCTGTTTCCTGTACGCGTCAGCCCGCCCCGTTACCTGTGGTATCGGTGGTGGTAATAATTGTCGTATTCAGGCTGATGTTTCGCATTTTGTCTGTCTGTCTCATTAGAATCTCTGTCCCCTCTATTGGTTAAAGCAATCGTCTCGCCAAGTCAAATTATTTCTTTGTTTTGCCTATTTACTGGCCACAGCGAGATCTGCGCGATGAATCCGATAAAAAAACAAAATTGCAGAATAAAAAATCACAATAACGCCACAAAAATAGTGAATAACACCAGATATAGAACATAAAACACCTACATCACTTGGTCAGTTTTTTTTCAATATCATGCAGCAAAGTATGCAGCATGACCGTATCGCGCTGCTGCAAGACTCCTAGCCGCTGGTGTAACCAATCGCGCAGTTTTTGGTCATCCACCACGTCCAGTGCCTGTAAAAGTCGATCCGCCCGCTGGCGCAGCGCCTTGAGCTGTCCAATATCGGCCAGCGGCTCCTGCGTCGCACCGACAGCCATTAACTGTGCCAGTTGATAGCAATACACCATCACCGCCTGGCCGAGGTTCAGCGAAGGATAATCGGCCACCATCGGTACGCCGGTCAGCAGGTCGGCCAACTCCAGCTCTTCATTGGTCAGGCCAGAGTCTTCACGGCCAAACACCAGTGCAGCCTGATGCACCCATTGCTGGCGCTCCACCAACTGGTCCGTCAGTTGCTGAGGGGTACAGTAGTAATGGAAGCGTGCACGGCTGCGAGCGGTGGTTGCAACGGTAAAGTCCACGTCTGCCAAAGCCTGTTCCAGCGTAGAAAACGTCTGTACCGCATCCAGAATATCGCCAGCACCGTGGGCGACCCAGCGGGCCGCGGGCTGCAGATGGGCCTCGCTGTCGACGATGCGCAACGAGGTGAACCCCATGGTTTTCATCGCCCGCGCCGCTGCGCCAACATTTTCCGCCCGAGCGGGCGCGACTAACACGATATGAAACTGCATCAAGACTCCGGAAAAATAATGAGAATAGTTCTTTGACTGTTGAGACTTGTCTGATTATATTTACAAACGATTAACATCGCAAATGGCCACCTGCTATAATATTATTAAATAGGCCGTTCAACTTAAAAACCAGACGAAACAATCATAGTTACAGGTTAAGTTTTAATTTTCATTAAAAACAAAGCACTATATATTCAACCCAAACAGTTAGCCATCAATTGTAACGCGTCAACCACAACAAAGCTGAATCGTTCACAGAATTTGACGATCTGTGACTTAAGCTGGCAGTTCTGTAAGTGTTTTTCACAAAACTGTTAACGTGCTACAATTGAATTTGATATATGTCAACAAACCGTAGTTTTGTTAGGTGATGAATTCGGCGCACACTGTTATATTGCTGTTAATAGGGTTAGGATATCCGCCGTTTTGGCATCATTCGGGGTTGTAAAAAATAGCACCCCCACCCAGCTAGCGATCTTGTTGACATTGATGGAAAGCGCATCAAGAACGAGTTTACGTACTGTAGTTGTTTGGTAATAGAGGGAACGTGAGCGGTATCTCTGCCCTCCATGGAAGAACACCAAGACTACTGTACTTCCTATTTTCTATTTTGTTGGCAATTTTAGGTAGCAAATATGCAGACCCCGCACATTCTGATTGTCGAAGACGAGTTAGTCACTCGTAACACCCTGAAGAGCATTTTCGAGGCGGAAGGCTACATTGTTCATGAAGCCAATGACGGTGCAGAAATGCACAACATCCTGTCTGAAAATGATATCAACCTGGTTATCATGGATATCAACCTGCCAGGCAAGAACGGCCTGCTGCTGGCGCGTGAACTACGCGAGCAAGCCAGCGTCGCGCTGATGTTCCTGACCGGTCGTGATAACGAAGTCGATAAAATCCTCGGTCTGGAAATCGGCGCCGATGACTATATCACCAAACCGTTTAACCCACGCGAACTGACCATCCGAGCGCGCAACCTGCTGTCACGCACCATGAATCTGGGCAGCGTCGGCGAAGAGCGTAAGCTGGTTGAGAGCTACAAGTTCAACGGTTGGGAGCTGGACATCAACAGCCGCTCTCTGATCGGCCCTGCTGGCGAGCAGTATAAGCTGCCACGCAGCGAATTCCGCGCCATGCTGCACTTCTGTGAAAACCCGGGCAAGATCCAGTCCCGTGGTGAACTACTGAAGAAAATGACTGGCCGCGAGTTGAAGCCGCATGACCGTACCGTAGACGTGACTATCCGCCGTATTCGTAAACACTTCGAATCCACGCCGGATACGCCGGAAATTATTGCCACCATTCATGGTGAAGGTTACCGCTTCTGCGGCGAGCTGGAAGAATAAGCCAGCCTCGCTTCACTGGTTAAAGGGTTCAGCTTGCTGAACCCTTTTTATTGAGGCCTGGCTGGACGGGCGCTGTATGATGCTGCGCCCGTCTGGATCTGAAATTATTTGGCCGCACTCCAAGGGATGATTGGCACCGCGCTCAGAGCATTTTTCGGTGAACCATCCACCACCCGATCGGAATAGCTCAAGTAGATCAGCGCATTGCGATTGGCATCATAAAAACGCACCACCTGCAGTTTTTTGAACACTAAAGACGTACGCTTCTGGAACACCACGGTCCCTTCCGACTTACCCTTTTTAATCTTGTCGCTCAGCTCTATCGGCCCAACCTGCTGGCAAGAGATGGCAGCATCTGAGGTATCCTCTGCCAGCCCTAACCCACCTTTTATCCCACCGGTTTTAGCCCGGCTGATATAACAAGTTACATTTTTCACATCAGGATCGTCGAACGCTTCTACCACGATTTTATGATCTGGACCAAACAGTTTGAATACCGTATCGACCGATCCTACCTGTTCCGCCTGTGCGCTATTAACCGTTGCGCAAACCAGGCCAAATAAAAATATCCATCCTTTTTTCATTCACTTAACTCCAATAGAACAGCGTGTTAAATAACAGGGCTGCCAATAAGAACGCCGATATTTCAGGTCACAGAAGTGGTTTCATCCCGGCCCAGACCGCTCTTTTTAGCACAGAGATAGAAAAAAATCTTTGGGAGTCGTGGAGGAAAAAAGTTGCTATTATGCGGCATCGTCATCGCTTAATGCCTGTTAACACCAGTTTTTCCCCGCCTTCCCGCAACGCATATCGCGAAAGCGCCGTATGTAATGCAACTGGTTAATAAATAAGTCAGTGGGCATCAGGTATCAGCATGACAAATCAAACAGTTCGAGTTCCGAACCTGAAGCTCTACGAGGAAGATCTATGGATCAAGCCGGTATCATTCGTGATCTGCTTAGCTGGCTGGAAAGCCATTTGGACCAACCTTTGTCACTGGATAACGTAGCGGCAAAAGCGGGTTACTCTAAATGGCATCTGCAACGGATGTTTAAGGATATCACTGGGAACGCCATCGGGGCATATATTCGGGCAAGAAGATTGTCCAAAGCCGCCGTCGCATTGCGCCTCACCAGTCGGCCTATTCTGGATATTGCTTTGCAGTACCGTTTCGACTCACAGCAGACCTTCACTCGCGCATTCAAAAAACAGTTTGCGCAAACCCCCGCGCTGTATCGCCGCTCGGAAGACTGGAACGCCTTCGGCATGTGCCCGCCAATACGCCTGGGCGCCTTTACGCTGCCACATCCAGAGTTTATCACGCTACCAGAGCTGGATCTGATCGGCCTGACGCAGAGCTACTCCTGTACGTTAGAGCAAATCTCCAACTTCCGCTCCGAGCTGCGTACCCAATTCTGGCAACAATACCTGGGACAGATAGAAACCCTGCCTCCGGTGCTGTACGGCCTGCACCACTCGCGCCCAAGCCAAGAAAAAGACGACGAGCAGGAAGTGCTGTATACCACCGCACTAGAAGCACAACACGTTCCAACCAAGGTGCCGGAAGGCCAGCCGATCACGCTGCAGGGCGGTGAATACGCCATGTTCCGTTATCAGGGGCCAGCATCCGGCCTGCAGGACTTTATCCTGATACTGTACGGCACCTGCCTGCCAGCATTAGAACTGACCCGCCGCAAAGGACATGATATTGAACGCTTCTATCCGCAAGGTGACCGGCGTCCGCCTCAGCCACCCAGCGAGATCCGTTGCGACTATCTGATCCCGATCCGCCGTTAGCGCTGTAGCTCATCCAACGCGGGCATATCCAGATGCGAGATATCGCCCGCGCTTTCCACAATCCAGCCCGGAGCCAACCAGGGGCTTTGTTGATAATCGACGCGTGACAACGAGCAGTTGCGCAAACGCAGACGGCGCTCTGCATAGGCCGGTAACCCTAATACCGTCCCGATCAGGCACCCCAACGCGATGCCGTGACTGACAATCAACGGTTTGCTGCCCTGCGGCAGTTTCAGGCACTCTGTCAGCGCCGCATGCATCCGCGTGGCCAACTCCGTCATAGATTCACCTTGAGGGATACGGCCGTCAGCAGTACCATCGACCATCTGTTTACGCCACAGCTCTTCCTGCGGTGTCAGGCTGTCGATCAAACGTTCTTCCAGAACGCCCATATGCAGTTCACGCAGCCGGGCATCTACCATAACGTCGCAACCGCAAGCGTCCGCAATGATTTGCGCGGTCTGGCGGGTGCGGCCCAGATCGCTGGAAATCACGTGCGTCACGCCCTCATGGCTAACGCGTTTGCCAACCAGATGAGCCTGGTGAACGCCAGTGGCGGTTAATGGGCTGTCGGATTGGCCCTGAATGCGACGTGCTGCGTTCCATTCCGTTTCGCCGTGGCGAACGAGGTATACCTGTAACATTATGCTTTTCCGTTATACTGCGTGAAACTTGAGTTTATCTGTGGCTCGTGCCTTGCACTTCGCATAACTTGCCGCCATCAAAAATCATGGCAAGACACAGCCCCACTTTAAGGAAGCTAAAGCCGTTATGTATCATGTTATCGCTGCAACTACCAACCCGGCAAAGATCAGGGCTATTCAACTGGCTTTTGAAGATACCTTTGGCGCAGACCAATGCCGCATAGAATCGGTTGACGTCGCCAGCGGCGTTTCACTGCAACCCATTGGCAATACCGAAACCCGTACCGGCGCACGCCAGCGCGTGATGGAAGCGCGGCAGGTGCGGCCAGAAGCCGACTTTTGGGTCGGAGTAGAAGCCGGGATCGAAGAAAACATGACATTCGCCTGGATGACGGTAGAAAACCCGACGACCCGTGGCGAATCGCGTTCCGCCAGCCTGATGCTGCCGGAATCAATTTTACAGGGTATTCGCGCTGGCCGCGAGTTAGGCGATGAAATGACCTTGATCACCGGCAATAGCGAAGTCAAACGTCAGGGGGGAGCGATCGGTATCTTTACCGATGGTCGGCTGAGCCGTACCAGCGTTTACCATCAGGCACTGCTGCTGGCGCTGGTGCCGTTCCACAATCCGATTTACCGCAGCCACAACAGCAATAATACGCCGCAGCAATAAGCTACCGGGGTGATTGCTTCACCCCAGTAGTTGCTGTTCCAGCCACTGTTTCAGCGCTGGCGTCGCCATCTTTAGGCTATTTGACCCTCTGGTGATGGTCGCGATGCCCGCCCCGAGCTCATTCTTCAGCTCGCGCTGGCTCATTTCGCCACGCATCAGCTCCTGAATAATCCGCACCCGTGTACCCAGCGCAGTACGCTCATCCGGCGTCAGCAACAGTTGCATCAACGGTTGGTGTAAATCCTGATCGAACGAGCTTTGCAGCAGCGCGACAAAGCGCAGCCAATCTTCATTGCCTTGTTCTGAAAGAGCGGGGTCGTTTAGCGATAATTGCGTCATGCCAGCCACCATACTATTTAACTAGTACAGCAGCATAGCATACAGCGGGTGAGCGTCAAAATGCCGCTAACGCTGAGCTAAATAGCTGCACGTATTGGTGCAACCGGTGTGTCGGAGGCGAGCATACTCGACCCTAACTAACCCATTGATGATCAAAATGGGCGCAACATGCAGCATCCCTACGTTGTGAGCCGGTTGAGGGATGCCTTTTAAGTAATATCTTCGCAATCCCCTATGGATTTCAGACTGTAGCTAGGCACCAAACTTGCTCATCCCCAGGAACTTACTTTTAGTAAGTGACTGGGGTGGGCAAGTGCAGGTAACAACGCTACAGTTTGAAAGACGACGGGGATTTTAATAACGTCTTTGCCACTCGGCATCTGTGAGCACCTTCGCTGGCCGATGCATGAAGTAACGATAAAACGCGTCATAGGCCAACACGTTCTTCACGTAAGAACGGGTTTCCGAGAACGGAATGCTTTCCACAAACGCCACCACATCCACACGGCCGTCGGTATTACCTAACCAGGTATTTACCCGTGATGGGCCAGCGTTATAAGCCGCAGACGCAAGAATGCGGTTACGACCAAATTGCTGATACACCGACTCCAGATAGCTGGTACCAATGGTGATATTGGTTTGCGGGTCAAACAGTTGGCTCGGGCTGCTGTAGCCTGGGATGCCGAACAGATCCACCGTATGTTTCGCGGTACGCGGCATAACCTGCATCAAACCTGCGGCTCCAACCGGCGACTGCGCTTTCGGGTTCCAGGCGCTCTCCTGACGGGCAATCGCCATGGCATAGCTCGGCGTAATGCCTTTATCTTCGGTAGCACGACGGAATTCCTGTGGCCAGGCCAGCGGGAAACGTTCTTCAAGATGATCCCACAGCTTGCCAACGATGGTCGCCTGTACGCTCAGATCGGCCCATTTCTGCTCAAAGGCATACCGGGCCAACGCTTCCTGTTCCGGGCGGCTACGGCTGGCGACGAATGAGCTCCATTCGCTGCGCGCCAGGTTATCCATATTCCAGTACATGAGTTCGCGCACCCGGGCAATCTCCGGGCCACTCACCAGATCGGCACGCGGTTTTGCCGCCACGGCGACCATCACCGGATAAACCACCTGCAGTTTTTGCGCCGCCACCATCGGGTAGAAGCCGCGTTCGTTCATCAGGCTACGCAGTACCACTTCCCCTTCGCTACGTTTACCTTCATCGATCATTACGTTGGCACGCCAGTAACGCCACTCGTCCTTGTTGCGCGATTCTTCAGGCAGGCGGGCCAGCCAGGTTTTCAGCCCCTGACGATCGCCCACGCCCAGCGCCATACGCACGCGGCGCTCCAGCAAGGCAGGCTGTTGGCTGCGCAGGATCACCTGATCGCGCCATTGGGTCTGCTCAAAGGTGGCATCGTTGCCCATCAACCGCCAGGCCACCTCTTCCTCCATTCCCAACTTCTCGCTTTCGCTCATTTTCTGCAGGCGGGCCAGCGTTGGGATCATGGCACGAGCATTTTCTACATCCTGACGGGCCAGACGGGCAAATACGATGCTGGTGGCTGAACGGGTAAAATCTGTCGGGCCGACGCTACGGGCAAAGGCTTCCAGCGTGGTGGGATCGTTTTGCAACCGTACCAGCGCATCCCCCATGGTCTGATAATCGCTTGGTAGTTGGCGGTACAGGTAGTTCACCAAGCCGCTGTTGCCCTCTTTCAACGCCAGTTTCATCCGCGCCAGCGTGTTCAACGGTGTTTGCTTACCAGCAGCCTGCCAAACGCTGAACAGCTTATCGCAGGAACCCGGCAAGGTTTTACCGCTCATCCAGATATCATCGGCACCGGCCCAGGCCACCTGCTGATCGCCAGTGGCCCACTTGGCGTAATAGAAATTACAGCGCGCCGCAACCGGTTTAGGCTCCTGCGGGCTGAAGGCCAGCAGGGTCGTCCAGTCTTGACGGCTCGCCAGCTCGTTCACGAAACGGGCAGAGAGCGATTTCGCCGGTGGCAACGTAGGATGCAATCGCAAAAACTGCTGGACCTGAGCCGCGCTGGCCGTACTGAGATCCTGCGTCAACTGGCGATATTCCAGATAAGGATACAGGGGGTAGCCCTGCAACGTTGGCATCAACTGCGCCACCACATCCATCTGTTTACTGTCCCAGGCCTGCTTGATTTGCAGATAACGCTGGCGTTCACCTTCCAAGGAGTCTGCCAATGTTGCACCAGAAAATGCCGTCAGGCACAGCCCCACAGCCCAAAGCCGCCATTTGTCCACCTTGACCATACTTACTCTTTCCTCGCTGGGTTAGCTTGCCAGAACCGATCCACCCCGATGCCGCGCCGCGTCAGCAGCCAACGGGCCAGTGGATCCTGCTCTGCGAGTGACTCACGCCCCACCGTGGGAAGCCACGACGGGAACAAAACCGTGCCGCCACACCAGGCTGGCATCAGGTATTAATCATAGACAGCAAAAACGCGTATCCATTCATTACTTTATGACAAGTTTATCAGAGTGGATGAAAACCACGCGGCCTGACTATTGTGCCAGGCTAAACAGCAAGGCGACGTTTTGAAAAATCACGGAATTATGGGGGGATTTTCCATCACACAATAACCCCGATGTTCTATAGTTTTCTATGTGAGGGAGAATCTTCCTATACAAAAAATGACATTGCAGAGACATTAATATAGAAATACCCCATACCAATTAAAACAATTCCTATTACTTTATTTTTATTATCTCAGATCAAAAACTCAATTTTGCGATTATTTACCATCACGCGGCAGATAATTGGCTAGCAGCTAGCTGAAAATTATTACCATTCACGTCTGTGTAACAGAAAAAATGGAACACCACTCCGGCAAAAGGGCTGCCGACACAGATGGGGACTTAGATTCGAGCGACTTTAAGGAGAGGCACTCAATGCCAAAACATTCCCCCACTGAATACCAAGAGCCGCCCAAGCCGGAAAAAGCCTGGTATCAATATGATATTGAACAAACGCTTCAGCATTTGAACGGCCAGCCCCAAGGCCTGAGCGAACAGGACGCCGCCGAGCGGCTGAAGAAGTTTGGCCCCAACGCCCTGCCGGAGCAGGCAGGCAAAAGCGCCTTTATGCGCTTTATTGCCCACTTTAACGATGTGCTTATTTATATTTTGCTGGCCGCCGCCTTCCTCAAAGGCATTATGGGGCATTGGATCGATACTGTAGTTATTCTCGGCGTTGCCGTGATCAATGCACTTATCGGTTTTGTGCAGGAAAACAGCGCAGAGAAATCGCTGAAAGGCATTAAGAATATGCTTTCAAGCCAGGCCATTGTGGTGCGTGACGGAATTAACCACACCGTGAATGCGGAAGATTTGGTCCCGGGAGATATCGTGTTATTGCGCCCTGGAGATAAAATCCCCGCCGACCTGCGGTTATTGGAATCTCACAACCTACAGGTTGAAGAGGCCATCTTGACCGGCGAATCTACCGTAGTCTCGAAACAAACCGACGCCATCCCTGATGAAGTGATGATTGGCGATCGCACCAACCTGTTGTTCTCCGGTACCACCATCAGCGCCGGGAATGCCAAGGGCGTGGTTATCGCGACCGGCGGTTATACCGAACTCGGTCACATCAGCGAGATGATCTCAACCGTTAAAACCCAGCGCACCCCGTTACTGCAACAGATGGACCGTCTGGGTAAAAACATCTTCATCCTGATCCTGGTAATGATGGTGTTGCTGTTCGTGTTTGCCTTCACGATGCGTGATATGCCGCTCGGTGAGCTGCTGGTGGCGCTGATCAGCCTGGCGGTAGCCTCGGTGCCCGAAGGTCTACCCGCCATTATTTCGATTATCCTGTCCCTGGGCGTGCAGTCGATGGCACGTAACCGCGCGATTATCCGCAAGCTGCCTACGGTAGAAACCTTGGGCTCGATGACGGTGATCTGCTCGGATAAGACCGGCACGCTGACCATGAACGAAATGACAGCGAAAAACGTCATCATGGCCGACCATGCCTTCCGTGTTGAAGGGGAAAGCTATGAACCGGTTGGCGGCATTTTCTTTGCCGACAGCAACAAACCCGCGCAAGTTCAAGATATCCCGCCGCTAGCGCAGTTCATTACCGCGATCACCTTGTGTAACGACAGCCAGGTAAAGCAGGATGACAGTGGCCGCTGGGCGATCACTGGCAGCCCGACGGAAGGCGCACTGAAAGTGTTGGCGATGAAGGCCGGATTAGAGATAGGTGAAGCTCGCCAGCTGGCTAAAATCCCGTTCGACTCCAGTTACAAATATATGGCGGTACGTAGCCAGGTAGCGGGCAAGAATCAGGTGTTCCTTACCGGTGCGCCAGACGTGCTGTTCTCACTGTGCGAATTCGAACTGACCGATTCTGGCATTAAGCCCTTCCGCCGCGGCTACTGGGAAGCAGAGATGTCGCGCTTTGCCGAGCAAGGTTTACGTATGGTCGCCGCCGCCAGTAAAACCACGCCAGACGGCGAAGTGGAACTGGATCACGGCGATATCCGCCAGCAGATGGTGTTTATCGGTATCGCTGGCGTAATGGACCCACCGCGTCCTGAAGCGGTCGCCGCCATCGCCGAATGCCAGCAAGCGGGGATCCGTGTGAAGATGATCACCGGCGACCACCAGAAAACGGCCATGGCCATCGGTGCCATGCTGGGTATTGGTAACAGCCAGGATTCCATCACCGGCTCCCAACTGGAACATATGGATGACCAAGCGTTAGCTGAAGCCGCCGTGCGTTACGATATCTTTGCCCGCACCAGCCCGGAACATAAGCTGCGTCTGGTAAAAGCGCTGCAGGATAAAGGCGGCGTGGTGGGGATGACCGGCGACGGCGTCAACGATGCGCCAGCGTTGAAACAGGCTGACGTAGGTATCGCCATGGGGATCAAAGGCACCGAGGTCACTAAAGAAGCCGCTGACATGGTGCTGACCGACGATAACTTCGCCACCATCGCCAGCGCGGTAAAAGAAGGCCGTCGCGTTTACGACAACCTGAAGAAAACCATCCTGTTCGTCCTGCCGACCAACCTGGCACAGGGCCTGCTGATCATCATCGCCATTCTGGCCGGTGCCATGCTGCCGCTGACGCCCATCCAGATCCTGTGGATGAACATGGCTACCTCCACCACTCTGTCCTTCGGACTGGCCTATGAGCCCGCCGAAAAAGGGCTGATGCACCGAAAACCAAGGGTACCGGGCAGCAACGTGTTGGATCTGCATGCTATCTGGCGCATAGGCTTCGTCGGCGTGCTGATAGCCATCAGCGCCTTCGCACTGGAAGCCTGGATGGCACCACGCGGCTACAGCAGCGAACTGATCCGCACCGTACTGCTGCAAACCCTGGTCACCGCACAGTGGGTTTATATGTTCAACTGCCGCACCGCAGACCGCTTCCCGCTCAACCGCCAACTGTTCCTGAATAAGGGCCTGTGGTTGGTGAGTGGCGTACTGTTACTGCTGCAGATGGCCATCATCTATCTGCCGTTTATGAACTCACTGTTTGGCACCGCGCCGCTGCCGCTGTTCTATTGGGGCGTGACGCTGATGATTGCCATTGCGCTATTCCTGATTGTGGAAGTAGAAAAATGGGTGATTAACCGCATCAAAGCGAGCCGAAAAACGCTATAATAGGTACTCAGGGACACGCAATTTTCACTAAAACGCCTGGCAAACTCTGCCGGGCGTTTTATAACGTCAAAAACACCTAGGAAAACTCTTATAAAACCGAGCGTAAAGCGCACAACAAACGGCTCTTATACTACAATCCGCACCCAAGACGTTCAGGTTATGCTTTTTAGGTAGTGTGATTGATTGTACATGGTAAAGCTTTTACCCTTTTCGACTAGGCTCAATTATTTAGTATCAGACTGCCGTGCCACCAAGCCGGCCGTAGGCAGGAATGGCGGATGAAAATGTCGATAAAGGCCAGATGGTTGGCTATCAGGACGCTGGGTTCATGTGACAACCCGATCCAATCACGTCGCATGTTACCGATCCTGCTGCTGTCTATGTTGACGTTTCCAAACTTGGCCGGGGCTGATACGCAAGATCCCTACCAAAAACGCATTCATACCGTCACCACCGTGGTGGTGGGAATTATCAGCTATGCTCGCTGGCCCACCAAACCTGATCCGATCCACTTGTGCGTGACTGCGCCTGTCCAGTATGCCGAAGGTCTGTTCGACCCGATATTGCTGACTGCACCGCGGCCAATCAAAACCCTGCGGATCGAGATAGATAACCCGCAGTTGGCAACTAGCTGTGATGTGGTGTATTTGGGCGACGTTAATGCCGCTCAGAAACAAGATTTCTTCCACCGGATCTCGGGTCACTCGATCCTCAGCATCAGCGAAAAGGATATGGAATGTGCTGTTGGCAGTGCCTTTTGTTTGCAAATCAGCAACGATCAGGCGGGTTTTAAAGTGAATCTGGACTCACTGGCGCGCAGTGGCGTGCGTGTTCACCCTAACGTGCTGCAGTTGGCGCGTAAAAAGGGGCCGCCGCAATGAAACTGTTCAGTCACAAAGGTTCGACCACATCTCGCCCTACGCTGGGCCAAGTGCTGCAACGGATGAACCTGGGGCTGGCACTGATCGCCGTCGGCACCGCAGGGATCTTCCTGACGTTGCTGGCGCTGTTTGCCCTGCGTGCCTATGCCAACCATAACCTGCATCTGATCGCCCGCTCGATCAGCTATACCGCTGAAGCCGCAGTGGTGTTTGAGGACCGCCCCGCCGCTCGCGAGGCGTTGCTCCTGATCGCGTCCAACGAAGAAGTGTCGGAGGCCAAGATCCTGGATATGCAGGGGGTCGCCTTGGCCAGTTGGAGTCACCCAACGGATAACCCATTGCATGGGTTGGAACAGTTGGTGGCCCGGTGGGTCTTGCCGGAAGCGGTGGTTTTGCCCATCGCCCATGAAGGCAAACAGATCGGCCTGGTCTGGTTGACCGGCAACGGCAGCAGCCTGCTGACATTCTTGCTACGCGGCATGCTGGGCATGCTTGCCTGCCTGATGCTCAGTACGTTGTGCGCCCTGGTGCTTTCCCGCAGAATGCTCAGAGGGATCGTGACCTCACTGGACGATATCACCAACGTTGCCCATACGGTACGTCGCGATAGGACTTTCGAACTGCGGGTGCCTTCAGCACCGATTGCCGAATTGCACGAACTGAGCTGTGATTTTAACGGCCTGCTGGATGAAATCGAAGCCTGGCAAGAGCACCTGCAACAAGAGAATGACGCATTAACTCACCAAGCCACCCACGACAGCCTGACCGGGTTGCCAAACCGAGCCTTCTTTGAAGCTCAGTTGGGCCGTGCGCTGGCAGAGCTAGAACCCGATGAAAAGCTGGCGGTACTGTTTATCGACGGCAATCGTTTCAAGGAGGTGAACGATAACCATGGTCATGCGGCCGGAGATACCGTATTGATTACCATCGCAGAGCGCCTACGCAGCAGGTTGCGCAAGCACGATCTGGTCGCCCGGATGGGGGGCGATGAATTCGCCATCCTGCTGGCACCGCTCAAAGACACCAACGATGTGTTGCCGATTGCCGACATCATCATCGAGTGTATGCAACAACCCATTGTGTTACCCAACAAGGAAAGAGTGATCGCCGCACTGAGTATCGGCATCGCGTTTTACCCTGAACATGCCTCTAACACTCAGGAACTATTACACGAAGCGGATGACGCAATGTACCGGGCAAAACACCTGTCCCACGGAGGTTGGCGGTTAGCGATGCGCAAATAGCGCCAGCACCGAGCCTCAAACAACCAAAAAGAGAAAAATCAATGTTACAGCAAAATTTTAAACGGTCTTTTTCCCTACTGGCATTAGTGTTTATCACCTTACTCACGCTGGCAGGCTGCCAGAGCAAACCACAGGGGCTGACGGCGGAACAGATCGCCTTACTGCAGGCGCAAGGGTTCAAACTGACCGATAACGGTTGGGAATTTGGCTTTTCCGACAAGGTGTTGTTCGATAACAACGTCGGTAAATTGAACCCTCAAAGTACCGAGATCGTCGAGAAGATGGGCGAAGCGCTGAAGAGCGTAAACATCGTGCAATTCCGCCTGGACGGCCACACCGATAACTACGGCGAAGATAGCTATAACGATCAACTTTCCCTGCGCCGCGCCAACGCAGTGGCCGACGTGCTGGCCGGTATCGGCATTCCGCGTGCCAATATAGAAACCCGCGGGATGGGTAAACGCCAACCGGTAGCGAGTAACGCCACCTCCAGCGGGCGTGTTGAAAACCGTCGCGTGGCGATTGTCGTCACCCCTTAAGAAACAGCAAAGTTCACCTAATGGTGAGCATTAGCGGTTATACTTGACGATCATCATAGAGGTTCTGGGAACCGGTGCTGAAACGGGCTACACTCAGGCCGCCAGACATCCTATAAAAACTGATAGAGAGGCTCGGAGCAACGTGGCTCAATACGTCTATACCATGCACCGCGTCGGCAAAGTAGTTCCGCCGAAGCGTCATATTCTGAAAAACATTTCCCTGAGTTTCTTCCCTGGGGCCAAAATTGGCGTACTGGGCCTGAATGGTTCCGGTAAGTCTACCCTGCTGCGCATTATGGCCGGTATTGATACCGATATCGAAGGGGAGGCTCGCCCGCAACCGGGCATCAAGATCGGCTATCTGCCGCAGGAACCGCAGCTCAATATGGAGCACAGCGTTCGCGAATCGGTTGAAGAAGCGATGGCAGAAGTGGTCGGTGCCCTCAAACGCCTTGATGAAGTGTACGCACTGTACGCTGAAGAAGGGGCCGACTTCGACAAGCTGGCCGCTGAACAGGGCCGTCTGGAAGAGATCATTCAGGCTCACGATGGTCACAACCTCAACACCCAGTTGGAGCGTGCCGCCGATGCACTGCGCCTGCCGGAGTGGGATGCAAAAATCGCCAACCTGTCCGGTGGTGAGCGCCGCCGCGTAGCGCTGTGCCGCCTGCTGCTGGAAAAGCCAGACATGCTGCTGCTGGACGAACCGACCAACCACCTGGATGCTGAATCCGTGGCTTGGCTGGAACGCTTCCTGCACGACTTCGAAGGCACCGTGGTGGCGATCACCCACGACCGTTACTTCCTCGATAACGTGGCTGGCTGGATCCTGGAGCTGGACCGTGGCGAAGGTATTCCGTGGGAAGGTAACTACTCTTCCTGGCTGGAGCAGAAAGACGCTCGTCTGGCGCAAGAAGCCTCAACCGAAGCCGCTCGCCGCAAGTCGATCGAGAAAGAGCTGGAGTGGGTACGTCAGGGTGCCAAAGGCCGTCAGTCCAAGGGCAAAGCCCGTCTGGCACGCTTTGAAGAACTTAACAGCACTGAATACCAGAAGCGTAACGAAACCAACGAACTGTTTATCCCACCAGGCACCCGCTTGGGCGATAAAGTGGTTGAAGTTAACAATCTGCGTAAATCCTACGGCGACCGCCTGCTGATCGAAGATCTCACCTTCGCGGTACCTAAGGGGGCTATCGTTGGCATCATCGGCCCGAACGGCGCGGGTAAATCCACGCTGTTCCGTATGATGTCCGGCCAGGAACAGCCTGATTCCGGCAGCATCGTGCTGGGTGATACCGTCAAGCTGGCTTCGGTCGATCAGTTCCGCGACAGCATGGATAACGCCAAAACCGTGTGGGAAGAAGTTTCCGGCGGTCAGGACATCATGCGGGTGGGCAATACCGAAATGCCAAGCCGTGCCTACGTTGGCCGCTTTAACTTCAAGGGCGTCGATCAGGGCAAACGCGTGGGCGAGCTGTCCGGTGGTGAGCGTGGCCGTCTGCATCTGGCCAAGCTGCTGCAGGTTGGCGGTAACGTACTGCTGCTCGACGAACCAACCAACGACCTGGATATCGAAACCCTGCGCGCGTTAGAAAACGCCCTGCTGGAGTTCCCGGGCTGTGCGATGGTGATCTCGCACGACCGTTGGTTCCTCGACCGTATTGCCACCCACATTCTGGACTATCAGGATGAAGGCAAGGTGGAGTTCTTCGAAGGCAACTTTACCGAATACGAAGAGTACAAAAAACGTACTCTGGGTGCCGATGCGCTGGAACCTCGCCGTATCAAGTACAAGAAAGTCACCAAATAACATCAGGTTGGCTATCTCTGCTTTCAAGCCCGCATTTGCGGGCTTTTTGTTATCCCCAATCCAGCGCCTGCGCATAGTCCACAAAGACCGGATGCTGGATCACGACATCGATAAAACAGGCCAGCGCCGGGGAATTAAGCTTGCGGCTCGGGTAAACCAGATACAGTTCATTACCTTCGGCCTGCCACTGCGGCAACACTTCCACCAATTGCTTTTGCGCGACCACTTCGCGGCTGAGAAACGCGGGCAGCAGTGTAATACCCGCCCCCAAAATGGCACATTCGCGCGCATATAACAGATTATCAGTGGTATGTCGCAGCGGCAGTTGCCAACGGTAATACTCTTCACCACGGCGCAATATCCAGGCGGGCCAAGCGCGGTGAGAGATGCAAAGATGCTGCTGCAACTGCTGTGGATGCAGCAAAGGCGGGTGCTGGGCCAGATACTCCGGCGCAGCCAGCAAGTAACGGGGAGCATGCCCCAGACGGCGGCCAATCAATGAGGAATCCTGCGGTCTGCCGGTACGCAATGCCGCATCAAAGCCCTCCTGCACCATATCCACCATCGCATCCGACACTGACACTTCCAACGAAACATCCGGGTACTGGCGCTGAAAATCCACCGCCAGACGCGGAAGCAACGTCGCCCCCAGCCCGGCAGGCGTGGAGATACGTAAACGGCCGCTGGGGTTATCGCGTAAGCGCTGCAAGGCCAGATCTGCCCGTTCGGCAGCAGAGAGCATCTCCTGGCAGTGTTCAAGATAGCGCTCACCGGCAAAGGTCAAATTTAACTGCCGGGTGGTGCGGTTGAGCAAACGCAGGCCAAGCTTCAACTCCAACTGGCTGACACGCTGGCTGACGCTGGATTTAGGCAGCCCGGCCCGTTTGGCCGCCGCAGTAAAACTGCCGCACTCCGCCACCAGCGCAAACAGCGCCATATCCTGCAACTGCTTGAACATAATTGTTCACCTCAGACGAACACTTAGTTAGTTATTGTCCATCTTATCACTCTACTCCTCAGGGTCTACACTGGGGCTATTCATGCGAAGGAGCACAGTTATGTTAATTAAAGCCATTGCCGTCGATCCGAAAAATCCAGCCGGTTTTATCGAGATTTCCCCAGAAAAACCTGTACCGGGTCAATACGATCTGTGGGTGGAAGTGAAAGCCGTTTCCGTCAACCCGGTCGATACCAAGGTTCATGCAGGCCTGCAAAAGAATGGTTTGCAGCAGCCACGTATTCTCGGCTGGGATGCCAGCGGCGTGGTGCTCGAAGTGGGCAGCAGCGTTAGCGGGTTCAAACCCGGAGATGAGGTGTGGTATGCCGGGGATATTACCCGCCCGGGCAGCAACAGCACCCATCAGCTGATTGACTCACGTATCGTGGCGCATAAACCTGCCAGCCTGGACTGGGCGCAGGCCGCTGCGATGCCGCTGACCGCACTCACCGCCTGGGAAGCCTTGTTTGAACACCTGAATATTCAGCATGCAGACGCCGGTAAGACGCTGTTGATCATTGGCGGTGCTGGTGGCGTGGGCTCGCTGGCGATCCCCCTGGCAGCACAGCGTAGCAAGGTGAAAGTCATCGCTACGGCCTCTCGCCCCGAATCCGCCGCCTGGTGCCGTGAACGGGGTGCTGAGCTGGTGGTCGATTACCGCGATCTGAAAGGCAACCTGGCTAAGGAAGGGATTGAGAGCGTGGATTATATCCTGTGCCTGAACGATACCGATGGCCACTGGAAAGCTATCGGCGATCTGATCGCCCCACTCGGCCATATCTGCACCATCGTTGAGAACAGCCAACCGCTGGATCAAAATGCCTTGAAGCTGAAAAGCGCGGCGCTGCATTGGGAATTCATGTTCACCCGCAGCATGTTCACCACGCCGGATATTGCCCAGCAGGGGGAGATCCTCAAGCAAGTAGCGCAGTTGCTCGATGCAGGCAAGCTGACCACCACGTTGAGCGAAACGCTACAGGGGCTGACGGTGGACACGTTGACCGCCGCGCACGCCAAACTGTTGGATGGGCATATGCAGGGCAAGCTGGTGATAACTTACTAAGTTAGTGGAAAAGTCGATTTATCAGGTAGTAATGAATTGCTATGTACATGATACTGAATCGATGTCCCCTTTGGGTGAGGGGGCACCACATCGCAACTACACCGACATTTACCAGCCTAAAATTTCACCAAGCGGCTGGCATCCGCCGCTAGCAGTTGCTGCACCAGCTCAACACAGCGCAAGAAGCGCTCCTCGTAGTCACTCGACTCTACATGCGCATATTCGATGTTATTGGCGTGCAGCATCTCTTCCAACAAATACTGAAACGCCTTGCGATCGACCGGGCTACCCAAACTGCGCAAGCCATCGGCCACCCACGGGGTGTTATTTTCCAGCAAGATCACCAGATCGAAACGATATTCGTCGATCAACGCCTGAACGAACGGATGTTCCCGCCCTTCATACTTTTTACAGAACGCCTGCGTGGTGACAAAGTCGGTGTCGACAAAGGCCACTTTATTGGCGTATTTCACCGCAAAATCCACGTACTGAGCCTGCCCAAGCGCGATCTTGTCATAATCGGAATACTGCAACGCCATCTCGTCACCGCCCAGGTGGGAGAACACGTAGTCACGGCCATATTCCCAAGCGCTGGTGGTGTTGAAGATGTTCGCCAGCTTGTTGACCAACGTTGACTTGCCGCTGGACTCACCGCCCAGGATCGCCACCGTGCGCACAAAGAACGGCTTCACCTCGGTAGGAATGTAGTCCCAATAGCGGAACGGATCCTGGCGGATCTGGCTGCCGCTGATATTCATAAAGGAACGTTCCGGATCCACCAGGATAGTTTCAATCCCTAAATGTTCGCGGTAACGGGGGGCGTCCAGTTCTTCACTGGAATAGATATAGCTCGGGATGATGCCCTTTTGCTCCATAAAGCACTTCACGCCGTTGCTCCACACGTCCCAGCCGTGCGGGTAAGGCTCGATGCCCTTTTCGTCGAAAGAGTGAATATGGATATTTTTCTGGTACTTAAAGGTCTGTAACAGCCAGCGCAAACGATCGCTGACCGTTGGCTGCTGTGACATCGAGCTGTTTTCGAACAGCAACAGATCGCGCGGCTCATCGTGGCACAGGATCACATGTAGCTCGTCTACCTGGCTACAGGCGCGCTGGATCAGATAGATATGGCCGGTATGTAGCGGGTAAAATTTACCAAACACCACGCCGACTTTCTTCTCACGACGTGGAAATTCAAGCCCGAGGAAACGGTGCAAGGCTTCCAGCTTCTGCGCGCTCGGGCTTTTGATTTTGTCGTTTAACAGCTGGCTGAGGTAGCCTTTGGTCATGCTACTGGCATCAGCTACCTGCTGTAAGGTACATCCCTGCTGCTTAATCGCTGCTTTAAGATAATCGAACTGCCGCATAACCCCTCCCATTTATATCCCCTTCATCTTTCAAGCCGCAGCGTTGTTGACTGCACTTAGTTACTCGGCCCGTCCATGGGCCTCACCCCTTCGGGGCCACTGTGCACAGCGTTCAAATCTGTTCCTGACAGATTTGTCACCCCTGTCACTTACTAAAGTAAGCTCCAGGGGATGGACAAGCTTGTCGCCTAGCTGCGACATGAAAGCTATTGGGTATAATATACTAAACAGGAAACGGTTACCGGCTCACTTAAAGCTCATCTAAAATACTTAACGCATCCGCCAGCTTCTTGACGCCGAACACCTGCATATTGGCCGGTGGTTTCTTCGGCACGTTGGCGTGTGGCACAATCGCTCGTTTGAAACCGTGTTTGGCCGCTTCAGAAATCCGCTCCTGGCCGCTAGGCACCGGGCGGATCTCCCCTGCCAGCCCCACTTCGCCAAACACCACCAGATCGTTGGGTAATGGGCGGTCGCGCAGGCTGGAGACCAACGCCAGCAACAATGCCAGATCGGCACTGGTTTCGCTAACCTTGACGCCGCCCACCACGTTGACAAAAACGTCTTGGTCGGACATCTGCAAGCCACCATGACGATGCAGCACCGCCAGTAGGATTGCCAAACGGTTTTGCTCCAGGCCCACGGCAACGCGGCGTGGGTTAGACATCATCGAGTGATCCACCAGCGCCTGGATCTCAACCAGCAGCGGCCGGGTACCCTCCCAGACCACCATTACCGAACTGCCAGAGGTCACTTCATCACCCCTGCTGAGGAAGATGGCGGAAGGGTTACTTACCTCACGCAGCCCCTGCTCGGTCATGGCAAACACGCCCAGCTCATTGACAGCACCAAAACGGTTTTTGTGGCTGCGCAGCGTACGGAAACGGGAATCGGCATCGCCATCCAGCAACACGGAACAGTCGATACAGTGTTCGAGCACTTTCGGCCCTGCCAATGAGCCATCTTTGGTGACGTGGCCAACCATCACGATAGCCACGCCGCGCGTTTTGGCGAAGCGGGTGAGATAGGCCGCCGTTTCGCGCACCTGCGCCACGCTGCCTGGCGATGACTGGATATCCGCCATATGCATGACCTGGATCGAGTCGATCACCATCAACCGCGGCTGCTCCTGCTCGGCGATCAGGCAGATTTGCTCGATGCTGGTTTCAGACAACATATTCAGGCCGCCGGTAGGTAATCCAAGACGATGAGCACGCATCGCGACCTGTTGCAGCGACTCTTCACCGGTGACGTACAAGGTTTTCATCTGCTCTGCGAGCTTGCACAGCACCTGCAACAGCAGCGTACTTTTCCCCGCGCCGGGGTTGCCGCCGATCAGGATCGCACTGCCCGGCACCACGCCGCCGCCCAGTACGCGGTCAAACTCAACAAAGCCGGTAGAGAAACGCGGCAGCTCTTGCAGACTAATGTCCGAAAGCTTCTGCACCTTGCTGATACCAGCATCGCCCGCATAACCGCTTAAGCGCTCGCTGCGGGCAGCAGAAGAGGAGGCCGCAGCCAGGCGCACTTCAGTAATGGTGTTCCAGGCCTGACAGGCGCTGCATTGCCCCTGCCAGCGCGGATAGTCAGCGCCACATTCATTACAGACAAATGCCCGTTTTACTGCTTTTGCCACAACTTACCTCACATCGTGTTTCAAACTACCGCAGAGCACACAGAGCACTCCCAGCAGGTCGGCATGGCGGATCGAGACCTGCGCCTTCTCATACACCTTAGGCTTCGCGTGGTAGGCAATGCCCAGCCCGGCTACCTGCATCATTTTCAAATCGTTGGCACCGTCACCGATCGCCACGGTTTGCTGCGGCGGGATCCCGAGCTTCTCTGCCAGCGCCACCAAAGTATCGGCCTTGAATTGGGCATCTACGATTGGCCCAAGCACTTCGCCGGTCAGCTTACCGTCGCGGATCTCCAGCTCATTGGCGGCCACAGCCACCAGCTTGAGTTTGTCACGCAGGTACTCGGCATAATAGGTAAAGCCGCCAGAGGCAATGGCAACGTGCCAGTCCAGCGCCTGCAATTTACGCACCAGGCTGGTCAACCCAGGCATCAATGGCAGTTCGTCACGCACCTGCTTAAGGATATTGGCATCGGCACCTTTCAGCGTCCCCACACGTTGGCGCAGGCTGGCGGTGAAATCGAGTTCGCCGCGCATCGCGCGTTCGGTCACTTCACTGACCTGCTCGCCCACCCCGGCCAACTTGGCAATTTCGTCGATGCACTCAATCTGGATCGCCGTCGAGTCCATATCCATCACCAACAGACCCGGCTTGCGCAGGTTAGGGATTTTGCCCAGTGGGGCAACGTCTAGCCCGCTTTCATTCGCCAACAGTTTGGCGCGCGCAGACAGCGTCCCCGCCAGGCGAACCACCTGATAATCTTCCACCGCCCAGGCCGTCACGATCACCATCGCGGCACCCAGCTTGCGCTGGAACTGAGTAATACGCTCTTTATCCAGTTCTCTGCCATATAGTAGCCAACCGGTGTGGCCCGCCCGATAATCCAGCGGCATGACTTCGTCACCGCTCAACGAAAGAGGCAACCCCGGCCATTGAGAGATCTCGGCGGGGAGATCGCAATAGGTCAGACTATTTGGCATCCTTAACTCCTGAATAACACTGCATGATAAAACGACGCATCAAGCTATCCTATCGCCATTGCTTCTGGCAACATATTACCCTATGAATCTCGAGTTGGCCGCTCTGGCGCATCCATGCGCTCGCGGCATTGGTACATCACTGTGCAGCACAGTGACTCCCGGATGACCGCCCTAAAGGAAGCCTAATGGCTAAAGCTAAACTGAAATTCCGCCTGCATCGCACCGCGATTATCCTGATTTGCCTGGCGTTGCTGGTGCTATTGATGCAAGGTGCCTCCTATTTTAGCCTGAGCCACCAAATGGCGCGATCGGAACAGGTCGAGGAATTGGCACAAACCTTGACTAAGCAGGTGGCTTTTAGCCTGACTCCGCTGATGGATGACGACAGCGACATAGACAATCAGCAGGTTGAGCGCATTCTCACACAACTGACCGATCACAGCCGCATTCTGGACGCCAGCGTCTACCAGTTGAACGGCACCCAGATCGCCCATGCCGGCGAGCAGATTAGCGTGCGCGATCGCCTGGCGATGGATGGCAAACGTGCGGGCAGCTACTTCAACCACCAGCTTGTCGAGTCAATCCAGGGCAAAGATGGCCCATTGGGCTTTATCCGCGTCACGCTGGATACCCACGTACTGGCTACCGAATCCAAACAGGTGGATAACACTACCAACCTGCTACGCCTGATGATCCTGCTGGCGCTGGCCATCGGCATCATTCTGGCTCGCACCCTGCTGCAAGGCCGCCGCAGCCGCTGGCAGCAGTCGCCGTACCTGCTAACCGCCAACACACCACTGGCAGAAGGTAACACGGTAGACGATGGTGATGACGAGAAACCGGCAGAGCAGGAAGAGACAAAGAAAAGCTGATGGTGTTCCAAGAAGTGACAATTTCATGTTCGGCCGTAGGAGCGCTGCATGCTGCGCCCGTTCAGATGACCCATGGGTTAGCAACGTAGCTAGTCGGCTGATAAATAGATTGGCGAATAGATAAAATGGGGCGCAGCGTGCTGCGCCCTTGAGGTCATTACGCTTTGTCGCCCAGCAGGACAGATTCCAGCGCGATAACGATCATCTCGTTAAAGGTGGTCTGACGCTCGGCAGCGGTGGTCTGCTCATGAGTCAGGATATGATCGGATACGGTGCAGATGGTCAGCGCCTTGCAACCAAACTCTTCATACAGCTCTGCGGCCACGCCGTAGATGCCTGCCGCTTCCATCTCTACGCCCAGGATGCCGTACTTCTTCATCACCTGGAACATATCCGGATCTGGCGTGTAGAACAGATCGGCGGAGAAGATGTTACCTACGCGTGCAGGGATGCCCTGCGCAGCCGCAGCGTCTACCGCATTACGCACCATGTCAAAATCCGCAATGGCCGCGTAGTCGTGGCCTTTGAAACGCATACGATTGACCTGGGAATCGGTACAAGCCCCCATGCCGATCACCACATCACGCAGTTTGACGTCATCACGCACCGCGCCACAAGAGCCGACACGGATGATTTTCTTCACGCCGAACTCGGCAATCAGTTCACGCGCATAGATAGAGCAGGATGGGATGCCCATGCCGTGGCCCATCACCGAGATTTTACGGCCTTTGTAGGTACCGGTGAAACCCAACATGCCACGCACGTTGTTAACTTCTACCGCGCCTTCCAGGAAGGTTTCTGCGATGTATTTCGCCCGCAGCGGATCCCCCGGCATCAGCACTACGTCAGCGAAATCACCCATCTCAGCATTAATATGTGGCGTAGCCATAATCTATCCCCCAATTCATGGAAAAAAAGACGCTGGCGTGAAGGCCAGCGTCATTAAAAGCGATATTAAAGCATGGATTTGCCGTAATCCATCGGCGACACGCCAAAATAGCTGGCGACGGTCTGGCCAATGTCGGCGAAGGTTTCGCGATGCCCCAGCGAGCCTGGTTTGACTTTCGGGCCATAGACCAGAACCGGGATATGCTCACGGGTGTGGTCGGAGCCAGGCCAGGTCGGGTCACAGCCGTGGTCAGCGGTGAAGATGATGATGTCATCCCCTTTCACCAGCTTCAGCAGCTCTGGCAGGCGGCGGTCAAATAATTCCAGCGCGGCAGCATAGCCAGCCACGTCACGGCGGTGGCCGTAGGAAGAGTCGAAATCAACAAAGTTGGTGAACACGATGGTGTTGTCACCCGCTTTTTCCATCTCAACCAAAGTGGCATCGAACAGGGCGTCGATCCCGGTAGCTTTCACCTTCTGGGTGATCCCCACGTTGGCATAGATATCGGCAATCTTACCGATGGAAACCACTTCGCCACCCTTCTCATCAACCAGCTTTTTCAGCACGGTTGGAGCTGGGGGTTCCACGGCCAGATCGTGACGATTACCGGTACGCTGGAATTCACCAGGCTTATTACCCAGGAACGGACGGGCAATCACACGACCGATATTGTAGCCACCTTCGGTCAACTCTTCACGAGCAATCTCACACAGCTCGTACAGGCGATCCAGGCCGAAAGTCTCTTCATGACAGGCAATCTGGAACACCGAGTCCGCAGAGGTGTAGAAAATCGGCTTACCGGTTTTCATATGCTCTTCACCCAGTTGATCCAGGATCACTGTGCCGGATGAATGGCAGTTACCGAGATAGCCCGGCAGGTTGGCACGCGCCACCAGCTTATCCAGCAGTTCCTGCGGGAAGCTGTTGTGTTCGTCCGAGAAGTAGCCCCAGTCGAACAATACCGGCACACCAGCAATTTCCCAGTGGCCTGATGGCGTATCCTTACCGGAGGAAAGCTCGCTGGCATGGCCGTAAGCACCGATGATTTCAGCGTTTTTATCCAAGCCTTCCGGGAACTTTCCGGTGGATTCTTCCGCCGCTTTGCCCAGGCCCAGACGGCTCAGGTTTGGCAGAGTCAGCGGGCCGCTACGGCCCACGTTGGCTTCGCCGCGCGCACAGGCAGCAGCAATATGGCCAAGCGTATCGGAACCTTCATCGCCAAAGCTTTTGGCATCTTCACTCGCGCCAATGCCGAATGAGTCTAATACCATAATAAACGTACGTTTCATCATACTCTCCTGCGTATTCACGCTGATACCCTGCGTCTTTCAAGCTACAGCGTTGTTGGCTGCGTGCGCTCACCCCAGTCACTTACTTAAGTAAGCTCCTGGGGTGAGCGCACTTTCCGCCTAGCTGTAGCTCGAAATCCATTGGGTATAAACAGTCACAAAATTCAAAACTGCCATTGAACGTTTAAAAAATGTTATTGAGAGATGCGTTTGTAGACCACCGGCGTAACTTCTGGCGCTTTGTCGCCCAGTACCATCGCGCCGCGTACCGCATCTGCCGCCTGCTGCCAGCTCTCTTCGTCGTTGGCATGGATCACTGCTAACGGACGCTGGGTATCGACAGTGTCGCCCAGACGAGCCATATCGGTCAGGCCCACGCTGTAATCGATGCTATCGGTCGCGCGACGGCGGCCACCGCCCAGTGACACCACCGCCATACCCAGTGCACGGGTATCCATCGCAGTAATGATACCTGGTTTTTCGGCATAAACCGGCTTGGTTAACGTCGCGGCTGGCAAATAGCTGTCGTAACGCTCGATAAAATCGGTTGGGCCTTTCTGCGCCGCCACCATGCGGCCAAAGATCTCCGCCGCTTTACCGTTATCCAGCACCGCCTGCAGTTTGGCGCGCGCGTCAGCGTCGTCGGTGGCCAGACCACCAGACAGCAACATTTCCACGCTCAGCGCCATGGTCACTTCCAGCAGACGCGGATTGCGATACTCCCCGGTCAGGAAGCGTACCGCTTCACGTACTTCGACCGCATTACCTGCGCTGGAAGCCAGCACCTGGTTCATATCGGTCAGCAGCGCGGTCGTCTTGCAACCGGCACCGTTGGCAACACCCACGATCGCCTGCGCCAGGTCGTCGGACAACTGGTAGGTCGGCATAAAGGCACCGCTGCCAACTTTCACGTCCATAACCAGCGCATCCAACCCTTCGGCCAGTTTCTTCGCCAGAATCGAGCCGGTGATCAGCGGAATGGAGTCGACGGTAGCCGTGATGTCGCGCGTCGCGTAGAAACGCTTGTCTGCCGGAGCCAGTGAGCTGGTCTGGCCGATAATCGCCACGCCAACGTCTTTGATGATCTTACGGAACGCATTGTCGTCCGGGAAAATATCAAAACCCGGGATCGCTTCCAGCTTGTCCAGCGTACCACCGGTGTGGCCCAGGCCACGACCTGAAATCATCGGCACATAGCCGCCACAGGCTGCCACCATCGGGCCAAGCATCAGCGAAGTCACGTCGCCCACGCCGCCGGTGGAGTGTTTATCCACAATCGGGCCGTTCAGCGACAGGCTTTTCCAATCCAGCACCGTGCCGGAATCACGCATTGCCATGGTGAGAGCTACACGCTCTGGCATCGTCATGTCGTGGAAATAGATGGTCATCGCCAGCGCGGCAATCTGCCCTTCTGACACCACGTTGTCACGAATGCCATTAATGAAGAAGCGGATCTCGGCTTCGCTCAACGGTTGCCCGTCACGTTTTTTACGGATTATTTCTTGTGCCAAGAACAAAGTGGCCCCCTGTTTTAGCTGATATTTGGATGACTCGACATACCACCGGGAAACGTTATCAACGTTGTCGCGCCCGAAAGAAAGCAGTATGCCGCAAGATACCCAATGGATTTCAAGTTGTAGCTAGGCGGTAAGAACGTAAATCCCCAGGAGCTTATACATCATAAGTGACTGGGGTTTACGTTCGCAGCCAACAACGCTACGGCTTGAAAGACGAAGGGTATGAAAATCAGTAACCGTTGCCAGAGGCTTGGGTGCTATGCCCCAGCGTAGTCAGCAGGCTGGCTAACAGGCTTGACGCGCCAAAGCGGAAGTGGCGCGCATCGGCCCAGCCTTCCCCCAACAGACGTTCGGCAAGTTGCAGATACTGTTGTGCATCTTCTGCGGTACGCACGCCACCAGCTGGCTTGAAGCCAACGGTTTTGCCTACGCCCATATCACGGATCACGGTCATCATCAGCTCTGCGCTTTCCAGCGTGGCGTTGACCGGTACCTTACCGGTAGAGGTCTTGATAAAATCAGCCCCGGCCTTGATGGAGATCTCGGATGCTTTACGGATCAGTTCCGCCTGCTTCAGCTCACCGGTTTCGATGATCACTTTCAGCAGCACGTTGGCAGCGGCGCAGGCCTGCTTGCACTGTTTGACCAGTTCAAAGCCCACGCTTTCGTTACCGGCCATCAGGGCACGGTAAGGGAATACCACGTCAACTTCATCGGCACCGTAGGCGATGGCCGCACGGGTTTCCGCCACGGCGATGTCGATATCATCATTGCCATGCGGGAAGTTGGTGACGGTGGCGATACGGATATCTGGCGTCCCCTGCTCACGCAGCGTTTTGCGGGCAATCGGGATAAAACGCGGATAGATGCAGATGGCGGCAGTATGGCCTGCCGGGCTGTTCGCCTGACGACACAACGCGATCACTTTCTCGTCGGTATCATCTTCGTTCAGCGTGGTTAAATCCATCAGGTTCAGCGCGCGTTGCGCTGCTGCGGTTAATTCGGTCATAAAACTCTCCAACTGAGCATTCTGATGTTGGCGAGCGGACTTGGTTCCTTGAAGATAGCGCGCGGGACAGTCTTCCCACGCCAGCAACTGAGATCCTTCTCACCGCACATAGCCCTTCGATTGCGAATAGCCAGCGATCGCTATTTGAACACGATCACTCTGGCATATTTGTGTTCTGATTCACACTACACACGATAGCACTGTAACAGGACTGAATTATATGTGAAGATCATCACAAAATAACGCGATATTGTTCACAAATTCACTAAAGAGAAGGCGGTCATCAGGAAAATGCCCACTTTGCGGGCAACCAGGCCCCTGCTGGAGCCTGGTTTGATGCCAAGTATAGCTTACAACGCCAAGAAGAATCCGGCGATGGTGGCACTCATCAGGTTGGATAAGGTACCGGCCGCCACCGCTTTCAAACCGAAACGGGCAATATCGTGACGACGGCCCGGTGCCATACTGCCCAGCCCGCCCAACAGGATCGCCACGGAAGAGAGGTTGGCAAACCCGCACAGCGCAAAGGAGATGATCGCCTTGGTGTGCTGTGACAACACCTGTAGCCCCTCAGCGGCTACCACGTCATCTGGACGCAGGTAAGCACCAAAGTTCATGTAAGCCACGAATTCATTCACGATCACCTTCTGGCCGATAAACGAACCGGCCACCATGGCTTCACTCCAAGGCACGCCGATCAGGAAGGCGATGGGCGAGAACACCCAGCCCAGGATCAGCTCTAGTGACAGCTGCGGGAAATCGAACCAGCCACCAATACCGCCAAGAATACCGTTAAGCAGCGCGATCAGAGCGATAAATGCCAACAGCATCGCCCCCACATTCAAGGCCAGTTGCATACCAGATGCCGCACCCGAGGCAGCGGCATCAATGACGTTGGCCGGGCGATCGTCTTCGGCGATCAGCTTCATCGCATCGGCTCGGTCTTGAGTATTTTCGGTTTCCGGCACCATCAGTTTGGCAAACAACAGCCCACCCGGCGCGGCCATAAAGGAAGCGGCGATCAGATATTCCAACGGCACCCCCATCTGGGCATAGCCCGCCAGCACGGAACCGGCTACCGAAGCCAGGCCACCGCACATCACGGCAAACAGCTCCGACTGGGTCATAGTGGCGATATAAGGGCGTACCACCAGCGGCGCTTCGGTCTGGCCCACAAAAATATTGGCCGTGGCTGACAGCGATTCGGTACGCGAGGTACCTAACAATTTATGCAAACCACCGCCGAGGAGCTTGATCACCACCTGCATGATGCCCAGATAGTAGAGCACCGCAATCAGCGAGGAGAAGAACACAATCACCGGTAACACGCGCAGTGCGAACACAAAGCCGCCACCGCCGAACACTTCAAACATTTTGTCGGAGACCAGGCCACCGAAAATGAAAGAGATGCCCTCGTTACCGTAAGCGATGACGTTTGCCACCCCTTCCGACATGCCACCAAGAATACGGCGCCCGACAGGGACATAGAGCACCAGCGCACCAATGCCAATCTGGATGATAAACGCGCCGAGTACGGTACGCAGTTTAATAGCGCGCCGGTTGCTGGAAAGCAGCACCGCAATGGCGATCAAGACCACCATACCGACCAGGCTCATGAAGAGTTGCATACGAGTATGTCCCTGTTGCGAAGAAGAAATGCCCCCGGCCCGCTGGATGAAACGGGTTGCTCAAGGGCGATAATGGGACGCAATTATACTGAGCGAGGCGGGATGAGACTCGTTTTATGTCACAAATATATACAAGTGGAAGTAACTGAAAATCACAAAACGTGACGAAAATCACATATAAAGTTAGGCATATGGATCTAATGCAAACAGGGATTGGCTATTTTGTTGTAGCTGTTCGGCAATGTCGTCCGCAGATTCAGGCCGCAGTTGGCAAAGTACCTTAAACACCTCCGCAGCCCGTTCGGGCCGGTTCGGCTGCCCTTGATAACCCGCCAACGGCATATCCGGCGCATCGGTTTCCAGCAACAACGAGGTCAACGGCAACTGCGCCATCACCTGGCGGGTCTTCTGCGCCCGTTCATAGCTGATCGTGCCACCAACGCCGATGTAATATCCCAGGCGAATAAAAGCCTGCGCCTGGGCCAGACTGCCAGCAAAACCATGCACCACGCCACAGCGCGGTACCTCGGTACGACGCAATGCAGCAGCCAGCTGATCGTGACTACGACGGGAATGCAGGATCACCGGCAGATCATACTGCTTTGCCAGCTTCAGCTGTGCCTTGAGCAACGCCTGTTGGCGTTCAAACTGCGGCTCTGCCATATACAGATCCAACCCAATCTCCCCCACAGCCACCAGCTTCTGCGGCTTGCTCGCCAGGAAGCCGGCCAGTTGTTCAAGCTGTTCATCATGGTGCTGGGCGATATACAGCGGATGTAGGCCCAGTGCAGCGAACAGCGGGGTATGTTCGCGCGCCAGTTTGAGAATGCGTACAAAGCGATCGGCCGTTACCGCAGGCACTATAATTTGCTGCACCCCGGCTTGGGCGGCCACTGCCAGGCTCGCCGCTTCATTACCGCTAAAAGGGGGGAAATCAAAGTGGCAATGAGTATCGACAAAGGCGTAACTCACCGCACTTCTCCATCACCAGGAGTGACCTCACCTGGCAGGATGATTTTTGGCGTAACTTCAGGCTGCACAGAATGGCTGTGCGGGTTAAGCACATCGGTAATAATCGGCGACGGCATCCGCACTGTTTCCGGTTGGAGCAAACGACGTGATAGCGACTTTTTCACCTTAATGCCATCACTCTTTTCCTGCTCCAGCAGCCAATGGCCTACCGTCGCCAGGAAATAGCGCCCACAACGGCGCCCCAGATGATAATCGCGATTCAGTGCGGGCAAACGGCTGCCGAGCGCATTGCTCGCCAGCGGCTTAGGCGGGAATATTTCGAAGATGCGCAGTTTGCCGGGCGGTTTTTCAATAAATTGCTGGATGCGCAAATAGCTCTGCTCATGATGCTGCAACACCCGCACCATTTGCTGCAGGCTGCTTTCCCCCAGCCAGTGCTCCATGCGTTTCATCCACTTCGGCGTGTAAACCATCTGTGAAGGCACGGTGCGGATCACCACGATGGTATCCGCCCCACGGCGATAGGCTTCTTCCACGGGGATGGCATCGCTGATGCCGCCATCCTGATAGCTGATGCCATCCAGCTCTACGCCCATACGGTAAAAACCGGGGATAGCGCTGGAAGCCTTGATGGCTGGTAACCAGCTATCCCGCACCGCAGGCAGATAAACCGGCGCAAAGTCATCGCTGCGGCAGGCACACACCAGAAATTCACGGCCATCAATCAGCTGCTTTTCCGCCACATCAAAAGCCAGCGGCAGCTGTTGTGAGGTAATATCCAATAACCAATCGAGATCAATAAGATGCCCACCACGCACAAAGCGCAACGGGTTGAAGAAATTGGCAGAGGTGGTGTAGCGGGTGATCACCCGCCGTGCGTAGCCCATCTGACCACAAATAAAAGCCGAGAGGTTCTGCGCGCCAGCAGAGGTGCCAATCATCAGATCAAAAGGGTTAAAGCGGGCGCGCTGGAATTCATCCAGTACACCGGCGGTAAAGATACCGCGCTGTCCGCCGCCCTCACACACCAGCGCCATTTTACCGGGCCGGTATGGTTTATACGCCAGGGGTTCTATATTACCGAGCGTGATGGGTATTCTATATCCCAAACCCGTATCCTCAATATGACCGTTTCCCCGAGGATACCTCTTCTTGCTCTCTTCCGTAATCTTCTTGTAATACGCCAGAGAGGCAGTCATTGCTCCCAGCCAGCCACAGGCCGTCATTGCCGGAAAACTCCGCCCATGCCTGCCAAACCTGGCCTTTCAGCTGTTTCCAGCGGCCAACAATGATGTCGCTGTTCATGAACTGCCTCCTGGCATTGAGGAAAGGAATCAAGCTTTGTTACAGTTTAGAGAGACGCTAAGGGCGCCGACGGCCAGTAAACAGGCTGACCAGGAACAGGATGATCCCAACCACGAACACCACTTTGGCAGCCCAGGCAGCAGTACCTGCCAACGAACCAAAACCCAGTGCTGCGGCGATCAATGCAATAACTAAAAAAATAATGCCCCATCGAAACATAAGCCTCTCCTTACCATGGTGATAAAAAATTTCGCGTTCGGCTCGCCCCTGCTGGGTGCGGCTTAAAACTGCGGGTTATTCTATTTCTGGTGGTACATCCCAGGCATCCGCCTGGGATTCTAGCTTACTGTTACTGATGATTACGGTTTTACTGCCAGATCGTTCTTGACGCTTTTCACGCCATCAATGGCTTTGGCAATACTTTCGGCACGGTCAGACTGCGCCTGGGTTTTCACCTCACCGGAAAGCTGCACCACACCATCGGTGGTTTCTACTTTCACGTTGCGTGAAGGCACGATGTCATCGGCCAGCAGTTTAGCTTTCAGTTCGCTGGTAGTCGCGGTGTCACCAGCATAAGATTTCACCGACTGGGTCGCTTTATCTTTCACGTGCAGCTTATCGCTGACGGATTTGACCCCTTCCACCTGGCCCGCGACTTTAACCGCTTGCTCAGCCTGAGCCTGAGTAGCGACAAAACCGCTCAACGTCACCACACCCTTTTCGGTTTCCACCGAGATGTCGGTACTTTTGATGGCTTTATCGTCAACCAGCGCACTTTTAACTTTAGCCGTTATGCCGCTGTCATCCATATAGCTGTCGACTTTTTTCATGGAGCTATCGATTTTGGCACCAGTACTATCAACTACGCCGGATGCTTTGTTCATCAAGGTCTCTTCAGCCAGGGCCGAACCACTAACCAGTACCGAACCCAAAACGACTGCCATCAGCGAATGTGCAAACTTGGTATTTTTCATCGATCTCTTCCTTCTTGTTGTAGAACCCCAAACTACTGCGGGCTCTTGTGCCGCCAGATGCGGCTAACTCAAATGAATACTTCACGATCTCTATACAATCTAACGTTCACGACCGGACTATTGCTCTACGATGAACACTGCTGCAATGCCCGTGCCAAGTTAAAAACGCCGTTAAAAATCAACAACAACAAAACAACTGAGCAACAATAAAGCGCAAAACCGTCGTCTATTGGAGACAGATAGCAGTTAATTTGAGAGCCACATCACTATCTTATTGATATTGCTAAGGTAGGACTGTCTCCAATCGGCAACACTACCGAATAACTATCTAAATTATGTGGATACAATAGTGTTTTACGCTCAGTTACCGCTATGCGCCCTGATAAATATAGATCATAAGCGAAAATTTGCCGGAGAAAGAGGAAAGTCTTGTGCGGTTAGAAGCAAAAAGATCAATGAGTAAGGTTTAATAATTAGCAGGATAGGGGCATTTCCCTCTCCCCAAAAAAGGAGAAGGAACTTGTACGGTGGGAAGTCAGTATGTGTAACGACCTGACATCGAAGACTGCCCGACCTGCAATCAACGGTGTTTTTCAACCCACATTAGGCGATTCTCTCCGAGCCTGAAACCCAGATTAAATGATAATCAGCCCACATTATTTGCAAATTTGTAATGTGACGTTATTCCTCACCAACGATGAAACGGGTGGTCGCTGCCTCTGACTATTCGACTAATCCATCTCCATTTTTGTATCAGCCACCATACAACAAACACCAATCGACACCTCTCTCTCATAAGAACAAAATACTGTTTATGCATACAGCTTCATGCCGTGTGTTTTACTGGTGTGACAGCAGAAAAAATATTGAATCCGCTACAAGTTCATCAGGATACAGACGCTGTCAACCGTCAAAAAACTCGTTGTTAAGAAGGATAGTAACTATGGCTGAAGAAAAGAAAAACGCTCAGGTGCTGAACGGTATGAATGATGACATTACCGAACTGAAATCGCTGTCTACGTTGCGTAAGCGCGTCATCAGTGACGGTGAGGTCGTGTCTAAATCACCAAACGGTTTTCGCCTGGCAAACGGCAATACCGGCGTGATCCTGCGTAATGATGGGCAAGATTTTTATGCACTGACGACGCCGAGCGGTCAGGCGCAGGACGGGCAGTGGAACACCCTGCGCCCCTTCTCCTTTAACCTTTCTAACGGCAGGGTATCCCTGCGTAATGGCGTAGATGTATCAGGCGGCGCGATGGTGTCACACAATGCAGGCATCAGTGCCGTGACCACCGGCCCCGATCCCCTCATTCTTGGACAGACGTATAACGCGCCCAGTATCCAAACCAATTTTACCAGCGGCAATGTGACCACTTCCATGATGATGGGTACCCGCTTAACCCCCGGAAAAGAAGAGGTAGGTTTAATCTCCTATCGAGACTGGCAGGGGAACTGGAATGAACTTCGGGTCAGGCCCAATGCCGAGCTGTCTGTTGGGCAACTGACCAAACGCAACGCTCACGGCTGGTTTACTGCAAGCCCGCCTGAGAATGCCGATAAATCGAAAGAATCCATTACAAATGGGTTGTACTTACAAAATCCAGGTAACAAACACGTAAAAATTTATCATCACGACCATGTGAAGTACAACGAGCTGGTGATAAACGTGAGTGACGGCAACAAGAATAGCTGGTTCGTTTTCAAAGAAGACGGCTATGCCGTCACCGGCGGCGGGTGGCACAGCAGCTCAGATGCCCGAATGAAAACGGATATCGTAAAAATTGATGGTGCGCTGGATAAGCTAGGAAAAATCGGCGGGTATACCTACCTGAAACAGGGAGTGCCAGAAGCCGGGGTCATCGCCCAGGAAGTAGAAAGTGTATTACCGCAATCAGTGACCACAACTGAACTTAAGCTGAATGACGGCAGCACGCTGAAAGACGCCCGGGGGATCAATATCAATGGCGTCGTGGCTCTTTTGATTGAAGCGCTTAAAGAAGAACGTGCAGCCAGGATTGAAGACAGATGCGAGCTGGAGTCTCGATTAGCGACGTTAGAAAATAAAATATCTAATAAATAAAGCCAACTAGTTCGATGGATTCTGGCGCTGAACACTATTTACTCTAAAAAAATTAAATCGTGATTTAAATAGCAAGGAAATCAAATGGCAAGTATATCTGGCACTCCCTATTATTATATAGATGGAATCCCATATAATATTTATAATGAAATAATCATAAGTATCACAAATGGCCCTACCAATCCCATAGGAACTGTCGGGACTAGCCCCATCGCGCCACTTCCCGTCTATGTTCCATGGGGGGCAACACATGGAGGTGGCATAGCGTATGACCCGAACAAGGTGGTTTTTTACGGATTATCTGCTCTACGAGAGAGCCAGACAAAAATCAATCAAATCTTGGAGCAGGCTAGAAATGCTTATCCGCAGAATATAGAGCAAATCAGGGATGAGGCCTCCGCGTTACTTACTGACTTGAGAAGATCAGGACTCATTGATAATCCTGAAATCAATTCAGCTGCAAGAGCATTGCAGGAGGCTATTGATTCATTACAGATAAATCTCGATTTAAAAAATCAGGAAGAACAAATCGTCAATGGAAAAGTACAGGACACAGAAATCGCGTTCCTGGATTTTATGAATAACAATAAAATGTCGAACTTTATCGACAAGTCTGCTGGCATGATTGATGTCGCGATATCAACAACAGGGCCATGGTTAATCGACTTATGGAATAAAGCAGTCTCCCCCAAAATTAACGCGGAAATTGAGGAAAAAAATAAACTTGTCACGTACCTTGATTGGGTAAAAACTGTCAAGGGAGACGTGAGTGGTAAGAATAATACCTTGATTGAGATAAAAAATAGGGTAGAAGCAGAAATCAGGGCAAAAGCCGAAGCAGAGGCCAAGGCAAAAGCCGAAGCCAGGGCAAAAGCAGAAGCCAAGGCAAAAGCCGAAGCAGAGGCTCGAGCAAAACTTGCAGCACTGATGGTCAAAGCTGGCATAAACCCCACACCGGTATATACGCCAGAAATGGTCAAATCGGCTCAGACCTCCTTGGCCGCTGCGGGGGCACTGGTACTGAATCGTGCCCCGGGGATGACTCAGCTATCTACTTTCGCTGAAGGTATTCTGACGGCAGGCAGTGAACTGTCGGGTTATATATCCGGTGCCGTTTGGCGGGGAGCCGTAGCACTGGCTGAGGCTGTACCTACGGTAACAGTGGGTACTGTAACAACTGTCGGGGCTCTTGTCGCAGTATTCTGGTCCGGCAAGGTTGGGGAAAGCCAGAGTGAAATTGATAAAACGCTTGGCAGGGACAGAGCCACGATGCTTGGTGTACATGCCAGCCTTATGGCCGCAGGCAAAGTCAATATTCAGCCTGAAATGACGTCGGTCAATCTACCTGTGCGTGGTTTTATCACGGTGGAGAATGGTCGGCAGTATGCCGCCTTGGTTAAAACGGGCGTAAACGCTGTTTCTGCGAAAGTGCCAGTGCTCAGGGCAGTGCGTGACGAGAAAACCGGGCTGGATAAAATCACGTTGCCAGCAGTAGGTGGGGTTCCGGCACGTACTATTCTGGTTAACCCGGTGCCGACGGGGTCAGCAGCGCCATCCCATACCGGGAACAGCTCACCGGTTCCGGCTACACCTGTGCATACCGGAACGGAAGTAAAGCAGGTTGCCAGCATTGTGACAACCACCTATCCGGCAGATGATCTCAAAGATATTCGGGATTTTATCTATTGGCAGCCTGACGCCACAGGAAGCGGTGTTGAGCCGATCTATGTGATGTTGAGTGGCCCTTATGGGGAAACCAACACCAAGGGGGAATATAGCGGCCGTGACTACCATACCGAAAAAGCAGGTGGTCCGATCCAGAACCTCGACTGGAAAGGGGCTAAGATTGACCGTGCAGGTGTGGATAAGGTGAAATTGCATGCTGGCCGGTTTGGTGAATCACCTGATAACAAGGTGATGATCGATCGTCTGGAGAAAATCCTCAAGGGGGAACTGCAAGTCACCGATACCGATAAGCGATTTTACACCCACGAAATTCGGGAATTGGAGCGTTACCGGAATCTGGGGGTTAAAGATGGGGAAATACCAGAAAACTATGATGAAGTGTGGAATAATACCCATACGGCAACTCTGGAAGACTATAAAATAAATGAAAAAAATCAACCTTTGTATACGCCTGAAGCGGAAGACGCGTATTGGAAAGCCGAGGAGGGTAAATGATGTTAGATCTTGAAGGTATTTACAAAAATGAAAGTGTAGAGGATGTTCTTTTGCATTTTGCTCCACGGACGCCCTACCCAAATATCGACCGCATGTATGTTCGCTATAAATTTGAAGTTATTGCAAACGGTGAATTGCTGCGAACTCATCAACGATTATTTAAGGAAGGAAAATTGAAAAAAACGGGTAAACCGCTGCCAGAAAAAGGCCCGAATTGGAAAGCACCCACATTCGTGACCGATAAAAAATACGGAATCGAATAACTCCCCACCGCTTTCTGATAAGTGCTTTTTGAGCAACGTCCAACAAACGAGGGTTTGTTGGACGTTTTTATGATTGTGTGTGTTTTTTGATCAAAGCTGTGATATTCGGCGTTCTTTTAATCTATCCACTTTTCTATGTTCCGATATACTGCTTTTTGGCGTGATAACGGGACACTCGCACCATGCTGATGGGATATGGTAGTTGTTGTCTGCCAGATAAGTGGCCAGTTCCGTGCTGTAGCTCCCGGTGGCCTCCATGCAGATATGACAGTCGCCAAAGCGGCTCAACAAGGCCGCGAACTCGCGGCATCCAGAAGGGGTATTGGAAAACTTTTTGGTTTTATCCTTCTGATTTTCCAGCAGTATGGCGACATCAAACTTGTGTTTGGCGATATCAACGCCGACAGGGAAATAGACAGCCGGGGTACAATCTCTCCCACGGGCTCATAGGCACTAGGGTTAGAGGGAGCTCACCGGCTATCTCCCGATGATCAGTCGGGGATCTTCTCCGCTAAGGCGGAGAAGATCAAGACATAAGGGTTAGAGTGAGGGGCAGCTAGATCAATGCTCGCGAGTTTTGCGGAACACCACCTCTGGATAGCGTTCCTGCGTCAGATTGAGGTTAACCATGGTTGGCGCGATATACGACAGGTTATTGCCGCCGTCCAACGCCAGGTTCAGCTCGCTCTTACGCTTGAACTCTTCGAATTTCTTCACGTCGTCGCACTCTACCCAACGGGCGGTAGAGACGTTCACCGATTCATACAGCGCTTCCACGTTGTATTCGCTCTTCAGACGGGCAACCACCACGTCAAACTGCAGCACGCCCACCGCACCCACGATCAGATCGTTGTTGGCAATTGGGCGGAACACCTGCACCGCGCCCTCTTCCGACAGCTGGACCAGACCCTTCAGCAACTGTTTCTGCTTGAGCGGATCGCGCAGGCGGATACGGCGGAACAGTTCTGGCGCAAAGTTTGGAATACCGGTGAACTTCATATCCTCACCCTGGGTGAAGGTATCGCCGATCTGGATGGTGCCGTGGTTGTGCAAGCCAATGATGTCGCCTGGGTAGGCTTCTTCAACGTGCGAGCGGTCACCAGCCATAAAGGTCAGCGCATCGGAGATCACCACGTCTTTGCCGGTACGTACCTGGCGTAGCTTCATCCCTTTCTCATAGCGGCCAGACACCACGCGCATAAACGCCACACGGTCACGGTGTTTAGGATCCATGTTCGCCTGGATCTTGAACACGAAGCCGGTGAATTTCTCTTCGGCAGCGACGACTTCACGGGAATCGGTTTTACGTGGCATTGGCGCAGGCGCCCAAGCCACCAGCCCATCCAGCATATGATCGACACCGAAGTTACCCAACGCGGTACCAAAGAACACCGGAGTCAGTTCGCCTGCCAGGAAGGCTTCTTGCTCAAACTCATGGGAAGCTCCTTGTACCAACTCCAGCTCATCGCGCAGTTGGGCAGCCAGATCTTCGCCTACGGCAGCGTCGAGATCCGGGTTGTTCAACCCTTTAACGATGCGCACTTCCTGAATGGTGTGGCCTTTACCGGTCTGGTACAGATAGGTTTCATCTTTATAAAGATGGTAAACCCCTTTGAACAGCTTACCGCAGCCGATCGGCCAGGTGATCGGCGAGCAAGCGATTTTCAGTTCGCGCTCAACTTCGTCCATCACTTCCATCGGATCGCGGATGTCACGGTCTAGTTTGTTCATAAAGGTCAGGATCGGCGTATCACGCAGGCGGGTAACTTCCATCAGCTTGCGGGTACGATCTTCAACGCCTTTTGCGGCGTCGATTACCATCAGGCAGCAGTCCACCGCCGTCAGGGTACGATAGGTATCTTCGGAGAAGTCTTCGTGCCCCGGGGTATCGAGCAGGTTAACCAGGCAGTCACGGTACGGGAACTGCATCACCGAGGTGGTGATCGAGATACCACGTTGTTTTTCCATCTCCATCCAGTCGGATTTGGCGTGCTGGCTGGAGCCACGGCCCTTTACCGTACCGGCGGTCTGGATAGCGTGTCCGAATAACAGCACCTTCTCGGTGATGGTGGTTTTACCCGCATCGGGGTGCGAGATAATGGCGAAAGTTCTTCTTTTCGCAACTTCGCGGGCGAATTCACTAGGAGACATGTTTTTCACGTTTCTATGGTTAGTCCGCCCTGCTCATCGTCACAACGCGCCGATCGCGGCGCCAGGCAAAGCGGTAATAAAAAGATAGTAGCCGAGTATTTTCGCTGATTTACCAACCGGTGACAATCAATGGTTTCTTCGGCACAACATAATGGCGGGCCAAACGGCTGCACCAGGGGTGGCGATAAGTCACTACCCCAGCGGCAATGCCATAACGATCGCGTCTTCGCGGCCACTGGCTGCGGGATAATAGTTGCGGCGCACCGTCACTTCATTGAAGCCAAGGTCTTCGTAGAGCGCTATCGCACCGCTGTTGGAGGCTCGAACTTCAAGCCACAGAGTGACCACTCCACGCGCTTCCAATTGCTCGATCACGGCAGTCAGCAAAGTGCGGCCAAAGCCCCGGCGCTGCCAACTTGGGTGGATGGCGATATTAAACAGCGTGGCTTCGTCCAGCACGATTTGGGTAATGGCAAAACCCGCCATTTGCCCTTCGGTTTCCAGTTTCAGGTTAAGGTAACGTTCGCCCTGATTGCTGGCTAGCGTCGCCTCCGTCCAGGGAAACGCATGGCTGGCTTGTTCAATCTTGAAGGCTGTGGCCAGATCGGCCGCTGTCAGGGTAGAAATGCTGTTCATGATGACAAATCTGCTGCCAGAGTGCGCGTTTCGCACCCGCATCTTGAGAAAGCTCGGCCAGCGCCGGGCTATGTAGCTGTGCGCCGGCCACCGCTAGCGGCTCCGTGACGCCCAACCGCCAACTGTTGCACTCGGTATCTTGCGGCAGCATCGCTACCTGATCCGGTGTCAGGCCATAGGTTTGTGCCGCTGTCAGCCCCAGGCTGCGCAGCACGTCACAAAATAGCGGGTCGTGCTGGTCTGGCAATGCCTGCGCCACCACCAGCAGGCGCACGTTCGGGGGCACGCTGACCGCCACCTCCCCCTGCAACACTCCAGGGCGGCGTAATATCCACTGCGTAATCCCCAGCTGTTGTAACAACCAGTCGCGTTTTGATGCCATGCCGATCCCCGTGTGTGACGCACCCTACCTGCTCTATGCCGCGCTATGCTAACAAACCCGCGCAGCCTGCGCTATTCCCGTTAACTATTCAAATTATCACCGCGGCCTATCCCCAATAGATTTCAAGCTGGCCGCTCTAAGTGCATCCATGCACTCGCGGCATTTGTACATCCCTGTACAGCACAGCCCGGCGACAAGCGTCTTTATCCCCAGGAGCTTAGATTAACTAAGTGACTGGCGTAAGGGCGCGCAGGTAACAACGCTGTAGCTTGAAAGATGAAGGGGATAAAACCCGTCGAACATCTGGCCACAAAGCTCTATAATCTCCGGCTAAATCTTGAGGAGCCGAAAACTGATGTCTGCATTAACCCCCGCCAGTGAAGTCATGCTGCGCCACAGTGATGAATTTATTGAACGCCGCGTGCTGTTTGCCGGCGATCTGCAGGATACCCTGCCGGCCCAATTCGAGGCCGCGGATGTGCGTGTCCACACCCAGCAATACCATCACTGGCAGTTACTGAACCGGACGATGGGAGAGAATGCACAGTTCGGCCTGACGGTCGATCCTGCCTTCGTCGCCGAGTGCGATACGCTGGTGTATTACTGGCCAAAGAGCAAACAGGAAGCACAGTTCCAACTGTGCAATATCCTGTCCCTGCTGCCGGTTGGCGCAGAAATTTTTGTCGTCGGTGAAAACCGCAGCGGCGTACGCAGCGCGGAACAAACCCTGGAAGGACATGCCACGCTTGCCAAGATCGACAGTGCTCGCCGCTGTGGGTTGTATCATGGCCGCATCGATGTGCAGACCCAGTTTGATCTGGCCGACTGGTGGGAAAGCTATCAGCTGCACGATCTGGAAGTGAAGACGCTGCCTGGCGTGTTCAGCCGTGACGGCTTGGACGTCGGTAGTTCACTGCTGCTCTCCACGCTGGAAAAACACATGAAAGGCAAAGTGCTGGACGTGGGTTGTGGCGCTGGCGTAATGGCCTCGGTGCTGTCTAAACTGTCGCCAAAAATGAAGCTGACCCTTAGCGACGTCAATGCCGCAGCGGTGGAATCCAGCCGGGCAACGCTGGCTGCCAACGGTATCGAAGGGGAAGTTATCGTCAGTAACGTCTACTCCGACATTACCGGTCGCTTTGACCTGATCATCTCCAACCCACCGTTCCATGACGGCCTGGCCACCAGCCTGACCGCCGCAGAAACGCTGATCCGCGGGGCGTTAAAACACCTGCCAATCGGTGGCCAACTGCGCATCGTCGCCAACGCCTTCCTGCCTTACCCAGATATTCTGGATGCCACCTTCGGTAGCCATGAAGTGTTGGCGCAGAATGGCCGCTTCAAGGTGTACAAAGCCACCGTGGCCCGCCAGCCACGCGATGCGAAGAAGAAAAGGTAGTAGGCCTGTGTTCCCCCTTACCACTCAGGTGAGGGGGAAATATCCTCACTTTGCCCCCCACCATCAGCCGTTAATCAACTCCATACCCACCGTTGTATAGCGTGCACCCGCCACGCCTGCCAGTGGGAATACCGCCTCGATCGCCGCCAGTTCCTGCTCGCTTAGCGTGATCTCCGCTGCCGCCACGTTCTCTTCCAGATTACGGCGGCGTTTGGTTCCGGGGATCGGTACAATGTATTCCCCCTGCGCCATCACCCAAGCCAACGCCAGTTGCGACGGGGCAACGCCTTTCTGCTTGGCCAGTTCGCTAACCTTGGCCACCAGTTGCAGATTGCGAGCAAAGTTTTCCCCCTGAAAACGTGGATTATCGCGGCGGAAATCATCTGCCGCCAAATCCTCGATACTCTGGATCGCCCCGGTCAGGAAACCCCGCCCAAGCGGGCTATAGGCGACAAAGCCAATGCCCAAACGTTGGCAAGCGGCCAGTTGCCCCTGCTCGGCATCCCTGCTCCACAGGGAATATTCGGTCTGCAACGCAGTGATCGGATGCACTTTGTGAGCACGTTCTAACGTGGCAACGGAGGTTTCACTCAGGCCGATATGGCGGATCTTACCCTCGGCGATCAGATCCGCCAGGGTGCCAACCACCTCTTCGATCGGCACCGTCGGATCGACTCGATGCTGGTAGTAAAGATCGATGGTTTCTACGCCCAGCCGCTGCAAGCTGCCTTCCACCGAGCGGCGGATATAGTCCGGTTTACTGCTCACGCCCCGCGCATTGGGATCGGCCGGATCGCGCACAATACCGAACTTGGTTGCCAGAAATACCTGGTCGCGTTTGCCTTTGATCGCCTTGCCTATCAGTTGCTCATTGGTGTGCGGGCCGTACATATCTGCGGTGTCCAGCATAGTCACCCCCAGTTCCAGCGCCCGATGCAGCGTGGCGATCGCCTCTTGTTCGTCATAACCGGTGGAGTAGAAATCACTCATCCCCATGCAACCTAAACCTAGAGCAGAGACAAGGGGGCCATTAGTACCTAATTTGCGCTGTTGCATTATGTCGTCCTCATTGAACATGGATGTCGGAACAAAGTCTGGTTGTTTATGCCATAAAGATAAATAATGCAGATTGCACATCACTGTTCATAAATCACCAACAATATAGGCGGCAAGATGGATCAGGTTCAGGCTATGCGCATCTTTACCCGGATCGTGGAACTAGGCAGCTTCAGCCGCGCTGCGGAACGGTTGCAACTGCCGCGTGCCACGGTAAGCAACGTGCTCAAACGCCTGGAGCAGCGGCTTGGCGTCAGATTATTGGTGCGCACCACGCGTCAGGTTCAGATCACCGCCGAGGGGACGCTGTACTACCAACGTTGTCTGCACCTGCTGGACGCCCTGGAAGAAGCAGATACCCTGTTCAGCCACCACAAGCTGCAACCCACCGGTAAGGTGCGGATCGATATGCCCCATTCGCTGGCGCGGGAAATCGTCATCCCGGCGCTGGATGATTTCTATCAGCGCTATCCAGAGATAGAGATTGCACTGGGGGCCAACGACGCCCATGTCGATCTGCTGCGCGAAGGGGTGGATTGCGTGCTGCGGGCCTGGGAAACCGAAGACGATACGCTGGTAGCCCGGCGAATTGCCCAACTGCCGCAGATCACCTGCGCCTCTCCCGGCTATCTGCAAGCTTTTGGCACTCCGCAGTCGATCGATGAGCTGCAACATCATCGGGCAGTGGGCTATTTTTCATTGGTGAATAACCGCAACTACCCGCTGGAATTTTGCCGTGATGGCCGCCTTGAGCTGCGCGAATTGCCGAGCAGATTGAGCGTTAGTGGAGCCGATGCCTATACCAGCGCCAGCCGTGCCGGGTTAGGGCTGATCCAGGCAGCGCGTTATACGCTCTCTCCCTGGTTGCAAAGCGGCGAACTGGTGGAAGTGTTGGCCGATACACCACCACCACCGATGCCGATCTATATCATGTATCCGCCAGGCCGTTTCCTTGCGCCGCGTGTCAGGGTATTGATTGATTGGCTGATTACCCTGTTCAACAAACATTGATTCCCTATCCTCAATAGATTTCAATCTACAGCTGGCCGCCAACAACGCTGTAGTTTGAAAGATAGAAGGGGATATGTCGTTTTTTACAGCAAACGCCGCCAAAAAGGGAAATAACTATTGACGTACCCGCCAAAATCTCTAGAATTCGCCTCCGTGGTAGCGTTACTCCGGTAACGTATCTGGTAGGCGAAGGTGGCGGAATTGGTAGACGCGCTAGCTTCAGGTGTTAGTGTCCTTACGGACGTGAGGGTTCAAGTCCCTCTCTTCGCACCAAATAACCACATGATTTATATTGCACAGCATCGAATGCGAAGGTGGCGGAATTGGTAGACGCGCTAGCTTCAGGTGTTAGTGTTCTTACGGACGTGAGGGTTCAAGTCCCTCTCTTCGCACCAAGCTGGTGATATAAATCAACATCAAAGCAACACATCAGACTGTGCGAAGGTGGCGGAATTGGTAGACGCGCTAGCTTCAGGTGTTAGTGTTCTTACGGACGTGAGGGTTCAAGTCCCTCTCTTCGCACCACTTGATGGGTTCTCTTCTGGCTGTTCCTGCATTAAAACTCACTGAAAAACGCCAACACGCCCAGGCGTGATTTTGTCGTTTCAATTAAAGCTGAAATGCAGGCTGATTGCGGCCAGACCACCGGCCAGAGCCATGCAGGAGGGAAGTAACAGGTAATGACGCCAGCGGCTGTTAAACAGCATCACCAGCGTGGCCAGCATGGCAACCACGATCAGGGTACGCAGTTGCATCATATTCAGGTCGATCAGCGCCAGAAATGGCATCAGGGCACAGGGCAGCAACACACCCCAGGCGCTGGCAAGCCTATTCCCCAGGCACCAACTGATGCCCCATAACCCACAAGCGGTAACCATGGCTGCTAACATGATAACCCCACCCTTTAAGTGATAATGATAACCAATATCATATAACACTTTTTTTGAGCTCGCACTCTTTTCAAGATCCGGCTGAACGCGGATGACAGCCTGCGGTAAAAATGTTAGCTTCACATAAGAAAATTCCTAGTATTTATAGTCTATTAATAATAACGGATTGGAATTATTCAGCAGGCGTTGTCTAACATTTTTCCTTCGACCGGCCCCATTGGTAAAGAGTGATCCCCGTATGAACTCGCGTTCTTATCAGCAACTGCAAACCAGCAAACAGCGCTTATCCCTGTTTCTTTTCTTGTTGATGAATGCAGCCTCTGCCATTTTTACTTTATTCGTGCCTTTTAAAAAGACTCCGGCCTTCACGCTGCCGCTAATCTGCATTCCGCCGATTTGCCTGGCGGCCATGCTATTTACGCTGTATTCGCCCCGCCACTACGTCCAAAGGCTCAACCTGCTCGCCATCACCCTTGGGCTGCTATGGGCGGTGCACATCCATTGCAAGAGTCAGCTTACCGCCAGTGACAACCACGGCTTTCTGCTGATCAGCCTGTTCAGCATTTTCTTTATCAGTGCGATCTCGCTGACGGATAACCTGCTGGCCTTCTGCCTGCACGCCGTACCCTCGGCGCTGATAATCCTGTGGCTGGACGACATGCATAACACCATGCGTATTCTGTTCACCACCCTGCTGCCGATCATTGCTTTCTCGGTGCGTCATTTGCTGTTGAAGCGCAGCGAAATGTTTACCCAACATCTGGTGGCCAACCTGTACCACGAACGGGATAAGTTCAGCGACCTGAGCATGATCGATCCGCTAACCGGCCTGTATAACCGCCGTGGGCTGGAGAGCAAACTGGATCAGTTGTTCTCGCCGACCTCGAGCCACCACTTTGTGCTGCTACTCGATATCGACCACTTCAAGGCCTACAACGATCGCTACGGCCATACTCTGGGCGATCAAGCACTAGTCCAAGTGGCAGCGACCATCCGGGATGCGGTACGCTCACGGGATATCGTGGTACGTTATGGCGGAGAAGAGTTTTTGGTACTGCTGACCAACGTCGGTGAAGACTACGCGGCTTATCTAGCGGAAAAGGTGCGCCAATGCGTACAGGAATTGACCATCTCTCATCGTTTCCACACGCAGGAGACAACCAAGGTTACGTTAAGTGCCGGGATTTCTGCGCTGGATAAGCTGGATATCAACTCTGCGATCTGCGCCGCCGACGCCGCGCTGTACCGGGCCAAAAACAGTGGCCGCAACAATATCCAGCTTGCCTCCCACCCGCAACCCGTCGCCTGATCTTTTCCCCTTCGCCGGAAGGGGAAAGGGGAAAAACTTTTACCTGTCGCCACTTTTATCACATGCCAATCGCGCCGTAGCGCATTACACTAGCGGACAATTGACGCCTTCCCTGCCACATTTTTATATGGAACACGACCGTTGAAGACCTCACTCTCCACGTTATTGCTGGCGCTAGGCCTGTGTACCGCGCCGTTGGCCAGCCAGGCGGCTGACGCACAGCTGACCTCACAGATTGTCGATCAGTATGCCGAACATATCTTCTATAACAGCGGCGCAACCGGTATGGCGCTGGTAGTTATCGATAATAATCAGGTGGTTAACCGCAGTTTTGGCGATACCAAACCGGGCAACGACCTGCGTCCAAGGCCAGATTCTCTGATCCGCATCGCCTCCATCACCAAGCTGATGACCAGCGAAGTGATGGTTAAAATGGCGGCGGAAGGTAAGGTCAAACTCACCGATCCGCTGCGCAAATATGCTCCTAAAGGGGCCATCGTCCCTGCCTACAATTCACGCCAGCCGATTACCTTGCTGAACCTGGCAACGCACACCAGCGCCCTGCCGCGTGAGCAACTCGGCAAGAAACCGCCAAAAACACCAGTGTTTACCTGGCCCACCAAGGCACAGCGCTGGCAGTGGTTGGCCCATGCCACCATTACCGTGCCACCGGGCGTGCGGGCGGCCTACTCCAACCTGGCCTACGATCTATTGGCCGATGCGCTGTCACGCGCCGCTGGCAAACCTTATAACGCCTTGCTGCGTGAGAAAGTCACTGGCCCGCTGGGGATGGTTGATACCACGCTGACGCCGAGTGCCGAACAGTGCTCACGCCTGATGGTGGCCGCCTCTGGGCCAAGCGCCTGCCGCGACACTACGGCCGCCAGTGGCAGCGGTGGCGTTTACTCGACGCCGCGCGATATGCAGCGCTGGATGCAGCAGTTCCTCTCCTCCAACGTTAGCGGCTCGCGCAAGCCAACGGCCTTGAGCGAACAAACCATGTATTTCCAACGCCAGGATCTGGTGTCGTTGAAAGGGATGGACGTGCCGGGTGACGCCTCTGCTTTAGGGCTGGGCTGGGTGTACATGGCACCGAAAGACGGCCTGCCGGGGATCATCCAGAAAACCGGCGGTGGCGGCGGCTTTATCACCTATATGGCGATGGTACCACAGCAAAATATCGGCGTGTTCGTGGTCGTTACCCGCTCGGAGTTGACCAAGTTCACCAATATGAGCGATCCGGTCAACCGGCTGGTCGCGGATTTGGTGGCTAACAAAGGCTGACCCGTTCCTGGTTACGACAGCATGTGTTGTGTAGCGCGATAGGCGGAAGGCGAACAACCTTCCAGCCGATTGAAGAAGCGAGCGAAATAGGCGGGATCTTTGAACCCCAGGCTGTAAGCCGTTTCATGCACCGTGCAAGCACTGAACAACAGCAGCCGTTTGGCCTCACGCAACAAGCGATCAAAGATCAGCCGTTTGGGTGGCCGGTTGGCAAAGCGGCGGCACAGGTCGTTGAGGCGTGATTCCGTCACCCCCAACGACTGGGCATATTCCGGTACCGACAGGTGATCGCGGAAACGCTCGTCCACCATCTTGTTAAAACGCTGGAACAGCTTCAGTTCGCCGCGCACGCCGCTGGCGGCCTTGTCATCCAATGAGGTATTGCGCAACATCAGCGTGAAGACTGCCTGGGCCAGCAATGCCAGCGTCTGCTCGCGCCCGGCCATCTTTTGGCTAAACTCTCGGGCGATCAGTTGCCAATAATGCCCAAGCGCGGCCAACTCCTGTGGCACTGCGGCCAGCGAAAGGCAAATCCCCGGCATATCCAGCGCCAGATTGCTGCCCGGATACAGGCGTTCCAGCAACGGCCAGATCAGTTCCTGGCGCACCGTTAACACGTGGCCGTCGCTGTCCGGCTCGGTGAAAAAGGCATGTGGCACCGAGGGAGGGGTAAGGATAAACAGCGGAGCCTGCACCGAATAGTGCTGATCGTCCAACTGAAGCTCTATCCTGCCGGTGGCCAGATAATGCAGTTGGAAGAAACGGTCATGCCAGTGCACCTGCATATCCCGGCCAAAAAATGCCGCCAGCCCGGCAAAGGTTTCGTAGTGCACCTCATCAGCGGCATAACGCGCGTCATACTCTTTGCCAATATCGATATTGGCGATAAAGCCGGTACTTTTCTGCACGTCGTCCTCCGGTGAAAGTAAGAGAAGGAAATCCCCCCACCCCGCCCCTCTCCCATAGAGGGTGGCAGTATCCAAAGTTTATGGCGTAGCCCGTGGGCGTGAATCCTTCATCGGAATACGCCATACCAGCACGGCCCCGATAATCAGCAACGCCGAGACAAAATATAGCCCGGAGTTAAAGCTGCCGGTCACGTCCTTGAACCAGCCGATCAGCAGCGGGCTGACCGCCGAGCCGATGTTACCCGTGGCGTTGATCACCGCGATCCCCACAGCTCGAGCTTCAAAGCTGATTGATTGATCCGGCGTGGTCCAGAAGATCGCCATCGCGGTAAACGAGCCAACCGAAGCCATCACGATCCCCAGCAGTTGAACCATGCTGTGATTGGTTGCCGAGGCCAGCAGCCAACCCGCCGCGGCAAACAGATAAGGTAGCGCGGTGTGGAATTTACGCTCCTGCAGACGATCCGAACGTTTACTCCACCAGATCATACCGGCGATGGTACAAATTTGTGGGATCGCCGCCAGAAAACCGATCATGATGTTACTGCTGCTCTGGTTGAAGCTCTGCAAGATCTGCGGCGTCCAGATATTGATGGCACTCAGGGTATTGGTGAGGCAGAAATACGCCAGCGTATACATCAGCACCACCGGTGTCAGCACTTCACGCCATAGACTGCGCTGTTGCAACGCCCGGTGGCTGCTTGGCCCTTCCGGCTGCACCAGTTGCAGCTTGTCGGCTTCCATCATCGCTTTCAGGCTGGCCTTCTCTTCGCCGGTTAGCCACTTGGCCTTGGCAGGTGTGTCGTCCAGATAGAACCACACCACCACACCGAGGATCACCGAAGGGATGCCTTCCAGCAGGAACAACCATTGCCAACCTTTCAGGTTCATCATGCCGTCCAGCGCCAGAATGTAGCCGGACACCAGCGAACCCAACGCCATCGTGACCGGCATGGCAATCATAAACAACGCGTTAGCCCGGGCGCGGTAGAATGCCGGGAACCAGTAGGTGAGATACACCAGGATCCCTGGCAGGAAGCCCGCTTCGGTAATGCCGACGATCATCCGCAGCACGTACAAGCTGGTTGGCCCAGTGGCGAACATGGTGCAGGTAGAAGCAATGCCCCACAGCACCATGATGGTGGCGATCCAACGCCGTGCCCCCACCCTGCTCAGCATCATGTTGCTGGGGATACCGAAGATCACGTAGGTGACGTAAAACAGCGTTGCCGCCAGGCCGAACATGGTGGAGCTAAGACCGAGATCCTGCTTCATGGTCAAACCGGCAAACCCGATGTTGATACGGTCAAGGAACGAGAAAACAAACAACACAAATAAGAAAATAATCAGGCGCCGAAATAACTTTTTAATCACCGACTGCTCGGTGGCGGTTAACGCTTTATGTTGCTCTGCCGGGTTCAACGGCTTGAGCGAATCGACGTTGCTCATGATGACTCCGATTAGTAAACGCTCTGGGATTGCTCCGCCGGTTTATCCTGTTTGAAACTGCTGAGCAGGGAGTCTGCCGCCCGCACCAGCAGGGTGGTATCCACGCCAACGGCAACGAACAGCGCGCCGGATGCCAGATAGTGCTGTGCCAGTTCCTGCTGTGCCATCAGGATGCCCGGTGCCTTGCCTGCGGCACTGATGCGGGCAATAGCATCGTCAATAGTGCGTTGCACGTCGGGATGTTGCGGATTACCGGCAAAGCCCATGTCAGCACTCAAATCCGCCGGGCCGATAAAGACGCCGTCGACCCCTTCCACCTCCAGGATGGCATCCAGATTTTTTACCGCCTCACGGGTTTCTATCTGCACCAACACGCACATCTGGCTGTCGGCAAGATGCAGGTAATTCGGCACCCGGTTCCAGCGCGAGGCGCGAGCCAGCGCACTGCCGACCCCGCGAATGCCGTTGGGTGGATAACGGGTGGCCCGCACCGCCTCCTGCGCCTGTTCGGCATTTTGGATCATCGGGATCAACAGGGTTTGCGCACCGACGTCCAGCAGTTGCTTGATCAACACCGGATCGTTCCAGGCCGGACGCACCACCGGATGGCTGGGGTAAGGCGCCACCGCCTGCAGCTGGCCCAATACCGTTTGCACATTATTAGGCGCGTGTTCGCCATCGATCAGCAGCCAGTCGAACCCGGCTCCGGCCAGCAGTTCCGCGCTGTAGCTGCTGCACAGCCCCAGCCACAGACCGATCTGCGGACGTTTTTCCTGTAGGGCCTGTTTGAAATGATTGGTTAACATGGTGTTCCTCCTTAGACAAACCGGCAACTGATGCAGCCCATCGGGCCATAGTCGGCATGGAAGGTATCGCCCCGCCGCGCCGCTACCGGGCGGGTAAAGGAGCCGCCAAGAATGATCTGCCCGGCCTCCAGCTCCACGTCATACGGAGACAGCTTGTTCGCCAGCCAGGCCACGCCGTTGGCCGGATGATTGAGCACCGCCGCCGCCACGCCAGACTCTTCAATCACGCCATTGCGATACAGCAAGGCACTGATCCAGCGCAGATCCAGCGCGTCCGGCTTGATCGGTCTGCCGCCCATCACCACACCGGCGTTGGCAGCATTGTCGGAAATGGTGTCGAACACCTTACGTGGCCGCTGGGTTTGCGGATCGACGTTATGGCTGCGAGCGTCAATGATCTCCAGCGCCGGGATCACATAGTCGGTAGCGTTATAGACATCAAACAGCGTGCAGTTCGGCCCGCGCAGCGGCTTCGCCAGCACAAACGCCAGCTCCACTTCGACACGTGGCACAATAAAGCGATCGATCGGAATGTCGCTGCCGTCGTTAAAGAACATGTCATCCAGCAGCGCGCCGTAGTCCGGCTCGGTGATCTGCGAGCTAACCTGCATCGCACGCGAGGTCAACCCGATCTTATGGCCCTTCAGAGTGCGCCCTTCGGCGATCTTCAGCTCAACCCACTGACGCTGGATAGCATAGGCATCTTCGATGGTGATCTCCGGGTGATCCAGCGATAACGCGCGGATCTGTTCACGGCTCTGCTCGGCCTGATGCAGGCGCTGCACGGCTCGGCTCAGTATGTCTTTATCCAGCATTTACCACCCCTTGTTCAGTCCTTGCTAAACAGCGCATGGACGTTGTTCTGCTTATAGTTGAGCACCGGATCCAGCTCTTCCATGGTGAAAGAGAGGGCCAGATAGCGCTTGGCCATCAGCGCGGCAAAGTGATCCTTGATCAGGATGAACAGCATTTCGCCCACCTGTTGGCGGCTCTCCAGACTGCGACCGTGGCCAATCTTCAGCGTCATATGCACAAAGGCATAGTTCTGCTTACCGTCGGCCATCTGCCAGGTATCCAGCCAGATGGCACGGCTACGGATGCCAGCCAGCGGAAAGATGCCGGTTTCCGCCAGCGCGTGGTTTACCTTGTCGAACAGCGCGGGCAAATCCGCTTCCCGGCGGATGTTATCGGTACATTCAGCGTAAAAATGGGGCATTTGGGGTCCTCACGCTTGGGCTGGAAGGGGGAATATGCCGTTGACCTGGCCGGTTCCGGAACTGGCAAACAGCGGGGTAACAAACTCCACCTTGCCCTGATATTTATCCCAGCCCAGCAGGCCCAGTAACATCACGGTGTCGTGCATATTGCCTTCGCCGTAGCAGTAGTCAGCGTACTCAGGCAGCATTTCGCAGAACTCGCGGAAGCGCCCTTCCTCCCACAGTTTCACTACCCGTTCGTCCATCTGCTGGTCGAACTGGCGGGTGTAGCTGTTCATGCCCTGCTCGGCACGCTGATCGTCGATAAAGCGGTGTGACAACGAGCCGCTGGCCAATACCGCCACGGTGCCGTCGTATTGCTCAATCGCGGTTTTGATCGCTTCGCCCAGACGGCGGCTATCGGCAAAATCATGCACGGTGCAAAAAGCAGAAATAGAAATCACCTTGAAGTGTCGATCGCTGTTCATATAACGCATCGGCACCAGAGTGCCGTATTCCAGCTCCAGAGTTGAGATCTCATGCGCCTTGGCACGTACCCCAAGCTTGCGGGCTTCATCGGCAATCATCTGGCCCAGCTCCGGGTTACCGTCGTATTCATAGGTCATGTCACGAATGAAGTGCGGCAGCTCGTTGCTGGTGTAAACCCCTTTGAAATGCGAGTTACAGTTGATGTGGTAGGCGCTGTTCACCAGCCAGTGGGTGTCGAACACGATGATGGTATCGACGCCCATTTCGCGGCAGCGGGCACTGATCTCTTTGTGGCCATCAATGGCCGCCTGACGGCAGCCGTGATGTTCACCGGGCAATTCAGACAGGTACATCGAAGGAACGTGTGTGATCTTTGCAGCTAAAGCTAATTTACCCATAAGTCCTCCTATACCCATCCTCTTTCGAACTGCAGCGTTGTTACCTGCACTTGCTCACCCCAGTCACTTACTAAAAGTAAGCTCCTGGATGAACAAGCTTGTCGCCTAGCTGCAGTCCGAAATCTAATGGGTCTAGTCCTTGGTTGTTGTTTTAAAGGGCACGGAGCTATCTCACACTCCCCAACGTGGGATCGGGTGATCCCCCATGGAGATACAAACGTTTTTCATTTCGGCAAACACTTCGAAGCTGTACTCCCCGCCTTCACGGCCGGTGCCAGAGGATTTCACCCCGCCAAACGGCTGGCGCAGATCGCGTACGTTTTGGGTGTTGACGAAAACCATACCCGCTTCAATATTGCGGGCCAGACGCAGTACTTTGCTCACATCCTGCGTCCAGATGTACGACGCCAGGCCGTACTCCACATCGTTGGCCATGCGCAGACCATCTTCTTCTGATTTGAACGGCAGGAGGCAGGCCACCGGCCCGAAGATCTCTTCCTGCGCGACACGCATATTGTTGTTAACATCGGCCAGCACCGTTGGGCGCAGGAAGTTGCCGTGGGTCAAACCGGCCGGTTTATCCGGGCCGCCAGCCAACAAAGTGGCCCCTTCTTCGATGCCCAGGCGAATATAGCCGGAGACTTTTTCCCAGTGCTGCGGGCTGATTAACGCGCCAACCTGGGTATTGGGATCGGTTGGATCGCCCACGCGCAGGCGGTTGGCACGCTCGGCAAAGCGTTTAACGAATTCCGGATAAATGCTTTCCTGAATAAAGATGCGTGAACCCGCAGTGCAACGTTCACCGTTGATCGAGAAGATGGTGAACAGCGCCGCATCCAGCGCCCGCTCGATATCGGCATCCTCAAAGATCAGCACCGGTGATTTGCCGCCCAGCTCCATCGAGAATTTCTTCAGCCCGGCGCTTTCAATAATGCGGCGACCGGTTGAGGTGCCGCCGGTGAAGGACACCGCACGCACGTCTTTATGACGTACCAGAGCATCACCCGCCGTTGCACCATAACCCTGCACCACGTTCAGCACCCCGGCAGGGATACCGGCTTCCAACGCCAGTTCACCCAGGCGATCCGCCGTCAGTGGCGACAGTTCGGACATCTTCAGCACGGCGGTATTACCCAACGCCAGGCAAGGTGCTGTCTTCCAGGTGGCGGTCATAAACGGCACGTTCCACGGCGACACCAGCGCACACACGCCCACCGGCTGGATCAGCGTGTAGTTAAGCATCTTGTCGTCCACCGGGTAGGTGCGGCCATTCATCTGCTGGCAGATCTCGGCAAAGAACTCAAAGTTGTGCGAGGCGCGTGGGATCAGCACGTTTTTGGTCTGGTGGATCGGCAGCCCGGTGTCGGCAGTCTCCATCTCGGCAATCTGCGGCACGTTCTGGTCGATCAGTTCACCCAGGCGACGCATCAGGCGCGCACGCTCTTTCATCGGCGTATTGGCCCATTTAGGGAAGGCTTCTTTGGCCGCGGCTACCGCCTGATCGATTTCGAGCTGACCACCGGACGCCACTTCCGCCAGCACTTCACCGTTAGCCGGGTTAGTGGTGGTGAAATACTCTTTGCTGGCGACGTTCTTGCCGTTGATCCAATGGTTGATGGTTTTCATCCCTTGCTCTCCTCGTAATCTTTTTCACTGATGATGTGGTTAACCAAGCGGCCAATGCCTTCGATCTCCACCACAATTTCATCCCCAGGCTGCACGTCGGCCAGCCCTTTCGGCGTGCCGGTGGCGATCATGTCGCCAGGCTGCAACGTCATAAATTCACTCAGGTATTCGATCAGATATGGAATATCGAAAATCATGTCGGCGGTGGTGCCGCGCTGGCGCAGTTCACCGTTAACGTAGGTGCTGAGCGTCAGGTTATGCGGATCCGCGACATCGTCACGATCGACAATGTAGGGGCCGATAGGCGTCAAGGTGTCGCGGCTTTTCACCCGCAGGTTGGGGCGGTAGTAGTTTTCCAGGTAGTCGCGGATGGCGTAGTCGTTGCACAGGGTATAACCGGCCACGTAATCCATCGCCTGCTCGCGGCTGACGTTACGCGCGGTTTTACCTATCACCGCTACCAGCTCGGCTTCGTAGTGCATGTATTCCACCTGCGCTGGCCGCACAGAAACCTGGCGGTGGCCGGTCAGGCTGTTTGGCCCTTTGAGGAACACCAAAGGTTCTTCCGGCGCTTTAAACTCCAGCTCGCTGGCGTGATCGGCATAGTTCAGGCCGAGGGCAAATATCGTGCCCTGTGCCGGTGGCAGCCATTCCACATCGTGCTCACCAAGCTTGCTACCATCGGGCAGCGCAACGCGTAACTGATCGTCGACGGTGACGTTAACAATCTGGCCATGATGGCGGATACGAGCGTGTCTCATGGTTATTCTCCTGCCTGCGTCACGTGGTTGGTAAGGGGTGGCAAACCTGCGGCCCGCACCGTTACTTGGTCACCCGGCTTGATCTCAACCCGCTGGTGAGGCGTGCCAATCAGCACCGCATCCCCCGGTTGCAGGGTAATAAAATCGCTGATGGCGGCGATCAGTTCCGGCACCGAACGCACCAGATCCGCCGTTGACCAACGATCCTGCTCCACGCCGTTGATCTCGGTGATAATTTCCAGGCCGTTGGTGCTGGCGAGCGCGGTTACCTCCCCCATTGGGCAAAAACCGTCGCGACATTTGGCTTTAATCGCCGGGCGATAGAAGCTGGTTTCCGGTAGGCTGACGTCGTTAGCCAAGGCGTAACCGGCCACATAATCGGCCACCTTATCCGCTGCCACCTTGCGTGCGGTGCTACCAATCACTACTGCCAGCGTCGCGCCACTTTGCACGGTTTCACCGGCCGGGAACGGGATGCTGCCGCCGTTGGCAAGATGAGTATTGCGCGGTTTGATAAACCAAACCGGTGTTTTGGGCGGCGTTTGATAAGGGGCGGCGCGAAACGCCTGATCCCAGGCATCAAGCTGGCTGCGGTGGTTAAGTGCTACGGAAAATACGGTGCCTTTCATGCAGACTCCTTCTACGGATCGCCAATCATTAATATGTTAATGAATACTTTTATACGCTGTTCAGACTTTACGCAACGTTGTTAATTTAATTTGTGATCGTGATAACGAAATATTCACATTTTATGTACATTGGCGTTATTAATCAGCAAATTAACCTTTTTTGCAGGATTTTTACGTGACGGATCGCGTTTTGCCGTTCTCCGCCGGTCAAAAATTAGCTACTATTAAGTTGTTAATAAAATTAAGCCAAGGCCATCGACATGCATGAATCGTTAACCATCGCCCTGTTGCAGGCGCGTGAAACCGCCATGGGGTTCTTCCGCCCGATCCTGAAAAGCCACAACCTGACGGAACAGCAATGGCGCATCATTCGCGTATTGGCCGATAGCCGTTCCATTGAGTTTCACGAGTTGGCCGCAGAAACCTGCATCCTGCGCCCCAGCCTGACCGGCATCCTGTCGCGCATGGAGCGGGATAAGCTGATCTTTCGCCTCAAGCCGGTTAACGATCAGCGCAAGCTGTACGTGTCCTTGACCCAGCAAGGCCAGGAGCTGTATGAACTGGCACGCCACCAGGTGGAGCAGGGTTACGGGGAAATTGAAGCAGCATTTTCGAAGCAAAAGATGGATCAGTTGATGGTGTTGCTCGATGAGCTGATCCGTTTAGGGGATCAACAAACCAACAACGTGGTTGCTCACAAATAGGCTTCCGGCAACAGCGCACCGCCATCCACTACCAGCGTCTGGCCAGTGATATAACCCGCCGCTGGCGAAGCTAAAAAGACCATTGCGGCAGCGATATCCTCCGGCTCCCCCAACCTGCCGAGCGGTACCGCAGCGGCAATCGCCTGATTCACCGCTTCCCCACCCAGATTTGCCATCGCTGGCGTGCGGATCATCCCCGGCTCCACGCCATTCACCGTGATCCCTTCACAGGCCAGTTCCAACGCGGCAGCACGAATAAAACCATTTACCCCCGCCTTGGAGGCCGCATAATGTGCCAGCCCTGGGTAGGCCACTCTCGGGCCAGTAACCGATGAAGTCACCAGAATGCGCCCACCGCCCTGGCGCTTCATCCACGGTAACGCCGCCTGCGCCAGAAAGAACGGGGCCATTAAATTGACGCTCAACGTGCATTGCAGCAGTTCGGCATCTATCTGGTTAAACGGCCTTAGCGGAAAGTAAGCAGCGTTGTGGATCACCACGTCCAACCGTTGATGCTGCTGCGCAGTCTGTTCTACCAACTCGGCAATCTGCCCAGCATCGGCCATATCGCAGGCTGCGGCCTGCACTTGCCAACCCTGCTGGCACAGGCTTTCAGCCGCCTCCTTCGCCTTTTGCAGTTGCAGATCGGCCACCACTACCTTGGCCCCCAAACGAGCAAAGGCGCTGACAATCGCCAGCCCAATGCCCTGCGCACCGCCAGTCACCAACACCACCTGCCCAGCAAACGCGTCACTGGCATAGATCGCCATCATCGGCTCAGGCCTTAGGGTAATGCGTGGTGTTAAGGATCTGCGCGTGAGCGCCCACGGCAAAGTTGCTCAGGCTGCTGAAATCGCTGCCCTGATAGCCGAGGATCTTGCCATCGGTGCGCATCTCTTGCAGATCGATCATCACCACGCCCAGCGTCGGAATGATCTTTTCGCGCCAGACAAACAGGTACAGCTTCTCCGCCACTTTGACGTAATGGCAACGATCAACGTCCGCCAGCCCTTTCTCGACCCCGTCCAGGCACTGCCAGGCGTAGAAATTATTGTTCAGATAAACATGCTCGTAGCGCTCCGTTGGGCTGTAGGTATACAGATTACGCATCCCGATCAATTCGTCGGTAAACTGCGGCAACGCTGCATCGCTGTTGTCCAGGCGGCCAAAGCGGAATTCGGCATTCACCGCCGTAAGCGGCAAGCCCTGCTCCACCCGGCTAAAGGCGTCCAGCCGCGCCTGTGACTCATCTGGCAACTGGCCATAGACGGCGGTAAAGTTGCCTTGCTGACGATCGCACACCAGCGTAATGCTGCCGTTGGGCCGCTGCGGATCGAGGAAATCGATAAACAGGATCCCCTGGCGAATGCTGGTGGCCCGGTAATCAACCCGTTGATCTCCCCACAGTAGGGTTTGATCGTCGTTAAAGCTGCACTGCACCGTTGCCCCTTCGGCAAAGTGGAACGCCAGCGTGGTACCGGCCAAATCCTGCTGTGCCAGCGTATGGCTGTGAGGGGCGAAGCCTTCCGCCAACGCGCCAACCTGAATAAATACCGCTTCTGAACTCATGACAATCTCCTTACAGGGAAGTGAAAGCTAAGGTCGGCACATCAACAATGGTGGAGCCGCCATCGGCCACCAGCGTTGCACCGGTAATAATTGACGCCTGCGTTGAGCAGAGGAAACGACACACCTGGGCAATCTCCTGCGCACTGGCCGGGCGGCGCAGCGGCACATCGCGACAGACATATTGATAGGCCTGTTCGAGCGTTAAGTTATGCGCCGCCATCAACGGCTGCATCTCTTCATCGGCCATCGGCGTAGTCACCCAGCCGGGGCAAACCGCGTTAGCACGCACACCCTGTGGCCCGTAGTCGCGGGCGATGGAACACATCAGCCCAATCAACGCGTGTTTGGCGGTGACATAGCCACACACCTCCGGCCCGGCGGCCAACGAGGCGATCGAAGCGACAAACAGCAGATTGCCACCGCTTTTCACCAACTCCGGTAAACAGGCCCGGGCGCTGGCAAACGCGCTGTTGAGGTTGCTGTCCAGCGCCTGCTGCCACTGGGCATCGGTGACTTCGGTAATGCGCCCCACCCCCATTCCACCCGCGCTGGCAATCAGACAGTCGATACGCTCTGCCTGCTGTAAAATCGCTGGCAGAATGTCAGTTTGCCAACTGGCTCCGCTGGCGGCATCCCCAACTACGGCATATGCCCCAATCTCAGAAGCCAATGCGTTCAACGGTTCACGGCGGCGGCCAACGATAAATACCCGGTCGCCCTCCTGCGCCAGTAAACGCGCACAAGCGGCACCAATGCCGGTTCCGCCGCCAGTGATCACCACCACTCTACTCATCACATTTCTCCATCAGTTGGCTGACCATCAGGAAACTGCTCAGCAGCAAGCGCCGCTGCTCGGCCTCCAAGCGCAGATAGCGACGGCTGGCCGGTAGGCGGCTGACCACTTCGGAAGCGGCAAAATGCTCGATATCCAACTGCCAACGGCCCTCTGTTATCGTGAGCGTGGCGTGGCGGAAATCGAGCTTGGCTAACGTATCGCCGATTTGCGGGTATTGCTGCAACGCGGCGATCAACTGCCGAGCGCCATCATGTTTGGCCTTGGTGCGATAAATCACGCCCTTACGGCGCAGCCAGCCACCGGTGATGATGTTGAGCACCAGCGGATCGGTAAAATGGGCGCGGCCCTGCAAGCGGAAATGATGGGTAACAATGTGTGCCAGAAACAGCGACTGCACCTGTTCGGCAACCTCGATCACCGGCCCCTGTGGCAACGTGAGCCGTAACTGGCCCACGGCGACCCGTTCGCAAGCGTAAGGCCGCAGATTATTCACCAAGCGATCCAACGTCGTGCCTGGTCGATAGCCGGGAGGATCGCGCCGCCAAAAGCGATTAAGTGAGGGAAGTAAGCCGATCAAACTCCACCTCCGCAGCTTCTGCCTTGTTGAAGGCGCTCTCCAGCACCTCTTCCACCGGCACCGGTTTAAACGGATTCACCTTCTGCACGCACAGGGTCCAGAACAGCGCATAGGCGGAGGTCAGGCCGATCATGATGCCAAACGGGATGTAGACATCGCGTGGGTTCATGCCCGGTGGTGTGATGTAGAAAATCGCCAGCACGATACCAATGCTGGAGACAATCTGCGGCAGCGGGAACCACGGCGATTTATAGGCGCGTGGCAGATCTGGACGGCGGATACGCAGGATCACCACCGAACAGGTGACCAGCAGATAAGCCACGCCCCAGGCACACACGGCAGCCAGCACCATCGGCATAATGCGATCCAGATTGCCCTGAATAGCGAAAGCATGAACACAGGGGATCAGCACCGCAGCGGCAATCGCCACCACCGGAGTTTTAAAGCGCGGATGCAGATAAGCGAAGATGCGTGGCATAGCACCATCCAGCACCATGCCGTAGATAATGCGTGGCACCGCAGCCATCAAGGTGTTAATGGTGGCTGCCCCGGCCAACAGCAGCCCAACGCCCAGCCAGTATTTGCCAAAGTTGCCCATGATCTGGCCAGCAAATGCCGGGATAGCCATCGGCGTATCCAACAGATGCACATTATTGGCCGCATCCACCACCACGTTTTCCACCTGGTGACTCAGTGCCGCACCGTATAACGCCATACACAGCGCCACACCGCACAGCCCCAGGGACATGGCGCGTGGGATCACGCGGTGAGAATGTTTAATCTCTGGGGCCATTGGCGTCACCAACTCGCAGCCGACAAACATAAACATCGCCATCCCGACCAGGCTGAACACCGCAAGGGGATCGCCAACGTCGAGGGTGGTGCCAAACCAGCCTTCTAACGGTACTGCATGCGGTAACAGCAACCCGGTGATAGAAAAGATCATTAAGGTGCTCCACATGCAGAAGGTCAGCACTACCTCAGCCTTACCGAAGGCTTCGATGCCAAACGCATTCAGAATACCGAAAATGATCACCAAGCCCACGCCGATCATCCACGAGCTGTTGTGGCTTTCCATCAGGGTGTTGAGGTTTTCAAAGTTCACCAGCGCCATGATGCCGGAAAGAATGGTTTCGGTGGTGCCAGCAAAGATATGGACGATCAGATAGGCAGACAGAGTGCCGGTAATGGCAAAAAAGCGCCCCATTCCGCAGGAGATATAATCATATACCGAGCCGGTGGTGGGCAGGATCGCCGCCGCTTCGGAGAAGGTGGTGAGCTGGGCTTGCATCATGATAAAGGCGATCAGCATCGCCAGCGCGAAGGTGTCACCGCCGATACCAAAACCGCTGGTAACGGTGAGGATCACCGGGCTGGCCATAATCACCCCAACCGAACTGGCTAACGTGGTGGGGAACCCGACCTTGCCCCGTTCTAACTGGGCACTGAGCCGCGACGACAGGTTCATGGTTACTTCCTCTTATAGTGGTTTTTACCCGGTGTTTAGCCGCCAAGGGCGGTAATCTCACTATAGGAAGGAAAGCAAAAGGCTGGCTATCGTCCTTAAGGACGAGGTTGATTAACTTGTGGCAGAAATCACGCTGGAACGCCACAGCGTCGCCCCTTGCGCCGTTCTGGCAAAACTACGCAACGGTGCCAACACCTCTGAAAAAAAGGCGTAGTATCCGGCGCACAACCGGTTGTAGCGGTCTTTACCGATATGCGCCGGGCAACCGCCCTGGCATACGCTTTTCACACTACAACTCTGGCATTCGCGCCGCAGGCTCTTGGTTTTACCAAAGTCCATCTCGATAGCAGCATCGACATAGCCGGCAAACTGGCTAGCGTCATCAAAACGGCCCAACCGATGCTTGGCATCAATCAGGTGATCGCAAGCATACACACTGCCGTCCGGCTCCATCACCAGATTGCCTCCGCAGCGGGCGGAGTGGACACAATTGGGGCTAACGTGGGTGAAATACTGGGCGTAAACGTGCTCGATATTCATGATAAAAACCTGGCCAAGATGGCCCTGGCTGCGCCAACGGCGGTAGATCGCCACCATAAAGCGCCCCCAGTTGGCGGCACTCAAGCCATAACCTGCCGCCGGGGCATCGCCTTCCAACATCAGCGGCTGAAACTGCAAGTAACGGACACCCAGCGCGACAAAATGGTCGTACATCTCCTGTGCCCGGTCAGCTACACCATCATGCACCACCACCAGCAAATTGAATTCAATCTGATACTGCTGCAATAACGCAATGCCTCTCAGTGCCGCATCGTAGCTGCTGTTACCGCGTTTATCTGGCCGGTGGGTATCCTGGATCTGGCGGTCTCCGTCCAGACTGACGCCAACAATAAACTGGTGTTGCTTGAACAGGCGGCACCAGGCAGGGTTCAGTAAGGTGGCGTTGGTTTGCAGACTGTTGCTGATCAGCACGCCCGGCGGCGCATACTTTTGTTGTAACGCCAGCGCCTTCTTGTAGAAACCGATCCCCGCCAGCAGCGGCTCCCCCCCCTGCCAGACAAAGTTGATCTCCCGGCTGTAGCGTGGCTGGCTGGCGATATACTGGCGGATAAAACTCTCCAGCAACGCCTCATCCATCTTCTGCGCTTGATCACGCTGCGGGTAATAACAGTAGTTGCAGGCCAGATTACAGCCCGCACCAATCGGTTTTATCAGCATATGAAAGGGTACGCTGGCGCGCGGCACAGTATTCACCGGGATCTGCTGCGCGCGCAGCAAGGCAATATTCACTCTGCTGCCTGCAATACTGGCTTCTGGGACACAGGATCCAGGCCGATGTAGCGATGGGTTTGCGGATCGACACCCAGATAATCGATCTCTTTACCTGCCGCCTCAATCACCATGCCCTGGTCGGCAAACTGCTGATATTCGCTACTCAGGCGCTTAACCCGATCAGGCTGGCTGGCGGCCAAGTCGTGGGTTTCCAACGGATCGTCCTGTAAGTTGAACAATCCCCACGAGGCCATATTCGCCTGTGGCCCATTTGCCACTAGCCGCCGCAGCTTCCAGATCCCATCGACATAAGCCGCCTGATTGTGCAACTCCACGCCATAGGTAGAACGCGGCGCGGCGGCGATATCACCGCTGAAATAACGTTTAAAGCTAACGCCAACCATTGGGATCGCAGGCTTGGTCTTCAGGGGTTTGCTGGCATCGATATTGGCAAACTCATACAGCGTAGGCGCAATGTCGTAGACCGCCATCGGCGTTTTATCGATACCACCACGCTGCTTCAACTGCGGGGCAGAAATGATGAAATCGGTATTGATCCCGCCCTGCGCACTGGTGGTTTTATGGAAGTTGGCATAAGGCGCGTTGCTGACGTTAGCCCAGTGTGGCCCATAAGAGATGAACGATCCCTTGCGACCCAGATTGGCGTAGCTGTTATCAAACTGCTGCCAGAATTCAGGCTTGGAACCGTAGTAAAAGCCGCTGGCCGGGTTGGCACCGTTGTCGGTGGCAAAGATGATAATGGTGTTCTTGTCACGGCCGGTTTGCTGCAGGGTTTTCATCACTCCGCCGATCTGGTCGTCCATATAGGCGATCATCGCCGCATAGACCTGCATGGTTTTGGCGGCATATTTCTGCTGTTCCGGCGTCATCGCCTGCCACTCTTTTTCCAGCGCCAGATGCGGCATTGGCGTGCTGTCAGAAATAATCCCCAGAGCCTTCAAGCGGTTGATACGTTGCTGATACACCTGCTTATAACCCGCATCATATTTACCCTCGAACTTGGCGATCCAGTCGTCGGGTGCCTGTAGCGGATCGTGTGGCGCGGTAAAGGCCAGATAGGCAAACACCGGCTGCTCTTTTGGCGTGTCAGTGATCCATTGCTCCAACTGCGTGGCGTAAGCTTTGCTGGAGTAAAAATCCTGCGGCAGGGAAACACGTTTGCCGTTCAGGGTATAGAAAGTATGGAAGGCTTCAACCGTTCCCAGCGGTACGGCGTCGTCAAAATGGCTGGTGCCACCGCCCATAAAGGCAAAGGCGCGTTCAAAACCGCGATCGGTTGGCCCGGCTCCGTCGGTATAGCCCAGGTGCCATTTGCCCGCCATCATGGTGGCGTAGCCAGCATCTTTAAATCGCTCCGGCATGGTGGTGACCCGATCGGTCAACCGCATCTCATAACCGGGGCGGGCGACGGTGCTTTCGTACCACCACATACCCCCCATGCCAGCCTGCTGGTTGGTATTGCCCGTCATCAACATCGAACGCGCTGGCGCAGACATTGGCGAGGTATAATATTGGCTCATACGCACGCCCTGCTCTGCCAGCGTTTGCAGATTGGGCGTTGAGATCTCACCGCCAAACGGGCTGATATCGGAATAGCCCATATCATCGGCAATAATGATCAACACGTTAGGGCGCTCACTATCTGCGGCATGTACCATGCCCGATAGTGCGCTGCTCAATGCTACCACTACGGTCTTTTTCTTCATCACTGTCGGGGCCTCATCTGGTGTGTAACGCCAAGTTTCGCAGTGTAGGAAGTAATCGAAAAGTTTGGCTATCGTCCTTAAGGATTAGCCCGGAGGAGAGAGAAAACGGCAAGGGTGTGGCATGGAGCAGAAGAGGGAGAAACGAGAAATCACTTTAAATTCAGCAGCAACCGTCAATGCCATTCGTTAATGTATTAATAAAATCGCTTCCCCACGCCAATAAAATGCCCAATCACTCAGCATGGGGATGTTGTTATTAATGTATTTTATTGCAATCCGGCTCACATTGTTAACATGTTTTAATTGTGTTGCATAATTGCTACAACTATGCTTGTATCGTTCATATATTGTCCAGATACCTTTGCAGGTATCCTTCTGGTTACTGAGCGATCAACGGAGGAAAATGCATTATGACAACCACATCATCCTTCATGCGTAATGACGCTTTTATCTCAAGCTGTCTGAATACCATTGCGCATCTGATCCCAGTTTCTGCCGGGGTTTTTTATCTGGTGGATCCAGACCTGCGGCCAGATCACTATATTCTTCATGGCATTAGTGATGACACCCATCAGCAATATCTGGACCATTTTCAACCCTTTGATCCGTTGAAGCCGGCCAATTTCCACCAGCAAGACATCCAGATGGTGAACATGACGCCTGCGGCGATTGCCAATAACCGCCACTATTATCACGACTTTATGCTGCCTAATCGCATGCGTGACATGACGGAGATCTTTATCCGCCAGCGTAAGCGGATTATTGCCGGGGTTTCTCTGATCCGCGATACGCCGTTTACCGAATTAGAGCACAGCCGCTTACGTGCGGTGCTGCCGTTGATCGAGCTGGCCACCCGCGATCTGTTGCCAGACAGTGAAGCCCAGTTGCTTACCGCCAAAGAGCAAGAGATCGTCAATATGGTGCGGGAAGGAGCCAGCAATAAGCGTATCGCCTTGAAGCTCGGTATTTCTTTATCGACGGTGAAAACCCATATGCGCAACATCTTTGCCAAAACTGCCGTGGTCAACCGCACCGAATTGGTCTCCAGCGGTTTTATTGCCTACGGCTGATCCTGACGAAAGCAGCAACAATCAACCATCCGCCAATGCTGGCGCGGCCTCCCCATGCTTAAAAAGCGTGGAGGGTAATGATTGACGAAACTCAAGGATAACAACGATGTCCAGTGATGCAGTTTCAGTGCCTTCTGCCGGAGCAATGCTCTCCTGCCCACCCAGGCTGTTAACGGCGATAATCGTGTTTGCCGCCATCGCACCGGGGATCCTGATGACCGCCCCCGCCGTCGCGGCCCAGTTGGCCAGCCAGTGGCACCTCACACCAGGCCAGATCGGCCAGCTGTTTTCTACCGAACTGGGTGCCATGAGCATCGCCACCTTACCCGCCTGGTGGTGGATCAGCCGGATCAACTGGCGCAAGATCGCCACGCTGGCGGCAGTGGTATTCCTGATCGGCAATTTGGCCTCGGCAATCGCCACTGATTTCAGCCTGCTATTGGTATTACGATTTATCGCTTCACTGGCCGGTGGCACGCTGATGATCCTCTGTATTTCGTGCGCGGCAGGTACCGCTAACCCCAGCCGGGTCTATGCCTTTTGGGTACTAGGCCAACTGCTGCTAGGCGTGTTCGGCTTGCTGGCATTGCCCCCGCTGTTTGCCCATTTCGGCCTGATGGCGGTCTACCTGATCCTGGCGGCGATCATGTTGTGTTGCCTACCGTTGCTGAGCGCATTCCCCAGCGGCTTTCGCCATAGCCACAACGCGGCAAGCCAGATGCCCCCAAGCCCCCCCATCTACAAGCTGTTTGCCGTGTTGGCGGTATTGGCCTTTTATATCAGCCTGAGCGCGGTCTGGACCTTTATCGGCACTATCGCCAAAGCCGCAGGCCTTTCGCCGGTACACAGCGGGCAGGTGCTGGCCGCCGCCACCCTGTTTGGCATCATCGGGGCAGGCGGCGCGGCACTGGTTGGCGCAAGACGCGGCCACAAGCCATTGCTGTGGATCGGCTACGGCCTGCTAATTGCCAGCGTCCTGTTGCTGAGCCGCAACCCACTACTCATTCGTTTTACCCTCGCCGCCGTGATGTTCAAGTTCACCTGGACCTTTGTGCTGCCATTTATTCTGGCGCGTGTCTCGGTGCTGGATAACAACGGCAAGCTGATGAACAACATCAATCTGGTGATTGGCGGCGGCATGGCCATCGGCCCTACGCTAGCGGGTTATCTGATCGAGTCTTCCGGCGGGATCGACGCGTTGCTGATCGGCGCACTGAGTTGTGCGCTGCTGTCACTGCTGCTGATCTCACTGGCTTCACCGCGCGCGTCGCGCCGTTTAACAGGAGTCATAAGGTGAAAAGAACAACCGGTTTCTACTTCGATGAACGCTGTTTCTGGCATAGCACCGGCTTACATGCCACCACGCTGCCGGTGGGCGGCTGGGTACAACCGCCTTCTGGAGCCGGGCATGCCGAATCGCCGGAAACCAAACGGCGGATGAAAAACCTGATGGACGTCTCTGGCCTATCGCGTCAGCTCAAACTGCTGAGTGCCGAACTGGCCGATGAGGAAGATTTACTGCGTATCCATCCGGCACATTACCTGCAACGCTTCAAACAGCTGAGCGATAACGGTGGCGGCATGTTGGGGGAAGAGGCACCACTGGGGCCGGGCAGCTATGAGATTGCCAAACTTTCCACCGGGCTGGCCTGCGCTGCGGTCGAGGCGGTGCTGAAGGGCGAGCTGGACAATGCCTATTCCCTGTCACGTCCGCCGGGTCATCACTGCCTGCCGGATCAATCGATGGGTTTCTGCTTCCTGGCTAATATTCCTATCGCCATCGAGCGAGCCAAAAACCGCTTCGGGCTAGGCAAAGTGGCGGTGATCGACTGGGACGTGCACCACGGCAACGGCACCCAGCATATCTACTGGCAACGTGACGATGTGCTGACCATTTCGTTGCATCAAGACGGCTGTTTCCCGGCAGGCTATGCCGGTGAACAAGATCGCGGTGAGGGGGCAGGAACGGGCTACAACATCAATATTCCTCTGTTGGCCGGTGCCGGTGACGACGGCTATCAATATGCCATGCAGCAGATCGTCATTCCGGCGTTGGAGCAGTTCAAGCCAGAGATGATTATTATCGCCTGTGGTTACGATGCCAACGCCATCGATCCACTAGCAAGAATGCTGTTACATAGCGACAGCTTCCGGGCCATGACCGCCCAAGTACAAAGCGCTGCGGACAAGCTCTGCGGTGGCAAGCTGGTGATGGTCCACGAAGGGGGTTATGCCGAAGCCTATGTGCCGTTCTGCGGCCTGGCGGTAATGGAAGAGTTGAGCGGCATACGCACCGAAGTGCAGGACCCGATGATAGGTTTTATTCAGCAACAGCAGCCCCGCGAGGCCTTCAACCAGTTCCAGCGCGCCGCTATCGACCAACTGGCACGCCAATTCGGTTTATAACCGCGTTCAGAGGCGTGGCAAGCCACGTTTCTGGCCCGTAATTCCATAAAAAAAGACGCCCGAGAGCGTCTTTTTCACAGCAGAAACAAAGATCAGTTCACTTTAACCGGCATACCGGAACGTGCCTTGATGGCCGCGTCCACTTCGCTCTGGTTAACGGCTGGATCCATCAGCACTTTGCCAACTGGCGCGGTGATGGTGATTGGCACCGGCTCTTTCGACTTCAGCTCTTCTTCGTTGGCAGACAGCGGGTTGTGCACTTCCAGGTAACGAGAACCATCTGGCTCTACGGAAGCCTTCACCGGTTCGTTGATGAACTGTACGCGAGTGCCTACCGGCACGCTGTCGAACAGGTATTTGATATCGTCGGCACGCAGACGCACACAGCCGTGGCTCACGCGCAAGCCGATACCGAAGTTGGCGTTGGTCCCATGGACCGCATACAGACGGCCAACATACAGGGCGTAAAGACCCATCGGGTTATCCGGGCCTGCCGGGAAGACCGCTGGCAGAATTTCACCCTCGGCGGCGTACTCTTCGCGCATTTTAGCGGTTGGCGTCCAGGTTGGGCCATCCTTCTTGCGCTGTACGGTGGTGACCCAGTTCAGCGGCGTATCTTTACCCAACTGGCCGATACCAATCGGCAGCACCACGACGGTCTTGGTACCTTTCGGGTAGTAGTACAGACGCATTTCCGCGCTGTTGATGATGATGCCTTCACGCGGGGCGTCTGGCAGGATCAACTGCTGCGGGATGGTCAGCGTGCTGCCTGGCAGCGGCAGGAACGGGTCAACGCCAGGGTTAGCCTCCAGCATGTTGCTCAAGCCCATCTGGTATTGAGCCGCAAAGCTCTCCAGCGGCAGTTTGCTGTCTGCAGGCACGGTAATCTGAATATTCTCCCCAACCAGACGACTATCTTTGGCGGGCAAAGGGTATACAACGGCGAAGGCAGCCTGGCTGAATGCAACCAGAGCGGTAAACAGGGTTAATAACGCGCGAATGCTCATTTTCATCTTCGTAATAGAGTGGTGGCCGCACTGGCTAAGATTAGTATGTGGTCTGCCCGGCCTGCTTTGACCGGATGCGCATTATATGTGCACTTGCCGCCAAGATGGAAACATTACTCGCGCAAATACCTCACTTTTTTGTAGCCGGATGTAGGGAATAGTGTCCTTTTGATAAATTCCTGCCTTAGCGTAACCCATTGCCCCCTTCACCACGGCGGATCGGGATAAGATATTCACAGCTGATCGCCGCCTGATCGTCACCGTAGCACACACCCAATGCCGGGTAAAAACGCTCAATGTCCTGCCCAGGGCGCCGTACCGCATTCATCTGTGGAATGGCCGTGTCATACAAACGGGCGATAAAGTTCTGTAACCCTGCAACCTGCCCCTGATAGGCAAAGCGGGCATACTCCCCGGGTTCGATCGTCACCGTTTCACCTGCCGCGTTTTCCTCCTGCAGTGCCGCCGTATACACCATCTGTTGACGATCCCGCTGCCGGGTGTCGGCTTTCAGGCTCATCAGGCCATAAGCGACGGCTGGCAACCCCTGTTCCGGCTGCAACAAATGACGCCAGGCATGTTGGCGCAGCAGCTTTTTCGAGTGCCCCAATTGCCCTAACGTACTGCTACCCTGCTGCGAATGACCGACTAGTTTCATCGACGGCAGCACAACAATCTCCGCCTCTGGCATCGGCTCGTTGGTCATATTCAACGGCGGTTGCAGGCCATAGCTAGGCCAGTCCAGGCTGCGGCGATAGGCCGCTGGCGGTAAACCAAACTGTTTTTTAAACCCACGGGTGAAGGTCTGCTGGGAATCGAACTGGTACTTATCTGCGATACAGGCCACCGTGGCGCTGGTCAGGCGCAACTCACGCGCCGCCGCCGTCAACCTTCTGCGCCGGGCATAGGTCCCCAACACTTCACCCGTGTGCTGCTTGAACATCCGTTGCAGGTGCCATTTGGAATAGCCGGATTTGGCCGCGATGCTGTCCAGCGTCAAAGGCTGATCCAAACTTTGCTCAATCCAGGCCAGCAATTGGCTGATAACATTTTCCTGGTGCATGGCCTCTCCTCTGCGTTGTCGGTCATGAGCGTGTTACCACAAAACACGCCAGTGGCGCTTACTCTATCGACGTTGGCGCTAGACCACATTGCACAATCAAGACATAATATTGCTCAAACACGCCAATATGATAACTATTCTCATGAAAGCCAGTTGCCAGGATCCTAGACCCGATATCGATAACGTGCCACGCGCCATCTTCGCGGTTCAGGCATCAAGCGTGCAGAAAGACTGGGAATGCACCCATCATCGCCACCGTAAAGCGCAATTGATTTACACAGTGCGTGGCATGATCCGCTGCGAAGTCGAGAATGGTTTGTGGCTGGTGCCGCCACAGTGCGCGCTATGGATGCCCAGTAACGTCAGCCACAATGCACGGGCCACCAGTCAAAGCGAGTGCTATTGCCTGTTCGTTGAGCAGGACGCCATCCCCGGCCTGCCGCAAAACTGCTGTACCCTAACGGTGTCCCCTTTGCTGCGAGAGCTGCTGTTACAGGCCAGCCAGTTCGATATTCTCTACCCGGAAGAGGGCCCGGAAGGCCGCATTGCGCAGGTTTTGTTGGATCAACTGGCCGCCGCGCCACTGGAGAACCTGCACCTGCCGGTGTCCAATGATGTCCGCATTCGCCAACTGACCGAGCAACTGCTGGCCAACCCGGCCGATAAGTCCACTCTGGGCCAGTGGGCGCTACGCATTGGCATGAGCGAGCGTTCTCTTAGCCGCACGTTGCAACAGCAGATGGGCATGAGCTTCGGCCACTGGCGGCGACAATTACATGTGATGTTGGCCCTGCAACGTTTAACCCAGGGGGAAAGCGTCCAGACCGTGGCGTTAGATCTTGGCTATGAGAGCGCCAGCGGCTTTGTCACCATGTTCCGTAAAGCGGTGGGTAAACCCCCGGCTCGTTATCTGGCTGAAAAAGCCGCTGCGGATCAGGCGATTGCGGGTGCGATAACTCTGTGAGCCCGCGCTTCCACCAGCTCGCCGTGCAGGGATGCTGCATGTTGCGCCCGTTCAGATCGTTAAGAGTCTTGCCCTAAACGTGACACTTATCGCCCTAAACAACAAAAGTGCTCCCCTTCCGTAAGAATAATGATTATCATTCACAACATAGTGAGCCGCATGCGATGACATGACCGGCCAGATTTTGCTTTCGATTCAATGTTGAGCCCGATTTAACCGCCGAGCAACAGCCTGGTGGTGAACTATCTTTTGATGAAATGGAGCTTTTATGAACGCTATGATGACCACCAGCCGTAAGTTTGGCGGACGTGCGGTTTACCCTCTGTTGCTTCTCAGCAGCCTGATGTTTTCCACCTCTGTGCTGGCACAGGCCGAGCCGGAAGTGCTGCGTAAGCCGGTAGGTAAAGGCGCTTACGAGATGGTGTACAGCCAGGGCGAGAATGCGCTGTATCTGGCAACGTCACAGAGCCGCAAGCTGGATAAGGGCGGCATCGTCTATCGCCTCGATCCACAAACGCTGGATATCACACAGATCATTCATAACGATATCAAACCGTTTGGTGCCGCCATCAATACCAAGACCGACACCCTGTATTTTGGCAACACCAAAGGTAGCTCGCTGACCGCCATCGACAGTAAAACCGGCGAAGTGAAAGGCCGCCTGGTGCTGGATGCCCGAAAACGCTCTGATACCGTGAAACCATTGGCCCCACGTGAGCTGGTGGCAGATGCGACCACGGACACCGTCTATATCACCGGTCTGGGCGAGTCCAGCGTGGTTTGGGTAGTGGATGGCAAAGATCTGACCCTACGTAGCACCATCACCGAAACCGGTAAATACGGCACCGGTCTGGCGCTGGATGCAGCGGCAAGCCGCCTGTATGTTACCAATGCCGATGGCGAGTTGGTCACTATCGATACCAAAACCAACAAAGTGCTGTCACGTAAGAAGTTGGATGAATCTAAGGAACACTTCTTCCTGAATATCAGCCTGGATCCGGCAACCCACCGTGCGTTCATCACCGACTCCAAGCAGCCGCAAGTGCTGGTTGTTGATACCAACAACGGCAACATTCTGCAAAAGATCGACGTGCCGGAATCCCTGGCCGTGTTGTTTAACCCAGCGCGCAATGAAGTGTACGTTACTCATCGCCAAGCGGGCACCGTGAGTGTGATCGATGCCAAGAGCTACAAGCTGTTGGAAACCATCAAGACGCCAACGCATCCGAACAGCCTGGCACTGTCACCAGATGGTAAGACGCTGTACGTGAGCGTCAAACAGGCTTCCAGCCGTGAAAAAGAAGCCACCGATCCGGATGACGTGATCCGTATTGCATTGAAATAATAGCATTATTCTCCCTCTCCTCTCCCCACGGAGAGGGAATCGAACGTGTAACGTTTGACGCCGGTGTCTAAAGCATCACCGTGCGATAAAGCAGTTCATCCAGCGATTTGTCGCTGCGGGCCGGGCTGTCGGGCAAAGCTTCTTGGTGGGCATCCGCCTTCAGTTCCTGCGCGATAAACGCGTGGATCCTTTCCCTGCGCGGGCCGTACTCCGCCTCCCCTGCACGCCGTTTCGCCGCCAGTAATTCATGGATTTCCGCCAACAACAGCGGCTCCTCCACCGTCCCTGTCAGCAACTGGTCAAAACGCATCGGCGGCACGCCCTTGCCCGCTTCTATCCAGCGCACTGCCAGTAGCGGACGCAGCACATAGAAATATTTCTTCAGCCGTACCTGCTCACCCTGCAAATAGCCACGGAAGTTTTTCCTGGCCATCGACAGATAGTGCCAACGCGCCCGCTGCGCGGAGAACCACTCTGGCACCACACCTCGCAACGCTGCGACGCTCTCAGCGGTTTCCTGATATACCACCAGTGAATCCAGCCACTCGATCAGCGTAGGGTTAGCCCGTTTCAGCAGGCCGAGCGCCTTACGCCATTCCCAACCACAGTCATCCAGCTCATGATCGATTGGCAGCTCTATCACATCCCGCTGCGCTTCTACCCGCAGATACCACTGCGGCGGGTGGACATACAAAAAGCGCACGTCGTAATCGCTGTCCGGTTAAGCTGGGATGAGGTGCGAAAATAGAGGCTGAATGGGCACAGCATGAAGTGCCCATACATTAAGAGACAGGTGTATAGTAATAGTCGTACATCGCGATTAAATTGGAATCTTCATGACCCAGCAGCATGTCGTTTTACTTGATGAACAAGGTCAACCCACTGGCGTGATGGAAAAATATGCCGCCCACCAGCGACAAACGCCCCTGCATCTGGCTTTCTCCTGCTGGATCTTCAACCCGCAGGGCGAGTTACTGATCACCCGCCGAGCGCTGAGCAAAAAAGCCTGGCCAGGCGTTTGGACCAATTCGGTCTGTGGCCATCCGCAGTGGCAAGAGAGCGCCGAACACGCTATCGAGCAACGCTGTCGGTATGAAGTGGGTCTGAGCGTTGAACAGATCACCGCAGTCGCCCCCGACTTTCGCTACTGCGAGACAGACGCCTCCGGCATTATGGAAAATGAAATATGCCCGGTTTACGCGGCATTGGCTACGGGTGCCGTTGCAGCCAGAGCAGATGAAGTGATGGACTTCCACTGGGTTGATTTACCCGATTTGATCGCTGCGGTAGCGGCAACCCCCTGGGCCTTCAGCCCTTGGATGGTACAGCAGTTGGCTAGCGCCCAGATGGAGCAAAACCTGATCGCCTTCGCCACTCGCACTTCCGCCTAAACCACTCACCCCGCCATTCCAACCGTTCACCAGCGTATAAAACCGCTGGCTGAAATTCAGATGTCTTTCCCTATCCAGCCTGGCAATGATGAGCTGTTCCTAAACCTGACCCTAACCAGGGGAAGACGCTACAGCTAAATGTCCGACATCTAAGAATCGGATTTATCACTCAATTTTTGCAGATAGGAAAAGGATACCTCATGAAACGCGAGGGAATTTTAAAACATCTCCCATGGATGCTGCTGGGGATACTTGGGGCTTCCTGCCTGGGTGTCATCGCATTGCGCCGTGGCGAAAGCATCAGTGCACTGTGGATCATCGTTGCTTCGGTAGCGGTCTACCTGGTGGCTTATCGCTACTACAGCCTCTACATCGCCACCAAGGTGATGCAGTTGGACGCCACACGCGCCACACCGGCGGTGGTGAACAACGACGGCCTGAACTTCGTCCCCACCAATAAAAACGTGCTGTTCGGCCACCACTTTGCGGCAATCGCCGGTGCTGGCCCGTTGGTTGGCCCAGTGTTGGCGGCACAGGTCGGCTATCTGCCCGGTACGCTGTGGCTGCTAGGCGGCGTGGTGTTGGCAGGGGCGGTACAGGACTTTATGGTGCTGTTTATCTCCTCACGCCGTAACGGTGCCTCATTGGGCGAGATCATCAAAAAGGAAATGGGCCCAATCCCAGGCACCATCGCGCTGTTTGGCTGCTTCCTGATCATGATCATCATCCTGGCGGTGCTGGCGTTGATCGTAGTAAAAGCCTTGGCCGAAAGCCCATGGGGCGTGTTCACCGTCTGTTCCACCGTGCCAATCGCGCTGTTTATGGGCGTGTATATGCGCTTCCTGCGCCCTGGCAAGGTGGGTGAAGTGTCGATCATTGGTATCGTGCTGTTGATCGCCTCCATCTGGTTCGGCGGCGTGATTGCCCACGACCCATACTGGGGCCCGGCGCTGACCTTTAAAGACACCACCATCACCTATACGCTGATTGGTTACGCCTTCGTTTCTGCCCTGCTGCCGGTATGGCTGATCCTGGCACCGCGTGACTATCTGGCCACCTTCCTGAAAATCGGCGTGATCGTCGGGCTGGCGATCGGTATCGTGATCCTCAACCCAGAGCTGAAAATGCCTGCGGTAACGCAGTTTGTTGACGGCACCGGCCCGGTCTGGAAAGGCACCCTGTTCCCGTTCCTGTTTATTACCATTGCCTGTGGTGCCGTTTCCGGTTTCCACGCGCTGATCGCTTCAGGTACCACACCGAAACTGCTGGCCAACGAAATGGACTCCCGCTATATCGGTTACGGTGCCATGCTGATGGAATCCTTCGTCGCCATCATGGCGCTGGTCGCAGCTTCGATCATCGAACCTGGCTTATACTTCGCCATGAATACCCCACCTGCGGCACTGGGCATTACCATGCCAGACCTGCACCGCCTGGGCACAGAAGATGCGCCGATGATCATGGCCTCTCTGCGTGATGTCAGCGCGCATGCTGCCGCAACCGTCAGCTCCTGGGGCTTTGTGATTACCCCAGAGCAGATCCTGCAAACTGCCAAAGACATCGGCGAACCTTCGGTACTGAACCGTGCCGGCGGTGCACCAACTCTGGCAGTCGGTATCGCTCACGTGTTCCACCAGGTCATCCCTGGCGCAAACATGGGCTTCTGGTATCACTTCGGTATACTGTTCGAAGCGCTGTTCATCCTGACCGCTCTGGATGCAGGTACCCGTTCCGGTCGCTTCATGCTGCAAGACTTGCTGGGTAACTTCGTCCCGTTCCTGAAGAAAACCGATTCGCTGGTGGCCGGTATTGCCGGTACTGCGGGCTGCGTTGGGCTTTGGGGTTATCTGCTGTATCAAGGCGTGGTCGATCCGTTAGGCGGCGTTAAGAGCCTGTGGCCGCTGTTCGGCATCTCCAACCAGATGTTGGCTGCTGTAGCGCTGGTTCTGAGCACCGTGGTATTGATCAAGATGAAGCGCACCAAGTACATCTGGGTGACCGTAGTCCCAGCCGTTTGGTTGCTGATCTGTACCACCTACGCGCTGGGTCTGAAGCTGTTCAGCGACAATCCACAGTTGGAAGGCTTCTTCTTCCAGGCCAACGAGTACAAACGCAAAATTGCTGAAGGCGGCGCTGAGCTGACCGCACAGCAGGTTGCCAACATGAACCATATCGTGGTGAACAACTACACCAACGCCGGTTTGAGCATCCTGTTCCTGCTGGTGGTGTACAGCATCATCTTCTTCGGTATTAAAACCGCCATGGCGGCGCACAAAAACCCGAAACGTACCGATCAGGAAACGCCATACGTGCCGGTTCCTGAGGGTGGCGTCAAAGTTTCGTCGCACCACTGATGGTGATTTGATAGATACCCTGCATAATGATACTTAATTAATACCCTAATGGGTTTCAAGCCGCAGCCAGGCGGCAAGTTTGTAAATCCCCAGGAGCTTACTTTTGGGTAAGTGACTGGGGTTTACGGACGCAGTCAACAACGTTGTGGCTTGAAAGACGAAGGGTATAGGGTATTTATCTTTGGAGCAGACTTATGTTCGGAAACCTCGGCCAGGCGGGTAAATATCTCGGGCAGGCAGCACGCATGTTAGTGGGCGTGCCTGACTACGATACCTACGTCCAGCATATGAAAGACAACCATCCGGACAAACCGGTGATGACCTATAAAGAGTTCTTCCGCGAACGCCAGGATGCCCGCTACGGCGGCGATGGCAAAGGCGGTATGCGCTGTTGCTAGTTAAGTAAGTAAAAGGACCAGGCATGAAACCCATTGCAGTCACCATCCTGACGGGCTTTTTGGGCGCGGGCAAAACCACCCTGCTGCGCCACATTCTGAATGAAAACCATGGTTACAAAATTGCCGTCATTGAGAACGAATTCGGTGAAGTGCCGATTGATAACGCACTGATCGGAGACCGCGCCAGCCGTATCACTACCCTCAGCAATGGCTGTATCTGTTGCAGCAAATCCAACGAGCTGGCAGACGCGCTGCTGGATCTGCTAGACGGCGTCGATCAGGGGCAACTGGAATTTGACCGGCTGATCATCGAATGCACCGGCATGGCCGATCCCGGCCCGATCACCCAGACCTTTTTCTCGCACGAAGTCATCGGCCAACGCTTCCTGCTGGACGGAATTATCACGCTGGTGGATGCGGTACATGCCGATCAACAGTTGAACCAGTTCACTATCTCGCAGGCCCAGGTGGGTTATGCCGACCGCATCCTGCTGACCAAGACCGATGTGGCACCGGATAACGAAGCGCTGATCCAACGTTTGCAACTGATGAACGCCCGCGCACCGGTATATAAAGTGACTCACGGCGATATCGATCTCGGCGTGCTGTTTGATATCGAAGGCTTCGTGCTTAACGATAAGCTCAACGTGGCAGCCCCTACCCCACTGTTCCGCCGTATCCCGCAGGCACAGAACAACATCCAGTCGATCGTGGTCTATCACGACCAGCCGTTGGAGCTGATGCAGATTTCCGAAGTGATGGAAGGCTTATTGCTGAAGTTCGCGGATAACCTGCTGCGCTATAAAGGGATTTTGTCGATTAAAGACGAACCGCGCCGCTTGTTGTTCCAGGGCGTGCAGCGTCTGTATAACGCCGACTGGGACCGTGAATGGTTGCCGGAGGAAGAGTGCAAAAGCACGATGGTGTTTATCGGTATAGATTTACCGGAAAATGAAATCCGGGAGGGGTTTGCTGCGCTGGCGTAAAATACTACAGGCGCTTCCCAGGCTGGCTTCCTCAATACAGGGGACACAGCCTGGCACTAAAACCGGATAAAGATCCAAAATGTTTTTCACCACTCAATTAACCAACTCATAATACGATAGTGCACCCAATGTCGGCACTTTAACGACTTCATTCTGCGACTCTTCGCCAAACTCTTTCTCCAGACCGATCTCATCCTTGACACCATTGACCTGATAGGGAATGAGATTGGTAACAATGGCATAGCCATGATCGTCGGTTATAACATTAACTTGCTCAGGGATCGCCGCATTAGGATGTTTTTTGGCATAAACCAGTGCGTTAGTGTTACCTAACGTTTGCCCTAATGTGATCCCTGCCTCATGCGCAACCAACGAACCTGCACTACGCGCCGAATAGAGCGCGTAATTGGTTCCAGACATATACCTGATGCTCGATTCACCAGCGGTATAACGGTAATTGGCATTCGCCTGATAGCTTGCCCCACCTTTTTTACCGTCCCGAGTTGTCAACCGGTAGTTCAGGTTGTTATTTAACCGCCTGCCGCTGACGCCAAGCTCAGTTTGATATAGATCATAGGGGTTATAGCTGTATCCCAGATTTAAACTGGTATTAGCAATCCCTATTTTTTTCAGTGGCACTCTGAAGGTAATAGCAAAACGCATGTCATTTTTTTGCATTTGATATTTGTCATATGACATATTCATGTCAAATGACAGATTAGCCGAGTTTTGCATCAGTTTCAGCGAGTAGGACGTTCGCTTACTTTGGCTTTCCTTAAACCTCTCATGATTAACATTTACAGATACATTCTGTGAGGCGCTAATAAAGGCATTTATGGTAAAGTCAAAGCCGTATTCCTTCTTAGAATAATCACAGCAGAAATACTGTGATTTTGAGTTATATGAATAAGAATTAAAATCATTAAAATGAGGTTGCAGATAATAATCAGCATTTAATCTAACACTCGAGTTCGCCTTGCTGAAATCAGTAACATACTGTAACCTCAGCCGCTCACCGATAACCGCCTCCTGAGTTGATGATGTTATACTGCTGTACTGATGATTAAGAACGACGTCACCATATTGCTTTAATCGCTGGCCAAGACCTAATGAGTGAGTATAGTAACCTGGTGATATTAGTACACCACCATACAATGAATTTTCCGCAGAAATACCATACCCTGCCCCTCCTTGAAAAAAAATGGCATGGGACTCCTCCATTCTCTCATTACTCATGAATTTTCCGATAGAAACGTCATATCTCCAGGCATTCTTATCAAGGATGTTATCCAGTCGATTCCAGGGAACATCATAATAACTTGTACTTCCATCGCTTTCTCTCACCGTCATGGTAACGTAACCGGATTTATCAAACAGCTTGATGTTTCTCAGGACAAAATCTCCGGATTGAACCATAGTGCGATAAACCGGCTTGCCGTTCTGCCTGATCTCAACTTCAGCATCACTCATCGCTACACCATATACCCACGGCAACACGGCCCCCTGGGCGGCAGAAAACATATTATCGTCTGAGGCGAGTTTTATCCCTCGATAGGGAAAGGAATCAAGATAGAAAGAATTATTGTAACCTTCACCGATATGCAGCCGAGAATTTATTACTGGGATATCTCTTTCAAGATAAAGTTCATTAAATCTTACCCGTTTCTGCTGCAGATATTCATTATCATGAGATTGCTTTGATCTTAGACGCCATTGTTGATAGTTAACACCGGACTCTAACTCAACCACCATGTTATCTTTTCTTTTTCTTCGAGCGTAACGTCTTCCCTGATATTTCTTATAGTTAAGATCATAATTTAAAATAATCGCCGGAATACCGTCATCTCTATTTTCCATAGCCAAACGGGGATCTATCTTGACTTTAGTTTCTTCTAAAAATGTAAATATGAGAAGATTAACCTTATCAATAAGAGTAACCGTAATATTCAATGGATAAAGATCTTTTACTTTAATACAGCCAGTTTCTTTTACCTCACCAAAATTTTCTTGTGTCAGAATGCCCCATGCTAAAAGATTTTGCCTATCAAAACACGGGAAACCATCCCCAGATATATTTAATTCAACATGGCCTAAATCCCGTTCCCCTTCAGATACATAGAAAAACTCCCCCGCCTGGGTAAAATAGGAAGGTATTAGTAGCATAAGAAGAGAGAGTGACAACTTATTCATAATTAAAACATTTAAATTGCATTTAATAAAAATGCACCGGCAACTGAACTGTAATTAACAGGCCGGTACATAATTATTTAATCAATAAAATCAAACTGTATTACTGACCTTCAATGGAAGGTAAAAGCGCATCTAACTTATCAAGTTCCTGCATCATAGCACGATAAACATAAAGTTTTGACTGAGCATGACGCCCATCCAGTTTACTCGGCGCGGCAAGAGCACGGATCTTTTTAAGCATATTCAAGGCATAAGGTTTGTTTGCATCTTCCTTAGGAATGGCTCCATATTCTTCAAATAACTCCAGGAACTCGGCATCCCATTGTTCTTGCTGATTATATCCAGGAGTAATCGCGCTTCTTGTTTTATCCGCAGCGGAACTACAGTACTTATGCGCACCCTCGCTTGTACCGTATATAACATCAAGAACCGTTTTACCATCAATAGGCCCAGCTTTTTCACTCTGCTGGATGTCATTGATGCACTTGGTTACTGTGTTACGCATGTTTTGTTCTTGGCTACTAATAGTACCTGCAAAAGTATTAGCGGAAAATACCAAAGCACCCAGCATCAAAATACCTAGTTTACTTTTATTCATGTGTGTAGTTCCTTCTATTAAAACTAAGAAAAATAGTACTTTCTAATGAAAGCCGGTGAACATTAGTTTATGGAACTAAAAAAAACAAGAGAACCAAACAGGAAGATATCAATTTCAGATCAATCTAACTTTAAAATAAGAATGTTCCATGCCAACCAATTAAAAAACAAAACGCAAAGCCAATAATGAGAATGCTAATTATTAATCCTCATGAAAAGAGTGTTATTTCTCCTTAGCATGAGGCCGATTATTTCATAATGTCTTTACACCTCCCCGATCAAGCAATAGCTCTAAATAGCTACACTTAATACCGCTTCACATTAAGCTTCAGACACTTTAAGTTTCAGCCAGAGAGGAGTCATGCAGTAACAACCGTTGAGCACACGGGGACGAGATACAAGCCCTGAGAACAGGTTCGCGGCGTATTGGTGCCCAGTATGGTTACCACCTAGATTTTTATGCCAAACCACCCGCATGTAGTTCCCTACAACTAAACTCCATGAAAAATATTCTGTCGTTTTCTATAAGATAATAAAAATGTATATACTCCGTTAATATCTTAATGAGGATTTATCTATGGGCAAACAGGTCATTTTTGTTGCAAGTAGAGCTAGAAGTTGCGTGTAAAAACGCATTGGATAAATCAATGAACAACCAAAATAACAATAAGGAATTCAACATGATCGTCAGACTTCAACGCGCTAACTTGCCAGGCAGCCCGCGTTTGTTGCTCTGCCTGTACTTGGTTTTCGGGGTCAACACGACGGTACATGCCGCTTCTTTCGACTGTGCCAAAGCCACCAGCGATATCGAGTATAGCATCTGCAATAACCCAGACCTGAGCAGCCTTGACGACAGGCTGAACGAAAGTTATCAATTGACGATGGCAAACCTGCCAGGGGATCAGGCCGACACATTACGCACCGAGCAACGTAGCTGGTTGAAGCAGCGGGATACCTGCAACGGTCAGGAAAGCTGCCTGAGCGATTTATTTAGCCAACGCGCCGCCCAGTTGCAGAACACCGCCAAGCAGGCCGCCTCAGCGCTAGATAACATCATCGCCAGCATCCCGGCAGATCCGGTTGCAGCGGCACAGCAGTTGCAGCAGTATCGCGGCCCACTAGCCTCCGCCTGGCTGATTTACCTGCATCAGTTTGCGCCCGCCAGCAAGGTCACGGATGCCGAGGTAGAAACCAGGCATCAAAGCGTGATTAAGGCGATGAACGACGACACATTCTCCCAGTCAGTGTTACGTGATATCGAGAACGATCCCAAGACCGGTCATGATGTTGCGGTTTTGACGCTATTGCGTATGACCATTGAGCGAGCCGGTTACGAAAATGCCGATGGTCGCCCCTATGTGCATTGCTTTATCTTCAAGCAGCAGGGCGCAGCGGCTTATGAAGCCTTTGGGGCGTTATATGGATCATCTCGTGATTCACAGGCCCCCATTTGCTCACCGCTGGGTGAGCTGTTCGAACGGCCAGCCTGGCAGCAACTTACTAAGTTAATAGAACCGATGATTGGCAAGGCCAGTGAAAATTCCGGTACCATCCGCTTTGCCAGCTATGCCGATTGGGCCATATTCCGCCTGCACGCCACCGTCTCTCCCGAGGATTTCCTCAAGCCAAGTCAGCGCACGCCAGCCACGGACGATCCTGCACAGCTAATCCGTAGTTGGTCTGATGATAAGGTTTGGCCACAAGCGCAACGCGAGCAGTTGCTGGTCGCCATCGAACCGGCGCGTCTAGCGACCATGGGTTGGTTACAAACAGAGAAGCATTTCTCGGCCAGCGATGCGGCCACAGCCGCCGATGCGATAGTGAACACCTGGCTCAGTGACAGAATGGACTTTATCAGCGAGATGAGCGGGCCAGAGGACTGATAAGTGCGGTGAAGGGCATCACCGCACTCAATGTTGACCAATAAAGCTATGGGGCTTAAAACGCATCCTGCTGCAAATAGCTCCAGGCATATTGTGCATACAACTCCGCACCGGTCGCCATCACGTCCTCATCGATATTGAAGCAGCCGTGGTGGTGTGCCCAATCGGTGCCTTTTTCCGGGTTGCCGCAGCCTAACAGGGCAAAGCAGCCGGGGATATTTTCAATAAAGAAGCTGAAGTCCTCACCGCCGGTCGTCGGTTTTTCGGCAAACAGCACCTCGTCACCAAAGGCCGAACGCACCACCGATTGTGCCAGCAACGCGCTACGCTCCTCGTTGATCACCGGTAAGGTACCGTAAGTGTATTCCACCTGCGCCGTCGCACCGTAAATGGCCGCCGTATGCTCTGCGTAACGTTCAATCGCCGCCTTGATACGCTCACGTGCCTCAACGTTAAAGCAGCGCACCGTGCCGTCCAGCACCGCATTTTCAGCAATCACGTTAAACCGGGTGCCGACTTCCATTTTGCCAATGGTAACTACCGCCGACTCCAGCGGAGAGGTTTCACGGGAAACGATCGCCTGCACGTTCATCACGAAGGCCGAGGCGACAACCGCAGCATCCACACAGGCCTCTGGCATTGACCCGTGGCCGCCGCGCCCTTTGAACTTCACCTTCAGCAAATCCGCAGAAGCAAAAGTGGAGCCGACATTACAAGACACCTTGCCCGATGGGCTAGTGGTCCAGATATGCATACCAAACGCGTTATCCACGCCCTCGATTGCGCCCTGCTTCACCATCTCACGCGCGCCTTGGGCAATCTCTTCCGCAGGTTGGAAAATCAACCGTACGTTGCCACGCAGGCTCTCACGGTTTTCGTACAAGGCTTTAGCCGCCGTCAGCAGCATGGCGGTGTGGGCATCGTGCCCACAGGCGTGCATTTTGCCGTCAGTTTGCGATTTATAACTTAATGAGTCGTTGAGTTCCTGTACTGGCAACGCATCCATATCGGCGCGAAGGGCCACGGTCTTGCCAGGCTGCCCACCCGTAATCTCGGCAATCACGCCCGTTGGCGTCGTCAGACGATAAGGGATCCCGATCTCCTCCAGCGCTTGCGCCACCTTCTGGGTGGTGCGCACCTCTTCCCAAGGCAGTTCCGGGTGAGCATGCAGATCGCGACGGAACGCAATCATCGCCTCCACGTGGGCTTTAATGGATTGCGCGATAGCTTTATTAGTCATAACTGCTTGCCTCTGTGATCTCTTTTACCGTTTGAAAAATAACGTCGATGCCTTTCTGAATTTGCTCATAATCGGTCCATTCGTCGGGGTGATGGCTCAGGCCGTCTTTGCTGGGTACAAACACCAGCCCCACATCGGTGATCCCGGCAAAAATCATCGCATCATGCCCTGCTCCGCTGACCATGGTCCGGTGGCTCAGGCCCAGCGCTTCGCTGTGTTTTTGTAGCAGGCTGTGGATACCGCTGTGCAGACGCGTCGGCTCTACCAACAACGGTTGTTCAATCTGGCAGGTAATCCCCGTTCCGGCCTGCTGTTGGAGACAGGCTTTGGTTTGCTCGACCACCTGTTGGAGCTTATCCAACCGCTTGGAACGGATATCGACGGTGAAAATCACCTTGCTGGGTATCACGTTCGCCCCATTGGGGAACACCTGGATTTTCCCCGTGGTGGCAACCGTTTCATCACCGGCCTGGCGGGCAAAATCGCCAACGCGGGCGATCACCTGGCTGGCGGCCACCAACGCATCGTGACGGCGATCCATCGGCGTGGTGCCCGCATGCCCGGCCTTACCGGTGATGGTGACGACCAACTGAGTGATACCGACGATCACATCCACCAGGCCAACGTCTAACCCTTCCTGTTCCAGCACCGGGCCTTGCTCAATATGCAGCTCGATAAACGCTTTGAGGGTTTGCGGCTCCCGCACCACACTGGCCACCCGCTCGGCATCAAAACCCACCTGTGCCATGCACTGTGCCGCCGATTGCCCCTGGCTATCGCGCAGACGGTGCAACTCTTCAGCATCCACCGAACCGGCAATCGCACAGGATGCCAGCAGGCCACGGCCAAAGCTGGCCCCTTCCTCTTCCACCAGCGCCACCACTTCTAGCGGGTAACGTGGCAGCAACCGATGTTCCTGAAACAGCTTGGCCACTTCCAACCCCATCACCACTCCGGCAGGGCCGTCGAAAGCGCCACCGTTGGGCACCGAGTCAAAGTGGGAGCCGATCATCACGCTCGGCAATGCCGGGTCCTGCGCCTGGCTCTTGCCGAAGATATTGCCGATGGCGTCCTCACGAACGCTGAGGCCAGCCGCCTGCATCTGTGCCTTGATATAAGCCCGCGCCTGTTGGCCTTGTGGGCTGTAACTCATACGCGTCGTGCCTTCGCCCGGCGTAGCCGTGAACTCGGCCAGTTGTTCCAGGTGCTGCTGAATACGCAGCTGATTTGCATAGCTCATGACTTATCCTGCGATTGGGGTGATGTAACCGACCATAACGCCCGCCAGCACGACGGAAACCATCGTCACGGAAATAAATCCGCCGACCAGCATCGGTGCCAACATATGGTGCGTCAGGATCTCACGCTCTTTTTCGTCTTTGGTAAGCGCAGTTATCGCTTCGTTAGTGATGATGTAATCTGCCGGGAAGCCGTACATCGCCGTCAGGGAGATCGCGAAGGCCATCTCCATGCTGACGCCAAGGCATTTACCCACGATCCACGAAACGATAAACATGCCCACCACCGCCACGGCGATCAGCACTACCATCGGGAATACCAGCCGCAGCAGCATTTCCGGGGTTGCTCTATTCAGGGTATCGAAGATGAACAGCATCAGCCCCATCACCGCAAACCCGAAGCCGTTGGCTTTCTGCAGCGGTTGTTTTTCCAGGAAACCGATTGTGGCGGCCACGACGCCAAACAGCAAACACAGCACGAACGGGCTAACGGTGACCACCGGAGCCAGCAGATCTGATACCAGATAAGCCAGATAGCCTACCAGCGCCAGGCGCAGGAACTTGAAGTAGCTGGTGTTGTAATGGGCCGGGATCAGGCCAAACATACGCGGCATTTTTTCTTCCGCACTGACCGTGGTTGGCATTTTATCGGCAGGCAACAGCGCTGCAGACTCATGCCATTCGCCATTGCGATACTTTTTCAGTACGCGCTTGCCTTCCCGCTGTAGCATGATGGCGGTTAATGGATAACCGGCAAACCCTTGCATCACGTAGATCAGGATAGCGAATACAGAGAGATCGACCAGGCCCGCGCTGGCTGCCCCCTTCGACATGATCAACGCCGAAACGATGCCGCCTACCAATGGCGGAATGGTCACGATGGCCGTATTCATATCAAACATCAGCATACAGGCCGCAAACACGGCGGCGATAATGCCAGCAATCCCCGCCAGCGAGATCACAATGGTTTTCCATTGCCGTATCAGCTCAGGCACGGAAAGCAGCGTCCCCATGTTGGTGATCAGCAGGTACATCAGCATCACCGCTACCGCCGGTGTGATACCGGCCAGACTGACGATATCCTTCGGGAAAAACGTCCAGTAGCCGAACAGGAACAGCACTGCACAGACAAATACAGAAGGGATCCAGGCTTTCGTGCGCACGGATACCGCATCTCCCAGGTATAAAATCACCATTACTATCAAAAGCGCTAACATCTGTGACATAGAATATTTCCGTTCTTATATTTTTTAGAAATCCGTTTTGGATAGTTAAATCCACTAAGTTACAATAAAAATTCAGTTAACAACTCTATTATCTTGGGCGGTAATGGCCGATTTTCAGAAGAAAACCTCAGAAAATGAGTCATTATCACCAATTCCGATACTAAACAGCTATGGCTGGGGAATAAAGGAAAAAATCAGAAATAAATCTGCTGAGTGATCTTAATTTCTGCCATAGAGGATCTCCTGGTCGCCCATCTCCAACCCATTGGCAAACTACGGCAATCCAATGAGGCACCTCAATGCTTAACGGTTGCTTATAAATAACTTACCGTCAATAAACTGGGGTAAATGACCAACGGCTGAATCTGCTGGTTCAACCTGGCTAAATGTTTTATAACCCTATTTAGTAGCCTTGAGTGGCAAACATTTTAAAAAGGATCTTTAGTTTGAAATATGCATCGGTGCCGTTAAATCAAAACCAAAATGGTTGGTTGAACCCTGACCTGTCCCCCACCGTTTACCCAACGCTGATCGGCGATACCGAGGCCGACTGGGTGGTGGTGGGCTGCGGCTTCGCCGGGATTTCCTTCGCCAGAAGGCTGGCCAACCACCATCCCAAACTGAAGATCATCATCGTTGATTCGGCCTGTGCGGCAGAGAGTTCTTCGGCCAGAAATTCAGGGTTTATTATCGGCTTGCCCCATAATATCGGCAGCTCTACGGCGGAGCTGAAAAAAGCCCAATCGTATCGATCTTTATTACAAGAAGGGATCAATCAATTAACCTATCAAATTGAGCGACAGGGGATAGAATGCGAATGGGAGAATGCCGGTAAATATCACTGCCAGGTTGACGCAGCTAATCAACGGGTGCTCAAAGAATATACCGATAATCTCGATGCCATGAACGAGCCTTATCAAATAATGGATAAGGAAGCGCTGTATCAAAAATTGGGCACTCGTTTTTATAATAAGGGCATCTATACTCCCAGCTCGATCCTGGTTAATCCTGCCAGCCTGATCGTGGGTCTGGCAAATAATCTGCCAGATAACGTGACGATGTATAACTATACCCCGGTGATGGCAATCCGACATGGTAGCGTGAACCAGGTGGTTACCCCCTTCGGTACGATTAGAGCGGCCAACGTGATGTTAGCCACCAACGCCCTCTCCAGAGAGTTGGCCCCGGTTACCAGCCAGCAGGCGGCAATGGCCACCTTCGCCAGCATCACCGCGCCATTAACCGCAGAACAACGCCAAAAGCTGCCAACCATGAGCAGTTGGGGGCTAACGCCGGTCAACGCAATCGCCGGGGCGACGGTGCGCTATACCCAGGATCACCGTTTCCTGATCCGCCAGCATGTGACGCCTGCCTTGAACGGCCGGATCACCGCAGCACAAACCTATCAAGCCACTCTGTTGCACCAGCAGATATTCAACAAGATTTACCCGCAGCTGAGGGATGTACCGCTGACAAGCACCTGGTCCGGCACCATTAGCGTCACCCGCAATGGCGCACCGGTTTGGGGTGAGTTGAAGAAAGGTATTTATACCGCCGGAGGCTGTAACGGCGCAGGCGTGTCCAAGCAAACCATTGCCGGGACGTTATTGGCAGACTATGCGCTGGGGATCGACCATCCGCTGATTGGCGCGATGCAGGAACTCGGTCAGGCAAATTACCTGCCGCCTTCTCCGGTGCTGGATATGGCGATTGGCGTTTCTTTGATGAAAGAGCGTTATCTGGGGCGCAAGGAAGTCTAGCTTTGCTGGCGGGCTTGGCCCCTCATCTCTCCCTTTGGATTAGGTGAGGGCCAGCACACACAGTAAACCTTACTCCGGCCCCTGTACGAAGCACTGCTCCCCTAGCCGTAGGTACTTGTTGAAACCAACAATAAACTTGCGGTTCTGCCCACGAAGATCGGCTCCACGATAGCTTTCCCCCGGCAACAGATTAAACACTTTGGCGGTGTCATCCTGCCCATCGCAACCTTGGTGGATCATCACCCGGAAATAGGTATTACCGGTATTGTTCAACACCCCAGCCTGCGGATCATAGTGATAAGTGAAACGCATCTTACGTGGGCGGATCACCAAAATGGTATCAAGCGCCACAATGGGGGAAACCAGCGGCGTCTTACCTTCCCCCTGCATCTCCATCGCATTGGCCGGGATCTCCTGGATCGCCACGCGGTAATAGCGCTCGCGATCATCCTCTGGACCACGGTAGAAGATCTTGAAATATTCCAAGCTCCCCGGCTCCAGTATTTTGCGCAACGGCGTATAGAGCAGTTCACCCTGTTCCAGCGGTTGAGGTTGTTCATCAACCCCAGGTTTGGCGATCCGGTAAGCATCGATCACGTACAAATTGGTCTCTTTGGTGTTGTTAACAAACTGGCGCGAGAAAAAGCTGTGATCGCTCTCCAAAGTAAATACGCCAGACGGCAGATAAATCGCCTGCGCCGGAAACGCCAGCATCAACCCCGCTAACCACCACCCTAGCCTTATCATCATTTTCAATCCTAATGGATATCTGCGCCGGTCCAGACCGCCCTGACCCGTACCTCACCGGTGGCACTGACAATCCCCATCCAGTCTCGCCCGTCCATGGTCCACATCGAGTGGCCCTCGTTCATCGGGAAGCTGAGAGATAACTCGGTGCGATAAAAGCTGCCGTCGTTTTGCGAGGGAACCGGCCAGGCGGTTCTTATCCAACGTGCCGCATTCAGACTGATAGGGACGTCATCGCAGCTGGCACGCGTGCGAACCATTTGCCCGACATCGTTGGTATAAGCCAGATAGGCTGAGAAAGGCACCCGGAGCTTACCATCGGTGGAAGAAAAGACGCAGTATGGTCGGCCATTGACCTGTCCTGCCGGGCCATAGACCTGCGCGGTAATACTATCGGCCTGCCTTGGTCCAGAGGTAGTCACCAGATAATCGAACACGATAGGCGGTTCTTTGCTGCCGACGTTGCCTTCGCGCTTGGGATTAAGCACCAAATCTTTGGAGATAATGCTGAGCCCATAATCACGCGGGATCAGCAGGATGGTATTGGAGGGCGAAAACTCGTAATACCCAGACTGTGGCGTACGAGTGTTGGTGAATAAAAATGTGAAGAATTTCTTACTGTGGCTCAGATCCACACCGCGATTGATGAGTTCCTTCAAGAAGACCTGCGAAAAGAACACATAGATACCGGTATTACCCGGCTTGATCAAATCTGAAACCCGGGTTCTGTCACCATAGTTCACCCAACCAGTAGCACCATCGGGGCTCATACGGATGGTACTAGAGCGCGGAGTAAAACCTAACGCAGCGGTATCGACCTGTAAATTGATACGCATCGGCGACACCGTCTGTCCGCTCAACTGATAAGAGACCAGCTTGCAAATGATACCGTTCGTCGAACCGACGTAACCCACGGAGCAAAGCGATGATCCCGACCCAAGCGAGGGATTGCCATTGCTGTCGATAAAGATTTCCTGCAGCGCATTGGTGGACTCTAGCCGGACATGCCCCAACTTGGTAATGTTGAAATCGTCGCTGCCCAATCGTGCTCCCGTAGAAAGGCAAGTCTGCCCTGCTGCGGGATTATAATAGGCGGTAGTAGAACACCAACGGTATTTATAAATCTCGAGCTTGCCTACCGGCACACTTTTAAAATACTCATAGGCCGCATCGGAAAAGATGCCACGCGCATTATTACTTTGACCATTAGCGGTGCCTCTAAAGATACGATATGCACCATTTTTACCCAGGTATTCTGCGGGCAGAAGACCGTTTTCTGGACACCCGGAGCTATCATTCATGCAGCGGTTACCGAGAAACGGCTTGTCGATCGGGGAATCTTCCAACCAGATGTCGGCATAGTTGTTATTCGATATGCTGGGCGCCAGTGAATCCCCCATATATCCCAGACTCTCCTGACGGCTGGAAGCAAATTTGGTGAACCTGTTAGCACCGGTGAAACGCGGATTGAGACTTTCGGCCGCGATAAAGTATTCACCATCAACCTGATTCTCAACAAACACGTAGGAGTTACTGCCCGCCAGGCTGACGGAACTGGCCAGCAGAAAAGCCCCTGCCAGCCCGTAAAGATTGCGCTGTTTCATCAAATTCTGTCCTTAACGTTGTGCCAGAATGGTCTGCGCGTTACACACCACATCGCCGACCCACTTCACGCCCTTGGCCTTGGCCAAATCCAGATCCACTTCGCAAATACCGTGATCTGGCATGGTCAGTGACACGCTCGGGTAGCGCTTATCAACGTCCATCGAGAAGGCCCCTGTCGCATCCGTAGTGGTTTTACCGATGTGGTTACGCACAGCGGCATTGGCGATCGCCCGTCCATTTTCGGTGGTCATACGGCCGAATACCGTTACCAGCTGCTTCACTTCCGGCTCATAAATGGCGACGTTACCTGGATACAGCGTGACGTTGCGGGTCCGCCCCTTGACGATGTCAAAGCTGTCCATCGAGTTTTTGTCGTTCATCAGCTCGACCTTGTAGCTCGAGTACGGCGGCAACGGAATGAAGCTATTCTTACCGCTCAGCGGATAGCTGCGGCCATTGACTTGAGCTGAGAGCACCGCATCGTCGACGAAGCCGGTTTTCACCAACACCCCGGACTTCTCCTGAATGCCGCTGGCGGCGAAGTTCTTATCGCTGTAGGCCATCGCCCCGCGCGCGGTCAGGTTGCCATTGAGGCGATTGTTGTCCGGCCGCGAGAGTGACAACGTGCCCGCACTGTATTTGGTATCAAAAGCGGCATAACCGGAGGCGGAATAGGCGCTGTCCCCGTTGTGCTTATCCTTGACCAGCTTGGCCAGGTTGAAGCCGGCAGAGGTAAACGCCGAGTCATCAAAACTCTTGTTGGCGGCCAGGTTGGCCCGCACGTTGCCATTGTTGGAAGAGACACCAGTGCTTAACCAGGCGGCCAGCGGCAACGAGAAGTCCAGCGAGATATAGCGTTGGTTGGTGCTATTGGACTGGTAGTCATAGCGATAACGTTGGATACCGGCACGTAGGTTGACCGTGCCATAGCGCCCGGAGAACAGCGCCGTGGAGTATTCCAGGTTGTTAGAGGTGCTGCGATCGCGCTTATCCACCGTACGGCTCAGCGTAAGCTGACCACCACGCTCAAAGAACCGGCTCAGGCTAAGGGTGCCGCCATAGGAATAGCTGTCCGACTCATAGACCGGTAGCCCCTTACCAATATGGCTCTTTTCCCGGTTGGCCCACAGGCTGCCAAAGCCTTTCGGTAGCGTAAAACTGGCGTTTAAAATATTGCGATAGCGCCCGCCCTGTGACAGCAGCCCCTGCCAGCCCAGACTGGCAAACTGGTTTACGTTGAGGTTGACCGAGGTTTCATTCACCACCTTCTTGTCGAAGGTGTAGGTCGAGGTTTGCAGCGACAGGCCAAATATCGCCGGGACCGAGGCGATCTTGAGAATTTCCGGGATCGACATCGCCGCCGACGCCCCCGCCAGATAGGTTTCATTGGTGGTGCTGTCGTTGGTGCGGGTACTGCGGTTGTTATAATTGACGTAACCACCATACAACTGCCAGTTCAGTTCTTGCGCCACGCCATTATTGCCAGAGAACGCTTTGTTGATCGTCTGGCGCATGCGCGAATTGGTTTTACCGTCGATCACCACTTCAACGTCGACGTCATAAATCCCATACGGCAGGATGCGGGTATCGACCTCAAAGCTGCCCATCGGGAAGTTCTGAATGTTCAACAGGCGTCCTTGGCGGTAGATATGGACTTCCCCCGCGCTAGGTAAAAACACGGTGATTGGCGTCAGCGAATATTGGTTATTCTGGATCTTGGTTGCAGACTTATTGCCGTAGGTGACGCCATACACCTTGCTGGAGTTCAGCGCCGACAGACTCCCCAACGATTGCAGGTTCCAGGTGTCGACCAGGCCAAATGCCAGACGGCGCCCGCTCATGTCCCGTTCATACATGGCGCGGTAAAGTTGAGAATCCTTCTGGGACTCCCCAATACCGTAAAACGAGCCGTTCACATTGAAGTGATGTTCCGCAAAGCCGAAGGTATTATCCAGGGTCAGATAATTATTAGAAGTATTTTCACCCTTTTTTAACTGCGAGCGATAAATCCCCAGGTCGTAATTAAGCACCGAACTGAAATGCGGTACCGAAGATATGCCCAACAGGCTCATGCGCGGAATAATGGCGGCTGCCAGGCTTTTTTCACTCACGTCCAGCGTCAGCACAAACGAGCGGATATTCAGGTTCAGATCGGCATCAGACGAAAGGGCAATATGGGTATTTTGATCAAAGAAACGATCTTTCAAACCGGCGACCAACGTCTGGGTAGTATCAGCCAGCGTTGCCCCTGTGGGATCTTCCACCAGCGTAATATCTTTTATCATCAGGCGGTCTTTTTCCAGTACCACCAGCGCATCCGCTACCTTTTGTTTTTCTTGTTGATCGCCGCCTTTGTAACGTAGCAGTACAGGAATGGTCATACCTTCGGTCAGCGCCTGACCAAACACCCCCGGGATAAGATAATTTCCTAAACGAACATCCTGTAGGTTTCTGGCATTGGCCTGCATAGGCATCAGAGCCGCAGCAATACATAGCGCAACGGCCTTGGTTCTTGTCCTTAAGATGAAATTATTACCCATTTGCTTCCCCAAATAGCTTCCCTACTCCACACCTGGAAAACACGTACGATGCAGGCAATGAGTAAAGAGGCTATTTCACGTTGATATAATCCTCGTTGTGCCAAATGCCAACGCTGAGTTTTTGATTATTGATATCAACAAATTTCAAGTGCACGCCGAGTCCTGGCATGACGTAATAACGCTCACGGCATCCTTTAGTTTTCTCTTCACTGGTCTGTGGCTGCTTACAGGGGCCAAATGCCACCACGCGAAAAGAGCTGTTACCGGTGTTATACGCAACACCATCTCGGTATTGATAGTCGAATTTGTTCTGCCGCGGTGTGACGACCAGAATGGTACTGATAGTTGCCGAAGTGGTTGCCGAAGCGGCTTTTTGGGTTTTTGACAGCCCCTCTTCGGTAACCGGATTATCATTCCAGACTAAACGGTAATAACGTTCCTTATCGTCCTTCGGACCGGAATAAAAAACCCGGAAAACATCTTTACCCTTGCCAGGCAAAATCAGGTTGGATGGCGTGGCCATTATTTCCTGCCGGCTCTCCATCGGGATCACTTTCCCCCCCTCCATCGGGGAGGAAATACGCTCGACCCTCAAGCTGACCAGACGGGCATCATCCACGGTATTGATCACTTCCTTGGCGATGACGCTTTGGCCTGAGGAAATGATTGATGTAATCGCGCCAACGTTAATTGCACTGGCGTGAGTACAAAAAAATAGTGCTGAGCACATCAGCGTAGGAAACCATCTGTTCATCATGCGTTCCATAAGGATCGGGGCTATTCACCCCGATCCTGACTACGTTAAAACAACAAAATCACTTACAGGGTGGTGAAAGTACCGTCCCAAGTTGCTGTGAATTCAACGTTTACGTTGCCATCCCAGTAACCGTCGGTCAGGTCTTTGAACGCAGTGTCAGTGCCAGCAACAGTTGCTTTAGCAATGTCAAAGACGAACACACCCTGAGTGCTGGAGCGATTAGCACCAGCATAAGCGCCTGGTACGGCCAGTGCAGACAGACCTGCGCTGATACCTGCAGAAGTATCGATCATCACCATGTCACTGCTTTCAGACAGTGCTTTGCCATTCCACTTAACGCCCACGGTCAGTGCAGAGTCATCGCTGGTACGGTTCAGGGTGTTAGAGATGATTTTAGAGGTCAGTTTAAAATCGCTGGCGCCAGACTGGCCGGCAATAGTGATGTCAAACGCACCATCTTGAGTATTGAAACGCTCCAGACCTTCTGCATAGTTAAAGGTCAGTGATTTCAGTGGGGTAACAACCAGCATGCTGGTGGTATCTTTAATGGCTTTTGCATCCCAAGACGCTGTCGCGTTCGCAGTACGAGTGTCCGCATTAGCCAGATTAATTGTTCCCAACGCTGAAGCTGCAATCAAAGCCAGAGCTAACTTCTTCATAAAATTTCTTCCTTTATATATATCAATTAATTTCCCGCCAATATTTACTGGCGTGGCACAATAAATGCGACACAAGGGCGCATTCGAAAAATAAAATTTTCGAATAGATCCTTTAGCAATAAACTGATGAAAGCCTGCGATACAAATTCATCGAATACTTTACCCAGCATTGATATTCACATAACAACAGGTAGCTATAGCTTATCTGGCACTATGAATAGCATGAGTGAAGATATCATTCATTTTAGCCAGTCCCATCTTGCCCAAAATATTATGGCGAAGGGCATAAACTGTTTTAGGACTAAGCTGTAACCTGCTGGCGAGATCACGCACGGTGACACCATGAACCAGAGTGCGTAATAAACATATTTCGCGCGAAGACATCCGGGTTTGCGATGGCGAAGAGACCTTTTCCCCGGCAATAACGTGGTCTATTTTGGCGAAAATTTCACTGGATTTCCCCGTCCTTTGGATCACAGAGTCAACTTGGCGAAACATACATTTATAGTAATTTGCCAAGGGTAGCAGGTGACTGTCGGTTACCAGCACAACGCGATTACAAGCGGAATATATTAGCCAATCCTGTTCCAGAAAAAGGCGCAGATTCGACAATTGAAAGTCAATAAATACGACCTTGAGTTGCTGTGGATGGATATTAATTGAGTCACAGTAGCCTACGATACCTTCATGGAAGTACTTATTGGTATCGGGCCAGGTTAAAGGCCATTTTGATGGGGTATCGGCCTGCGGCGGATACCCATAATCTAGAATTTTCAGCATGAAGGATCCCTTCCTTTCTTTACTATTTACCAACTCCATTACGCCGTTGGATAAGCAGAATACTATTCCATAAAACTAAGTTATTTCCTAATTCTCGAAACAATATTAATAGCGAAAAACAATTATTCAAAATCGGTTAAAACGATCACAAAGGGCCAAATTAATCGCCAATACCTATCAAGTTGTTATTACCCACAAGCACACAATCTAGGATTAATGGTATATTCTTTAGTTTTAAATATTAATTAGGAAGCTTATAGTAAACTAGGAATATTCTTTATTTAACTTCAATTTAAAAATAAGCTCTTTCTTAACACACACTGACACAGCAGTAGATAAAGGGAATTAATAGACAAATAATGCGCAAGGGTGATCAAGAACATTTCCATACAGAGAATGGTAAAGCGTATCGCTTAGCTCATGATCCAGAATCGTTTGATCCTTACCTATTTAGCAAACACAAAAATGCAACACAACGGCAACTAGGCGGCCATTTTATGAACAATTTCCGGTTTATTATTTGTGATTAACATCACTTTTTCATTGAAAAAAAACAGTTTCATATCAAGAAAGCCCTTTTGAGAGCGGTTTCAAGGCCGCTAAACGGATGTTAGAGACCTTACATTTTAGTACTCAGTGAAGATCAAGCTAAGGCTTACCGTGATAACAATCTATTGAGCAACACAATAATCTCATCCGAGAAAAGGTCACCAGCCCCCCCTCCACTGGCTTGCCACTGCACGTTACCCGTCTGGTGGTTAAAAATCGGGGGAGCTAGCGGCGATTTTCCGCGCTTCGGCACTGAGTTACGCCAGGATCATGCTCCCGATGATTGCTTCGGTGGACAAGGTCATTTGTTGTCGCGAGGTGTATGCGCCAGCTAAATAGCTTTGCATATTATCGTTCCACTTTAGCCAACCCGTGTTGATTACCAGGGAAAGGAACAGCAATAATGTGGACTCGATATGATTATTATGCAGTCAGGAGAATTGGTTGGCCGTTAACACCCTCCGCTCAAAATTGAGCGAATAACGTTTGGAAAATGCTGAGTAGCCCATCCCAACCTTTGATGAAAACATCCGATAAGGCCGTTGTTAGGATCAAGAGCGTGAATGCAGGAACCGTTGTATCGCTATGCCGAACATGAACAAAGACTATTCTTAGCATTTTAATAGTGATAGACCGCCAAAATCCAGCACTGTTCGCTTGCCTCTACTAAGAGTAAGGCTTTAAAATAACGACAGTAAAGATTTCCCTGGTGTTGGCCAATGTGGCAACCTGACCCAACGAGGTCAGGTTTTTTTTTGCTATTTTTATCGTAACTCGCTGGCAAAGCAGTATATTATATCGCATTCAATAATAACGAGGCTATGGATTTGCTCTGTGCGTTATAATCGTAGTGGTGTTATTATTTCAAGCTGAGGTAATTTGATGTCTACACTATTCTCTGATACTCATGATGATAACAGTGCATTCAAAAACTATCTGGTTAAAAAAATAGCGGAATTTGGCAATTTCAAGTTCGCCTATATGATACTTAACAAGAAATACCCCATGGAGACGTTGATAACCTCCAACTACCCAAGCCAATGGGTTGATATCTATAAAGAAAGTAACTACCACAGTATCGATCCCGTGGTGCTATCCGCCTTGCAAAGGGTCGCCCCATTCCCTTGGGATGAAAGTACGCCAAAAAACTCAAGGCAAAGGCCCTCAGAAATATTCAACCATGCAAAGAACTATAATATTACCACCGGCTATACCTTTGTATTGCATGACCACGATCATAATTTGGCGATGCTGTCGCTGATACTTAATGACAGCAAATCCATCGATATAGAGGGCCAAATACATCCTAACAAAGCCCACTTGCAGATGCTGCTGGCTACCATCCACGAAAGAGTCACCACCCAGCACCGGGAAACCGCACGAAATAATAGCTATAACCCCAGCGCAGAAAAAGATCCCCTGTCAACGCGGGAGAACGAAGTGCTCTATTGGGCCAGCATGGGTAAAACCTATCAGGAAATTGCCATTATTTTAGACGTGAAGATCCGTACGGTAAAATTCCATATTGGCAATATTGTGAAAAAGATGGGCGTGACCAATGCCAAACATGCCATCAGGCTGGGGGCCGAATGGCAGCTTGTCAAACCGATTGCCAGGTGAGGGATCACTCCTATTCGCCCGCCTGATACCCCCTTTAACGCCTAAACGACACCATCACCCGTTGCCTGTGACCATCTCGCTGCTTTGCAAACCGCCAGCTCCAAGCTGCGGCCATGGCGGCCTCATCATAGAGGGTAATGCCACTACTCGATGAGATCAGCACCAGCTGCGGTTTCCCTTGCGCATTCACATCCAGATCGACCAACACGGTTTTTACCCCCGCCGACTGTGGGCCAACGTCTGGGAAAAATGGTAAAGTGCGCGTTGCTTGAGTGATACCGGCTTGTTCAAAGTTAACGCTGACAATACCAGCGGAGTATTTCTTCGCCTGAGGCACTTCAGGCGCCTGTCGTTCCAGCGATGCAGGGAAAGGCGTCGGCCTGATGGCGACCTTATCAACCAGCTGCGAGGATTCCTCTTGGGGCATATAGACGAGTTGGCTTGGGGCTTCATCCTTGTTGCCAGTGCCGGTTGAGATCATGTCCTGATAATTTTGGCTGACACGCGCAGTCAGGATATCCAACCATCCTGCGCGTTGTCGCTGCAAGTTCATCCCCAGCAGCAGCTTAACCTTAATAAAATCTAGCGAACGTTCCGATTGGCTCATCGTCTCAAATATCGATCTGGAATCAGGATCGGGCTTGTGTGTCTCTGCTTGATGACGCAGACGCTGAGCATAAACCATCGCCCCCACCAGCTTTTCCGGATCTTCATCGACCCACGACAGCCCCCAGCCGTACCAGGCATCTGCCCTCGTGGGCTCCATGGCAATCGCGCGCCCAAAATTACGCCGTGCATCCCACAGCAAATGCGCCCACGGGCTACTTACGGCAGAAGACGTTGCCTTCTTCTTTTGGGCCATACCGTAGTTAAAATAAAGCATTTGCTGGCGGGCCAACAGCAGTAACAGATCCGGGCTTTGGTTATATTTGCCAACCAGGCTGTCTATTTTATTAATGGTGATAGTGAAATAGTCTTCACCCAAATTTCTCGACATCAGCACTTTATTCAGTTCAACGACTTCATCCCGCTTAATACCATAATTCGATTTCCCCACCCAAACCAAACCGTTTAGCCTACGGATCAACGCTTCTTGCTGGCGCAGCCCCGCATGGTCGTGGCGGGCTACCAGGTTCGCCAAGGTCGAGATATGTTGCTGCATAAACTGTAAATACATGTTGGAGGTCAGCTCGGTACTCACAAAATCAAACGGTATAAAACGATGCTGGGGCTGATTGGAGGCAGGGAAGCGCCAGCTAGACGCTAACCTTATCGCGCTCAGATCCAGCTCGCGTGCGCCGCTGCTAACAAAGGGTAGGACAGAGACCGGTTCCCCACGTTCATTAACATCAATGGATAACATTGTAGTGGCGTAATCTTTGGTTTTGCCGAAGACGCGTCGAACCCCGTCAGTCGACAGCCCGGCACGGCTGAATGGTTCTACGCTGGCAATGTTAGCGGAACCATTCGCAACTGACTCACTAGCGCTCTCACCAGAAGACGCCGGTACCAGGTTCTGATTGGCCAACTCAACCACCGCCGGATCAAAAGGCTCCGCCGACCCCACCAGCAAGGTGGCTCGCGCCTGCAAGATATCCAGCTCACGTTTTTCTTTGGCTGGTAATGCGTCAATAAATTGCGTTAAGCGCCGATGGATGATTGGCTGATATTGCCCTTTCTTTTCCAACTGACCGGCGACCATCAACGCATTAGTCACCTGCTGAAGCTGTGGTGCGGGAGAACCATAATGGGAGACACTATCGCTGTCGCCTGTCAGCAACGTGGCCAGCGCCCAGCCCATCCAGGCATCCGCATCTCGAGGATTACTTTGAATAGCTGACTGAAAAATTTGACTAATCGCACTCAACACCTCTGGCGTCATGCCTGACGGTGGCGTTGTTGTCAGGCTAAACAGCCCCGTAGCCAGCAACAGCTCGGCCTGATCGGGCATCCAGAGGATGGCGTCGTTCATCTTGCTCAATGCACTGATTTCGGCTTGAGTATCTGGTTGCGGCGATTGGAGGACTGCGGTCCACAGTTTAGTGATCTGCTCACTGTCATGTGGCGAATAGCCGAGAGGCGGGAACTTCGCTCTATTCTTTTCCAACGCGTTTAATATCCGCCATTCATTCAACTGGCCGGGGAAGCTCTGTATCAGTTCATCAAACTGTTGCCCGCTGTAGACCGTAACCTCTTTCCATTCACTTCGCTCAAGCTGATGCCCAACCAACCAGCGGCGTTCAGCCTCTGCCGTGAGCGGCATATTGAGGTAACTGAGCAGCAACAGCGAGACTACCGCCAGCGCCCCTCCGGCAGCATAGCTAAAGCTACGACGCCGGAACGCCACATACAGCATACCGCCCGTCATCAGGCTGCCAGCCAGCCATAAACCGGATAAAAAGCCGCGCTCGTGGCCATTTAACACCGCTGGCCAAAGCTGTGCGCCTAGCCAGTCAATGCCTTGCCACAACCCGGCAAGCGCAGCCATGACGATCCAGGGGAGAAAAACCACCAGCAACACCAACAAGGTAACGACAAACTTGATAACACCCGAAGACATCAGGGCTTACTCCGTACTATAGAGCTAAAAGCCCATTTGAATACCAACACTAGAACGAGGGCGATGCTGCAATAAATTATGCTCATCACGCCCATAAACCACTGATCCTTCCAGGGCATGGATAAGAATGTTGAAAGCCCTATTTGTAAGCTGGTCACGGAAGCAAACTGGCTGAACAACCAGGCGAACACCAACGGCAACAGCACTGCAAATACGGTATGCAGCGCAACACCTGGGACAAACGCAGGCATCGTCAGTTTAGGTAGTGGTGTGGGTGCGGGGCGTGGAGGCGGCACATAAGCAGGAGCAACCTGACGTGGCGGAGCCTGCCGCTTGGCCGAGCGAGCCGCTCGTAACGCTTCCTGTATCTGCTTTTTACGCGTGCATTCCGGGCAAGCCAGGCCAGCAAAATGCTGATGGCGCTTATTTGTCTTACAGACAACGATCTTCTTCTGCGCAGGCAAGGCATAGGGCCGCAAAACGCTAGCCCATTCCCGTGCGGAAGGCCGTGACGCAGCCAGTGGCCCAAACGCCCTGTCAAACATCAGCCGTAGCTCGTTCGGCAACAGGGTATGCATGCTTGCTGGCGCAGGAGCCATTAATTTATTGGCGGTCAAGCCATAGGCATAACAGCCCGCGGCAATACGCCCAGGCAGATCGGTAGCCATCTTCGAGGACTGCGGGCGACCACTGTAGGGATGTAGCCCAAAGTTTAGCAACTGGAACAAGATCACCGCCAGCGCAAAACGGTCCTGCCACTCTTCCTGATTTTCCGGCACCTTGCCGGTTTTCTGGAATTCAGGGGCCAGATATTCTGCGGTAAACTGCCCTGCGGGGAATCGCTCGCCGCCGTCTTGAATGCTGAAACCATCGCAATCCAGCAGCGCAACGTACAGGCTTTCCCGATAAAAGCGCAGGTTAACCGGCTTCATATCGATAATACGATGCTGCTGTTGATGCAGCGCGGCGACCAGCGTACAGAGGTTGGTGGCCAAACTGACCTTCACCCCGATCCCGTCCGGTAATTTCGCCGCCTCGGCCTGCCGCGACTGCAGAATATATTCCAGTTCGATACTGAGTTTGACATCCAGCTCAGGCATGACAAAGCCAACGAACTCACCCCGAGTGTTCAGCAGCGGCGAGGTTGGCCAGGCTAACTGCACCAGCGAAGTCTTGGCCACGGCTATTGGCGGAATATCGGGAACGTGCTGAAGCATCGCCTGGATTTTGCGCTGATAGAGCGCTTTATCGATGCTGTCGTGATAGATTTTTGCGACGCTACCAGGCTGCGAGGCGAGGTGATAAACGCTGCCCGCCCCGCCGCTTTTGATCAATGCCCCCAGTTGTAATGGCTGGCGTTTTTCGTTGTAAAAGACCTGGGATTTATTTTGAGCCATGGGGATTATCTGCGTAGCGCTATGAGCAGCGTTTTATCGTCGCCAGTGATTTCACTGGTACGCGGATCGCCCAATGTGGCCTGTAAGGCGGAGCTGCCCGGCTCCTCTGCGGTCTGCTGTAAATACCGGATCACCGGCCCCATAAACGGCTCAAACAACGCCTGCCCCGACTTATCTAACGCAAAGGGCTGCACGCCGTCTGACATTAAAATCAGCTGGTCTACCGGCAAGGTCACAAAGGTGATTCGTAAATGTTCACGCCAGTTTTCGCTGGTTAAAAACCACGTCTGGTTGGCATATTCCCCGTTTTCTGGCACGGACAGTTGCTCATCTCCGCTCGCAGTTCGCACCGCAGCCACCCCATCGCCAAGATGGATCAAGCAAACCTGCTGCTCGTCGATCCATGCCGCCACTAGCGTGCAAGCATAATCTTCCAGCCGGTTTTTGGCCTCGGTCGCCAGAAAGTACAAATCCATACGGATTTGTTCCAACAGCTGCTGAATAAGCTCGGGCGTCAACGCCCCGGAGGGCTGCCATGATAGGCGCTCCACCAGTTGGCGAGAGACAAAGTCCGCCCCCGTTGCACTTTGGGATGCAGACCCTGCACCATCGCAAACGGCGGCGACCAGGCGCTCATCAATCGCGGCCCAATGAAAAGCATCCTGGCACGGAATATCCCTTGCCAGGTGTGCCGCACCGGTGGCCGATGCAGCATAAACCTGCCATTTTTTCATATCACACCGGGACGTTGGACCAGCTATCGGTCGCTGGCAACTGTGCTTTTCCGCCCGGTACAGACTGGGAGACAACTTGCATGCTGGCGCTCAACCACAAGAACAGCTCGCGGAACTGCAAGCCACTCAGCCGTTTGACGCCATTGCTGCCATGCTGGCTAAAACGCCCCATCACCTCAGTTGAAGCATCTGCCACACAAATCGGGAATACGGCAACCTTATTGCTGGCCTCTGCCTGGCGGCACAGTTCGGCAACGCCTTCCCATTCATCAGTAGGCTGCCCATCGGACATCAGGAATAACCAGGGGCGGGTATAGGAAACCCCGGCCTGCTTCAGGCGCTGCTTCTCTGCTTCGATCTCGTTCAATGCCAGCATCACCGCTTGCCCCATCGGGGTGGTGCCCCCGGCGGCCAGACGTGGTGCGACGAAATCCATGGCATCTGTCCAATCCCCGTGCAGTTTGCACTGGTCATAACCGCCGTATTCAATAATCAGCAGCCTGACCCGTTTGGCGGCAATCACATCGTCCTTTAATTCCTGCTCCAGCAGGGCAAGGCCCTGATTAAGCTGATCGATCGGCTCACCGCCCATGCTACCTGAGCAGTCGAGTACCAAAATTAAAGGGGTTCTTTGATCGCTGTTATTAATAAAAGCCACATCAGGGATACCACCATCCATGTCAAATCCTTATTTATCAAATATATAAAAATCCGTGACGCTATAAACATACCATACCAGAAATAACCGAGAATGTGTTGTGGCTTTAGGCATTTAGGATTACTACTGATAACCAGGTAGCTGTGAACTTGGGGCGGGTAGTTGCAGGATTTAGCAGCATGGCGTTGATAGGGAAGAGGCGTAGGCGCAATTTTCGTCCCCACAGTGGCGGCTCTTGATACTGCCCTCACGACTGGTGGTAGTCAGTAAATCTAGCCCAACCAGCAATAGGCAAATTGGAAGCGCTACGCAAACTAGATATTTAACGACGAATAAGATTGCCATAGCACAAGCACATAAGAAGCTTTAGTTTACTGAAAGAAATCCGCCGTATAGCGACTCGTTATGAAAAAACGGCGAGGCACGACTTAGCGATGGTTCAACTGGGCTGTATCCGACTATTTTTAAGACGAATATGCATTGAGGGACACGGCCTAGCAGGAGCATCTGAACAAGGGTTTACGGTTTCGCACAATTGCTGGCGTGGCATAACCCCAAGAGAACAGCACGCTGATCGGTAAAGCCTATCAAAGCAGAACCGGCTTCGGTGAGCTACCGGTGTCATTCACGGACAGTATCCTATTTATCATCAGTTGGCACCTCCAAGCGTGTCCCTTACCACCATCAGCGCGAAGCCGAGCAAGTTTGTTCCGTTCCACCTCAGAGGGTTGGCTGCGCGTTCGTCGTCCTGCGCTAAGCCGATGCCCCAGACACGGTCGACGGGGCTGGCCTCAACCAGCACACGTGCACGGGTGCCGACAAGAAATGAACCCAATTGTGGGTGCTGTCTAAACTTGTGGAGGTTGCCTTCGCACACCAATTCAAAACAGTGCGCTTCCCACATTTGCTGATTAAAGCCAGAGACCTGCCTGCCGAACTTCTTCGCTTCTGCTGGCGATTTAGCGTTCAGAATGCGGGGCAGGATAGCCTCGTCGCTAAACAGCCTAGCCTTACCCGCCATCATCCAATGCTCGGCACTGGCGTAGGTCACGCCGTCAACCTTAAACGGTGACGGCCACCACTGACTAAAGCTGGAGGCAGTCACAACGCCGCTGGGAGAAGGGCGGTGGCCCCAGAAATAGAGGTACTTGAAGCGCTTACCGGTCCGTATGCTCTGCTGTAATGCGTCTAACGTATACTTTCCCTGTTGCATAACTCATCATCCACAAAATTATGCCTGATAATGGCATCAATATAACTACCTGATACTCTCGACACTTCATGTTGTCAAGAGTTGGGGATGGACCAGTGCGATCCTGATAGTAAACACCATCAAAACCCCGCAACATCAGCGTGGCTGTGGCTGATCACGAAAACCCACACCCCGCAAGCACTGACGCCAAGTATGTCTCATGCGGCTCACCACAAGCAACTGATCTGGAATTGATTATAGCTAAGCACGATTTTAAGTCAGGCATCCCCGTGAATAAAGTACCCAAGACAACACGCCACTATCGCCCAACCGAGGTATCAAAAAGCCCGTGCCAAAACTGCTTATCAAGGGTTATTGGCTGGAACAACACGGCTTTTTTGACCGACCAGCAGGTCACGGTAAATATTGAGCAATGAAGATTGATTATTCAGGCAGAGGGCAATGTATGAACGGAACTCATATTATACAGGCAACCACAGGCGGGGTTTGTGTCAAGTGCAGTATTTAAAATAAAACAGTATCAGGACGGGCTGATAATAACGATAGTCTCTAATGAGGTAGAGATTGAGCGATTGTTATTGGAGGTGAACGCTGATCCCCATATTGGCGTGGACTGGATACGGGATAACGGTGAGCTGTATCTGGCGGGGAACTGGCTGACGCAGTGCGGCCTAACCGGGCAACCGCTGGCGATCAACGTGATGCCCGGAAATGTGGTCCTTCAGGCGTACCAAGGTAATATGCTGGCGTAGTTACAGATAAAAAACCGGGAGGATCTTCTCTGGATCATCCCGGCTTTGATATCTAACTATTGAATTTTAGATGATGCGATAAAATTTTCAGGCTCATCAACATTAATAATTAATTTATAATTCGCACTAGATTCCACTTCAATAGTTTCATTAGATAGCTTAACTACCTTTACAAAAGGATTGGACTGTTCAAAATACATAACCCACTCTAACTCCCCTCCAATGGTTAAATATGCAATAAAGCCTTCCGAACCATGACTTCCTTCACCTAAAAAGCATTGGAATTTATCATTAACAGTGACTTTTTGCATTATATCAATATTGGTAATCTCTTCAGGACCTTCGTTCAAAAAACCTTCAAGATCAAACTCAGATCCTTTTTCAATCACTAAATCAGGATAAGTACTTATTGATATGGCAATAGATTTTCCGCTTGAAAAATAAACACCATCTTTAATTGGTAATTCTTCTTTATTCCACAACTCAACTATCTTTGCCATTCAATAAACCCTCAACATTTCTTCGGCCTTTCCTTCAACCCTTTATTTGGCACAACACCCCCAGCTTTTTTATTTCGCCTATCACTAAATCTTTGCTGGAATTTTTGCCACCATGTTTTACCACTCGACGAGTCAGGATGTGGAGCATTTTGATCAACTTTAGTGACTTTAACTTTATCAAGCCCTGCCTCTAACGCTGCATCCAAGCGCCTATTATCATAAGTCACTAATTGACCGTCAACATCGATAACATTTAATGGGGAACGCCCCCAATCCCATTGTCCTCGCCTCATGATTGCAGAATAGTCATTAGCAGAAATAGTTCTTTGAGAGAAATTAATAGTTCTGGGATCTACCCACTCACCGCTTAACCCTAACGGATCGATCCAAGTTAATGGATTAGACGCATATTGGTATAAGTTTATCCCCCCCGCCAGCCCTATCGGGTCAGGTGTGATAAACCGCCCAACCTCCGGCGCATAATACCGGTAAGTATTATAGTGCAGCCCGGTCTCTTCATCCAGATATTGCCCGGCAAAACGCAGTGGTTGGCGGAACCGGCCCAACGGCTGGCGGAAGTTGCGCCACATCGCATCAGTCTGCCGTGTCACCTGACCAAACACCCCATACTGCCCCGACCATATCATCTCACCTTGTTCATTCGTCACTTCCTGTGGCGAACCATTCAGGTCGGTGTGATACCAGTACAGTTTATCCCCACTGTAGTGCCGTTCAATGCAGGCCAGCGGTGTGTAGGCTTCGTTCGGGTCATAGCAGTAGGTTTGCTGGCGTTCGTCAGTACGACTTTGCAGCAACCGCAATCCTTGCCATAAGAAATGGGTCTCACGCCGTTCCTGGCGAAGAGTGACCACCTTACTTGACCGGCGACCCAGCGCGTCATAGTGGTACTGCGCTTCAAACAGTCCCTTTGGCCCGCCACCTTTCGCCCCCACCAGGCGGTTATCTGCATCATAGCGATAGTGTTGGCTGCCGGGACCTTTCTGCCTGACCGACATATTGCCGAAGGCATCATACTGATACTGCCATTCTTCCCAACGGGTCAACCGGTTATCACGATAAGGTTGGCTACCACGGACATACGGTGAACTTTCCGGCGTCAGTAATGGCAGTAACAAGGCGTTATCAGCCTGATCATAATGCACAGAGGTCTGATCGCTTTGTGCCGAATAGACGCTACGTAACCGACCTTCAACATCATAGCCATAGCTCAGCATACCCCGATTGCTGTCCTCTACGGTGGCCAGTTCATGCATATCGTCATAATGATAAGCTCGCCACAAAACCCCTTGCTCTGGGGAGGTAAGTGCGTCGGTGAGGCGATTGCTGATACTGCTCTGCCACTGGCGACGACCCAGGCGGTCATATCGCCGGTGCTGCGTCAAAGCCCCCTGAGTACGGCTTGTCTCACGGTGCAGTGCATCGCGTTCAAACTCGCTGATGATCTGGTCATTGTAACGGATGGCAGTGACGTGCCCAGAACCGTAATGCAGCCACTGGAACTGGTCATCGTTCGGCAGGCCGAGAGTGGTCAGGTTACCCAGCGCATCATACTGATAGCTCAGTACTTCTACGCCGTTATGCTCTCGAGTCACCCGACCCAACGCATCCCGTTCAAAGCTCACGGTATTGGGCTGGATACCCAGCGTCTGCCCCTGCTCCGTAGGTGTACGGCTGGCGCTGAGCAAACTGCCCATCGTATCCCACTGGTATATAACCTGCTCGGTCTGCGTCTGGCGCGCAATCACCTGGCCTACCGCATCGTAGGTCAGTTGACTGACTTTCTCTGGGCGGTGTCCTTCCGTGTCTGCAGTACCACGCTGCACGACTTCGGCAACCTGCCCATCGGCATTAAAACGGTAACCGTAACGGGTATCGTCCGGGCGCTGCTCTTCCTGCAAACGGCCTTCCGCATCACGGGTAAAGCGATAGATACCGCCGTTGGCGTTATCCAGGCTGAGCAGGTGGCCTTCCACATCATAATCGTAACGCAGGGTGCGGTTCAGGCGGTCGGTAGCGCTCAGGGTTTGCCCACGTGCGTTGTAATGCCAGTGGCGCGGCAGGTTTTGCCCCTGCTGATGGCTGAGCAACAACCCCGCATCAGACCAGTCAAACTGCTCCGTTGAACCGTCCGGTAGGGTCAGTGTGACCAGTTGGCCTGCGTCGTTATACTGGTAGCGGGTTTCCTGCTGCAATGCATCGCGGCGGGAGACCATCTGCCCCAGCGTATCATAGCGCCAGGCAGTGGGCTGGCCGGAACAGTCGGTGTAGCCTGTCAGTTGCCCCTGGCTATTCCAGCTTAACTGGCTCTCGCCGCCCCGCGCATCGGTGACGCGGTCTGGCAACAGCGTATGGGTGTGGGGATAATGATAGTGCGTCGATTGCAGCAACCGGTCGGTTTCCTGCACCACCCGGCCCTGTTCATCCCAGACGGTACGTTCTGCAATGCCATCTGGCCAGAATACAAAGGTCTGTCGGTCGCTGTTGCGTTGGTACTGCCAACGCGTGGTGGCGCCGTTGGCATCGGTGACGGACACCAGCCTGCCCAGTTCATCCCACTGGCATTGGCGCAGATGGCCCAGCGGCGAGCGGTAACCGGCGGGGAGACCGGCTTCATCCCACAGCATCTGATGCGAGTTGCCGGTACGGTCAGTGTAACGGCTGACGCGCCGGTGTTCGTCCAACTCCCACACTGCCTGGCTGCCATCCTGGTAGGTGGCGGTGCGCAGATTGCGTTCTTCGTCATAAGCCAGCCGATAGCCGTCACCCTCGCTGGTGTGGTGTTCGGTGACGCACCAGATATCCTCCATTTCCTGCCACTGGTAGTCGCAGCGAAACCCGGTGGCATTCTCATGCCATAGCAGCAAACCGTTCTGCTCATCCCAGCCAAAGCGACGCATCACTGCGTCACCCCGGTGTTGCACCGCGACCAGTTGACCCGCTTCGTTATATTGATAGCGGACACGCTGCACCTCGCCCACCACAGTTTGCTGCCACACGGCAGTCAGACGGTTGAGTTCGGGGTGATATTCACAACGCAGGGCCTGGCCACCGGTACGGGTGATGATGTCCATCTGCCGTTGTTCGTTGTAGTGGAATGACTGCTGGTTGCCGACATTGTCGCTGATGGCACTCAGGGGAGCGCGACCTTCGGCGTCGAAGGCCGGGTAGTGGTAACGCAGTTCACCGGCATCGCTGATGCACCACGTGCCATCTTCCCTGTGCGTGAGCCAGCACTGCTGGTCGGGGCAGAAGGTACGATGGCCAACGGGTACCTCAGGGAACGGGATAAAATCCCCGTAGGTGTTACGCCACAAGATGCCCTCTTCCACCTGCCGCAATTCACTTTCCCAGAACAGGCTCCAGCCCGACCCCAATACGCTCTCCGTTGCATGGCTGCTGAGATAACTACGTTGCCAGAACAACGGCAATTCACCATCGAGGGTGAAGTCCAGGTCATCGTCGTCATTGAGGAATTTTTGCCCGCTAGTCACATCTACCGGGTTGGCCAGAATACCGATCACTGGAACGACTATCGCCAGCGGCCCCAGCCAACAGAGCACTTTGGCTACCTTGCTGGCCCCTGGAATTTTGCTCATCAGACGCTCTACAGCACCTGGCCCACGCCCCACTGCTCCCTTGGCACTGACCAGACCGGCGATAAACATCGTCAGGTCGGAAACGGTGTAGGCCCACTCAGGGATTTCCGGGCTGATGTTTTCCGTGGTCGTTGTGCCACCGCCGATAAACACGTTGGAGGAACCGGCCAGGATGGTCGCATCGCAGGTAGTTTTATCGCTCTTGCGGGCAGCAGGCTGGCCGTTGATGAATACCGAGGAAGAGCCCTGTGCCACCTGCTGCACCTTGTCCTTGTCACAGGTGACGGTGCTCAGGGTGGCGACAGCGGCGGGCTTGTCATTGATAAAAACATTGCCCGAGCCGGTGACAATGGTTCCGCTGGGGCTCATCGAGCTGGCACCCGCCTCGACACAGGCATCCCGCGCTTTTTCCCCCAGGGCATTGGCCGCCATACCAACCGCAATCCCGGCACCAATCAGCAAAAAGCCCACGCCAAGACAGGCAGACGCACACCCGGCACCAATCAACATGCCGCCCAGGATACCCCCGGCCACGTTGATCAGGCCACCTAGGATCGTGCCGCCAATCAACCCGGCGAGAGCCCCCGAATGGCCGATGGCATCACCGACGCGTGCAGCTTCCAGCATGGTATTCGCTCCTGTCCTTGGTCGAAATGCGGGGTGTTACGGGTGTTGGTAACTGCTCAGGCAGGCTGAGAAGCAAGCTTCATCCTGCTCGGTCAAGGCCTGGGAGCTCGCCAGCGTGAAAATCAACACGTTAGAAGCCGTAACAGGGAATACAGCCTGACGTTGGTGCAGGGTCTGGCCCTTTTGCGGATGATAGCGGGAAAGCAGCGTGATGCCGTGGAACAGGCCATCGCCCAATACGGCGGGCTGTTCGTCGAGAGCCTGGTACTTGCGCAAGCCTTTTTGCAATACCTCACGCTGACGGGCCAGGTAGGCGGCAAAGTCTTCGTCGGGGCGCAATTGGTCACGGGAGATGTTAAGCGATGGCCCGGATGGCGCGATCAGAATATTGACGGTCTGCTCACGGTATCCGGCAGGCAAGGCAATGCTACCTTCAGTGAAAACACAGCGTGGTTCTGAAATCGGGGTCATCCTTGCGCTCCATGCAAAGTCCTTATCAATGGTGGGTAGATTTACCACAATACAGAGCGAAAAACGATAATGGAAAGGGTAATTAGATTAATAAATCTGTAGATTTTAGCGCAACAGCAAAGTAACAACCTGGCTGATTATGGTAGCGGCGTAGCATTGCAGCATCCTGCCTGGGGCAGCCGATGTTGCTTTCCCTGCGCTCCAACCCCAAGACTCTCCCTTCTCTAGAACCTGCCTAGAAGCGATTGAATCCCTTCTCTTTTGCGAGCATGATCGCAATTACTTTCGCCGCCCGCCAGGATGCATTGATGAAAACCAGCCAAGAACTGCAAACCGCCATCTCTCATCTGACCCTGTGGCGCAGAGGCGATCAGCGTGCACCACATAAGCCATTACTGTTGCTGTATGTGCTATCCCAATATCAGCAAGGGCATGAGCGGCTGTTCAATTACGGCGAAGAAATCCACGCTCCCTTGCTGGCATTACTCAATAGCTTTGGCCCGCAACGGCGCGACCATTACCCCACCATGCCGTTCTGGCGTTTACGCGGCGACGGGTTCTGGGAGTTGCAGAATGCAGAGCTTTGCAGCCCGCAGAAAGGCAGTAAAGAGCCGCCGAAGCGGGAAATTATTGAACATGGCGTCAGCGGTGGCTTCGACGAAGAAAGCTACCAGCTGCTACGCAGCCAACCCGCCCTAATCGACAAGCTTGCGCAGCAAATCCTCTGCGAACATTTCCCCGACAGCGTTCAGGAACTGATAGCCAACCGCCTGGACTTTCAGCTTGATGGAATACGTAAAACACGCGACCCAGCATTCCGGCAAACGATCTTACGTGCCTATAACTATCAATGCGCGGTGTGTGGCTACAACCTGCGTCACGACAGTACACCCGTTGGTTTAGAAGCAGCCCATATCAAATGGAAGATGCACGGCGGCCCATGTACCGTGGCCAACGGATTAGCGCTGTGCTCATTGCACCACTCCGCATTTGATATGGGAGCGATCGGGCTTGATGACAGCATGAAACTACTGGTTTCAGCAGGCGTGAACGGTAGTCAGATGGTCGAGCGATTGTTCTGGGATTTTGCCGGCAAGGCAATTTGGCTACCCAAGAGCGCAGAACATTATCCTTTGGATAGGTTTGTTGAGTGGCACCGGGGGCAGGTGTTTAAGGGGTGAAGCATCTCCCCAGAAGCAAACAACGCCGAACTCACCTAGGCGCTATTTTTATAAATAAATTAGCATTGCTGATATAATCGCTTAGCCGAGACAATTTGATTCAGTTAAGGATAAACGTGAAACACTACAAGGTGATAACCCCGCTATTTCCAACCTATGCTCAGGTCAGAGCCATGCTCAAGGCTGTGGATGGTCTCCAACTAAAATCCGTCCGCAATATGATAACAGCCGTTCATGAACAAGCTGGCACCCCACAGAACCCCGTTGATTGGTCAGAACCTGATAGCTGGATCAAAGAAAGACTCAAGGGTGAGGATGCTGAAATAGCACAACGGATTTGGGATACCGATGAACATGTTCTCAATCCACGGCACAGCTACGGCTGCTATATGTTCATCAACAATTTCGATTTCATGGAAACCGATGACGGAGGGCTATGGCATCTAACGGATAAAGGTAACCTTTTCCTGGCCGCAGATGAATCAACAATTCGGTTGCTAGATGACGAAGAGGGTATTCTTCAGCTCTTGGAGCTTCTCGCTAGCAGAGAACAATCAAAACGCGCCGATCTCTTGCCTGAGTGGCAAGCCTTCTTGCATCAACACTCCAAATTTGCATCGCTGAGTTCCATCAAAACAACCCTGCATGCTCGCCTCTACAACCTTGTTGATCGTGGCCTGGTTTCCAGAGAGGGTATGAGCTATCAGATCACCGACTCAGGTCGTTCCTGGCTGAGCAAAGCACTTCCGCTTCGTGAAGAAGATCCGAGGAAGGAGCTGTTAGGGGCCATTAAGCGTTATAATCTGAAGCAAAAAGAGTCGTTACGCGAACATATTTGCACCATGAATCCCTATAAATTTGAGCAACTTGTCGGTCAGTTGCTGGAAGCCATGGGATATGAGCAGGTAGAGGTCACTAAAGCTTCAGGGGACAAAGGAGTTGATGTCGTTGGTAAGGTCCAGGTTGGTATAACCACAGTGACAGAGGTCGTTCAAGTTAAGCGGATGCAAAATAGCGTCCACCGCCCACTCATCGACCAATTACGTGGTGCTCTCCCCTATCATAAGGCAATCCGGGGGACGCTGATCACCACGGGCAAGTTTGCTGCCAAATGTGCAGAAGCTGCGCTTTACCCAGGAGCCGCGCCAATCACATTAATTGACGGTGACCGACTATTGGAGTTACTGATTGAAAATAACGTCGGGATCCGTAGAAGCCATGCTGTCGAACTACTTGATGTCGACCTACAGTTGTTTGATGAGTTAGATATGGATAGTGACGCTGTTGTTTGATGGTTTGGGCAGCTCGGGTTTTATACCTAAGCTGCCAGTCATTACCTGACTTGCCTCAGCCACCTTTCAGCATATCAAACACCACGCGAGCAAACCCTTTGGCAAGTTCCGGGTTAGACAGATACTGCATCATCATTTCATGCTGAGCTTCGTTACTGTCCATGACCGCATCATCAATCGCTTTCGGGAAGTCACCCAGCATTGCCTGTTCGCGGGTATTGTTGGCAATCTGCGTCATGACGGTTTGGTTTTCAGAGAGCTTGTCACGTACCGCAAACGCATAGTTAACCATGTCTTTATCGGTAAGGTTGTCCGTAATAAACAGCTCATTCAAACGCTCTAAAATATGCGATAGGAAAGCCTCTTTCTTATCTTTCGGCTTAGCCGTACCCACGTCATTACCCGGTTCAAGTTGATAATCCGCCGCGTCCTCTTGCAGCTTGATATGCTGTTCCCGAATTCTCGATAACCGATAGTGGCTCATCACGACATTATCTAAATCCACGTCGTCTTCCTGCACGTTCTTTTCTTGCAACAGCGGCCTGAGATGGCGGGCATACAGGCTAAGTTTCTCCAGGTCCCGATCTTCATACTCGACGATCTGCGACATAAACTCGTAGAACCGAACAAAGCTACCCAAGTCTTTTTTGAAGATTTCTAAGCGATCTTTCTCTTTTTTGCACTCTTTAAACGTATTCTCAGCATTGGCGATTAACACCGCATCCTGCGTTTTCTTGGTGCGTTCAAAGATTTCTTTTGCCTGAATATAGGCTTCAATGGCAGAAAGATAGCGCTTTTCCCAGCGCTCTTTTGCCGGTTTGCAGATGTTGCTGATAGCGGCGTTAGACTTGTTTTTGGTAAAGAAAGCGGTGCAAAACTGCTCAACTTCGCTCCAGGTGAAAATGCCACTGGACCGGAGTTTTTCGAACAGGTCGAACACCAGATCAGGATCGGTCACGTCCATCAGTTCGGCGGTCTGATAATACGGCTGGAAGGCTTGCAGGATGTCATCAGGCTGGTTATAAAAATCGAGGATGAAAGTGCCACATTCCACCTTACCGGGATAAACACGGTTCAAACGTGAAAGCGTCTGCACACATTCAACCCCACCTAAGGGTTTATCCACATACATGGCGCACAGTTTCGGCTGATCAAAACCGGTTTGGAATTTGTTGGCAACCAGCATCACCTGATAATCATCGCTGTCGAAGGCTTTGCGCATATCGCGGCCTTTTAACCCCGGGTTCATATTAATTTCGGTGAACTTGTGGTTCAGCAGCGCCAAGCTGTCTGGATCGCCCTCGTTAAACTCCACCTCGCCGGAAAACGCAACCATGGCATTGATATGCTGATAGTTATTCTCAATGATGTATTTGTCGAAAGCCAGCTTGTAACGCACGGCCTCTTTACGCGAACTGGTCACCACCATCGCCTTGGCCTGCCCACCAAGCAGGTGAACGACGTGGTTCTTGTAGTGCTCCACAATCACCTTCACCTTCTGTGAAATGTTGTAATCGTGCAGACGCACCCACTGGCTCAGCTTGATTTTGGCTTTGGAGCTATCGACTTCTTTGTCGGCAGCCTCCATCTTTTGCACCAGCTTATAGGCCACCTGATAAGTGGTGTAATTCTTCAGCACATCCAGAATAAAGCCTTCTTCGATCGCCTGACGCATGGAGTACACATGAAAGGCCTCAGGCTTATTGGTCTTTGATGCCGGTTCATCAGGCTTAGGTAAACGGCCAAACAGCTCCAAGGTTTTTGGTTTTGGCGTGGCGGTAAACGCGTAGTAGTTCAGATTACTGCTTCCTCGCCGGGCTGCCATGGTGGCATTGATGGCATCTTCGGAAGTCAGCACCGTGTCGTCGTCTGTCTCTTCCAACATCAGCACTTCTTTTAACTGACGGGCAGTAGAACCGCTTTGGGAAGAGTGAGCTTCATCGGCGATCACCGCGTATTTTCGCAGTTTCAGGCTGACACTGTTTTCAATCGCTTTTAGCACAAACGGGAAGGTCTGGATGGTGACGATGATAATCGGTTGCGAGTTCTCTAGCGCAGCGGCGAGTTTTTCTGATTTTGAGCCGTCGCCTTCTTTATTATTGATACGCCCCACCACGCCGTCGGCATGTTCAAACTGATAGATAGTGTCTTGCAGCTGATCGTCGAGTACGGTGCGGTCGGTAACGACAATCACCGAATGGAACTGCTTTTCGCCGTTGGCATCATACAGCGTAGAGAGTTGGTGGGCAGTCCAGGCAATCGAATTGGATTTACCGGAGCCAGCGCTGTGTTGGATCAGGTATTTATTGCCAGTGCCCTCTTCAACTGCGGCACCAATCAGTTTACGCACCACGTCCCATTGATGATAACGCGGGAAGATCAGCGTTTCTTTCTTGGTTTTCAGCCCGTTCCAGTCTTCTTTTTCTTCGATTTGCAGATGAACGTAGCTGCCTAAAATATTCAACAGGTTGCTGGGCAGTAACACCTCATTCCACAGATAATCGGTGGCATAACGGTTTTGATCGTCGGGAATGTCGTTACCCGCCCCGCCTTCTTTGGTGCCTTTGTTAAACGGCAGGAAGAAGGTTTCGTCCCCTGCCAGTTTAGTGGCCATAAACACTTCATATTGGCTAACGGCAAAGTGCACCAGCGCACCGCGTTTAAAGCTGAGCAACGGCTCCGACTTTTTGGTGATTGGGTCTTTCGGTAGACGGGTTCTTTTATACTGCTTGATGGCGTTTTGTACCGCCTGCTTAAATTCGGATTTCAGCTCCAGCGTAGCGACCGGCAAGCCGTTGACGAACAGCACCAGGTCAATGCGCCAGCTCTTGGCTTTGCTGCCGGTTGCGGCAAAGTGCTCCGCATTGGCATAGGGGCTGTAAACCAACTCCGGTACAATGCGGCAGATGTTCTGCTGATAACGCGCCAGCGTTTCCGGGTTTAGCTCATGTTCGGGTTTAAATTGGCACAGAGAGAAACGCGCATTGCGGATTTTTAACCCGTGGCGCAATACGCCCAAGGTGCCATAGGTGCGGGACAGGGTATCGGTGGCATTCACATCGGCTTTTTTAAGCTGGGCTACCAACGCATCCAGAAAATAACGCTCGGTGTCATTTGGGTAAACCTTGGCGAACTTCGCCCATTCCTTTGGTTGGCTGACTTGCACAAAGGCCAGCACATCCGGCGTATACACAGCACGTTCACGATCGTAGCCGTCTGATTTACCGACAATCCAACCATTTTTCACCATCTGCTCGATCATTTCATTTTGAAAGATCAGCTCCTTGGTAGTGTCTGTGCTCATGCCGTCGCCTCCTGTGGCTCCTGATGGGTTACTACGTCGTGGGTAGGGGCCATCCAGTTGCGCACGTCGATTTTACCGGTTACGGCGGCGGAGATTAGAGCGGTGCGGCGTTCTTGGAGCAGTTTAACCTGTAAAATAGCCTGATTTACTAGCTCGTTAAATTTTGTTAACTGTTTATTTATGTAATCTGAAATAATATATTGTTCTTTTAATGGTGGAAATACACCGAACACTTTCAAAAGATTTATAATGGATAAGCGCCTCAGTGCGGCCCCTTTAACAAAACTTTCCACTTGCTCTTTGACAAGTGAGCTTTGCAACAGAAAATCCAAGAATTCAGGAGTAACCATCATTCTATCAGGACGAATAATTATGAGTGATGACGCCACCACAAACTCGATACTTGACGGGGTTATTGCCGTTTGTCCAATCGTCCCATCCTTACTAAAAAGAATATCCCCTTCCAATGGCATACAGCCTGCTTTCACCAGATAATCATAGCTTTTTTCTGAAGTCAAAAGAGCATTTTCGAATTCAATCATACCATTTTTTATATCTTTTATTGAAACGAAGTAGTGTTCTCCTCCATCAGTTTCTGGCGAAATATGTGCGCCATCAGTAACCTCTTTACATTTGTATTTAAATAAGCAAACATCCCAATAATCCGGTACTTCACCCAGCCACTCAATACCGGAATCTTTCATTGGCACATCAGAACTTAGCCCTTTGGTGACAGCATGGCTAATCACTGCATGACGTTTTTCCTTTAGCAGTTCAATCAGTTGCTGCTGTTTCTCAATGAGATCGTCTATTTTTGCCGTTTCATAGTCAAGAAATGCAAAAATATTCAATTGTTCTTTTTTGCTTGGAAGAAGTAATTCAATGTTTCTGAATTCATCAGGATCTAAATCCCATTGATTGACTCTAATTCCTTTCGAACGACTAAGATATTGGGTAATGTAGATAATGTTTCTTACTAAGTAATGAATATACTTAGGGTAAGCAAGTTCAAATAAATTAGCACTTGGCTCATACACAAAGTATGCTGGGCTAACAATCCCTTCATATTCAGAAACTGCAATAGAACCCTGCCATGCTTTCATTTTATTAAGCACTAGATCATTAGGCTGAACCAGTTGATAAGGTGATAAATCGTCCGAGGGTTTATTGTTGTTATCATCACGACTGTTTTTAGGTACTACACCATAATCGCGATATACAGACAATAATTCTTTTTCGCTATAACCAGTTCGTTTAACTCGAGTGAATAAACGAGAAATAGCTATCGTGACCCAAGCCTTTGGTATCATACCCAACCACTCAACTCCAGAATCCTTATACTCTGGATAGCTTTGATACTTGCTCATTATGAATGCACCTCTTGCAGCAGCTTCATAATCTCGGCGCTGACCGCATCCAGATCCGCATCGATCTCTTTGAGGTCACGTGGCGGCTGGTAGACATAGAAATGGCGGTTAAACGGAATTTCATAGCCTACCACGCCAATTTCACCGTCTTTGGCATCGCGCTTGTCGGCATTGATCCATGCATCGGCAACGTGCGGCCTTACCTCACGCTCAAAGTAGCTTTCAATCAACATACTGGTCGCTTCGCTAGGGTCTAGCGGCACGTTCTCGTTATCACGCAGATCGGCGTCTTGCTCAAACTCCACCACCTTGTCCTTATATTCAAACGCTCCATACAGCGGTTGCGCAGCCTCTTTCAGCACTTTCTTCACCACAGGTTCGGCGTCTGGGTTTTTAGTGGTAATGGCGTCGATAAACTGTTTTTTCTCTTTGGTATCCAGCTTCACGTCGGCAGTTTTCAGTGCGCCTTTCAGGATAAGATCAAACTGGTTAAAGTCGTTACTTACCAGGTTCTTACCACCGGCTTTGCTGCCAAAAGCGGTTTGGATTTGCTGAGCATTTGCCATCAATGCGCGTTGGGTCAGCCACAGTTTCTTATCCAACAGATCCTTGATTTGCTTCTCTTTCAGATCGGGGAATTCGGCTTTGATAACCGCACGCGCCTCGACTTCAATCGCGCTAAAGTCAGCGTAATTAGCGTTATCCCACTGCGAACCAAACTCTTCATACAAGCGTTCCATCGGTGCAGCAAACGGCTTGGTTGCAAAACGTAGCGAGGCAATGGCCTCATCGGTGATTTGCGCAGACAAACGTAGCGGACGTTCGATGGTCAGGCGGCGATAGCCAAAATCGGTGCTGTTAAAGATCTTGCTGGCGAAGGTTTTCGGCGCTTCAGTTTTGCTGGTCGCGGACTGGCGACCACGGTTCGATTTCTGCTCTGGGGCTTTATCCAGGCCCAGTTCATCCAACGGTGTCGGAGCCACAACCTTGAAGGCACCGAAGGTTTGGGTGATAAGCTTAATGTCCTCTTCACCCATGATATTGCGCTTCGAGCCTAGCGATTTACGCATTTTGCCACACAGGTTGGTGCCATCAATCAGTTGCACTTTACCTTTACGATCGGCGGTTTTATTGTTGGACAAAATCCACACGTAGGTAGCAATGCCGGTGTTATAGAACATATCGGTCGGCAGTGCGACGATGCCTTCCAACAAATCAGACTCTAAAATATGGCGGCGGATTTCGCTTTCACCACTGCCCGCACCGCCGGTAAATAGTGGGGAACCGTTGAGGATAATGCCGATACGCCCACCGTCATTCACCGAACCATCCGCATTGCGAATGTCGCGCATCTTACTGATCAAGTGCAGCAAGAACAGCAGCGAACCGTCGGAGACGCGTGGCAACCCCGGACCAAAGCGTCCAGCAAAGCCTTTTACGCTGTGCTCGTTGTTGATCTCAGTATCAATCTTTTTCCAATCCACGCCGAACGGTGGGTTAGACAGCATGTAGTCAAACTTCTCAGTCGGTAGCTGGTCGTTAGACAGGGTATTTCCCAGCTTGATGCGACTGACATCTTGGCCTTTGATCAGCATGTCCGCTTTACAGATGGCGTATGACTCTGGGTTTAGCTCTTGGCCGAAAGCACGCATCACCGCATTTGGGTTCAACTCATGCACATACTCCATGCCTGAGGAAAGAAAACCACCGGTTCCTGCTGTAGGGTCGTAGATGGTACGAATGATGCCGTCTTTGCTAAGCACTTCATCGTCCTTCATAAACACCAATGAAGTGGTCAAACGCACAATATCGCGTGGGGTAAAGTGCTCCCCCGCAGTCTCATTCGAGCTTTCTGCAAAGCGGCGGATCAGTTCTTCAAACACCAAGCCCATTTCGTGGTTAGACACGGCGGCAGGGCTAAGATCGGTAGTGGCAAACTTCTTTACTACCTTGAACAGCAGGTTGGCATCGTTCAATTGGCCAACAAACTCATAAAACTTAAAGTGCTCAAAGATCTCACGTGCATCCTTTGAGAAGCACTGAACGTAGCTCTCCAGGTTATCCTTGATGCCGTTCTGCCCCATCTTGCCGAGATCCATCGATGAGGTATTGAAGAACGCCAGATCATTGGTTGCTCGCAGAATGAGCTTTTCCTGTGCTTCTTCCGGCAGGTTCATGGCTTTGACTTTTTCAGCCTGGGCCACCACCGCTTCTTTGCTCTCACTTAACACACACTCCAAGCGGCGCAACAGCGTGAAGGGTAGGATCACACGGCCATACTGGGATTGTTTGAAGTCGCCACGCAGCAGGTCGGCCACCGACCAGATGAAGGCAGCAATTTGAGAGAAGTTGGTGTCAGCCATAGAAGACCCTAAGAAGATGTACAAAAAGTTGGGGGAGATTATACACGAATCAATAAGGCTTGCTGTGACATCGGTGCGGATTAGTTAATGCCTTCAACGGGGTTCCCCCTCGCAAGCTCACCACTTTTCACCTCTCTAGCGAGCAGAGGATTTATCATATCCTGTAAAAATCAATAATTAGCATTGCAACGATGACATATGCAAATAAAAATAGTTTGAAATTACAGCTCATTTGTCGCATAAATATCTGAAGGGGCGCAGTATATTGCTGCCCCTATTTTAAGAGCATGAATAACCTTTATCAGCAATCTGATATCTAAATAAAACTTTAAGAAAAGGAATTCACGTAATGAATAAAATACTGAATAAAAAATTGATCATATCGATCATTTCCTCATCGGCTTTCATTACCGTATTGACTGTTGCGGTGATTTGGCTTTACCTATCAAATATCGATAGATTAGATATCTTTCATGATGCGGTAAATGTCAAATCAATTATGGGGATTATATTAGGGTTTGCAATATTATCGATATTGGGTTTCAGCATATTACTATTCATTTCCTCATTAATGTTAATTATTGCTTACGCTCATTATGAACGTAACCTGAAGAAATACAATGGAATAGAACATGATTTCGCTTTAACTGGTATGTTTAACTGCTTAATATCATGCTTATTATTAATTTTACTTACTTCTATTTTATATTACATCAAATTAAATAGTTTTATCATTATCTCATTATTTCTATTGCCTTCTATGTTTTTTAGCTTCTTCCTAACAAATAATAGAATATTAAAATCAAGAAAATACCTTTCACAGGACAGTAATGAAGAAGACAGTTTTCTTAAGAAATGGTCTACGAAATATTTTATGCCGTTTTTTTTACTCACCCCGGCAATTGCTCAAGTGCTTCCACTATTCTTTTTATTACAACAGTTTGAGGTTGCCGAAGGCAGTAAAGAATTTACACAGGCTAGCCTAATCATCATATTAGCCCTCATGTATACTATGTTAAGCATTTTACCTGGGACAATTTATATTAATGAAAAGAAAAATGGAAAAATATTACGCATCATTACTATCATATTAATATGCATACCAACTACCCTGGCAATTTTTTCAATATTTATCAGGCCTATACCAAACATGATAATAAACATGACAATGAATCTATCAGGTATCAGTGACTCGCGTATACATGAGTTTTATATTGATAAAAAAACCCATTCTCATACTATGTTTAATAGTGCACTGTGGAGCACCAGATACTATCAAGACATACCCAATCGGTTCTTTATCACTGGAGTAAACATATTCACTTTAGGCGATATCAAGTTAATTTGCCCAGCACGTATTATTGCCCCCCGAAAGGCAAGTCTAAAAATAACGCCTGACAACACCAATGAATACGATAGAAAAATAAAGCAATTAAAAGCAATTGCAATGCAATGTGTTCCACTGAATAAGAACGATATCTACACTTGGGATTCACCAATCTCAGACCCCATCTATTACTAAAAAATTAAAACCGCCAACGATAGCTCAATGCTAAAAATGCTCCACTTCCTGAAGTAACCCTTTTGGGCCGAACGTTATGTCGGCCCATCCTCACCCTAAGTACCGATACCCCATCCCATGCACGGTGCGGATCAGCAACGGATTATTCGCATCAAGCTCAATAGTCTTGCGCAACTTAGAGATATGCTGATCCAACGTGCGGCTGTTAGGCAGGAAGTCATAGCCCCAGGCGGCATCGAACAGCATTTCGCGCGTGACGACCTTGTTTTTATGCTGATAGAGGCACTCCAGGATTTTCACCTCGCGCAGTGAAAGCTCCAACCTCGCCGTCTGGCGCAGTGCGCACAACTCATTGGGGTACACGGTTAAATCACCAAAGCCAAAGCTGGCATCTGGCTGCGCGGTTTTGCTACGCAGGCAACGCCTGGCGATAGTTTTGATCCTGGCGCGGATCTCGTGAATGCCAAACGGCTTGCTGATGTAATCATCTGCTCCCAGCTCCAACCCGACCACCCGGTCGATCTCTTCATCCTTGGCGGATAGAAAGATAATCGGGATCTGCTCATCCTGTTTGCGGATCTCCCGACATACCGCGTAGCCATCCAGCTCCGGCATCATGATATCGAGGATGATAAAATCCGGTTTTTCCTGCTGATACATTTCCAGCGCCACTTTGCCATTCTCTGCGGCGATCAGGCTGTAACCCTCACGGGAGAGCGCTTCTACCAATCCCTGGCGAATGTTCGTATCGTCTTCAACGACCAGTATTTTCATTACGACTTCCTGTGGTTAATGCGATTAGCGGTGGCGATTACCGCCTGACGCGGGCGATATCATCGGCTTCAGCGCTGTGTTTTCCCCTCATCCCAACCCTCTCCCCAAAAAGGAGAGGGAGCTAGAGCGCGGTTGTTGTCAGGTATAGAAGTCACTCTGCGGCACTTATCCAAAAACAGCGGCTACGGTGCTGTAATCAGGTTACGTGCCAGCCGCAAGGTGAAGCGCACCCCAGGCGACTGCGGAGCCACCAGGATCTCCCCGCCCAGGCTGTGCGCCAACTGCTGGGCAATCGTCAGGCCAATGCCGGTGCCTGATACGCCCTCGGTAATACCTGACTTCACCCGGTAAAAGGGCAGGAAAACCATCCTGAGCTCTTTCTCAGAGATACCGGCACCATAATCCCGCACGTGAATATCGACATAATCTGCACTGCACGCCACCTGCACATCGACCTGTTTCCCGGCCGTGGCATACTTCTCTGCGTTGCTCAGCAGGTTATTGATAATCTGCGTCAGGCGATCGATATCACTCTGCACCACCACGTTTTCCCCTAACGAGAGGGAAATCGCCATTCCCTTAGCCTGGTATGACAGCATAAAAGTCTGAGCAATCTTCGCCAGCAGCGGGTTGAGGTCAATGGGCTGAATGTGCAGCTTCGGCTCACGGGTAAAACTCAAAATGTTCTGGATCAGGCGCGATAGGCGCTGGCTCTCACCGATAATCACGTCCAGGTAACGTAGTCCTTCATCGTGCTGTTCATCCAGCTCTTCTTTCAGCAACTCTGCATACAGCGTGATATTGGTCAGCGGCGTTTTCAGCTCGTGGGACACCTGACTGACAAAACCCACCTGCTGGCGCGCCAGCCGTGCCGTCTGGGTGTATTCCCGGTAAAGGCGGAAAATGATCAAGCCCATGATGGCCAGCATTAGCAGGATAAACGCCCCGCCCCACAGGTAGACCGCCGTAGTGCTGGCCGCTTTGCCGTAATAGCTCACCTGCCAGCCGGTAAGCGGATAAGGCAGGCTCTGTTCGGCCAGCGGCTGCTGATTATCCAGCACGATATAAGGATTGCTTTGGTACAATCGGCGTCCGTTCTCTACCAGCACCAGCGTATCGCTGCCAAAATCGACGTTGATCGTATTAATCACGTCCGACAACAGCTTGATATAAGGGATCCGAAATCCGATGGTATCGCTGCCGATATTGCGCCAGTAGATCAGCAGCGGCTCCTGCACCTCACCGGTGATGTACCAACCAGATTGTGGGATCGCCATTTCACTTTTTACATTGTGGCCGTAAAGCAAGGAAGGATCGTTCACCAACGGCGTGATGGCCTGAACCCAGGCGAGCTCTTTTTGGCTCAGCGGGCCGTTTTCATTGGGGTACAGCAAACGATTTTTCTGCAGGACAAACACGCCATCAATGTCGTAATCCTTCTCGACCAGCTCCTTGAGCGCCTGCTCATTTGGTTGAATGTAGTCGGTGATCGCGTCCAGCCGCGTCGCTTTCTGCCGCAGGATATCCATGACGTTGTCGCTGGCCTGCATGACGCGCGTCTGCGCCATGGTCTGGGATTGGTAATGGCGTAACAGCACTTCGTGCTCAAGGGTGCGCACTCCCAGATAGGCGATCAGGCTGAAGACCGCCACGGTGATGATGATAAAAACCGTCAAACTTCTGGAAGTACGCTGGCTCATTAGGCTCCCTGCTACTGGTTCTTCTGGGTTTTGATGTTGTAGTTCTGCTCTTTCACTGCCTTACGGGTCGATTCCTTGCTGTCGCTCTCCATTTTACCCATCAGGTCTTTGTTCTTCTGCGCGCTGGCTTCGGCTTTTTGTCTGGCTGGGGCGGCGCTGACGGGTAGACTTTCCAGTGCTGCCGCGTTAGCGCTAAATACCTGTTTGGCCTCTTCCATTTTGCCTGCATCCATCAGCTCTACCGCACGCTCATTTTCAATCGCTGCCTTCTGAATGGCCGAATCTACCAACACATCATCAACCTGCGCTGCGCTGACGTCCTTAGCGGATTGGCTATAACGTACAGCCACTTTTTCATCAAAGGTATCAACCTGCTTGGTACTCAGGTTGGCGTAACGCACGTTCACATCGGCCAACGGTTTACTCTGGGCGTTGCTGCCCTTGGCCGGGATCACTTCCAGCAGAACATATTTTTCCTGATTGGAATATAACTGGTTCAGTTTTACGGTGACCGTGTTGCCGCTGATGCTGCCATCACGCCCCAACAGACGAACCGGTGTGACCTTATCGGCTGTCTTGATCACCACCACCACGTCCTGCGCCACCACGGACATGGCATCGTTAAACTCGTGGGCGAAAGTCTTTTCCAAATCGCTGGATTGCTCAACAAAGGCATGATTACCATCACTATAGCCGGCAATGGTGGTCATCAGGTCTTCATTGTAACCATCACCAATGCCGATGGTGGTAATGGCGATACCTTGCTTGGCCGCCAGTTTGGCCAGCTCGGCCAGTTCACTGTTGGAGGTTGGCCCAACGTTGGCCTGCCCGTCGGAGAGCAAAACAATGCGGTTAACCTGCTCTTTATCCAGATGTTTGCTTACCTGATCGATGCCCTTGCTCACCCCGGCAAACAGCGCCGTCATCCCACGCGGTTCAATGCTCTGGTTGATTTTATTAATCAGCTGCTTTTTATCTTTAACCTTGGTAGCCGGGATCACCACCTCAACCCCAGAGTCGTAGGCTACGACCGAAAGCGTGTCATTATCGTTGAGCATGTTAACAGCGGCGATCGCCGCCTTTCTGGCGTTTTCGATGCGATCGCCACTCATTGAGGTAGAGCGGTCGATGACCAGCGCCAGATTGATCGGGCTGCGTTTTTCCTGCGGCAGCGGATAGCCCACCAACGAGATTTTCAGGTAGTTCTTATCTTGGGTATTTTCCAACACCACAGGCGAAGCAACTTCAGACTTTACGACGACCTTGGGGGCTGCCGGGGCTGCACTGGCACTCCATGGCAACACAGACAGGGTGAATAACGCAAAAATACATTTCAGATCCATGGTGAAGCTCCTTGTCAAAAGAATCGCATCTATTCTTGCCCCTATCGTCCGGCGAGTTGTCTGTTATCTGTATAAAGATGTAAAAAATGGGTAAAAGTTGCCGTTACTACGATCGCATTGCTTGCAACCCCCTCAGACTCACACGCGGTAAGAAACATATCACTTTTAAGCCCAGAGTGTCGCCTAAAACGCCTTCCCCAACACCGGCTAAAAACCAGTTAATTCCTATAATAAGGTTAGCTTAAATCTATTAAAAAGTATTATCATCCCTGTGTACCGGCATGCTCTTAAAGAAACTTCACTGATGTTACCGGATGAACTTATCTCTATATATTCATTCGCAGGTGACATTATGTTTAATATCTACAGCGTTAACTACTCTTCAATGAGCAATGAGAAATCTGAAGATCTCTTTATGTTAAGAAAAAATACTTTTAAAGACAGGCTACAATGGGCAGTAGACTGTTCTGACGGCAAGGAGGTCGATCAGTTTGATAATGACAAGACCAACTATATTTTTGGCGTAGAGAATGGCATGATTATATGCGGAACCAGGATGATCGACATGAAACACCATAATATGTTGAACAGTACATTCTCCTCATTCTTTAACAATGTCAGCATCCCAGAAGGTAATTACATTGAATCCACACGTTTCTTCGTGGATAAAGAAAGAACCCACTCGCTGTTAGGCCGTAAGTTTCCCGTCACTATGGCTTTGTTTCTCTCGCTGATTAACTATGCGCGGCAGCACCACTATGATGGCATTCTTGCCGTCGCCAGCCATCCGATGATGCATATCATCAGAACCTCCGGCTGGAATGTCACCGTGTTGGAAACCGGTGTTTCCGAGAAAAATGAGCCGGTCTATCTGCTGCTCGGCCATGTCGATCCTGAGAGCCAAAGGAAGCTAAAAGCCAGGATATTCAGCAAGCACAGCACAGCGGACGAAGCCAGGCTGAACGACTGGCCGCTGGCGGCTGAGCCTTCTCTGTAATCAACTAACCGGTTTAATCAGCTGAAGTTCCACACCTAGACGTATTGCATGCCGGGCATTTGCTACCCCCAGTTTTTTGACGATATTGGCCATATGGAACTTGACCGTACGCGTAGTGATCCCCAGGATCATCCCCGTTTCCTGGTAGGTTTTTCCCACGCTGGCCCAGTAGAGGATTTCGTTTTCACGTTCGGTAAATTGGGCGCTTTTTTCTGAGCGAGAGGCATTTTTTTCTGACAGCGAATTCAAAGTTAGATAAATCTCATGTACTGACGCCAGTAATACGGAGATATCACCTTTATTCTGGATCAGCGTTTGGGTTATTTCCGCTCTGGTTTCAGGGGCAAGAATAAAAGATAACGTGACCAGGTTATTATTATAATCATGCAATACAAACGTATAGCCGTTATTCAAACCAAACTTCCTGGCCCGTTCGAAGAGTGCGGAAAAATGAAACCCTCCGCCCGTCATCAGATTTTCATCCCAGGAAAAAGGCGTTAGCCGGTTCAGCGCTGTGATCACCACTGGATCGGTATACTGTAAACCATTGGCTTTATAATGTTCTACCCATTCACCGGGATAGTTAGTTACCCCAAAGATACAGGACATATCTTTTTTGGATAACACCACATACGCCCAGATGAGTTCCCCGAGATCGTTTAATGCCGCTTCGAGGTGCTGTTTGATAATGTTACTGATATGTTCTTCGTTTTCCATTAACCGCTCACCCCCGACAACTCAAATAAATTCCACCTGGCCAAATATACCAGATAAGCACGCCTGGCCGAAAGCACCGAGTTTTCATAGCCAGGCATCATTTTATTCGAAATAGACCTCGGGGTTATCTGCCAACGAAACGAAATTCTTCGTGTTTTTATCCAGCGTGCGGATCTCGCCACTTTCGATATCGTACACCCAGCCGTGCAGGCGTAGGGCATTGTCACGTAGACCAACGGCAACGGACGGGTGAGTCTTAATATTATTTAGCTGGGCTATAACGTTCTCTTCAACCATAGCGTTAACTTTGTCAATTTCGCTATCCCAGGTTTTCTTCTCTACCACCGCTTTTGCCGCGTCCGCATAGTGCAGCCAGTGGGCAACAGCAGGCATCGGGTCAAGGCACTGACAGGAAGCTATAGCCTTCATGGCGCCGCAGTTCGAGTGGCCGCAAATCACGATATCAGTAACGCCTAGCGCCACAACCGCGTATTCGATGGTCGCGGACACCCCACCCGGCTCCGGGCCAAAGGAAGGGACGATGTTGCCTGCGTTACGGATAACAAAAAGCTGCCCCGGCTCTTGCTGAGTCACAAGCTCGGGTACCAGGCGGCTGTCAGAACACGAAATAAAAAGCGCTTTAGGGTTCTGGCTGGAGGCAAGGCTGCGGAAGAGTTCCTTACGCTGAGGGAAAATCTCTTTCTGGAAACTGAGGAAACCTTCAATAATATGTTGCATAGCACATTCTCTAGATCTGTAGTCTCGATCACATGATAAGCATCACTCCCTGTTAGTCCAGTCCTCGTAGGCAAAAAAGAGCGCTTCAAGAAACCACGGAACATGCCTACTAAGGCAAGAACGCTTCGTTAGGCCAGACTTTTTGGTGAGAGGCTGAAGCTTGCGGGTCTTCGGCGCAAACTGACGGCCAAACAGGTGGCAGAACGGGCAGGTATGTCGCCAATGACGACGCTGCGCTCACTTGAAGCAGGGGGAGCAGGAGTTACTATAGGCGCATATCTGTCTGTCATGCAGGTGTTAGGGCTTGAAAGCGATCTGAATCAGTTGGCAACCGAAGATCAACTAGGCCGCCAACTTCAGGATTCTCGGCTGATAAAGAGCAATATCGTATTCACTTCCCAGGCAAAACCGAGTAAAGCACCGGTAGACAAAAAGCCGCGCTCTGAGGTTGCCTACAGGTACGAAGGATCAGATAAGCAGGCAGCTACAACAACGAAAGCTGGCCCCGTAACAAACAATACGGCCCACAAAGTGACAGGCACAACGTAGGCTGATCGGGCTGCCCTGTTAAAACCATTGAAGAAGTCAATCAAAGGAAGTTAACGATGGCAATGATCGGGGTATATGCAGACTGGGATGGAATGCGCGGGCCAAAGCGAATTGGCTTCCTGCATAGCCGACAAACTCGTACGCGAGAGTTATTTGAATTTCAGTATGATCCTCTAGCACTGACCGATCCCGACCTCAATCGTTTGCAACTTGATCCAGAAATCCATTTATTCGAAGGAGCCCAACACCCCACTCATCCACGGGATAAATTCAGCATATTTGGCGACTCCAGTCCCGATCACTGGGGCCGAATGGGCAGGCGTGATGGGGGTAGCATTGTGCGCCTCGGCTAAAAGGCTATGGTTTTGCTAACTGACTATATTGGATAATATCACCATCAGTTATATTTGATGCAGAAACAAGTAAGTAATGTTTTTCATCAACAATCTTAACTTCATCATCTTGTACAACTAACTCAAACATTGCGATTTTATTATCTGCCATAAACTGAGCAGAAACAGCTTTGCAAATTAATTGAGGAAATTTCTCAGCACAGCATAAAATATCCTGTTTAGTCTGAACTACAGCATGCTTATCGTTACCACCTTTAGCTTGCACTGGTATAACGAATTGCCTCCCATATTTATCTACCGCAACATATATCTCATCTATTTCTATTTGACCAACCCCCTTGACAGTGGTCCTTAGATGATTTTGGAGAGAGGATGCAGTAATGCCAAGAAATGTATCAATAAGCCTGTTGTAACGAACTTTAGCCAACAACGCTTGCTCATCGCTTAAAGCATAACGCTCGATTATCTCAGGTGTCGCATCTGGTATTTTTATCGTCACCAGATCATCTCTTGGCACGACCCTGTTCATCTTGACTTGATGGAATTTATAACCTGCTCTTTTAACCCCACTAATTATCCATTCGTAACCAGCCTCAGCCGTGTTGACAATTTTTTCAGGAAGATCAATCCTGTATCTTACTGAATAAATAACATCACCCAAATTTTTGGGGATATCAACCCCCAATTCGGTAGCCATCACCCCGATTTCTGTTCTATTAAATTCAAATTCTCGCATCCCTTCTTGATAATGGGAGAAAAATATTTTCTCAATGATGGCGAGATAATTATTACTCTTACTCATTGATAGTTTCCTTTTTTTCTTTCCGAGTTCTTTGGGCTATGGTATCGGCTGGAACTTCGAAGAGTTTTGCAGCAGTTTTCATATCAACCGTTAATAGCCAGTCATCCACAAGCTTTACAACATTCTCTGGTTTTGTAGGCGTTATATTCAGCTTATCAATAATCACTGAAGCAACAGCTCTAGCCAAATATGGAGGAACACTATTACCTAATTGCCTAAACCCATGCCATTTTGTGCTATGAAACCTAAACCAATCCGGATAAGAGTGTAAACGGGCAGCTTCACGCACAGTAATAACTCGTGGCAATGTAGGATGAATAGGACGGGGTGAGGTAAATGCACCACGGGCACTATCAGTACCTGCCCGTAAAGTATTACACAGACCATTCAAATCAAGTTTTCTAAACCTACTCACAGGCTCAGTTTCACCATTTGGGGTCGCAATAAATCTATCTTGAGATAACTGCGTATGTTCTGTTCTTAAACTTGAACTTAATAAACTCTTATTAAAATCACGCTCGTATCCATAATCATTTTTATCTTTCTCAAGACCACGAAGGATCCGAGCATATTTAGATTTTGTAGTCCAGTTAGTTTGAACAAAGTCTTGTTTTTTAAGCTCAGGAAATGTATCAGCGTCAGGGAGATCCGATATTGCTTCTCCTACTGTTACAGAATGCTCTACAGATTGTGGATAAGAGGGTAACTCTTGTCCCCGCTTAGCGGCAATTAAAAATAATCTTTCTCTACTCTGGGGAACTCCAAATTTAGAAGCATTCAAAACTTTGTAAGGTGTAAGAACCTTATAACCGGCCTCATTTAATGACTCGATAATTTCACTAAGGAATTTTGCATGTTTACCAATAGTTAATCCTTTAACATTTTCAAAGACACAGTATTTAGGGGATAACTCATTGACCAACCTAACAAAATGAGAGACCAACTGGTTTCTAGGGTCATCTAAAGCCCTTTTTCCAATTAATGAAAAACCTTGGCAAGGCGCACCACCAAATACAACGTCTATTTCTTTTCCTTCTAAGCTGGCTAGCTTTCTAATATCATTACCCGATAAGTTTTCGACACTGGAACAAATAGTAGTACAGAGAGGGAAATTATATCTATGTGTAGCACAATGGATCGGATCTATTTCAACAGATGCTGCAATATCGAAGCCTGCCTTTTCGAAACCTAAGGACATTCCACCCGCACCAGAAAAAAGATCGATACCTATTGGCCTAACCATATAAACCTCAATAAATTCAATGAAATTGATAAAAAAATTACTTAATTTAACTACTGTACCATAAACATACATGTACATAAACACAGTTTCATGTCACTTTTTAGCTGTATGTTTCAACACCTCAATAATCTCTTTAGCAAAATCATAAGGAGTGACATGCTTGTGTTGATTTGCACTCAGGTAGTTAGCCCACCACTGAACCATCAAGCGAAAAACTCAGGGAAGCGGCTAGAGGGTAACGCCGCGCTTTGGTCGTCGATAGCACCCCCAGCCATATCACTGGCCGAGTTTGAGTCAATGTAATCGTTCTGGACAGCATAGCGCATAATGGCCGTAACTCGCTGTTGAAGGCGCTGCGCTACATCATGCTTACCGCTAGCATCAACCTTTTTAATCGGAGCTAACAGGTGGCTGGTTTTGAACTGGCGGATATCTGACGAGCCGATATACGGGAAGATATAAAGCTCAAGATACAAACCGCCACTATCGACCATTTTGTAGGTTTTGTCTTTGGGCTTTGCGGTCTCGACCTGTCTGGCGTTGAGCTTCATTTAGGGGCACATTTCTAATCGAAGTTGAATGCCCCCGATTATGCTCCCAGTGGTTTCCTGATTGCAACGGATGTACTCGGACGTATTCAGACCAAAAAAAAAGCCTTTCGGCTTTAATTTTAGTAACTTACGGACTGTTACGGACGTTCTCGAACATACTAATGGTGCCGAAGGCCGGACTCGAACCGGCACGTATCTCTACGGTTGATTTTGAATCAACTGCGTCTACCGATTTCGCCACTTCGGCACTGAAGTAGTATGCGGAAAACGTGGGCATTATACCTTCCCACTTGCCTCGCGCAACACTTATCAAGCATTCAACGAGTTGAATGTTGAAAAAAACGTCACTCGTCGATTTTCTCGGCTTATCCTGCTCATTTATTGCCCTGAACTTGCTCCATCAGCGACGGTGATCACCCCCAACCCTCCCATAGAGTGAGGAAGCCGTCCGAGCCGGTTTGTTAGTGCCAGGGTGGTTTCCCAAGACGCAGGTTTTAAACAGTGGGCAGGTAGGCAATCTAATCAGCTGCCCCACCGCCATTCTGCACTTTTTTGTTACACCTCACACTTTTCATCACAACCTTCTGTGACTCCACCCATCACAACAATAAAAAATAAGACATTGAATTTAAATAATTTTACACCAAAAAACCATACATCTACCCACCCACCCTTCTGTGATACGCATCATTTTTTTGTTAAATCAGATGATTGAATATTAATAACATAACAAAAAATAACAGCCACCCAGCGGCACCATCGCTACCGACCAGGAGTTGAGGATGATCCCATCGGAACGCCGCGATTTTATCTATCGCTATGTACATGAGTATCAGTTGGTCACCATCGTGGCCCTGGCCGAGTTGATGAGCGTTTCACATATGACCGTCAGGCGCGACATCCATCAACTGGAAGAAGAAGGCAAGGTGATCAGCGTCAGCGGCGGGGTGCGCCTGAGTGACGCGCTACGCCAGGAGCTGGCCTACAAAGAGAAGGCCCAACTGCATCACCGGCAAAAACGGGCCATCGGCAAATATGCCGCCGGGCTAGTCGAGGATGGCCAGGTGGTCTATCTGGACGCGGGCACCACCAGCTTCGAGATCGCCCGCCAGCTGGCCGAACGCTTCAACCTGACCGTGGTCACCAACGATTTTTCCATTATCCAGCACCTGATGAATCGCCCGCAGCTCAACCTGTTTCACACCGGTGGGCGGGTCGATCAACGCAACTATTCCTGCGTCGGCAGCTGTGCCGCCATGCTGTTGCGCACCCTGAATATCGACGTGGCCTTTATCAGCACCAGTTCCTGGGATCTGGAGCATGGCCTGTCTACCCCGCACGAAGAGAAAGTGCTGGTGAAACAGGCGCTGCTGGACGTTGCCCGGCGCAAGGTGCTGGTTTCCGACAGCAGTAAATACGGCAAGTACGGCATGTTTCGCGTCTGCCCGCTGGCGGCGCTCGACGACATCATCTGCGATGCCGCACTGCCGCCAGAAACGCAGCAACAACTCCAAGAACGTGGCGTGCGGCTGCACAGCATCAACCTCTGATAACAACCCCTACAAGAAAAAGGAATATAACTATGAAGGTCATCATTACCGGTGGAGCAGGTTTTTTGGGTCAACGTCTGGCAACCGCGCTACTGCAAGACAGTACGCTACCTTTTGACGAACTGGTTCTGGCGGATATCCAGCAGCCAAACGCCCCGCTAGCCGATCCACGAGTTCGCTGCCTGGCACTCGATCTCACTCAACCCGATGCCGCCGATCTGCTAATCGACAGCAAGTGCAGCGTGCTGTTTCACCTGGCCGCCATCGTCAGCAGCCATGCAGAAAGCGACTTCGATCTCGGGATGCAGGTGAACTTCGACGCCACTCGCCAATTGTTGGAAGCCGCCCGCCACAATGCCCCAGCGATGAAGTTTATCTTCACCAGCTCGTTGGCAGTGTTTGGTGGCCAGCTTCCGGCCACCGTCACCGATGAGTGCGCTGTGCAGCCACAATCCTCCTACGGCGCGCAAAAAGCCCTGTGTGAGCTGTTGATCAACGATTACGCCCGCAAAGGATTTGTCGATGCGCGGGTGCTGCGTCTGCCCACCATCAGCGTGCGCCCCGGCAAACCGAATAAGGCGGCGTCCTCCTTTGCCAGCGGCATCATCCGTGAACCACTGCACGGGGAGCCTTCGGTCTGCCCGGTCTCCCCGGAGTTGGCTCTGTGGCTGTCCAGCCCCGGCACAGTGGTACGCAACTTTATCCATGCCGCCACGCTGCCCGCCACGCAGTTTGGCACCTCACGCATCGTCAATCTGCCCGGCATCAGCGTCACGGTGCAACAGATGCTGACCGCGCTGGGGGAGGTAGCCGGTGAGCAGACTCGTGCCAGGGTGAGCTTTGTGCCGGATGAAGCCATCAACCGCATTGTCGCCAGCTGGCCGGGCAACTTCGATGTGCAACGCGCATTGGCGTTAGGCTTCTTCGCCGATGAGAACTTCCAACAGGTCATCCACGCCTTTATGCGCGATGAGATGCCACAGGCCGGGAGCTGATTATGGCACTTTATACTCCCATCATTGGTTTGGCGGTGGCCGTATTCGTGCTGGTGTGGCTGGTATTACGCACCCGGGTTCACGCACTGATCGCCATGCTGGCGGCGGCCTCTATCGCCGGGATCAGCGGCGGGCTGAGCGCCATGCAGACGGTGGATACCATCTCCAAAGGGTTTGGCAGTACGCTCGGTAGCATCGGGATTGTCATTGGTCTGGGGGTGATGATGGGCCGCGTGCTGGAAGTTTCCGGCGCGGCGGAGCAGATCGCCTTCAGCTTTATCAAGTGGCTGGGTAAAAAGCGCGAAGAGTGGGCGTTGGCGATCACCGGCTATATCGTCAGCATCCCGATCTTTGTCGATTCGGCCTTCGTCATCCTTTATCCGCTGGTCAAAGCGCTGGCCAAGAAGGGGCAACGCAACCTGCTGACGCTCGGCGTAGCCTTGGCTGGCGGCCTGATCATTACCCACCACGCGGTGCCACCAACACCGGGGCCATTAGGGGTGGCGGGGATCTTCGGCGTGGATATCGGCGCCATGATGCTGGCCGGGTTGGTGTTGGCCATTCCCTGCGTGATCGGCATTGTGATCTATGCACGCTGGCTCGGCACCTATTACCCTGATTTTACGCCGGAAAACCAGGATGAGGAACCGGAAGACCTGCGGGCCGCCCACCAGCGCTATCTGGCCGAGAAAGAAGCCAAGGTGCTGCCGAGCTTAACGCTATCGCTGTTGCCAATCATCGCGCCTATCGTGCTGATCTTTATCAACGCGGTGAACACTATGCTGGCCAAGTCTGAAGGAATGGCCTGGCTGGGGGAAAGCCTGTGGGGACAAGCCTTTGCCTTCCTCGGTGCACCGGTGATTGCATTAGCCATCAGCGTGCTGCTCGCGGTTTACACCCTGATGCCTAAGGTCGACAAACACGAGACGCTGGAGCGGCTGGAGGAAGGCTTGCAGGCCGCCGGGATTATCCTGCTGGTGACCGGTGCCGGTGGTGCGCTGGGGGCGGTGTTACGTGAAAGCGGTACCGGCACCTTGTTGGCGCAGCACGTCGCCAATCTGCCGCTGTCCCCGGTGTTGATCCCCTTCTTTATTGCTACGTTAGTGCGCTTGATACAGGGGTCGGGCACGGTAGCCATGATCACCGCAGCATCCATCTCGGCTCCCATCGTCAGCCAGTTGCCCGGTGTCAATATGCTCGCCGCCGCGCAGGCCGCCACCATGGGCGCGCTGTTCTTCAGCTACTTTAACGACAGCATGTTCTGGGTCGTCAACCGGATGATGGGCATCAAGGACGTTAAGCAACAGATGATGGTTTGGTCTGTGCCCACCACCCTCGCCTGGGCGATCAGCCTTGTCGGGATCCTGATACTGGATTGGTTGTTGTAAACGCCCCTCACCCTAGCCCTCTCCCACTGGGAGAGGGAACCGAACGGGCTATGAATTGACTTCCGCGCCTGATTACCCGCTCGATAAAGCTAGCAAAAACTTTCCTAATTATTTGATAACTAAAATAGTTTGACCTGGTTAGCATTATTCAGGATTGGTCAGACCTTTAGGGGTAGCGGATTGACCTCGATCAAAAATAACATACCGGCTGGTCGGTATGATCGCCGCATGAACACCTACGTCCATCGCAAAAAAGATCCGGAACGGCTGCAAGAGCAGCTGCTGGAAGCCGCCAGTATCATCGCAGCCAAAGATGGGATTGCCGCGCTGTCGCTAAACGCCGTCGCCAAACAGGCTGGGGTCAGCAAGGGCGGGCTGCTGCACCACTTTCCCGGCAGGCAGGAGCTGATCCACGCGCTGTTTATTCGCCTGCTGGCGGTGATGGATCGCGGCATTATGGCGCTGATGGCCGTAGACGATAACCCACGCGGGCGCTTCTCCCGGGCCTATCTGATGTACCTGGCTGGCATCAGTGAAACCGACACCAGCCGTCAATTGGCTCTGCTTTCGCTGGCCATGCCGGATGAGAGGGTGTTGCGTAAATGCTGGCGGGACTGGGTGCTGCAACATCTGGCCAACGCCGATGAACTGGATCGCAGCTACGTGGGTAATTTGGTGCGCTATGGTGCAGATGGCCTATGGCTTTCTGAACTCACGGAAGGAGTCACTATGACGTCGGAAGAACGGCTTGCATTGGTGACGAGACTGGCGGCAATGACCTTCGAGGAGTTTTAACCTCCTCGGTTCGCGGACAGCCAAACACCCAGGGGCGATAATGAAATATAAAATTAATGCCTTTCTTATTTATGACGCCACAGAAGGCTCGCTGAAGCTGGACGATGGCGGCAAGTCAGATAGCCAACTTACCATCACTGCCAACGCCCTGCTGTTCTTCATGATCCAGCATCCTGGCGTGATCAGCCGCGATACGGTGATGCAGCGGGTCTGGGACGACAACGGGCTGATGTCCTCCAACAGCAACCTGAATCAATACCTGAGCATCCTGCGCAAAGCCTTTCGCCGTTACGGTATTGAGAACGTGATCGTCACCGTGGCCCGTGGCCGGCTGGAAATCAACCCAGAGCTGGCGATCGAGGTGATCGATGATTCCTTGTTACATCCGGTGATGCACGCCAGCGAACATGAAACCCCTGTCGAGATAGCTCCAGTTCCAGAGCCTGTGCCGATAGTAGCGGCCATCACCAGCAACGATCGCTACTGGGGCTATGCCGCGGCGATGATATCTCTGTTGGCCATCGCGCTGATCGGCTGGTCATGGAGCAACAATGGCAGCCTGGCCCCTCTCACCTTCACCCCCGTCGCGCACGACCCCATTGAGGTGTTATCCACCGACACCATGATAAATCCAAGAATGCGCGAGAATTACCTGAAAAACTTTATGGCCGTCAAAGAAAAAAAGAACATTAAGTATGATAAGGACGAACGCTTTTTATTCTTTTACGGTGATAAGCTGCAATCCAACGGTTTAGGCCGGACGTTTCTCGCACACTGCGCCAAACATCAAGATAATACATTCAGCTACTGCGATAACTATTTTTATTATTCATGGAAATAAATTATGAAAACACTGAGCTGGGGGAAAAGGCTGTTTGCGGTCTCTATCATATTACTACTGGCCTCACTATTTATCACCTTCAAGCATAATGTTATCTGGGGCGATGATGCTTTAAACTGCTCAACCAAAGCTATTATGCATTTTGAAGATACCGTCACCGAATCCGTCAATGTCAACGTTCACTTTAACTTTAATGCCAAAGGTAAAGGTTCCATCGTGGTGGAGGGATATTCAGACTCGGTGGCAGGTTGGCTTTATTTACAACGCTATGTACAGTTTGATTACATCAGCAAGCGAGTTTCTCCCGGTGTTCGCTATTACCAGATCAACCGCTGGGTCTCCAGCAAGTCCTCTATCGATCAATCTCCCGACGTGATCTTTGATTACTTTATGCGGGAAATGTCAGATAGCCATGACGGCCTACAGTTGGCGATGGAGAAAATCAATGCCGACACCGTGTTACTCAGTTCGATCAACTCCCCACTGTTTATCTGCGCGTTGAAACCCGGTAGCCAGTTAGAGTAACGTCCGTTCCCCTGCAAGCCCGTTCCCCCCTGGTATTAAGCCTAAGCCTCTGCGCATTGGTTTTGTGGCCTTCCTCTCATTGCCCCATCCTAATCCTAAATAACCCAGGCTGACATCGCATGTAGCGCCCCTACAAATCGAGGCGGTTGAAGTTACCGCAAAATCCCTCCCCAAATAGCCAGAGCAAAAATCTGCGCTACCGCACAGTCTGCAAGCCACCCCGCTACCTAAAAAACCCATTTGATAACCATAGATTTAACATTGTTTTCCACCCCTGCGTGAATGCCAAAATCGGCCATTTCCTGCTAGGGAGCATAACTATTAATAAGCTGATTATCAGAGTAAACATGTAAAAACAGCATAAATTAAGGCTCACTTAAAGAGCAAAAAACTAAATAGATGCAGATTAATGAATTTATATTTTGAATGAACGCTAGGGGGGTATAGTGCCCTTAGCCGTCGGAAACCTTGATCCCCTCTTGGCCGAACGGCGCAGCAGATGACGACTCATAAACCGGCTTTGTGGAGGAAACAAAAATGGGTGATGCATTAGGCTTAATCGAAACCAAAGGGTTGGTGGCCTGTATTGAAGCGGCGGATGCCATGTGCAAGGCGGCCAACGTCGAACTGATCGGCTATGAAAACGTCGGTTCCGGCCTGGTCACCGCCATGGTGAAAGGTGACGTCGGTGCGGTAAAAGCCGCCGTCGATTCCGGCGTGGAATCCGCGCAGCGCGTAGGTGAAGTGGTGACCTCACTGGTTATCGCCCGCCCACATAACGACATCAACAAAATCGTGATTAAGCACAAAGCGTAACGACGCTTTTGAGGAGAACGGATCATGGGTGACGCATTAGGATTGATTGAAACCAAAGGGCTGGTGGCCTGTATTGAAGCCGCCGATGCCATGTGCAAAGCGGCCAACGTGGAGCTGATCGGCTATGAGAACGTCGGTTCAGGCTTGGTTACCGCGATGGTGAAAGGCGATGTCGGCGCGGTCAAAGCGGCGGTGGATTCCGGTATTGAATCGGCCAAGCGCGTTGGCGAAGTGGTCACCTCGCTGGTGATTGCCCGCCCGCATAACGATATCCAGAAAATCATCTCGCAGTACAAAATCACCGAATAACAAGGAATTCACTGATGAAAGATGCACTCGGATTGATCGAAACCAAAGGGTTGGTGCCCGCCATTGAAGCCGCCGATGCCATGTGTAAGGCTGCCAATATTGAACTGATTGGTTATGAAAACGTCGGCTCTGGCCTGGTCACCGTGATGGTGAAAGGCGACGTGGGTGCCGTTAACGCGGCGGTGGAATCCGGTATTGAAGCCGCCAGCCGGATTGGCGAAGTGATTTCATCACGGGTTATTGCACGCCCACATAATGATATTGAGAAAATCGCCTCACAGCATAAGGCGTAATTCAGCCTGATTACCGGCGGCGGCAGATAAGTACTCTACCCGATTGCAGAAAGTAAAAAATTAAACTCCTATTCAGGGGAATAGACTAATGACCACATTAGATCCGGATTTACAATCCATTCAGCAGGCTCGCACGCTGATTAAAAATGCCAAGCAGGCGCAATTGCTGTTTGCCAAGTATTCACAAGAAAAGATCGACGGCATTATTAAACATATTGCCAGCGAAGCAGCCAGACATGCCGAAGAATTGGCAAAGATGGCTCATGAAGAAACTGGCTTCGGTAATTGGCAAGACAAGGTGCTCAAAAACATTTTCGCCTCAGAAAAGGTTTTTGAGCATATTAAGGATTTAAAAACCGTCGGTATTATTCGTGACGACCAGCAGAATAAAGTCATGGACGTAGGTGTTCCGCTGGGGGTTATTACCGCTCTGGTGCCGTCCACCAACCCAACCTCAACCATTTTCTATAAAACGCTGATCGCGCTGAAGGCCGGGAACGCCATTATTTTCTCCCCGCACCCTAATGCGCGCCAGTGCAGCCAGCGGGCGATTGAGATCGTCAAGCAGGCCGCGCTCCAGGCCGGTGCCCCTGCGGGTATCGTTGACGGCCTGACTCAGCTGACGCTGGAAGCCACCAAAGCCCTGATGCACAGCAAAGACGTCGCGCTGATCCTGGCTACCGGCGGCGAAGGCATGGTTCGTGCAGCTTACAGTTCCGGCACGCCAACCATCAGCGGTGGCCCAGGCAACGGCCCGGCGTTTATCGAACGCAGCGCCAATATCCAGCAGGCAGTGAAGGACATCATCACCAGCAAGACCTTCGATAATGGCGTGATCTGCGCCTCTGAACAGTCGATCATCGTGGAAAAGTGCATCTATCAGGACGTACACCGCGAGCTGCTGACCCAGGGCTGCTACTTCATGAACGACGATGAGTCTGCCCGCCTGGCCAATATCCTGTTACGCCCGAACGGCATGATTAATCCTGAAGTGGTAGGCAAGACCGCCATCTACCTCAGCGAGCGCGCTGGATTCTGCGTACCTGCAACCACCAGGGTGCTGATTTCGTTACAAAACAGCGTTTCGCGTAAAAACCCTTACGCCCGTGAAAAACTCTGCCCGGTGCTGGGTCTGTACATCGAAGAAGACTGGATGAGCGCCTGTGACCGCGTGGTCGAGCTACTCACCAACGAAGGTCTGGGGCATACGCTGGTCATCCACACTCAGAACCAACAGGTGATCCGCGAGTTTGCGCTGCAAAAACCGGTGCACCGCATCCTGATCAATACGCCCGCCGCGCTTGGAGGCATTGGCGCAACCACGAATCTTATACCTGCGTTAACGCTCGGTTGCGGTGCCGTTGGTGGCGGCTCCAGCTCGGACAACGTCGGCCCGATGAACCTGCTGAACGTACGTAAAGTCGGCTATGGCGTTCGTAGCATCGAGGATCTGCGCCAACCACAACCCGCAGCTCAAACGTGCTGTGCGCCAACCAGCCATAGCACCAGCATCTTCGACGATAACCGCTTTGCAGCGCCAACGGCGGCGGTAGCCCCACAGGCCGCATCGGCACCGCTGTATGCCCAGGGCGATGATCGTTTCGGGGCAGTCACCCGCGCAGTGGTTAACGCCGCGGCCAATGACATCACCGAAGAGAACGTCGAACGGATCATTACGGAAGTGCTTGGACGCCTGTCCCGGTAACACATCAACCAAGGGTGAAAACATGATCCTCGCAAAGGTAACCGGCCATGTGGTGGCCACGCAGAAAAGTGACGAACTACGCGGCAGTAACCTGCTGCTGGTCACGGCGCTGGGTGACGACCTGGAAGCCATCAAAGATCGCACCTACGTGGCCGTCGATAGCGTCGGTGCCGGTGAAAACGATCTGGTGTTAGTGGAAGAGTATTTTGCACTGAGTAAAGACCGCTACAAGGCCATGTCGATCGTTGCCATTGTCGAGAAGGTTCACCGGGAGCGTTAAGAGTAAGAGGAAGTAGGCATGAATGAGTTTCTGATTAAGCCAAAAATCCATTTCGGTGAGGATGCGCTGCTCGCGCTGAGCAGCTTGCCTGGGCGCTCAGCGTTTTTGGTCACCGATCAGGCGATGGTGAAGTTTGGCTTGGCCGAGCGGGTGACCAACCTGCTCCAACAGCAGCAGATCCGCTGTCGTCAGTATGACGAGGTGGCCTCCGACCCGGATATTTCCGCCATCGTCAGCGGCATGAAGCTGATGGATGACGACTATCCGGATCTGGTGATTGCCTTGGGCGGCGGCTCGGTCATCGATGCCGCCAAGGCGGTGATGTATGCGCTGTGGCATTGCCGTAAAGACAGCGGCCGTAGCAAGCCCTGTTTTGTCGCCATCCCCACTACCAGCGGCACCGGTTCCGAAGTCACCAGCTTCTCGGTGATCAAGTCCCGCAGCAAAAAGCTGGTGTTGGTAGACGAGTTCATGCTGCCCGACATCGCCATCCTCGATCCTCAGCTAGTGAAGTCGGTACCGGCCAGCATTACCGCCGATACCGGGATGGATGTGCTGTGCCATGCCCTGGAGGCCTATGTCTCCCGCAAGGCCAGCGACTTCAGCGATGCGATGGCCGAAAAAGTGGTGCAGATGGTATTCGGCCACCTGCTGACCTGCTACCAACAGGGCAGCGATCTGCCTGCGCGGGAAAAAATGCATAACGCTTCATGCATGGCCGGGATGGCGTTCACCAACGCATCGTTGGGTATCACCCACAGTCTGGCGCACGCCCTCGGCGGCATGTTTGGCATCCCACATGGCCGAGCCAATGCGCTGCTGATGACATCGGTGGTCGCCTTCAATGCCGACGTTGACGGCAGTTGCGACACCCGGGCCGCGCACAAATATGCCGCCCTGGCACGCCTGCTGGGGCTGCCAAGCACCTCGGTACGTGATGGCGTTAACAGCCTGCTGGTGGCGATCGAAACGCTGAAACAGGAAATGCAGCTACCGGCCAATCTACAAGCCGCAGGGGTAGAGGAACATCGCTTCCAGGTTTGCCTTGGCGAACTGGCCACGCAGGCTCTGCACGACAGCTGTACGCCAACTAACCCGCGCGAGGTTAACGCGGCAGATCTGGAGAAACTGTTCCGCCTCGCCTACAGCGGCGGCCCGGTACAGCTTCAATAACGCACTCATTACAGTCAACGGATTTTGCCAATTTGTGTGAAAGCCGCAGGACATCAGGAGAGATTTGAACATGGCCCATTATTCACTGACGCCACGCGTAAAACTGCTGGCAGAAAGACTCTTATCCCAAAACAGCACCATCAGCACCGAACGTGCCGCCATTCTGGAAACGCTGGGTGGCGATGTGGCCGGCATGCCGCAGTTGGTCAAGAATGCCAAGCTGTTCAATGAGCTGGTCAAGCAACTGCCCGGCTACATCGGCCCCGATGAGCTAATCATCGGCAGCCAATCCTCCACCCCGCGCGCCGCCGTGTTCCACAGCGAAAGCGAACTGCGCAGTCCTTCGGCCTTCACCACGTTAGGCCAGACCTCACCGGACTATCTGGCGGTGATCACCAAAGGGCTGTTCGCCATCGAAGCCGAAATGGAAGACCGTGCCAGAAGTATCGGCAGCGCCGTCAGCCGTTCCGGGCTGGACGAGGTCAACCAATGCCGCGCCATGATCTACGCCTGCAATGCGGCGATGCATCTGGCACAGAAACTGGCCAGCAAGGCAGAAAACATGGCGGCGGTAGAAAACCATCCGTACCGCAAGGCAGAGCTGCAAGAAGCGGCCGCCATGCTGAAAAAAGTCCCGGCTTATGGGGCCAGCAGCTTTAAAGAGGCTTGCCAGTCGTTCTACTTCTTCCAACTGGCGCTGCACCTGGAAAACGGCAGCTATGCGGTTTACCCAGGCGGCTTCGACAAACTGCTGTACAGCTTCTATCAGCAAGATATCACCCGTGGCGTGCTGACGCCGGAGCAGGCTTACGAAATCGTCGAGTGCCTGTGGCTGAAACTGTGTGAGCTTTCCGAAGTGCGCGCGCCGCGTGAGCTGGATGGCTACCCGATGTTTGACGCCATGCTGCACGGCGTACGCCTCGACGATCCGGCATTGGTCATCAACGATCTGTCGGCCATGCTGCTGGCAGCCCGCAACAATCTGATGACGCTCAACAACAACCTGCAGGTGAAACTGTTTGCTGGCCAGGCTGGTGCTCGCCCGCAGTACAGTGCACCATCGGCTCCGTTCGTGGCTGCTTCACCGCAAGACGTGGCAACGCACAAACTGATGGAAGGGCTGACGCCGCGCCTGCAACGCCTGCGTGACAACTACCTCGATGCCCGCCCTAGCGTCTCAATCTATCGCGCCATCACCTTTACCGAAATGGCGAAAAACAACCCGGGTCTGCCAACCATTCTGCTGCGCGCCAAGTCTTTCCGTGCCGCCTGTGAAACCGCACCGATCCTGATCCAGCAAGATGAGCTGATCGTCGGCCATCCGTGCGGCAAACCACGCGCCGGGGCGTTCTCACCGGATATCGCCTGGCGTTGGGTGCGTGACGAGCTGGATACCATGGGCACCCGCCCGCAGGATCCGTTTATTATCTCCGAGGCCGACAAGAAGACGATCCGCGAAGAGATCGTACCGTTCTGGGAAGGCCGTTCGCTCGATGAGATCTGTGAAGCACAGTACCGCGAAGCGGGCATTTGGGCCTTCAGCGGCGAAACCTTCGTCAGCGACCTCTCCTACCACCAGATTAACGGCGGCGGCGATACCTGCCCAGGTTACGACATCCTGCTGTTCACCAAAGGGATGAACGGTATCAAGGCCGATGCCCAACAGCACCTCGCGGCGTTGAGCATGGAAAACCCGGCGGATATCGACAAGATTTACTTCTACAAAGCGGCAATTGAAACCTGTGACGGCGTGGTGGCCTATGCCAAGCGCATCGCCGACAAGGCCCGTGAACTGGCCGCCGTTGAGCAAGATCCGGCGCGCCGTGCCGAGCTGCTGACCATCGCAGAAACCAACGAGAACGTGCCGGCCAACCCACCGAAAACCCTGCAAGAAGCGCTGCAAAGCATCTGGACGGTGGAGTCGCTGTTTGAAGTGGAAGAGAACCAGACCGGGCTGTCACTGGGCCGTCTGGATCAGTATTGCTACCCGATGTATCAGGCCGATATCGCTTCTGGCCGCGTGACGCAGGAACAGGCGTTGGAACTGTTGCAGGCCTTCATCATCAAATGTGCCGAACTGATGTGGATGTCCAGCGAGCTAGGTGCCAAGTATTTCGCCGGTTACCAGCCGTTTATCAACCTGACCATCGGCGGGCAGAAGCGCAGCGGTGGTGATGCCTGTAACGATTTAACCTACCTGATCATGGACGCCGTGCGCTTTGTCAAAGTGTACCAGCCGTCGCTGGCCTGCCGTATCCATAACCAGTCACCGCAAAAGTACATGGAGAAAATCGTCGACGTGGTGAAAGCTGGTATGGGCTTCCCGGCCTGCCACTTTGATGATTCCCACATCAAGATGATGCTGCGCAAGGGCTTCGACTTTGAAGACGCGCGTGACTACTGCCTGATGGGCTGCGTAGAGCCGCAAAAATCCGGCCGCATCTATCAATGGACCTCCACCGGTTATACCCAGTGGCCAATCGCCATCGAGTTCGTGCTCAACCGTGGCCGCATGGTGCTGTTCGACAGCTATCAAGGGTTGGATACCGGTGAACTGAGCACCCTGAAAACCTACGAAGAGTTCGACAATGCGGTGAAAGCGCAGATCGCGCACATCGTCAAACTGTCGGCTATCGGCACCGTAATCAGCCAGCGTGTACATCGCGACGTAGCACCAAAACCGCTGATGTCGTTGCTGGTGGAAGGCTGTATGGAACAGGGTAAAGACGTGGCTGCCGGTGGCGCGGTGATCAACCACGGCCCAGGGCTGATCTTCTCCGGTTTGGCAACCTATGTCGACTCCATGGCCGCGATCCGCAAGCTGGTGTATCAGGATGGCAAATACACCCTGGAGCAGATCCGTGACGCCCTGCTGGCCAACTTTGAAGGCTTTGAACAACTGCGCCGCGACTGTCTGAACGCGCCGAAGTTCGGCAACGATGATGACACAGTAGATCAGTACGCGCTGGACATCACCGAATGGACCGAACGCGAGTGCCGCAAGTACAAGATGCTTTACTCCACGCTGAGCCACGGCACCCTGTCTATTTCCAACAACACACCGATCGGTGAACTGACCGCCGCAACGCCAAACGGCCGCCTGGCCTGGATGCCGCTCTCCGACGGGATCAGCCCGACGCAGGGCGCGGACAAACATGGCCCAACCGCCATCATCAAGTCCGTCAGCAAGATGAACGTGGAAACCATGAACATCGGCATGGTGCACAACTTCAAGTTCCTCAAAGGGTTGCTCGATACCCCGGAAGGCAAGAATGGGCTGATCACCCTGTTGCGTACCGCGTCCATTCTGGGCAACGGCCAGATGCAGTTCAGCTACGTGGATAACGAAGTGCTGAAGCAGGCGCAGGTGGAACCAGAGAAATATCGCGACCTGATCGTCCGCGTGGCCGGTTACAGCGCCTACTTCGTGGAACTGTGCAAAGAAGTTCAGGACGAAATTATAAGCCGTACGGTCATTGAGAAGTTCTGACTTTAGCCTTGGATAAGACAGGGATGTCTTATCCCATCAGCCTTCGAAGAAAGGGGAAAATAGTATGGATAACACGCTGGAGAAAAAGGGTCGGATATTCAATATCCAGAAATACTCGATCTATGACGGAGACGGTATTCGCACCCTGATTTTTTTCAAAGGTTGTAACATCCTCTGCGCCTGGTGCGCCAACCCCGAGGGGCTCACCAGCAATTTCCAGGTGATGTACTCACATGATAAGTGCGTTGATTGTGGACAATGTGTCAGCGTCTGCCCGGTGGGGATCCACTCCCAGATCCAGAATGCACAAGGCGATCTCAAACACCACCTTGATCGCAACATAGACTGTATCGGTTGCCGCAAATGCGAAGAGGTCTGTATCTCTGGCGCGCTGGACATCATGGGCAAGGACGTCACAGTGCAGGAGCTGATGGATATCATCATGCAGGACGTCGATTTCTATCATGCCTCCGGCGGCGGCGTCACCCTGGGCGGTGGCGAACTGAGCCTGCAAACCGACTTTGCGGCCGCGCTGCTGACCGAGTGCAAAAAAATGATGATCAATACCGCCATCGAAACCAACGGCACCACCACCTTAGCCAACTATGAAAAGCTGGCGACCTGCACCGATATGTTCCTGTTCGATATCAAGCATATCGATAGCGCACGGCATAAAGCGTTATTTGGCGTTGGGAACGAGGGCGTAAAAAGAAACCTGGAACGCCTGGTCGAGCTGGGCAGCCATATCGTGGTACGCATGCCTTTGGTGCGCGGCTATAACGATTCTTACGATGCCATCACTGGTGCCATTGACTATGTCACGGCCTTGGCACGCAAAGGCAATATCAGCCGCATCGACGTTTTACCTTATCACCAACTGGGTAAAAACAAATACCAGCAGCTCGACATGATCTATCCGGTCAAAGACGACCCAAGTTACAGCAATGAAGAACTGGATCAACTGGCGGCTTTTTTCCAGCGCTTTGACTTTGATATCCGCCTGGTAAGGCACTAAGGAGATTGAGATGAACTTAAGCCTAGGAGTGATTGAAACTTATGGCCTGACCGCCGCGATCCACGCGGCCGATGCGGCCTGTAAATCCGCTGCGGTAACGGTACTGGGATACAAGAAGATTGGGTCCGGCCTGGTTAGCGTGTTCTTTGCCGGTGAAATCAGCGCGGTGAAAACCGCCATCGACAACGGTGTGGCAGTCATCAAGCAACCGGCGTTTATCAAAGGCCAGTTGGTGATTGCCCGCCCGGAAAAACAGGTCGTCGCGCTGCTGACCGGGCTGAAAGGCAAGGAGCTTACGCCGCCAGCGGCCAAGGTGCAAAAGATAGAAACGGTAGCACCAGTAGCCGAAGTTACCACTCCGCAGACAGAGGCCGCAGCGCCGGTAGTCGAAGCCCCTGTTGCCGACAACAAACCCACACGCACGGGCGGCAAGAAAGAGCCTAAATAACCGTACAGCTTCTGAGATCGGATAGGAATAACAGTATGTTTAATGAGTCGTTACTGGAAAGGATCCGCCATAACCTGGCAGAGAGCTATGCTTCTCCCACCGGCATCGCCATCCCGGTTGGGGTCTCTAACCGGCATGTCCATCTGTCGCAGCAGGATATTGAAACGCTGTTTGGTGCCGGTTATCGGCTGACGCCGTTCAAAGAGTTACGCCAGCCGGGGCAATTTGCCGCCAAAGAGTGCGTAATGATCGTCGGCCCGAAAGGCTCGCTCTCCAAGGTGCGGGTGCTGGGGCCAGCGCGTGAATGCACTCAACTGGAAATCTCCAAGGCCGACTGTTTCACCCTGGGGTTGAAGGCACCGGTACGCGAATCCGGCAATCTGATCGCCTCCGGCGACGCCATGCTGGCTGGCCCGGCAGGCTACGTTTCACTGCATTCACAGGTGATTTGTGCCCAGCGTCATATCCATATGAATCCGCAGGATGCCGCCAGACTGGGCGTGCAGAACGGCCAGAAGGTGCGGGTAAAGGCAGCAGGCGTGCGCGGGTTGATCTTTGACGAAGTGATCGTGCGGATCAAAGCCAGTTTTGCACTGGAACTGCACATTGATACCGATGAAGCCAACGCCGCCGGGCTGGCTTCCGGTGACAACGTGGTTATCGTTCCCTAAGGCGGCAAATATGATGCAGCGTGAAGTCATCGACAAGTTGGTCAATGAAGTGCTCTCACGGATGCGGCCACAAGCGTTGGTGTTGTTAACCGCAGCGGATGGTTACCACGAGATTATCCGCGCGCGCTTACAGCACTGCCAGGCGTTCTCGCCGGTGATCCTGTTTGGCGATAATGCCCAGCAGTTTCACGCACCAGCAGATTGGTGCCAGCTAGGGCCAATCACTTCCCTGGCAGAAATCAGTCAAACCGGCGCGCTGGATAATATTGAGCGAGTGTTGATTCCTTTTCTCGATTTCGCTACGGCGGCAGAAGTGGCCAACGGCTTATTACAGTCTGACGCTGCCCGCTTTATTCATCTCGCCCGTATGAGCGGCAGGCCGATTATGGCGCTGGATTATAACTGCAACCCGAACAGCGAATTAAATCAACTGAAAGGCCTGAGCCGCGCAGGGGATAACGCCCCCCAGGCAGATTATCTGCCAAAGCTGGCGGCACAAGGCATTGAGCTATGTACGTTGGATCGGATGCTATCGGCCCAGCCCGCAGCCGCCGAGCCGTTGGCAACACCAGCGCAGGCCTACATTACGCTTAGCGAGCTCAAGCGGCTCAATGGTCGTTCACCACCGGGAGCCAAGCTGACCGATTTGGCATTGGAATATAGCCGAGGGAAAAAATAACTCGAAATATTGAGAATCGGTATTAAAGCTAGTCTTGATTTTACTTTTTACCCTATGGATTTCAAGTTGCAGCTAGGCGACAAGCTTACTCATCCCCAGGAGCTTACTTTTCGTAAGTGACTGGGGTGAGTAAGTGCAGATAACAACGCTGCGGCTTGAAAGACGACGGGTAAATCAATTATTACTTATCAGGAGCGAAATACTATGTCTACCAAGGCAAAAGCATGGGTATGGATGTTATTGGTCATCTTCTCCGAGACCTCGGCCACCTCTACCTTAAAAATGTTTGATAACAGCGAAGGCACCACCAAGACGTTATTACTCGGCTTGATCGTGGTGTTGTACTGCGTTTGTTATTACTCGTTATCTAACGCGGTGAAATACATTCCTGTCGGCCTGGCTTACGCCACCTGGTCAGGCACCGGAATTTTACTGGTCTCAAGCCTAGGTATGGTGTTTTACGGCCAGCACCCTGATATGCCAGCCATTATCGGCATGATCGTGATTGCCAGCGGCATCGTAATCATGAACCTCTTCTCCAAAATGGGCTCCTCCGAAGAATAAGGGTATCAACTATGTTTAATATTGGCTTCTTGTGGCTGGCTCTGTCTATCGGCTCGGAAATTACCGGTACGTCGATGATCAAAAAAACCAACAACTTTAAAAAGCTGGGGCCTTCGGTGCTGGTAATTAGCGCTTACTGCCTGTGTTATTTCGCCCTGACCAAAGCGATGGGTTTTATCCCGGTGGGCGTCGCCTACTCGCTGTGGTGCGGCTTTGGCATCGTCGGCGTGACCTTCGTTTCCATGCTGCTCTACAAGCAGAAACCGGATCTCCCTGCCATATTCGCCATGGCGCTGATCATCAGCGGCGGCGTCATTATGAACATCTTCTCGCAGATGTAAGCTTTCAGGCTCTACCAGATAAGGCGCAGCGGCAACGTTGCGCTTTTTTATTGGTGCGCTATAGTTATGCGCATAAATCATGCTCAGGAGGTGTTATGAGAACAATTTCAGTAATAAAAAAACGCAATACTAACGTGTACTTAAGTGTTGACCTGATTGAACAGGCTAAAGCATTAGATCTAAACTTATCGGCTACCCTAAACCACGCTTTAGAACTGGCAGTTAAGAAGGGGCAGCGTGAACGTTGGCTCGAGGAAAACCGTGCTGGTCTTGAAGCATTAAATGGTTTCGTTGAGGAGAATGGTCTTTTTTCTGATGATGCTGAGTTTGGGGTTCTGTAATGAAACAATTTTCTGTTTATAGAAATAACTCCAAAAACAAACAGATATACCCCTTCTTTATCGATGTGCAGTCCGATTTACTCGCTCACCTTAGCACTCGCTTGGTCATGCCCCTGACTTTAAAACATGCAGCAAACTCGCAAGTAAAAGCGCTGACCCCCGTATTATCTGTAGATCAGGAAGACTATGTGATCCTTACTAGCCTACTGACAACGACTGATGTCAAAAATCTTAGCGCAGATTGCCTAATCACTAACGCAGCCCATCTACGTGATGAGCTGGTTGCGGCCATCGACCTGTTAATTCTGGGTATTTGAAGAGCTGACCCACGAGCCAGAAGTGCTCAGGGCCAGTTAACAACGGAAGGAAACAGCCAGCTATTTCCGCTTTAGCAGCAGGACAAAGCTGATCAACAGGAACAGCAGGCTTGGCAACAGAGCACCCAGGATTGGCGGCATGCTGTACACCAGGCTCAGCGGGCCAAAGATCTGATCCAGCACGTAGAACAGGAAGCCGAAGCTGATACCGATCACCACCCGCACACCCATCGGCACGCTACGCAGCGGGCCAAAGATAAACGACAGCGCCATCAGCATCATCACCGCCACCGACAGCGGCGAGAAGATCTTGCTCCACATATTCAGCTGGTAACGGCTGGCCTCCTGGCCGCTCTGCTTAAGGTACTTCACATAGTTGTGCAGGCCGCTGATGGAGAGAGAATCCGGATCCAACGCCACCACGCCCAGCTTGTCCGGCGTCAGGTTGGTTTTCCACACCCCGGTTAGCGTCTGGGTACTGGTGACCTGATTCGGGTTGGTCAAATCGGAAGTATCCACCTGCGAAAGCTGCCACGCGCCATCTTCAAAATCTGCAGTACCGGCATAGCGAACGGTTTCTAACCGGCGCTGATCGTTGAAGTGGTAAATGTTGACGCCAGCCAGCTCTTTTTCGCCTGCCACCCGTTCGATGTAGATAAAGTCGTTGCCGTCCTTCGCCCACAGACCGCTCTTGGTGGAGAGCAGCGAGCCACCGTACATCTGCTGCGCACGGTAGTTACGCGCCATCTGTTCGCCCTGCGGTGCCACCCATTCGCCGATTGCCATCGTCAGCAAGACCAGCGGAATAGCAGTTTTCATCACCGAACCAGCGATTTGCAGCCGGGTGAAACCAGAAGCCTGCATCACCACCAGTTCGCTACGCGTAGCCAGGGTGCCCAAGCCGAGCAATGCCCCCAGCAGTGCCGCCATTGGGAAGAAGATCTCAATATCCTTTGGCACGCTGAGCAGGGTATATACCCCCGCGCCCAGCGCCGAGTATTCACCCTGCCCGACTTTACGCAGCTGATCGACGAACTTGATGATGCCGGAAAGCGAAACCAGCATGAACAGCGTCATCATGATGGTGTTGAAAATCGTTTTACCGATATAACGGTCCAGTACACCAAACATCAGGCCGCTCCTCTCAGGCGTGCACGCAGTTTGCGCATCGGCACGGTATCCCACAGGTTAAGTGCCAGGGCAATCACGAAGTACGTCAGGTTCACCAGCCACATCCACACCAGCGGATCCAGCTTGCCCTTACCGGCATTGGAACGCAGCGAGGTCTGTAGCAGGAAGAAGATCAGATACAGCAGCATTGCTGGCAACATGCTCAGCACGCGGCCTTGGCGCGGGTTGACCACGCTGAGCGGCACCACCAGCAGCGCCATCAGCACCACGGAGACGACCAGCGTCAGACGCCAGTGGAATTCGGCGCGTGCATCCGGTTCATTCGATTCCCACAGCGTGCGCATCGACATCTGTTCGGACTGGGTATTATCGATAGTGACCGACTGATGACCGATAACCGCTTTATAGTCGTTGAAGTCGGTAATGCGGAAATCACGCAGCAGCGCGGTGCCTTCAAACCGGGTGCCTTTGTCCAGCGTGACAACCTGCGATCCATCGCGGCCCTGATTGATCACCCCATGCTCGGCTACCACCACCGAAGGGCGTTGGTTACCGTTCGGACGTAGCTGCGCCAGGAACACATCGTTAAAAGTGTTGCCTTTAACGCTGCCGACAAACAGCACAGCGTTACCATCCTGTGAGGACTGGAACTGCCCTTCCGCCAACCCGGCAATGCTGGGGTTGGCTTTGGCTTCGGCAATCACTTCGTCCTGATGGCTGGCCGCCCATGGCCCGACCCAGAAGACGTTCACCGCAGCCACCGCCGAGGTAAAGATCGCCAACACCATAGCGGCAATGATCAGGGTCCGTTTCCCCAGACCGCAGGCGTGCATAACGGTGATTTCGCTTTCGGTATACAACCGTCCAAACGTCATCAAGAGGCCAAGAAACAGGCTTAAGGGCAAGATTAGCTGCGCCATCTTCGGCACACCCAATGCAAGCAGGGATAAGACTAAATTTGTCGGGATATTGCCGTCAACCGCATCACCTAACACCCTGACCAGGTTCTGACAAAAGAAGATCAGAAGCAGGATAAACAGGATGGCAATTTGGCTCTTCAGCGTTTCCCGTACCAGATATCTAATGATGATCACGCTTATTACGCCTGTGAAAACTTGTCTTTTTGCAGGAAAATCGATAGTTTCATCGCTAATCCGCCATTTTTTCTCATCATGTGGCAACCTTCACAGCTAAAATAGTATTAGAACATCAAGCTGTTTGGCCATCCTATAGGAACAGACCTATAGTAGCCAAAACAGAACATTTACGCCGTTCAGGTTAACCTAGTTAGTTAACTCAATGACGGAAGATCTTGGCGGAGTATGTCATTCTAGCCGTAGCTTTCGTCGTTGTCTTTAAGATTCAGGAGAGTGCATGGAGTTCAGTGTAAAAAGCGGTAGCCCGGAAAAACAGCGCAGCGCCTGTATTGTAGTCGGTGTTTTCGAACCGCGCCGCCTGTCACCTATCGCAGAACAGCTCGACAAAATCAGTGATGGTTATATCAGCGCACTACTGCGCCGGGGCGAACTGGAAGGCAAAGTCGGGCAGACGTTACTGCTGCACCATGTGCCGAACATTCTCTCCGAACGCATCTTGCTGATTGGCTGTGGCAAAGAGCGCGAGCTCGATGAACGCCAGTACAAGCAGGTGATCCAGAAAACCATCAATACCCTTAACGACACCGGTTCCATGGAGGCCGTCTGCTTCCTGACCGAACTGCACGTCAAAGGCCGTAATACTTACTGGAAGGTGCGTCAGGCGGTAGAAACTGCCAAAGAAACGCTCTACACCTTCGATCAGTTGAAGAGCAACAAGGTGGAGCCACGCCGTCCGCTGCGTAAGATGGTGTTCAACGTGCCAACCCGCCGTGAACTGACCAGCGGTGAACGCGCCATCCAACACGGCTTGGCCGTGGCTTCCGGCATCAAGGCGGCCAAAGACCTCGGCAATATGCCACCGAATATCTGTAACGCCGGTTATCTGGCTTCACAGGCACGTCAGCTGGCCGACGCCTTCAGCACTAACATCACCACCCGCGTCATCGGCGAACAGCAGATGAAAGAGCTGGGGATGAACGCCTATCTGGCGGTCGGTGCCGGTTCGCAAAACGAATCGCTGATGTCGGTGATGGAATATAAGGGAAATCCTAACCCGGACGCTAAGCCTATCGTGCTGGTAGGCAAAGGGCTGACCTTCGACTCCGGCGGCATCTCGATCAAACCGGCCGACGGCATGGACGAGATGAAATACGACATGTGCGGTGCCGCGACCGTGTACGGCGTCATGCGTGTGGTGGCTGAACTGAACCTGCCGCTGAACGTGATTGGCGTGCTGGCTGGCTGTGAAAACATGCCTGGCGGGCGGGCCTATCGCCCAGGCGACGTGCTGACCACCATGTCGGGCCAGACGGTAGAAGTGCTGAACACCGACGCCGAAGGCCGTCTGGTGCTGTGCGATACCCTCACCTACGTGGAACGTTTCGAGCCAGAGCTGGTGATTGATATCGCCACCCTGACCGGTGCCTGCGTGATCGCATTGGGCCACCACATCACCGGCCTGATGTCGAACCACAACCCACTGGCTCACGAGCTGATCGGCGCTTCCGAGCAATCGGGCGACCGTGCGTGGCGCCTGCCGATGAGCGATGAGTATTACGAGCAGTTGGATTCCAACTTTGCGGATATGGCCAACATTGGTGGCCGCCCGGGTGGTGCCATCACCGCCGCGTGCTTCCTTTCACGCTTTACCCGCAAGTACAGCTGGGCGCACCTGGATATCGCTGGTACCGCCTGGCGCTCCGGCAAGGCCAAAGGGGCCACTGGCCGCCCGGTAGCCCTGCTGGCGCAGTTCCTGCTCAATCGTGCAGGTCTAAACGGCGACGATTAAAATACCCTTCATCTTTCAAGCTGCAGCGTTGTTGGCTGCGTTCGTCCACCCCAGTCACTTACAAAAGTAAGCTCCTGGGGAGGAACGAACTCACCGCCTAGCTGCAACTTGAAATCTATTGGGTATATAATCATGCAAAACGGGCGCACTGGTTGCGCCCCTACTTTTTCTTAGTGGCAACGAATCCATGATCAAACAGGCAACGTTCTACCTTCTTGAACACGCAGAACCCGCTGGCGCACTCAGTGCACACGAGGCTGTGGCCTGCGCCGTTGCTGCCGAAAGATGGCGTGCTGGCAAGCGGGTGCTGATCGCCTGTGAAAACCAGGAGCAGGCCCAGCGGCTGGATGAAGCCCTGTGGCAACGTGAGCCACACCAATTTGTGCCGCATAATCTCGCAGGCGAAGGGCCAAACTTTGGCGCCCCGGTCGAGCTGTGCTGGCCAGGCAAACGCGGCAATGCCCCACGCGATCTGCTGATCGCCCTGCTGCCGCAGTTTGCAGATTTTGCTACTGCTTTCCATGAAGTGGTAGACTTCGTCCCTTACGAAGACACCTTGAAACAGTTGGCGCGCGAACGTTACAAAGCCTATCGCAGCGTCGGCTTCCATTTGACCACGGCCACGCCGCCAACTAACTGAACCTTGAAATAAAAATGGAAAAGACCAACACCGATCTCGATACCGCCTATGACCCAACCCAGATCGAACAGAAGCTGTACGATCACTGGGAAAGCCAGGGCTATTTCAAACCGAATGGCGATACCAGCCAGGAAAGTTTCTGCATCATGATCCCGCCGCCGAACGTCACCGGCAGCCTGCATATGGGCCACGCGTTCCAGCAGACCATCATGGACACCATGACCCGCTACCAGCGTATGCAGGGTAAAAATACCCTGTGGCAAGCCGGTACCGACCATGCCGGTATCGCGACCCAGATGGTGGTTGAGCGCAAGATCGCCGCAGAAGAAAATAAAACTCGCCATGATTATGGCCGCGATGCGTTCATCGATAAAATCTGGCAGTGGAAGGACGAGTCCGGCGGCACCATCACCCGCCAGATGCGCCGTCTGGGCAACTCCGTGGATTGGGAGCGCGAGCGCTTCACCATGGATGAAGGCCTGTCCAACGCGGTGAAAGAAGTGTTTGTCCGCCTGTACAAAGAAGATCTGATCTACCGTGGCAAACGCCTGGTGAACTGGGATCCAAAACTGCGCACCGCCATCTCCGATCTGGAAGTGGAAAACCGCGAGTCCAAAGGTTCCATGTGGCACCTGCGCTACCCGCTGGCCGATGGGGCAAAAACGGCAGAAGGCAAAGACTATCTGGTGGTTGCCACCACCCGTCCGGAAACCGTGCTGGGTGATACCGGCGTAGCGGTAAACCCGGAAGATCCGCGCTACAAGGATCTGATTGGTAAAGAGATCATTCTGCCGTTGGTGGGCCGCCGCATCCGCATCGTGGGTGACGAGCACGCTGATATGGAGAAAGGCACCGGCTGCGTGAAAATCACCCCAGCGCACGACTTCAACGACTATGAGGTTGGTAAGCGTCACGGTCTGCCGATGATCAACATCCTGAGCTTCGACGGTGACATCCTTGAAGTCGCCGAGGTGTTCGACACCTTGGGTGAAGCCAGCACCGTCTACAGCGGTGAGCTGCCAGCCCAGTTCCGTGGCCTGGAGCGTTTCGCAGCGCGTAAAGCCGTGGTTGCCGCCTTTGACGAGCTCGGCCTGCTGGAAGAGATTAAGCCACACGATCTGACCGTGCCTTACGGCGACCGTGGCGGCGTGGTTATTGAGCCGATGCTGACCGACCAATGGTACGTGCGTACCGCACCGCTGGCGAAAGTCGCGGTTGAAGCGGTTGAGCAAGGTGAGATCCAGTTCGTGCCTAAGCAGTACGAAAACATGTACTTCAGCTGGATGCGCGATATCCAGGACTGGTGTATCTCCCGTCAGCTGTGGTGGGGCCACCGCATTCCGGCCTGGTACGACGCAGAAGGCAAAGTCTACGTTGGCCGCACCGAAGAAGAAGTGCGCCGCGAAAACAACCTGGGTGCCGACGTTCAGCTTCACCAGGACGAAGACGTGCTGGATACCTGGTTCTCCTCTGGCCTGTGGACCTTCTCGACCCTGGGTTGGCCAGAGCAGACCCCAGATCTGAAGACCTTCCACCCGACCAGCGTGCTGGTCAGCGGCTTCGACATCATCTTCTTCTGGATTGCCCGCATGATCATGCTGACCATGCACTTCGTCAAAGATGAAAACGGCAAGCCGCAGGTTCCGTTCAAGACCGTGTACATGACCGGCCTGATCCGCGACGACGAAGGGCAGAAGATGTCCAAGTCGAAGGGTAACGTCATCGATCCACTGGATATGGTTGACGGTATCTCGCTGGAAGACCTGCTGGAGAAACGCACCGGCAACATGATGCAGCCGCAGCTGGCAGAGAAAATCCGCAAGCGCACCGAGAAGCAGTTCCCGAACGGCATCGAACCGCACGGCACCGACGCCCTGCGCTTCACCCTGGCAGCACTGGCCTCCACAGGCCGTGACATCAACTGGGATATGAAACGCCTGGAAGGCTACCGCAACTTCTGTAACAAGCTGTGGAACGCCAGCCGCTTTGTGTTGATGAACACCGAAGCGCACGACTGTGGCTTCAACGGTGGCGAAATGCAGCTGTCGCTGGCCGACCGCTGGATCCTGGCCGAATTCAACCGCACGGTGAAAGCCTACCGTGAGGCGCTGGATACCTATCGCTTCGATATCGCAGCGGGCATCCTGTACGAATTCACCTGGAACCAGTTCTGCGACTGGTATCTGGAATTGACCAAACCAATCGTCATCAACGGCAGCGAAGCGGAACAGCGTGGCACACGTAATACGCTGATCACCGTGCTGGAAGCGTTGTTGCGCCTGGCGCACCCAATCATTCCATTTATCACCGAAACCATCTGGCAGCGCGTTAAGCCTCTGACCGGTGAAACCGCAGACACCATCATGCTGCAACCGTTCCCGGCCTTCGACGCCGCGCTGGAAGACCAGCAGGCATTGAACGATCTGGAATGGATCAAGCAGGCAATCACCGCGGTGCGTAACATCCGCGCCGAGATGAACATTGCGCCAAGCAAACAGCTGGAAGTGCTGCTGCGTAACGCCAATGGTGATGCCCAACGCCGCGTACAGGAAAACCAAAGCTTTATCGAACGTCTGGCGCGCCTGACCTCCATCACCCTGCTACCTGCGGGCGAGAAAGGCCCTGTTTCGGTCACCAAGCTGGTAGACGGTGCCGAACTGCTGATCCCAATGGCTGGCTTTATTGACAAGGATGCGGAAATCGCGCGCCTGTCGAAAGAAATGGGCAAGCTGGATGGTGAGATTGCTTCTATCGAAGGCAAGCTGTCCAACGAAGGCTTTGTGGCTCGCGCACCGGAAGCGGTAGTGGCCAAAGAGCGTGAGCGCCTGGCAGCCTGCAAAGAAGGCAAGGTGAAGCTACAGGAACAACAGGCGACCATCGCCGCGCTGTAATCTGCTAGCTACCGATCAAAAACAGCGGGTGATTTTTCCCCGCTGTTTTTTTATCAGCATTGCCAAGTAGCAGCCTTAGGTGTTATTACAAAGCTTGACAGAAATGACACGTTTGGTAATAACAACGAAACTCTGGTGCCGCGCAGGCTCCATTTATTGGCAAATGGCGAGTAAAAACATGACAACAGCAACCCCAGTGCGTCTTCTGGTGCGCCCAATAACGGCCGACGATAATGCCGCTATTGCTCACGTCATTCGCGAAGTCTCCGCCGAGCATGGCCTGACGGCGGATAAAGGTTATACCGTTTCCGATCCCAATCTGGACGCTTTATACCAACTCTACAGCCAACCACGCAGCGCTTACTGGGTGGTGGAGATAGACGGTCAGATTGCCGGTGGTGGTGGTATTGCGCCGTTGCAAGGCGGTGAGATCGACGTTTGCGAATTACAGAAAATGTATTTTCTGCCGGTGGTACGCGGCAAAGGTTTGGCAAAGAACTTGGCAATACAGGCGCTGGAGTTTGCCCGCCAGCAAGGGTTCGCGCGTTGTTATCTGGAAACCACCGCCACGTTGCAGCAGGCAATTGGTCTGTATGAACATCTTGGTTTTGAGCATATCGGCTATGCCATGGGCAATACCGGCCACAGCGACTGCGAAGTTACCATGCTGAAGGCGCTTTAACCACCGCAATGACCCCTCACCCTAACCCTCTCACACAAGGAGAGGGGATCGAATGTGCCACAACTTAATTACGGTATACACCCTCGATATTCCCCTGTTACAGATTAACTTCTTCACCTGACAACAGCGCCTATCGGCTCCCTCTTCTTGGGGAGAGGGTTGGGGGTGAGGGAGAGAGCACCGCTCTCAAAGAAAAAATCATTAACATCAACATCATTCAAAAAACCAAATGGTAATTCTATATTTCAAACAGTTAAACTGAATCACCATTGTAAAATGTGGATTTATTGTGATATTCATTAATAAATTAACGATTGCAAATTGACCTACCATTTCTCTGAGTTACTCTGCCAAGACAGTCTCCAACCATCACGCACAAGGAACGGTCATGTCAGAAAATAACTTCGATTACATCATTGTTGGCGCAGGCTCGGCAGGTTGCGTGTTGGCAGCCCAGCTCATCCGCCGTACCCAGGCCCGCATCCTGCTGCTGGAAGCCGGCGGTGACGACAATAATCTGTTTATCAAAATGCCCGCCGGGGTCGCCAAGATCATCGCCAAGAAGAGTTGGCCGTATGAAACCGAGCCAGAACCGCACGCCAATAACCGCCGCATGCAGATCGCCCAAGGTAAGGTGCTGGGCGGCGGCAGCTCGGTCAACGGCATGATCTACCTGCGCGGCCAACCACAGGATTACGACGACTGGGCCCAGCGGTATGGCTGCACCGGCTGGAGCTATCAGGACGTGCTGCCCTACTTTAAACGCGCCGAAGCCAATGAAAGCCTGGCGGATGAGTATCACGGTAACGAGGGGATGCTGCCAGTCAGCGAGAACCGCTATCGCCATCCGCTCAGCATGGCGTTTATCCGTGCGGGTCAGGAGTTGGATCTGCCCTACCGTAACGACTTTAACGGTGCAAGCCAGCACGGTGTGGGGTTCTACCAAACCACCACCCATAATGGCGAACGCGCCAGCACCTCCCGCACCTATCTGCAAGCCGTACGCAATAACTCACGGCTGGTGGTGAAACTCAATGCGCTGGTGCACCGCGTCACCTTCGAAAACAACGTGGCAACCGGAGTGGTCTACAGCCTGAACGGTGGCAATGAGATCGCCGCCCGTGCCAGCCAGGAAGTGATCCTCAGCGCCGGGGCGGTTGGCTCACCGAAGATCCTGATGCTGTCCGGCATCGGCCCGCGTGAACATTTGGAGCAGTTGGGCATTACGCCGCTGGCCGATCTGCCGGTAGGTAAAAACTTCCACGATCATCTGCATATGTCGATTAACGTCAGCACCCGCGAACCTGTCAGCCTGTTCGGGGCCGACCGGGGCTTGCAGGCGCTGCGCCACGGTGCCGAGTGGCTGGCGTTTCGCAGCGGCGTGTTAACCTCTAATGTGCTGGAAGGGGCCGCCTTCGCCGATTCCCTCGGTAATGGCAGGCCAGACGTGCAGGTGCATTTCCTGCCGATACTGGACAGTTGGGACGACGTGCCCGGCGAACCGCTACCGGCGATCCACGGCATGTCGCTCAAGGTCGGCTATCTGCAACCCAAAGCGCGCGGCCAGGTGCAGCTACGTAGCCGTAACCCTGCCGATCCGGCCAAGCTACAGGCCAACTACCTTGGTCATCCCGATGACCTGGCGGGCAGTATTCGCGCGGTGCAATTTGGCCTGCGTTTCCTGGAAACCGCCTCTCTCAAGCCGCTGATTAAAGATCTGCTGATGCCACAACCGGCATGGGTCAACGATGAGGCGCAGATGGAGGAGTTTGTGCGTAACTTCTGCAAGACGGTCTATCACCCAGTAGGGAGCTGCCGCATGGGGCAAAATACGGAGGACTCAGTGACCGACTTGCAGCTACGAGTGCATGGCTTTGAGCGGCTGCGGGTGGTCGACGGCTCGGTAATGCCGCAGGTCACCAGCGGCAACACCAACGCCCCCACCATTATGCTGGCCGAGAAGGCGGTGGATTTGATACTAGGGGAAACACTGTAATTCCCTCACGCTACCGGCACGCCGCTATGGAAGCGGAACTCGGCGTCTGGTGAGCGGATCAATTCCGCCTCCAACTGGCCAAAAAACGCCACGCGCTCACAGATATCATCGCCGGCAATCTGCTCTGCCAGCGTCAGGTAATCCTGATAATGGCGAGCTTCGGAACGCAGTAGCGAAACATAAAACCGGTTCAGCTCATCGTCCAGGAACGGGGCCAGCTTGGCGAAGCGTTCGCAGGAGCGGGCCTCGATATACGCGCCGCAGATCAGTTTATCGATCAAAGTGGCCGGATCGTGGGTGCGCACCTCGCGGATCATGCTTTTGGCGTAGCGGCTGGCGGTGATTTTTCTATAAGGGATCTGCCGGGCCTGCATGATCTCCAGCACCTGCGAGAAGTGATGCAGCTCTTCTTTGATCAGCAACACCATCTTGTCGACCAGATCCTGGCCGTAGGCTGAACCGTTCTTTGGCAAGATCTTCCTGGTAAACGCGCTCTGGCGGAACAGCTCTTCAGGCACTTCCTGCGCCTCGTGCACAAACGCCTCATAGGGCCTGAGCAACGCCAGCAGGGCATCGCCGCTCTCTTTATCGGCCACGTAGCGGCGGATCAGCCACATGCCGGTCTGCGCCGCTTTCAACTCGCATACCAGGTGGTCGGTCAGCAACAGTGGCAGGTTTTCCGGGCGGCGTGCCGCTTCGATCCAGCCATCCGGGGTTTCACAGTGCAGGAAGTTTAAAATTGGGGATAACAGGGATTGGTATTTCATCGGGTTCTATCAGGGGCCAGCTTGCGCCAGCCCGCAGGATTTAATTAATGACGTTTGCCGTCGTCGTCTTCATCGATAAAGTCGCCGTCTTCGTCGTCGTCGCCTTCTTCACCGTTCGGATCTTCATAGTAGGTGCCCCAACCGTCGTAATTAACACCGCATTTTTCTGCCAGTGCCACCAGCTGTTCTACCTGGCTGTCGATCAGTTCGGCATTCAGCGCAATTTCGCTGATCACGTCACAACACATCACCATGGAGCCATCTTCTACTTCCAGCTCTTCGGCATCGGTCACTTCGTAGCCCAATTTGAAGGCTTCTACGGCGGCCTGCTCCAAAACTTCAAACTTTTCGGCAGAGAAATGGTGCTCGATGGTGTAGAGCGCATCCGGATCGCTGCCGTCTTCCAGCAGTTCTTCGATGATCAGGCGGGTTTCTTCACGTTGTTCTTCCAGCAATTCGCGGTTTGCCATGCCTCTATCCTCAATAAAATGGGCTTCGTTCCTTCTATTTTCACACACCGCTGTCACCGCTGCCACGATAAACGTGAAAGATTTCTGCTTCGGGGTTGAAATTGAATATCCATACATATAAAGTGAATTTAAATTCAATCAAACGATAGGGATTTACGGAGATGAGCCAGATGAACCCGTTCTACAGTCGTCACTTTTTGAGATTAATGGATTTTACCCCCAGTGAGATCCTGTCCTTGCTGCAGTTGGCCGCCGATTTGAAGCACGCTAAGAAGCAAGGCCAGGAAACCCGCCATCTGCAAGGCAAAAACATTGCGCTCATCTTCGAAAAAGACTCCACCCGCACCCGATGCTCTTTCGAAGTTGCCGCATTCGATCAGGGCGCTCAGGTGACGTACCTTGGCCCAAGCGGCAGCCAGATCGGCCATAAAGAGTCAATGAAAGACACCGCCCGCGTGCTGGGCCGGATGTACGACGGTATTCAATATCGTGGTTTTGGCCAATGCCTGGTGGAAACTTTGGCAGAACATGCTGGTGTGCCTGTATGGAATGGCCTGACCAACGAGTTCCACCCTACCCAGCTACTGGCAGATCTGCTCACCGTGAGTGAACACCTGCCGGGGAAAGCGTTGAGCGAGGTGAAGTTCGCCTACATTGGCGATGCACGTAACAATATGGGCAATACCCTGTTGGAAGCCGCCGCGCTGGTAGGCATGGATCTTCGCTTGGTCGCGCCAAAAGCCTGTTGGCCGCAGGCCGAACTGGTTGCAGAATGCCAGGCGCTGGCGCAACAGACCGGTGGCAAAATCACCTTGACGGAAGATATTGCCGAAGGCGTGCAAGGCGCCGATTTCCTGTATACCGACGTTTGGGTCTCCATGGGAGAAGCCAAAGAAGTCTGGCAAGAGCGGATCTCCTTGCTCAGACCGTATCAGGTGAATATGGCAATGGTGAAACTGACCGGCAACCCACAGGTGAAATTCCTGCACTGCCTGCCAGCGTTCCATGACGATCAAACCACACTGGGTAAGCAGATGGCCGAGCAGTACGGCATGCACGGCGGTATGGAAGTGACCAACGAGGTGTTCGAGTCGGAGCACAGCATCGTGTTCGATCAGGCAGAGAACCGCCTGCACACCATTAAGGCAGTGATGGTCGCCACGCTGAGCAAAACCCTGTAAATCGCTCTCTCCAAAAACCCTTCTTACAGAAGGGTTTCTCTGGTTAATCCCCCCTTCTGGCTCTATAGTCTTTTTCGTTATTGTTAATAACTTATTGGCCTTTGCCTGTTTTTTACCAACGTTCTACCGTGGCATTCTGGCGGCGGAAATGCCGTAAAAAACTAATGAGAACAAACTCTTCTCCGTTCTGGTTTACCCGCACATTTAAGGGAAAACGTCTATGAAAGCCAAAGTCTTGCCGCTGTTTATTCTTGCCGCCCTCTCCACCACTGCACTGGCCGCCACGCCGCCGAATACGCTGGTGGTGGTGCAGTCACTAGACGATATCGTCAGCCTGGATCCGGCGGAGGCCAATGAGCTTTCCAGCATCCAGACCGTACCCAGCCTCTATCAACGCCTGGTGCAAGCCGATCGTGATAATCCAGCCAAGGTGATCCCAGTGCTGGCGGAAAGCTGGCAGGATGATGCCGCCGCCAAGACCCTGACGGTCAAGCTGCGCCCACAGGCAGCGTTCTCCTCAAGTAACCCGCTGACCGCCGACGACGTGATTTTCTCTTATACCCGCGCAGTGAAAATGAACAAGTCACCAGCGTTTATCCTCAACGTGCTCGGCTGGCAGCCGGACAATATCGAACAGCAGTTGAAGAAGATTGACGACCATACCGTGCAACTGAGCTGGACGGCAGACGTCAGCCCGGCGGTAGCCCTGAATATCCTCTCAACGCCGATCGCCTCAATCGTCGACAGTAAAGCCGTGCAGCCTAACGCGAAGGGTGATGACTTTGGTAACGCCTGGTTGAAGATGCACTCTGCGGGTAGCGGCCCGTTCAAGATGCGGGTTTACCAGCCACATCAGGCGATAGTGCTGGACGCCAACCCAACTTCACCGGGCGATAAGCCACTGCTGAGCAATATCATCATCAAGAACGTGCCAGACCCAAGCGCGCGCCGCCTGCTGATCCAGCAAGGGGATGCCGACGTGGCGCGTGAACTCGGCCCGGATCAAACCGCCGCGCTGAAAAGCCAGGCGGGTGTGAAGGTGCTGGAAATCCCTTCCGCCGAGCAGAACTATCTGGTGTTCAACACCGGTAATACCGCCAACCCACTGCTGAAGAACCCGGCCTTCTGGGAAGCAGCTCGCTATCTGGTGGATTATCAGGGCATCACCAAAGATCTGCTGAAAGGGCAATACTTCGTTCATCAGAGCTTCCTGCCCGTCGGCCTGCCGGGGGCGCTGGAAGATAACCCGTTCAGCTTCGATCCGGCCAAGGCCAAGGCGATCCTGGAAAAAGCCGGCATCACCAACGCCAGCCTGACGCTGGACGTGGAAAACAAACCGCCGTTTATCACCATCGCCCAGTCGTTGCAGGCCAGCTTTGCCCAAGGTGGTGTGAAGCTCGATCTGTTGCCTGCCGCCGGTAGCCAGGTCTATGCCCGCGTACGCGCCAAGCAGCATCAGGCAGCGATCCGCCTGTGGATCCCGGACTACTTCGATGCGCACTCCAATGCCAGCGCCTTCGCCTATAACGATGGCAAAAGCAGCACGGTAGCCGGGCTGAACAGTTGGCAGATCCCTGAGTTGAGCAAACAAACGCTGGCAGCAGTCGCTGAGGCCGATCCAGCCAAACGCACCGCGCTGTATACCGCCATGCAGCAGGAGTTGCAGCGCAATTCGCCGTATGTGTTTATCGACCAGGCCAAAACGCAGGTAGTACTGCGCGATAACGTCAAAGGCTATCAACAGGGCCTGAATGCGGATATGGTCTATTACGATCGCGTTAGCAAATAATCAGGATTGTCATGTCGGTAGCAATAAAATCCACGCCGGGAAACCGTTCCCGGCGTCGTCTTTGGGGATTGGCGCAGGGGCTGCTCACGCTGGCGCTGACCCTGTTCGGCCTGTTGTTGATCACCTTCTTACTGTCTGCGCTATCGCCAGTGGATCGCGTGTTGCAGATCGTCGGCGATCACGCCAGCACCGCCACCTATGAGCAGGTAAAACAGCAGCTTGGCCTGGATCGCTCTTTGCCGGTGCAGTTCTGGCACTATCTGGAGCGGCTGGCCCATGGCGATCTCGGCACCGCCAGCGCCACCGGCCAGCCAGTGTTGCTAGATTTGCTGCATGCCTTCCCGGCCACGTTGGAATTGGCCACGCTGTCGTTGGTGATTGGTGCCCCGCTCGGCGTGCTGGCTGGCGTCTTGTGCGCACGTTTTGCCGGCAGCAAGCTGGATATCGGCGTGCGCTTTATAACCCTGCTTGGCAACTCGGTGCCCATCTTCTGGCTGGGGCTGCTGATGCTGTTGTTGTTCTACGCCAAGCTACAATGGAGCGCCGGGCCGGGGCGGCTGGATGATATCTACCAATACACCGTCGAGGCCAAAACCGGCTTCGCGCTTATCGACACCTGGCTTTCCGGCGATGCGGGGGCTGTACGTAATGCGTTGGCACATCTGGTGCTGCCGGTTTGCCTGCTGGCCTATTATTCGTTGGCCAGTATTACCCGCCTGACCCGCTCCGCCTGCCTGAGCGAACTGAATAAAGAGTACATCACTCTGGCGCGTGCCAAAGGGGCCAGCGAGATGCGCATCATGTTCCGCCACGTACTGCCCAATATCAGCGGCACCCTGCTGACAGTGATCGCTCTTGCCTATACCAGCATGCTGGAGGGGGCGGTTCTGACCGAAACCGTGTTCTCCTGGCCGGGCACTGGCCGCTATCTGACAACTGCGCTATTTGCCGGGGACACCACCGCCATCATGGGCGGTACGTTGCTGATTGGGCTGTGCTTCGTGATTATCAATAACCTCACCGACCTGCTGGTGCGCTTGCTCGATCCGAGGGTGCGCCAATGAAAATGACGCTCCTTCAACGTTCGCCTTCCGCCACCTGTGGAGCCACCATTCTGCTGTTACTGGTGCTGATAGCGCTGTTCGCGCCTTGGCTGGCACCGGTCGATCCCAACTGGCAAAACGCCGCCAACCGCTTATTACCACCAGGGGCTGGCCACTGGCTTGGCACCGACAGCTATGGCCGCGACGTGCTTTCCCGCCTGATCTACGGCACCCGACCAACCCTTGGGCTGGTGCTGCTGGTCACGGCGATCACCCTACCACTCGGCCTGCTGATTGGCGTGCTTTCCGGCTATTACGGTGGCTGGCTGGAGCGGGTGCTGATGCGCTTTACCGACGTGGTGATGTCGATGCCACGGCTGATCCTGGCCTTCGCCTTTGTGGCGATGCTCGGCCCAGGGCTGGTCAACGGCGCGCTGGCGTTGGCACTCACCACCTGGCCCGCGTATGCCCGCCAGGCCAGAGCCGAGATCCAACTGCTGCGTAAAAGCGACTACCTGGCCGCCGCCGAAATGATGGGCATTCAGGGGCCACGCCTGCTGTGGGGCCATATTCTGCCCATGTGCCTGCCCTCTGCCGTCGTTCGCCTTGCTTTGGATTTAGCGGGAATAATTCTGGCCGCCGCCGGTCTGGGATTCCTGGGGCTGGGTGCCCGACCGCCGATGGCGGAATGGGGATCGATGGTAGCCGACGGGATGCAGGTGATCTTCGATCAGTGGTGGATCGCCGCGATCCCTGGCTGTGCGATCCTCATCAGCAGCCTGGCGTTTAACCTGCTGGGCGACGGCCTGCGCGACTTACTGGATCCGCATCATGACTGAACCACTCCTGGCAGCACAGAACCTGAGTATCGAATTTAACGGCCACAAGGTGGTGGATAGTCTTTCTTTCAGCATTGGCCGGGAGAAAGTGGCGCTGGTGGGGGAATCCGGTTCCGGCAAATCCATGACCGCCCGCGCTTTAATGGGGCTGGTGCGTAAGCCGGGCATCGTCACCGCCGATAAGCTGCACTACCGCCAGACCGATTTACTGAAGCTTCAGCCACGCCAATGGAACGAGGTACGCGGCGCCAAGATCGCTATGGTGCTGCAAGATCCGCGCTATGCGCTGAACCCGGTGCGCAGCATCGGTAAGCAGATTGAAGAATCCCTGGTGCTGCATAACGCACTGACCCGGGCCGATCGCCATGAGCGGGTATTAAACTCCCTGGCCGCCGTCGGCTTGCCGGAGAGCCTGTATCACAGCTACCCCGGCCAGCTTTCCGGCGGCATGGGGCAACGTGCCATGTTGGCGATTGCGCTGGTCAACGATCCGCAACTGCTGATTGCCGATGAGCCAACCTCGGCGCTGGATGCCAGATTGCGCAATCAGATCCTCGATCTGATCGTCGAACAAACGACGCGACGTAACATGGGGCTGTTGCTGATCAGCCACGATCTGCCGCTAGTGGCCGAGCGCTGCGATCGGGTGTTGGTCATGTATCAGGGCAAGCTGGTGGATCAGGGGATCGCGGCCAACCTGCCGCTAGCCACCCATCCTTACACCCGCACGTTGTGGGCCTGCCGCCCTAATGCCAGCACCTACGGCCAGGATTTGCCGGTACTGGATCGCAACATCGATTTTACCCGGAGCGAACATGGCGCTGATTGAAATTGAAAACTTGCAGGTCAGCTTCCCGCAGGGCAACGGCCATAAGATCGCCGTGGAGTCGGTGAGCTTTGGCGTCGAAGCCGGGGAAACCTTCAGCCTGATTGGCGCTTCCGGCTGTGGCAAGTCCACCGTACTGCGCGTACTGGCTGGTTTGCAACGTGAATGGCGCGGAGAAGTACGCTTGCTCGGCCAGTCTCTGCAACCACAGCAACGCTTCACCGGCCAATTACGTCGCGATGTGCAGATGGTATTTCAAGATCCCTATGCTTCGTTACATCCGCAGCATCAGATTGCCCGTACGCTGGGTGAACCGTTGAAGATCCACGGTGAAAAACACATTACGGCGCGGATTGACGAAGCCTTGCGGCAGGTAGGGCTGAGCGCGGCCACGGCACAACGCTATCCCCACCAGCTTTCCGGCGGCCAGCGCCAACGCGTCGCTATCGCCCGTGCCTTGTTGCTGCGGCCTAAGCTGCTGCTATTGGATGAACCCACCTCGGCACTGGATATGTCGGTGCAGGCGGAGATCCTCAACCTGCTCAACCACCTGAAACGCGAGCACGGCATGACCTACCTGCTGGTCAGCCACGACGGTGAGGTGATTGCCCATATGTCCGAACGCGCCGCCCTGATGGAGAACGGCCACATCGTGCAGCATTTCGACCGGGCTGCCTTACAGGCCGGTGAGCATATGCGGGATTAAGCGCTAGCGGCAACATGGTCAAACAACCAGACACCGAGTTCTACTCGCCGCGGTAATCGCCAAGCCAATCGATTGCGAAATCGCAAAAAGTGGTGTTTTTACCCTTGCAGAGAAAAAAAGCGCGAGTATAATGCGCGACAATTTGCCAGGAGAAAGCATGAAAAACGACCTTTGTTTTGTTCGCCACACTCGACAAAACCGCCAGCCAATCGGCGGGCAACTGCCGTTATTTCCCCTGTTGCATGAACCATCATTTAAAGCCCCTCGTTGAGGGGCTTTTTTTTGTCCAAAGCATTGCTATTACATTGAAAAGCCCCGCGCCAAGGGCACGAGTCGAGGAGAGTGAACATGGCCAATCCGCTGTATCGCAAGAACATCATCTCTATTAACGATCTCAGCCGTGAAGATCTGGAGCTGGTGCTCAGCACCGCCGCCAGCCTGAAAGCTAACCCACAGCCGGAGCTGCTCAAACACCTGGTGATCGCCAGTTGCTTCTTTGAAGCGTCTACGCGTACCCGCCTGTCGTTTGAGACCGCCATCCAGCGCCTGGGGGCTTCGGTGGTCGGCTTCTCCGACAGCAGCAACACCTCCCTCGGCAAAAAGGGCGAAACGCTGGCCGATACCATCTCGGTGATCAGCACCTACGTTGATGCCATCGTGATGCGTCATCCGCAGGAAGGCGCATCACGCCTGGCCGCTGAATTCTCTGGCGGTATCCCGGTGTTGAATGCCGGTGACGGCTCGAACCAGCACCCGACCCAAACGCTGCTGGATCTGTTCACCATCCAGGAAACCCAGGGCCGCCTGAGCAATATCAATATCGCCATGGTCGGCGACCTGAAATATGGCCGCACCGTGCACTCACTCACCCAGGCGCTGGCAAAATATGAAGGGAACCACTTCTTCTTCATCGCACCAGACGCCCTGGCGATGCCGAGCTATATCCTGAAGATGCTGGACGAAAAAGACATCTCTTACAGCCGCCACAACAGTATTGAAGAAGTGGTGCCGGAACTGGATATTCTGTATATGACCCGTGTGCAGAAAGAGCGCCTGGACCCGTCCGAATACGCCAACGTGAAGGCGCAGTTCATCCTGCGGGCTTCCGATCTGGCCGGTGCCCGTGACAACATGAAGGTGCTGCATCCGCTGCCGCGCATCGATGAGATTGCCATTGAGGTGGACAAGACGCCGTATGCCCACTATTTCCAACAGGCAGGCAACGGTATTTACGCCCGTCAGGCGCTGTTGGCACTGGTTTTAAACGCAGAATTGGCTCTTTAAGGGGGAACCGTCATGACTCACGATAACAAACTCCAGGTTGAAGCGATCAAGTGCGGCACGGTGATCGACCATATTCCGGCGCAGATCGGCTTTAAGCTGCTCTCGCTGTTCAAACTGACCGCCACCGATCAACGCATCACCATCGGCCTGAACCTGCCCTCCAAAGAACTGGGCCGCAAGGATCTGATCAAGATCGAGAACACCTTCTTAACCGAGCAGCAGGCCAACCAGCTGGCGATGTACGCGCCCAAGGCTACGGTCAACCGTATCGATAACTATGAAGTGGTGCGCAAGCTGACGCTCAGCCTGCCGGATCATATCGACGGTGTGCTGACCTGCCCGAACAGCAACTGCATCAGCCGCAGCGAGCCGGTGGCTTCCAGTTTCAGCGTCAAATCCCATGCCGGGGAAGTGCACCTCAAGTGCCGTTACTGCGAGAAAGAGTTCGATCATCAGGTGGTGTTACAGACCGACTAAAATCGTCCGTTTTGCCGGGGGTGACGCTGTTAATCTGGCGGGTACCCTTTATAATGACGTTTCTGAAAAATAATCATACCCAATGGGTTACAAACCACCGTTTGCCAAGCCAAAGGGATACCAGGAGAAAAAATGTCACGTAATATCAGCACTGAACTCGCGCCAGCCGCCATTGGTCCTTACGTGCAGGGCGTTGACCTGGGCAGCATGATCATCACCTCCGGCCAGATCCCGGTCGATCCAAAAACCGGTGCCGTACCCGATGATGTTGCCGCCCAGGCGCGTCAGTCATTGGACAACGTGAAGGCGATCATGGAAGCTGCAGGCCTGAAAGTGGGCGACATCGTTAAAACCACCGTTTTCGTCAAAGATCTCAACGATTTCGCTACCGTTAACGCAGCCTATGAAGCGTTCTTCATCGAACACAACGCCTCGTTCCCAGCGCGTTCTTGCGTTGAAGTGGCTCGTTTGCCAAAAGACGTGAAAATCGAGATCGAAGCCATCGCCGTTCGCCGCTAACCGGCCAGCCGCTTTGATCGCATACGGCCGGCCTTTGCTGGCCGTTTCAAATGGCTCTGTTCTCTACACCGATAACGCCTCTCAAAGCAGATGCTATCTCTCACCGTGGGCAATGGTGCGATGGCCACTACCACTGAGATGGTCACTTCAAACGCGCAAAGCCCGCTTCCAGATCGGCGATCAGGTCGTCAATATTCTCAAAACCAATATGAACACGCACTAACGTGCCGGTAAAGTCCACCTTGGCCGCCGGGCGAATTTCGTTTAGCTCTTCCGGCTGGTTGGCCAGGATCAGCGATTCAAACCCGCCCCACGAATAGGCCATGCTGAAGTGCTCAAAATGGTCCAGATAGTGGGCAACCTGCTCATTCGTCAACCGTGCTTTCAGCACAAAAGAGAATAACCCGCAGCTACCGCTGAAATCACGCTGGAAGAATTCATGCCCTTTACAAGAAGGCAGCGCCGGGTGATTGACCCGCTCCACCTCTGGCCGCGCCGCCAACCATTGAGCAATGGCGATGCTGCTGAGCTCGTGCTGCTTGAGGCGCACACCCAGCGTTCTCAGCCCACGGCTGCCGTTATAGGCGGTATCCGCGTCGGCCATTTGCCCCATCAGGTAGGAGTTCTCACGCAGTTGGTCCCAGCAACGGGCGTTCGATACGGCGGTACCCAGCATGGCGTCGGAATGGCCAATGATGTATTTGGTTCCGGCCTGAATAGAGATATCCACGTCATAATCCAGCGCCTTGAACAGAATGCCAGCCGCCCAGGTGTTATCAATCATGATGACGATATCAGGGTTCACCGCCCGGGCCGCCTTCACCATCGCCGGTACGTCCTGGACTTCCATCGTGATGGAGCTTGGAGATTCAAGAAACAGCACTTTGGTATTGGGCTGGATCAGCTCGGCGATCCCGGCACCGATCAGCGGGTCATAATAGGTGGTTGCCACACCCAGCTTGCTCAGGATCTTGTTGCAGAAATCCTGCGTCGGCTCATAGGCGGCTCCGGTCATCAGGATATGGTCGCCACTGGCAACAAACGCCAGGATAGCATTAGTGACGGCCGCCGCCCCACAAGGGTAAAGCGAGCAGCCGACCCCACCTTCCAGCTCGGCCATCGCGTCCTGGAATGAGAAATGCGTCAGAGTGCCGCGACGCCCGTAGAATAACTCCCCTTTGGCGCGGTTGGCGGTAGCAAACTTTTTGGCCTTCACCGTATCGAAGGTTAAGGAAGAGGCACGTTGGATCACCGGGTTGACCGATCCTTGGGTGAATCGAGGCTTACGGCCAGCGGTGACCAGGGCGGTTTCTATTTTTTTAGCTGTCATAATCTGCCTGCTATTTATCATCAATCAATAAAGTAGAGTGATATCCGTCACCTTTCAAGCTGAAGCTTGATAACGATAAAGCCTCCAAAGGAAAACACAGAGGAAGGCAATGACGGCCCTCCCCCTGTCAGGATCACTGCACCGCGACAGCACGCAACAGCGTTTCCAACGGGTACACTGCCGCAATCACCACTTCATCCCGGATCTGTGCTGCCGCGTCCAGCTGTTGTTGGGCCTGTTGCGCCTCGGCTTTACTCAAGGGTTTACCCTGCTGATAACGTTCCAACAGCATCAAGCCCAGATCGGCCAACGCACTGACATCCTGCGCTACCGGTGCCAAGTCCTTCATCACCACGTTACCGGCTATCATCTGCTTGACCGGTGCACCGTTACGTTGCCAGCGTTGCAGGCGTTCACGGATCGCCTCCGCCGCTGCGCGATGGTTCTTGTCTTTGAGCAACAACGCCACTTGCTTATCGAGATCGCGTACCGCCGCGCTTTCCGGTGGAATGGCATCGGCAAAGCGGTTCAATGGCTCAAACTGGTGGTAATTACCCGCTTTGAACTTCAGGTGCTGACGGGTGTAATACTGCCCCGGCTCCACCGCTTCGGCCAAGACCTGCAATGGGGTGATATCTACGCTGTTAGCCAAACGGGTAAATTCACGCGCCGTTTCGGCGTGCTGTTGCAGACCGACGGACACCACCGACCAGGCATCTATCGCCGCCAGGCGTTGGTACATATTACCCTCGTTGGTCACATCCTTGGCCGACCACATACGCTCTGCCACGGCAAAGGTTCTTGGCCACAGCTTGAGATCAAGCACCGGTGCGCGGATATTTTCCGCCCAGAAAGCGGCTTCGCCCCCCAGAATATTGGCCTGATGCTGCTCATCCGGCACCACCGGCATAACGCCCGCCGGGATCGCCGTCAATTTACTGCCGGTGGTTGGGTAGCGCACGTTTCCCACCAGCGTGTAACCACTCAGTTGGTTCTGTTGCAGAGTAAATACCGGACGCGTGTCACCCATCCAGGTATCAATGCGGAAAGTTACCTGCTCAGGCGTGCGCCATTCGATCTCCCGCACCGCACGGCGTGATTTGTCTTTGAAATCGATAAAGCCACGCCACCCCTGCTTGCCTTCGATCAGCGTAAAGGTGCCTTCCACCGGGCTACCCTTGAAACGCGGCATACTGAACTGCCAGCTCTGTGCCAGCTCCCCCGCCTGCACGTTGGTTTCAACCCCCAGCGGTTGCGGCAAAATTTCATTGCGATAGTGGTAGGCAGTGCTGTGCGGCTGATCGAGATAGAAACCGGTGGAGAGGATGCCTTGATAGCCATCCTGGGCGCTAGCTCCCAAAGAATCTGGCCCACGCCAGGATTGGATCACAATGGTGCGCGGCAAGGTCGGATGGTAAATCTCATCCCAACCCACCATGCGGCGCTGATGCTTTTCGAGGATTTTCTCCAGCTTTTGGTTGAAGAAGGCTTGTAGCGCATGGGCATCCGCCAACTGGTTCTGCTGCATAAACGCTTGAATAGTTTTTGACGCCTTCCACTGGGTAGCATCCACCTCATCACCACCGATATGCAGGTAAGGATCGGGGAAGATCGCCACCAGTTCGCCGATGATGCTATCGACAAACTGATAAACCTGGTCATTCGAAGGATCGAGCGTCGGCTTGTGGACGCCCCAATGGCGTTCCATTTGATACGGCCCCGGCGCACTAAGCAGCTCTGGATACGCCACGGCAATGGTAGAAGCATGGCCCGGCAGGTCGATTTCGGGCACCACGCGGATGCCACGCGCCGTGGCGTAGGCGACCACCTGCTGCATCTGTTCACGGGTGTAGTAATGATCGTCACTGGCCAGCTGCTGTAGCTTTGGATAGTGCTCGGAAGCAAAGCGCCAGCCCTGATCGTCAGTCAGATGCCAGTGGAATACGTTGAGTTTGGCCGCCGCCATGCCATCAAGCTGCCGCAAAATATCCTCCACCGGCAGGAAATGGCGCGCCGAATCCAGCAGTACCCCACGCCAAGGGAAGCGTGGGACGTCAGTAATGTTCACCAACGGCATAAAGGTGTTTTCGCCGTCGGTCTGTACCAGTTGCAATAGCGTTTCCATGCCGCGTAGCGCACCGAAGCGGGTATTAGCCGTCAGCGTCGCGCCCTGCTGCGTGACCTTGAGCTGGTAGCTCTCATCGCTATCCGGTAACGGCTGGGCTGCAACCTGATGTTTGATGATGATGTTGATCGTTGCCGCCTGGTTTTTCTCGCCCTGTGGGGCCAGCGTCCAGCCGGTTTGCCGCTCCAGGCGATCGCGCCAGCGTGCCTGCGCTTCACCCAAATCGTCACCCTGTACGTTGAACGATAAGCGGTAATCCAGCACCAGCTTGCCTTGCGGCTGAGCTAACTCAACCTGCTGTGGCCAGGGCATCAGCGGCAAATCGCCAGCCGGTTGGGCTAATGCATTGAGGGAAAATAACAGCGAAGAAGCCAGTAGCGTATAACTGAAGGGTTTGTGCATCGAAAATTCCTCAGAGGAAAAAATCAATCTAGCCAAGGAAGTAGATAAAGACTGAGCTGGAAGAAGATGTCCAACCGCAGGGACAAAACGGTGCGATGGATCACAGATTCTCAGGAGGTTTGCGGAGGAAGCCAAGGTAAAGTGCCCTCCCCCACACTAACGGTTAGAACACGATTCACCCAATCTAGTTACCAATCTGATTTTTCTAAATTTTGTATCAGCCATCACACTGCCAGAGCAGATCGGCACTTCCTACTTACAAGCGTAAAATACTGTTTATACATACAGCGTATATCGTATGTTTATTGGTTTATTAGCACAAGAAATGCGAACTCTAATGCCTGCTCATCCGTTGGGCAAGGAGGTCGCAATGTGCTTTTTAACCGTCAGAAAGCAGACTATAAAAGAGGAAGATAATCATGGCTGAAGAAAAGAAAAACGCTCAGGTGCTTGGCGGTGTTAATGACGACATTACCGAACTGAAATCACTGTCTACTCTGCGCAAGCGAGTCATCAGTGACGGTGAGATCGTGACCAAATCGGCAAACGGTTTTCGCCTGGCAAACGGCAATACTGGAGTGATGCTGCGTAATGACGGGCAAGCTTTTTATGTGCTAACTACACCAAGCGGTCAAGCTCAGGACGGGCAGTGGAACACTCTGCGTCCTTTCGCTTTTAATCTCTCTACCGGTAGGGTGTCTCTGTCTAACGGCGTCGATGTATCGGGTGGCGCAATGGTATCGCATAACGCTGGTATTGGCGCAGTGAATACCGGACCTACCCCCTTAATCAGTGGACAGACATATGGCGCACCAGCTGTATATACGAATTTCAACACCGGCAATGTGACCACCACCATGATGATGGGTTCCCGTGTCATTCCTGGAAAAGAAGATACCGGGTTACTTTCCTACCGTGACTTATCGGGGCGTTGGAATGAAATTCATGTAAGAGCCAACAGCGAACTGTCAGCTGGGCGATTGGAAAAAAGTGATCCCGATGGATGGATCGTCGCCAAGGGCAATAAGAATGTAAATAACAATGCAGACCGAACCACCTACGGATTACGTCTTCAAGGGCAAGGAAGCCTGTTTGCAGAACTTTGCCATTACGAACGAATTGGTCAACACCACCTGATGGGGCTTCGTGTTGCCAATGGTGGGGGCGATGGCTGGTATGAGTTCCGGGACAAAGGTAATGCCTACACCAACGGCGCCTGGCACAGTAGCTCAGATGCCCGTATGAAAACGGACATCGTAAAGATTGATGGTGCGCTGGATAAGCTAGAAAAAATCAGCGGCTATACCTACCTGAAACAAGGCGTTCCGGAAGCCGGGGTAATCGCACAAGAAATAGAAAGTATCTTACCTGAGTCCGTGACCACAACTGAACTGAAACTGAATGACGGCAGCGTTCTGAAGGATGCTAGGGGAATTAATATCAATGGCGTAGTGGCCTTGCTAATTGAGGCATTAAAAGAGGAGAGCGAAGCCAGACGTGAACTAGAGACACGGTTGGTTGCGTTGAACAAAGTACTTCCTAGCAATAATAACTAATAATCCTGATTGTTCCTGATACTGAACCAAGCTTTTCGCTTAATCTGAGCACAGGAAACAACCATTCTAATTATTTTTTGAAAAAATGGCATTAGTCATGGTGAGAACAAGAAAGCACCTCATATTTATTCACGTTATATTAGGTATATCGCATTCGAGCCATATATATATTACCTTGTAAAAAATAGGGCTTTTTATGACTGACTACGAAGATATCGAACGCTATGAACGCGATATAATGACTTCAATGGGATACTACTGGAATGGTCATGGCTGGCAGCGTGTATCCGATGATGGTGGAGAAAACATGCTTGTTGAAGGGTGGGTGGGGCCACCCCCCAAGAATCCGGGAACTATTACACATATTTGGGATCAGAAGATTTCCGATATAAATAAGCCCAAAAGCCCTTTTGATGAGGAGGATGACTGGATCATCCCCTTCGAGGAAGAAACAAAGCAAATATACCGAGAGGAGTCTGACCTAAAAATTCGATATGCTGCAAACCTTGAAAAAAACTTAAACAATAAAATCTCCACTATTACACAAGATATTTCAAACATTCAAAACAAGCTTTATCAGAAACAAGAGAACGAAGGATCTGAACTTGAAAAAGTTCAGCTCAGTCTGATGATCAGCAAGTTCAATGTGCAAAAAGAACAACTTATTGAACTCCGCAACGAAGCCAGCAAAAGGCGTGTACATCAAGAATATTTGAAGTTGAATAATGAAAACTGGTTTTACTCTCATGAGAAACCTACGCCATGGGTTAGAGAACAACAAAAACTCAATCGCGAAAAGATGAGAGAGAAACTGGATGAGGAAAAAAGAATCCAAGCTGATATCGATTGGGGAAAACAAAAGATTCCGCAATTGGAAAACGAACAACATAACCGAGAACAACAAGTCACCAGTCTGACAAAAGCTGAAGCAGCAGCCAAAGCAAAATTAGCGGCACTGATGGCCACTGCGGGCGTAAATCCAACCCCAGTATATACGCAGGAAATGGTTAAATCGGCTCAGGCTTCACTTGTTGCTGCCGGGGGTATGGTACTGAATCGTGCCCCAGGGATGCTACAATTGACAGCTGCCGCAGAGGGAGTTCTAACCACGGCGAGTGAACTAGCAGGCTCGGTCGCTGGTGCCTTATGGAGAGGAGCCGCAGAGCTGAGTAGGATAGCCACCGTCAGCACGCTTGGAGCGACAGTTGGCACTCTGGTTATCGGATTCTGGCCAAAGGAAGCAGGGCTGGGCAGTGACCAAGTTCCTGGCCGTGACATTGGGTTGTTTGCTGCTCAGGCCCAACTGTTTGCCGCAGGAAAAGTCAACATTACTCCTGAAATGACGTCGGTCAACTTGCCCGTGCGTGGTTTACTGGTAACAGAGAACGGGCGGCAAAACGTTAGTTTGGTTAAAACGGGCATAGCTGGTGTATCTGCAAACGTGCCGGTATTAAGGGCTGTACGCGATAAAAAAACCGGGCTAGATAAGATCACGCTTCCGGCTGTAGCTGGAGCGCCGTCGCGGACGATCCTGATTAATCCTGTTCCAGTTGGACCAACAGCACCTTCCAATACTGGAAACAGTTTACCAATACCAGTCACGCCAGTGCATACAGGGACGACAATAAAACAGACCGACAGTATCGTCACAACCACCTTCCCGGCGGAAGATACCAAAGGATTGCGAGATTTCATCTATTGGCAACCTGACGCCACGGGAAGCGGTGTTGAAGCGATATATGTAATGCTTAGCAACCCTTACGGAGATAGTAATTCCAAAGGGAAGTACAGTGGCCGTGACTATCATACCGATAAAGCCGGTGGGCCGATTCAGAATCTGGACTGGAAAACTGCTAAGGTTGACCGTGCAGGTGTGGACAAGGTAAAACTACATGCAGGGCGCTTCGGCGAATCACCAGATAATAAAGTGATGATTGAACGTCTGGAGAAAATCCTGAAAGGGGAGCTTCAGGTAACTGATACCGACAAACGTTTTTATACCCATGAAATAAGAGAGCTAGAACGTTATAGGAATCTTGGAGTTAAAGATGGTGAAATTCCAAAAAATGATACTGAAGTATGGAATAATACTCATACGGCAACGTTAGAAGATTATAAGTTATCTTCTGATGAGAGTCTTTTATATACTCCTGAGGCACTTAACTCAGATAAATAAATATTGAGGTTTTGAAATGATTGATTTCGATTTAATGGTAAAAAATGAGGCGATGGGAGAAATTATTTTATTCCTAGTTAGCCGCGGAGAAGATGGTGTAGCGTACCCATTCATGGACAGATTTTTTGGCCGACATAAAGCTGCGGAAAAATACGGCGCATACAACCTAAAATTAATTGAAGAGACCAAGCGGCTTGAGAATAGTGGTCAGATTTTTTCTGCTAAAACCTATGGATCTGGATATAAAAAAGGCCCTAACTGGAAAGCACCAAAATTTGTAACAGAGAAAAAATACGGCATCGAGTAACTCCCCACCGCTTTCTTATGGGAGAGTTTTGACCAACGCCCAACAAACACAAGTTTGTTGGGCGTTTTCGTTAACCTCGTTCTAAAACAGCTTACTGCCAGCCATACCGGCGGACAAACCACCCTTTCACGCACTGGGTCAGCACCATGTAACCCGCCAGGATCAGCACCAGCCATGGGAAGTAGCTCAGCGGCAACGCCTGCAACTGCAGGAAGCCCGCCAGCGGCGAGAAGGTCAGGCCGATACCGATAGCGATCACCGCCAGCGTCATCACACACAGCGGCCAGGATGGGCGGCTCTGGATAAACGGAATTTTGCGCGTACGGATCATATGGACGATCAGCGTCTGCGACAGCAGCCCTTCCACAAACCAGCCAGACTGGAACAGCGTCTGCATTTCCGGCGTATTGGCCTGGAATACATACCACATCAGGGCAAAGGTCAGCACGTCGAAGATCGAGCTGATCGGCCCGAAGAACACCATAAAGCGCCCCAGATCGCCGGAGTTCCAACGCTGTGGCTTGGTGATCTGATCGTCATCAACGTTGTCGAACGGAATAGCGATCTGTGAAATATCGTACAGCAGGTTCTGGATCAACAGATGCAGCGGTAACATCGGCAGGAAAGGTAAAAAGGCACTGGCGATCAGCACGCTGAAGACGTTACCGAAGTTGGAACTGGCGGTCATCTTGATGTATTTCAGCATGTTGGCAAACGTGCGACGGCCTTCGATCACCCCCTGTTCCAACACCATCAGGCTTTTTTCCAACAGGTGACCCGTCCTGAATAGCGTTGACACGTTTTCGACTTAAATCCGGAGAACGTGATAATGACCGAGTTTAAACGCACA
>NZ_JAGQDC010000019.1 GCF_023282985.1 Serratia silvae | reverse complement strand
TCCCATGAGTAGCATTACTGGCAGAGCCAAAAAGCCGATAACCACGTCCATAGGACGTGGTATTCAGTTAGAAATAACAACAAGGGCGCCTTCTGGCGCCCTTGTTCTTTCTATCTACAGCATTTTACGGATAACGTAGTGCAGGATGCCGTCGTTCTGGTAATAAGTCAGCTCATTGCCAGTATCAATTCGGCAACGGGTATTCACCACCACCTGCCTGCCATCAGCATAAGTGATATTAACCGGTACCGTCTGGCCGGGTTGCAACGCCTGTAAACCAATCACGTCGATCAGTTCCTCCCCCGTCAAACCCAGCGTTTTGCGCGTTATTCCCTGCGAGAACTCCAGCGGCAAGATGCCCATACCGATCAGGTTGGAACGGTGGATGCGCTCAAAAGACTCCGCGATCACCACTCGCACCCCCAATAAACGCGGGCCTTTGGCTGCCCAGTCGCGGCTGGAGCCGGAGCCATACTCTTTACCGGCAATCACAGCCAGTGGTATCTGCTCCTGCTGATACTGCATGGCGGCGTCATAGATCGCCATTTGATTCTGCGAAGGCAGATGGCGGGTATAACCGCCCTCCACGCCCGGAACCATTTCGTTGCGGATACGGATGTTGGCGAAGGTGCCCCGCATCATCACTTCGTGGTTACCACGGCGCGAACCATAAGAGTTGAACTCTTTCGCCTCTACGCCACGTTCGCTCAGGTAGCGCCCCGCCGGACTGTCACGTTTGATGTTACCTGCCGGGGAGATATGGTCAGTCGTCACCGAGTCCGCCAGGATTGCCAGAATACGCGCACCGTGAATGTCCTGCACCAGATCAGGTTGCGCCTTCATGGTACTGAAAAATGGCGGATGGCGAATATAGGTAGAGTCGGCTTGCCATTCATAGGTCGCGGAGCCGGTCACCTGGATCGCTTGCCATTCAGCGTCACCGTCAAACACTGCACCATATTCCTTATGGAACATTTCGGTGCTGACCTCGGCCACCGCCTGAGCAATCTCCTGACTGGTAGGCCAGATATCCTTCAGATAGACCGGTTTGCCATCGCGGCCTTCGCCCAACGCCTCTTTGGTCAGGTCTACCTTCATGTTACCTGCCAGCGCATAGGCTACCACCAGCGGCGGTGAAGCCAGCCAGTTTGTTTTAACCAGCGGATGGATACGCCCTTCAAAGTTACGGTTACCGGACAGCACGGCGCCTACGGTGATATCTCCTGCCTTGATCGCCTGCTCAATCGGTTCGGGCAACGGGCCGGAGTTACCAATACAGGTCGTGCAACCGTAGCCAACCAGGTTAAAGCCCAGTTGTTCCAGGTACGGCGTCAATTTGGCGCGATCGAAGTATTCGGTCACCACTTTGGAACCGGGCGCCAGTGAGGTTTTCACCCAAGGCTTGGTCTTCAAGCCCTTTTCAACGGCCTTTTTGGCCAACAGGCCAGCAGCCATCATCACACTCGGGTTGGAGGTGTTGGTACAGGAGGTAATAGCTGCGATCACGACCGCGCCGGTATGTAGCTCCAAGCTTTTGCCACCCAACGTGAAACTTTTCGCTTCCTGCTTATCTTTCTTACCACCAATTTCCAGCTCGGTCGCGGCGGTGAATGCTGTTGGCACCTGCGGCAACGCGACACGGTCCTGCGGGCGTTTTGGCCCAGCCAGACTGGCCTCAACCGTCGACATATCCAGCGATAGCGTGCTGGTAAACACCGGTTCATCGCCTGGATTGCGCCACATCCCCTGAGCCTTGGCATAGGCTTCTACCAATGCGATCTGCTCAGCGCTACGGCCACTTAACTGCAGGTAGCCTAGCGTTACGTCATCGACCGGGAAGAAGCCACAGGTTGCCCCGAACTCTGGCGACATGTTGGCAATGGTTGCCCGGTCCGCCAGCGGCAAGTCGGCCAGCCCATCACCATAAAACTCAACGAACTTGCCAACCACTCCGTGCTTACGCAGCATTTGGGTAACGGTCAGCACCAGGTCGGTGGCCGTGATGCCCTCGGATAACTTACCGCTGAGTTTAAAGCCCACCACATCCGGGATTAGCATGGAAACCGGCTGGCCCAGCATGGCAGCTTCGGCCTCAATACCACCGACGCCCCAACCCAAGATACCCAGGCCATTAATCATGGTGGTGTGAGAATCAGTGCCCACCAAAGTATCGGGATAAGCAATGCGTTGGCCATTCTCTTCGGTGTGCCAAACGGTTTGCCCCAGATACTCCAGGTTCACCTGATGGCAGATACCCGTGCCGGGCGGCACCACGCGGAAGCGGTTGAAGGCCTTTTGCCCCCAGCGCAGGAAGGTGTAGCGTTCGTGGTTGCGCTCCATTTCGATACGCACGTTCTCACCAAAGGCAGCATCGTCGCCAAACTCATCGACAGTAACCGAGTGGTCAATGACCAGATCGACCGGTGATAGCGGATTCACCTGCTCGACTTTCCCTCCCAGACGCAGAACCGCCTCACGCATTGCCGCCAAATCCACCACGGCAGGCACGCCGGTGAAATCCTGCATCAGCACCCGCGCCGGGCGATAGGCGATTTCCCGATCGGCATGGCCGGTTTGTAACCAGCCTACGATCGCCTTCAAATCGTCAACCTGTACCGTATCACCATCCACATGGCGCAACAGGTTTTCCAGTAACACTTTCATCGATTTCGGCAGCCGGTCAATATCCCCTAACTGTCTGGCCGCCAGCGGCAAACTGTAATAGTGATACTCACTACCCAGTGCTACCAGCTTATCCATACTCGTTTTACGAAGATCGGACGACATAGCTCCTCCACTTTTTATTATGTCAAACCAGGGTAATTACTGAGGTCTTATTTAAAGATAACACAAACCCCATGTAACGTTTTGATAACAACACGTTTTGATCATAACGATAAGCAAGAGCGATCAAAGGCAGGAAGCTACTGGTTGGTCAATCAGTTAGCAGGCGTCAGACAACGAAAAACCGCCCTTCGGCGGTTTAAATGGTTTAATGCGGCTCAAGTTAACGGCCTATTTGGTCGGCAGCAAAATGTCCTTGAACATAGCCTCGATCTCTTCATTGGTGCGCAAAGCTACGGCGGTATCGACTACGTCGCGCGTCAGATGCGGTGCGAAGCGCTGGATAAAGTCGTACATATAGCTGCGCAGGAAGGTACTGCGGCGGAAACCGATCTTGGTGGTGCTATAGGTGAAGATATCGCGAGCATCCACCATCACCAAATCCGGATCCTGCACCGGATCAACCGCCATGCTGGCGATCACGCCAACACCCAGCCCCAGGCGTACATAAGTCTTGATCACGTCAGCATCGGTAGCGGTGAACACGATACGCGGCGTCAGCCCCGCCCGGTTAAACGCCGTATCCAGCTCTGAGCGCCCCGTAAAACCGAAGGTATAAGTGACGATAGGATACTCGGCCAACTCTTCAATGGTGATGTGGCTTTTGCCCGCTAACGGGTGATCGGGCTTCACTACCACCGCCCGGTTCCAGTGGTAGCAAGGCAGCATGATTAAATCGTCGTACAGGTGCAACGCTTCCGTGGCGATGGCAAAGTCTGCCGAGCCTTTGGAAACCGCTTCGGCAATCTGCGTTGGCGAGCCTTGGTGCATATGCAGCGACACGCGCGGGTAACGCTCGATAAAGCCTTTAATCACATTGGGCAAAGCATAACGCGCCTGAGTATGGGTAGTTGCCACATACAGCGAACCTTTGTCTGGGTAAGTATGCTCCCCGGCAACGGCCTTGATGGCCTCCACTTTGGACAGCACTTCGCGGGCAATGCGGATAATTTCCTGGCCAGCAGGCGTCACCTGGGTAAGGTGCTTGCCGCTACGGGCGAAAATCTGGATGCCTAGCTCATCCTCCAGCATCCTCACCTGCTTACTGATACCCGGTTGCGAGGTATAGAGACCTTCAGCCGTAGAAGAGACGTTGAGGTTATGATTCACCACTTCTACGATGTAACGAAGTTGCTGCAATTTCATATTTTAATACCATCCTAGGTTAAAACACTGCGGCTTACCGCAGCCAGGTATCTCGGTGTTGCCCCAGTATGCTTAATTATCACAAGCCTCAAACACAGTGATTTCGCCCAGATGCTGATGAAAACGCCGTTTTTAATAAGCTTTAATCATAAAAAACGTTTTTATATAACCATTATATCATGTCACGGCACCATGTATAGATCCGCTTCACAAGATGATAACGATCTTTTCGCATGATTATCAACGCCGAGGCTTGCCGATAAAAATAAGAAAAAGCAGAAAAGAATAGATCCGCCAGCCGATTTTCGCCAATAAAAAACCAGCTCTGTGAGCTGGTTTTTTTAGTACTGGCTTGGCATCAAGGTTACTTTTTGCCTTCAATCCATTTGCCATCAACAAAGAATGCGGACCAGCCTGTGGCCTTGCCGTCTTTCTCTGATGAGACATACTGCTGCTTGGTTTTACGGCTGAAGCGCACCATCGTCTTGTTGCCTTCAGGATCAGCCACTGGCGCATCGGCCAGATAGCGCAATTTCTCCGGTAAACGATCTTTGAAGCGCAGCAACTCTTCCACTAACGGCGCACGGGTTTCGCGCGATTTAGGGAAGGTGTTGGCCGCCAGGAACACCCCTGCCGCTCCATCACGCAACACAAAGTAGGCGTCCGATTTCTCGCACGGCAACTCTGGCAGCGGGACTGGATCCTCTTTCGGCGGAGCAACTTCACCGCTGCGCAGGATCTTACGGGTGTTCTTGCAGTTTTCGTTGGTACAACCCATGTACTTACCAAAGCGCCCCATTTTCAGGTGCATTTCGGAACCACATTTCTCACACTCAACGATCGGGCCGTCGTAACCTTTCAGGCGGAATTCGCCCTGCTCGATTTCGTAGCCATCACAAGCCGGGTTGTTACCGCACACGTGCAGCTTACGCTGGTTGTCGATCAGGTAGCTGTCCATCGCGGTGCCGCACTTCTGGCAACGCTTACGGGCACGCAAGGCGTTGGTTTCTGCATCATCCCCTTCGAGGATGTTCAGCACTTCCGCTTCCGGCACCAGGTTGATGGTGGTTTTACAGCGCTCTTTCGGCGTCAGCGCGTAGCCGGAACAGCCGAGGAACACGCCGGTGCTGGCGGTGCGGATGCCCATCTTGCGGCCACAGGTCGGGCAGTCAATGCTGGTCATCACCATCTGGTTCGGGCGCATACCGCCCTCTTCAGGGTCCTTCTCGGCGGTTTCCAACTGCTCGCTGAATTCGGCAAAGAATTCGTCCAGCACCGCTTTCCATTCAGCCTGGTTGTTGGCAACCTGATCCAGGCCATTTTCCATGCGTGCAGTGAAGTCGTAATTCATCAGCTCACGGAAGTTTTCTTCCAGGCGATCGGTAACGATCTCACCCATTTTTTCCGCGTAGAACCGGCGGCTCTCTACCCGCACATAGCCACGATCCTGAATGGTCGAGATGATCGAGGCATAGGTAGATGGACGGCCAATCCCGCGTTTTTCCAACTCTTTAACCAGTGAGGCTTCACTGTAACGTGCCGGTGGCTTGGTAAAGTGCTGGCTCGGGATCAGTTTTTGCAGATCCAGCTCGCTGCCCACTTCCACAAACGGCAAGGTGCGATCTTCATCGCCCTTACGCAGCGCAGGCATTACCTTGGTCCAACCATCGAAACGCAGCGTACGGCCTTTGGCTCGCAGCAGGAAGTCGTCGGCTTTCACCGTCAGCGTGGTGGAGTCGTATTGCGCCGGTGTCATCTGACAGGCGACGAACTGACGCCAGATCAGCTGATACAGTTTCTGCGCATCCGCTTCCATATCTTTCAGCTGTTCAGCCAATACGCTGACATCGGAAGGGCGGATCGCTTCGTGCGCTTCCTGGGAGTTTTCTTTGCTGCTGTATTGATTAGGCGCCTTCGGCAGGTATTTTTCGCCGAAGTTGTCACCGATGTAACCGCGCACCATGTTGACCGCATCCTGGCTCAGGTTGGTGGAGTCGGTACGCATATAGGTGATATGACCCGCTTCATACAGACGCTGCGCCATCATCATGGTTTTCTTCACGCCGAAGCTCAGACGAGTACTGGCAGCCTGTTGCAGCGTGGAGGTGATGAACGGCGCACCCGGTTTACTACTGGTCGGTTTGTCTTCACGATCCAGCACGGTATAACGGGCTTTTTCCAGCAGGTTGAGCGCGGCATGAGTCTGCTCACGGTTAACCGGTTTGAAGGGCTTATCGTGGGCGTGGGTGACTTCCATCTGCAGCGCGATTTCACCTTTCGCCAACAGATCGGCATGCAGCTCCCAGTATTCTTCGGGTACGAACGCTTTGATGTCGCGCTCACGCTCCACCACCAGCCGTACCGCAACGGACTGCACCCTGCCAGCAGACAGGCCACGGGCAATTTTTTTCCACAGCAGTGGCGACACCATATAGCCCACCACGCGGTCCATAAAGCGACGCGCCTGCTGTGCGTTGACACGATCGATATTCAGCTCGCCTGGCGCTTGGAACGCCTGCTGGATCGCATTTTTGGTGATTTCGTTAAACACCACGCGGCTAAAGCGTTTGTCGTCCCCACCGATCACTTCCCGCAGGTGCCAAGCGATGGCTTCCCCTTCGCGGTCAAGGTCGGTTGCGAGATAGATGTGGTCAGCATTTTCGGCTAACGACTTTAACTCGGCGACCACTTTTTCCTTACCGGGCAAAATCTCATATTGCGCTTCCCACCCGTGGTAAGGATCGACGCCCATGCGATTGACCAGCGCGGTCTTTTCATCTTTCTTGACTTTCTTTTTGGCTTTGTCTTTGGTTTTGTCTTCGGCTGACTCAGCGCTCTTTTTGCTAGCTGAGCCACTGGTCGGCAAATCACGGATATGACCAACGCTGGACTTCACCACGTAGTCATTACCTAAATATTTATTAATAGTTTTGGCTTTTGCCGGGGACTCAACTATTACGAGAGCTTTGCCCATAATTACCTTTACCTGATTTTAATACTTCTAAAAAGAAGCCATTTGTCTCGCCGTACCGCGGCAATTCGTATCTCTTATTTATATTGCGGTACTCTGGCAAGAGATCAACCTGTTTTTTTCTAATGGTGGCCTAACTGGTCAACCTGAACGCATTTTGCCAGCCTAAGTTGTTCACGCCAAACCCCAGAGGCCAGGCCAGCTATGACCTGCGTTGATCGTAAACAAATCCTTCCACCGGAAGCCGCAAAATCCCACACTCTACCTGATAACAAACGCGACGCAACTTAATTAGCGCGGAAAAACGCATTTCGCCATGGCAAGCCAAATCACTGGCCATCCAGATGGCAATTAAACCTTAGCTGGTTTGCGGACAAACGCGAACCCGCGCTAGAATACGTTCAGAATTTTCGCTAGCAGGAGAAATAAATGCGTAACAACACTCAACCCATCGAACGAGCAGATCTGCTTACCGAAGCAAATAACATCATCCGCCAACATGAAGATTATATGCACGGTATGGTGGCCACCGACGTTGAGCAGAAAGGCAGCGTGTTGGTTTTCCGCGGCGAGTTCTTTTTAGATCCCGAGGGGCTGCCAACGGCAAAAACCACCGCCGTATTTAATATGTTTAAGCACCTGGCCCATGTGCTTTCTGAGAAATATCATCTGGTGGATTAACCATTAAAAACGGGGCCATCTGGCCCCGTGTAATCATAGCCTTGCTGGCTTACAACAGCGGTTTCTCACCGCGTTGCCACCAGCGCAACAGCAGACGATCGGCGCTCTCCGCCGCACTGCCGGTAAAGCGGTCGATCAGGCGTTTACGGCGAGCATAGCGCACCCCTACCACCTCATGATTTTCCATCTCGGCAATCAGCAGATCGTCACTGGTGCCGACCGCGTCAACCAGCCCTTTATCTTTCGCCTGAGTGCCATACCAATGCTCACCGGTCGCGACCTCTTCGATAGCCAATGAAGGGCGTTGCTGATGAACAAACTGTTTGAACAACTCGTGGGTTTCGTTCAGATCTTCACGGAATTTTTCCCGCCCTTGTTCGGTATTCTCACCAAACAGGGTCAAGGTGCGTTTGAACTGCCCGGCGGTGTGCAACTCCACATCGATATTGCTCTTTTGCAGCAAGCGATGGAAGTTGGGGATCTGCGCAACCACACCTATCGACCCGATGATGGCGAACGGTGCCGCCACAATGCGATCGGCCACGCAGGCCATCATGTAACCGCCGCTGGCCGCGACCTTATCCACCGCCACCGTCAGGCGGATACCGCCCTTGCGCAGGCGCTCCAGCTGCGAGGCTGCCAGACCATAACCGTGCACCACCCCACCAGGGCTCTCCAAACGCAGCAACACCTCGTCTTTGGCCGTCGCTACCGCCAATACGGCAGAGATCTCTTCACGCAGTGAACTGACCTCATGGGCATCCATACTTCCCTTGAAGTCCAGCACATACAGGCAAGGTTTGGCTGCCTCTACCGCACCCGCTTTGGCTCGCTGCTTTTTCAGCTTGTCGTCGGCCTTGTTCTGCTTTTTGAACTGCTTGCTCCAGGCCTTCTGCTCTGCCTCCCCCATGCGGGCAAGGCGCATTTCCCGCTGCATTTCACGATATTGCTCACCCAGGTCGGTAAGCTGTAGTTCCCCTTTCTGCTGACTCTTGCGCTGCCCGAGGCTCACCGCCAGTAACGCCAGCGCGGCAATAGCAATCACCACCGTGGCGACTTTGGCCAGAAAAAGGCCATAAACAGATATAAACTCCACAGATACCGCCTTTATTTACAGTTTGTTAGTGTGATCCCGTTCATTTTAGCCAATCGCCACCAAGGCTGTCGCGCCTAAATGAAAATTCAGATTGATGAACGGCTCAGCATGCTGCGCACCTTCGTGCTATGGGGTTGCCAACATCCATAACCAAGCCGCTATTGTACCGTTTTTGTTACAAAAGAATGCCGTTTATGTGGGTTACTCATTGAAAATGCGATCCATTTCAGGCATATAACAGACATCATTCATTAAAGTGCTGACAAAAATTCGCGGCGGATCGCCAATGTGGTTGAGCACCCCTGCTCCTGCCAGCGATTCGTTATCTACCCGAGCTCCCAGCCATAGTGCGAGAGCCGCCAACCAGGCGCGAGGAACTATTGTGCATTACCAACCCAAGCAGGATTTGCTCGAACAACGAATTATTCTGGTGACCGGGGCGGGCGACGGCATTGGCCGTGAAGCGGCGCTGACCTACGCTCGTTACGGTGCGCAACTGGTGCTGCTTGGCCGCACGGAAAGCAAGCTGCAGGCCGTTCAGGCCGAAATTGCCGCCATCTCCTGCGCCCCAACGCATATCGTTACGCTGGATTTGCTACACGCCACGCCAGAGCAGTGCCAAGCTCTGGCTGAAGATTTGACCACCAAGGTGCCACGCCTGGACGGTGTGTTGCAAAACGCCGGTCTGTTGGGCGACATCGCCCCGATGGCCGAGCTTTCAATGACCATGTGGAACGAAGTGATGCAGGTCAACGTGAATGCCACCTTCATGCTCACCCAGGCGCTGCTGCCGTTGTTGCTGAATTCGAACGCGGGATCGCTGGTATTCACCAGTTCCAGCGTTGGCCGTACCGGCCGTGCCAACTGGGGAGCCTATGCGGTTTCCAAGTTTGCTACCGAGGGTATGATGCAGGTATTGGCCGATGAGTATAAGAATCGTAACTTGCGGGTAAATTGCATCAATCCTGGCGGAACTCGCACCAAAATGCGCGCATCCGCATTTCCACAGGAAGATAAAAACAAGCTGAAAACGCCGGCCGATATCATGCCGCTGTATCTGTATTTGATGGGCGATGACAGCCGTCGTAAAACCGGCATGAGCTTCGATGCTCAGCCCAATCGCAAACCCGGCGCCGCCGAATAAGGAAGCTTTTAACATGGCTGAAGATCGTCACCAACAACGTCAGCAACGGCTGAAAGAACAGGTGGATGCCCGCATTGCCGCCGCACAGGAAACCCGTGGTCTATTACTGATCTTTACCGGCAATGGCAAAGGCAAGACCACCGCCGCATTCGGCACCGTCACCCGTGCCGTCGGCCACGGTATGAAGGCCGGGGTGATCCAGTTTATCAAAGGCCAGTGGCCTAACGGCGAGAAAAACCTGCTGCAACAGCACGGCGTGGAGTTTCAGGTGATGGCGACCGGCTTTACCTGGGAAACTCAGGATCGGGAAAGCGATACCGCCGCCTGCCAGGCCGTCTGGCAACACGCTAAGCGAATGTTGGCCGACAACAGCCTGGATATGGTGCTGATGGACGAGTTGACCTATATGGTGAGCTACGGCTATTTAGAGCTGGAAGAGCTGCTGGAGGCGCTTGCGCAGCGTCCGGCACACCAGACGGTGATTATCACCGGGCGTGGCTGTCATCGTGATTTGCTGGAGTTAGCGGATACCGTTACGGAGATGCGGCCAGTGAAGCATGCGTTTGAAGCTGGGATCAAGGCTCAGCAGGGAATTGACTGGTAGCAGAATAATCCGTGGCCTGCCTGATAGCGCGGCCACGGAAACAGATTTACTTGCGCTTGGCAGGCTTGGCCGGTTTGCTGCCGCCTGGTGCGCTACGACGGCTGCCGGGTGCAACCTGGCTGTGGCGTTTTACCGCACGGCGGATCTGGTTGGCCTTCACACGGCGGCGATCACGTTCCACCGGCAGTTTGCTGACGGTTTCCGGTTGTAATTCCACCAGCTCACGCAGATAGTTGGTCGCCTTGAGATCCAGCTCGGTATAGCCGCCACGAGGCAAGCCTTTTGGCAGATCGATATCCCCGTAACGCACGCGGATCAAACGGCTTACCTGCACGCCAACGGCTTCCCACAGGCGACGAACTTCACGGTTACGGCCTTCGGTCAGCGTGACGTTGTACCACTGGTTGATCCCTTCACCACCCTGGAAGGTGATGGTGCGGAATGCCGCAGGGCCATCTTCCAGTTGGACACCTTTGCTCAGTTGCTTGAGCTTTTCGTCGTCGATCTGGCCAAATACGCGCACGGCGTATTCACGTTCAACTTCGCGGCTTGGGTGCATCAGGCGGTTAGCTAGTTCACCGTCGGTGGTAAACAGCAGCAAGCCTGATGTATTCACGTCCAAACGCCCTACCGCTACCCAGCGAGAGCCACGCAGTTTTGGCAGGCGATCGAAGACCGTTGGGCGACCTTCTGGATCGCTACGGGTACAGAGTTCGCCTTCCGGCTTGTAATAAGCCAGCACGCGGCAAACCGTTTCTTCAGATTCTTTGATCGAGATAACGTGACCGTCCAGACGAATCTTCATCCCGGCGACGACTTCAACGCGGTCGCCCAGTTTGGCGATCTTGCCGTCGACGCTGATGCGACCCGCCTCAATCATGGTTTCTATTTCACGACGCGAGCCATGGCCCGCATTCGCTAATACTTTCTGTAACTTTTCGCTCATTGAGCAGCCTCTAGTGTCGCCTTCACAGGCGTCGGGGGGACTTTGCCGCCACTCTCACCAAGGAGAGACGGCCGCAAAGATTAGCACTTGGTCAAAACCAACCGTTTATTATACAGGCTTTGCCCCTCCTTGGCACTGACTTCGTCCGGCGGTTTAGCGGAAAGGCGCTGGATCGCCCGCCCCTTCACGGATCACTTCGGGAGAGGATTCTGTCAGATCGATAACCGTGGTCGGCTGCTGGCCCAGGAAACCACCGTGGATCACCAGATCCACCTGCTTGCCGAGGTGTTCGCTGATCTCTTCCGGATCGGATTCGGCAAAGTCATTGCCTGGCAGCATCAGCGTGGTCGACATCATTGGCTCATTGAGCACTTCCAGCAATGCCAGAGCGATCGGGTTGGACGGTACACGCAAGCCGATAGTTTTACGCTTGTCATTCATCAGGCGACGAGGCACTTCTTTGGTCGCTTTCAGGATAAAGGTGTAGTTGCCTGGCGTATTGTTCTTGATCAGTCTAAACGACGAGTTGTCCACGTAGGCATAGGTCGACAACTCGGACAGATCGCGGCACATCAGCGTGAAATTGTGGTTGCCGTCCAACTGGCGAATACGGCAGATACGCTCCAAGGCCGTCTTCTCTTCAAGTTTACAGCCCAGCGCGTAGCCAGAATCGGTTGGATAGACGATCACACCACCCTTGCGCAGCACCTCTACGGCCTGATTGACCAGGCGCGGCTGCGGATTGTCCGGGTGAATATAAAATAGCTGGCTCATCTGTAACTCCTGAAAATGATGCACGCGAACGACAACGCCCGCGTTAAATCAATTTACGTTGCTCTCTTGGGGCTGTGGCCAATCTCGCCACACCGGTTCAACACCGCCGGGTAACCACAGTTTGCGCCCCAACTCAATCCACGAACAGGGCTGATGGAAATCCGAACCCTGAGACGCCAATAATTGGTAGTCCTGCGCATATTTAGCCAACACCGTACGCTCATGAGGAGCTTGCTGACACTGCGCCACCTCCATCGCATCGCCGCCGTGTTCGGCAAAATAGGCGAGCAGACGTTTCAGCCATTTGGCCGTCAGATCGTAACGGCCCGGATGCGCCATCACCGCTTGGCCACCGGATTGATGAATGACATCAATGGCTTGTTCTATTGTACACCACTGCGGCGGAACATAGCCGATTTTCCCTTTGGCGAGATACTTCTTGAACACCTGAGCCATGTTATCAGCCATGCCCTGTTGCACCAGAAAACGGGCAAAATGCCCTCTGGTGACCGCCCCATCCCCCGCCAGCAGTTGCGCTCCGGCATAGGCATCGGGAATGCGCGCTTTCGCTAACCGAACGCCGATTTCTTGCGCACGCAGATTACGGCGCTCACTCTGTTCGAACAGGAGTTGTAACAGTGCCGGATGGGTGATATCGAGCCCCAGCCCAACGATGTGGATCTCATGGTTTTCCCACAGCGTAGAAATCTCCACACCGTTAACCAGCTGCAAGGGCAAGGCAAGATCCGCTATCGCGGCTGCGGCCTCTGCCAATCCGTTAGTGGTGTCGTGATCGGTAATAGCCAGCACGCCAACGCGCATCTCAACGGCTCGTTGCACCAACTGAGTCGGCGTTAAATAGCCGTCCGAAGCGGTGGTGTGGCTGTGGAGATCGTACAGGGTAAAAGCGGAGGGTTGTGGGCTGCTGTCTGTCAAAAGGGATATCCTGCGATGGCTTGGCTTTCTATCATACCCGTTATGGCTGGCCAGACGGAAATCTATTCTGCCGGTAGCGCTCCCGATAGATTAATCATTTCACTCTGGCCGCTAATATATTGTGCAAAAAGAGAGTTGACATTGCCTCTTCGTTCCAGTTAACTAGTACACAAGTTCACGGCAATCACCGTGTTGGATGATTATACAGAGAGCACAATGATGACTAAGCACACTTCTCTTCTTCGCTGGTGGCGTACTTCCCAATCAAGGGTCGAGTAATCACGCATACCTGTCATCTGACACTGCAGATTCCCTAGGCCCGCTCATTACAGCGGGCTTTTTTATGGACAAGATTTGACTGGAACTACCGAAGATGAACATCAAACCACAGCTCAAACTACTCACGTCACAGGCCGGTTACCGCAGCGACACAACGGCGATTTTTCATCAGCTGTGCGGCGCTCGCCCTGCCACCCTGTTGCTGGATTCGGCGGAAATCAACAGCAAGCAGAACCTGAAAAGCCTGCTGATTGTCGACAGTGCCCTGCGCATTACCGCCTTGGGCCGTAAGGTCAGCCTTCAGGCGCTAACTGCTAACGGCGCAGCCCTGCTGCCACTGTTGGATGAAGCCTTACCTGCCGACGTTAAGATCCAGGCTCGCCCTAATGGCCGTGAGTTGACCTTCCCGGCAATTGATACGGTACAAGACGAAGATGCTCGCCTGCGTTCATTATCAGTGTTTGATGCATTGCGCACGATGCTGACGCTGGTCGATGTCCCAGCCGATGAGCGTGAAGCTATGCTGCTCGGCGGGCTGTTTGCTTATGATCTGGTGGCCGGGTTTGAAGATCTGCCAGAGTTGCGCCAAGACCAGCGCTGCCCGGACTTCTGCTTCTATCTGGCGGAAACGCTGCTGGTGCTGGATCACCAGCGCGGCGTGGCTCGCCTGCAAGCCAGCGTCTTTACCGGTGAAAGCGCCGAAACCCTGCGTTTGCAGCAGCGTCTCGAACAGCTTCAGGTGCAATTGCAGCAAACTCCAATCGCCATTCCTCATCAGAAACTGGAAGACATGCAGCTGAGCTGCAATCAGAGCGATGAAGAGTACGGCGCGGTAGTCAGCCAGTTGCAGCAGGCCATCCGCCACGGTGAGATTTTCCAGGTGGTGCCCTCTCGTCGCTTCTCTCTACCTTGCCCTAACCCATTGGCGGCTTACCAGACGCTGAAGGAAAACAATCCAAGCCCGTACATGTTCTTTATGCAGGACAACGAGTTCACCTTGTTCGGTGCCTCGCCGGAAAGCGCACTGAAATATGAAGCCACCAGCCGCCAGATCGAAATCTACCCGATTGCAGGTACTCGTCCACGCGGACGCCGCGCTGATGGTTCACTGGATCTGGATCTCGACAGCCGCATCGAACTGGAAATGCGCACCGACCATAAAGAGCTAGCGGAACACCTGATGCTGGTCGACCTGGCCCGCAACGATCTGGCCCGCATCTGTGAAGCTGGCAGCCGCTATGTGGCCGACCTGACCAAGGTAGACCGTTACTCATTCGTGATGCACCTGGTTTCCCGAGTGGTCGGCAAGCTGCGTGACGATCTCGACGTGCTACATGCTTATCAGGCCTGTATGAATATGGGCACGCTGAGCGGCGCACCGAAAGTGCGCGCCATGCAGCTGATTGCCGCCTCTGAAGGCACACGCCGTGGCAGTTACGGCGGCGCAGTGGGCTACTTTACCGCTCACGGCGATCTCGATACCTGTATTGTCATCCGCTCCGCGTATGTTGAGGACGGTGTTGCCACCGTGCAGGCCGGTGCCGGTGTAGTGCTGGACTCAATCCCGCAGGCGGAAGCCGATGAAACCCGTAACAAGGCACGTGCCGTGCTGCGTGCCATCGCCAGCGCGCACCAGGCCAAGGAGATTTTCTAATGGCCGATATCTTACTGCTCGACAACGTCGACTCCTTTACTTACAACCTGGTCGATCAGCTGCGTGCCAGCGGCCATCAGGTCGTGATTTACCGTAACCAGATTGCCGCCGAGATCATCATCGCGCGTCTGCAACAGATGGAGCAGCCTATTTTGATGCTGTCCCCTGGCCCAGGTACTCCAGCCGAGGCCGGTTGTATGCCCGAGCTGTTACAACGCCTGCGCGGCCAGATGCCAATCATCGGTATCTGTCTCGGTCATCAGGCGATTGTGGAAGCCTATGGCGGCCATGTTGGCCAGGCCGGTGAGATCTTGCACGGCAAGGCTTCGTCCATTACTCACGATAACCAGGGGATGTTTGCCGGTATGGCTAACCCGCTGCCGGTCGCCCGCTATCACTCGCTGGTCGGCAGCAATATCCCTGAAGGACTGACCGTCAATGCTCGCTTCGGCGACATGGTGATGGCAGTACGTCACGATGAACACCGCGTATGTGGTTTCCAATTCCATCCAGAATCCATTCTGACCACCCAGGGCGCGCGTTTGCTTGAGCAGACTTTAGCCTGGGCGCTGGCGAAATAATTAAGGGGAACTGACTATGCAACCTATTCTTGAAAAACTGTATCGCTCGGAGTCGATGAGCCAGGAAGAAAGCCAGCAGTTATTCAGCGCTATCGTGCGCGGTGAGCTGGAACCTAGCCAACTGGCGGCGGCATTGATCAGCATGAAGATCCGCGGTGAACGCCCGGAAGAGATCGCCGGGGCGGCCAAGGCGCTCTTGGCCGATGCCCAACCCTTCCCACGCCCGGACTATGCCTTCGCGGATATCGTCGGTACCGGCGGTGATGGCACCAACAGCATCAATATCTCTACGGCCAGCGCCTTTGTCGCTGCAGCCTGTGGGGTCAAGGTCGCCAAGCACGGCAACCGCAGCGTCTCCAGCCGTTCCGGTTCATCCGATCTGTTGGCCGCTTTCGGGATCCGCCTGGATCTGCCTGCGGAAGAATCCCGCAAGGCTTTGGATGAACTGGGCGTATGTTTCCTGTTTGCGCCGCAGTATCACACCGGGTTTCGCCATGCGATGCCAGTACGCCAACAGCTAAAGACCCGCACGGTGTTCAACGTACTCGGGCCGTTGATTAACCCGGCTCGCCCACCGTTGGCGGTAATTGGGGTCTATAGCCCGGAGCTGGTGCTGCCAATCGCCCAAACCCTGCGCGTACTGGGTTATCAACGCGCCGCCGTCGTGCACGGTGGTGGGATGGATGAAGTGGCGATCCACACCACCACTCACGTAGCCGAACTGAATGACGGCGAGATTGAAAGTTATCAACTGACGCCGAAATCCTTCGGGTTGGACAGCCACTCGCTGGACTCCCTGCTGGGTGGGTCTCCGGAAGAAAACCGTGACATTCTGGCAAGGTTGTTACAAGGTAAAGGCGAGCCAGCGCACGCCGCGGCAGTCGCCGCCAACGTCGCACTGTTGCTGAAACTATTCGGACAGGAAGACCTGCGCCAGAACGCGCAGCAGGCATTGGAAATGATCCACAGTGGGCAGGCTTACCAGCGTGTCACTGCTTTGGCAGCAAGAGGATAAATGATGCAGGAAACCGTGCTCAACAAGATTGTTCGTGACAAGGCACAGTGGGTCGCGGCACGTAAGCAACAACAGCCATTGGCCAGCTTTCAAAACGAAATCGTGCCAAGCGAGCGTAGTTTTTATCATGCACTACAAAGCACCAGAACGGCATTTATTCTCGAATGCAAGAAAGCCTCTCCTTCCAAAGGGCTGATCCGCGAGAATTTTGACCCGGTTGAAATCGCCTCGGTATATAAGGATTTCGCCTCGGCGATCTCGGTGCTGACCGATGAGCAATACTTCCAGGGCAGCTTCGATTTTCTTCCTCTGGTGAGTCGCACCGTGACCCAACCGGTGCTGTGTAAAGACTTTATGATCGACCCTTACCAGATCTATCTGGCGCGTCTTTATCAGGCCGACGCCATTCTGTTAATGCTGTCGGTGCTCGATGACGAACAATACCGCCAACTTGCCGCGGTGGCGCACAGCCTGAATATGGGCGTGCTGACCGAGGTGATAAGCGAAGAAGAATTACAGCGCGCGGTACAGCTCGAAGCCAAAGTGATTGGCATCAATAACCGCGACCTGCGCGATCTGTCTATCGATCTGGATCGCACCCGCACCCTGGCTCCTAGAGTGCCACATGGTGTGACGGTGATCAGCGAATCCGGCATCAATAACTATCGCCAGATCCGTGAACTCAGCCGCTATGCCAACGGTTTCCTGATCGGCAGTGCGTTGATGTCGGAAACCAACCTGCGCAGCGCGGTACGCCGTGTGATCCTAGGCGACAACAAAGTCTGTGGCCTGACCCGGCCACAAGATGCCGCTGCCGCTTATCAGGCCGGCGCCAACTACGGCGGTCTGATCTTCGTTGGCCGTTCCCCGCGTAACGTGGACATTGCCCGTGCCAGGGAAGTGATCGCCGGAGCGCCGTTGAAATATGTGGGCGTTTTCTGTGATGCGCCGATCGCTACGGTAGCGCAAACTGCCGAGCGCCTTGGTCTGCATGCGGTGCAACTGCACGGCGCGGAAGACCAGGCTTATATCAACGCCCTGCGCGCCGAGCTGCCAGCCACCTGTCAGATCTGGAAAGCCTTGAGCGTAAAAGACAGCCTACCCGCTCGCGATCTGAAACAGGTCGATCGTTACCTGCTGGATAACGGCGCTGGCGGTACCGGAGTTCGCTTTGACTGGTCAGTGTTGCAGGACCAAACGCTGGACAACGTGATGCTGGCTGGCGGCCTGAGTGCAGACAACTGCGTAGATGCGGCCCAGCTGGGCTGCGCGGGACTCGATTTCAACTCTGGCGTAGAGAGCCAACCCGGTATCAAAGATGCCGAGCGTCTGGCGGCGGTGTTCCAAACCCTACGCGCCTATACCCTATGAATTTCAAGTCACAGCTAGGCGACAAGCTCACTCATCCCCAGGAGCTTACTTTTGTCAGTGACTGGGGTGAGTGAGCGCAGGTAACAACGCTGTGGCTTGAAAGGCGACGGGTATACTGATTGCAAACCTCATTTAACGGATAATAACGGGAAAAATAATGACGCTGCTTAACCCTTACTTCGGCGAATTTGGCGGTCAGTATGTGCCGCAAATTTTGATGCCAGCCCTGAAACAACTGGAAGAGGCCTTCGTCAGCACCCAGCGTGACCCAGAGTTCCAGGCAGAGTTTATCGATCTGCTGAAAAACTATGCGGGCCGCCCAACGGCACTGACGCTGTGCAAAAACCTGACTGCCGGTAGCAAAACCAAGCTCTACCTGAAGCGTGAAGATCTGCTGCACGGCGGTGCCCATAAGACTAACCAGGTATTAGGCCAGGCACTGCTTGCCAAACGCATGGGCAAAACCGAGATCATCGCGGAAACTGGCGCTGGCCAACACGGTGTCGCCTCTGCACTGGCCTGCGCCCTGCTCGGTCTGAAATGCCGTATCTACATGGGTGCCAAGGACATAGAACGCCAGTCACCTAACGTATTCCGTATGCGCCTGATGGGAGCAGAAGTGATCCCAGTGCACAGCGGCTCTTCCACGCTGAAAGATGCCTGCAACGAAGCGCTGCGCGACTGGTCTGGCTCTTACGAAAAGGCCCACTACATGCTGGGCACTGCCGCAGGCCCGCACCCGTTCCCGACCATCGTGCGTGAATTCCAACGCATGATCGGCGAAGAAACCAAAGCTCAGGTGCTGGAGCGTGAAGGCCGTCTGCCGGATGCCGTATTGGCCTGCGTTGGCGGCGGTTCCAACGCTATCGGCATGTTTGCCGACTTTATCGATGATGCCAGCGTTGGCCTGATCGGCGTTGAACCTGCCGGTCTGGGGATCGAAACCGGCCAGCATGGTGCGCCGCTGAAACATGGCAAGGTGGGGATCTACTTCGGGATGAAATCACCGATGATGCAAACCTCTGAAGGCCAGATCGAGGAGTCTTACTCGATTTCTGCCGGTTTGGACTTCCCTTCCGTTGGCCCGCAGCACGCCTATCTCAACAGTATTGGCCGCGCAGAATACGTGTCGATCACTGATGATGAAGCGCTGGAGGCTTTTAAAGAGCTTTCCCGCCACGAAGGGATTATCCCGGCGTTGGAGTCTTCCCATGCCCTCGCGCACGCGTTGAAAATGATCCGTGAAGAGCCGCAGAAAGAGCAGATCCTGGTGGTTAACCTGTCCGGCCGCGGCGACAAAGACATATTTACCGTTCACGACATTCTGAAAGCACGGGGAGAAATCTGATGGAACGTTATCAGCAACTGTTCAAACGGTTGGAAAATAATAAAGAAGGCGCCTTCGTGCCGTTTGTGACCCTTGGCGACCCAAACCCGACGCTATCGTTACAGATCATCGATACGTTGGTGGAGAACGGTGCCGATGCCTTGGAGTTGGGCATTCCCTTCTCCGATCCGTTGGCCGATGGCCCAACCATTCAGAGTGCAGCGCTGCGTGCGTTCGCTTCGGGCGTCACGCCAACGCACTGTTTTGAAATGCTGGCGGCGATCCGTCAGAAGCACCCTGATATTCCGATTGGCCTGCTGATGTACGCCAACCTGGTGTTCCACGGCGGTATTGACGCATTTTATCAGCGCTGTGCGCAGGCCGGTGTGGATTCGGTGTTGATCGCGGACGTGCCTTTCGAAGAGTCCGCACCTTTCCGCGCGGCGGCAACCCGCCACGGCATTGCGCCAATCTATATCTGCCCGCCAAATGCGGATGAAGATTTACTGCGTGAAATCTCATCTCACGGCCGTGGTTACACTTACCTGCTGTCACGCGCTGGAGTGACCGGGACGGAAAGCCGTGCGCAGTTGCCACTGCACCACCTGGTCAATAAGCTGCGTGAGTATCATGCAGCACCACCGCTGCAAGGCTTTGGTATCTCTGAACCTTCGCAGGTCAAGGATGCGTTGCAAGCAGGTGCCGCTGGGGCAATCTCCGGTTCGGCAATTGTTAAAATCATCGAACAGAATCTGGCGCAACCGGCAGAAATGCTGGCTAAGCTTGGCAAGTTTGTCCGTGAAATGAAAGCCGCTACCCGCGTTTAATCCCCCCTATCAATCACCGGATACTGCGAAGGTATCCGGTGATAACACTTTGTTTACCCTCAATCTTGCCTACAGATATTTTTGCAAACAGTTTGAACAAACCCGCATCCTGCCCCACAATCATACTTACCGCTATTTATTCAGTGGTTCAGTGCATACGTTCCCGTTAGCTGATTGAAATCAGCCTGTAGTTTCAACAATAACATTTGCAAGGAGTGTCACTTATGAAGCTATTTAAAACCCTATCGGCGCTGTGCATGGCGGCTATTTTGGCTATGGCAGTTTCTGCCTGTGCTCCAACGGCAAAATCTGAAGGGACTGGCGGCTATATCGACGATACGGTCATCACCACCAAGGTGAAGTCCGCTCTGCTGGCAGATAAGACCATCAAGTCTACCGAAATCAGCGTCGAGACCTTTAAAGGCAAGGTTCAGCTAAGCGGTTTTGTCAGCTCTAGCGCCGATGCCAATCGCGCCGTTCAGGTAACTCGTGGCGTAGCGGGTGTTAAATCGGTCGAAAATGATATGCGCATTAAATAACTGAAGAGGGAGGCGCCCGAACAGCGCCTCCTTTATTGCAGCGTAGCTTAGAAACGGTAGCCCGCACCAAACATAAACACCCACGGATCCAGACGCGTATCAATGCTCTGATGTTGATCACCCGCGTCAAAGCGAACCTTGGTCTCGATGTTCATCCACCAGACCGACATGTTCAGCATCCAGTGCTCATCCAGGTTGTAATCCAGACCCGCCTGCCCTGCAACGCCCCAGGAATCCTTCAGATCCAGATTGCTCAGGCCTGCATTCTTGCCGTTGTCGTTGAACTTCTCATCGAAGAAGGTGGTGTAGTTCACGCCGATGCCCAGGTAAGGACGCAGCTTGTCCTGCTTGTCACCAAAGTAGTACTGCGCCATCAGCGTTGGTGGCAATTGACGAACGGTTGCAATATCCCCGTTGACAGCTGGACCACCGAGAGAAACTTTATGGCGGAACGGCGTAGCGGCCAGTAATTCAACGCCGATATTGTCCGTCACCATGTAACCAAAAGTCAGACCCAACTGGGTGTTGTTATTGGCGTTGAAAGATCCTTGGCCTAAAACGTTGTCCGAACCAGCGTTTGGACGAACCGTTGCAGTACCTGCACGGAACAGGAAATCACCCGCTTGATGCGCGCTTGCTACCATAGGAGCCATCAGAGCCCCTAACACCACCAGAGTTGTCTTTTTCATTATCCATTCCATTTGTGTGGTTTACAGTCCCGATGAATATACCTATTAACAGGTATTTATGATCCCATCGAGATCACATCTTAAGTGTAAAAATTTAAATTCCCACCAAAAACAAAGCTCCCTAAGGTGCTAATAAATCGATAATTGATCTGAATCAATAAACGCATTATGTTGCAAATTTGATGCATGTTTGAATTTCTGTTACCAAAAAAAGTTGCTAAAAAAAAAGCCACTGCGTAATTTCATCATTCCTGTTGGTTTTGGTTGGGCCGGTAAGGAGTCGGTGGCAATCAAGATGAGCGAAATTCAAAATCCCTGCACCAGCTGCGGCGCCTGCTGCGGTTATTTCCGAGTATCATTCTATTGGGCCGAAGCGGAAGATGGCGGCGGCGTGGTTCCTATCTCTTTAACTGAACCCTTGAGTCCCTTTTTGCGCTGTATGCAGGGGACTAACAGCAAGTCCCCGCGCTGCACCTCACTGGTGGGTGAAATTGGCCAGGCGGTTTCATGTTCGATCTATCCCAATCGACCTAGCCCCTGCCATGAATTCGATCAATCCGGGGAAAACGGCCTGCGCAATGAAGCCTGCGATCGGGCCCGTGAACGCTATGGCTTGCCACCCTTACCTGTGCCACTGCCATTATCGCTACCAGAGACCATAATCGCCCAAGAAATCAGCACAGTGCCATTCACGGGGTGCCACAGCGGCGCGGAACAGGGTACAATCGCCCACTGATTTAACTACGTTCCCGACTGCCAAGGAGTCTGCATGCCACGCATGCCAATTACGGCCAACACGTTGTACCGTGACAGTTTTAACTTTTTCCGTAATCAGGTTGCCAGCATTGTGCTGTTGGCACTGCTGACCGCATTCATTTCTGTGCTGCTTAATCAGGCTTTCAGCCCCGATATCGAGCAGTTGAAGATCCTGACCGCGGCGGAAAGTGATTTGGCCTCCACCGCCGGTGCTGGCATGGGGATCCAGGAAATCATTCAGCAAATGACGCCTGAACAGCAGATGGTGCTGTTGAAAGTGTCCGCCGCCGCCACGATTTCCGCTTTAGTGGGTAACGTGCTGTTGGTAGGTGGCATGTTGACGCTGATCCGCCTGGTTTCTGAAGGCCAGCGTACCAGTGCGCTGCGGGCTATCGGGATATCTGCCCCGCTATTGCCGCGTTTGCTGTTGCTGCTGTTTGTCTGCACCTTGCTGACCCAACTTGGCCTGACGCTGTTCGTCGTGCCCGGCGTGATCCTGGCGATCTCGTTCTCATTAGCCCCGGTGATTTCCGTGGCCGATGGGAAAGGCGTCTTCGCTTCGCTGAAGCTGAGCTGTAAGCTGGCCTTTGCTAACGCGCGGGTGATTGTGCCCGCGATGATGCTGTGGCTGGCGGCCAAACTGCTGGTGCTGTTTATGGTCAGCCATTTGTCAGTGTTGACGCCACACGTTGCCAGCGTGGTGCTGACCGCATTGAGCAACCTGGTTTCTGCCCTGCTACTGATTTATCTGTTCCGTCTGTATATGTTACTGCGTGATGACGCGCCAGCTTCAGGCGTGTCGTTAGATAAAAGATAAACCGAGTCAGTTGAAATTTAAGGGCACGCTTTTGGCGTGCCCTTTTTATTTACTGCACCGTGGTTGGTTCGGCCTGTTCCTTACTTTGTATCAGCTTGAGTGCCAGATAGAGGTCGGGCACCAGGATCAGATCCTTATCGCGCCCAACCCGATTGATGCGGAACCAGCGCGTTAACTCAGTGCGCCTTCCGGCCAGCACCAGTTTTACGTTACGCTGTAACAAATCACGTTTTAGCTCATCAATGGCCGCCAGCACGCTGATATCCGCATGGGTAAAGCTGGCCACCGCATCCACCACCACCCAACGCGGCTGGAACGGCGTGCTATCGACCAGATTGAGGATGCGCCGCTTGAAGTAGGCCACGTTAAAATAGGTCAATGGGGAGTTAAAGCGGTACATCATCACGCCCTGCACCGCCTTCACACCGTTATTATTGCCCATTGAGTGGATCATGCCTTCCTCATTCACCCCCAGCAATTGCTCCGTTGGGCGGAATACGGTGCGGAGAAACTGCATCAGACCAAGCAAAACCGCCAAACCAATACCGCTGATCACCCCCACCAGCAGCACGCTGACGAAGGTGAAGGCAGCCAACCGGAATGCTTGGGTATTGCGCTTGCGCAGGATCCAGATGCCACGAATGTCGATCAACGACCAGGCGGCGTACATCAGTACCACGCCCAATCCAGCTACCGGAATAAATTGCAGCGGCGAAGTCAGGAACAGCAGCACAATGCCGATAACGATGGCGGCAATAATTGATACCAGCTGGCTCTTGCCGCCGTTGGCATCATTTACCGCCGTACGCGAATCGGCACCGCTGATGGCAAACCCTTGCGACAGCGCGGAGACAATGTTTACCAGCCCGAGCGCACGAAACTCCGCATCGGCATTAACTTCATAACCATTTTTCGCCGCAAAGCTGCGTGCCGTGAGCATCATGCTGACAAAGCTGACCACCGCCAGGTTGAGCGCCGGTATCACCATGTCACGCAGTAAACCCGGCTGAAAATCCGGCCACTGGACGATGGGCAGCATACCGCTGAAGCCCCCGACGGTAATAATACCGTGCTGCTGCAAATTACCCGCCCAGGTGATGAAGGCGACCAACACGATGGCAAACAACGGCGCTGGCCAGTTAGGCCGCAACTTTTTAACTCCCACCAGCATCGTCAACGTGAGCAATGAGATGCCCATCGTCAGCCAATCGCTATGCAGAATATTGCCAGGCAAGGCATAAATACGCTCGATCAGCTGCGCCGGTGGCGTACCGAATCCCAGCACTTTACCGATCTGATCGACGATGATGGTTACCGCCACGCCGTTCAGCAATCCGCTGAGGATCGGGCGAGAAAGCAGGTCTGCCAATGCCCCGAGCCGGAAGCGGCTAGCCAACAGACACCAAGCTCCCATCATGGCGGTCATCATGATGGTGAGCTGCCAGTGAAGCTCCATACTTCCTGCGGCCAGCGGAGTCACCACGGCGGCGATCACCGCACAGGTTGCCGCATCTGGCCCGACAATCAGCTGCCGTGACGAGCCAAAAATGGCATAGGCGATCATCGGCAAAATACAGGAATAAAGCCCGACTACCGGGCTGACACCGGCCAATTCGGCATAGGCGATCGCCACCGGCAAAGCTACCGCTGCGACCGATAAACCCGCACGAATATCCGGCTTCAACCAACTGCGTTCATATCCTAACAAATGCGTCAAACCAGGCGTCCACGCCCGGAGAGATTTCCAATGCATAGCTATTTTCCATGGTAAATTATGCGGCTATTATTATGCCTAATATGCGCAGTACGCCCAGCGCTTGCAAATAACCGACGGTAATAATCGTAAGTTTATGCAAATTCTGGTGTTTACAGCAGCAATCTACCGGGCGAACACCGATAATCTGCCCTTTAGTGCGATACACAGAACGCGCCAAATCCGGTATAGTCGCCCGATGAACCTATGATGGATTGATTTATGAAGCAGTTTCTTGATTTTTTACCCCTGATTGTCTTTTTTGCATTTTATAAGCTTTACGATATCTACGTCGCTTCGGGTGCCTTGATCGTCGCCACCGCCCTGGCACTGATCTTTACCTGGCTGAAATATCGCAAGGTAGAGAAGATGACACTGATCACCTTTGCCATGGTCGCCATATTCGGCACCTTGACCCTGGTGTTCCACAACGACCTGTTTATCAAATGGAAGGTCACTGCCATCTACACCCTGTTCGCCCTGGCGCTACTGATCAGCCAGCTGATCCTGAAAAAGCCGCTGATCCAGCGCATGTTGGGTAAAGAGCTGACCTTGCCGGACAGCGTCTGGAACAATCTTAACATGGCCTGGGCCCTGTTCTTCCTGGCCTGCGGCTTAGCCAATATCTATGTGGCATTCTGGATGCCGCAGGACGTTTGGGTTAACTTCAAGGTATTTGGCCTGACCGTGCTAACGCTGGTCTTCACCCTGTTGAGCGGTGTCTATATTTACCGTCATATGCCTGAAGAGCAGAAGAAATAATGGCCGAACAACGACCTTTGCCTAACGGTGAGCTGGTGCTGCGCACGCTGGCCATGCCGGCAGATACCAATGCCAACGGCGATATCTTTGGCGGCTGGCTGATGTCGCAAATGGATATTGGCGGTGCGATCCTGGCCAAAGAAATTGCCGAAGGGCGCGTGGTGACCGTGCGAGTAGACGGCATGACCTTTCTCAAGCCGGTCGCCGTAGGTGACGTGGTGTGCTGTTATGCCAACTGTATTCGCAGTGGCCGCAGCTCCATTACCATCAATGTGGAAGTTTGGGTCAAGAAGGTGTCTTCTGCCCCAATCGGCCAGCGCTACCGCGCCACGGAAGCAGTCTTTACCTATGTAGCGGTAGATGACGGCGGCAGCCCTCGTGCCCTGCCAGACGGTAAGATGAACTTCCGCGTTGGCGAGTAAGCCTACGCCAGATAGCAAAAAGGTCGCAAACGCGACCTTTTTTATTGCTTACTCGACCGTTGAACCTTCCATTTTGAAGACGATGGTCTTCGTCAGGTTTTGTGCGATTTTGGCCTCATAGCGCCATTTACGCATTGCCTGCTTCACCTCACGTTCGAACATATTACGCGGCTCCGCAGACAGAATACGCACGTTAGTGACCCGGCCGTCGCTATCGACATCGAACTGAACCTTAACCTTGCCTTCAATCTGCAATGCCTGAGCACGTGGTGGATACATCGGCTTGCCGATGCTCAGGGCTTTCGGCCCCAACTCACGGGAAGTTCCCGGCGCGGGTGCTGATGGTGCCTGTTTAACCGGTGCCTTGTCGATCGACTTGGCTTCGGATTGATTGTCAAACGGCGAAGGTTCACGCGGTTCGATTTTCTTCACTTCGCGTTTGACCGGCTTCTCTACCTTCGGCTTCGGTTTTGGCTTCGGCTTGGGTTTCTCCGGCTCCGGTTTAGGAATGGCTACGGGTACCGGCGGTGGCGGCTCGGGCTCCGGGATCGGTTCTGGCTCAGGCTCTGGTTCTACCTGCGGTTCCGGTTCCGCCGCTGCCGGCGGTGGTTCTGCCAGTGCGGCCATATTCACCATCATGACGCTGATAGGGGCATCTTCCTGCTTCGGCAACTCCAACACTTCGTTGACGGAAGCGTAGAGCAAGGCGGCCACCAGGGCACTGTGCAAACCAACGGAGAGGACAATTGGCACGGAAATTCGGCGAATAAGGAACATTTTGTTTAGCGGCATAATGATTCTGTTTCCTCTGGTGCGCCAAGTTTAAATGCAAATAGCAATCATATTCAATAACGAAAGACAAACTATCGCTTTAATCGGTATCATTAGGCGCTAAAACCAGCAAACTCATAGGGATATTAACTTTTAATTAGCCTTTTATTAGGCTTTGCTCACGGATTGTTAACCAATGTGTTCCAACACTCGTTAATCGCACAACGTGCAGCTATCTTCAGCACAGCAATGTATTTTTGTGTGGATTGGCATTCCCTTGTTAGCGGTTTTGCGCTACCTTGTGATTACCGTTCTATGGCAATGATTTTAAAGGTGAAATATGCTTTATTTGATCTACGCACAAGACGTACCGGGCACGCTGGAACAGCGCCTGGCCGTTCGCCCTGCCCATCTGGCTCGCCTGCAGGCGCTGCGTGATGAAGGCCGGTTGGTGGTCGCTGGCCCTAACCCGGCTATCGATAGCAACGATCCGGGCCAGGCCGGATTTACCGGTTCTACCGTGATCGCCGAGTTCCCTTCGCTGGACGCGGCAAAATCCTGGGCAGCACAAGACCCGTACGTGGACGCTGGCGTATACGGCGAAGTCACGGTGAAACCGTTCAAGCAGGTATTTTAGGCAAAAAAAAGCCAGCACGGAGGTGGCTGGCTAAAGTGGGTTCTTCGAGGGAATATCTTTATTGGTTAAACATACTCGCCGCGCGGAGCAATCGCCATCTATCAGTGTGATAGGTCAATCATTGCGAGCCGTATCGTTAAGAACCCACTTTTGCAGATCGGTAAACATTGCTTCCCATTCCTGCTGAGTAATATCCATAAAGCCGAAGAAGCGCAGCATGAAAGCTCCCTCTGTAGCCAAGAAGGCCAGGCGCGCCTTTCTCCCCGCTTCGGTAGTCAGATCCAAACCTGCTATGCGGCTGCGATACCATTCTCGCGTACTGTCCAGATGTTCTGGCGTCTGAATTAACGTCGCCATTAGTCCAGCGGCCTTGGCGCTGGAAGCCTGATCCGAGCTGCATGTCGCCTGCATATGTGCCTGCACGATGGTCTGCGGATCCGGATCGCTACCCGCGATACTGTCAAAAACCTGCTCATAAACCTTGCCCCAACGGTCAAACATCGCATCGATGAGCGCATCTTTGCTACCAAAGCAGTACTGCACTCCACCCTTGGAGATCCCCATGGCTTTAGCCACCGAATCGATGGTTAACCCTGCCGCACCTTGGGTCGCCACAATCTCTTCCGCGGTATCCAGCACCTTGTCACGATCGATACTCCGTTGACGCCCCATTGAGAAAGCCCCTTTTCAATACGTACGTATGGATTTATATTATAGCAGTATACCATCGGTGCTTCCGGGTGGTTACCGTAAGGTGACGCAGCCGCGTCATCGGTTTACTAGGATACTCTTTATGCACGCCCAAAACCGCTGGCTGATCCTGGCAATGATCTCCAGTGCGCTATTTTTAATCATTACCGATATGACGGTGCTTTACACCGCGTTGCCGCGCCTGACCCAGGCATTGGATGCCACGGCCTCACAAAAGCTGTGGATCGTTAACGCCTACCCGTTGGTAGTTGCTGGCCTGCTACCCGGCGCTGGCATGTTAAGCGACCGTCTTGGCCACAAGAAAATGTTTATCGCCGGTTTGCCGGTCTTTGCCTTTGCCTCACTGTGCGCCGCGTTCTCCCCCAGTGCCGAGCTGCTGATTGCGTCACGGGCTTTCCTGGCCATCGGGGCCGCGATGATGATGCCAGCCACGCTATCCATCGTGCGCCACGTCTTTACCGATGAGCGTGAACGTGCGCTGGCGATTGGCATCTGGGCCGCAGTGGCCTCCGGTGCCGCCGCGCTTGGCCCGGTGGTAGGCGGTGTTCTGCTGTCCTATTTCTGGTGGGGCTCGGTATTTCTGATCAACGTGCCGGTGGTGATGCTGGTCTTGCCGCTGGCGGTATATCTGATCCCTCGTTGCGGTGGAGACAGTCAACGCCCCTGCGATTTTATCAGCTCGCTACAGATCATGTTCGGCCTGGTGGCGTCAATCTATGCGCTGAAAGAGCTGAGCAAACCCGCGTTCTCCCTGAGTGACTTCACCATTGCGGCGGCGATCGGTACGTTGTTCCTGACCCTGTTCGTCCGCCGTCAGCAGCGGGCGCAATACCCCATGATCGATTTCTCACTGTTCCGCAATCGCCTGTTTGCCAGCGGTGTCGGTGTGGCGATCGTTTCAATGATCGCGCTGATCGGGGTCGAACTGGTGTTAAGCCAGCGGTTACAGTTGGTGCTAGGCATGACGCCGCTGCTGGCCGCGTTGTTTATTTTGCCCATTCCGGTGGCCTCTGCTCTGGCAGGCCCGCTAGCCGGGGCTTTGCTTCCACGCTATGGCGAACGCTTCATGTTGGTAGGCGGCTTTATTCTCACCGCCTTAGGCATTGCCGGTGTCGCCCTGTGGTATCAAGGCAACGTCATTATGCAGCTGGTCTGCCTGTTTGTGGTGGGCTTTGGCCTCGGCGGTGCCATTACCGCCGCCTCAACGGCCATTATGCTCAACGCCCCCGAAGACAAGGCGGGCATGGTCGCCGCCATTGAAGATGTCTCATGGGAGTTGGGTGGCGTGCTAGGCGTCACGCTGCTGGGCGGGTTGATGACGGCGGTCTATAGCCACAGCCTGGTATTGCCTGCCAATCTTCCTGCAGGCGATCTCGCTTATGACAGCATTGATGAGGCGTTACGGCTGGCCGGAAACATGGGCGCGGATAGCGCAGAAAGGCTGATCCAGCTGGCCAGGGGTGCCTTTGATCAGGCCTTTATTGCCGTGCTGATCGCGGCAGCGCTGCTGACTACTCTGAGTGCCGGGGTGTTAAAGTTTGCTTTGCGCAAAAAGTCACCGCATTATTTTAATCGCTAACGTTAAGTGGGCGCCGTATGCGGCGCCCACTATTACTTTTGTGGCTTGCTCAAGTAACAACGCTGCGGCTTGAAAGACGACGGGTAAATTGGTTTGAGCGATTGAATTGATGCTTAGTAGCGACTTTAACCTTATGATAGATCCGGTTAACCTGTTTTGTATGGATATCAATCTAGATAATCGAAACAAATCATCAGGAGAAGATTATTATGGCAACGGCAAAAAAAGCGACCAAGACTCATATCGGCCTGGACACCAAACAATCAGCAAAACTCTCTGAAGCACTGAACGCCCTACTGGCTAACTACCAGGTGCTGTACATGAACGTGCGTGGCTACCATTGGAATATTTCCGGCCCGCACTTCTTTGAACTGCACGTCAAGTTTGAAGAAACCTATAATGACCTGCTGACCAAGGTGGATGAACTGGCAGAGCGTATTCTGACTCTGGGTTCACAGCCTCGCCACGCCTTCAGTGACTATCTGAAAACGGCGGATATCAAGGAAGACACCAATGTCACCGACGATAAAGGCACACTGCGCGGTTTGTTGGAAGGCTACGGCATTTTGTTGCAACAACAGCGCGAACTGCTGACGCTGGCCGCAGAGGCCGGTGACGAGGGTACCTCTTCGCTGATGAGCGATTACATTAAAGAGCAGGAAAAACAGGTGTGGATGTTGAACGCCTATCTGGGTAAATAACCCAGATCCAGCAAATAGCAGAACAGCCCATAACGGGCTGTTCTTGTTTACCACTCGTAAGCCACAACGAACAATAAGGCTCGGCGGTGTTGATCATCCAAACGACGGCGGACACGAATGATATGCCGATTGCTGCACGACTGGCGTTCCAGCCAACGGTGCCGGCGCCGCTGGCTCTGCCGTAACATCCTCCAGCGGCCCACTTCATTTCTACTGCGTCTCATTTTACGTTACCCATCAATCCAACCGCGGGCATTATAGCCCTTTCAACGCGCGATCCAAGTCGTCCGTTTACCGTCTTCTTTCTTCCACAGGCGACAAAAAGTACGGTTTTTATTTTCAGCAAGTCCCTTTGGTCAATCATCTTTATGTAACTTAACTACCGAGAAAAGGTTTCACCTTTGTTGTTCTGTGCGTACACTCATTATTGGTGGCTTACCAACGGAAATTTTTGCCTTTATGACAACCTTTTATACCGTAATTAGTTGGCTCTTGGTGTTTGGCTACTGGCTGCTTATCGCCGGGGTCACATTGCGTATTCTGATGAAACGACGCACCGTGCCTTCGGCCATGGCCTGGCTGCTGGTGATCTATATTCTTCCATTGGTAGGTATCGTCGCTTATTTATCCTTTGGCGAACTGCACCTGGGCAAGCGCCGCGCAGAGAGAGCCAAGGCCATGTGGCCCTCAACCGCTCGGTGGTTGAATGAGCTTAAAGGAAGCAGCCGGATTTTTGCTACCGAGTACAGTGAAGTGGCCCGCCCGCTATTTCAGCTTTGCCACCACCGCCAGGGCATTGATGGCGTCAAAGGCAACCAGCTACAGTTGTTGACGACCACCGATTCAACAATGCATGCCCTAGTGCGGGATATCGAACTGGCACGCCATAATATCGAGATGGTGTTTTATATCTGGCAGCCCGGTGGGCTGGTCGATCAGGTCGCCGAATCATTGATGGCAGCCGCGCGCCGTGGCGTACATTGCCGTTTGATGCTGGACTCGGCTGGCAGCGTGCAGTTCTTCCGCAGCCCTTATCCCAGCATGATGCGTAACGCCGGTATTGAAGTGGTTGAGTCACTCAAGGTTAACCTGTTCCGCGTATTCCTGCGGCGTATGGACCTGCGGCAACATCGCAAAGTGGTGCTGATCGACAATTATATCGCCTACACCGGCAGTATGAACATGGTCGATCCACGCTACTTCAAGCAGGATGCCGGGGTTGGTCAATGGATCGACCTGATGGCACGCATGGAAGGCCCGGTGGCAACAACGATGGGTATCGTTTACGCCTGTGACTGGGAGATTGAGACCGGCAAGCGCATTTTACCCCCACCGCCAGACGTAAATATCATGCCGTTTGAGCAGGAAAGCGGCCACACCATCCAGGTTATTGCCTCCGGCCCGGGATTCCCGGAAGAGATGATCCATCAGGCGCTGTTGACAGCGGTCTATTCCGCTCGTGAGCAGTTGATCATGACCACCCCCTACCTCGTGCCAAGCGACGATCTGCTGCACGCCATCTGCACGGCAGCACTGCGTGGCGTTGATGTCAGCATTATCGTCCCACGCCAAAACGACTCAATGATGGTGCGCTGGGCCAGCCGCGCCTTCTTCTCGGAGCTGCTGGAAGCGGGCGTGAAGATTTATCAGTTTGAAGGCGGGCTGTTGCACACCAAGAGCGTGTTGGTCGATGGCCAGCTCAGCCTGGTCGGCACGGTCAATCTGGATATGCGCAGCCTGTGGCTGAACTTTGAGATCACCCTGGTGATTGACGACAGCGGCTTTGGTGCCGATCTGGCCTGTGTGCAAGATGATTACATCGCCCGCTCGCAGCTGTTGGACGCCAAGCAATGGTTAAAGCGCCCGTACTGGCACCGCCTGGTCGAGCGCCTGTTTTACTTTTTCAGCCCGTTGCTGTAAAAGCGGCAACGAGCATGGTTTAATAACCTCAAATCATTTGTTATCAGGATTTTTATATGGACTTGAATAATCGCCTTACCGAAGATGAAACGCTGGAACAAGCCTACGACATCTTCCTGGAGCTGGCTGGCGACAATCTGGATCCCGCGGATATTCTGCTGTTCAATTTACAGTTTGAAGAGCGCGGCGGTGCCGAGCTGTACGATCCGGCAGAAGATTGGCAGGAGCACGTGGATTACGATCTGAACCCAGACTTCTTTGCCGAGGTGGTGATCGGCCTGGCAGACAGCGATGGCGAGCCCATCAACGATGTGTTTGCCCGCGTACTAATCTGCCGCGAGAAAGATAACAAGCTGTGCCACATTTTGTGGAAAGAGTAAGTTAAAACGGGCGCAGCAATATTGCCACTTTTCAGCAATAAAAAAACCTGCCAAATGGCAGGTTTTTTTATTGTTAATCAGCCTATTACAACGGATCAACTTTCAGACACGATACCGCATGACGGAAGCTGCCTTCCAGCAGTGGACGCGTTTTAGCGCATTCTGGCCCCGCAATCGGACAACGGGTGCGGAACACACAGCCCGAAGGCGGGTTGATCGGCGATGGTAGCTCCCCTTCCAGCAGTTGGATCTGCTTTTCCTTCTCCTTGTCAGGATCCGGCACCGGAACCGCCGACATCAGCGCCTTGGTATAAGGATGCTGCGGGTTATGATAGACCTCATCATAGGTTCCCAGCTCCACCGCATGGCCCAGATACATCACCAGCACCCGATCGGAAATGTGTTTAACCACTGCCAGATCGTGGGCGATAAAGATTAGCGATAACCCCATCTCGCGCTGCAACTGCTGCAACAGATTCACCACCTGCGCTTGGATAGACACGTCCAAGGCGGAGACCGGTTCATCACAAATCACCAGTTTCGGCTCCAGGATCAAGGCGCGGGCAATACCGATACGCTGGCACTGCCCGCCGGAGAATTCATGCGGATAACGGTTGATCAGGTTCGGCAACAGGCCCACCTTCAACATCATCGCTTTGACCTTATCCTTCACTTCCTGGCGCGGCATTTTCGGATTGTAGGTACGCAACGGTTCGGCGATGATCTCACCGATGGTCATACGCGGGTTCAGCGAGGCCAGCGGATCCTGGAAAATCATCTGAATATCGCTGCGCGTCTTGCGCCAATCGGCATCGCTCATGCCCAGCAGATCTTTGCCCAACCAGGCAACGCGGCCACTGGTCGCCTTCACCAGGCCGATAATTGCCCGTGCGAAGGTGGATTTCCCGCAGCCTGACTCCCCTACCACCCCTAGCGTTTCGCCTTCAAACAGGCGCACGGTGACACCGTCCACCGCCTTCAACGTTTTAGGTGCCTGCCAGAACCACTGCTTGTCATCATGAATATCGAAGTGAACTTTCAGGTCTGCAACTTCCAGCAGCACTCTTTTATCGGTTGCGGTCATACCAACGCCTCCACCGGCTTGAAACAGGCGCGCAGGCGCCCCTCACCAAACTGCTCCAATGGCGGAGCACTCGCGCACTGCTCCATCGCATGCGGACAACGCGGTTGGAACGGACAACCTTTCGGCAAACGCAACAGGTTCGGCGGGTTGCCAGGGATGGTCATCAACGCTTCACCTTCGGCATCCAATCGCGGCACCGCATTGAGCAAGCCAATGGAATACGGGTGGCTCGGATGATAAAACACATCGCGGGCGCTGCCGTATTCCATGGTGCGGCCAGCGTACATCACCAAGACCTTGTTGCAGATCCCGGCAACAACGCCCAAATCATGGGTGATCATGATGATCGCCGTATTGAATTCACGCTTCAGTTCGTTAAGCAGCGTCATGATCTGTGCCTGCACGGTAACGTCCAGCGCAGTGGTTGGCTCATCGGCAATCAGCAGCTTTGGCCGACACAGCAACGCCATGGCGATCATCACACGCTGGCGCATCCCGCCGGAAAACTCATGCGGATACATACGCATACGCTTACGGGCTTCCGGCATTTTGACCGCATCCAGCATGCGGACCGACTCTTCAAACGCCTCGCTTTTGCTCATTTTTTTATGCAGCATCAGCACTTCCATCAACTGCTCGCCAACCCGCATATAAGGGTTCAACGAGGTCATGGGGTCCTGGAAGATCATCGAGATCTCTTCTGCCCGCAGCTTGTTGAGTTGGCTTTCCGGCAGGTTGAGAATTTCACGGCCGTTGAATTTTGCCGAGCCGCCAATGCGGCCATTGCTGGCCAACAGGCCCATCAACGCAAATGCCGTCTGAGACTTGCCGGAACCCGATTCCCCGACGATGCCCAAGGTTTCACCCGCGCGCAGATCGAAGTTGAGATCGTTCACCGCAGTAACATCGCCGTCTGGCGTACCGAACGTCACACGCAGATCTTTGACGTCCAGCAGCAGCCCGGTTTGTGGTTGAGAATTAATGCTCATGGTTGCACTCCTTAACGATCTTTCGGGTCGAGGGCATCACGCAGGCCATCGCCGATAAAGTTGAAACAAAACAGAGTGATAACCAGGAAACAGGCTGGGAACAGCAGCAACCACGGTGAGACTTCCATCGAGTTGGCACCATCACTCAGCAATGCGCCCCAACTGCTCAACGGCTCCTGAGTACCCAGCCCCAGGAAGCTGAGGAATGATTCAAACAGGATCATGCTCGGCACCAGCAGCGAGGCGTATACCACCACCACACCCAGTACGTTCGGCACGATATGCCGCAGGACGATATTGCGGGTCGACACGCCGCACACCAGCGCCGCTTCGATAAACTCTTTACGTTTAAGGCTAAGCGTCTGCCCGCGCACAATACGCGCCATATCCAGCCACGACACCATACCGATCGCTACAAAGATCAGCAGGATGTTTTGCCCGAAGAAGGTCACCAGCAGGATCACAAAGAACATGAACGGGAAGGAGTTCAAAATCTCCAGCAAACGCATCATCACCGAGTCGATCTTGCCGCCCAGATAGCCAGAAAGTGAACCGTATAAGGTGCCCAATACCACCGCGACCAGCGCAGCAGCCACACCCACCATCAGCGAGATACGCCCACCAATGGCCACGCGCACCAGCAGGTCACGCCCTGATGAGTCGGTACCGAAATAGTGCCCGGACTCCAGGTTAGGCGCGGCAGACATCATTGCCCAATCGGTGTCGTCATAAGCAAACTGCGACAGCCAGGGGGCACAGATCACAAACAGGGTGATCAGCGCTAATACAAACAGGCTGGTCACCGCCGCACGGTTGTGCATAAAGCGGCGGCGAGCGTCCTGCCACAGACTGCGTCCTTCAACTTCCAGCTGTTCGCTGAAATTTTCCAGAGCTTCGCTGTTCTTTTTCGTCAACATCTTGCGTGCTCCAGCTTAGTAACGGATTTTCGGATCGATCACGGCATACAGCACGTCGACGATCGCGTTAAACAGGATGGTCAAGCCGCCGACCAGAATGGTCAGGCTCAACACCAGCGAATAGTCACGGTTCAGTGCACCGTTAACGAACAGCTGGCCAATTCCCGGCAGGCCGTAAATAGTCTCAATCACCATCGAACCGGTGATAATCCCGACAAACGCCGGCCCCATATACGACAACACCGGCAGCAACGCAGGTTTTAACGCGTGGCGCAGAATAATGCGACGCATTGGCAACCCTTTGGCGCGGGCGGTACGGATAAAGTTGGAGTGCAGCACTTCAATCATCGAGCCACGGGTGATACGCGCGATGCTGGCGATATAGGCCAAGGATAGCGCCACCATCGGCAGGATCATGAACTTCAGCGCCCCACCGTTCCAGCCGCCACCGGGCAACCACTTCAAGGTAATGGCGAAAATCAGCACCAGCAACGGGGCCACGACAAAGCTGGGGATCACCACACCGGTCATGGCGAACCCCATCACCGTATAGTCCCACTTGGTGTTCTGATTCAACGCGGCAATAACCCCTGCGCTCACTCCCAGCACCACCGCCAGAACAAAAGCGGCAAAACCCAGTTTGGCTGAAACGGGGAACGAGGCCTTGACCAGGTCATTAACCGAATAATCTTTGTATTTGAACGAAGGGCCAAAGTCGCCTTGCGACAGCTGCACCAAATAGTGCCCGTACTGTTTCCAGATCGGATCATTTAGGTGATATTTGGCTTCAATGTTGGCCAACACTTCGGGTGGCAGCGCGCGCTCACCGGTAAACGGGCTGCCGGGTGCGAGGCGCATCATAAAGAAAGAGATGGTGATAAGGATAAATAGTGTCGGGATCGCCTCTAACAAGCGACGAAATATAAATTTGAGCATTGCCCTAACCCTGTGCTTGAGCCTGATAACGGCTTATAGTCTTAAAATAGGCTGGCGACCCGTGTCGCCAGCCCTTGCCGCATCAATGTTTGATGATGTACAGGTTTTTGTCGTAGACGTTATCAAGAGGATCTTTGCCAGAGTAACCACCCACGTAAGGTTTCACCAGGCGGGCGTTTACGTAATAAAACACAGGCACGATCGCAGAATCTTTATCCAGTTGGACTTCGGCTTTCTGATACAGATCGGCACGCTCTTCTTTGGTTTTCGCCGTCAGCACGTTGCCCATCAGCTTGTCGAATTCTGCGCTCTTATAGTGCGGGGTGTTACTGCTGCTGTCGGACAGCATCATGTTCAGGAAGGAGCTTGGTTCGTTGTAGTCCGCACACCAGCCAGCACGTGACACGTCATAGGTGCCCTGATGGCGGGTATCCAGGAAGGTTTTCCACTCCTGATTCACCAGCTTCACGTCCACACCCAGGTTTTTCTTCCAGATAGACGCAGCGGCAATGGCCAGTTTCTTGTGTAGATCGGAGGTGTTGTACAGCAGCGAGAAGGTCAGCGGTTTACCCGGACCATAACCGGCTTCTGCCAGCAATTTCTTGGCTTCTTCGTTACGCTTTTCCTGCGTCCAGCCAAACCATTCTGGCGGGGTCAACTTGGCACCGTCTGTGTAAGGAGGAGTAAAGCTGTAAGCTGGCAGGTCGCCCTGATTCTTCACCTTATTGACGATAATATCGCGATCCATCCCCAGCTTCAGCGCTTCACGCACGCGAGCATCGGTAAACGGGGCTTTCTGGTTGTTGATTTCATAGTAATAAGTACACAGGTAAGGATCGACGTGGACTTCGTTCGGGATCTCTTTTTTCAGCTTCTGGAACAATTCGATCGGCATGTTGTTATAAGTCATGTCGATTTCGCCAGTGCGGTAGCGGTTAACGTCGGTGACTTCTGAAGCGATCGGCAGGAAGGTGACTTTATTAATGATAGTTTTGGCGTTATCCCAGTATTGCGGGTTACGTTCCAGTACGATACGTTCGTTAACCACCCAGTCTTTCAGCTTGTATGCGCCGTTGCTGACGTAGTTCTGTGGCAGGGTCCACTTGTCACCAAACTTCTCTACTGCTTCTTTATTGACAGGCTTCATGGCGTAGTGCGGGGTCATTTCTACCAGATACGGAACCGGTTCAGACAGCGTGACCTGGAAGGTATGATCGTCGATGGCTTTCACGCCTAGCGTCGATTTGTCTTTTTTACCCGCGATGATGTCATCCACGTTTTCCACGTGGGCATACTGCAGATAGCTAGCATAAGGAGAGGCGGTTTTCGGATCGACCAAACGCTGCCAGCTATACACGAAATCTTGTGCCGTTACCGGCTCACCATTCGACCATTTGGCGTCTTTGCGCAAGTGGAAGGTCCACACTTTAAAATCTTTGTTATCCCAGCTTTCTGCTACGCCCGGCACCACTGAACCGTCCAGGCTGTTATTCGCCAGACCTTCAATCAGATCGCGAGTGACGTTGTTTTCAGGCACACCTTCGATCTTGTGCGGGTCAAGGGATTGTACTTCGGAACCGTTGTTCTTAACGATTTCCTGCTTGTCTGCCAGCTGTACGCCCGCTGGCACATCGGCCGCAAAAGCAGTTCCTGCCGCCGTCAAGCCTAGCGCCGCAATAATGCCTGCTGCCAGCAGGGATTTCTTCGTGATGTTGGTCATGTGTAAAAACTCCAGTTTTTATTATCACAACTCCGTCGTGGGAGCCGCGTAGCCCGTTCACCGGGTGGTTGTATGGCTGGACGCCGTGGAACGAAACGGCGCTGCCTTTCCTGTGTATTACCGGCCGCTATCACCGCCGGTAATACCCTTGATTACTGTTTGATGATGTAAAAGTTTTTCAGATCGATGTAGTCAAGCGGGTCTTTGCCAGTGAAACCGCCAACCGTAGGTTTGACCAGGCGTGCACTGACCCGATAATAGACCGGGATCAGCGCAGAATCTTTGTCCAGCAAGGTCTCCGCCTGCTGATAAATGGCCCCTCGTGCAGCGGCGTCCGGCGCTTGCAGGGTGCTAGCCATCAGAGCATCGAAGGCCGGGCTTTTATAGAAGAAGGTGTTATTGCTGCTGTTGGAAAGCAGCATATTCAGAAACGCACTCGGCTCATTGTAATCGCCGCACCAGGTGGCACGGGCCACATCAAACTGCCCTTCATGACGGCTCTGCAGCGAGGTTTTCCATTCCTGATTTTGCAATGTGACCTGTGCGCCGAGGTTCTTCTTCCACATTGAGGCTGCGGCAATGGCCTGCTGCTTATTTTGATCGGAGGTGTTGTACAGCAGGGTAAACTTGAGCGGTTTTTCAGCGGTGAACCCGGCCTGTGCCAGCAACTTCTTCGCTTCTTCGTTGCGTTTTTCCTGCGTCCACCCAGCCCATTCCGGCTGGCTGAAGTTGCCTCCCTCGGTAAAGGTCGGCGTAAAGCTGTAGGCCGGAATTTGACCTTGGCCCATGATCTTGTTGGCAATAATGTCGCGATCCAGCGTCAATTTGACAGCCGAACGCACACGCTCGTCGGTGAATGGTGCACGCAGATTGTTGATCTCGTAATAGAAGGTGCACAGGTAAGGGTTAACGTGCAGCTGTTCCGGGATCTCGCGCTTCATTTTGGCGTACAGATTCGGCGGAATGGCGCTATTGGTAATATCGATTTCACCGCTGCGGTAACGGTTAATGTCGCTAACCTCAGAGGATAGCGGCAGGAACGTGGCCTGCTCGATCACCGTCTTGCTGTTATTCCAGTAGCTCGGGCTGCGTTGGAGCACGATACGTTCGTTGACGACCCACTGGGTTAAACGATAAGCCCCGTTGCCCACGTAGTTCTGCGGCAATGTCCACTTGTCGCCAAACTTCTCGACCACGGACTGTTTCACCGGTTTCATCGAGGTATGAGACAACATGCTGACAAAATAAGGCACTGGCTCACTGAGCGTCACCTTCAACGTTTTATCATCAATGGCGCTGACGCCAAGCGACTGAGCCGGTTTTTTGCCGGTTAGGATCGCGTCAATATTGTCAATTCGAGCGTATTGCAGGTAGCTGGCATAAGGAGAGCCGGTTTTGGGATCCGCCAAGCGCCGCCAGCTATAAACAAAATCTTGAGCGGTGACAGGAGAACCATCACTCCATACCGCCCCTGGACGCAGGTGGAAAGTCCAAGTTCGGTAATCGGTGTTTTCCCAGCTTTCCGCCACCGCAGGTGCCAAATGGCCATTGGCATCAGTGCTAACCAACCCTTCTAGCAGGTTGAGGATAATATTGCTTTCAGGCGTTCCTTCGACCTTATGCGGATCCAACGAAGCGACTTCTGAACCGTTGTTGATCACCATGTTCTGAATGGGTGCCAATTGCACACCAGCCGGAACCTCTGCGGCCTGCAGGTTTTGGCTGGTGATTATCCCCAACACGGCGGCGATGATAACGGCCAACGGTTGATGCTTCGTGGTTTGCGACATAGTACAGGCTCCTTTTCACTGCAAAGCAATAATTGTGAAATAGTTATCAAGCATGCTAAATAAACGGATACCAGCAAAAATCATTCCTATCCCGCGCGCCAAAGATAAGATTTTTCCGGCTGATAAGTTGCTCGGAAATTAGCAGAAGCAAAAATTCATAGCCAATAATTTTTACAGAAATGTTAAGCATTTCTCTTTTATTATCCCATAACACTACAGACACCTAGCCTTCCCACTCACTCAATCAGAGGTTAATTGCATGATTTAATTGAACAAACAACGATTTACCTTTTAGCCTTTCCAGCCGCGATAAAAAAAACCGCTCAAAAGAAACATTCAGTTAACAAAGATGCCACTCAGAGAATAAACACCTGCCTATGCGTGGTTAATCACTAATAACACCTGTGTGAAACAGAGACAAGCCCTACAGAATGATGTGATTAAATTAACAACAGTTTTGCCCATAGGGAGACAGAAAACCCCGTCACGCAGGTTTAAAAAGTGGAGAAAATAACAACTTGGTGCTTTATCGACCGATAAAATGAGATTTGTGCCACAGTGTTGGGCAATAGAATGAAAAGCAGGCAGGTTATGCACTTTAATAATGCATCGGCTGAGATAATTTGAAAAATTAAAAATAACTTAAGCCGCAAACAGGATTATCCGCGGCCTTATTAAGGTTATAACAACCCGGGGAAAATGGCTTTAATTCCGGTGACAATAAATTCGATCCCCAGCGCCATCAACAACAGCCCCATGATACGGGTAATGACGTTGATACCGGTTTGTCCTAGCAGACGCACCAGCAGCGGAGCTGCTCGGAACAATAGCCAACAACAGAAAGCGAACAAGGCGATCGCCACGGTAAAGCCTAACAGGTTCTGCCAACTGTGGTAGCGAGAACTCCAAACGATGGTGGAACTGATGGCACCCGGCCCGGCCATCAGCGGCAGTGCCAAGGGAACGACTCCGATGCTTTCACGAATTGCGCTCTCTGACTTTTCCTGCTTGTTCTGCTTGTCTTCACCCAGCTTGCCGCTGATCATCGACATGGCAATAGTCACCACCAGGATGCCGCCGGCAATACGGAAAGAATCGATGGAAATTCCGAACATACGCAATATGCCCTCGCCCAGGAACAGCGAGGTCCACAAAATGATTGCCACCGACAGGTTAGCCGTCAGGTTGGTTTTGTTGCGCCCGACCTCGGCCTGATAGCTGGTCATGCTGATAAACACCGGCAGAATACCTACCGGGTTGACCAGTGCAAACAGGCCGACAAAGAACTTGATGTAGCCGGAAAAATCCAACAGAGATTGGCCCACGAAAGACTCCGCATAAAATAGCTGTAAAAAGAGACACTGCCGATGCGCGCTAATGTAATGGAATTGCGCCAGCTAATCCATCCACCCAGACAGCATTTTTCCCTACCCCAACAGAATGTTACAAAGCAATTCGCTATTGTTAATACCTTGTGTGTTGCTTGCTGTTATTAAGTATCATCGCATCCATCGTCAAACGCTTTGTTGATAATCACTCTCAACCAACACAAGCTGAAAGGTGTCAGCATGCGGTTTTTATGACGTACATCACAAAACATCTACTCAGGAATAGTTAAGCTCTTAGTCGTAGTCAAAAGGTAGCACGAGGTATGGATACCGATTTCTGTCTCGCTTGCCTACTACCAACTTGCACTTGGTAAAGCTCTTTAAGTAAATCAGCAGTATGGGTCGCTAACTGCGGGAAAAGTCTCATGATTTAACAGGCGCCTTCCTGACAGATGTCTATACTAGTTCCTCGAACGGCTTATTTACTGAAAGAGTTTAACATTTATCAGGAGAGCATCATGGCTGTAACGAATGTCGCTGAATTGAACGAGCTTGTTGCACGTGTCAAAAAAGCCCAGCGCGAATATGCCAACTTCTCACAAGAGCAAGTTGATAAGATCTTCCGCGCCGCTGCCCTCGCCGCCGCAGATGCCCGTATTCCTCTGGCTAAACTGGCCGTTGAAGAATCAGGCATGGGTATCATTGAAGACAAAGTCATCAAAAACCACTTCGCTTCCGAATACATCTATAACGCCTATAAAGACGAAAAGACCTGCGGGATCCTCTCCGAAGATGAAACTTTCGGTACCATTACTATAGCTGAGCCAATTGGTCTGCTGTGCGGTATCGTGCCAACCACCAACCCGACTTCTACCGCGATCTTCAAAGCGCTGATCAGCCTGAAGACCCGTAACGGCATCATTTTCTCCCCGCACCCACGTGCCAAGAACGCCACTAACAAAGCCGCAGATATCGTGTTGCAGGCTGCCATTGCTGCTGGCGCACCGAAAGACATCATCGGTTGGATCGACCAGCCAACGGTGGATCTGTCCAATCAGCTGATGCATCACCCAGACATCAACCTGATCCTGGCAACCGGTGGCCCAGGCATGGTTAAAGCCGCTTACAGTTCTGGTAAACCTGCTATCGGCGTTGGTGCCGGTAACACTCCGGTGGTGGTTGACGAAACTGCCGACATCAAACGCGTTGTTGCTTCCATCCTGATGTCAAAAACCTTCGACAGCGGTGTGATCTGTGCGTCTGAACAGTCCGTGATCGTGGTTGATTCCGCATACGATGCAGTGCGCGCACGCTTCGCTTCCCACGGCGGCTACATGCTGCAGGGCAAAGAGCTGAAAGCCGTTCAGGACATCATCCTGAAAAACGGTGGCCTTAACGCCGCTATCGTTGGCCAGTCTGCACCAAAAATCGCCGAAATGGCGGGTATCAAAGTACCAGCCAACACCAAAATTCTGATCGGTGAAGTGAAACTGGTTGACGAATCAGAGCCGTTTGCTCACGAAAAACTGTCGCCTACCTTGGCGATGTACCGTGCCAAAGACTTTGAAGACGCCGTAAGCAAAGCCGAGAAATTGGTCGCCATGGGCGGTATCGGTCACACCTCTTGCCTATACACCGATCAAGATAACCAGACTGCACGCGTGGAGTATTTTGGCGACAAAATGAAAACCGCACGTATTCTGATCAACACCCCGGCTTCTCAGGGTGGTATCGGTGACCTGTACAACTTTAAACTCGCTCCGTCACTGACGTTGGGCTGCGGTTCCTGGGGTGGTAACTCCATCTCTGAAAACGTCGGTCCAAAACATTTGATCAACAAGAAAACTGTAGCGAAGCGAGCAGAAAACATGTTGTGGCACAAACTTCCTAAATCAATCTACTTCCGCCGTGGCTCACTGCCAATCGCGCTGGAAGAAGTGGCTACCGATGGGGCAAAACGCGCCTTCATCGTTACCGACCGCTACCTGTTCAATAACGGCTATGCCGATCAGATCACCAAGGTTCTGAAATCGCACGGTATTGAAACTGAAGTATTCTTTGAAGTAGAGGCAGATCCAACGCTGAGCATCGTTCGTAAAGGTGCCGAGCAGATGAACTCCTTCAAACCAGACGTGATCATCGCGCTGGGCGGTGGTTCACCAATGGATGCCGCGAAAATCATGTGGGTGTTGTACGAACATCCTGAAACTCACTTCGAAGATCTGGCGCTGCGCTTTATGGACATCCGTAAGCGTATCTACAAGTTCCCGAAAATGGGCGTGAAAGCGAAAATGATCGCCGTCACCACCACTTCAGGTACCGGTTCAGAAGTGACTCCGTTTGCAGTAGTGACCGATGATGCCACCGGCCAGAAATACCCACTGGCTGACTATGCTCTAACCCCGGACATGGCGATTGTCGATGCCAACCTGGTAATGAACATGCCTAAATCCCTGTGCGCCTTCGGCGGCCTGGATGCGGTCACTCACGCCCTGGAAGCCTACGTTTCCGTACTGGCCAACGAATATTCAGACGGTCAGGCACTGCAAGCGTTGAAACTGCTGAAAGAATATCTGCCGGCCAGCTATCACGAAGGGGCTAAAAACCCGGTTGCCCGTGAGCGCGTGCACAACGCCGCCACCATCGCCGGTATCGCGTTTGCCAACGCCTTCCTGGGTGTTTGTCACTCAATGGCCCACAAACTAGGTTCTGAGTTCCACATCCCGCACGGTCTGGCTAACGCCCTGTTGATCTCTAACGTTATCCGTTATAACGCCAACGACAACCCGACCAAGCAGACCGCATTCAGCCAGTACGACCGTCCTCAGGCACGTCGTCGCTACGCAGAGATCGCTGACCACCTCGGTCTGAGCGCTGCCGGTGACCGCACTGCACAGAAGATCGAAAAACTGCTGAAATGGCTGGACGAAATCAAGGCAGAACTGGGTATTCCAACCTCAATTCGTGAAGCGGGTGTACAAGAAGCCGACTTCCTGGCCAAGGTTGACAAACTGTCTGAAGATGCATTTGATGATCAATGTACCGGTGCTAACCCACGTTATCCGCTGATTGCCGAACTCAAGCAAATCTTGATGGATACCTTCTACGGTCGCGAATTCAGCGAAGCGACAGAAGAAGTGGTGGTTGCAGCCCCTGTTGCAGCCAAAGCGGAAAAAAAGTCCAAGAAATAACCGTTCTCTGAATGGTCAAAACCCGCCGAAAGGCGGGTTTTTTTATGCACGAGATATGTTGCGCTCAATGAACTATACGCTATTTGCATAGCAACACTAACTTGTGCCTATAGGGTGGCATCAAAAAACACTGCACAGGCCTCCTGCGGCGCTTCTGGCACAATATCACTCTGGAGTCTTGATCGCTTCCTTGTAGTGCTTGCGGCATACCGAAACATAGCTTTCGTTACCCCCGATCACCACCTGTTCCCCCATATGCATCGCCTTGCCATCTTCCCCCAGGCGCAGCACCATATTGGCTTTACGCCCGCAATGACAGATGGTCTTCAGTTCGACCAGCTTGTCTGCCCAGGCCAGCAGATGATGGCTGCCAACAAACAGTTCCCCAAGAAAATCCGTACGTAGACCATAACACAGCACAGGAATATCAAGTTGGTCGACCACCTCGCAAAGCTCTTCAACCTGCTCTTTGGTCAGAAACTGGCTTTCATCCACCAGCACACAGTGCACGGGCTGCTGCTGATGCTCTTGATTAATCATGGCGTACAGTTGAGTAGCGTTATTATAAAGCTGCGCTTGGGACGACAACCCAATCCGCGAACTCACTTTACCCACGCCGAAGCGGTGGTCGATCTCGGCAGTGAAGACCAGCGTACGCATACCACGTTCTTGATAATTATATGAAGATTGTAATAATGCTGTCGATTTCCCCGCATTCATAGCGGAATAATAAAAATAAAGCTGAGCCATGTGGCCGCGACTCCAATGGTTTAAAATATATACCCTAAGAATTTCTGGTTACAATTGAACCACCCGCTGACTCATCCTCTGGCCTTGCTGGCGCTCTACACTGCGCCCTTGCCAATCAGGGCGAATATATTCGCCCTCAGTTGATGAGTCTGTTACGGTTAACAGCACTGCAGCCTGAGAAACGACGGGGATATACTGTCGAAAGGTGCAGGTTGACAGTGTAGCATAGACAGTGGCCAGACTCAGTAAGCGGGCCTACATAAAAAATAGCCATAAGCTGAGTTTCATGTGAAACATTTTACACGCGCAATGGACATTTTTACATCTATTTACAGATCACTGCGGTTCATCAAGTACTATTAATTAATGTTAATGATTAACTAAACTCATTAATGCTCAAACGGATATGTCCTGCTAGCAAGCAAACAGCCTGTCCTGCCCCTCTCCCCAGCAATGCAATTAAATGTGTTTTCAGCGATGACGGTCCGGTTAATTGGAGCACTTAACAACTTACTATCTCCTGACGGGCTGTTTACCGCGATACCCCCATTCTTTACAGTACTAGTCCTTTTTGGGAAGTGATTATGGACACAAATCCTTCCCGCTACCGTTATAGAACATAATTATGTCAAACGAGCCAAAATGACTTTAAGCTCGGTGATTATGCCTTCCGGCTGGAAAAACTGGCTTAAAAAGCGAGGGAGGGATAAAAGCGCGTTTCTCCTATGTTATTAGCCGGACAGTTCTCAATATCGGTTTTTTAAAGATAAATTTAGTCACTCTTTCCATTTGGCTATTGCAGAAAAGAAAGGAGCACTCTATTATTATCGTCACGCCCCCCCACTAATATAATTTGAGACTAGAACAATGAGCGAAGCATTGAAGATTTTGAACAACATCCGTACTCTACGTGCACAGGCAAGAGAATGCAGCCTGGAAACACTGGAAGAGATGCTGGAGAAGCTGGAAGTTGTTGTTAACGAACGCCGCGAAGAAGACAGCCAGGCGCAGGCAGAAATTGAAGAGCGCACTCGTAAACTGCAACAATATCGCGAAATGCTGATTGCAGACGGTATTGATCCAAACGAACTGCTGCAAACTATGGCTGCCACCAAAGCCGCTGGTAAAGCAAAGCGTGCTGCACGCCCAGCAAAATACCACTATAAAGACGAAAACGGCGAAATGAAAACCTGGACTGGCCAGGGCCGTACTCCAGCCGTGATTAAAAAAGCTATCGAAGAGCAAGGCAAATCCCTGGACGATTTCCTGCTGTAATAGCATTTTTTAGTTACCTTCAAAAGGCTCCCTATGGGAGCCTTTTGCTTTGCTGTCACGGCAACCACCTAGACCTTCACGCGCTTTATGCTGATTGATTAGCAAAATTCTGATGTACAATAGGTAAAGAAAAAGAGGCCTAAGCCCCTTTATTTTACCCGTCTATCGTTCGGTTACTGAACGTTATAAAACGCCCTATACCAATCGACAAACCGTTTAACCCCTTCATCAACGCTGGTCTCAGGTTTAAACGCGATAGTCTGGTACAGCGCCTCGGTATCAGCGCTGGTATCCAAAACGTCACCGGGTTGCATCGGCAGCATATTTTTGTGTGCCGTTATGCCTAAAGCAGCTTCCAGAGCACGAATATATTCCATTAGCTTAATAGGGCTACTATTGCCGATATTATAGACATGGTAAGGCGCTGAGCTGCTGGCTGGAGAACCTTGTTCCACAGTCCAATTGGCATTGGGTTGAGGAACTATGGCCTGCAAGCGCACTACCGCCTCGGCAATATCATCAATGTAAGTAAAGTCACGATGCATCTCACCATGGTTATATACATCAATGCTCTCACCGGCCAATATCGCCTTGGTGAATTTAAACAGCGCCATGTCAGGACGCCCCCAAGGGCCATATACGGTGAAAAAGCGCAGGCCAGTGGTAGGCAGACCATATAAATGCGAATAGCTGTGCGACATCAGCTCATTGGCTTTCTTCGTTGCCGCGTACAGGGATATTGGGTGATCGACCGAGTCATCCGTCGAAAACGGCAGCTTGCGATTCAATCCATAAACCGAACTGGAAGACGCGTACAGCAAATGTCCGACCTTATTATGTCGACACCCTTCAAGAATGTTCAAATGACCAATCAGGTTGGAATCCGCATAAGCCAAGGGGTGATCCAGCGAATAGCGCACTCCGGCCTGGGCGCCGAGGTGAATGACCCGCTCAAACCGATGCTCAGCGAACAGCTCGGCAATTCCATTGCGATCGGCCAAATCCAGTTTGATAAACTGAAATGCTGGCTTATTAGCCAGCATTTCGAGCCGTGCCTGTTTCAGGCTGACATCGTAATAATCATTCAGGTTGTCAATACCGACAACCTGATGCCCCATGGATAGCAGGCGCTCCGTTACGTGATAACCAATAAACCCTGCAGCGCCTGTAACCAGGAATTTCATATTCACCTCTTAGATGACCGGCTTAATCGATGCGCCACGACCAATACCATAATAAGTAAAGCCGCGAGCTTGCAGGCGTTCTGGATCAAACAGGTTACGGCCATCAAAAATGACTGGCTGCTTCAAGGCTGCTTTAATCGCATCAAAATCCGGGGCGCGGAAATTCTGCCATTCGGTACAGATCACCAACGCATCGGCATCCTGTAACGCCGCTTCTTTGGTCCCCATCAGTTTCAGATCGGCACGTTGACCATAGATACGCTGCGCTTCGGCCATGGCTTCTGGGTCATAGGCTTGCACGCTGGCACCTAACTCCCACAAGGTTTCCATCAGCACTCGGCTAGAGGCTTCACGCATATCGTCGGTATTAGGTTTAAATGCCAGGCCCCACAGCGCGAAAGTTTTCCCTTTTACATCATTGGCGAAATGATGCTGGATGAACTGGGTCAGCTTATATTTCTGCTGATTGTTCACCTGCTCTACCGCCTGCAACAGCTTCGGTTGATAACCAATATGCTCTGCGGTGCGGATTAGCGCCTGAACGTCTTTCGGGAAACAGGAGCCGCCGTAGCCACAACCTGGATAAATGAAGTGATAGCCAATACGTGAATCCGAACCGATCCCCTGACGTACTTTTTCAATGTCCGCACCCAGCATCTCTGCCAGATTGGAGATTTCGTTCATAAAGCTGATTTTGGTCGCCAGCATGCAGTTGGCGGCATACTTGGTCAGCTCCGCGCTGCGGATATCCATCAGGATCATGCGGTCGTGATTACGGTTGAACGGCTCATACAGCTCACGTAATGGCTCAATGACGTCTTTGTTATCGGTGCCCAGCACAATGCGCTCAGGGCGCATACAGTCGGCAACGGCGGCCCCTTCCTTGAGGAACTCAGGGTTGGATACCACATCAAAGGCCACATCGCTGCCGCGCTTGCGCAGCGTTTCGGTCATCACTTCACGAACTTTATCAGCGGTACCTACCGGTACGGTTGACTTATCGATCACCACTTTACGATCTGTCATATGCTCGGCGATGGTGCGGGCCACGGCGGTGACATATTTCAGATCGGCAGAACCATCTTCGTCCGGTGGCGTACCCACGGCAATAAACTGGATAGCGCCATGAGCAACACCCGCCTTTGCATCGGTAGTGAAATGCAGGCGACCAGCTTCATAGTTTTGCTGTACCAGCGAGCTCAGGCCCGGCTCAAAGATCGGAATATTTCCTTTTTTGAGGTTTTCGACCTTATGTTCATCAATGTCGATACACATGACATCATGACCCACGTCAGCCAGCACGGCTGCCTGTACCAGGCCAACATAACCAATACCGAAAACGGTTACTTTCATCGGGAAGTCCTAATTTTCAAATTTAACAAAACGTTATCAAGCTACTTCGGACTGTCTGCCACCCTAGGTAGCAGCCAAACCGATAATTCTTTACCCGTATAGGGTGTTCTTTTTCGTCTCGACACGCTATTGGTCAAAGAGATCACAAACAGGCTTATCCCCCACAAATGGCTACTGGGGACTCGACGATCTAAGCGATCCTATTTTTGCTCTCGATGCACGCTCAAATTGTGCGCTACTCCGCCATACGAAAAACCCTCAAAGTATACCAGCTTAAAACCGCTGAGTATTACCTCAAGCTCAAATAGCAATAAATTAAGACAACTACCTATGAAAACGATGAAGACGGTGAATAGGTAGAAACAATTGCGGGGGCCCCATTGACGATTTATTCAACACTCAGCATCAGACGTAACCGGCCACCGTTGCCCCATACCTGGCACTGCCAGGCATCACAGCGTTGGCTAATTTGATTCATGTAAGTGGTACCAAGCGTTCCCAAGGGTACACCATTACTTAATTGAATCAGGTTATCCCCTGTATTTACATTGGCATGTAAGCCGGCAGAGGCCAGCACCAGATTCTTATATTCGGCATGATAATAACCCACCAACAGCGGAAATTGGCCTTCCAGCTTGCCTTGGCGCAATAATTGGTTAACTTGTTTTAACAATGCAGACATTTGCGGCAGGCGGTGTTGTTGATTGGCTAAATGATCCTGTAGTAAACCGTTGAATAGCGCACGCAACAACAAAGCAGCCATCACGCCATTATCTCCCGCACGGGTAACGTCCAGGCAATAAAACGCCAGATCTTTATCCGACAGCGCAGCGATATCCAGCACCAACCCCAGATTTTCGCTGGTGGTTAATTGCCGATAATTAATACGGCAACCGGCAATACACTGCTGCACCTGTGGTTGCAATTGCTTGAGTAATCTCACGGCTTCGGAAGGATTTTGGCTTAATGCCTGCCAATCCTGTAACAACTCGGCCTCTTCGATCGCCTGCGAAGTAAACATATTGGGGTAGAGACAAGCCAGCACCGCTTCGCGCAGCCGATTGAGGTCAGTCAACGGTTTCAGTAGCACATCCTGTACGCCGAGCCGCAACACCTTGGCGATATCCGCCATCTTATCGGTCGCTGAGATCACCAATACCGGGATCTTTATCCCTTGCAAACGCAGATGCTCAACAAATTCGATACCGTCCATTTCCGGCATGGCGAGATCGCACAGGATGAGATCGGGGGCGAACTCTTCAACCGCACTCAACGCCAAAAGGCCATTGGACGCCTCGCTGGTTTGTGCTCCCAAGGATGCAAGATAACCAACAAGCACAGAACGGAAAACCTGCTCGTCCTCGACGATTAAGATGCGCTTGTTTATCAGTGGTAATGACATCGACCCAGCCTCTTCCCTTTTGATGTTGTAATAGTGGCTCATAATGAGTACTTGTGCTTGTCGAAAATACGACCGATAGCATCATTCCCCCCTAACAAATGGTAATCATTTATTTTTTATCAACGGCGTCAAAACATCTATCTGTTTTTCGACCGCCAGCCGGCCCGCCTCTATTGCCTCGCTGGCACGATGGAAATCCAGAGTGGATATTTGTGGGCAATACGGCTGGATCAGCACGTCCGGCGGGTCACTGGCCATACGGGTTCGTTTCACCCGATTCTCCAGCATCTGAATCGAGGTGCTCATGATCTCCATCGCCGTGGGGGTGAAGGTGGTTTTCTTCAGCATCATTTTATTCATGCGTTCCCTCAGGCGGTCGCGCCAGTTATTGGCATCGCTAATGCTTGTTTCACTATGATCGCTAGCGTCATTGCGTACCGAAAACAGATCCTGCTGCATCAGGTGCGCATCATGTTGCAAATCCACAGCAATCACTATGTCGGCCCCCATCGCTCTGGCCAATGAGATAGGAACCGGGTTGACCAAGGCACCATCCACTAACCAATACCCGTCAAACCAGACCGGAGCCAGCAAACCCGGCATGCTGCAGGACGCACGAATGGCCTGGTGGATATCCCCTTTGGTCATCCACAGCTCGCGACCGGTACTGAGATTGGTGGTCACCGCACCGAATTTCAGCGAGCAGTCGGTAAAGTCGTTAATTTTCAGTATTTGGCCAACGACGTTAAAAACGCGTTCACCGCGTAATAATCCTCCGCGCTGCCAAGAGAGATCCATTAGCCTGATCACGTCCCAGTAGCTGAATGAGCGTACCCACTTCTCCATCGCTGGCAGCCGATGGCTGGCAAACGCCGCCCCAACCAATGCCCCCACGGAACACCCTGCAACAATATCGGCTTCGATACCCAGCTTTCGCAGTGCGTTAATCACGCCGATATGCGCCCATCCCTTGGCGGCACCGGCCCCCAATGCCAATCCGATTTTAACTTTCCGCATGCTTCGCCTATCCTTTGCATAGTGAATTCACTCAGCTCAATCGCAGGGTACATTGTCATCAACGAATGTTGTTAGGTAACATATGCGTTAAATTCATTTTAGCTGCGGCTTTACATCACGCGAGCTAACCACTGAGAGGCGTTATTTTGACTGAGCTATGCCCCTGCGGCAGCGGGCAGGACTACAGCACTTGCTGTGAGCCCTATATAACAGGTACTCAATACGCCAAGTCTGCGGGCATATTAATGCGTTCGAGATATTCCGCCTATGTAAAACGGGATGTGGATTATCTTATTGCGACCTGGCACCCAGACTGCAAACCTGAAGAGTGGCGCAGCGCCATCAGCAGCAGTTTTGGCAATACCACATGGCTTGGGCTGACGGTAGTCGCGGAAACCGCTGGTAATAGCGCTGATGAGGAGTTCGTGGAGTTCATCGCCCGGTCGCGCGATGGGGAAAGCGAGAGTGCCATGCATGAGCGTTCCCGCTTCCTTCGCCTTGAACAACGCTGGTACTATATCGACGGAACCAGACCTCGACCGGGCAGAAATGCCGTTTGCCCCTGCGGTTCAGGCAAAAAATATAAAAAGTGCTGCGGGCAATAAGCCTGCGAGTTAAGAATCAGACGGAATCGACACACTTATGCCACAGCAAAACGTACAAAGAAAAATTTTACGCACCATCTGCCCCGATGCCAAAGGGCTGATCGCCAAGATCACCAACATTTGTTACAAGCACGAATTGAACATTGTGCAGAACAATGAGTTTGTCGATCATCTCACCGGTCGTTTCTTTATGCGTACCGAACTGGAAGGGATCTTCAATGACGCAACTCTGTTGGCCGATCTGGACGGCGCCCTACCTGAGGGTTCGGTGCGCGAACTGCACAGTGCGGGCCGCCGCCGTATTGTCGTGCTGGTAACCAAAGAAGCTCACTGCCTGGGCGATCTGCTGATGAAAAGCGCCTATGGCGGCCTGGACGTTGAGATTGCCGCCGTCATTGGCAACCACACCACGTTGCAGACGCTGGTTGAGCGCTTTGACATTCCGTTCCATCTGGTCAGCCACGAAGGGCTGACGCGTGAGCAACATGATCAACAGATGATCGCACAGATCGACCAATATCAGCCAGATTACGTGGTATTAGCCAAGTATATGCGCGTGCTTACCCCGGCTTTCGTTCAGCATTATCCTAATCAGGTGATCAATATTCACCATTCATTCCTGCCAGCCTTTATCGGTGCACGCCCTTATCACCAGGCTTATGAGCGTGGAGTGAAAATCATCGGGGCAACGGCGCACTACGTGAACGATAGCCTGGATGAAGGCCCAATCATTATGCAGGACGTTATTCATGTCGATCATACCTATTCGGCAGAAGATATGATGCGTGCCGGGCGTGACGTGGAGAAAAACGTGCTTAGCCGCGCACTGTATCGTGTGCTGGCTCAACGCGTGTTCGTCTACGGTAACCGCACGGTGATCCTGTAATTGCTTAACAAAGCGGTGTCTTTCGTTCACGGAAGCACCGCTAAGAATAAAAAAGCGACAAACAATTCATTTTCTGCATTTCAATGCTTTACACAAGCGCTTCATTTGATATGATGCGCCCCGCTTACCGAGACAGACGTTTCGCAAGCAAGAAAAATTGTTTCAGTACTACCAGAAAGATTTTGCCAACTTTCTGTTCAAAATTAGTAACCATGAATACCATGGTGGGGTTCCCGAGCGGCCAAAGGGAGCAGACTGTAAATCTGCCGTCACAGACTTCGAAGGTTCGAATCCTTCCCCCACCACCATGATTTTATGGCATTGAGCAAACAGAGAAATCTGAAATCTCATGAAGCACTCCAAGTAAAGTTTTCTCAGTAGTACCAGAAAGATTTTGCCAACTTTCTGTTCAAAATTAGCAACCATGAATACCATGGTGGGGTTCCCGAGCGGCCAAAGGGAGCAGACTGTAAATCTGCCGTCACAGACTTCGAAGGTTCGAATCCTTCCCCCACCACCATCCTTATATTTACTCCCCAAGTTTTAAACCATCATATCATCTCCCATACAGCACCGAACTGGACAACGCGCTTGCGCGGTCATCCTCCCCACCACCATTGCAATACCAATTCCCCCTTGAACTAAACCCCACAATTCGCTATACCACTGGCTTCGTTAAAAGCAGCAAGGGAAAGTCATGCGTAAAAACATTTGTATCTTTTGTGGTGCCAGCGAGGGCAATAATCCAGCCTATGTCGAAAACGCACGCCAGCTGGGCCATCTGCTTGCCACCCAAGGGCGGCGTCTGGTGTATGGCGGTGGTAAGAAAGGATTGATGGGCGTGGTTGCCGATGCAGTTCTAGAGGCCGGTGGTGAGGTAATCGGCATTATTCCCCAACGACTGGTCGAAGCAGAAACGGCGCACCGCGGCCTGACCGAATTGGAAATCGTCCCAGACATGCACACCCGTAAAGCGCGAATGGCCGAGCTGGCCGACGGTTTTATTGCCCTGCCTGGGGGCATAGGTACGCTGGAAGAGCTGTTCGAAATCTGGACCTGGGGGCAGATCGGTTACCACAGCAAGCCGGTCGGGCTGCTGGATGTTAACGGCTTTTACCACCCGTTAAGCCAGTTTTTACTGCATGTCGCCGATCAAGGCTTTATGCGGCATGATTATCTCAAGACCCTGCATATCAGCGATTCTCCGGCAGCCTTGATCCAGCTATTTGATGACTATCAGCCACAGAATTACGACCGCTGGGCAAAATAATCCCTGGCCCCCAGCGGCAAACCGCCGCTGGTTCGCGTTACATTTCCGGCCAAACTCTGCTACTATCTGAACACATTTTTTCGGATAAAAACGGCAGCGCTCATGAAGTTTGTTTCTTTTAATATCAATGGACTGCGTGCACGTCCGCATCAACTGGCAGCAATTATCGAGCAGCATCAGCCGGATGTGATCGGCCTGCAGGAAACCAAAGTCCACGACGATATGTTCCCGTTGGAAGACGTCAGCCAACACGGCTATCACGTGTTCTATCATGGGCAGAAAGGCCATTACGGCGTAGCGTTGCTGACTAAAGATGAACCTCTTGCCGTACGCCGCGGTTTCCCTACTGATGAAGAAGATGCGCAACGTCGTATCATCATGGCCGACCTGGCGACGCCACAAGGTACATTGACGGTGATTAATGGTTACTTCCCACAGGGAGAAAGCCGCGACCACCCAACCAAATTCCCGGCCAAAACCCGCTTTTATCAAGATCTGCAAAATTATCTGCAACAACTGCCAGCAGAGTCGCAGGTGTTGATCATGGGCGATATGAACATCAGCCCAAGCGATCTGGACATCGGTATTGGTGAAGAGAGCCGCAAACGTTGGTTGCGCACGGGTAAGTGCTCCTTCCTGCCGGAAGAGCGTGAGTGGATGGGTCGCCTGCTGGACTGGGGGCTGGTAGATACCTACCGTCATGCCAACCCTGAGCGTAACGATGAGTTCTCATGGTTTGACTATCGTTCACGCGGGTTTGATGAAAACCGTGGCCTGCGCATCGATCTGCTGTTGGCTAACACCTCATTGGCTGCGCGCTGTACCGCCACGGGCATTGATTATCAGATCCGCGGTATGGAAAAACCCTCAGACCATGCTCCCGTCTGGGCCGAGTTCGCACTGTAATCCCCCTGCCCCGATGCACGTCGGGGCAACATTGAATCCAAGCTATGAAAATCATTGATGTCGTTGCCGCCATTATCGAACAAGATGGCAAGATCCTGCTCGCTCAACGCGATAGCAGCAGCGATCAGGCTGGCCTATGGGAGTTTCCCGGCGGTAAGGTCGAAATGGCTGAGAGCCAGCCCCAGGCACTCGCACGTGAACTGAGGGAAGAGTTGGGGATTATCGCCAAGGTGGGGAACTTTGTGGCCAGCAATCAGTGGCAACAAAGCGAGAGGGTCATCCGGCTGCACGCCTGGCAGGTTAGCTCTTTCAGCGGGGAATTACAGCTGCATTGCCATAGCGCATTTGCTTGGGTTTCGCCCAAACAGGCCAGAAATTACCCTCTGGCTCCCGCCGATATTCCCCTGTTAGAAAGTTATATCCGCTCATTATCCGTCTAGGGCAGCTAGTGCCCCCTGTTCACTCTTTGATTACCGCTTGAGGCGGATCCAGATTAATGGATTGGTGCCCGTGACGTTAGGGTCGCGCGCACACTGCAACAGCTCGTCGCCTACTTTCAGCAACGCACCTTCAGAATAGTTTTGATTTTGATAAATGCAGCAACGGTTGCAAGGCGGCGGCGTTGTCGTAGTACGTGCACTGCCCCATATTTCAGGGGATACCGGCACGACGACATCGACGTTACCACGATTGGCCAATACGCTGGTGGAAAACAGTGCCAAATAACCAATCATCAAGGGTATGCGGCTCATTCACTTTTCTCCCGTGCCTTACCGGCACTTTTTTTACGCTTTTTCGCCCCGGCTGACGGTGCTGGCGACAAGCCACGAAACGCTATACTGGCCCGGCTCTGCTTAGCCTGATAGATCAGCTGCTGCAAAGTGCCCTCCAGAGGCTGCATAAAGTCCTGATAACGGCAGGATTTTTCGCTGATTTGCGTCAACGTAGACTCCCACTGCGCCGTCATATCAGGGCGTGCCGCCAGGTCTGGCAATGAATGGATCAGTGCCCGCCCGGTTTCGCTGGAATGTATATAGCGCCCTTTCTTATAGAGAAACGCCCGCTTGAAGAGCAGCTCAATGATACCTGCGCGCGTTGCCTCTGTCCCTAAACCATCGGTCGCCCGCAGGATTTTCTTTAGTGCTTTATCCTGCACGAAACGCGCAATCCCGGTCATTGCCGACAACAGGCTGGCATCGGTAAAGGGCCGCGGCGGTTGAGTCTGGCGTTCTACCACTTCGCCACGCTCGCACAACAACTCATCGTCTTTGGCGACAACGGGCAGCGGTGCACCTTCGTTTTCCTCATCACGCTCTTTACTACCCAGCAGGGTGCGCCAGCCCGCTTCGGCCAGGAAACGCGCCTTGGCGATAAACTTGCCGCCGGCGATATCCAGCTCGATGACGCACTTGCGGAACATCGCATCCGGGCAGAACTGCATCAGATACTGCCGGGCCACCAAACCGTAAACGTTCAGTTCATCTTGGCTCAGGCTGGCCTTGCTGGCACGCGCCGTAGGAATAATCGCGTGGTGAGCATCGACCTTTTTATCGTCCCAACAGCGGTTACGGCGCTCGCTATCGATAATCGGCTGTGGATAGAGATCCGGCTGATGTACGCTGATGGCATTCAACACGGCATGGCGCCCGGCGAAGTGTTCCTCTGGCAGATAACGGCAGTCAGAACGCGGGTAAGTGATCAGCTTGTGGGTTTCATACAGCCGTTGGCAAACGTCCAACACCTGCTGGGCGCTGAGGTTAAAGCGTTTCGACGCCTCAATTTGCAGCGTGGAAAGGGAAAACGGCAGCGGAGCGGTATCTGATTCCCGTTTATCATTATACGAGGTGACCAGCGCCGGTGCGCCCTCGATGCGTTTAACCACGTGTTCGGCCAATGGCCGGTGCAGTAAACGCCCTTCCTCATCCTGGTAAGGTTCGCAGGATTCACTCGGCTGCCACAGGGCGACAAAGCGTTCTTCCTTCGGCGTAACGATATGCGCTTTCACCTCAAAGAAGTCTTTCGAGACGAAGTTTTCGATCTCTTCATCGCGCCGCACCACCAGCCCCAACACCGGCGTCTGTACCCGCCCTACTGACAGCACGCCATCATAGCCTGCGTTACGCCCTAGCAGCGTATAAGCCCGGGTCATGTTGATGCCGTAAAGCCAGTCTGCGCGCGCGCGCGCCAAAGCGGAAACGCACAGCGGAATAAAGTCACGGTTATCACGCAGGCGCTGCACCGCACGTTCCACTGCCTGTGGGTTGAGATCGTTAATCAGGCAACGCCGCACGTTCTGGCGCTTTTCCTGCGTCAGTGCCAGATAATCCAGCACCTCATCCACCAACAATTGTCCTTCCCGATCCGGGTCACCTGCATGGATCACTTCGTCGGCTTCCGCCAGCAGCTTTTTTATCGCATTCAACTGCTTGCTGACCGAAGGGCGCGGCTGCAACAGCCACTTCTGCGGGATTATCGGTAAGTCGGCCAACGACCAGCGCGCGTAACGGCTGTCGTAAGCATCCGGCTGGGCCTGTTCTAACAGGTGCCCAACGCACCAGGTCACCACATCGTTGCTGCCACAGGCAATAAAGCCGTCACCCCGACGATGGGGCTTGGGTAAAACATCAGCAATGGCGCGGGCCAAACTCGGTTTTTCGGCTATAAACAGTCGCATTATTCACCGTTATTCTGGCTATACGTCATCAGGAATTCTCTGACTTGCGCGTAATTACCGCGAAAGATCACACGTTGGGTTTTCTTCTCTAATTGGTAGCGATACATCGGGTCGTAATAGTGTTGCAACAGCGGAACCAGCCATTGCTGATGTGCTTCGCTTTGGCCACTGAGCCGTTGCACTTGCAGCGCCGACTCCAGACGCAGCGTCAACTGCTGGAACAGTTCCAGCCCCAGGCGACGGCGAATGGCAAACAGGCCATGATGCAGATATTCATCATATTGCCGCCAGCCGTCTTGCTCGCCATAGGCTTGTTCAAAGGCCATGCGCATGCGGTCGATGTACTCATCTTGCAGGCGTGACACACGCACATCAAACGGATCGTCAATCACCACCAGGGCAGCCTGCTGCATGCCATTGAACAAGCTTAAAGGCAGATTGGTAGAACCGATAATCCGGCTTTCATCTTCCAACACCCAATGGCGGCAACCAGCATGCTGCTTTTTCAGCATACGTATGGCCAGATGATTTTCGAAATCTATCTGGGTAGGCTGTTTCACCAGCGTACGGCCAAAGGAGGAGCCGCGATGATGAGCGAGTCCTTCCAGATCGATACCCGCCGCCAATTCATTAATCAGCAAGGTCTTGCCACAGCCGGTATTACCGCCCACAATCAGCATCGGCAACGCAGCGGCTGCCTCAAGCGCGCCGAGCAGAAAATTGCGTAACGCCTTATAGCCACCCACCACGCGCGGATAATCAACGCCAGCCTCGTGCAGCCATTGCTGAACCAATTGTGAACGCAGCCCGCCACGGAAACAGTAAATATAACCTTCGGGTTGCCGAGCACATTGCTCGATCCAGGCTTGCGTGCGCTGTTCCCGCAGTTTTCCATTGACCAGGTTGTGCCCAAGGACAATCGCAGCTTGTTGACCATGCTGCTTGTAGCAGGTTCCTACCGCCTGACGTTCACTGTCGTTCATCAGCGGCAGATTAGCTGAACAGGGAAATGCCCCCTGCGTAAACTCTATCGGCGCGCGCACGTCAATCAGTGGCACATCCTGTAGAAAAAGACGCTGGTAGTCTTGCGTATCCTGGCGAGTCACCGTTGACACTAGACAACCTCGATCAGCGGATTACCCGCCTGTGCGGGTTGCAATTCACCAATCGCGTTCAGCGTGATGCCATGGCGGGCCGCTATCGCCTGCACTTCCGCCTCGGCTTCTGGCAATACCGCCAGCAGCAAACCGCCGGAGGTTTGCGGATCGCATAATAATTGACGTTGCAGATCGCTCATCGCCCCCACCAGATGACCATAGCTTTCAAAGTTACGCCCGGTACCGCCCGGCACGCAGCCTTCGCTGATATAACGTTCGACATCCGGCAGTTTTGGCACACTATCAAACCACACCGTAGCCTGTAGATCGGAACCCTGGCACATTTCACTAAGATGGCCGAGCAGGCCAAAGCCGGTGACATCCGTCATCGCCGTGACGCCAGCAACTTCGGCAAAGTCCGCCCCTGGCTTATTCAACTGGCACATGACCTGCGTAGCTAAGCCTTGGTGTTCCGCCAGCAGTTTGCTTTTCTTCTCTGCCGTGGTAAGCACGCCAATGCCCAGCGGTTTGGTCAGAAATAACTTGGTTCCCGCCTGTGCCGCACTGTTTTTCTTCACCAGCTCAGTTCTGACAATACCGGTTACCGCCAAACCAAAAATCGGCTCTGGGGCGTCGATAGAATGGCCACCCGCCAACGCAATACCCGCCTGCTGGCATGCATAGCGACCACCGTCGATCACCTGCTGGGCAACTTCTGCGGGTAACTTGGCGATTGGCCAGCCGAGAATGGCAATCGCCATGATTGGCTTACCGCCCATGGCATACACGTCGCTGATGGCGTTGGCAGCCGCAATACGGCCAAAATCAAACGGATCGTCGACGATCGGCATAAAGAAGTCGGTGGTGCTGATAATGCCCACGCCGTTACCGATGTCATACACCGCGGCATCATCACGCGTTTCATTACCCACCAGCAGATGGGGATCGACAAACTTTTCCTGCTCGCTATGCAGTATCGTTTCAAGCACTTTGGGTGAGATTTTACAGCCGCAGCCAGCGCCGTGGCTGTACTGGGTCAATCGAATGGCTGGCGATGTCATAGTCCACTCCCTCTGGGTAACAAACGAACGTAAGGATATCACAATGGGATATAGGGTAGCGCTTGCGGAGGGGATTGATAAGAGCAGGTTGGCATTATGCGTGCGACCTGCTCAGAAACAGTACAAAACTGCGGGTTATCACCCATTCCAGGGCAAATTCCCGCATGGCGGATCAGAAGTAGCGGACGAAAGGCGTACTGTCTGGAGCGACCACTTTAGTGGAGCCTTTTAACTGCGGCGTGCCTAGATAGAGAAAACCGACGATCTCGTCCTGCTCGCGGCAAGCAAAGGCTTCACGCACCAACGGATGCTCTGTCCAGGCACCGCTGCGCCAGATGCCATTAAAGCCCTGCGCCAAAGCAGCCATTTGCATCGCCTGCACTGCACAACCGGCAGAGACAACCTGCTCCCAGCGCGGTACCTTCGGATTTTCACTGCAATGGGCTACCACCGTGATAATCAGCGGCGCGCGAAAAGGTGCCTGTTTGGCCTTTTCCACCGCGCTGTCCTCCAGTTCATCGTGTCTGGCAGCCGCTTGCAGTAGTTCACTGAAACGTTCCAGACCCTGATCTTCGATCAGCACAAAACGCCACGGTTGCAATGCCCCGTGATCCGGCGCGCGCAGCCCGGCGTTGATGATATTCTGACGCACTTCACCTGCGGGGGCCGGTGCGGTCAGGCGTGACGCAGAACGGCGATTCAATAAAAGATCCAGTGCATCCATCATTAACTCCTGATAACAATTTTCATTTAAATCACGTTAACATAGCTCAACATAGAGTTACAGCCTCTGTAATACTGTCTATAACCGTTGCCTTCCAAACTGCAAAGGGACAAATAGCAGGTGATTTAAAGCTGACTTTTCTTCGGCCGCTCATTAGGATAGCGGAACATTCTAGACTCTTGTTGGAGAGCACATGCGCACATTGGGGCGAATTATTGCAGGCATTTTCAGATGGGCATGGCGTCTGCTGAATTTTGTCAGGGAACTTATCCTGAACTTGTTCCTGATTTTCTTGATCCTGGTCGGGGTCGGTATTTATCTCTCACTCCAAGGCAATTCTTCGGTAGAAACACCAAAAGGCGCACTGCTGGTCGATCTCAGCGGCGTGGTGGTCGATCAACCTTCGGTGAACAACCGGGTTCGTCAGTGGGGCCGCGAACTGTTGGGCGCCTCCAGTAACCGTCTGCAGGAAAACTCACTGTTTGACCTGGTGGATACCATTCGCAAGGCCAAAGATGATAAAAACATCACCGGCATGGTGTTGCAGCTCAATGACTTTGCCGGAGCCGATCAGCCTTCCTTGCAATATATCGGCAAAGCCCTGCGTGAATTCCGCGACAGCGGCAAACCGATCTATGCTATCGGCGACAGCTATAACCAGACGCAATACTATCTGGCCAGCTATGCCAACAAGATCTACCTGTCACCACAGGGTGCCGTTGATCTGCATGGTTTCGCGACCAACAACCTTTACTACAAATCGTTGTTGGAAAAGCTGAAGGTCACCACCAATATTTTCCGTGTGGGCACCTACAAATCTGCCGTAGAACCGCTGATCCGTGATGATATGTCACCGGCAGCGCGGGAAGCCGATAGCCGCTGGGTCGGCGGGCTGTGGCAAAACTATCTGGATACGGTGGCGGCTAACCGTCAACTCACGCCAGATCAGTTGTTCCCAGGAGCAGCAGATATTCTCAGTGGCTTAAAGGCAGCGGGAGGCGACACCGCGCAGTTCGCCCTGAACAGCAAACTGGTCGATGAACTGGCATCTCGCACCGCGATAGAAACACAGTTGGTGAAAACCTTCGGTTGGGACAAGCAGAACAATGACTTCAATGCGGTCAGCATCTACGATTACCAGCCGCAACCGGCACCGGATCAGGGGGGTGAGATCGCCGTTATTTTTGTCAATGGCGCGATCATGGATGGCCCACAGACGCCAGGATCGGTCGGTGGTGATACCACCGCCTCACAACTGCGTCAGGCACGTCTGGATCCGAAAATCAAAGCCGTTATCCTGCGCGTCAATAGCCCTGGTGGTAGCGTCAGCGCTTCGGAAGTGATCCGCTCCGAGCTGGCAGCAGTTCGCGCCGCAGGTAAACCGGTGGTGGTTTCCATGGGCGGAATGGCCGCGTCTGGCGGTTACTGGGTGTCGACCCCGGCAGATTACATTATTGCCAGCCCGAGCACCCTCACCGGTTCCATCGGTATCTTCGGCGTGATCAACACCTATGAGAACACGCTGGACAGCGTTGGGGTGCATACCGACGGCGTCGCGACGTCGCCACTGGCCGATCTGGCCGTGACCAAAGCCCTGCCGCCAGAGTTCTCACAGATGATGCAGTTGAACATCGAGAACGGTTACAAGAACTTCATCAACCTGGTGGCAACCGCCCGGAAAATGACGCCAGAGCAGGTCGATCAAATTGCTCAGGGCCATGTCTGGATCGGTAGCGACGCCAAGAAAAATGGCCTGATCGACCAACTGGGTGACTTTGACGACGCCGTGAAGAAAGCGGCAGAGCTGGCCAAGCTGCAACAGTGGCAACTCAACTGGTTTATCGATTCCCCTAGTATGACGGATATGTTGCTGAGCCAGTTTGGCGTTTCGATCCACGCCATGCTGCCTGCGGCGATCCAGTCAATGCTGCCAGCCCCGCTGGCATCGGTGGCACAGGCGCTGAAAGAACAACCGAGCCTGTTTAATAATCTGAACGATCCGCAACATCGTTATGCCATATGCCTGACTTGCGGAGAGGTCCGTTAGCAAATAAATCTCTAGCCCGGCACTCGCCGGGCTTTTTTTCTGCTGCCATCTCCCTATAATTCAGCCTATCTGACAGCCACAAGATCGAAGCCATGCAAAAGAAATCCATTTACGTCGCCTATACCGGAGGCACTATCGGTATGCAGCGTTCAGAACAGGGCTACATCCCGGTTTCCGGCCATCTACAGCGCCAGTTGGCGCTGATGCCCGAGTTCCATCGGCCAGAAATGCCGGATTTCACCATTCATGAATATGCCCCTTTGATCGACTCTTCGGATATGACCCCCGAAGACTGGCAGCATATTGCCGACGACATCAAACAGAATTACTCCCTCTATGACGGCTTTGTGATTCTGCACGGCACCGACACCATGGCGTTTACCGCTTCAGCCCTGTCCTTCATGCTGGAGAACCTGGATAAGCCGGTTATCGTGACCGGGTCGCAAATCCCACTGGCAGAATTGCGCTCCGACGGCCAAACCAATCTGTTGAATGCCCTCTATCTGGCCGCCAATCATCCGGTGAATGAGGTGAGCCTGTTTTTCAACAACAAGCTGTTTCGTGGCAACCGAACCACCAAGGCACATGCCGACGGCTTTGATGCCTTCGCCTCCCCTAATCTGCCGCCTTTGCTGGAAGCGGGTATCCACATACGCCGCCAGACCGGCATCGCCTCTCCGGTATGCAACGGAGAGTTGATCGTGCATAACATCACGCCACAGCCGATCGGCGTCGTGACGATTTATCCGGGGATTTCCGGTGCGGTGGTGCGTAACTTCCTATTGCAACCGGTCAAGGCCTTGATCCTGCGCTCTTACGGCGTCGGTAACGCGCCACAAAAAGCCGAATTGGTGGATGAATTGCGTGATGCCTCCGAGCGTGGCATCGTAGTGGTTAACCTGACTCAATGTATCTCTGGCCGGGTCAATATGGAGGGTTATGCGACCGGTAATGCCCTTGCTCATGCCGGCGTCATCAGCGGTTTTGATATGACGGTGGAAGCCGCACTCACCAAACTGCATTACCTGCTGAGCCAACCATTGGCCCCAGAAGAGATCCGTAGCCTGATGCAACAAGACCTACGTGGCGAACTGAGCGCTGCGGGCTAACCGAAGTAGGAACCTTGATGAAAACAGCCCTGTTGTTGATTGATTTGCAAAACGACTTTTGCCCCAGTGGCGCTTTAGGCGTGACAGAAGGTGATGCCACCATCGCCGTCGCCAATCAGGCTATCGCAGCCAGCCTGGCCCGTAACGAAGCGGTAGTCGCCAGCCAGGACTGGCACCCGGCGGATCATCGCAGCTTCGCCATTAACTCCAACGCACAGATTGGCACGCTTGGGGAGCTGGAAGGCTTGCCTCAGGTTTGGTGGCCGGTGCACTGCGTTCAGGGCAGCCCTGGCGCAGAGCTTCATCCTCAGCTTGATAAGCAGCCCATCGCAGCGATATTCCGTAAGGGCGAGAACCCGGACATCGATAGCTATAGTGCTTTCTTTGATAACGGGCACCGGGCGCAAACGGCGCTCGATGGTTGGTTGAAGGAACGAGGCATCACTCATCTTGCCGTGATGGGGCTGGCCACCGATTATTGCGTCAAGTTCAGCGTGATAGATGCCTTGCGTTTGGGTTATCAGACTCAGGTCATTATTGATGGCTGCCGCGGTGTGAATTTGCAACCAGGCGACAGCGAACAGGCATTGGCAGAAATGCAGTCGGCTGGCGCACGGCTAGTTACACTGTCACAGTTTATTCAGCGTTGACGATTTCCAGGGCGGATTGATCATAGCGCCGCCCAATATCCCCTTTATTTTCGACGCCGTTCACATTCTCACCATTCTTCTGCGATGCTGCCTTGTCCCCTCCTGTCTCTTTTGCTGTGATAGCTGCTGATGCATTGACATCAATAAGTTATACGCATCCGGGGCCTGCTGAGCCCGGCTTTATTGATACCGCCCCAGGCGGTTCAGGTCGGCCTTGCTGACCAAAGGAGAGAACATGGTTTTAACTCGTAATCTGCTGCCGTTGCTGGTAGCGGTGCAACTCGGTATTGCTGGCGCGGGCATCGCGCACGCCGCACCTTATCTTTCTGTCGGCTACTTTAACGGCGGTGGCGACGTGACCGCCGGGCCGGGCGGTGATATCAACCAGCTGGACGTCAGCCAGATCACTCACCTCAACTACTCTTTCGGCCTGATTTATAACGCTGAAAAAGAGGAAACCAACCCGGCACTGAAAGATCCCTCCCGCCTGCACCAAATCTATCTATCCCCAAAAGTCGAAGCAGACTTAAAGCGCTTACCCGTATTGCGCCAACAAAATCCGGCGCTGAAGGTTTTGCTCTCCGTTGGCGGCTGGGGAGCTCGTGGGTTCTCCGGCGCGGCAGCCACACCGGAAAGCCGGGCGGTGTTTATCCGTTCGGTGCAGGAGGTGATTGCCAAGTATCAGCTCGATGGTATCGATCTGGATTGGGAATACCCGGTTAACGGTGCCTGGGGATTGGTGGAAAGCCAGCCAACTGACCGGGCCAACTTCACCGCCCTACTGAGCGAACTGCATCAGGCACTGGGTAAAGAAAAACTGCTGACCATCGCCGTAGGGGCCAACGTCAAAAGTCCGCAGGAATGGGTAGACGTTAAGGCTATCGCGCCCTATCTGGACTACATCAATCTGATGACCTACGACATGGCGTACGGTACCCAGTATTTCAACTCCAATCTCTATGACTCCAAACAATGGCCAACCGTGGCCGCTGCCGACAAGTACAACGCCGACTTTGTGGTCAACAACTATCTGGCCGCCGGGCTGAAACCTGCTCAGCTCAATCTGGGGATCGGTTTCTATGGCCGGGTACCTAAACGCGCCACCGAGCCGGGTATTGATTGGGCTGTGGCAGATGCGGCCAAGCATCCCGTCACCCAGCCCTATTTCACCACACGTGAAAAAGACGTCTTCAAGTCGCTGGGCGTGGATTTGGATAAAGACAGCTACATCAAGTACAACGATATCGTTAACAAGATGCTGAAAGACCCACAACGGCGCTTCACTGCACATTGGGATAACGAGGCCCAAGTGCCCTATCTGATGATGAAGTCAACCGCAGGCAAACCACTGTTCGCGATAAGCTATGAGAACCCGCGCTCGGTAGCCATCAAGGCTGAGTACATCAAGAGCAAAGGATTGGGAGGGGCGATGTTCTGGGAGTATGGTGCGGACGATAACAACCGCCTGGCCCATCAGCTAGCCGAAAGCTTGGGCTTAAGCCCGCTGAAGCAATAAAACCTTCAGGGCGATGGCAACATCGCCCTGCTAGCAACAGGTTACTGCGGCTTCAGCTTGGCCAACGGCTCGGCCATAAACTGTTGCTTCAGCTCCTGTTTGCTTTTCATTACGATTTGCCCGTCGGTGCCAATGCTCATATGTTGTGGGTCCGCATTGTTCATCGACTGCCACAGCATCACCGCCTGCAAGCTGTGTTCTTTCTGCTCTGGCGTCAGTGCCACACCATCCGGCCATTTGCCCAGTTCCACAGCCAGCACTAGCCGTTGGTAGATTTCCGGCGTCATGGCCGCAATCAGATCTTTTACTTCCATCAGAGCATGTCCTCATCCACGGATGAATAATTAGCTGAATCGATTTTGTTGATTTAGTTACAGCTTAGCCTGCCGTCTGCTCGCCACTCTCATCGTCGGTGAAACTCAGTGACGCAGAGTTAACACAGTAGCGTTCGCCAGTCGGCTGCGGGCCATCGGGAAACACATGTCCCAAATGCGCGTCGCAGCTGCCACAGCGGATCTCGACTCGATGCATATTATGTGAATTATCATCAAGATAACGAATAGCATCGTCCGAAACCGGCTGATAGAAGCTGGGCCAGCCGCAGCCAGAATCAAACTTGCTGGCGGAGAAGAACAGTGGCGCGTTACAGCACAGGCAATGGTACACGCCCTCACGCTGGTTATGCAGTAATTTACCGCTATAGGGGGCTTCGGTGCCACGCTCTTGCGTCACATAACGTTGGATTTCATTCAGTTCCGTGAGCGGTGTCTTAGGGGTTGTCTCTTTAGCCATTTGTGCTATTCCCGCAATGTGGATAATGTCAACGAAAACAATAACTAATAATAACAAAAAATTAACAACGCTGCAGGGCTTTTTAGCCTAAACTGTACGGCATAAAGGTTACGCTGCCGCCATATGTGATGTTGATCACATATCTTGCACGTACTGACTTTATACTTAGCGGTTTGCCCCCATATGGATGGGAGGACAAACGTAAATGGAATGTGCGATTTGTGGGCAAAACCGGGGTTCTGGTTTGACTTACAGCAAGAATTGACACGATTCCGCTTGACGCTTGGTAAGGTTTTTGTAATTTTACAACCAACCTTTTATTCACTAACAAATAGCTGGTGGAATATATGACTATCAAAGTAGGTATCAACGGTTTTGGCCGTATCGGCCGCATTGTTTTCCGTGCTGCCCAGGAACGTTCTGACATCGAAATCGTTGCAATCAACGATCTGTTAGATGCAGAGTACATGGCTTACATGCTGAAGTATGACTCTACTCACGGCCGTTTCGACGGTACTGTAGAAGTTAAAGACGGCCACCTGGTTGTTAACGGCAAAACCATCCGTTGTACCTCAGAAAGAGATCCGGCTAACCTGAAGTGGAACGAAGTCAACGTTGACATCGTTGCTGAAGCAACTGGCCTGTTCCTGACTGACGAAACTGCACGTAAACACATCGCTGCAGGTGCTAAGAAAGTTGTTCTGACTGGCCCATCTAAAGATGACACCCCTATGTTCGTTATGGGCGTGAACCACAAGTCTTACGCTGGCCAAGAAATCGTTTCCAACGCTTCTTGTACCACCAACTGCCTGGCACCACTGGCTAAAGTGATCAACGACAAGTTCGGCATCGTTGAAGCTCTGATGACCACTGTGCATGCAACTACCGCAACTCAGAAAACCGTTGATGGCCCGTCTCACAAAGACTGGCGCGGCGGCCGCGGCGCATCCCAGAACATCATTCCTTCTTCTACCGGTGCTGCTAAAGCAGTAGGTAAAGTTATCCCAGAACTGAACGGCAAACTGACCGGTATGGCGTTCCGCGTTCCTACTCCGAACGTGTCTGTTGTTGACCTGACTGCCCGTCTGGCAAAACCAGCTTCTTACAAAGAAATCTGTGCTGCTATCAAAGCCGCTTCAGAAGGCGAGCTGAAAGGCGTGCTGGGCTACACCGAAGACGAAGTGGTTTCTACCGATTTCAACGGCGAGAAACTGACTTCTGTATTCGATGCTAAAGCCGGTATTGCGCTGAGCGACACCTTTGTGAAACTGGTTTCCTGGTACGATAACGAAACTGGCTACTCAAACAAAGTACTGGACCTGATCGCTCACATCTCCAAGTAATGGCATGATGCGAAGTTGATTATCAAGGGCGACACTAGTGTCGCCCTTTTTGTACCCGTCGTCTTTCAAGCCACAGCATGGTTATCAACAGCTGACTATGACTTGAAATCCATAGGGTATATTTGTTTTTTACGGCGAAAAGAAGGCAACAACATGAACGAAAAAATCTTCACCCTACCCGTTAGCGAACAAATCACCCCTTTTATCAGCCAACGCCAACTGGATGAACTGCCGGTGGTGGTGGTTTCTCACCCGAAAGTCCGTGCGGCTATTACCCTGCAAGGGGCCCATCTGCTGGCCTGGCAGCCAAGCGGTGATAAGCCGGTACTTTGGCTGAGCAACAATACGCCATTCAAAAACGGCGTGGCGATCCGCGGTGGTGTTCCGATCTGCTGGCCGTGGTTTGGCCCGGCGGGCAGCCCTTCCCACGGCTTTGCCCGTAATCAGCCGTGGCAGTTCACCGCGCACGATGAAGACGAAAACGGCGTGATCCTGACCTTCACGCTGCAAGACAACGAACAAACCCGCAAATTGTGGCCACATGCTTTCACCCTGATCGCCCGCTTCAAGCTGGGTGAAGAGTGCGTGATGGAGCTGGAATCACACGGTGACTACCAGGCTACCGCCGCGCTGCACACCTATTTCCAGATCGGCGACATCGACAAGGTAAAAATTGCCGGTTTGGGCGAGCATTATATCGATAAGGTGGCTAAGGGGATCGAGGCACGTCAGATTGGCGAGCTGGAGTTTGCCGGGCAAACCGATCGTGTCTATACCCAGGCAACGCCTTGCAGCCTGATCAAAGACCCGGTATTGCAACGGACCATCGAGGTCAACCATCACCATATGAGTGATGTGATTGCCTGGAACCCAGGCGTCGAGCTTTCATGCAGCATGGCCGATATGCCAAACGACGGTTACAAAACCATGGTCTGTGTGGAAACCGGGCGCGTAAGCAAGCCACTGATCGCCTCCGGGGAGCAGCCTGCCCGCCTGGCAATGAAAATCCGCAGCATTAAAAATAGCTGATCAAACTGGGGCGAGTCACTTCGCCCCTCTTCTCTTGATCATCCACCGCACCACAGATGTGCAAAAGGAGCGTTTCCGCCCCTTTTCGATGCACTCACTGCACCAAGATAATACGCCGTACGTTTAGAAGGTGTAAGTCACACCCGTCCACAGCATGCCGGTATAAGATTTATCAACCATTGGGCTGTCTTTAACTTCGCTGTCCAGGCGCGTATAGCGGCCCGTGAGGAAGGCATTCCAGTTGGCGTTGATATTATAGTTGGTGGTCAACTCCACGTATGGTGACCAGCTATCGCTCGGCTTGTAGGTATCGAAGGTGCTACGGCGTGACTCATCGCCATTAATGCCATAGTAGTATTGGTTTTGGTTTGAGCTGTTCCAGTTTAGCCCGATCCCAGGAGCAAAGCTCCAGGAGTCCACTTGGAACTTATAGAGATAGGCAATATCGCCCACCAGGCCGTTACTGTTGTCCAGCATATCGCCAGAGAAGGCCGTACGGATCGTTCCCCACTCGGCATTATGTGTAAAAGCCACACCGGCCATCATGGTGCTACGGCGCTTGTCCAACTGCTTCATGCGGTCATCATCACTGTCGCCTGGCTTATAGTGCAACGGCGCGTAATAGGCGATCAGGCTCAGCTGATTTTGCTGATCTTTCCACAGGTTGTAACCGGCCAACAGCGTATGGAAGTAAAAATCATCACCATCATAATTGATGATAGGAACAGGATAGACACGATCCTGATAACCACGATAAGGATCGGGGCTGACCAGCGCTGAAGCACCGAGTGACCAGTTTCCTGCCTGAGCACTGTGCGCACAAACCATTGCGGAAGCGATAATTGCTAGCGTTTTGAGTTTAGATATCTTCACTGGCTTTTTCCATAGATAAAAAGATGTAATTAACCACTATAGTTTATGTGAAAACCGACGAGCCTGCCGGATCTTTACAATAGAAAACAACCAAGATCGAATAACTTAGAACTTAAAGATGAATTATTGATGGCAAAAAGATGACGTTTTTTGCCGCAACCCGCGCCAGACAAGGCATTTGCCGCCCCTCGCCATAACTGAGTCATTGAAATGACTTAAAAAAGACCGTTTCTCTTGCAGGAAATTTTCCAGTATGCAACTAAGCTTAAAATCAGAAGGTGAATTTAGGCTGAGCCCAGTGGCAATACAGCGCAACTCGCGAGAATAAGCGCACCAAGTTGGCATACGGGTTGCTGTACTCAGTCATAGCTTCACACTTTCGGGAGCCAGAATACCAACACCAGCTCCTTTTTTAACCTGTGCTAATAACGAAAGGACGGGCATCGCCATGAACATATTTGACCACTATCGCCAGCGCTACGAAGCTGCCAAGGACGAAGAGTTCACACTGCAGGAATTTCTTACCATCTGCCGGCAAGATCGCAGTGCCTATGCCAATGCGGCAGAACGTCTACTCATGGCCATCGGTGAACCAGTCATGGTCGATACCGCGCTTGAGTCGCGTATGTCTCGCCTGTTCTCCAACCGCGTGATCGCACGCTATCCGGCATTCGAGGAGTTCTACGGCATGGAAGAAGCTATCGAACAGATAGTTTCTTACCTGAAACACGCTGCCCAGGGCCTCGAAGAGAAGAAACAAATCCTTTATCTGTTGGGCCCGGTGGGTGGCGGTAAATCCTCGCTGGCAGAACGGCTGAAAGCCTTGATGCAGCGCGTGCCGATTTACACCCTGAGCGCCAACGGCGAGCGCAGCCCGGTCAATGACCATCCGCTGTGCCTGTTCAACCCGCAGGAGGATGCCACTATTCTGGAAAAAGAATACAACATCCCAACGCGTTATCTTGGCACCATTATGTCGCCGTGGGCCGCCAAACGCCTGCATGAGTTCGGCGGTGACATCACCAAATTCAAAGTAGTGAAGGTTCGACCTTCGATACTTGAACAAATTGCCATCGCCAAAACCGAACCGGGCGATGAGAACAACCAGGATATTTCTGCGCTGGTCGGTAAAGTGGATATCCGTAAGTTGGAAAACCATGCGCAGAACGATCCGGATGCCTATGGCTACTCCGGCGCACTGTGCCGCGCCAACCAAGGGATCATGGAGTTCGTGGAGATGTTCAAAGCGCCAATAAAGGTGCTACATCCTCTGTTGACCGCCACCCAGGAAGGTAACTACAACGGTACCGAGGGGATTTCTGCCCTGCCGTTCAGCGGTATTATCCTGGCGCACTCTAACGAATCGGAATGGGTGACCTTCCGCAACAACAAAAATAACGAGGCCTTCCTCGACCGTGTTTACATCGTCAAGGTGCCTTACTGCCTGCGGGTGTCGGAAGAGATTAAAATCTACGACAAACTGCTGGATAACAGCGAACTGACCCATGCGCCTTGTGCCCCTGGCACGTTGGAAACGCTGGCCCGCTTTACCGTGCTGTCACGTATGAAAGAGCCAGACAACTCCAGCATCTATTCGAAGATGCGTGTCTACGATGGTGAGAGCCTGAAAGACACCGATCCGAAAGCCAAGTCGTATCAGGAATATCGCGACTATGCCGGGGTGGATGAAGGTATGAACGGCCTTTCGACCCGTTTCGCCTTCAAAATTCTGTCTCGGGTGTTCAACTTTGACCATGCCGAAGTCGCGGCTAACCCGGTACACTTGTTCTATATCCTGGAACAGCAGATCGAGCGTGAGCAGTTCCCGCAGGATCTGGCGGAAAAATACCTGGAGCACCTGAAAGGCTACCTGATCCCGAAATACGCCGAGTTTATTGGCAAAGAGATCCAGACCGCCTATCTGGAATCTTACTCTGAATACGGTCAGAACATTTTTGACCGCTACGTGACCTATGCAGACTTCTGGATCCAGGATCAGGAGTACCGTGATCCAGATACAGGCCAGTTGTTTGACCGTGAGTCATTAAACGCTGAACTGGAGAAAATCGAGAAGCCCGCGGGTATCAGCAACCCGAAAGATTTCCGCAACGAAATCGTCAACTTTGTCCTGCGTGCCCGAGCCAATAACAGCGGTCGGAACCCGAATTGGACCAGTTACGAGAAGCTGCGTACGGTCATCGAGAAGAAAATGTTCTCGAACACCGAAGAGCTGCTGCCAGTCATTTCCTTTAATGCTAAAACCTCAACGGATGAGCAGAAAAAACACGATGACTTCGTCGACCGGATGATGGAGAAAGGCTACACCCGTAAGCAGGTTCGCCTTCTGTGCGAATGGTATCTGCGGGTGAGAAAATCTTCATAAACCGACGACCGCTGACGTCATAGATAGCCTATACCTAGGGATTTCGGGTTGTAGTCTAGCGGCTACAACCTGAAAGACCCAAAGTAGAGAAAGTTGGCAACGTTGTTTGGGGGATGTATGGCGTATTTCATTGACCGACGGCTGAATGGCAAAAACAAGAGCATGGTGAACCGCCAGCGCTTCTTGCGTCGCTATAAGTCGCAAATCAAACAGTCGATTGCCGAAGCCATCAACAAGCGTTCGGTCACCGACGTGGAAAGCGGGGAATCGGTGTCGATCCCCGGTGGCGATATCAACGAGCCAATGTTTCACCAAGGGCGCGGTGGCAGACGCCATCGTGTTCATCCCGGTAATGACCACTTCGTCCAAAATGACCGCGTTGAGCGCCCGCAAGGCGGCGGCGGAGGGGGTGGCGGCCAGGGCAATGCCAGCCAGGATGGAGATGGCCAGGATGAGTTTGTCTTCCAGATCTCCAAAGATGAGTATCTCGACCTGTTGTTCGAAGATCTGGCGCTGCCTAACCTGAAGAAAAATCAGTACAAACAGCTGACAGAATACAAAACTCACCGTGCTGGCTACACCGCTAACGGCGTACCGGCCAATATCAGCGTGGTGCGTTCGCTACAAAATTCGCTGGCGCGTCGAACCGCCATGACCGCCGGTAAGCGCCGGACTTTGCATGAGCTTGAAGATAGCCTTGCCCAGTTGGAAAACACCGAACCGGTGCAACTGCTGGAAGAAGAGCGTATGCGTAAGGAGATCGCCGAGCTGCGCAAGAAAATCGACAGCGTGCCGTTTATCGACACCTTCGACCTGCGCTACAAAAACTACGAACGTCGGCCTGAACCCTCCAGCCAGGCGGTTATGTTCTGCCTGATGGACGTCTCTGGCTCGATGGATCAGGCAACCAAAGACATGGCCAAACGCTTTTATATTCTGCTGTATCTGTTCCTCAGCCGAACCTATAAAAACGTTGAGGTGGTCTATATTCGTCACCATACCCAAGCTAAAGAAGTGGATGAGCAGGAGTTCTTCTACTCACAGGAAACCGGCGGCACCATCGTTTCCAGCGCTCTGAAGCTGATGAACGAAGTGGTCGAAGAGCGTTACGATCCTGCACAGTGGAATATCTATGCTGCCCAGGCTTCGGACGGTGATAACTGGGCTGATGATTCGCCACTGTGCCATGAACTGTTGTCCAAAAACATTCTGCCGATGGTGCGTTATTACAGCTATATTGAAATTACCCGCCGTGCTCACCAGACGCTGTGGCGTGAGTATGAACATCTGCAGGCGACGTTTGAAAACTTTGCTATGCAGCATATCCGCGAGCCGGATGATATCTATCCGGTGTTCAGAGAACTGTTTCATAAGCAGACCGCGTGATTGGTATGCATAATAGAAAACGGCCAGCAACGAGAGTTAGCTGGCCGTTTTAGCTCATAGGGGCGCTACATACTCGCCAGCCAGCCGCAACCGCTATAAATTCAACAACACTGCCATTCGATCAACGCTTCGATCCGTGAAGCGCAGATATCAAGCTCACTCTGGCTCACCTGTAAAGCTATAACGGCATCCCCGAAAGTCTCCCCGATAAATGGTGTCTTCTCACACTTCTGTAGCAATACCGCTGGCGGATACACGTAGATCAGTTGCGGAGCCGGTGGCACCGGTTTTGGTTGCTCCGCGCAGGATATCGAGAGCATCAGCAGGCAACCGCTGATGACCGCAGTCGTTATCCTCCAGCGCTTTGCGTAGCGTTCTATTTTCAGCATCGGCCTTTACTCTCTTTTGCTGTTCAATCTTGAGCTGTTGTTCAGTAGCACGACGGTCGGCATCCGCGGCACCTTTCAGCACAGTGATGGTTTCATCTCTTCCATTCAATGCCCTGCCCAACTCCTCGTTATCTTTCTGGTACAGGCCTATGTCGGCATTCAACGCATCAATACGCTGACTCATGCCAAACAACAGGGCAGCGAAGCCTAAGATCAACAGTAGCTGCCAATGGCCTTTGGAAAACTGGATCAACCCTGCCAGGCTCATGATAGAAATACCTCGCAGCGTTTCACTAAGCCCCGTGGTTCTTTATTCTTGGCAAGTCGATCGCCAACACCTTGTAGTCTTGTCTGCATTTGAGTTACCCCCGACGAATCCAAACACCTGTTCAGATGAACAGTATCTCAAGGAAGAAGGATTGGGGATATTCGTAGGGGTTGTACTAGCCATGCCACAACTCACCCTCTGCCGATAGTTGGCATTAGCAATAAAAAAATCCGACCAAAGCGAGATTTTTGCATTAGATAACCCAACTTATTGCTGGCTGATGTGGCGTTTCACTCAATGGGTAGGTGTTTGCGAGGATGATGCCAGGTCACAACAAATATCTAAAATCGCGGATATCGGGGAACATGCCTACCGTCCTAAGATGCCGGTTGCAGATAAACCAGATCTCATCCCGGTCGTTCGAGAGGATGAAATAAGCATCGGCGGTTTCCGAAGGGTTGTACATTCCCAGCGCACGATAGGCCGTATGCTGACTGAATCCGCTCTCCAACGGATAAGGCTTGGGTGCATTTTCCATCTGCACTACTCTCAAGTACAACCCCTGCTCGATCCATATCATAAAGTCACCTGTAACAATCACGGATAACTTCATTATGGTTGTAAAAACGATTATCAACCCTGCCAACGGAAAAATCATCGGCAAGGATATCAATCAGATCACAGCGTTGTTAACTGGCCGCTGTAAAGCACCGGGCCGGTAGGAAGCCCTGTAGGGGAGCCACCCGCTGGCTCCAGACTGATGGCGATGGTCATGCCCTGCGCTAACGTTAGTGAGTTCAATGCCAGTTCGGTCGGTTTCTCAGCAGCAACCAGTCCTAAGGAACGAGGTTTGTCACCCGGCGGGATCGCCCACAGTTGCAGGCTATTGGCTACGGCTAGCGTTTGCGGATTAAGCGGGGTCAGCCTCAGATGGCGTTTGCCACTGTCCATACTGACAATCCATTGCCCACTACCCTGCTGACCCGCATTGAGCACCACTGCCGGAGCAAAATCCTGCGGCTGGGTGATAAAGCGCGGCACCAGCAACAACGCGGCCAAACCAGCAGCTAGCGCCCAGCCAAGGTAGTCCCAGCGTTTACGCCGTGGCACTGCCTCAATGGGCAAACTGAGCTGGATCTTTTTCCACACGCGTTCCGGTGGCAATACCGGGGCCAATGCCAGATCCAATGGAGCCAACAGCGTTTGCCAGCGTGCTACCAAGGCGGCCAGCGTTGGTTCCCGCTGGACACGCTGTTCAAAGTTCAACCGCGCTGGGCCGCGCAAGGTGCCCAAGGCATATTCGGCGGCTAACGCCGAGTCATACTCACCTTTGCTTTTCATAAGCCCACACAGTTTTTCAGATGATCCAGCGCCCGGCGGATCCAGCTTTTGATCGTGCCAAGCGGTTGTTGCAGATGTACCGAAACCTCGCCATGAGACATGCCTTGGTAGTAAGCCAACACAATGCTCTGACGTTGTTCAACATTCAGATGATTCAGGCACTCGGCCAGCTTTCCAGCCTCTTCCCCCAACAGCAACTGACTGACAGGTTCTTCCGTGCTTTCCCCCAGGTCATCCTGCCACTCCTCTTCCGTTTGCCCAGCCCGGCCACCAGCACCGCGCAACCAATCAATTGCCTTGTTGCGTACAATGTGCGTTAACCAGGTCAGCGGTGCACTGAGGTTGGCATCATAGCTGGCAGCGCGATTCCACACGCTGATAAAGCTTTCATGCAGCACCTCTTCAGCCCAGGATTGGCGACGCAGTAAACGCAGAGCAACGGCAAACAATCGGGGCGAGGTCTGTCGATAGAGTTGTTCAAACGCGTTGCGGTCGCCAAGCGCAACGGCCTGCATCAATTCGACATGCTGTTCGGGAAGTGCTTTGGTCATGTCCTGTCCTATCAAGGTGCGGGCGGCCTTTTGGCAGCCTGCACCTAGTATAGACGGGATTTATTTTGGCAACAGGACGCTATCGATAACGTTGATCACGCCATTTTTCTGATAAACATCATAGGTGCTGATGTTGGCAATATGACCTTGGCCATCTTTGAGCTGAATATTGTGGGGGCCATTATTCATAATCCACAACGGTTGACCATTGACCGTTTGCAGCTCGGCTGTGCCGTGCCCTTCCTTGATTTTCTTCTCCAGTTGTTTCATATCATAGCGGCCGGCAACCACATGGTAGGTCAACACTCCGGTCAACGCCGCCTTATTCTCAGGTTTGAGCAAAGTATCGACCGTTCCGGCAGGCAGTTTGGCAAAGGCTTCATTGGTCGGAGCAAACACCGTAAACGGGCCAGCGCCTTGCAGAGTATCAACCAAACCTGCGGCCTTCACCGCAGCAACCAGCGTGGTGTGATCTTTGGAGTTGAGGGCATTCTCGACAATATTTTTGCTGGGGTACATGGCGGCACCGCCTACCATTACCGTATCGGACATCATGGCAGCCATTGAGACGCTACTGAACAACAGTGATGAACACAGGGCAGTACAGAGAAGCTTTTTCATGATCATATCCTCGAAGGGTGATGTGGGAAGATGTCCTCACATAGCCATATACGTAGTGAACGAGAATATTGGATGCAGTAATCAGAAAATATTTTTCAAGCGGGGAAAATGGATGTAAAAAACCCCGGCGTAAACGCCAGGGTTAAAAGTAGTGCCGGTCGCTTTCCCGGCTGTCATGGTGCGGCGCAAGCGTCCATCGAACACTCCAGCATTGCACGGCCTAAGCACGGCCCTTTCACAACAGAAAAGCAAATTTTGGGAAAATGGGCTTTTCTGTCTACCCTCGTTGCAAAGAGGATATATTCAACCCCGGCACCAGGCCGGGATTGATGTGGTAGTGTAATTATCGCTTGTCTGCTCCGGTCTACACCATCATCGCTATTGCAAGTTTCAACCACACTACCGAGTCACATTACATTGCTGTAACGTTAACCGCTGATGGGCCTTTGGCGCCATTTTCGATGCTGAATTCAACCTGCTGGCCTTCATCAAGCGTTTTGTAATCATTACCCTGGATTGCAGAGAAGTGCACGAACACGTCTTTGCTGCCATCTGCAGGAGAAATGAAACCAAAACCTTTACCAGCGTCAAACCATTTTACTAAACCAGTCATTTTATTAGACATAGATACTTCCTTCGTTGTTTTTTTGGCCGCCATAATGGCGAATGAGGTCTGTAATTCAGTGGAAACTTATGGGGGCACTAGAAGGGAATTCGCGGAAGAAGAGGTATCTGTCGGATATCGCTAATACTGAGAACTACTTTACTAAAACTGCTTTCATAAGGTCTGTACTTCAAACCGATGACGCCATTTACTCATAACCCAGAGTTATTAGCAAGGGCTATTTATAATTAATTTCGATAAGGTGCTATTTCACCACTGCGACAAACCGCGCTTTCAACCTTTTCACGGCGCGTTAACACATTGATTACTTGCGGGGAGGCGCCTAGAATAAGCGGCAAAAATTACCGGGATCGTTTTCATGTCATCGCTGTGGGTAGTCACGCAATACGTTTATTTTATTGGCCTGTTGGTTTCGATGATTTTCACTTTTCTGGTCAGCCGCGACACCCTCACTATTCGCCTACTTAGCGCGTTGATCATCGGCCTGACCTGGCCACTCAGCCTGCCCGTAGTGCTGTTATTTTCGCTGTTTTAGCGTCTCATCCCGCCAACGTTCAGCGGGATGAGTACAGGTTAACGGTTAAAAATCATACCCCACGGTAGCAACAACGGAACGCCCTGCCCCCCAGTAGCAATAGCCGGTGCCGTAACAGCCAGCAACATATTCCCGGTCCGTCAGGTTATTGGCGTTGAGCTGTACATAAGCCCCTTTTAACGACGGTTTTACGCTGTCCAGATCCATGCGCACCGAGGCATCCAACAGCGTTACCGAAGGAATACGCAGGGTATTCTCATTATCCGCCCACTGTTTGCCAATATAACGCACGCCGGCTCCCAGGTTGACGCCCAGACCTGCACTGTACTGTCCCCATAGAGAGGCCATCTGATTAGGTGCCAGATATGGCGTATTGCCATCGTTACCGTCAACGGCGTCTTTGAACTTCACTTTGTTATAACTGTAACCGGCAATGACGTTCAGACGCTCACTGACCTGGCTTCGGGCCTCTAACTCAATCCCTTGTGAATGAACCTTACCGGCAGGCACATAATAGCTGTCCTTCACCACGCGGTTGGCTACGTCGTTCTGCGTCAAATCGTAGAGGGCAATGCTGTAGATCGAACTGCTGCCAGGAGGCTGATATTTCAGCCCGGCCTCATATTGCTCACTGGTGGTCGGCTTGAGCAGATGGCCCTCTTTATCGGCCAAGACCGCTGGCGTAACTGCCGAGCTGTAACTCATGTACGGCGAAAAACCGCTGTCAAAGTGATACAGCAACGAAGCTCGGCTCGTGAAGTGGTCATCAGTACGAGCATCGGTAGAGTCGGTATTCAGTACGGTATTCTTGGTTTCCAAGCGGTCAACACGCCCGGAAAGATTGAGATACCAGTTGTAGAGGCTGACTTCATCCTGCAGATAGACGCCAGTCTGCTCATAACGCCGTTTAGAATCGGTATGGCTGAGGATGGTAACATCTGGCCCACCGGAAACGCCGGTGAACGGGTTCAACGGCGTGGCCGAACCGGATTCTTCCCACAGGTTATTGGTAAAGCGCTGGTAGTCCAGACCCAGCATCACCTTATGTTCCAACGCGCCAGTAGCGAACTCCGCCGCCAGTTGGTTATCTACAGCATAAGCATCCAATGACGTATTGGAGCCGCTGTACCAGCGATTCAACTCGCTACGATCGGCATTCCAACCAATCTGATACGCCTGCTCCAATTCTACGTTGGAATGGGTGTAGCTGGCATTTTGGCGGAACGACCAGACGTCGTTAAAACTATGCGAGAAATCATAACTGTAGATTTGCTGCCAACGTTTGAACACATTGCGGCTGCTTTCTCCGTCAAAGAATCCGCGGCCCAGCTTGTCCCCACTACTGGTGTAAATGCTGCCGTCTGCCGGTACCGCGCTGTGGTAGCCACCGGAAGGGTCTTTTTGCAGATTGGCCTGCAACAGCAAAGAGGTATTCTCGTCCGGTTGCCACAGCAGCGAAGGCGCAATTGCATAGCGCTCTTCACGCTGATGGTCATACATGGTGTCGCTGGTGCGGGTAATACCGGTCAAACGGTATGCCCACTGCTCGTTCAATGCCCCCGTCAAATCAAACGCGCCGCCTTTGGTATTGTTGTTACCGGCCATCACATTCACGTGGTTTTCACTGGCAAACTGTGGCCGCTTGGTAGTCATCGCCACCAATCCGCCAGGAATGCTTTGCCCGTACATCACGGAAGACGGGCCTTTAATCACATCAATACGTTCAAGAAACCAGGGGTCGATCTGCAAAGCGTTATAACTGCCACCGTCGCTAAGCAGGCGCAGGCCGTTCAGGAAGGTGTTATTGACGTCGCCACCGTGGAAACCGCGCAGAGCGATAGTATCGTAACGCGTCGCACCACCAGAGAAGTTAGTGAATACGCCTGGGGTATATTTCAGCGCATCGTTAACTGTCAAAGCCCCTTGGTCGCTCATCTGTTGGCGTGTTACTACGGAGACGGATTGCGCGGTGAGCACCAGGGGCCGATCCGTTTTAGTGGCCCCCTGGCTGGTGCTGGCCTCATAGCCATGCGTCGCCGTTTCCGCCGTATCGGCGGGTTTGGCCGTTACCACGAGGGTATCTTCAGCAAAAGAGGTCAGTGGCAGGAAAATCGCTAACGAGCAGTAAAGATAAGAACGACTGGCAGGAAAAAACGCAGGCATACCTGTATTCCCCATGGGATCTATTGAAATTGCACCGAAAACTTACCGCGCCGGCAACGCTGGCCAGTTTGGCGTACAGAGGTCACGGTGCTCTGATGTTGTTAGATAACAAATACTAATGACAATGATAATTATTATCTTTATCATCAATGAATTCAAGTAGCAAAATGCACTCTGGTGAATGGTGTTTCAGGCGGGTTTATTGGCTTGTGAACGGTACGTCATCATGGAGAAAAACCTTTTTCTCAGCATGTTATGCTGCTGAGCTGTTTGGTTTTCATTTGGCCGTTAAATGCTATAAGTCTTGTTAACTCTAGGAGAGCGCATGACTCAAACATCAAATCCCATCTCAGCCCCCTCCAGAAGACTGAAAGTGGTCTATGGCTGGTATATTTATACGGTGTATGCGTTACTGATATTTAATCTCTATCTGGCGGTGTACAGTCATCCCTTTGAAGCGCCGTTAGTTTTCTACGCTCATAGCCTGTTTATCGCTTTTCTGCTCAGCCAGATCCTGAAGAAACGAAGAGGGTTCAGTTGGGTATTGCTGATCTACTTTATGATCATGCGCCTATATTACGCCAATATTCTGCACGCTGAGTTCTCCGCCGCCGTACCAATGGGCAACAGGGATGGTTGACGCGATTTGGTTGGCGCCAATGGACCGTGTTAATCGGGATAGCGGCAATATTGACGCCATTACTCACCCGCGACTATCAGGGGTGAAGGGTGACTGCGGGATGTGAGGTTCAGAGATATCCACCATGCGGCAGATTTTACTTAAGTTTTGGGCGTTTTCGCAGATTTTATCGGTAACGTAAACGCCAAAATAACCTAATACCAGCAGATAGCCGATCATACATAGAATAAAAATAAGTGTTCTCAACGCTAGCTACCAACTCTGCAACATGACTAAAGTCATCATACCGTGAACAGACCATTTTCGCCTATTTCAAAGTAACTGGATATTCTGCCAGACTGTATGCAGTACCATCACGAGCTTGTTCAGCCTGGAGACCCCATGAACCATTTGATGCTAGATATTGAAACGTTGGATATTACCCCAAGCGCGGTGATCCTGGTGGTTGCCGGCGTGTTTTTTAACCCCAAAACCGGTGAGTTAGGGGCAGAATTTGAAGCGGCAGTGAACAGCCAGCAGGAACAACCGGGCCGGACAATCAGTCTGGATACCGTGGCCTGGTGGGCAAAACAGTCAGACGAAGCTCGTAAACTGGCCTTCGGAGGCAGCGAAAGTCTCAAGCGGGTATTGACCAATCTAAGTCGTTTTATTCACATGCACAGCACCGACACGGTAAAAGTCTGGGGCAATGGCAAAGAGTTTGACTGCTCGATCCTAGAACATGCCTACCACCAGTTGGCAATGCCTTGCCCCTGGAAGTTCTGGGATACCCAAGACGCCCGCACTATCATTACGCTGGCTGAGTTGCATGGTTTCAATCCCAAGAAACAGCGTCCCTTTGAAGGCACACCACACCGGGCGCTGGATGATGCCAAACACCAGGCACGCTACGTTGCTGATACCATTTCGGCACTTTATTACCGCCAGCCCTCGGCAAAATGATCACACCAGGGAAAAGCCGGCGCAAACGGTTTCCTTTCTGCCATCAATACGTTATCGCTTCCCATTTGCGGTTGGGATCTCTACTCTAGTCCTCTTTGTCATTCGGATGTGCCATTTTTGTTATGCAAAAATTTCTCTTTCTCCTGCTTAGCCTGGTGTTGCTCGGCCCTCTGGGAATCGATCTCTACCTGCCCACCATTCCTGCCATTGCCCTAGGCCTTAACAGCAGCGAAGCCTTGATCCAATCCACCATTTCGCTGTTTATTCTGGTGTTGGGTCTTGGCCAGGTGATCGCCGGTCCGCTGGTGGATAATTACGGTCGTAAGCCGGTGGCTATCGCCGGGATCCTGATTTATATGGTGGGCGCAGCCATGGCCGCGCTGGCAACAACGGCGGAAATCTTTGTCGCTTCGCGCCTGATGCAAGGCGTGGCCGTTTGCTGTACCGCTGTCGTAGCATTCAGTGGCGTACGTGATCGCATGAATGGCGATGATGCCGCACGCGCTTTCGGTTTCCTCAATGGCACGCTGAATATCATTCCTGCACTGGCCCCGCTGCTTGGTGGCTTGCTGGCAGAAGCCTTCGGTTGGCGTGCCCCATTCTGGTTCCTGGTCGGTTATGCCACGGTGGTGTTATTGCTGGTTATCTTCTTCCTGCCAGAAACCCGCCCCGCGACTACCCTAGCCGTCAAAGGGCTACCGGTACGGCAGTATCTGCGCATTCTTGGCGATCGCCGCTTTATTTCCTTCGCCATAGTTAATGCCGGGGCGATGGGGATGGCGCTGACCTATGTCTCATTGGCACCTAATGTGCTGATGGGCACCGCCGGGCTATCACCGCTGCAGTTCTCTTTGGTTTTTGGTGCCAACGGTTTCTGGATCATGCTGGTCAGTTTTGTCGCCAACCGCATCATTCACAAGATTGGCCGCCCTTTCTGCCTGGCGACCGGCAGCATACTGATGGGGTTAGGCTGTCTCGCTTTAGTGTTGGGCGTGGCACTGCTGGGGGAAGCTGCACAAAGCCATTGGTTGGCGTATATCCTGCCCGTGGCCTGTGCCTGCGCCGGATTGGCTTTTGTCATGGGGCCGTCAACCAGCTACGCGTTGGAGCCTTACTCTAACGAAGCTGGTGTGGCTTCAGCACTGGTGGGCTTTATTCAGATGGCCGGAGGTGCCGCGCTGGGCCTGATCGCGATGGCGTTGCCGCTGCAGCCGAAACTGTCGCTGGCGTTAGTGATGCTGGCAGGTTGCCTGCTGGCGCTACACGCACGGCAGCGCAGCAAGCAAATCAAAGGGCAGTTGAAGAAGATCGCCTGACGCTATTTCTCAATAACAATAGGCACCCGTGCCGCCAAGGCTGTCAGCAGCTCGTAGCCCAAAGTTCCGGCTGCGGCAGCCACATTATCGACGGGCAGTTTCCTCCCCCACAGTTCGACGTCAGTACCAATGGTTGCCTGCGGGCACGGCGTCAAATCCACCGTCATCATATCCATGGAAACCGAACCTACCGTATGCGTCAGAACACCGTCCACCCAGACTGGGGTGCCAGTGGGCGCATGGCGAGGATAGCCATCCGCATAACCACAGGCTACTACGCCGATACGCTGCGCCCCACCAGCGGCATAACGCCAACCATACCCTACCCGGTCTCCCGCTTGCAGCTGTTGGATGCCAATGATCTTGCTGCTCAGCGTCATCGCCGGTTGCAAACCAGTAGCGGCAATGTCCTGCCAGTTGCCGCTGGGTGATGCGCCATAAAGGATAACCCCCGGCCTCACCCATTCCCCCTGCGTCTGCGGGTGCCACAAGGTGGCCGCCGAGTTGGCCAGACAACGAGGCAGATCAATCGCAGCAGTAGCGCGTTCAATCACGGCCATCTGCTCCGTTACGCCTTCAGCACCGTCGGCGGTGGCGAAGTGGCTCATTAGCGTTATCGAACCAATATTACGCAGCTCCTTTGCGGTTAACCAAGCGCTGTGCAACTGCTCCGGGGCAAACCCTAGGCGATTCATACCACTGTTCAACTTGAGATAAACATCAAGCGGGGCCTGTAAACGCGCTTCGGCAATCGCCTGTAGTTGCCAGTCGCTGTTCACCGCCGTGGTTAACCGGTAACGATCGATCAGTATCAGGTCTGCGGGCTGGAAAAAACCCTCCAGCAGCAGAATCGGCCCCTGCCAGCCAGATTCGCGTAGTAACACTGCCTCGGCCAGATCGAGCAAGGCAAAACCATCGCTATTCTCGCCCAGGCTGCGCCAGACGTGCTGCAAACCATGGCCATAAGCGTTGGCCTTAACAACGGCCCAGATCTTAGCCGAAGGAGCAAAACGACGAACTACCTGCAAGTTATTGGTCAACGCGGCCAAATGCAGCGTAGCGGTAATCGGGCGAGGCATGGGATCTCCTACCACATTGGGTTTCAGCGTGCCGGGTGCACATCGTTCAAGGGAACAGCAGACCCCTGCCGAAAATCGGCGCGGTAACGTGCCACCGCCAGATCGTCAGAAGCAATAGCCGGGGTGATCCCGGAGATCAGATCGGCCAGCAACTGCCCGGAGCCGCAGGCCATCGTCCAACCCAAGGTGCCATGGCCGGTATTTAAATAGAGATTTTTCAGCGGAGTGCGCCCCACGATCGGCGTACCATCCGGCGTCATCGGGCGCAGGCCCGTCCAGAATGTGGCCTCCTCAACCCGCCCGCCGTTCGGGTACAGATCGCGCACCACCATTTCCAGCGTTTCACGCCGCTTCTGCTCCAACTGGGTATTGAAACCGACAATCTCCGCCATACCGCCCACGCGGATACGCTTATCGAAGCGAGTGATGGCAATTTTATAGGTTTCGTCCAGCACGGTAGAAAACGGCGCTGCCGCTTCATCGGCGATTGGAATGGTTAATGAGTAACCTTTCAACGGATAAACCGGAATGGACACCAGATCGCGCAGTAACGCGGTAGAATAGGCGCCGAACGCCACAACATAGCTGTCGGCGGTAATGATTTCACCATCACACTGTACGCCGGTAATTTTGTCTCCTTCTACCAGCAAGCGTTCTACGTTGCGGTTAAACAGGAAGTTGACTCCGGCCTGCTGCGCCAACTTGGCCAACTGCTGGGTGAACAGTTGGCAATCCCCGGTTTCATCATTCGGGAGCTGTAAACCACCTGTAAGCTTGTGGGCAACCTGCGACAACGCCGGTTCGACGGTCGCCAACTGGCTAGCTTCCAGCAGTTTGTAAGGCACCCCAGCATCCTCCAGCACGGCAATGTCCTTGGCCGCGCTGTCAAACTGCTGCTGGGTGCGGAACAGTTGCAGCGTGCCACCTTGACGGCCTTCGTACTGGATGCCAGTTTCCTGACGCAGGGCTTTGATACAGTCGCGACTGTATTCCGCCAGACGCACCATACGGCCTTTATTGGTCATATAATGGGCGGTATCGCAGTTTTTCAGCATCTGCCACATCCAGCGCAGTTGGAAACTACTGCCGTCTAGGCGAACTGCCAACGGCGCGTGACGCTGGAACATCCATTTAATCGCCTTCAACGGTACCCCAGGTGCTGCCCAAGGTGCAGCGTAACCCGGAGATATTTGCCCGGCATTGGCCGCACTGGTTTCCAAGGCTGGCCCGGGTTGACGATCGATCACCGTCACCTCATGGCCCGCTTTTGCCAAGTACCAGGCACTGGCAACCCCTACCACTCCGCTACCTAAAATAACCACTCTCATCGCTGACTCCAACCCAAAGATCGATAAAGCACAATCCACCAATAACAGGAAATTAACTCAGTGGAAAAAACTACTCAACAACTCGTTCGTTAATCGTGACAATATTCACAATTATTTTATCGTTGATGCGCCAGTCTTTGGCAATAGTGGTTAAAAAATAACGATAAGATGCTGTTAAAGTGCATTTTGACGAAAAAACAGGCTCTTCATCAGCGAAAACAACCTGTGTCATATGGAATAAAGACCTCCCAATCCTGGAATATAAATCTGTTTAATTAAAAATTTTAGGCTAATAGTTCCGGGGACATCTATTACGCATCAGTTTCCTCTACAGAACCGGTTAAATGCCTGAATGAATGCAACCACAGGCCGAAAAACCAGTTTGAGCGAGGTTACCGCAAGCGGTTATCAATATGCAGCACGGATGATTTCAAACGATTTATTACGACTTGGACTATCATTGTTAAAGGGTCTGCCAAAAGAGCCGACGCCGTTCATAACGAGGGTGCGCTGATGACTACTTCGACACAGAAAAAGGTTAAGGAAGATAAACGTCTGAGCGATGGACCGGATTGGACATTCGACCTGTTGCAGGTTTATCTGGAGCAGATCGATCGGGTTGCCAAGCATTACCGGCTCGACACCTACCCGCATCAGATCGAGGTCATTACCTCCGAGCAGATGATGGATGCCTATTCCAGCGTCGGGATGCCGATCAACTATACCCACTGGTCATTCGGCAAGAAGTTCATCGAAACCGAGCAGCGCTACAAGCATGGCCAACAGGGGTTGGCCTATGAGATCGTGATCAACTCCAATCCGTGTATTGCCTATCTGATGGAAGAAAACACCATCACCATGCAAGCGCTGGTGATGGCCCATGCCTGTTATGGGCACAACTCGTTTTTCAAAAATAACTATTTATTCCGCAGTTGGACCGACGCCAGTTCGATCGTCGATTATTTGCTGTTTGCCCGCCATTACATCAGTGAGTGTGAGGAACGCTATGGCGTGGAAGAAGTAGAAAAGTTACTGGACTCCTGTCATGCGCTGATGAATTACGGGGTCGATCGCTACAAACGGCCACAAAAAATCTCGCTGGTGGAAGAAAAAGCCCGCCAAAAGAGCCGTGAGGAGTATCTGCAAAGCCAGGTCAACTCACTGTGGAAAACCCTGCCGCGAGTCGATCGCGAAGCCCTACCGGAGCAGGCTGCGCGTTTTCCACGGGAGCCACAGGAAAATATTCTCTACTTTATGGAGAAAAACGCCCCGTTGCTGGAATCCTGGCAGCGTGAAGTGTTGCGCATAGTGCGTAAGGTGAGCCAATATTTCTACCCGCAGAAGCAGACGCAGGTGATGAACGAAGGCTGGGCCACCTTTTGGCACTACAGCATCCTTAACCATCTGTATGACGAAGGGCGCGTGACGGATCGCTTTATGCTCGAGTTCTTGCACAGCCATACCAATGTGGTCTACCAGCCACCGTACAACAGCCAATACTACAATGGCATCAACCCGTACGCGCTAGGCTTTGCCATGTTCCAGGACATCAAACGGATCTGTCAATCGCCGACCGAAGAAGATCGCTACTGGTTCCCGGATATCGCTGGCAAAGACTGGTTGGATACCCTGCACTTTGCTATGCGTGACTTCAAGGATGAGAGCTTTATCAGCCAGTTCCTGTCACCGAAAGTGATGCGTGACTTCCGATTGTTTACCGTGCTGGATGACGACCACAACAATTACCTGGAGATTTCAGCGATCCACAACGAAGCGGGCTACCGGGCAATACGACAGGAGTTGTCGGCTCAGTACAACCTGAGCAACCACGAGCCCAATATTCAGATCTGGAATGTGGATCTGCGTGGCGATCGCTCATTAACGCTACGTTACATTCCGCAAGACCGGGCGCCTCTGGATAAAAGCCGCCGCGAGGTGATGAAACACCTGCATCGCCTGTGGGGATTCGACATTATTCTGGAGCAGCAAAACGAGGATGGCAGCGTAGAATTGCTGGATCGCTGCCCACCGAGACCCAACGCGATATAAAGCGGAAATATGACAAAGGGGCGCACGCAGCGCCCCTTCAACTAGCTGATTTATAGCAATGACGCGAATTAACGACGCGCTTCGGTCAGATCGCTTGGCATAGTGCCCTGCATGCTCTGCCAAATGGCCCCGCTTTCTTTACCGTAGTTACGCACGCAATCCATCACCTGATCGTACATCTTCTCATGGCACAGGCTAGACAGCTTGTTATAGAAGGTCAGTGCGAGTTTGCGCGCTTCCGGGTTGGAGAAGTAATAACGGCCAACGCGGGTATACAGCCCTTTCAAGCCATTGAGGATCAGGCCATAAATCGGGTTGCCCGAGGCAAAAGCCAAGCCACGGAAAATTTCATAGTCGAGTTGGTTGAAGGCATCCGCCTGATCGTCAACCAGTGCCGCTTTCGCCAGCACTTCCTGCGCCTGCTCCGGGTGGTTACGCACCGCCGCACGGATAAAGATCGAGGCAATATTGGTACGCACCGACAGCAGATTATCGATCAGCTGCGGTACGCTGTTATGATCGAGTCGAGCCAGGGTTTCCAGGATATTAAGACCAGAGGTTTCCCAAAAATCATTCACCTTGGTCGGCTTGCCGTGCTGAATAGTCAGCCAGCCATCACGGGCCAATCGCTGTAGAACCTCACGTAATGTGGTGCGCGTGACGCCAATCAGTTCTGAAAGCTCACGTTCCGCGGGCAAAATAGAGCCGGGAGGGAAGCGGTTATTCCAAATACTTTCAATAATATACTCTTCCGCGAAACCGGCAGGACTCTGCGCCTTTATAACCATGTGTTTGATGTTCCGTAACGACGATAATCAGTAATTGTAATCGGCAGATCATACCAGATCGCCGGAGCATCACATAGCGTGAGCAAAAAACAATAAACGAAAGTGTGCATAAGCTGGCAAAAAGGTAAAAAAAACCACTTCGCCGAAATTTCAAACTATTAGAGCTTCGTCATTTGCATCAGGCCCACTGCCGTTGTTAGGGTATGACGAGCCAACTCACTTTAAGGTTTCGCAAAACAAGCATGGATATGACAATACGCTCGGCATTGGTAAAGAACTTTCTCGGGGCATCCCCCGACTGGTACAAACTGGCCATCATCAGCTTTCTGGTGATCAATCCCTTGGTGTTTTTCCTGGTCAGCCCTTTCGTGGCCGGCTGGTTACTGGTTATCGAGTTTATCTTTACGCTGGCGATGGCGCTGAAATGCTACCCGTTGCAGCCCGGCGGGCTACTCGCCATTGAAGCAGTATTGATCGGCATGACCAGCCCCGCACACGTCAGTGCTGAAATTGCCAGTAACCTTGAGGTGTTATTGCTGCTGGTGTTTATGGTGGCAGGCATCTACTTTATGAAGCAGTTGCTGCTGTTTGTGTTTACCAAACTGCTGCTGAACATCCGCTCAAAGATGCTGTTGTCGCTGTCCTTCTGCGTTGCTGCGGCACTGCTCTCGGCATTCCTGGATGCCCTGACCGTGGTGGCGGTGGTGATCAGCGTCGGCACCGGTTTTTACTCGATCTATCATAACGTCGCCTCTAATCAAGCGAGCGATATCAATGATGACAGCCACCTGGATAATAGCGACCATAAGCAGACGCTGGAACAGTTCCGCGGCTTTCTGCGCAGCCTGCTGATGCATGCAGGTGTCGGTACGGCTCTTGGCGGAGTAATGACCATGGTGGGAGAGCCGCAGAATCTGATCATCGCCAAAAGCGCCGGGTGGGGCTTTGGCGAATTTTTCCTGCGCATGACTCCCGTCACGCTGCCGGTGTTCGTTTGCGGTTTGTTGGTTTGCCTGCTGGTTGAACGTTTTGCGGTATTTGGCTACGGCACCAAATTGCCGGAACAGGTGCGTAGCGTACTAAAAGAGTTCGATCGCCAGGCCACCGCCAAGCGTAGCCGCCAGGAAAAGATGAAACTGGTGATACAGGCGTTAATCGGCCTCTGGCTGGTGATCGCGCTGGCCTTCCACCTGGCGGAAGTTGGCCTGATTGGCCTCTCAGTGATCATTTTGGCGACCTCGCTATGCGGCATTACCGATGAGCACGCGATCGGCAAAGCTTTCCAGGAGGCACTACCCTTTACTGCATTGTTGACGGTATTCTTCACCGTCGTGGCGGTGATCATTGAACAGCAGCTGTTTTCTCCGGTGATCCACTATGTGTTACAGGCACCGCCAAGCTCACAACTTTCCCTGTTTTATCTGTTCAACGGTCTGCTCTCTTCCGTTTCAGATAACGTTTTTGTCGGTACGGTTTACATTAACGAAGCGCGGGCGGCACTGGCGGACGGAGCAATTTCACTGCAACAGTTCGAACTGTTGGCGGTAGCGATTAACACCGGTACCAATCTGCCTTCGGTGGCTACACCCAACGGGCAGGCTGCTTTCCTGTTCCTGCTGACCTCTGCCCTGGCACCGTTGGTACGCCTGTCTTATGGCCGTATGGTCTGGATGGCATTGCCTTACACGGTGGTGCTGACCTTGGTTGGCCTGCTGTGTGTGCAGCATACTCTGGCACCGGTAACGGACCTGTTTACCCAATGGCAGTGGTTAATGCCGCTACCACTTGACGCAACGGCCCCAATCGCTGCACATTAGCCGCCATAACCGTCCCTGCAAACGACGATATTTTTCACTGAATCGTCGTTAGATAGCTGGCAGCGGGGATGAATTGGTTTACACTGCCGGTTCAATTGCTTACTGCATGGAAGAATATAGATATGTTGCAATTCTTTAACCGCTGCTCGCAGGGGCGCGGTGCTTGGCTGTTGATGGCTCTGACTGTGTTGTTATTGGAGTTGACGGCCCTCTATTTTCAGCACGTGATGCTGCTACAGCCTTGCGTAATGTGTATCTACGAACGCGTCGCGCTGTTCGGGATCTTGGGAGCGTCGCTGCTTGGTGCATTGGCACCGACGTCACCGCTACGCTATGTGGCGATCCTGCTGTGGATTTACAGCGCCTGGGAAGGCCTGCAGTTAGCCTGGAAACACACGATGATCCAGCTGCATCCATCGCCGTTTAATACCTGTGATTTCTTTGTCAGCTTCCCTTCCTGGCTGCCGCTAGACAAATGGATGCCTGCGGTGTTCCACGCTTCAGGTGACTGCTCGGTACGTCAATGGGAGTTCCTGTCGTTGGAAATGCCACAGTGGTTGGTGGGGATTTTTGCTGCCTATTTGCTGATCGGAATTGTGGTTCTGCTCAGCCAATTTGTTCGCCAACGTAAACGCGATCTGTTTGGCCGCTAACGGTATACATTGCAAAAACGGCGCCTGAGGGCGCCGTTTTTATTGCATCGGGTTCAGTTGAACGACGTCAAGTATGGGTAAAGTAATACACGAGCACGATCAGTACTCCGGCCACGGCAAACAGGCGCACCATCTTCATCATCACATTCTCATCACAGGCGGAGGTGCCGACAAGCTACCTAAGATTTTGTTTAAAAAGAAGCGACCACCAGGCGATTACGGCGTAATTTACATAACATTAAGTTTTGTTGCGTCCCCTAGCCGATATATCGCCTCATCTTTGGCATCCTCCCTCTCCCAAGCATAGATATGTTGGCTATACTTAATCACAGTTCGGTCGTTATTCATTCACAGTATTAATACTTCAGGGAGGAACATTAATAAAATGATGACGTATATAAGCCACTCCCCTTATCCGCCCTGATTTATTTACCCCCTCGTTTAACTTTTGTTTAACCTGACCGCCCGGCTAGCACGCTATTTCGGCTCTTGCTCTCAACCAATGAACAGTCGCAGCCAATAAGATAGACAGAGTATTTTGAGCAAGGGATCACTATGTCGGAAAGAAACATCAAGGTCGTCAGGTATGCCAAAACCTCGGTCTTGGTGGTGCGCTAAGCCTGCTATCGGCGGCTGCCTTTAATACCGCGACACCTTAAGCTTGAGGCAGGTGGGAGTCATTGCAGGTTAGCCGACCGTTGAGCGCATGGATGTGCGAGCCCCCATGGACGGGTTTACGGCGTGTCGGCGTTCTGCATGACTTCCGCCTGTAGTACTTTGACGTACAGCTACTTAGGCACTGCTTTTATTATTTACAGTGGAAAACCAGCCACTCATCTAGCCCAACTAGGTTTGTTTAAAATGTGATCCTGCCAATCTACGACTTCGCTTTCGCGCACCGCGATATGGCGTACGGTAATGCGCTCACCATGCATCGCCGCTTTTGAGCCGCTGACCAACGGGTGCCAGTCGAATAGTGGTTTACCCTCACCGATCAGGCGATAGGCGCAAGTTGGCGGCAGCCAGTCGAACGTGGTGAGGTTTTCGCGCGTCAGCTTGATGCAGTCTTCTTCCAACTCAAAGCGGCGCTCGTAGTTGCGGCACTGGCAAGATTTGATATTGAGCTGATCGCAGGCCACGTTGGTGAAGTAAATCTCATCGGTATCTTCATCGATCAGCTTGTTCAGACAGCATTGCCCACATCCGTCGCACAGCGATTCCCACTCTGCCTCAGACATTTCGTCCAGCGTCTTCTGTTGCCAAAAAGGGAGTTGTGACATATCGACTTCCGAAAATAGGTAAATGAACAAACCACCTGCAAGCAGGTTCAAGGGGGCACACTATATAGACACTCAGCGCAAAAGGAAACGTTTCCCCGGCTGCCCGTGCCTGCCGCAACGACATCCAACGTGGATAATAACAGTGTAAGTTACCAAAGAGGTTTCTGCCTGCAACACCCGGAAGGCCCGGCAGGCAGAAAGACAGAGCGGGATTAAATCACTCGGGTACTGAGGGTCTTACCGTTAAGCGAGATTTTCAGCATATCGCCGGAAACCATTGGCCCGACCCCTTGAGGAGTACCGGTCAGAATGATGTCGCCCGCACGCAGCGTAAAGAAACGGCTCATATAGGCAATCAGCGGCAAAATGGGGTTGATCATATCGCGGGTATTGCCTTGCTGGCGCAGTTCGTCATTGATCGACAAAGACAGCTCGGCATTTTGCGGATCGCCAAATTCAGCCACCGGAATAAAGCCGGAGATCGGGCAAGAGCCATCAAATGCCTTGGCTTTTTCCCAAGGTTGCCCCGCCTTCTTGAACCCGGCCTGCAGATCGCGCAAGGTCAAATCCAGTGCCACACCATAACCCGCAATGGCACGGGCCACGCGATCTTCATTGGCCTGCTTTAACGGGGTACCAATCAGCACCGCCAACTCGACTTCATGATGAATCGACCCCAGCCCCTTGGGGATCGCTACCGGTTGACGAATATCACACAATGCTGTTTCAGGTTTGATAAACAACACCGGCTCAGGCGGGGTGACACTCCCCATCTCCTTGATGTGATCGCTGTAGTTACTGCCTACGCAAACCACTTTGCTTACCGGGAAATCAAGCAACGCTCCTTGCCAGTCTCTATGTTGATACATACCGCCTCTCCCAACCACAGTGTAGGGGCCAGATAACCTCAGCCCATGATACGTACGGGGTGCCATTCCAGGCACCGGGTAGTTACCGACCTATTGACCGATACCGTCGGCCATCATTCCCACGCTGATCGCGAAATAATACGAACGATTCCAGTGCATGAGAGTACGGAAGTTATCATAAACCAAGAATGTGCGTCCTTGCATATCATCTGGAGCGATCACCCAACTACGCAAGCCAGAGGCCGGTAAGGGTGAACCATCCGCTAACACCACTCCTTTGGCCGCCCATCGTTCCTCGCGATGCCCCTGGGCGTCTTTCAGCCCCAGTTGGTCAACATTGAATTGCGCGGGCAGTTTGACCTCACGGCCCCAGCCAACCCCAGATTGCCAGCCCTCGGTAGCCAAATAGTTGGCCGTAGAGGCAAACACATCGTCGAGATTATTCCAGATATCGATTTTACCGTCGCCATCCCCATCTGCGGCATAGGTCAAAAACGAGGTTGGCATAAACTGGCTCTGCCCCATCGCCCCCGCCCAAGACCCTTTCAGGTTGCCCGCATCAACATGACCCTGCTCAATAATCTGTAAGGCCGCCATCAACTGTTTGGTAAAGAACGCTTCGCGCCGGCCTTCGAACGCCAGCGTCGCCAACGCAGAAACAACATCTTCCTTACCCTGTATCTTGCCAAAGGCGCTTTCCATACCCCATAGCGCGACAATGTATTGTTCCGGAACGCCATAACGCGCCGTCACTCGCGCCAGCCTTGGTTGATATTGCTGGCGCATCTCGCGGCCCCGCTGGATCTTCCACGCAGGCAACACGCGGCCAAGATAGTCATCCAGCGTGATTTTCTTTTCCAACTGGTTGCGATCGGCATTAATCACCCGATCGACAAAATGAGCGTTAGCAAAAGCGTTCTCAACGGTAGCCGCTGGGATACCTTGCTTGATGGCCCGCCGCTTCAGTTGTTCCACATAAGCCGGAAATTCCACCGGATCGCGCCCGGTTTCCGCCAGCGTACTCCCGGCAGGCTGTACCGTTGGCGCTGGAGCCGCCCCCACCGGTTTAACGCTGCCAGCCAAAAGCAGCAGCGTTAGCATCATCGACATTTTCTTCATGATTTTCCCTACCTGTGACAACCTGCCGCCAGTTGCAAACGACGCTACACCGCTGGCGTTAACACAGGGTTGAAAATCGACACCCGGTTATTTTTTGGCGTCAGACAAATGAAGGTTTAATAGGTTTTCCACCGGCGGTGGGAACTGCAGATAAAACCCTTCCTGTTTTAGGGCTTCTTTCACCTTTTCGATATCCGCTGAGGCCAATTTCTTACGTCCGTCTAGCGACAGCATCATGGCATACTGCGGAGTACCAAAACTTTTCATCAGATCTTCCGGCACCCGAGAAAAATCGTCTTTTTTTTCGACATAAAGATAAGTCTGATCGCGCTTGGCACTTCTATAGATGACACAAAACATTATTAAAACTCTATTTAATTGAGGCAGCGTCTTGCCTGGATATAACTCTGACTATAACATGCTTATAGTACTTCGGAATATCGCACCCCGAGTGGTATTCCGGGGATTTAAGTTGCTGAGACTGAGTCAGGATAGATGTCACAATCGCCAATTGAGCTAAAAGGCAGCAGTTTTACCCTATCGGTGGTTCATTTACATAATTGCGACCCCGAGGTAATACGCCAGGCACTGCAAGAAAAGGTGGAACAAGCGCCAGCTTTTCTCAAAAATGCCCCTGTTGTTATTAATGTTGCTACGCTGAACGGCGACGCAGACTGGAAAGAAATTCAACGGGCTGTCACTGCGGCTGGGCTGCGCGTGGTCGGCATCAGCGGTTGCAAAGATGAGCGGCAGAAGCGGTTGATCGCCCGCGCCGGTTTGCCGCTGCTCAATGAAGGCAAAGGCCAGAAGGCGACCCCGCAGGCTCCGGTGATCGCGCCAGCACCTGATAATGCCCCAGCCAAAACGCGCATCATCAGTACCCCTGTCCGTTCAGGTCAACAGATTTACGCCCGTAACAGCGATTTGATCGTCACCAGCAGCGTCAGTGCCGGTGCCGAACTGATTGCCGACGGCAATATTCATATTTACGGTAGCATGCGTGGCCGCGCACTGGCTGGCGCCTCTGGCGATACCCAGTGTCAGATTTTTTGCACGCACCTGGGTGCTGAGCTAGTCTCTATCGCAGGGCAGTACTGGTTGAGCGATCAGATCCCGTCCGAGTATCTCGGGCAGGCAGCAAGGCTCAGCCTGTTGGATAATGCTTTAACCATACAACCTTTAAATTAAGCCCTTTTGACAAGGAATCCATTTCATGGCACGCATTATTGTTGTTACATCGGGTAAAGGGGGCGTTGGCAAGACCACATCAAGTGCGGCCATTGCGACCGGCTTGGCCCAGAAAGGCAAGAAAACCGTGGTGATCGACTTTGATATCGGTCTGCGTAATCTTGACCTCATCATGGGGTGTGAGCGCCGGGTAGTTTACGATTTCGTGAACGTTATCCAAGGTGACGCCACGCTGAACCAGGCGTTAATCAAAGACAAGCGCACCGACAACCTCTACATTCTGCCCGCTTCGCAAACCCGTGACAAAGACGCGCTGACCCGTGAAGGCGTGGAAAAAATCCTCGGCGATCTTGACGAGATGGCCTTCGAATTTGTGGTTTGTGACTCCCCCGCAGGGATCGAATCCGGTGCCTTGATGGCGCTGTATTTTGCCGATGAAGCCATCATCACCACCAACCCAGAAGTGTCTTCAGTACGTGACTCCGACCGTATCCTGGGCATTCTGGCTTCCAAATCGCGCCGTGCCGAGAGAGGGGAATCCCCGATCAAGGAACATCTGCTGCTAACCCGTTACAACCCGGGCCGCGTCAGCCGTGGCGACATGTTGAGCATGGAAGACGTACTGGAAATCCTGCGTATCCCGCTACTTGGCGTGATCCCGGAAGATCAGTCGGTATTACGTGCCTCTAACCAGGGTGAACCTGTTATTCTTGATAATGAGTCCGATGCCGGTAAGGCCTATGACGATACCGTTCACCGCCTGTTAGGGGAAGAACGCCCGTTCCGCTTCATCGAAGAAGAGAAAAAGGGCTTCCTGAAACGCCTTTTTGGGGGATAAACCATGGCTCTGTTAGACTTCTTTCTGTCCCGCAAAAAATCAACAGCCAGTGTAGCCAAGGAACGGCTGCAGATTATCGTCGCAGAACGTCGTCGTGGGGACAGCGAACCCCACTATCTGCCTGATTTAAAGCGCGATATTCTAGCGGTAATTTGTAAATACATTCAGATCGACCCCGAAATGCTGCACGTGCAATTCGAGCAGAAAGGGGACGATATTTCGGTACTTGAACTTAACGTGACGCTACCGGAATCGGAAGAAACACCTAAATGATTGCGATGCAATGAGTGCCCCCTGTATATTTATATACAGGGGGAAGCTGTATATTCGTCCAGTTATAAACGCGCGCGCAAAAATAAAAACTCCGCGCTATTGAGACTACTCTCAGTTCTTTTTGACACCACTTTCTTTATGGTGAATGCTGGCGGTTAAGATTTTCTTCGCCTTATTTTTAGCGATAAAACGGAACAGTTTGATTTAAACTGCCCCGCCCGATCTTTAACGATTAATAATCCTGTAGGATCGCCTGCAACGGCGCGGCCAATAGCTCACCACGCCAGCCACTGATTAACTCGGGCAACGACTCGCTTTCTTTCAATTTCCAGTGCCAATTCAGCAACTGGTTAATCTGCCGCCGCGAAGCCAGCAGTTCGGCACTAAGGCCACTCTGCTCACTCACCAGCGTAATGGTGGCCTTAATATCCTTGAACACTTTCTTGTAACCAGGATGATCGACCAGGTTGCTCAATGGCGCTGGCAAGGCTGATTCGTCCAAGGCATTCGCTTGCGCCACCAGCGCCACAAGGGTTTTGCCATGATAGCGGATCTCCGGACCACTAAGCCCTAGCGCCTCCAGTTCACCAAGCGATCCCGGCATATAGCGCGCCACGGCCCACAGGTTCTCTTCACGCACCACAAAGTTCACCGCCAGATCGCGTTCGCGCGCCTGACGTAAACGCCATTCGGCCAGTATTTGCAGGCAACCCAACTGGCGCGGACGTAGTTGCCAGGCATTAGTGATTTCGCGATAGGCCAATTCCGGCGCCAGCGCCTCACTGCGCCGTTGGCAGAGCAAGCGGCACTCGTTATCGGCTGCAGCGGTCCAACCCGCTTCCTCAGTCTCCTGCACCAGTTGCTTGGCCATCGGCAACAGATAGAACACATCAGCCGCGGCATAAACGCATTGGCGCTCGGTCAATGGCCGCGCCAGCCAGTCGGTACGCGATTCACTCTTATCGAGATCGACCTGCATATACTCCGTCACCAGCTTGGCAAAGCCACAGGACAGCGTATGGCCGCTGAAGGCCGCCAGGATTTGGGTGTCGACCATCGGTGTCGGCAGTGTCTTGAAGGCGTTCAGAAACACCTCCAGATCTTCGCTACCAGCGTGCAGGAATTTCACGACGGCGGTATCGGCCAGCAGGTCGATAAAAGGTTGCCACTGCTTGATGGGGAGCGGATCGATCAGGGAAAGTTGTTCACCATCATATAACTGGATCAGGCCTAACTGCGGATAATAGGTGCGCGTGCGGACGAACTCGGTATCCAGCGCCACCTGGGCGTAGCTTCTTGCCTGCTCGCAGACCTGCTGCAATCCGGCGTCGGTAGTGATCAACTGATAATTCAAAACATCATTCTCTTGGTCATTTTTAGGATTCAAACACAACAACGCCGGCTATTCACCGGCGCTGTTGAAAAGGGGAGCAACGATTGGCCTAGGCGGCATCGTCAGCCTTGGGCTTTTTCTGTTCGTCACGCAGTTCCCGTCGTAAGATCTTGCCGACGTTCGACTTCGGCAACTCGTCACGGAACTCAACAATTTTTGGCACTTTATACCCTGTCAGGTGCCGACGGCAATGGGTTAGCAACTCTTCTTTGGTGAGTGTCTGATCTTTCTTCACCACACAAATCTTCACCGCTTCACCCGAAGCATCGCTGGGTACCCCGATGGCCGCACATTCCAGCACTTTCGGATGCTGGCTGACAACCTCTTCGATCTCGTTTGGATAGACGTTAAAACCAGAAACCAGGATCATATCTTTCTTACGGTCAACGATGCGGATAAAGCCCTCCTCATCCACGGTAACGACATCCCCGGTCGCCAGCCAGCCATCGCGCAACACTTCGTCCGTTGCCTCAGGGCGTTGCCAATAGCCTAACATAACTTGCGGCCCTTTAACCCAAAGTTCACCGGGTTGACCGACCGGCACATCTTTGCCGTCATCATCCACCAGCCGGATATCGGTAGAGGGCACCGGCAGGCCGATGCTGCCGCTGTAGTGTTTCAAATCATGCGGGTTGCCAGAGACCAGCGGAGAGCACTCCGTCAGCCCGTAGCCTTCCAGCAAATGATGGCCGGTCAGCTTTTCCCACTTTTCCGCCACCGATCTCTGTACCGACATCCCACCGCCAACCGAAAGCCGCAGCGTGGAGAAGTCGAGCTTCTGGAAATCTTCATTGTTCAATAGCGCATTAAACAGGGTATTTACCCCGGTCATGGCACTGAACGGGTATTTTGCCAGCTCCTTCACCAAGCCCGGAATATCACGTGGGTTGGTGATCAGCAGGCTACGGCCGCCCAACTCGATAAATAGTAGGCAGTTCACCGTCAACGCAAAGATGTGATACAGCGGCAAGGCAGTGACCACCAGCTCTTGCCCATCACGCAGCAACGGAGCATAGGCCGCCTTGGCTTGTACCAGGTTGGCCTGCATGTTGCGGTGGGTCAGCATCGCCCCTTTTGCCACACCGGTGGTGCCACCGGTATATTGCAGGAACGCCAGATCGGTATTGATAATATCTGGCTTCACGTATTGCAGGCGGCGTCCACGCTGCAACGCGCTGCGAAACGAGATAGCGTCCGGCAGGTCGTACTTGGGCACCAGCCGCTTGATGTACTTCACCACAAAGTTGACCAACGTGCCTTTGGCTGCGGAGAGCTGGTCGCCCATGCGGGTCAGGATAACGTGTTTAACCTGGGTTTTGAACACCACCTTTTCCAAGGTGTGGGCAAAATTGGAAACGATGACAATCGCGCTGGCACCGCTGTCGTTCAGTTGATGTTCCAACTCACGAGGGGTATACAGCGGGTTGACGTTAACCACCACCATCCCCGCCCGCAAAATACCGAACAGGGCGATCGGGTATTGCAACAGGTTAGGCATCATCAGCGCCACACGGTCGCCTTTTTTCAGCCCCAACTCGTTTTGCAGGTAGGCGGCAAACGCTCGGCTGCGCTCTTCCAGCTTGCGGAAGGTCATCACCTCACCCATGTTGATAAAGGCGGGTTGATCCGCGTAACGGGCAACCGCATTCTCAAACATTTCGATCAGGGATGAGTATTGATCGGCATCGATTTCTGCCGGAACATCCGCCGGGTAACGTTTTAACCAGACCTTTTCCAAGCTATTACTCCTGAAATCATTACTAATTATCATCGTAGCCCCCAAAATTGCAGCCAAACTTTAACAATATTTTAACTCAGCGTACCAGTTTGGGTTTTAAACAATATTCAGGTTGCGATGTGCGTCACTAATTGCCGACGCAACCGCACAACAAAAAAAGTTAAGGCGGCCATTAAGCCGCCCTAAAGTATAAAAACTATCCTACTTGCCGAAGCCTCAGATCTGCGTCCTTACTCCGTAACGAAAGTTTGCACCTGCGCCGGACCTGGATTATACCAGCCATAACCCCCGCCCCAACCTGGGCCCCATGGGCCATTATGCCAGCCCCACGGCCCCATCGGCTGTGGCGGCATCACAATCTGCTGAGCGATGCGCCAACGCTTGAAGCCGGTCGCATCCATGGTGACAAAGCGGTAAGGCGTCATGCCAATCTTACCATCCCGTAGGCCAGTGATCGGCCCAACCACGGTGACCAGTTGCCCTCTGAAGTCGACCGGGTCGAGGAAACCGTTAACCGAAGCCAGCAAACGGCCTTGCGAAGGTTCCCCCAATATCGGGCGAGCGCCAGAATCCAGCGGCACCGCCGCAATCTCCAGAATGGTACGCCCACGTTCATTAGCAACCGCGACCACGGTACCGCCAAAGCGCGCCTCCGCACCGGTAAACTGTTTCGGCGCGTTTTGCACCATCGACAGTTGAGCGACCGGCGTGGGGCTGGTGCCTTGGATGGCATCCGGAATGGTCACACAGCCAGAGAGCGCCAACACGCTGCTTGCGATTGCCAGCGTTAACAGCTTTTTACTCACAGTACAGGTTAACATCATCGCAATCTCCTGAATTAGCTGTAACTTCGACAACGTTCATCAGTGCAAGTTGCAGGCGGAGCTGTTTTCTATCGGCGGCAACTTTAGATTAACTATAGGAAACTATTCGCGTCCCGGTAGCTTCTTCCAGGTGACTTCGTTACGCAAATAGGTCGGCTCAGCATTTTCCACGCTGACAGCCAGACCTTGTTGCCAGGCCTGTAGTGCCAGAGGCAGCATATCTTCAGCCTGCGGCAACAGCATTTGCCCGTCGGTAACGTTCAGTGAGGAACCAGCAACCAAATCTGGATAGGTTTGCCAACCCGTACCCACATGGGCCCAGTCGCCTTGCAAATGCTGCGCACGCTCCAGAGCCTGCTGTGGAGACAGCACCGCTTCACCTGCGCTTTCCAGCCACTGGCCATCAAGCTGGCGTTCAAACTGGCCCCAATAGACCTCGCCCATCCGGGCATCGATTGCCGCCAATACCCGTTGTGCGCCGGTCATGCGCCAGGCACCTTGCGCCATGGTTTGCAGCGTGGAGATCCCGATCATCGGCAGTTCGGCGCCGAGCGCCAGCCCTTGGGCAATACCAATGCCGATACGCACGCCGGTAAAGCTCCCTGGGCCACGGCCAAAGGCCAAGGCATCGAGTTGTGAAAGGGATAATCCGGATTCGGCCAACACCTGCTGCACCAGCGGCAAAATGCGTTGAGTGTGCTCGCGCGGGCACAGTTCAAACAGGGCGTGGACTTCGCCTTGATTCCAGATAGCGACAGAACATGCTTCCGTCGCCGTATCGATCGCTAAAATTCGCGTGGACATGCCAAACCTCAGGCAGGAAATATCAGTGGTTTCATACAGGGCGCGCATTGTAGCACACCCCGGAAGTCGCGCCTATTCGCCCTTGAGGAAGGCAATAGCCTGTGCCAGATCGCGGGTACGCGGCGTCGGCGGCAGGCTGTTGAGGAACACTTCACCATAAGGGCGCATCACCAGGCGGTTATCACAAATCACCAGCACGCCCCGATCATCGGTATCGCGGATCAGACGACCAACCCCCTGCTTGAGCGTAATCACAGCATCGGGCAGTTGCACATCCTTGAACGGGTCACCGCCGCGTAAACGGCAATCTTCAATGCGCGCCTTCAGCAACGGATCGTCCGGCGAGGTAAACGGCAGCTTATCGATAATCACGCAAGAGAGCGCATCACCGCGCACGTCAACCCCTTCCCAGAAGCTGCTGGTTGCCACCAGTAACGCATTGCCCGCTTCGACAAACTGCGCCAGCAGTTGGCCCTTGCTGGTTTCCCCTTGCAACAGCACCGGCAGCGTCAAGGTGGCGCGGAACTCTTCGGCCAGCTCACGCATCATCTGATGCGAGGTGCACAGGAAGAAACAGCGGCCCTGGTTAGCCTCAATCATTGGCCGCAGCATTCGGGCCAGTTGTCGTGCCCCACCGGGTTGATTCGGCGAAGGCAGGAAACGTGGCACGCAGAGCAGCGCCTGATTGGCATAGTCAAACGGGCTGGGTAGCAGTAGAGTTTTGGCCTTATTCAGCCCCAATCGATCGGTAAAATGACCCATTTGCTCATTCACCGACAGCGTTGCCGAGGTGAAAATCCAACTGCCCGGTTTTTCATCCAGCATCTCGCGGAAGCGGTCTGATACCGTCAATGGCGTGAGCGCCAATACAAAACTGCGTGAGTTGCATTCATACCAATAGCTGAAACCGGGTTCGTTGACCTCTTTGAGCCGTTTAAGGCGAGCGCGGAACTGCGTCGCTCGTTCAAAGGCAGCATCCAGCAACGCCGAACGGCCCAGGGAAAGCTTGACCACGTCGTAACACAGTTCCAAAGCATCATCGAGCAACAGCAAGGCGCGCTGGACGTTAGGCTGAGTTAGCACCTCACGAAGGTTACCGCGAAAACCCGGTTCCCCCAGCGCTAAACGGAAATCCTGCGTGCTCTGGCTGAGGCGATCGGCGCTCTTTTGCAACTGTGCGCTGTCGCGCACTTCGGTGCGGTAGGCAATGGTGATGTCTTTGGCCAGATCCATCAGTTGGCGGCTGGTGAGCTGCTTGCCGAAATATTGGCTGGCGATATCAGGGATCTGATGCGCTTCGTCGAAGATCATCACGTCCGCTTCCGGGATCAGTTCGGCAAAGCCGCCCTCCTTGACCACCATATCCGCTAGAAACAGATGATGGTTAACCACCACCACGTCGGCGTCCATCGCCCGGCGTCGTGCCTTGACCACGAAACACTCTTTATACAGCGGGCAGTCGCTGCCCAGGCAGTTATCGTTGGTGCTGGTCACTAGCGGCCAGACAAAACTGTCTTCCGCCACATCGCTACAGGAGCTGATATCCCCTTCTTCCGTCAGGGTAGACCAGCTACGCAACCGCACCAGATCGATCAGCGTCTGGCCAGCCAGTTCGCCACCGGCCATAGACTGCTGCTCCAGACGTTCCAGACACAGGTAGTTGGAACGCCCCTTCAGCAGCGCCAATTTGCCTTTATATTTTAATGCCTTGGCCACGGTGGGCAGATCGCGGGCGTAAAGCTGATCCTGCAAGGCCTTGGAGCCGGTGGAAATAATCACCTTGCGCTTTGAACGCAGCGCCGGTGCCAGATAGGCGTAGGTTTTACCGGTGCCGGTTCCAGCCTCGACGACCAGCTCCTGTTTGAAATTGATGGCTTCCGTTACCGCCTCTGCCATCAATCTTTGCGGTTCACGGGGTTTGAACCCTTTAATTGCCTGCGCTAGTGCGCCTTCTGGTGCGAAATCGTCTGCCACGCTATCTCTCTGCCGGTATCATTCAGCGGTGATTATGCCAAGCCTGCCACGCCGCTACCACCGACTTTATCCGCGCACACATCCGCTCGCGGCTGTGATACGCTTATGACGTTGATGATAAGGAGATAATTGCATGAATATCGAACGAATTGATCCGGCACAGCGCTGGTCTGAAGCGGTGATCCACAATGACACCGTTTATTACACCAGTGTCCCGGAAAATCTGGACGATGACGCTACGGCGCAAACCGCCAATACCCTGGCTGCTATCGATGTACTGTTGGCCCGCGTGGGTTCGGACAAGAGCCGGATTTTAGACGCCACCATTTTCCTGGCCAATGGCGACGATTTTGCCGCCATGAATGCCGCCTGGGATGCCTGGGTTGTTGCTGGCAGTGCGCCGGTGCGTTGTACCGTAGAGGCTCGCCTGATGAATCCGAAATTCAAAGTTGAAATCAAGATCATCGCGGCGCTATAAAACAAAAAACCGCAGGCCATACTCTTAATTCAAGAGTACATACCTGCGGCTTTTATTTGGCTGGCCGTTACGCCAGTTTGATAATGACCATCCCCGTCAGCAACAGGGCCAGCCCCATCCAGCCTTTGGCATTGAGCCGTTGACCGAACAAAATCCAACCGGCAGCGATGGTGGCCGCAATACCGAAACCGCCCCACAGCGCATAAGCCACCGAAAGATCGATCCCCTTCACCGCCTGCGCCAGCGCGCTGAACGCCCCTAATACCGATACCAGAGACAACAGCCCCAGCCAAACTCGGCTAAAACCGTTAGACATCTTCAGAAAGATGTTGGCCACAATCTCCAGTACGATGGCCAAGGCCAGAAACCCAATGTGGTACAACTCAAGCTGTTGCATGGTTGTTACCTCGCGGGCTGACCTGTTTTCGTGGCTTGCGGGTGCCGGATTTCACCAGCAGGATCCCGGCAATCAACGCCGCCAGACCCAGCACTTTCAGCGCAGAGATTGGCTCATCAAACAGCATCACGCTGAACAGGGTAATAAACAGGATGCCGATCCCTTCCCATAAGGCGTAAGCAACACCCAAGGCCACGCGTTTTACCGCTAATGACAACATGATATAAGACAAGGTGATCATCACGTACATCACGATGTGTCCGGTCATACCACCGCTGACGCTAGCGTATTTCATGGACAAGGTGCCAATAATTTCGGCGGTGATGGCAAAGCCTAAAAAGATCCAGTAAATCATAATTTTTCTCCCAAACGGCGAATCACGCACGCTAAGGCGTATTTATCCCAATCTATCTCATCAAACAGGCGCACAGCGGCGCTTGAGATATAGAAATCTCTGGGGATAAACCTACCCAAACGTATTAAAGAAGTTTGCCCGGCAACGCCAAACGACGAGAAGTGAACCCTGTCATCAGCACCGGTTAAAGGAGAAAGACGCTATAGCTCGCTGCACCAGTGATGCTCACTGGCAAGGATGGCAGAAAGGAAAAGTTGGCAACAAGATGTTCTGAGAGGCATTCCATTAAGTTTCATCATAATTATTCTCTATCTTCAGCCGCACACCGTGCGATTTGCCCAATATCCTCATGAATGTAAAATTTTCAACTGCATTAGTTTTACCACAGCAAAAATCAGAAAGCAAACCACCGTTTTCACATTTAGCGAAAAAAAATGGGTTATAAATAAGAACGTTAATGTTTTTAAAAATTAAAAAAGGCACGGATTTTCACCTGAGCCTTGCGAGAATTTCGGCAACCTGTAAGTGCGGCAGATTCAAGCGCCGCGCGCCTTAGTGCAGGATCTGTTTGATGCCTTCCAGCAGCGACACGACCTCTTCGGCATGGGTCTCTCCGCTTTGTGGATCGATGATGGAACTGTGATCTTACCCAAGCCCGCAGATCCCGTCTTCTTAGGAAATCCATCCGGTAAGTAGATAGCAACCACCGCAAAATGGGATTTGTGGCATTTGCAGGCAAAAAAATGCCAATCACAGAGGATTGGCATCAGCAGGAGCGAACGCGGGTTTAGGCGGTAGCACCCTTGACGGCTTCACGCGCCAATTCGGTGATACGAGCATAGTCGCCGCTTTCCAGCGCATCCGCAGGCACTAACCATGAACCGCCGATGCACAGCACGCTTTTCAGTGCCAGATAGTCACGGTAGTTGTTCGGCGTGATGCCACCGGTTGGGCAGAAGCGTACCTGTGAGAACGGCCCGGCAATGGCTTGCAACGCCTTGACGCCGCCGTTGGCTTCCGCAGGGAAGAATTTAAACTCGCGCAGGCCATAATCCATCCCCAACATCAACTCGGAAACGGTGCTGATACCTGGGATCAACGGAATGCTGCTTGCGGTGGCGGCTTTCAGCAGATCGGCGGTCAAGCCAGGGCTGATGGCAAACTGAGCGCCAGCCTCGGTCACTTCCTGCAGTTGTTGTGGATTGATCACCGTGCCAGCACCAATGATGGCATCAGGAACTTCTTTGGCGATCGCACGAATCGCGTCCATCGCACAGGCGGTACGCAGCGTCACTTCCAGCACGCGCACGCCACCCGCAACCAGTGCTTTCGCCAACGGCACGGCGTGTTCCAGTTTGTTAATCACAATAACCGGAACTACGGGGCCTGCCGTCAGGATCTGTTCTGCACTGGTTTTCCAGTTTTTCATCGTCATTCTCTCCATTACTTTCGGTTGGTGTATGGCACGCCCCTGCCACAGGGCTCCGCAATGCTGCAGATTCCGATCGTACCGCTAAATATGATCCCCCTCACCCTAACCCTCTCCCTTTGGGAGGGTTAGGTAACAGGTTAATACTGCTTATTCAAATTCGTTCCACGAACGGCCATCGCGAGTGATCATCGCGACCGAAGCCACCGGCCCCCAAGTCCCAGACTGATATGGCTTAGGCGCTTCGTTGTCCGCTTTCCAGGCATCCATGATTGAGTCAACCCACTTCCAGGCTTCCTCCACTTCGTCACGGCGCACGAACAGCGCCTGGATGCCACGCATGGTTTCCAGCAGCAGGCGCTCATAGGCGTCGGCCACGTGTTCCTGATTGAAGGTTTCCGAGAAGCTCAGATCCAGTTTGGTGGTTTGCAGACGATGTTTGTGATCCAACCCCGGCACCTTGTTCAGTACCTGGATTTCGATCCCTTCATCCGGCTGCAGGCGAATGGTCAGTTTGTTCTGTGGCAGTTGTTGATAGGAGTCACTGAACAGGTTCAGCGGTGGGTTTTTAAAGTACACCACCACTTCTGAACATTTGGTCGGTAAACGCTTACCGGTACGCAGATAGAACGGCACGCCGGCCCATTGCCAGTTGTCGATATCGACGCGGATGGACACAAAAGTCTCGGTGTTGCTGCTTTTGTTTGCCCCTTCCTCTTCCAGGTAACCCGGCACTTTTTTACCCTGCACGAAGCCTGCGGTGTACTGACCACGCACGGTGGTTTCCCGGACATTGGTCTGATCGATACGGCGCAGCGAGCGCAGCACTTTCACTTTCTCATCACGGATACGGTCAGTGGTCAGATCTGCCGGTGGTGACATGGCGATCATGGTCAGGATCTGCAACAGGTGGTTCTGGATCATGTCACGCATCTGCCCGGCCTGATCGAAGTAACCCCAGCGCCCTTCAATACCCACCTCTTCCGCCACGGTGATCTGCACGTGATCGATGGTGCGGTTATCCCAGTTGGAAGCAAACAGGGAGTTGGCGAAGCGCAATGCCAGCAGGTTCAGTACCGTCTCTTTGCCCAGATAGTGGTCGATGCGGTAAACCTGGGATTCGTTAAAGTACTCGGCAACCTGATCGTTGATCACCCGTGAGGATGCCAAGTCAGTGCCAAGTGGTTTTTCCATCACCACGCGCGCTGGTTCTTTATTCAGCTTGGCCTCGCCCAGACCTTTGCAGATGGCGCCAAAGGTGCTTGGCGGCATGGCGAAATAGTTGATGGTGGTACGATGTTTCTGGTCCAGCATCTTGCCCAGTTCGGCGAAATGCTTGCTGTCGTTGACGTCCAGATTGCAGAAGTCCAGGCGTGCGCTCAGCGTGGCCCAAAGCTCATCGTCCAGCTTTTCTTTCATAAAGGTGCCCAGGGCTTCCTTGACTACCTTGGTATAAGCTTCTTTATCCCACTCGGCACGGCCTACCCCGATGATACGGGTATCCGGGTGGATGTGACCGGCTTTCTCTAACTGGTACAGGGAAGGCAGCAGTTTACGACGCGCCAGATCGCCTTTTGCGCCGAAAATAACCAGGTCACAGGCCTGGGCTGTAGAGGTTACCGCCATGTTCATCTCCTCGATGCAGGATATTTGTAATTTTCTTACATTACTAATGTACTCTCTTTCGCTACGGCCAGTAAACCCAGATCAAAAGCAGAAAAAAAAGCCCCAAAAACTACGGCGTTATCCCTGACGTAGCGCTAACGCAGCGGGTAACAGGGAAAACTGTAATTTTCTATCTTTTTTGACGCTCTTTTACCATTATGAAAGTTAGACACAGGTCATGTTCTGGTGAAAAAAGCCAGGTTATCCCTTGTCGACACTGCCAACGCTTACCAGCACGTAGTATATTTTCATTAAACCGGATTGATTTCTCCTTTGATTGAAATCGACATACCCGATGGATCACCAGCGATAGCCGGTGCCCGGCAGGTATAAACCATGAGTGACTCTCGTTATATGAATACGCTGGAAAAAATCCAGAGCCATCTGGAGCTCCTGAGCAAGTCGGAAAGGAAAGTCGCCGAGGTGATCCTGGCCTCCCCACAAACCGCTATTCACTCCAGCATCGCCCGGTTGGCCAAATTGGCCGATGTCAGTGAGCCGACCGTTAACCGCTTTTGCCGCCGCCTTGAAACCAAAGGGTTCCCCGATTTCAAACTGCATCTGGCACAAAGTCTGGCCAACGGCACGCCCTATGTAAACCGTAATGTTGAAGAAAACGACACCGTTGCCGCATATACCAGCAAAATCTTTGAATCGGTGATGGCCAACCTGGATACAGTAAAGGCAAATCTCGACATTACCGCAATCAATCGTGCGGTCGATCTGCTTACCCAGGCGAAAAAAATCTCGTTCTTTGGCCTGGGGGCCTCTGCCGCCGTGGCGCATGACGCTATGAATAAATTTTTCCGCTTTAATATTCCGGTGGTCTATTTTGACGATATCGTCATGCAGCGCATGAGCTGCATGAACTCCACCGAGGGCGATGTTGTGGTACTGATCTCCCATACCGGGCGCACCAAGAATCTGGTAGAGATGGCACATCTGGCACGGGAAAATGATGCAACGGTCATCGCCATCACCTCGAAAGATACGCCGCTGGCCCAGGTTGCGACCCTCTCCCTACTGCTGGACGTGCCGGAAGATACTGACGTTTATATGCCGATGGTGTCCCGAATTGCGCAGTTAACCCTCATTGACGTGCTAGCCACTGGATTTACCTTGCGCCGAGGGGCTAAATTCAGAGATAACTTGAAGCGGGTCAAGGAAGCGTTGAAAGAATCGCGCTTTGATAAAGGGATCGTCCCTAACAATTTCGACTGAAAACGGATTTAAAAACCGCCGGTCAGATCACAAGTTGACCCACGGGATTATAGTTGTACCCTGATAGTTCGTTCACACAGATAAACCGGATGAAAATTGGGTAGGCGAAAAGCGTCGGCCCCCTCATCCGGTTTCGTTATCTGACGTTCAGCAACACCAATACTTGCGTCACAAGTCAACGGAGTAATACATGACCAGACGGCTCAGAAGAACCAAAATCGTTACCACACTGGGTCCGGCTACCGACCGCGACAATAATCTGGAAAAGATTATTGCTGCTGGTGCGAACGTAGTTCGGCTTAACTTTTCCCACGGCAATGCAGAAGACCATCAGGCACGGGCAGATAAAGTGCGTGAGATTGCGGCCAAACTGGGGCGTCATGTCGCTATCCTGGGCGATCTTCAAGGGCCAAAAATCCGCGTTTCCACCTTTAAGGAAGGCAAGATTTTCCTTAACATCGGCGATAAATTCCTGCTGGATGCCAACCTGACCAAGGGTGAAGGCGATAAAGAAAAAGTCGGTATCGACTATAAAGGCCTGCCTGCGGACGTGGTTCCTGGTGATGTACTACTGTTGGACGATGGCCGCGTACAACTGAAAGTGCTGGAAGTTCAGGGCATGAAAGTGTTCACCGAAGTCACCGTGGGTGGCCCGCTGTCGAACAATAAAGGCATCAACAAACTGGGCGGTGGCCTCTCTGCCGAAGCCCTGACCGAGAAAGACAAAGCCGATATTCTGATCGCCGCCAAAATTGGCGTCGACTATCTGGCCGTCTCCTTCCCACGCACCGGCGAAGACCTGAACTATGCTCGCCGCTTGGCGCGTGATGCAGGCTGCAACGCCAAAATCGTGTCAAAAGTAGAACGTGCCGAAGCCGTATGCAGTGACGAAGCGATGGATGACATCATCCTGGCTTCCGATGTAGTCATGGTTGCCCGTGGCGATCTGGGCGTCGAAATCGGCGATCCGGAACTGGTGGGTATCCAGAAGAAACTGATCCGTCGCGCCCGTACGCTGAACCGTGCGGTGATCACCGCCACGCAGATGATGGAATCGATGATCACCAACCCGATGCCGACCCGTGCCGAAGTCATGGACGTGGCGAACGCCGTGTTGGATGGTACCGATGCGGTCATGCTGTCTGCCGAAACCGCTGCAGGCCAATACCCTGCCGAAACGGTAGCCGCCATGGCGCGTGTTTGCCTCGGCGCAGAGAAAATCCCAAGCATCAACGTGTCCAAGCACCGTCTGGACGTGCAGTTCGACAATATCGAAGAAGCCATCGCCATGTCGACCATGTATGCCGCTAACCACCTTAAAGGGGTTACCGCCATCATCGCCATGACCGAATCTGGCCGCACCGCGCTGATGATGTCGCGTATCAGCTCAGGTTTACCGATCTTCGCCATGTCACGCCATGAGCACACGCTGAACCTGACGGCGCTGTATCGCGGTGTCACTCCGGTCTACTTCGGTAGCCACAGTGATGGTGTAGTCGCCGCTAATGACGCGATAGCCCGCCTACGTGATAAAGGCTATCTGGTATCTGGCGATCTGGTGCTGGTCACCCAAGGTGACGTTATGGGCACCGTTGGAACCACCAATACCAACCGTATCCTGCGCGTAGACTGATTTAATCATTTCGACCCGCAGTAAAGCCAGCCGGCCACTCTACCGGCTGGCTTTTTTAATGCCTAATTTTCCGTTCTTCCACCCACTCAACAGACTAAAATAAAACTCAAAAAAGACTTTTAACCATGAGTAACAGCTGACTTAAACAAGTAGATTTAACCCTCATTTAATACTGCAATTGGGTTATCTGTCACAATTAGTAGCAACAGACAGCTTAAAGAGGTGGTAAACTTTATTAAGTATTGGATTAGACAAAGGTTAATCAAAGGAAAAATAGACAAATGATACATGCATTTTTTGAGTTTCCCTTGCTGCCAGCCAAGGTAACTGACGTCAGTAAACTGAAAGAAGTCATCAATAGCGATAACTCAACCAGTTTTGTAATGACCCCGGAGGTCGCCAAATTCGTCAAAGACGCAATGGTGATTACCAACACCATTAGCAGCTTTAAAAACACCCGTTTCCAGTTTGCCGATGGCACTTATATCGCCTTTGATAGCAAAGGCAAATCCACACAATACGGCCCAGATAACCCACCGGACTGGGCTCGTACCAAGAATGAATATTCTCGCACACAATGGCTCACCAATCATGGTCTGCTCGATGCACCCGCTAAGGCACTGATAGCCAAAATGCTGGAAATACCGCTAAAAGAGCGGCGCGTGATTGCCGACAATCTATTTAATCTTGACCTCGACAAGCTGATACCCTCAGTGGGTGCAAGATCAACCGCAGGAAACCGCAATGGTAAATCCACCAAACCCAAGATTTCGGACTTGGGTTCGGTGGAGTATTTCCTTAACTTCTTCGCCAGACTGCACGAATGCGTAACGACAGACACCTTCCCCACCCTGCAAAAACTGATGGATCTTGGCGAGCAGGTTTCGGTCAATCAGGCCCCGACCAGTGTCAAACAGGCCGTTAGAACCTACTATAAAGCGGTGTGTAGCGAACAGATCCCCAACAACAAGGTCATAGAAAAAGGTTACCCAGAGCTCTACTGCCTGCGGATCAAACCGGCGATTGACGCGGTTGAAGCTATTGGACTTGATGCCTACTATGCCGAATTATCAACGGCGATCGCACAGGCCGGCGACTGCACCATCGCAGACTTTGATTTTCATTACCAATAACTCATAAAATAGTTAGTTGCGCTGCGTGTCGATTTGTAACGGCCCATAGCAGCGCAACGACCGCTCCTACCAGTCACTTAATCACTAATTCCGTGACCTGTTACCATTCGCCGTCCCCCAAAATCTAATTTTCGCCCCCTATCAACTAACTACGTCATCACCTGCAATGATTTCAACCTTCAATTGAAAGTCGCACCTTGATACCTATCACTACATTAAGTAATAAATAAGTCATAGTTGATCAAAGTCAAAAATCAGTCTTTTAAAATACATAGAATAGCCAAATTAAAGACTATTAACAGACAATGGATTATGACTTTTATTATCTCGCAAAAGTCTAAAGAAGCAAGAAAGACTACGGATGGTCGCATCAGTCAACACTCAAACCTTAATGACTTAATATAGGTAGTAAAATGACCATCAAGAAAACACTGCTTGCTTCTTTAATCACTCTGGCCACACTGAGTGGTATGGCCCACGCCGATAGTCTGGACGGAGCGATCTCGGAGCTCAGAGCGATCACGGCAGGCATGAGCCAGGCTGAAATAAACCAAAAGATTGAGCGTTTCATTGAGCGGGCTCCTGAAGGAACCAGTATTGAAAACGCGTTATCAGACTTCCCATTGGCCCACTACGTTCCTGAGACGCCTCAAATCACACCACATCTTGATGGTACTCACGGTGATGCGACCACGTTGCGCCAACAGGCGGCTGAACAACATTACGCTAACCTAGCCAAAAAACACGATCTGCGCGTCAAGAAAGAAGAGTTCCAGGAACAGGCGGCTAACGAATTGGTTGCCTACCAGCACAATAATCCAGAAGGTAATCCGACTCACCAGACCGGTCCGGCTACCCATCTGGATGGCACTCATCAGGCCACGACAACCCCGCACCTTGATGCACCGGTGATTGATCGCACTGCTCATCTCGACAGCAACGTCACCGATGCCGAGCGTAATGCCGCTCGCTATGCTGCCTACCAGCACAACAATCCAGAAGGCACGCCAACGCATCAGACCGGTCCGGCTACCCATCTGGATGGCACTCATCAGGACGCAGCCACCCCACATCTCGATGCACCGGTGATTGATCGCACTGCTCATCTCGACAGCAACGTCACCGATGCCGAGCGTAATGCCGCTCGCTATGCTGCCTACCAGCACAACAATCCAGAAGGTAATCCGACTCACCAGACTGACCCTGCCACCCATCTAGATGGACAGCACAATGTCGCTCAAACGTTAACTTCGGCCGGTCCCCGCCAAAGCGAGCAGCGCGTATTGACCGCAGAGAAATATGCCGAAGCTAATACCGCTCCCCATAACGGTATTGACGGTAAGAACGGTGCCGATGGTAAAGACGGACAATCCATCACGGGTAAGAAAGGGGCTAACGGCAAAGATGCAGATATGACGCTGGTTAACGCCAATGTCGTTGCTCTGCGCGGTGTACGTAACGAACAGGCCGCACAGGGTACTTACATTCAACAAAACAGCGCCAACGTTGCCCTTAACCGCGCACGTATTGCCAGCAACAGTGCCGCGATCAATCAGAACTCGCGTGATATTGCGGCCAACCGCAAAGATATTGATGAGAATAGCAAAGATATCAAGCGTGTAGGTGCCATGGCTCAGGCGGTAAGCTCGCTGCATTACAACCGCAATGAATCAGGCTACGCCGTTGCCGCCGGGGAATATGATAGTGAAGCCTCCATCGCTGGCGGTATGCAGTTCCGTACGTCACAAGACAGTGCCGTCACCGTTCAGGTTAGCTGGGATGGCAATGCCACGGGTGCCGGAGTTGGTTTCCATTCAAACTTTTAAACCATAAGCTTCACCAAAACCTCGGGGGCATTTAGCTCTCGGGGTCAGCTCCGCCAGATTTGTATTCCCCTACCTTCCCCACTTGCGTACCCTCTGTCGATATCCCCAATGTTTTGGAGCATCATTCATGCTGCATCAACAGCAACAGCAACAGCAACAGCAACATACTCAGGATTCGCTGGACCTTGATAACCAACAACTGGACAGCCTGAGCGAAGCAAGCCTGAGCGGCGCCTCACTGCAAAAAATCAGCCTGTACAATAACCGTCTAGCCACCTTCCCCACAGGTATCCTTAACCATCGCAACCTGAAGGTGCTAAATATTTCATGCAACCAGATTACTCAACTCCCTGTTGAGATTGGTTTATTACACCAACTGCAAATGTTCGATTTTGGTCATAACCAGGCAGCATCAATTCCCGCCGAAATCGGGGAATTGTGTGAATTAAAGTATTTGTACTTGAGTGATAACGGCTTTAGTCAGCTACCCGATACGCTCCGCCAATTGCAGGCATTGCGCTATCTGAATCTGACCGATAATCAACTAGTGGAACTCCCATCGGCGTTATGCGCCCTAGCGGCATTACAAGAGTTGCGTCTCTACAATAACGCCATCACTGCATTACCGTCCGAAATCGGTTTGTTGGGCCAGTTGCGTGAATTGCACCTGATGAAAAATCGTCTCACTACCCTGCCCTGCGAGATCGCTCAACTGTCAGAGTTACAGGTGATGGATTTGGAAAACAACGCCATTGCGTACTTACCCGATCAATTCTGCCTATTGCCCAAGCTGAGCACCCTCAATCTGCGTTTCAACCAGTTATCCCGGCTGCCTGATGACTTTGGGGCATTGAGTTCACTGGTTTCATTAGACTTGCGTGCAAACCGATTAAGTGAATTACCGACAAGCATGGCGCAAATGAAAAACCTACGGCGACTGGACCTGCGTTGGAATGACTTCGATCATTATCCAGCGGTGCTTGAACCGCTAATCCAGCAGGGCTGTATGGTTCATTGCTAATTGCCTGGCTAAAATCTGCAACGGTGAAGAGTTGGTTTTTCAGGCCGTTGCAGAGCATTGCGTAACGCTGCGCAGAGTTGGTATTTGGGAATAAAACAGACACTAGACAGACGGGTGTGATGAATATACTACGCGTGGGTGCTCTGGATCTTTGTATCTGGAGCCCAAAGCCAAGGTGATGGATACAAAGAGAAAAGCCCCGAGTCGATAACATCAACCCGAGGCCAACTCTAACGCCACACAACGTTAGGTTAGCTTCTTACCTGCCGAGAGGCAAGGAGAAGGAAACGCAATGTTGAATAAAGGAAACATCGTCAAACTGGTCGTTATCTGTACCACCGTTATTTTGCTGGTATGGCTAACGCGCAGCAAACTTTGTGAGCTGCGTATTCGATCGGGCAACACGGAGGTTGCGGCCATTTTGGCCTACGAATCC
>NZ_JAGQDC010000018.1 GCF_023282985.1 Serratia silvae | reverse complement strand
GAGATTATCGCGCAGGAAACCAGCATGGCTGCGGTTGCCGAAAGGTTGCTGTACCAACCCGTCGATATTCTCATCACTGAACTCAATGGCCAGAATGAAAGCATCGTGCAGGGTCGTGAAGTTCTGCTTAATTTGTGTGCACAACAGCCTGAGTTACGGATCATTGTTTACACCCGCAGTCAGACAGGGGAAGACCTGTGCAAGCTGCTTGATGTAGCCAATATCAGCGTGGTATCCCGTGGGGATGAGCTGCCGCTGGTCGGGGAGTTCTTTAGCCGGGTATTTAACGGTGAGCGCGTATTGAGCCCGTTGATCGGGTCTTATCTGGCGCGTAGCGATCCTGATGATGTTTCAAGCCTGCACCATCTGACCCGTTGTGAAAATGATGTGCTGACGTCCCTGTTCAACGGGATGAGCCTGCGGGAAATTGCTGAACTGCAACACCGCAGCATCAAGACCATCAGTGCGCACAAATGTAATGCCATGCGCAAACTACAGGTTAAAAACGACAGTGAGCTGTTCTCACTGAGAAAAAACATTAGCCAGCAGTTTTGCATGTGATTGATGGCAGGGAATCGCTTGTTGCCCCGTTGTGCTGTCATCAGGCATGACGGGGCAAACCGCTGAGCTTGGCGGAACGGTACTCCGATCACCCCGTTACTGAACTGCTATCCACCGATATTCAAAATGGCGATCTCGAAGCTGCAAATTACGGTAGTATCACGATGGTCATGCCGCCAAGCTTGGTTTTCGGTGATAAAGGCATCCCACCAAAATCGTCTATGATATATAACGTAAGAATACTGGCTGTTGCACAGCCCGCCACGCCTGTGAAGTAAAAAATATGGTGCCAGTTTGAATCAGTGGCCTGTCTGGGTTTAAATATGTATTACCCGAAACCGTTCAACATTGCTGGCAGTATAAATAACGGTGTTTTGAATGTTGCGATGGCCCAGGTAATCTTGAATTAGTCTGGTGTCGATCCCTCTATCAGCCAGAGCATAGCCGCAAGAGTGGCGCAGCATATGGGGGTGCACCTGTACGTCGATGCCTGCTAATTCGCCGTAGGACTTTATTAAGCGGTAAAGTTGTTGGCGTGAAATCTGCCCGCCGTGGCGAGAAAGAAACAGCCATGGGCTGTCAGGTTCCAGGTAGCCTGGGCGTTTTGCAAGCCAGTGGCCCAGCGCGATTCGCTCACGGATTTGTATAGGGTGCTGGACAGAAAAACCGTTCTTTAGGCGGGATACGTGTAAACGGTTGGTGGCCAGGTCAATATCTTCCAGCCGTAGTCCCCGTAGTTCGCTGACGCGTAATCCATGAATAAAGCACATCAACAGCATACAGCGATCACGGCAACCATTGGTGCCGTCCGGGATGGCGGAGATCATTCTCTCAATTTCAATATGACTGAGATATTTGCGTTTTTTCATTCTCTTATCCCTAAGTTACATAAAGCAAATATGATTGGTGATTCATTCATTTAAACATTGAATACCATTGTCAGCAAACAAAATAGCAGGGTTGTTGCGGGAATAATCCTACAGTATTATCTTATTGCTAGGGTTTAAGGGGGGCGGACAGTTATTTATTGAAGAAAAATAACTCACCTGATCACAAAAAACCATGGCTAATGGGTTTAAAGACCGTATGCTTTGAGATGACTTACCCAATCTGACTGGTTGGCTGTTTATCTATAACGGCTTTAATATTCTTTGATTTACCCCTATTTTTGGGACTTTTATTATTGTGTAAATGATATTTTTAACAATGTATGTCATGCCGTTACTTTATTCTCGAACTCCAGGCTTGACCTAAATAACGGTAGTTTGATACTGAGCCACTTAAGCCTGAGTATGCAAGTTAGCCGAATGAAAGCGTGATTCGAGATCGTAGAAGAGGTTCACTGCGTTCTGCATGCACTATTTAGCATTGCCAGGCCAGGGCCTGCATCTAGTCACCAAACAAAATGAGAATTGTTATTGATATCACGCATTCGCCCACTACAATGCCCGCCAGTGCATGATTTCTGAATAGGGTTTCTCATGGAGTTGTTACGGGTGGTGTTCCAGCAGTATCGCTGGCCGTTTCTGGCGGTAATGGTGTTAACCATGGTCAGTGCGGCGTTGGGGATTGGCATCATTGCATTTATTAACGTGCAACTGATGGGCGCGGCGGGCAATCCGCTAGTGGTGTTGCCGCAGTTTCTTGGCCTGTTGGCCCTGTTGATGGCGGTAACGCTCGGCTCTCAGTTGGCGTTGACCACTTTGGGGCACTATTTTGTTTACCGGCTGCGTAGTCAACTGGTGAAGCGCATATTGGATACCCATATTGAACGGTTGGAGCAGTTGGGCAGTGCCTCACTGCTGGCTAGCCTGTCGAGCGATATCCGCAATATCACCATTGCTTTCGTCCGCCTACCGGAGTTGGTTCAGGGGGTGATCCTGACCCTGGGATCGGCTGCCTATCTGGGCTGGCTGTCGCCTGCCATGCTGGGCGTGACCGCGATATGGGTGACGGTAACTATTCTGGGGAGTTGGTATCTGGTCTCGCGGGTTTATAGCCACCTGAGCAGCGTGCGCGAAGCGGAAGAGCGCCTCTATCTGCATTATCAAGCGGCGATCGACGGGCGCAAAGAACTGGCTCTGAACCGTGATCGGGCAAAAATGCTGTTCCAGCAGGCTTACCAGCCTGATGCCAGTGACTACCGTTACCATATTATCCGTGCAGATACCTTCCACCTTAGTGCTGTGAACTGGTCGAATATCATGATGCTGGGCGCTATCGGCCTAGTGTTCTATATGGCAAACAGCTTGGGCTGGGCGAACACCACGGTGGCGGCGACCTATTCCCTGACCTTACTGTTCCTGCGTACTCCCTTATTGCAGGCGGTGGGAGCATTCCCGACGCTGATCGCGGCCGAAGTGGCCTTCAATAAGGTGAAGGCGCTCAAACTGGCGGACTATGATCCGGCATTTCCGCCTATACAGGCTCGCGCGTGGCAAACGCTGGAGCTGCGCGACGTGGCATTCCACTATGCGGCGGGTGAACAGCAAGCTGGATTTGCGGTTGGGCCAATCAATTTGACGTTACGGCGGGGCGAGCTGGTGTTCCTGATTGGCGGCAACGGTAGTGGTAAATCGACGCTAGCCATGCTGCTAACTGGGCTGTATGTGCCTGTTAATGGGCAAATCCTGCTGGATGGCCAACCAATTACGGTTGCCGATCGTGAAGATTATCGTCGCCTATTCTCTGCCATCTTCACGGATTTCCACCAGTTTCACCACCTTTTGGGGCCGCAAGGGGAACAACCGGACGCCGAACTGGTGGAAACCTGGTTGCAGCGCCTGAAAATGAAAAGCAAATTAGAGTTTGACGGTACACGCATCACCAATCCGCAACTTTCACAAGGGCAGCGCAAGCGCCTGGCCCTGTTGCTGGCGGTGGCTGAAAAGCGGGATATCTTACTGTTGGATGAATGGGCGGCGGATCAGGATCCCCAGTTCCGCCGTACTTTCTACCGTGAGTTACTGCCTCAATTGCGCGAAATGGGAAAAACCGTGTTTGCCATCAGCCATGACGACCATTACTTTGAGCATGCAGATCGCCTGCTGCAAATGCGAGATGGGCATCTGAGCGAACTGATTGGGGATGAGCGCGATGAGGCGAGCCGGGACTCCGTTAGCCAGCTTGATTGAATTGCTGAGCTTGTCGGGGCGCACATGTTCGCCCCGACATAGCGAGTCGGTTGAGAATATCTGTCGCCTCATAGGTTTAGGCTAGTTGAGTGATTGTTTATATCGATAATCAAAATCGCCGCCAATGATTTACTCTGTGTCTAGGGGAAAGCGGTACATGGCATTGCGCTCATGGTACAGTTTTCATTTGGAAGCAGGGTAGTTAGGGGGCAGGAACGCGCCGATGGACAGTCAATCACTCATTCCCACCACAGAAGCCCAACGAGCGGAAACGCTGAGATATCCGCCATCTTGGCAACTCAATGAGCGGCAACAGCGCTTTATCGAAGATCTTTGGCTGCCGGAAGATCATGTTGTGCCCGGCTCAGCCGATAATCTTGCGACGCCCGGCTAAGATGCCGAACAGCATCTGCAGCAGCGTTAACCCTAGCAAGATCGCCAACGGCACCGTCCAGCCTTGCGTCAAATCATGCACCAGGCCAAACAAGGTCGGGCCCAGCGCGGCCAGCAGATAACCGATGGATTGCGCCATCCCGGAAAGCACCGTCGCCTGATGATGGTGCTGGCTGCGCAGACCAAAGAATGACAGCGCCAGCACCAACGAACTTCCCGCTCCCAGTCCGGCAAATATCAGCCAGATAAGAGAGTGGGCAGGCAGTAATAGCAATCCGCCGACGCCAATAAAGATCAATAGCGAACTGACTAGTGCGATCCCCCGTTGGTCGCGTGCGCGTGGCAGTGCAAACACCATGACGAAGTTAGCAGCGATCGCCACGATCTGATAAACAAACAGCTCGAACCCTGCCTGCTGCGGTGAGGTACCGTGGCTGGCGGCAAAGGCGCTGAACCAACCGATAATAGTGTAGAAGGTGATGGATTGCAGCCCCATGAACAAGGCCACCTGCCAGCCCAGAGCGCTGCTCCAGGGGGAGCGAAAGGTCTCTGCGGCCACTGGTGTGCCGGTTCGGGTTACCGGGGTGGGCTTGCGCTTCAGTTGGGGTAGCCAGATCGCTAGTGCGATAAACGCCGGTAGGCTCCAGCACAGCAACGAAAAACGCCAGCCGTTATCGTTGAATGCCGCTAACGGCACCGCCATCCCTGAGGCGATAGCGGCCACCAGTGACATTACGGCTGCATAGGTACTGATCATCACCGCTGCCCGGTGAGGAAAATCGCGTTTTACCAGCGTTGGCAATACCACGTTGGCAAAGGCGATGGCAGCGCCGATCAACACCGTCCCCAACCACAGCATGCCATTCCACGCTTGCGAGCGCAGCACGATCCCGGCGACCAACAGCATCAGCGCCAGCCCAAGAGTGCGTTCGATCCCGATACGCTTGGCCAGCGCGGGAGTTAATGGCGATAACACCGCAAACAGGATCAGCGGCAGGGAGTTGAGTAACCCGGCGGCGGTGGCAGAAAGCATCAGTTGGCGCTGGATCTGTTCCAGTAACGGGCCTACGCTGGTTAAAGGGGCACGCAGGTTTGCGGCCACCAGCATGATGCCGGTCAGCAATAAGAAACGCGTCAAACGACTACGTTTAACAACACAATTAGCGGATGGTTCGGGCTGGGGCATGAGATCCTCACATCAGGCATGCAGCCAATCATTACTGCATGACGAGATGCGTTGATTGACGTTAACGCTTACGTACTGACAGGACTACCAGTATTTGTGTGCCAGTCTAGGAAAGATTGGCCGCTCTGACAAGAGGTTAAGGAAAACGCGATCGGCACTCGTCGGGTGACCCTGATCAAAACCAGGCCAACTAGTGCTGGCAGCCATGCCCATCATAACGGATAGTAACGGTAGTAAACTTATTATGAGGAATCGCTATGTCTTCTTTCTACAGCCCCCGCCGCATTGTGCTTTACACCGTTGCCGTGATCGTGATTTTAGTGATTGTCGGTCTGGTGACACACCTGGGCGTCGGTTGGCTTAACTGAACCAATTAACGGTTTTGTGATATTGATCACCTAAGGAAAGAAAAGCCTTTTCACTCCTGCCTGCCAACGCCGCTTTCATTGTGCCGTTTTTCACATACTCTTAACCTGCCGCCCTATCGGCCTGCGCCAGGTTTCACTTTTCTCGCGCCCGCCGAGAAAAAAGTTTCATTTCATTTCGATCTGAAAGCGTTTTACCCCCATTTGCTGCTAAAACTGCCCTGTAACCCCGATCACAATTTCATTACTTTCGCTTTGTTGTAATACCGCGGCAGTAGAAGCGAAAGCCATCATCTCCCGGCTCAAACCGGAAACCTGAGGACCTATTGCTCATGCCAGTGAACACCGCTAAACGACGTGAACACATCATCGATCTGCTCTGCGAGCACGGTAGCGTGCGGGTGGAACAGCTCAGTAAACAGTTTGCCGTTTCCACGGTGACGATCCGCAACGATCTGCGCTTTCTGGAACGCAAAGGCTGTGCGCTGCGAGCTTATGGTGGGGCCATGCTCAACCAGCAGTTTGCTTTCGACCGTCCGTTACACGACAAAGGACGTTTGAACCGTGATGTGAAATCGCAGATTGCCTGCCGAGCGGCAAGCTATGTGCAGGACGGCGATGCGCTGATCCTGGACTCCGGTTCCACCACGGCCCAGATCGTACCCTGGTTGAAACCGCGCCGCGATCTGGTGGTGATGACCAATGCGCTGAACATTGCCTATGAGCTTTCAGGTTACGACGGGGTGGAGGTGATGGTGTTGGGGGGAAGCGTCCGGCAGAACTCCTACTCGCTCTATGGCCCGGCTGCCGAGCAGCAATTGCGCCAGTACCGCTTCGACAAACTATTTCTGGGCGTTGACGGTTTCGACCTGGTTGCGGGGATCACTACGCCTCACCCCGGTGAGGCACACCTCAATCGTGTGATGTGCGAGGTGGCGCGCGACATTATCGCGGTAGCAGATGCCAGCAAGTTTGGTCGCAAGAGCTTTTGCATGATCCGCGAGGTCGGGCAAATTCATCGGCTGATCACAGATAGCCGTCTTCCACAAGATTATCAGCAGGCGCTCAGCGATTTAGGCGTAGATGTGGTGATAGCCGATCGCGAGTAGGGTGCCATCATGGGGGATTCATGCAGCAGTGGTTACAACTGGTAGCACAGCACAAGGCCGGCCAGCCTGTGGGGATATTTTCCGTTTGCTCCGCGCATCCTTGGGTATTGCAGGCCGCCTTGCGGCAGGCAAAGGCACGCGGCACACCGGTATTGATCGAGGCAACGTCAAACCAGGTTAACCAGTTTGGCGGCTACACCGGCCAGACCGCCACACAGTTTCGTGATGTGCTGTGGCAGATGGCGGATGACATCGGGTTGTCGAGGAGCGCTATTTGGCTGGGGGGCGATCATCTTGGCCCCAACGCCTGGCAAGATCGCCCGGCACAAGAGGCGATGGCACTATCAGAAACCCTGATTGACGACTATGTGCGCGCCGGATTTCGCAAGATCCACCTCGATTGCTCCATGTCCTGCGCTGACGATCCCACCCCGTTGGGAGATGACGTGGTGGCACAGCGTGCGGCACGCCTGTGTGCGGTAGCAGAACGGGCCTGGCAGCAAGCGGGTGGTGAAGCTCCGGTATATGTGATCGGAACCGAAGTACCGGTACCGGGCGGCGCGCAGGAAACGCTGCAAGGTATCCAGGTGACTACGCCACAGGCTGTCTCTGTCACGTTAGAGGCGCACCGTCATGCCTGGCAGCAGGCAGAGCTGGGCAGCGCCTGGTCACGAGTCATCGCCCTGGTGGTGCAGCCCGGCGTCGAGTTCGATCATCATAGCGTCGAGCATTACCAACCGCAGGCGGCGCAGGCGTTGAGCCGCTTTATCGAACGCCAACCGGGGCTGCTGTATGAGGCCCATTCGACCGATTACCAGGCACAGAAGGCTTATTCACAGCTGGTGCGCGACCATTTCGCCATTCTGAAAGTTGGCCCGGCGCTCACCTTTGCGCTGCGTGAGGCGCTGTTTGCCCTCGATCGTATCGAACGTGAATGGTTGGGGGAGCATCGTTCGGCCCAGCTGTGCGCCACGCTTGAACAGGTGATGCGCGAACAGCCGCAGCAGTGGAGCCGCTATTATCACGGCAGCCCGCATCAACAGTATCTGGATCGGCATTACAGCCTGAGCGATCGCGTGCGCTATTACTGGCCGCAGCCACAGGTCCAGAATGCCGTGGATGCACTGATGGACAACCTACGGCGTAACCCAATCCCGCTGGCCTTACTCAGCCAGTATTTACCCGATCAGGCGCGGGCCTTGAATGCCGGTGAGCTGAGCCAGGATCCGCAAGATTGGGTGATCCACAAAATTACCCAGGTGCTCGACGGCTACCACTCAGCCTGTTACCCGGAGGTGCGCTGATATGCCCAATATTCTGATGACCCGTATCGATAACCGCCTGGTGCATGGTCAGGTCGGGGTGACCTGGACCAATACGCTGGGTGCCAATCTGGTGCTGGTGGCTAATGATGATGCCGCCGCCGATCCGGTACAGCAAAACCTGATGGACATGGTGGTGGCTGAAGGCGTGCAGACTCGGTATTTCACTCTGCAAAAAACCATCGACGTGATCCATAAGGCGGCGGATCGGCAAAAGATTTTTCTGGTGTGCAAAACGCCGCAGGACGTATTGAAGCTGGTACAGGGCGGGGTGCCCATCACCTTTGTCAACGTCGGCAATATGCACTTCGCCGCAGGGAAACGGCAAATCCACAAGACGGTCTCGGTAGATGACGATGATATTGCCGCCTTTCGTGGGCTGGCGGCATTGGGCGTAGCCTGCGAGGTGCGCCGGGTGCCGGATGAAGCCGGTGAAGCGATAGGCAAACTGCTCGCTTGAGCGCAGGGGGAAGCATGTTAACTGACGCGTTATTGATTGCATTGCTGGCGGGGTTGGCCGGGGTCGATTTGTTCGACGGCCTGACCCACTTCCACCGCCCGGTAGTGATGGGGCCGCTGGTTGGCCTGATCCTGGGGGATGTCACCACTGGCTTGCTGGTGGGTGGGACGCTGGAGCTGGTGTGGATGGGCATGGTGCCATTGGCCGGTGCACAGCCGCCTAACGTGGTTATCGGTGGGGTGGTCGGCACGGCGTTTGCCATCCTCACCAAGGCCGATCCCAAGGTGGCTATTGGCGTGGCGGTGCCGTTTGCCATTGCGGTTCAGGGCTGCATCACGCTGCTGTTCACCGCGTTTTCACCCATGATGCACCGCTGTGATCGCATGGTACAGGAACTGAACTGGCGCGGCGTTGAACGGGTGAACTATCTCGGCATTAGCATCCTGTTTGTTTTCTACTTTGTAGTGGCGTTTTTACCCATTTACTTCGGTGCCGATGCGGCCAGCGCCATGGTGCAGAAAGCGCCGACCTGGCTGCTGGATGGGCTGGCGGTGGCGGGCGGCATGATGCCGGCAATCGGCTTCTCACTGCTGATGAAAGTGATGATGAAGAAAACCTACGTGGCGTATTTCATCCTCGGCTTTATTTCGGTGACTTTCCTGAAGCTGCCGATCCTGGCGGTGGCGCTGGGGGCATTGGCGCTCGCGCTGATCGATTTCTTTAACAGTCAACGGGCCGATGCGGACGTGACCAGAAAGCCTGTTCAACCGGAGGACGCCGAAGATGGCATTTAATGATTCTGACGATCTGCTGGCGCAAAAAGCAGCAAAACGCCTGGAGCAGGCATTGGCCACCAGCCAGGTAGAGCAGGATGACTATGTTGATAGCCAGCCAGCAGAAGCTCTGACGCGCAGTGATATCAACCGCATGGCCTGGCGCTCGCTGTTGTTGCAGGCATCGTTCAACTATGAACGTATGCAGGCCGGTGGTTGGCTGTATACCCTGATCCCTGGCTTGCGCAAGATCCACCGCAATCCTCAGGATCTGGCGAATTCGATGAAGATGCATATGGAGTTTATTAACGTGCATCCCTTCGACGTCACCTTCCTTTCGGGGTTGGTATTGGCGATGGAGCAAAACAAGGAAAAAGTCTCCACCATTCGAGCGGTGAAAGTAGCGTTAATGGGGCCGTTGGGAGGCATTGGTGATGCGCTGTTCTGGTTGACGCTGTTGCCGATCTGTGCGGGCATCGGGGCCTCTCTGGCGCTTGAAGGCAGCCTGTTTGGGCCGATAGTGTTCCTGCTGTTGTTCAACGTGTTCCACTTCGGGCTGCGCTTTGGGCTGGCACACTACGGCTATCAGGCGGGCACCAGTGCGCTGACGCTATTGAAAACCCATACCAAACGAATATCCCATGCGGCGTCGATCGTGGGCATGACGGTCATCGGTGCGCTGGTGGCCTCTTATGTACACCTTTCTACGCCGCTGATCATGCATGCCGGTAAAGCCACCGTGGCGTTGCAGACGGACGTTCTCGATAAGTTGATGCCCAACCTGTTGCCGCTGTGTTTCACGCTGCTGGTGTTCTTCCTGATGAAGCGCGGTTTCTCACCGGTGAAACTGATCGGTGTGACGGTGGTGATCGGCGTAGTGGGTAAATTTATCGGTTTGCTGTGAGGAAGAGAACATGCCAGGAATTGTCATTACCGGCCACGGCGGTTTCGCCAGCGGCCTGCTACAGGCGGTAGAACAGGTGGTAGGGGAGCAACCTGCCTGTATCGCGGTGGACTTCCCTGTCCATATGGGAACGGCGGAGCTGAAAGTGGCGTTAAGTGCCGCACTGCAAGCGGTGGCGCAGCCAGACGGCGTGGTATTTCTTACCGATATGCTGGGGGGATCGCCATTTCGGAGCGCATGTGAGTTGGCTGATGTGCATGGCAACTGTGAGGTGTTGACCGGGGTGAATATGCAGTTGGCTGCCGAAATGATGCTGGAGCGCGAAGGGTTGAGCCTGACCGAGTTCCGTGACATGGCGTTGGCCTGCGGCAAACGCGGCTTGACTAGCCTGTGGCACGAACGGCGTAAGGTGAAATGCGCCAACGCCGAGGCGGATGGGATTTAATCATGTGCCTTCTCACACCAACCCTTTGGAAGGGTTGGTGTGAGAGGAGCCATTGAGGCTAACTCTATATCGGCAACGGGCTAAGCGCCATCTGGGCCGGGCCATTTTCGTCACGGCTGAAACGCCAGCAGGTCTGATGATATTTCGCCACGCTGTTGCGGTGTGCCACGCTGACCAGCGTGACCTCCGGCAGTTCGTCAACCAGCAGGTAATACATCAATTGCTCGGTTTCATCATCCAACGCGCTGGTGGCCTCATCCAGGAACAGCACGTCCGGGCGGGTAAGGATCGCACGGGCAAATGCCAACCGTTGCTGCTCACCCGGTGAAAGGCGATGACTCCAGTTGGCGCTGGTATCCAGCCAGCGTTGCAGGTGTTTCAGCCGACAGTTTTCCAGAACCTTCAACAATTGCTCATCGCTGTAGCCTTTATTCTGATGCGGATAGCTCAGCGCTTCACGTAGCGTACCGATTGGGATATAGCTGCGCTGCGGCAGGAATAGCGTGGTGAGGTGGTTATCCAGCCTGATTTCACCAGAGCCGTAAGGCCAGATCCCGGCAATGGCCCGCAACAGCGTGGATTTACCACAGCCTGAAGGGCCAACGACCAACACACGTTCACCGCGTTTAAGCGTCATGGTTGCTGCCTTTAACAGCGGCTGTCCATCGGGCAGCGTCAGGCCAACATCGCGCAGCATCAGCGGTAAGTGGTCTTCCTGTTGCAGGCTGATACCGCGGATCTGGTTATGCACCTCGTCCACTGCCGCGTTAAAGCCAGCCAGACGGTTAACGCAGGCTTTCCAGGTGGCCAGATCGGTAAACGCGTCGATAAACCACGACAGCGCCCCTTGCACCTGGCCGAACGCGGAGGAGATCTGCATCAGCCCGCCCATCTGGATCGCACCGGAGAAATAGCGCGGTGCCGCCACCAGCAGCGGAAAGATAATGGCAAATTGGCTGTAGAAGTTACTGGCGATATTCAGCCGCCGGGTGATACGCATGATCGACCACCAGTTGCTGCGGATGGCCTCAAAGCGGTTACTTAGCTGCTGTTTCTCTCGCGGTTCACCGTGATATAGCGCAATGGCGTCGTTATTTTCACGGATACGGATCAGCCCGAAACGGAAGTTCGCCTCATAGCGCTCCTGATTAAAGCCGAGCCTAACCAGCGGCTTGCCGACCCACCAGATCAGCAAGGATCCCAGTACCGCGTACAACAGGGCAAACCACACCATATAGCCGGGCAGGGTAATGGCATGTTGGGCGATCACGAAGGTCATCGGCCCGCTGATATGCCAGAGAATGGTAATAAACGAACAAAGCGTCACCAGGCTGGAGAGCAGGCCGAGCGACAAAGATAAGGTGTACTGGGTCAGAACGTTGAGATCGTCAGAGATACGCTGATCGGGGTTATCGATAATCTGCTGTTGCTCGGTATGGTAATAGGCCTGGTGCGCCAGCCACTTACCCATAAACCTTTCCGTCATCCAGCGTCGCCAACGCATCTGTAGGCCTTGGGTCAGGTAGATCTTGTAGACCGCCAGCACGATGAAAGCCAACGCCAGATAGGTAAAGCGCCACAGCTGTGTTTTGAACACCGGGTAGTTTTTATTTTGTAGGGCATCGTAGAACACCTGGTTCCACTGGTTGATTAGCACGCTGATATAGACCAGCCCCAGGGATAGGCCCACGATGGCGATCAGCATTGCCCAGGCGCGCCATTTTTCTTCTGAAACCCAAAAGGGTTTGATCAACTGCCAGACGGCTCGTTTTTGTGTGGTGCTCGTGTTCATAAAAATCCAGAAGACATCGTTTTCTTCTAGCATGGGCATGAGGCTGGTAACAAACAAACCGCCACATGTAAGCAGTTTTGACGTGGCTCATTATTTGCAATACAGCGGAAATAAAACGAGCGCTAGTAACGTTGAGTAGCGTAAGGCGAGGGCGTCTTTGGCACGGCGGCAAATCACAACACAAAATGAAATTGTTACAACTACGTTCGGGGCGAACATGTGCTCGCCCCGACAGATTCATTTCACGGCATCTTTCAACAACGCCTTCCAGCCTTCAACATTCCCCAAATACTCCTGCACGGGGATCTGGGATAGCCGCCCTTGATTATCCTCCAGGGCAAAGGTTGGGAAGCCGTGCCCACGGACTTTGGCGAGCAGTGCGCGGCTGTCGGCAATATGCTGTGCCGTGGGCGCGCCGCTGTTAAAGCGCATCTCGGCAACAAAGGCAGCAGGATCAAGGCCCAATTCTTTCGCCAGCGCTTCCAACACCGGCGCATCGGCAATACGTTGCCCTTCCCGGTAGTGGGCTTCCTGAATGCGGTGCAGCATATCCAGACCCCGTCCGGCGAGTTGTTCAGCGGCCAGGATCGCGATGATCGGTGGCTCAGAATCCATCACCGCCGTGGTGTCACGCAGCAGCCCGTTGAAGTAGCCGTCGCCGAAGGGTTGGCCGGTCAGCTCGGCAATCCGCTTATCATGCGGCATCACGTAATTGCGCCATTGCTCGTTGATGGTTCGGCGGGCATTGCCCGTCATCATGCCACCGGCGTGCAGGGCAACGGTCAGGCCTGGAATAGCCTGCGCGGTCTTGGCCAGCGGTGCCGCACCGTAGCACCAGCCGCACAGCGGATCGAAAATATAATGCAAAGTGGTCATGGATCGGTTCTCCGGGCGCACTATTGCGGCCACTTCATCTCGCCTTTCAGCACCTTGGCGCTCAGCTCCAGGCTGGAACCATCTTGCAGTTTTGGATAGTGCTGCTGCATCGCCGCGATCAGTTCAGCGGAGTTCTTGGTTTTTGGCAACTCGCTTTCCAGCGTGGTCAGGTAATTGTGGGTAAAGGTCACTGACTCCAGCGTTTGTGCCGCACCTGGCAGGAAGTGCCCTGGAACCACCACCTGCGGTTTCAGCGCCTTGATGCTTTCCAGCGTTTGCTGCCAATGGGCACGTGACTCGACAGTCTGATTATCCGCAATCCACGGATGAATATTGTCACCGGCTACCGGCACACCACCCACCACGGCTTTCAACGATGGGATCCACACAAAGGTGCGATCTGGCGTTGGGCCATTGAGGCCTTTCACTTCGACCTGCTGGCCATCAATGCTAAAGCTGCTGCCCTGCAACGGCTGCGGCACGATCACGGTCTGCGGCGCATTCTCCTTCAGGATCGGCCCCCAATAGGCGAGTTTACCTGCCTGGGTTGCATTGATTGCTTTGATCGTTTCTGGTGAGGCAATGATTTTAGCCTGCGGGAAAGCGGCTTTGATCACGTCCAGGCCGAAATAGAAATCTGGATCCGAATGGCTGATATAGACCGTGGTCAGCTTTTTACCGGTGGCCTTGATCTTTTTCACCAGCTCCTGCGCGTCGTTACGCTGGAATTGGGCATCGATCAGCGCCACTTCGTGTGGGCCGCTGACAATCTCGGAAGAGACCGGGAAAACGCTCTTTTCGCCTGGGTTGTACACTTCCAGGGTCAGTGTGTTAGCTGCATTAGCGAAGGTGCTGAATGAAACTAAGCCGGTTACGGCCAGGGTCAGTAATGATTTCTTAAACATGTGCAGGTGCCTTTTGGGTGTTTGTTATCGTTGGTCAGATGATAGGTTGCATAGAACGGGAGAAAAACCGGATAATAAGCAATTATTCATTGCGTAAATCGAGCGAATCATGGATCGCATTACCGCCGCAGAGGTTTTTGTCACTATCGTCGAACGCGGCAGCATGATTGCGGCAGCGGATACCCTGGCGATGTCGCGGGCTATGGTGACGCGCTATCTGGCGCAGATGGAACAATGGGCCGGGGCGCGGCTGCTGCACCGTACTACGCGTCGGCTCAGCCTGACCGATGCCGGGGAGCGCACCTTGGAACGTTGCCGCCAAATGCTGGCGGTAGCGAAAGATATCGATCTGGTGGAAAACGAGCAGAGTGACGATTTACGTGGCCTGCTGCGCATCACCTGTTCGCAATCGCTTGGCCAAACGGCGCTGGTGGGGGCGGTGGCGCAGTACCTGAAACGTCATCCTCAGGTTGCGGTGGATCTGCAAATGGATAACCGGGCGGTCAATCTGGTGGAGGAGCGTATCGATCTGGCGCTGCGCATCACCAATGAACTGGAGCCTAATCTGATTGCCCGGCCGCTTTCCAACTGTGCTTCGGTGATCTGTGCATCTCCAGCCTATCTGGCCGCTCATGGTACCCCGCGTCACCCGCAAGATTTAGCCCTGCACAACTGCCTGACCTACTCCTACTTTGGTAAAAGCCTGTGGCACTTTGATGAGCAAGGCGTGAAGTCGGCGGTGGCGGTCAGTGGCAACCTCAGTGCCAACGAATCGGTGGTGCTATTGGCAGGAACGCTGCAAGGGGCGGGGATTTCCATGCAGCCTTACTATTCCGCTGCGCCACTGTTGGCAAAGGGGGAGTTGGTGGAACTGTTACCGGGGTATCTGTCGCAGACGATGGGGATCTACGGTATTTACACCTCACGCCGCCAAATGCCCGCCACGTTGCGTACCATGTTGGACTTCCTGGTGGAATGGTTTGCCACCGATCCTGGCTGGCGTGCCACGCTACGCTAGCGTTGGATCACCGAAGCCAGGCGGGCGGGCAACTGTTGTGCCTGCTGTTGCAAGTGCTGCACAAAGGTGGTGACCAGCGCAGAAGAGGGGCGGTGCAGCGGGCGGATCAGGCTCACGGTAAACGGCACCTCAACGCTGAAAGGCCGCACATGGACGCCATTATTGGCGTAATCCAACGCAGTCAGTGGATTGACGACCGAGATGCCCACTCCGGCCTTGACCATCGCACAGACCGAGGCGGCGCTGTGGGTCTCCATCACCATCCGGCGCTCGATACCTTGTTCATGGAACAGCGCATCCAGCAGTTGCCGATAGCTGTCAGTGATCGACAGGCTGATAAAGTTTTCTGCGTTGAAGTCCTGCGGCGTCAGCGTGCTTTTCGCAAGCAAAGGGTGCCCGGCAGGCAGCACACACACTTCATTCATCGTCATCAGGGTCATACGCTCGGTGCCAGCGGGCGTCAGGGTATTCTCCGTCAGGCCCAGATCGTGGCGCTGTGCCGAAAGCCACTCTTCCAGCAACGGTGACTCCTGCGGGATCACGCTGAAGCTCACTTCCGGATAACGATCGACAAAAGGTTTGCACACGGCAGGCAGCAGCGATTGGGAAAACACCGGCAGGCAGGCAATGGAAAGCTGCGCCTGTTGGAATTGCCGGATACCGGCGGCCGCATTCTTGATGCGATCCAGGCCGTAATAAGAGCGCTGCACTTCTTCAAACAGCCGTAAGCCTTGCACCGTCGGGTAAAGACGGCCACGCACACGGTCAAACAGTTGCAGCTGGATCAGCTTCTCGAAGCGGGCAAGTTCGCGGCTGACGGTCGGTTGTGAAGTTTGCAGCAGCGCCGCCGCTTCGGTCAGATTGCCGGTGGTCATCACCGCGTGGAAAATCTCAATCTGGCGCAGGGTAATGGCATACATGGCGAAGCTCCACGGAGAGAGAAAGCCATATCATAAATGAATAGACTATGGCGAAATAGATATTTTTCACACCGGAGCCGCTGCGGCATGATGGTGGAAAATTTGATTATGGGAACCGAACCATGCCACGCGCCTTGAACGATACCTCTACCGCCCTGAACGCCACCAATCTGCTGGCGCTGCCCCAACGCTTTGGTTGCCCGGTCTGGGCCTATGATGCGGCTATCATCAGCCAGCGTATCAGCCAATTGCAGCACTTTGACGTGATCCGTTTTGCCCAGAAAGCCTGCTCGAATATTCATATTCTGCGCCTGATGCGTGAGCAGGGCGTCAAGGTGGATTCGGTGTCGCTGGGGGAAATCGAGCGCGCGTTAAAAGCCGGTTTTGAGCCAGGTGGCGAAGATATCGTGTTTACCGCCGATGTGCTGGATCACGCCACGCTGGCGCGCGTCAGTGAATTGAAAATCCCGGTCAACGCCGGTTCCATCGATATGTTGGAACAGCTTGGCCAGGTGTCTGCCGGGCATCCGGTATGGCTACGCATCAACCCTGGTTTTGGCCACGGCCACAGCCAGAAAACCAATACCGGCGGCGAAAACAGCAAGCACGGTATCTGGTATGCCGATCTGCCGCAGGCGGTCGCCAAGGTGCAGCAATATGGCCTGAAACTGATCGGCCTGCATATGCACATCGGTTCCGGGGTGGATTATCAGCACTTGGAGCGCGTGTGTGATGCCATGGTGCAGCAGGTGATTGCCCTGGGGCTGGATATCACAGCGATTTCCGCCGGTGGCGGCCTTTCTATCCCTTATCAGCAAGGGGAAGAGGCGATCAATACCGAACACTATTACGGCTTGTGGAACCGTGCGCGTGAGCGGGTTGCCGCACATCTGGGCCACCCGGTGAAGTTGGAAATCGAGCCGGGGCGTTTCCTGATGGCCGAAGCTGGCGTGCTGGTGGCGGAAGTGCGTTCAGTGAAACAAATGGGCAGCCGCCACTTTGTCTTGGTAGACGCTGGGTTCAACGATCTGATGCGTCCGGCGATGTATGGCAGCTATCACCATATCTCCCTGTTGCCTGCCGACGGCCGCAATACTGATAACCAACCGCTGCAAGACACCGTGATTGCCGGGCCGTTGTGTGAGTCAGGTGATGTGTTTACCCAGCAAGCGGGTGGCGGTATTGAAACCCGTCCGTTGCCGCAGGTGCGGGTCGGTGATTATTTGGTATTCCATGACACCGGGGCCTATGGCTCGTCGATGTCCTCCAACTACAACAGCCGCCCGCTGCTGCCGGAAGTGCTGTTTGAAAACGGTGAGCCTCGGTTGATCCGTCGCCGCCAGACGATTGAAGAATTGATCGGGCTGGAGCTGCTTTAAGTTGAAATTAACGCGCGTAGGGGCCAGGTACCACGGACTCACGTAGTTTCAACTCCCCGACAAACGGCGTTAGCGGTTGCAGTGCTTCGCCGTTGATCAGACGCAGGGCTTGGGCTATCGCCGCTTCGATCATCGCGTCGATCGGCAGGTAGACGGTGGACAACGCCGGTTGCAGATAGGCGGCGCTTGGCTCATCGTCGAAACCAAACAGCGAAATGTCTTCAGGCAGGCGCTTACCAGCCTGGTACAGGGCCTTCATCGCGCCGATGGCCATATCATCGTTGCTGGCAAACAGCGCGCTGAATGAGTTGCCGCTAGCCAGCAGGGCCTTACAACTGAGGTGTCCGCCGGGTACGCTGCTGTCGCCGTTGTTGATCAGGGCATCATTGAACGCAATCTGGTGGTGTTCCAACGCCTGACGATAACCCGCCAAGCGGGATTGGGCAGTTGGTGTATCGATCGGCCCGGTGATGCAGGCGATCTCACTGTGTCCTTGACGGATCAGATAATCCACTACGTTGAAGGCGGCCTGTTGCTGTTCGAAGAACACGCAGCGTTCACGGGCCTGCGGCAGATCGCGGTTAATCACCATCACCGGAACCGGCAGGTCTTCCAGCAACTCCATCAGGGCGTTTTCGCTCATAAAGCGGGTGTACAGGATAATCGCGTCGCAACGGCGATCCGCCAGCAGCCGTACCGCTTGTAATTCATCTTCTGGCGTGTCGTGGCCGTCGGTGACGATCAGGTGCTTACCGCTGGCCTCGACCAGTTTGGCGGCCTGGCGCAGCAAACGGCCAAAGTAGGGGCCATCAAAATTGGATACTACCAGCCCAATGCTGTTGGAGCTTTTATTGGCCAGCGATTGGGCGAGAAAGTTTGGCCGGTAGCCCAGTTCATCCATTGCCTTAAACACCGCATCACGCGTGCTCTTCTTCACCTGGCCGGTGCCATTTAAAACGCGGGAAACCGTGGCTTTGGACACCCCCGCGCGCATGGAAACATCCAACATGGTGATCATCAATGGCTACCCTCTTTCAACGTCCGCTGCGGTAAATATTGCTGAGTCTAGCATAGGGTTAGATCGGCTCGAACATGTTCGCCCCCTACAAATTCAGCAACCTATGTTGTTAGGGCACCCATGTATTGATTGGCGTACACTGATGGTGCTGGCGTTTAAGGCATTTTTCAGAGGGGATTAGTGTGTTTCGTATCGTGCATCTGGCGGACTACCCGCAGCATCAACAACAGGTTATCGATTGGCAATGGCAGGCGTTTGGCAGTGAAAACAGCCGGGAATTCTTTGCCAGCGTGGTGGCCAGCAGTTTGCGCCATGAAGGTTTGCCGATCACTTTTATCGCCCTGTTGGATGACAAGCCGGTAGGCACTGTGGGGCTGTGGCGCTGTGATTTGATCAGCCGCCAGGATTTAACGCCGTGGCTGGCCGCGCTTTACGTTGAAGAGAGCCAGCGCGGCAGCGGGCTGGGGTTGCAGCTCCAGCAATACGTGCAGGAATACAGCCGCCGGGCCGGGTTCAAGGAGCTATATCTGTATGCCGATTTTAGCGGTTATTACGAACGCCATGGCTGGCAGCACATCGGCGAGGCGCTGGAGTACCCGGATCGCCCCGTGCGCCTATACCACCGCCGGCTAGATTAGTTCTGCTCGAAAGCGTTATTGATGCTGGCGACCGAATGGCGGCGTACCAGCGTCGGGCTGAACATATTGGTGATCTCCGGCAGCGGCTGGTTGTTGGCCAACGCTAATGCCAGCTCAGCCGCCTGCGTTGCCATCGCCACTACTGGGTAGCGGATGGTGGTCAGGCGTGGGCGCAGATAGCGTGAAATCAGCACGTCATCGAAACCAATCAGCGAAATCTGGCCCGGAACATCCACGCTGTTATCACTGAGCACTGAAAGTGCCCCGGCTGCCATCGGATCGTTATAGCAGGTGATGGCGGTAAACTGCTTACCACGGCCCAGTAGCTCGGTCATGGCCTGCTCGCCGCCAATCTCATCCGGCTTGCCGTAGGCAACCAGCTTCTCATCCACCGCAATACCGTGTTCTTCCAATGCATCCAGGTAGCCCTGCAATCGATCGGTAGCATCTGAAATCTGATGGTTGGAGCAGATGAAGGCGATCCGCTGGTGGCCCTGCTGGATCAGATGGCGGGTGGCCAGCCAGGCACCGTAGCGATCGTCAAGCGCAACGCAGCGGGGCTCAAACCCAGGCAGCGTACGGTTGATCAGCACCATGCCTGGGATCTGGCGCATCCAGACGGTTAGCTCATCGTCGGTCAGCTTCTTGGCATGCACCACCAATGCCGCACAGCGATGGCGTACCAGTTGCTCAATGGCTTGGCGCTCTTTTTCGGCATTATGGTAACCGTTACCAATCAGCAGAAAATTATGGGTGGCGTAGGCCACCTGCTCCACGGCTTTTACCATGGCACCAAAGAAGGGATCTGAAACGTCAGAGACAATCAGGCCCAGGGTTTCGGTGGATTGCTGTGCCAGCGCACGGGCATTGGCGTTGGGGTGGTACTGTAATCCCTCCATGGCGGCCAACACGGCGGTACGTGAACTTTCGCTGGCTTTAGGGGAGTTATTTATTACGCGGGATACCGTGGCGACGGAAACACCCGCCAGCCTGGCAACATCCTTAATCGTGGCCATATCTGCAACACTTCCTGGGTAATCGCTTACATCCCTCAGTCTTGCGGAAAAAATCGCGCGCCGCAAGGGCCGGTATTGCTAACTTGTGGTGAGCGTTGCATTTATGGTTTTTAAATTCACCTTTTCGGCCACGCTAATCCATCGTTGACGGGCGCGGCACTGAACCCAACGATCCGGGTCGGTTGAGGTTTTTCAATAGTTTCATAACCATGTCTATCAAAGGTAAAACTACATCGCTGGTTACACTTTGCGCCTGACTGTTGCGATTGGCCGCTGGCGAGAGTTTGGCGTGGCGGGGTAAATTGACTGTCCCAGAGGTATTGATTGGTGAGCAATCGACATACTCTGTATGTTGAAGCCATTTTCAATTGCACCAACCTACGCGGATGCGTAGGTTTTTTTTTGCCTGCCGTATAGTATCCTTCCTCAGACCATTTTTAAGGCCATCAACCCCGAGGGAGAGTGGGATGATATATACCGTGTTACGTGCACTGTTTCGCCTGATGTTTCGTGTTCGTGTCGAAGGCGACGCCAGGCATTTTGAGCAGCAGAAACTGCTGATCACCCCGAATCACGTTTCTTTCATGGATGGCGCGCTGCTGGCGTTATTCTTACCGATTAAACCGGTGTTTGCCGTTTACTCCAGTATTTCCGAACGTTGGTTTATGCGCTGGTTGAAGCCTTATATCGATTTCGTGCCCCTGGATCCCACCAAACCGATGGCCATCAAGCATCTGGTGCGCATGGTTGAGCAGGGCAGGCCAATCGTGGTGTTCCCGGAAGGGCGCATTACGGTGACTGGCTCATTGATGAAGATTTACGATGGGGCGGCATTTATTGCCGCCAAATCTGGTGCCACCATCGTGCCGATACGTATTGATGGCCCGGAGTTCAGCGTGTTTGGCCGTATGGCCGGAGTATTTAAACTCCGCGCCTTCCCACAGACCACCATCAGTATTCTGCCGCCAACCACCTTACCGATGCCGGATGCGCCAAAAGCCAGTCAACGCCGGCAGTTGGCCGGTGACAGGCTGCATCAGATCATGATGCAGGCGCGGATGGATACCCTCAAACCGCAAACCCTGTTCGGTGCGCTGTTGGCCGCACAGTATCGCTATGGCCGCTTCAAGCCCTGCATCGAAGACGTGGGTTTCAAGGAAGACAGCTATCATACGCTGCTCAAAAAATCGCTGGGCGTTAGCCGCATCCTGGAACGCTTTACCGCGCCGAAAGAGCATGTTGGCCTGCTGTTGCCGAATGCGACTATTACCGCTGCCGCCATCTTTGGCGCTTCATTGCGGGGCCGTATTCCGGCCATGCTCAATTACACCGCCGGTGTGAACGGGCTGAAAAGCGCGATGACTGCGGCCACCATTAAAACCATCGTCACCTCACGTCAATTCCTGGAAAAGGGCAAGCTGACGCATCTGCCAGAGCAGGTGCCGGAAGCCAACTGGGTCTATCTGGAAGATTTGAAAGATACCGTCACCCGGGACGATAAGCTGTGGATCCTGCGTCACCTGTTCCAGCCACAAAAGGCAATGGTGCCACAGCAGCCAGAGGATGCAGCGCTGATCCTGTTTACCTCCGGCTCGGAAGGCCATCCGAAGGGCGTAGTGCATTCCCATGCCAGCCTGCTGGCCAACGTGGAGCAGATCCGAACCATTGCGGATTTCACCCCGCGCGATCGCTTTATGTCCTCGCTGCCGCTGTTCCACTCTTTCGGCCTGACTGTCGGGTTGATCACCCCGTTGATGACCGGTAGCCGGGTATTCCTCTACCCAAGCCCGCTGCATTATCGCGTGGTGCCGGAGCTGGTGTATGACCGTAACTGCACCGTGCTGTTTGGTACAGCGACCTTCCTCAACAACTACGCGCGCTTCGCTCATCCTTACGATTTTGCCCGCCTGCGCTACGTGGTGGCCGGGGCCGAGAAGCTGGCAGAAAGCACCAAACAGATTTATCAGGACAAATACGGCATCCGCATTTTAGAAGGCTACGGCGTCACGGAGTGCGCCCCGGTAGTGTCGATCAACGTACCTCTAGCGGCCAAAGTTGGCACTGTAGGCCGCATTATGCCGAAGATGGAAGCACGTTTGATCAAAATGGCCGGGATCGATAACGGCGGCCGTCTGCAATTGAAAGGCCCGAACATCATGAAGGGTTACCTGCGGGTTGAGCGCCCAGGCGAACTGGAAGCTCCGGCAGCCGAGGACGAAAACGGTGTGCTGCAAGCTGGCTGGTACGATACCGGTGATATTGTCAGCTTTGACGAACAGGGTTATTGCACCATTCGTGGCCGCGTGAAACGCTTTGCCAAACTGGCGGGGGAGATGATCTCGCTGGAGAGCGTGGAACAGTTGGCGGTGCGCCTGTCACCAGAAGGGCTACATGCGGCCACGGTGAAAAGTGACAGCAGCAAAGGCGAAGCGCTGGTGTTGTTCACCAACGACGCCAGCATTACCCGTGATAGCTTGCTGCGGGTGGCTCGTGAGCAGGGCACTCCAGAACTGGCGGTGCCACGTGATATTCGCCTGGTGAAGGCGTTGCCGTTACTGGGCAGCGGCAAACCGGATTTCGTTACTTTGCGCCAAATGGCTGAACAGCCGGAGAATGCGTAATGAATGCAACTGATTCCCCATTGCTGTCACGTTCAATGATCGCGGTGATCTGTGCCCAGTTTCTTTCGGCCTTCGGCGATAACGCCTTGCTGTTTGCTACTCTGGCGCTGATCAAACAACAAATGTACCCCGATTGGAGCCAACCGATACTGCAAATGGCCTTCGTTGCCACCTATATCATCCTGGCTCCGTTTGTGGGCCAGATCGCCGACAGCTTCTCCAAAGGGCGGGTGATGATGGTAGCCAACGGTTTGAAGCTGGCCGGTGCACTGGTGATCTGCTTTGGGCTGAACCCGTTCTTGGGCTATACCCTGGTCGGCATAGGTGCTGCGGCTTATTCACCCGCGAAGTACGGCATCCTGGGTGAGATCACCAGTGGCGATAAGTTGGTGAAGGCCAACGGTCTGATGGAAGCTTCCACCATTGCCGCTATCCTGGTGGGTTCGGTAGCCGGTGGCCTGTTGGCAGACTGGCATATTGTGGCCGCACTGGCAGTGTGTGCCGTGGTTTACGGCGCGGCAGTCATCGCCAACCTCTATATCCCGCGCTTGCCTGCTGCTCATAAGGTGGTTTCTTGGCACCCACGCGTCATGGGGAGCACTTTCTTCAATGCCTGCGTGGTGCTGTGGCGCGATGGCCAAACCCGCTTCTCACTGATTGGTACCAGTCTGTTCTGGGGCGCTGGGGTCACTCTGCGCTTCCTGCTGGTGCTGTGGGTGCCGGTGGCGCTGGGCATTAGCGATAACGCCACGCCAACCATGCTCAATGCGATGGTGGCAATAGGTATCGTGGTCGGTGCCGGGGCGGCAGCCCGCTTTGTGACGCTGGAAACGGTTAAGCGCTGTATGCCTGCCGGGATCCTGATCGGGATAGCCGTAGCCTTCTTTGCCGTGCAAACCAGCATGCTGAACGCTTATGGCGTGCTGCTGGTGATTGGTGTGCTGGGTGGTTTCTTTGTGGTGCCGCTGAATGCGCTGTTGCAAGAGCGGGGCAAACGCTCTGTTGGGGCGGGGAACGCCATCGCGGTACAGAACCTGGGTGAAAACACCGCCATGCTGCTGATGCTTGGCCTCTACTCTTTGGTGGTCAAATTAGGCGTGCCGGTGATCGGCGTCGGGATCGGTTTTGGTGTCGTGTTCGGGCTTGCCATTACCGTGCTGTGGATATCTCAATTCCGCTCGAAAGCCTAAAAATATCAGGGCGCTGCTGGCAGCGCCCTGGATTTCTTATGGCGCTGGAATGGTGAAGCGGCTGTGGATCTCTTCCAGGGCCTGCAACACATCCTCGTTCAGTACCACATCAAAACTGTCGATATTCATCTTCAACTGCTCCAGCGTGGTAGCGCCCAGCAAGGTGCTGGCAACGAACGGCTGCTGGCGTACGAATGCCAATGCCATCTGTGAAGGGTCCAGACCGTGCTTTTTCGCCAGCGCTACGTATTCGGCGATCGCCGCCTGGCTTTGGGCTGAAGAGTAGCGGGTAAAGCGGCTGAACAGGGTGTTGCGCGCCCCGGCCGGTTTGGCTCCGTTGAGGTATTTACCCGACAGCGTACCGAAGGCCAGGCTGGAATAGGCTAACAGTTCGATGCCTTCATGTTGGCTGATCTCGGCCAAACCAATCTCAAAGCTGCGGTTTAACAGGCTGTAGGGGTTCTGGATCGATACGATGCGCGGGAGTTCGTGTTTTTCTGCCAGTTGCAGGTAGCGCATCACGCCCCATGGGGTTTCGTTAGAGACGCCGATATAGCGAATTTTGCCGGCACGAACCTGCTCGGTTAACGCTTCCAGGGTTTCCAACAGCGGGATGGTGGCTTTTTCATCGGTGTACTGATAATTGAGCTTGCCGAAACAGTTGGTGGTGCGTTGTGGCCAGTGTAGCTGGTAAAGATCCAGATAATCGGTATTTAACCGTTTCAGGCTGGTGTCCAGGGCTGCGCGGATATTTTTGCGATCCAATGCCTGCTGTGGACGAATGCCAGCGTCATTACCCCGGATCGGCCCGGAGACCTTGCTTGCCAGCACGATTTTGTCGCGGTTGCCGCGCGCCTTGATCCAACTGCCAATGTATTGTTCTGTCAGGCCCTGGGTTTCCGGGCGCGGCGGCACTGGATACATCTCTGCGGTATCAATCAGATTGATGCCAGCGGCTAATGCATAATCCAGCTGTGCGTGGGCATCGGCTTCGCTGTTTTGTTCGCCAAAGGTCATGGTGCCCAGTCCCAGCACGCTCACTTCTAAAGAACTGTGGGGAATACGGTGGTATTGCATTAACGGCCTTCCTTCAATGTTAGCGCTTACGGGCGTGATGCCCGCTAAAACAGAAGCCAGAGATCCAACGGCGTAACACGCCTTACTTGACTATAACTAAGCTAAGAAGATGGTGAAAGAGGATTATACCCGTCGTCTTTCAAGCTGCAGCGTTGTTACCTGCACTATCTCACCCCAGTCACTTACCCAAAAGTAAGCTCCTGGGGATGGGATAGCTTGTCGCCTAGCTGCAGCTTGAAATCCATAGGGTAATTAACTGACTGGCTAAACCCCTGATTGATAATCCGTCAGGGGTCAGGATGATGCGGGGCCGGGATTAACGCTCGATAACTTGCGAGACCTGATCGCCGTTAATCTGGCGCTGGTTGCCTTGCTCGTCCTGATAGCTGATCAGGCCGGTATCCTTATCGATTTTAGGCTTACCCTGCGTGAGGATCATATTGCCGTCTTTGGTGGCCATCACATAGTCGCTGGAACAGCCTGCTAATCCGGCGACCATCATCAGGGCGGAAATAGCCATTACCCACTTTTTCATGCCGAACACCTTATATACCTAGAATAATTGTCTTAATAGAGTAGCAAACTATGCCAAAGATGGTCTTCGGACGTATCCCATCTCTGTAAGGAGAAATGACAGTGAAAACAGGGAAGAGTATGAGTCAAAGCGTAAAGTGCCTGGCCAGTAGCGCCCTGGTAAAGTTTTTCTTTAGATAGAAGCCGCGCGGCAGCGTAAGGATCGGCTGGCCTTGTTCACCTGTGGCTTCGGTCAATGCCTTGTTGTTGGCCGCTTTTGGCCGCAGCTGTAGCACTTCGCCATGGCGGGCGGTGATCCGCTCGACCTGGCCGAGCACGATAAGATCCATCAGTTCTTCCCAATCCCGGCGCAGCATCTCGGTTTCTTCCTGATTGGGTTGCCACAGCAGCGGAGAACCTACGCGGCGCTGTGCCAACGGGATTTGTCGTTCGCCCTCAACCGGGATCCACAGCACGCGTGCCAGTTTGTGGCGTACGTGGCTGCTTTCCCAGGTCACGCCGCTATTGCCTGTAAGTGGAGCTACGCAGACGAAAGTGGTTTCCAGCGGGTTACCGGCGGCGTCGACCGGGATGGTTTTCAGCTCAATGCCCAGCTCAGGGAAATCCTGCTCAGGCTTGCTGCCCGCCATGGCACCCAAATACAACTCCAGCAGCATGCCGACCCAGCCTTTATCCCGCTTGAGATCCTTGGGAATGCTAACCTGTGCGCGAGCTGCCAGTTCGCCAAGGTTAAAGCCAGCCAGCGCCTGGGCACGGGCTAATAATTGCTGCTCGTTTTCTGGCGGCAGCGGGGATAAACACGCCATAAATCAGACCTATGCATTATGGTTAAAAAATGTACCGAATTTACTCACAGCCTTAAAAGGGAAAAGCAGGCTGGGGAAAACAACAATAGTAGCATGATTTTACATGACTTTTTGGCTACCAAATCGCTGTAGAAAGTTTTCAGTGCGGGGTTGTGCACCTGTAGCCACCGACAATAAACAGGATCTTACACCTATTTATCCACAGATTTCTGGGATAACCCAACTTTTTGCCGATCACTGGTTTGATTTACAGCCTTGACGCGGGGCGTTTTTTACGAATTTGGCGGTTTTATAGGTCACTGGGTATAATAATCTGTGGATAAAATCCGCATTGATGGATCTTTCGCCAGCGAAAGATCCAAAGCGTGCATAGATCACATTTTTACCCTGTTCATAACTGCTTTTATACAAGTAAGTTTATGTATTTAAAGTGATAATTAAAAATTAAAAATACGGCGCTTTTTAAGTTCAATTGAGTTTTCCCGGCTTATCCCTAGAGTTCTTCACACACCTATCCACAGAAAAAGTGAATAAAACCGCCCTCGAACCTCGTTACATGTTTATAACTTTGCCATTATCTGTGAGTTATCCCAATGTTATCCGAGCGACGGCGCTGCAAAGCAGTGGTTTACCGCCTGTGGCTTGTGTGAAACAATCAGGTTATCAATACGAATTTATGCTTATCGAGGTAGTCCGGTGATCGATGATGATGGCTACCGCCCGAATGTTGGTATCGTAATCTGTAATCGTCAGGGGCAGGTCCTATGGGCCCGCCGTTACGGTCAGCACTCCTGGCAGTTTCCCCAAGGGGGAATAAACCCTGGCGAAACGCCTGAGCAGGCGATGTACCGTGAGCTGTTCGAAGAAGTGGGGCTGAGTAAAAAGGATGTGCGTATCCTGGCCTCAACCCGCAACTGGTTGCGCTATAAATTGCCAAAACGTTTGGTGCGTTGGGACACAAAGCCGGTTTGTATCGGCCAAAAGCAGAAATGGTTTCTGCTGCAGTTAATGTGCAATGACGCGGATATCAACATGCAGCGCAGCAGTACGCCGGAGTTTGACGGCTGGCGTTGGGTGAGCTTCTGGTATCCGGTGCGCCAGGTGGTGTCGTTTAAACGCGACGTGTACCGCCGGGTTATGAAAGAGTTTGCCGCAACCGTCATGCCAATGCAGGAACTGGCAGCACAGCGGCAACCTCCTGCTTATCGCCGAAAGAGAGGTTAAGTCAAACCGACTATGCTCACGCGCTTGCGAGAAATTGTTGAGAAAGTGGCCGCGGCGGCCAGTCTGACAGATGCGCTGGATCTTTTGGTCAATGAAACCTGTCTGGCGATGGACACCGAAGTCTGCTCCATCTATCTGGCAGACAACGACCGCCGCTGTTATTACCTGATGGCGACGCGCGGGTTGAAAAAGCCCCGTGGGCGTACTATTGCCCTGGCCTTTGACGAAGGCATCGTCGGCCTGGTTGGGCGGCGGGCAGAGCCGATCAACCTGGCGGATGCCCAAAGCCATCCCAGCTTCAAATATATTCCGCAGGTCAAAGAGGATCGTTTCCGATCCTTCCTTGGCGTGCCGATCATTCATCGCCGCCAGCTGCTTGGCGTGTTGGTGGTGCAGCAACGTGAACTGCGCCAGTTTGACGAAAGCGAAGAATCCTTCATGGTTACCCTGGCCACCCAAATGGCCGGGATCCTCTCGCTATCACAGCTAAACGCCATTTTTGGCCAGTATCGCCAGACCCGCATTCGGGCGCTGGCTGCGGCTCCTGGCGTGGCAGTGGCGGAGGGGTGGTTAGATAGCAGCCAGCCTTCACTCGATCAGGTGTATAAAGCCTCCACGCTGGATACCGTCAGCGAGCGCGAACGCCTGACACAGGCATTGGAAGAGGCTGGGGCAGAGTTCCGCCGCTTCAGTAAGCGCTTTAGCGCCAGCTCGCAAAAAGAAAGCGCGGCGATCTTCGATCTCTATTCCCACCTGCTCAACGATGCCCGCCTCAAACGTGAACTGTACGCGGAGATCGATGCCGGTTCAGTGGCTGAATGGGCGGTAAAACAGGTAATTGAAGCCTTCGCTGCCCAGTTTGCGACTTTGCAAGATACCTATATGCGCGAGCGTGCCAGCGATCTGCGTGCGCTCGGCCAACGTCTGCTATTCCACCTCGACGATACCACTCAAGGGGCTAGCCAATGGCCTGCCCGTTTTGTGCTGGTCGCCGATGAACTGACGGCAACCCTGTTAGCCGAAGTACCGCAGGATCGCCTGGCTGGTGTGGTGGTGCGCGATGGTGCTGCCAACTCCCACGCCGCGATCCTGGTGCGGGCCATGGGCGTGCCAACGGTGATGGGGGCAGACATCCAGCCTGCGCTGTTGGCCCAGCGAATGCTGATTGTTGATGGCTATCGTGGTGAATTACTGGTCGATCCGGAACCGGTGCTGGTGAAGGAATATCAACGTCTGATCAGCGAAGAGCTGGAGCTCAGCAAGCTGGCTGAAGATGATGTTGAGCAGCCCGCAGAGCTGAAAAGCGGTGAGCGGATCCAGGTGATGCTGAACGCCGGCCTTAGCCCGGAACATGAACAACTGCTGGGGGCGCGCGTGGACGGCGTTGGCCTGTACCGCACCGAGATCCCGTTCATGCTGCAAAGTGGCTTCCCGTCGGAAGAGGAGCAGGTGGCGCAATATCAGGGCATGCTGCAACTCTTCTATCCGCACAAGCCGGTGACGCTGCGTACGCTGGATATCGGCGCTGATAAACAGCTGCCTTACATGCCGATCAGCGAGGAGAACCCGTGCCTCGGATGGCGGGGGATCCGCATTACGCTGGATCAGCCAGAAATCTTCCTGATCCAGGTGCGCGCCATGCTGCGTGCCAATGCGGGAACCGGCAATCTGGGGATCCTGTTGCCGATGATCACCAGTCTGGAAGAGATCGACGAGGCCAAGCGCCTGATCGATCGCGCCGGGCGAGAAGTGGAAGAGATGCTGGGATACGACATTCCCAAGCCGCGAATTGGCGTTATGCTGGAAGTGCCGTCGATGATCTTCCTGATCCCTTATCTGGCCGCACGTGTCGATTTTATCTCGGTGGGAACCAACGATTTAACCCAGTATCTGCTGGCGGTGGATCGTAATAATACCCGCGTTGCTTCGCTGTACGACAGCCTGCATCCAGCCATGTTGCAGGTGCTGAAATTGATCATCGAGCAGGGGACGGCGGCCGAGTTGCAAGTCAGCCTGTGCGGTGAGCTGGCGGGAGACCCGATGGGTGCTCTGCTGCTGGTGGGCATGGGTTACCGTAATCTGAGCATGAATGGGCGCAGCGTCGCACGTATCAAATATCTGTTGCGCCATATCGAACTGGAAGATGCGCAAGGGCTGGCCCAGCGGGTATTGAGTGCCCAGATGACGACCGAGGTTCGCCACCAGGTGGCGGCGTTTATGGAACGGCGTGGTATGGGGGGGTTGATCCGCGGTGGTCGTTGATTGGATGTAGCCCAACCCGTTAAGCGTTGACCGATTTTTTTACAGAACTTTTCCCTGCCGGCAAGCCCGGACGTGGTTAAGCCTATGTTATGATGCGCCATCTCAACGCGGTGCTCCCGTTGTACGGGCTTTGCACCGCATTTGGCACCTGCCGCCCCCGTTTGGGGATGAATAACAGACATATTGTGGTGATAGATGAGCACTAGCTATCTGGCGTTTCCAAAATTTGATCCGGTGATTTTCTCTATCGGCCCGGTCTCTTTGCACTGGTACGGTTTGATGTACCTGGTTGGCTTTGTTTTTGCCATGTGGTTGGCGGTACGCCGCGCAAACAAGCCCGGTAGCGGTTGGACCAAAGACGAAGTGGAAAACATGCTGTATGCCGGCTTCCTCGGGGTCTTTGTCGGTGGCCGTGTCGGTTATGTATTGTTCTACAACCTGCCGCTGTTCCTGGATAACCCGCTCTACCTGTTCAAAGTCTGGGATGGCGGTATGTCATTCCACGGTGGCTTGATTGGCGTGATCACGGTGATGCTGTGGTTTGCCCGCCGCACCAAGCGCAACTTCTTCCAGGTATCTGATTTTATTGCCCCGCTGATCCCGTTTGGTCTGGGAGCAGGCCGTCTTGGCAACTTTATCAACGGTGAGCTGTGGGGGCGTGTCACCACCGATACGCCTTGGGCGATGCTGTTCCCAAGCTCGCGTCCTGAAGATATCGCCATCGCTGCCGCTAATCCTCAACTGCTGCCACTGCTCAACGAATATGGCGTATTGCCACGTCATCCGTCGCAGCTGTATGAAATGGTGCTGGAAGGCATCGTGCTGTTTATCATTCTGAACCTGTTTATCCGCAAACCACGTCCGATGGGGGCCGTTTCGGGCCTGTTCCTGATTGGTTATGGCGCATTCCGTATTATCGTCGAAGCGTTCCGCCAGCCGGATGCCCAGCTTGGCTTGTTTGACGGGGTGATCAGCATGGGGCAAATCCTGTCCGTGCCGATGGTGCTCGCCGGTATTATTATGATGATCTGGGCGTATCGTCGTCGTCCACAGCAACAACAGTCGTGAGGAAAAATGAAACAGTATCTGGATTTGATGAACAAAGTGCTCGCCGAGGGCACCCCTAAAGCCGACCGTACCGGCACTGGCACGTTGTCGATTTTCGGCCACCAGATGCGTTTCAACCTGCAGGAAGGTTTCCCGTTGGTGACCACCAAGAAATGTCACCTGCGGTCGATCATTCATGAGCTGCTGTGGTTCCTGAACGGCGATACCAACGTAGCGTATCTGCGTGAAAACAACGTCAGTATCTGGGACGAATGGGCCGATGAAAATGGCGATCTTGGCCCGGTCTATGGCAAGCAATGGCGTGCCTGGGGCGCGGCGGATGGTCGCCAGATTGACCAGCTAAGCACCGTGTTGCAACAGCTGAAACAGGATCCGGACTCGCGCCGTATTATTGTTTCTGCCTGGAACGTGGGGGAGCTGGATCAGATGGCTCTGGCCCCGTGCCATGCCTTTTTCCAGTTTTATGTGGCGGACGGCAAACTCTCTTGCCAGCTGTATCAGCGCTCGTGTGACGTGTTCCTTGGCCTGCCGTTCAATATTGCCAGCTATGCGTTGTTGGTACATATGATGGCGCAGCAGTGCGATCTGGAAGTGGGCGATTTCGTCTGGACCGGTGGCGATACGCATCTGTACAGCAACCATATGGAGCAGACGCAGCTGCAATTAACCCGCGAGCCGCGTGCGTTGCCGAAGTTGGTGATCAAACGCAAGCCAGCCTCGCTGTTTGATTACCGTTTTGAAGACTTTGAGATTGAAGGCTACGATCCGCATCCGCCGATTAAGGCTCCTGTCGCTATCTGATTTGTCGAGGGCCGCATGCGGCCCTCACTCAACCGTTTTCCTATCCCAATTGTACGTAGGCGCTGCATTTAGCGTCCGTGCCGCATTGCCAAAAATGCGAAGCCGTACTCAATTTCCCCCAGTTTGTTACCTGCGAACTAAAAATTCTGCGCATCATTTTCCAGCCTGAGAAAAGGAGCCTTTCATCGAGCCTCTGGCTGATTACACTCGCCGTATGAACCGATATAAAAATAACCCCGAACACCAGCAAGGCCTGACGCTGATCGAACTGCTGATCGTGATGGTGCTGGCAGGGATGCTAACCTCTTGGGGGGTTAGCCAGTGGCATCATTATCAACAGGCGCTGCGGTTGGAGCAGACTGCCCAGCAGCTGCTGGCATTTTTAACGCGCTTACAGGCCGATGCCAATTGGCATAACCGCAATGCTCTATTGTGGTTTCGGCAGGGGAAAGTCTGGTGCGTGGGTAGTGGCCCGCAGGAGGCATCTTGTGCAGCCGACCGGGCCTTTATCCCAGAACATTTGGATGTGGAGTTACAAGGTTTTACCCAAAAGGAGATGGGATTTTATGGGGTGCGCAACAATGCACAGGCCGGGCATATCCTGCTGGGTAATCCGGCTGGCGGCATACGTCTGGTGCTGTCTGCCAAAGGGCGGCTGCGGCTGTGCAGTGAAGAAACCGCCATCCGGAGCTTGCCCTTATGCCAACCTTAGAGCAAGGATTTACCCTGCCAGAGGTGCTGCTGGCGATGACTTTCGGCAGCCTTATTGCATTGGCGGCGGCGAAAACCTTACCGATACTGCGTCAGCAGACGGTTGATGTGGGCCGTCATTATCGGTTGGATCTGGTGTTACGCCAGCTGGCTTTCGGGATTGAAAAAGACCTGCGCCGCAGCGGGTTTTGTGCCGGGCAGTGTCAGGGGCGTTCTCTGCTAATTGGCCATGCGGCGGGTGAAGCACCGGGCAGCTGTGTGATCGTGGCCTACGATCTTAACCGCAATGGGCGTTGGGAAAGCAGTAGCGATGCCGAGTATTTTGGTTATCGTCTGCGTGCCGGAGGGTTGGAGGGGCAAAGCGGCGTGACCCAGTGTCAGGGCAGCGGCTGGGAACGCTTGCTCGATCAGGAAGAGGTACGGATTGAGTCCTTTTCTGTCAGCCACATTGTGGGGCGTGATGGCAAGTCTTTGATGTTGTTTGCCTTAAGTGGCCGCTCAACGGTGCGTGCAAATATAGAACGCCGCCTGGAGTGGGCGGTCAGCATGGAGGCACCCTAAGGATGCATAGGCAGCAGGGGGGCAGCACATTGGCTGCGGTGATGTTGTTGCTGGTGATGGGGTTGATGCTGCTCACTGCCCAGCAGCGGCAATTGGACAGTGCGCTACTGCTGGCCGTTGATCAGCAGCGTTACCTGCGGGCCTATAACCAGGCGGCGTCGGCATTAAGCTGGGGGCTGGCGCAGCCGTGGCCAAGGGAGTCTCTACAGGCGACCCATTGGTCCTGCCAGCAGATGAGCGGTGAGGTTTTACAGGCCTGCGCCCGGCTCTCGGCTCGTACCGGCTTGGTGATGGTGCGCGGGGCTGGGGATATTGCGGGAGCGGAGCCTTTGTGGCTATACCAACTGGCTACACAACAAGGTGGGGCTGGTGACCACCTGCTGAAAGCGCAAAAAGGTGGCTGGCTGGATTTTTGCCCTGAAAAGCGGGAAAGCGATTGTGCTGAATAAACGGACAGGCTGGCGAACTCAACGGGGTTTCAGCCTGCCTGAAGTGTTGATCGCGGCATTGTTGTTCGCCGTCTCGCTGCTCGGGCTGTTACAATATCAGCAGGTGCTGTTGCAGGCTTTTCAACGACAGTGGCAATATCGACAGGCCTGGTCGCTGGCGCACCAACAGCTGGAAATATTCAGTGCCGGTGCCGAAATAAGTCCTGCCATATCGCTACCGCCTAATTGGCGCTACCAAGTCGAAACCCACCAGGCGCAAGGCTCATGTCTGCGGCGCACGGTGAAGATACAAACGCAGCAGCAGCAGCAGGTTGAACTCAGCCGCTGGTATTGCGGGCAGTAGCATGGGCACAGTATGCAACGCTACGTAGTAAGCCGGTTGAGGTTTGTCAGTCGTATTGATCGGTATCCCTCTCTATATTGGTCGAGGTGTTCTCGATCTGTTCCCTCTCCCTGTGGGAGAGGGTTAGGGTGAGGGGCCGTTTAGCCAGTAGTCGGTAATGCACTTTTTCGCTTCCAAGGAGCCTCATGTTTACGGTTTATCATTCCAATCAGTTGGACTTGCTGAAAACGCTGACCAGCGCGCTGATAGCCAGGGAACCTTTGGCCGATCCGTTTCAACAGGAAGTGGTGCTGGTGCAAAGCCCCGGCATGGCGCAATGGTTGCAGATGCAGCTGGCCGAGCAGTTTGGCATTGCCGCGAATATCGTTTTCCCGCTACCGGCGACCTTTATCTGGGACATGTTCACCAAGGTATTACCAGGCATTCCCAAAGAGAGCGCTTTTAGCAAAGATGCCATGACCTGGAAGCTGATGTGGCTGCTGCCAGGTATGCTGACACGGCCCGAGTTTGCTCCTTTACAGCATTACCTGACTGATGACGCCGACAAGCGCAAGATCCACCAGCTCGCCGGGCGCGTTGCTGACCTGTTTGACCAGTATTTGGTTTATCGCCCGCAGTGGCTGGAGAGTTGGCAGCGTGGGGAGGTGGTAGAAGGATTGGCAGAGGCGCAAAGCTGGCAAGCTCCCCTGTGGCATCGGCTAGTGGAATATACCCACGAGCTGGGCCAGCCCGAATGGCACCGTGCCAACTTATATCGCCGGTTTATTAGTACCCTGGAGAATGCCACTCAATGCCCTGCGGGGTTGCCGCCACGGGTGTTTATCTGTGGGATTTCCGCCTTGCCGCCAATCTACCTGGAAGCGCTGCAGGCCTTGGGTAAACATATTGATATCCACCTGATGTTTACCAACCCCTGCCGCTATTACTGGGGCGACATTCAGGATTACGCCTTTCTGGCCCGTTTGCAGAGCCGCAAACGCCGCCACTATCACCAGGCACGGGAGCAAGGCTTGTTCCGTCAGCCGGAACAGGCAGCCCAACTATTTGATGCTGAGGGCGAGCAACAGCTGAGTAACCCGCTGCTGGCTTCCTGGGGCAAACTAGGGCGCGATCATCTGTATTTACTGTCACAGATGGAGGCGGTGCAGGAGGTGGATGCCTTTGTCGAGATCCCGGCAGATAGTTTGTTGCACGCCATTCAGCACGACATGCTGGAGCTGGAAGATCACGCACTGATCGGGACTACGCCGGAAACTCTGGAGCGCAGTGACAATAAACGCCAGCTCGATCCGCAGGATCGCTCTATCAGTCTGCATGCCTGCCACAGCCCGCAGCGCGAAGTCGAGGTGCTGCACGATCGGTTGCTGACCATGCTGGCAGAAGAGCCCCAACTTACCGCGCGCGACATCATCGTGATGGTGGCGGATATCGACAGCTACACCCCGTATATTCAGGCGGTGTTTGGCAATGCCCCCGCCGGGCGCTATCTGCCGTTTGCCATTTCCGACCGCAAGGTCAGGCAAGCGCATCCGGCGCTACAAGCCTTTATTTCCCTGCTGGATCTGCCGCAAAGCCGCTTTACCTCAGAGCAGGTACTGGCGCTGTTGGACGTGCCCGCGCTAGCGGCGCGTTTCTCGATTCAGGAAGAGGGGCTAAGCCTGTTACGCCATTGGACTGGTGAATCCGGGGTGCGTTGGGGGCTGGATGATGACAATGTGCGTGAACTGGATCTGCCCGCAACCGGGCAGCATACCTGGCGGTTCGGTTTAACCCGGATGCTGCTGGGCTACGCCATGGACAGTAACGCTGGAGATTGGCTGGGTGTATTACCCTACGATGAGTCGAGTGGATTAGTGGCCGAGCTGGCTGGGCAATTGGCCGATCTATTGGCGCAACTCAGCCGTTGGCGGCAAATCCTCAGTGAAGAGCGGCCGTTAGCCGAATGGTTGCCGCTGTGCCGCCAACTGCTCAATAGCTTCTTTGAGACGGACAGCGAAACGGAAGAGGCGTTGGCGCTGATCGAAGAGCAGTGGCAGAAAGTGGCCAGCTTTGGCCTGGCGGCGCGTTATCCCGATGCCGTGCCGTTGACGCTGCTGCGCGATGAACTGGTCGCACGGCTCGATCAGCAACGTATCAGCCAGCGTTTCCTCGCCGGTCAAATCAACTTCTGTACCCTGATGCCCATGCGTTCCATTCCGTTCAAAGTGGTCTGCCTGCTGGGTATGAACGACGGTGTCTACCCTCGCACCTTGCCTCCGCTGGGGTTTGACCTGATGGCGCAGCAGATTAAGCGGGGCGATCGCAGCCGCCGTGACGATGACCGCTACCTGTTCCTGGAGGCGATCCTCTCTGCCCAGCAGCAGTTGTATATCAGCTTTATCGGCCGTTCCATTCAGGACAACAGTGAGCGCTATCCTTCGGTATTGGTCACTGAACTGTTGGAATATCTGCAGCAAAGCTACTGTTTGCCCGGTGATGAAGGGCTTGATGCGGACGGTAGCGCACGTAGAGTCGGTGAGCACTTGCTTAAACGCCATGCCCGCATGCCGTTTGCTGCCGAAAACTTCCTGCCGGGGAGCGAAGATCAAAGCTATGCGGCAGAATGGTTGGCGGCGGCCGATGGCCGTGGTGCCGCGCACCCGGAATTTAATCAACCGCTGGTGGCTGAAGAGAAAACCCAGGTTTCTCTTGATGAACTGCTCCGTTTTTACCGCCATCCGATCCGTGCCTTCTTCCAGCTACGTCTTGGCGTTAACTTTATTCTGGAAGAGACCGATCTACCGGAGGACGAGCCTTTTACGCTGGATAACCTCAGCCGCTATCAGTTCAACAGCCAATTGCTGAACACGCTGATCGAGGGGGCGGACGCAGGCAAGTTATACCAACGGGTGCGAGCTTCGGGGGGATTACCTTACGGGGCTTTCGGTGAGATTTACTGGCAAAAGCAGCAGGAAGAAATGACGGAGCTGGCCGAACGGGTACGTGAACAGCGCCAGGAGAATGGCAGCCTGGAGCTGGACATCGACGTTGCGGGTATGCGTATCACCGGCTGGCTGCATCAGGTGCAGCAGGATGGCTTGCTACGTTGGCGGCCTGCAACGCTTTCGGCCGTCGACGGTATCTTACTTTGGCTGGAGCACTTGGTGTATTGCTGCGTCGGGGGGGCTGGGGAAAGCCGCATGTTTGGCAGCAAGAATTCCGCCTGGCGCTTCGCTGCGTTTACGAGCGAGGAGGCCCATGAGCAGTTGGCGGAGCTAGTGGCGGGCTACCGCCGTGGCCTGTCGCAGCCGCTGATGCTGCTCAACAAAAGTGGCTGGGCCTGGTTGAGCCAGTGTTATCAGGCGCAAACGCAGCAGATAGATTGGGATGAAGAAGTCCAGGTCAAGGCGCGTGCCAAGCTGTTGCAAGCCTGGCAGGGCGATCAGCGGGTCCCTGGTGAAGGGGCAGATCCCTATACCCAGCGCGTTTTCCGCCAAATGGATAATGTTCACCTTGAACAAATCCTGAAAGAAACAGAGCGTTACCTGTTGCCCGTGGCGCGTAATAATCTTGGGTAACATTCCCTCGGTGGCACAGGTCGCAGTGAGGTGATAAAAATTTTATGGTTTTATACTCAACCATTGAGGTTAAGCCTGGTCTTACATAACGTATAGGCATATACGTTGTAGAGTGGGCGTAAACAGTGCTCCAACGATGTGGGCTATAGTGAGTTGAGTGTTTAAACCGTAATGCTTTGAGTTAGAAATTGAATTTCATTGGGCATCGCTTTCGGTTGTGTCATTTTGCACCGTGCTGTCAACGTCAGGGAGTTGGCGTGACAGCCAGAGAACAGGGGTTTATTTTGGATATGCGCAGACTGTTGACCCGCATTATCGGGTTGATGTTATTGGTTATGTTTTGGGCGCCGTTAAGCTGGGCCGCACAAGGCTGGCAACCGCTGGCGGAAAAGATCAACAAAAGCGATCACGATCCGCGTGAATATCAGGCTATCAAGCTGGATAACGGCATGACCGTGCTGCTGGTGTCTGACTCGCTGGCACCAAAGTCACTGGCTGCCCTGGCGCTGCCGGTAGGCTCGCTGGAAGATCCCAACAGCCAACTTGGCCTGGCTCACTACCTGGAACATATGGTGCTGATGGGCTCCAAGCGCTATCCAGAACCTGAGAACCTCTCCGAGTTTTTGAAAAAGCACGGTGGTAGCCACAATGCCAGCACCGCGTCTTACCGCACTGCGTACTATCTGGAAGTGGAAAATGACGCTTTAGAACCCGCTGTCGACCGCATGGCCGATGCCATTGCCGAACCTATTTTGGATCCCGGCAACGCGGACCGTGAACGCAACGCGGTGAATGCCGAGTTAACGATGGCGCGCTCCCGTGACGGTATGCGCATGGCGCAGGTCGGGGCAGAAACCCTCAATCCGGCTCACCCTAGCGCACGTTTTTCTGGCGGCAACCTCGAGACTTTGCAGGACAAACCAGGCAGCAAGCTGCATGAAGAACTCGTTGGTTTTTATCAGCGTTACTATTCGGCCAACCTGATGAAGGGCGTGCTGTACAGCAACCAATCCCTGCTTGAACTGAGGGCGCTGGCGGTTAAAACCTTCGGCCGCATTCCTAACCACGATGCGCACGTGCCGCCGATCACCGTGCCAGCGGTCACTTCGGAGCAGCAGGGCATCATCATTCATTATGTCCCTGCGCAGCCGCGCAAGCAGTTGAAGGTCGAGTTCCGTATCGATAACAACAGCGCCGAGTTTCGTAGCAAAACCGATACTTATATCAGCTATCTGATTGGCAACCGCAGCACCAATACGCTTTCTGACTGGTTACAGAAGCAGGGGCTGGCAGATGCCATCAATGCGGGTGCTGACCCGATGGTTGATCGCAACGGCGGTGTGTTCTCAATCAGCGTTTCCTTGACCGACAAGGGGCTGGCGGAGCGTGACCAGGTGGTGGCAGCGATCTTCAGCTATCTGAAAATGCTGCAGGGTGAAGGGATCAAACAAAGTTATTTTGACGAGATCGCCCATGTGCTGAATCTGGATTTCCGCTATCCGTCGATTACCCGCGACATGAATTACATCGAATGGCTGGTGGACACCATGCTGCGCGTGCCGGTAGAGCATACGCTGGATGCGCCTTACCTGGCCGATCGCTACGATCCTAAAGCCATTGCGGAACGCCTGGGTCAGATGACGCCACAAAATGCGCGTATCTGGTTTGTCAGCCCGAATGAGCCGCACAATAAAACGGCTTACTTTGTTGATGCACCTTATCAGGTCGAGAAAATCAGCGCGGAACGCTTCGCGAAATGGCAGCAGTTGGGTAAAGATATCGCGCTTTCTCTGCCGGGGCTGAACCCTTATATTCCGGATGATTTTACCCTGAACAAGCCCTCACATGAGTTTACCAAACCGGAAATGGTGGTGAACCAGCCAGGGCTGCGGGTGCTGTATATGCCAAGTCGTTATTTTGCCGATGAACCCAAGGCCGATGTGACGGTAGCTTTGCGTAGCGCCAAAACCATGGATTCAGCGCGTAATCAGGTGCTGTTCTCGTTGATGGATTATCTGGCGGGGATCTCGCTCGATGAGTTGAGCTATCAGGCCTCGGTGGGTGGGATTAGCTTCTCTACCACGCCCAATAATGGCCTGATGTTTAGCGCCAATGGTTTTACCCAGCGCTTGCCACAGTTGTTGACCTCATTGATTGAAGGCTACTCCAGCTTTACCCCAACGCAAGAGCAGTTGGAGCAGGCGAAATCCTGGTATCTGGAACAGTTGGATTCCGCCGAGAAGGGCAAAGCCTTTGAGCTGGCGATCCAGCCGGTACAGATGCTGTCCCGCGTGCCTTATTCCGAGCGCAGTGAACGCCGTGAAGTGCTGAAAACCATCACGTTGCAGGACGTGCTGGCTTACCGTGACAGCCTGATGGCCGGGGCTACGCCGGAGTTGCTGGTAGTAGGTAATATGAGCAAGCAACAGGTGGACACGCTGGCCTCTTCACTGAAGAACAGCCTGGGTTGTACCGGTGTGGAATGGTGGCATGGCGAAAACGTCGTGATTGCCAAAAACCAGTTTGCCAACTTGCAGCGCCCTGGCAGCAGCACTGATTCGGCGCTGGCAGCCGTGTATGTTCCAACGGGATATGACGAAGTCACTAGCATGGCATATAGCTCATTGCTGGGGCAGATCATCCAGCCGTGGTTCTACAGCCAATTACGTACCCAAGAGCAGCTCGGCTATGCGGTGTTCTCCTTTGCGATGCCGGTTGGCCGCCAGTGGGGCATCGGTTTCCTGCTGCAAAGCAACAGTAAGCAGCCAGCCTATCTCTACCAGCGCTATCAAGATTTCTATCCGAAGACGGAAAAACGCCTGCGTGAGTTGAGTGGCGCCGATTTTGCCCAATACAAGCAAGCGATGATCAATGAACTGCAACAGCGTCCACAGACTCTGGGTGAAGAAGCGGGCCGCTTCAGTAGCGATTTTGATCGCGGTAATTTCGCCTTCGATACCCGCGAAAAGTTGATCGCTCAGGTTCAGACTCTGACGCCTGCCAAACTGGCGGATTATTTCCATCAGGCCGTGATTAAGCCACAGGGGCTGGCATTGTTGTCGCAGGTGAGTGGCAGCAGCCAGCAGAAAGCTGACTTTGCTGCGCCGGGTGAGGATTGGGTGACCTATCCTAACGCCTCATCCCTGCAAAAAACGCTGCCTCGTAAAGTGGCGATGCCATGACGAAAGGCGTTCCTCAGCGGCTTGATCCACTGACGTTACCGCTGTTTGGTGAACGGCTGATCGAAGCTTCGGCAGGGACAGGGAAGACCTTCACTATCGGCGCTTTGTATCTGCGCTTGCTGCTTGGCTTAGGCCAGGCAGCGGCGTTTCCACGGCCGCTCACGGTAGAAGAGATCCTGGTCGTTACCTTTACTGAAGCGGCGACGGAGGAACTCCGGGGCCGCATTCGCAGCAATATCCACGGATTACGAATTGCCTGCGTACGCGGGCATAGCTCCGATCCGCTATTTGCCGCGCTGATGGCGGAAATTGGCAATCTGCCCGAGGCCGCAGCGCAATTGCTGGCTGCCGAGCGCCAGATGGATGAAGCGGCGATCTACACTATCCACGGTTTTTGTCAGCGAATGCTTACTCACAACGCATTCGAGTCGGGCATTTTGTTTGAACAAACGCTGGTGCAGGACGAACTGCCGTTGCGCCGTCAGGCCTGCGCCGACTTTTGGCGCCGTCACTGCTACCCATTACCACTGGGCGTTGCCCGGGCGGTTAGCCAGGAGTGGAGCGGCCCAGAGGCTTTGTTGAGCGATCTCTCGGGCTATCTGCATGGCGAAGCCCCCACTTTGCGTCAGCCACCGAAAGATGAAGAAACGGTGCTGATGCGCCATGAACAGATCGTTGCGCGGATCGATGCCCTCAAGGCGCAATGGCAGGCAGCGGCGGCCGATCTGGAAGCGCTCATCAGTCAGTCTGGCGTCGACAAACGTAGCTACAGCAGCAAACATTTACCCAACTGGCTAAATAAGGTGGGCGAATGGGCGGGGCAGGAAACCGAAGATTACCAGTTACCTAAAGAGCTGGAGAAGTTCCGCCAATCGGCGTTGCTGGAGAAAACCAAAAAAGGTGAAGCCCCGCGGCATCCGCTGTTTGTGGCGATTGATGAGCTGTTTGCCGAACCCTTGACCCTGCGTGACCTGATCATGGCACGGGCGTTGAGTGAAATACGTCTTTCTATTCAACAGGAAAAACGCCAGCGTGCCGAACTCGGTTTTGACGATCTGCTCAGCAGGCTGGATGCGGCACTGCAAAGCACCGGTGGTGAACAGTTGGCGCTGGCGATCCGTCAGCGTTATCCGGTGGCGATGATCGATGAGTTTCAGGATACTGACCCACAGCAGTACCGGATCTTCCAGAAACTGTATGTTGGCCGGGAAGAGTGTGGCCTACTGCTGATCGGGGATCCCAAACAGGCGATTTATGCCTTCCGTGGTGCAGACATTTTTACCTATATGAAGGCTCGCTCAGAGGTAAGTGCCCACTACACCTTAGAGACCAACTGGCGCTCATCACCGGCTATGGTAGGCAGCGTTAACCGCCTGTTTGCCCAAGTGGAAAAGCCGTTCCTGTTTGGCCAAATCCCGTTTATCGAGGTAGCGGCCGCAGCGAAGAATCAGGAGTTGGTTTTCGAGTGGCAGAATAAACCGCAGCCGGCCATGCAATTCTGGTTGCAACCTGGGGATGGAGCCGGAGTAAGTGATTACCAACAATTAATGGCGCGCTTGTGCGCCGCCCAGATCTGCGGCTGGTTGAGTGCCGGGCAGGCCGGAGAAGCCTGGTTGGTTAAAGGGGAGCAACGTCGGCCCGTACAGGCATCCGACATTACCATTCTGGTGCGTAGCCGCGCCGAAGCGGCGTTGGTGCGTGATGCACTCAGCGCGCTGGCCATCCCCTCTGTTTACCTTTCCAACCGTGATAGCGTGTTTGATACGCCGGAAGCCAAAGATTTACTGTGGCTGTTGCAGGCGGTGCTGGCTCCCGAACAGGAGCGAACCCTGCGCTGCGCTTTGGCCACTGGGCTGTTGGGGTTGGATGCCTTGACGCTGGACGAACTAAACCATAACGAGTCCGCTTGGGATGATTTGGTCAGCGAGTTTGATGAATATCGTAGCCACTGGTTGCGTCGTGGCGTGTTGCCGATGCTACGTGAAGTGATGGCCAAGCGGCATCTAGCTGAAAATCTACTGGCTAGCCCAGGGGGCGAGCGCCGTTTGACCGATGTCATGCACTTGGGGGAGCTGCTGCAGGAAGCTACGGCGCAGCTAGACGGTGAACATGCTCTGGTGCGCTGGTTGGCGCAGCAGATCGCTCAGCCGAATCGCCAGTCGGACAATCAGCAACTGCGACTGGAAAGCGACCGCCATCTGGTGCAGGTGATCACCATCCACAAGTCGAAAGGGTTAGAGTTCGATCTGGTGTGGCTGCCTTTTGTGGGGAATTTCCGCCAGCAGCAACAGGTGCTGTACCATGATCGTCAGACCTTTAAAGCCCTGCTGGATCTTAATGCCAACGAAGAAAGCGTGGCCTGGGCGGAAGAGGAACGGCTGGCGGAGGATTTGCGCCTGCTGTATGTAGCGCTGACCCGTTCGGTGTACCACTGTAGCATCGGTATTGCACCGTTGTTTCTCGGTACGCGCAAGAAGCAGGGCGATACGGATTTGCACCGCAGCGCACTGGGCTATCTGGTGCAGGCGGGGCAAGCAGGCGATGCGGCCTATCTGCAAACCTGCCTGCAGCAGTTGGCAACCCAAGGCATTGCGCTGTCGCTGGTGGATGCGCCGGGTGAACAGAGCTGGCAGCCGCAGATGGCAACCGCCGCAGAGCTGACGGCCAGGCAGTTTCCTCGCAGGATGCAGGACTTCTGGCGGGTAACCAGCTATACCGGCTTGCAACAGCATGGCTCAAGCCGGATGCAGGAGCTATTGCCGCGCCTGGACGTTGATGCCGTTGGCGAGGGCGACATAACTATACCACCAGCATTTACCCCCCATACTTTCCCGCGCGGTGCGGCTCCCGGAACTTTCCTGCACAGCCTGTTTGAGGCGCTGGATTTTACTCAGCCGTTAGATGAACAGTGGCTGTTGGCGCAGTTACAACAGCAAGGGCTGGAGGAGCATTGGTTACCGGTATTATCCGGCTGGATGCAGGTGCTGCTGAATGCGCCGCTTAATAGCAGCGGCGTCGCGCTTTCCGCCTTACCGGCGGAAACCAGGCAGGCAGAATTACAGTTCTATCTGCCAATCGGTGGCCTGCTGCAAGCGCAGCAGCTGGATGAGTTGGTAAAACGCTACGATCCTCTTTCTGCTGGCTGCCCGGCGCTGGATTTCCAACAGGTTCAGGGCATGCTGAAAGGCTTTATCGATCTGGTATTCTGCTGGCAGGGTAAATACTACCTGCTGGATTACAAATCCAACTGGCTTGGCGAAGACAGCAGTGCCTATACCCAAGATGCGATGGCGCGGGCGATGGCGGAACACCGTTACGATCTGCAATACCAACTCTATACCTTGGCACTGCACCGCTATCTGGGGCATCGTCTGGCAGATTACGATTACCAGCGCCATTTTGGCGGAGTGATTTATCTGTTTTTACGTGGGGTGGATGCCGAACATGCGGGGAACGGTATTTTTGCCTGCTGTCCAGAGTTCGCTCTGATTGAAGGAATGGATCGTCTGTTTAGCGGTGAAACTGTCGACGTTGAGGATGGGCAATGATTGAGATTTTGCATCAGGCGTTGGCACTGGGCGCCTTGCGCCCGCTGGACGTGCAATTTGCCCAGGTGGTCGCCAACGATGATGAACCGGATATCCTGCTGGCCGCCGCCTGCCTGAGCTCGGAGGCCGGTGCGGGCCACGTTTGTCTGTTGCTCGAACAGCTATTGCCGGAGAATCTGTTTGGTGGCCGCCAGCCGGGGTTGGCCTTGGCTGCCTGGCAGGCCTGCGGGCAACCGGACGTGGCGAGTTGGCAGCAGCGTCTGGCGGTCTCGCCAGCGATTAGCGATGGCAGTACCGCAACGCCAATGGTGCTGCAACAGCAGCGGCTGTATCTGCAACGCATGTGGCAGAGCGAAGGTGATGTCGCCACTTTTATCAGTAGCGACAGCGTGCCACAGGAACTTGAAGAGGCACAGCTACGCACTATTCTCGATCGGTTATTTGGCGCGGCTACGGATGAACCTGATTGGCAAAAAATTGCCGCAGCGGTAGCGGCCACGCGCCGCATCGCGATTATTTCCGGCGGCCCTGGCACCGGTAAAACGACCACCGTTGCCAAGCTGTTGGCGGCGTTGGTGCAGTTGGCGGACGGGGAGCGTCTGCGTATCCAACTTGCTGCGCCTACGGGTAAAGCAGCAGCTCGTCTAACCGAATCCTTGGGAAGCGCTAGCCGTCAGTTGGATTTAACTCCGGAGCAACGGGCCTTATTCCCTACGGAAGCGGCGACGTTACACCGCTTGCTGGGTGCCCAGCCAAACAGCCAGCGCATGCGCTATCACCGGGGGAACCCACTGCATCTGGATGTGCTGATAGTGGACGAGGCTTCGATGGTGGATTTGCCCATGATGGCGAGGCTGATTGCCGCCTTACCCCCCAAGGCGCGAGTTATCTTCCTTGGTGATCGCGATCAACTGGCTTCGGTGGAGGCTGGGGCCGTGTTGGGGGATATCTGCCGGTTTGCCGAGCAGGGGTATAGCGAAGCTCGTGCGGCACAGTTGGCGCGTCTGACCGGTTGTCCTTTGCAAGGACAGCCAGCGGAGACCGAGGCAGCGGTGCGCGACAGCCTGTGCCTCTTGCGCAAGAGTTACCGGTTTGATGCCAAATCCGGCATTGGTCAGTTGGCTTTGGCGGTGAATGCTGGCGATAGCAAGCGCGCCCTGGCAGCGTTGAACGGCAGCTATGCCGACGTGGCGGGTTATCCACTGGCAGAAACTGAAGATTATCAGCGGCTGCTGGATAGCTGCGTGGTGGGTTATCGCGACTATCTGCGGCTGGTGGCAGAAGGGGCGGGGGCTGTGACGATCCTGGATGCTTTTGGTCGCTACCAGTTACTATGCGCTCTACGCGAAGGGCCATTTGGCGTTGCCGGGCTGAATGAGCGTATTGAAAGCGGGCTGCAGCGTGCCGGTTTGATTCGGCGTAATCCTGGCCCCGCCGGGCGTTGGTATTTAGGGCGGCCGGTGATGATTGGCCGCAACGATAGCGCGTTAGGGTTGTTTAACGGCGATATTGGCATTGCCCTGCCCGGTGAGGGCGGCGAACTGCGCGTGCACTTCCAATTACCGGATGGCAGCATCAAATCGGTACAGCCTAGCCGCTTACCGGCGCATGAAACCGCCTATGCGATGACGGTGCATAAATCACAGGGTTCGGAGTTCGACCATACGGCGCTAGTGCTGCCGAATCATTTTCTGCCAGTGCTGACTCGTGAACTGGTCTATACCGCCATTACTCGTGCACGCCAGCGGCTTTCGCTGTATGCGGTAGACAAGGTGTTGGTAAGCGCTATCCGTACCCCTACGCAGCGCCGTAGCGGGTTAGCTGAACGCTTGCAGATTGGCAAGTAACAGCGGTGGGAGGAGCTTGTTTGCACCGCGATGCTAACGTAAAAAAACCTGACTGGTGAGGTCAGGTTTTTTTAGTGTTCCAGCCTAGAGGGTTAACCACACCCAGGCTGAAGCCCGCAGTCAAAGATCGGCCAACAGGATCTTCGAGCGGCGCTGGTAGTTATATAAAGCCTGTTTCTGCATCGGCAGCACGTCGACTTCTGCCGGTGTGAAGCCGCGCTCCTGGAACCAGTGGATGCTACGCGTGGTTAGCACAAACAGCTTTTGTAGCCCCATCTGGCGCGCCTGGCTCTCTACCCGTTGCAGCAGCATCTCGCCCCGCGATGAGCTACGGTAATCCGGATGTACCGCCACGCAGGCCATTTCACCAATCTTCTCTTCCGGGAATGGATAGAGTGCCGCGCAGGCGATGGTCAGGTTATCGCGTTCGATAATCGTGAACTTGTCGATTTCCATTTCTAACTGTTCACGCGAACGGCGCACTAAAATCCCTTGTTGCTCCAGTGGACGGATCAACTCAAGTATCCCACCGATGTCGTTAATGGTGGCCCGGCGTACCTGTTCGGCGCTCTCCATGACGATTTGGGTACCAATCCCGTCGCGTGAGAACAGCTCCTGTACCAGCGCACCATCCTCCTGATAGCTGATCAGATGGCTGCGGCGTACCCCGCTGCGGCAGGCCTTTACTGCGCCGCGCAGGAAGCGCACGGTGCCGGAATGGTAGTCACCTGCTTCTTCCAACTGCTCGATACGTTTTTGCGCATCGTTGGGGAACAGCTCGGAAAGGATATTGCCTTCCTCATCGGTCACCCCTTGTGATGAACAGAAGCCGATCATTTTCTCGGCCTTCAGCTTGATCGCCAACTGGGTGGCAACTTCTTCTGAGGTCAGGTTAAAGCTTTCACCGGTTACCGATACCGCTACCGGGCCAATCAGCACGATGGCCTTACTGTCGAGTTGGCGATGAATGGCTTCTTCATCAATACGGCGGATACGGCCGCTGTGGCAATAATCAACGCCGTCATCCACGCCCAGCGGTTGGGCGATAATAAAGTTGCCGCTCACTACGTTGATGTGCGCCCCTTGCAATGGGGTGTTATTCAGGCTCATGGAAAGCCGTGCGGTAATATCCAGCTGTAACAAACCGGCGGCCTGCTTGACCAACTCTAGCGTATGGGCGTCGGTTACCCGGGTATGCTTGTGGTAAATCGGTTGGTAGTTATGCTGCGCCAGATTGCTGTCAATCTGCGGCCGTGCGCCGTAGACCACCACCAAACGAATGCCCAGGCTATGTAACAGCCCGATATCGTTGACGATACTGGAAAAGTTTTCATGTTCAATAGCTTCGCCGCCCAGCATGACGACAAAGGTCTTGCCACGGTGAGTATTGATATAGGGAACTGAGTGACGAAATCCTTGCACCAGCTCTGTACTACGTTCCTTCACGGCAAGACCTCTTTTGCATATTTATACGGTATTTTTGTATTTTTATTCTTTTATAGCACCAAAGGCAAGCGGGAAATGAGAGGTTTTTTTCAGCCAAATGCGCTAACTGATTAATAAATTGAAAGATCATAAAAAGATTTTCTGATGACAGCGGTGAATGGATTGGGTAAAGTTTTTGCCATTGTTTTTTTTTGCTGTTTTTTTAATCGTTATTTTTACCGGAGCCGCATGCCTAACTCTAATCACAATCTGGGTCGCCGTCGTTTGTTGCAGGGGGTTGCCGCAACCTGGTTGCTGAGTGTGAGTCGCGTTGGTTTCGCCGCTGCTTCTCATGTGATTGCCGTCCGTGTCTGGCCTTCCTCGACCTATACCCGAGTCACGTTGGAATCCAATGTCCCATTGAAATACAAACAGTTTGCCCTGACCAATCCAGACCGCATCGTGGTGGATGTGGAAGGGGTACAGCTAAATAGCGTGCTTAAAGGTATTGCCGGGCAGGTGCGCAAAGAAGATCCCTATCTGCAACAGGCGCGGGTGGGTCAGTTTGATAAGAATACCGTCAGGCTGGTGCTGGAACTCAAGCAAAGTGTCAGCCCGAATATGTTTACCCTGGCACCCGTTGCCGAATACCGCAACCGTCTGGTGATGGATCTTTATCCTACCAAAGCGGGCAGCGGTGAAGAGTATGATCCGCTGCTGGCGTTGCTGGAAGATTACAATAAGGGCGATGTGGCGCGATCGTTACCGGCAGAAGCACCGCAGGCCGGTAAGGCTGGGCGCGATCGGCCTATTGTGATCATGCTCGATCCTGGGCACGGCGGTGAAGATCCGGGGGCCATCGGCAAAAATAAAACCCGTGAAAAAGATATCGTGTTGCAGATCGCCCGTCGTCTCAGTGCGCTGATCAAACGCGAACCAAACATGAAAGTGTTTATGACGCGCAATGAAGACGTGTTTATCCCATTAAAGGTGCGCGTAGCCAAAGCGCGTAAGCAGAGGGCCGATCTGTTTGTCTCGATCCATGCCGATGCCTTTACCAACGGTGCAGCCCGCGGTTCCTCGGTGTTTGCGCTTTCCACCAAAGGGGCAACCAGCAACGCCGCCAAGTTTCTGGCGCAAACCCAGAACGCCGCCGATGACATTGGCGGGGTCAGCAAGAGTGGCGATCGCTACCTGGATCACACCATGTTTGATCTGTTGCAGACCGCCACCGTTAATGACAGTTTGAAGTTCGGTAAGGAAGTGCTGAACCGGATGGGTAAAATTAACCGCCTGCACAAGAATCGTGTCGATCAGGCCGGCTTTGCCGTATTGAAGGCCCCGGATATTCCGTCGATCCTGGTGGAAACGGCGTTTATCAGCAATCTGGAAGAAGAGCGCAAGCTGCGCACCAGCCATTTTCAGCAGCAGGTGGCGGAGTCTATTCTGGCCGGGATCAAAGCCTATTTCGCCAACGGCGGCGCATTGGCAAGACGTTAAACCCAGCGTAGCCCAAGGAGGGGCTGCGGAGTAAATGGGTAAGGTAGGGGAAATTCAGATACAAAAAAACACCCGTTAAGGTGCTTGTCTGATGTTATCAAGATTGGTTGCGGGGGCCAGATTTGAACTGACGACCTTCGGGTTATGAGCCCGACGAGCTACCGGGCTGCTCCACCCCGCGTCCGTCTTGATACTGATATTATCGAACCAACCCTTCATGTGATACCGCCATTGCCGTATCGGTTGGTTGCGGGGGCCAGATTTGAACTGACGACCTTCGGGTTATGAGCCCGACGAGCTACCAGGCTGCTCCACCCCGCGTCCGTATAATACCTTTTCTTTCATCGAATCCAACACATTTTTGATACCGTTATCACAGTATCGGTTGGTTGCGGAGGCCGGATTTGAACCGACGACCTTCGGGTTATGAGCCCGACGAGCTACCAGGCTGCTCCACCCCGCGTCCGATGGAAGCGCACTATACTCTCCAGGCATTTTGTTGCAAACCCTTTTTGCATATAATTCATCGAAAGCCATTTTTATGCTGAATTAGTCCCCAATTTGCGTTTTTTTTCATCATAATCATCTGGCTGGGAATTTTTAGCGGTAGCGATTCCTTTATCTATAGCCGTTTGTTATCGTTCAGCCAGTTTACCCGTATCCATTGGGTATGGAACATATCAGTCTGAGAGAGTGTGCAATGAAAGGACGTTGGGGCAAATACCTGCTCGGTGGGTTAGTGGCTGCGGTACTGGCCGGTTGTTCGTCAAAACCGACTGACCGGGGGCAGCAGTATAAAGATGGTCATCTGGATCAGTCGCTGGAGTTGGTGAATCGCCCCAATGCCAGGGGGGCCCCGATCAACGGCCAGGATTACTCCAACCAGTTGATGGAGATTAAATACGCTTCGCCGTCGCTGTTTAACCGCAATAACTCTACCTATCAGGCGGTACAGAGTTGGATGGCGGCGGGGGCGGATACGCGCCAACTGAACCAGTTCGGCCTCAGCGCCTATCAGATGGAAGGCGTAGACAGCTATGGCAACGTCCAGTTCACCGGCTATTACACCCCGGTGCTGCAGGCGCGTTATACCCAACAGGGCGAATTCCGCTACCCGCTGTACAGCATGCCAGGCAAAGGTAAGCGCCGCCTGCCGGATCGTGCCGGTATTTACTCTGGGGCGCTGGATAGCCGTTACATCATCGCTTACACCAACTCCCTGATGGATAACTTCATGATGGAAGTGCAGGGCAGTGGTTATGTCGATTTCGGCAACGGCCAGCCATTGGTGTTCTTTGGTTATAGCGGCAAAAACGGCCACGCTTACCGCAGTATCGGCAAGGTGCTGATCGATCGCGGTGAAGTGGCCAAGGCTGATATGTCCATGCAGGCGATTCGTCAGTGGGCGGATACCCACAGCGAAGCTGAGGTGCGCGAACTGCTGGAGCAAAACCCGTCGTTCGTGTTCTTCCACCCGGTGCCTTTTGCTCCGGTGAAAGGGGCCAGCGCGGTACCGCTGATTGCCAAAGCCTCCGTGGCTTCCGATCGTTCCCTGATCCCGGCCGGGACCACGTTGCTGGCAGAAATCCCTTTACTGGACAACAAGGGCAAGTTCACGGGAAAATATGAAATGCGCCTGATGGTCGCTCTTGATGTGGGCGGTGCCATCAAGGGCCAGCACTTTGACATGTACCAGGGGATTGGCCCAGAAGCCGGCCACTCGGCTGGGTTCTATAATCACTATGGCCGGGTCTGGGTATTGAAAGGCGGCAACCCTGGGGCGCAGTTGTTCAGCGCCAATCAACCTTTGACCGCCTCGAGTGGTTCTCAGTTGGTTACCCGTTAGGTTAGATCGGGTGAACATGTTCCCTGACAAATTGAGGGCCGGATTTCCGGCCCTGATCGTTTGCAACCAAGGTAAGTAAAGCAAGATGAGCACAGCCTATTCAGAGGCCTATCTACAGCGTTTTGGCGGCACGGCACGCCTGTATGGCCAATCGGCATTGGCACTGTTTGCCCAGGCGCACGTTTGTGTGATCGGTATTGGCGGGGTGGGTTCATGGGCGGCTGAAGCGCTGGCACGAACCGGCATTGGCGCGATCACTCTGATCGACATGGATGACGTATGCGTCACCAACACCAACCGGCAGATCCATGCCTTGCGCCAGCATGTTGGCCAGTCGAAAACCGAAGTGATGGCAGAGCGGATCCTGGCGATCAACCCGGAATGCCGGGTGACCTGCGTAGATGATTTTATTACCCCAGATAACGTCGCTGAGTTGTTGAACCATAACTTCAGCTATGTGATTGATGCTATTGACAGCGTGCGGCCTAAAGCGGCGTTGTTGGCCTATTGCCGCCGCTTCAAGATCCCGGTGGTCACTACCGGCGGTGCCGGTGGGCAGATCGATCCTACGCAGATCGCCGTGGCCGATCTGGCAAAAACCATCCAGGATCCACTGGCAGCTAAACTGCGCGAAAGGTTGAAGAACGACTTTAACGTGGTGAAAAACAGCAAAGGCAAGCTGGGCATTGATTGCGTCTTCTCCACCGAGCCGCTGGTATATCCACAGCCGGATGGCTCAGTGTGCGCCTCACGCAGTACCGCAGAAGGGCCGAAGAGAATGGATTGCAGCGCCGGTTTTGGTGCGGCGACCATGGTCACCGCGACCTTTGGCTTTATTGCCGTATCCCACGCGCTGAAGAAGATGGTGGCAAAGGCGGCACGTCAGGCATAGCTGGCAGCAATGGCGTGCACCCTGGCGGCCAAGGCTGCCAGGCCGCTGGCTCGGGTGGCGCTGAGCTGGGCACGCAGCCCTAAGTTATCAAATAGGGCCAAGGGATCGATGGCTAAGACCTGCTGCGGCGTTTTGCCTTCGACTGCGGTCAGCAGGATCGCCAGCAGACCGCGCACAATGCGTCCTTCGCTGTCGCCATAAAAATGCAGCGTCCCATCAGCTAACAGTTGGTGCCCCAACCAGACCCGGTTTTCGCAACCGCTCAGCTCCATCTCCGTTTGCCGCAGATCTGCCGTCAGCGGTGGCAAGTGTTTCGCCAACATGATCAGTTGGCGGTAACGGTCTTCCCACAGCGCCAGCGCACTGAAGGTTGTTATCAGCGCCTCTGCGGTGATTTCACGGCCAAAAGGGTGAGGGGCAAGCATCGGTTCTCCGTTTTGCATCTTATTCCGCCAGCAATTCGATGGCGTTAACTAACGCTATTACCAGAGCATCGACGTCTTCCTGCGTATTATAAGGCGCAAACGACGCACGTAATGTTCCGCTGACCCCTAATGCGGCGATCAAGGGTTGGGCGCAGTGCTGGCCCGCGCGTACCGCGATGTTTTGTTCGGCTAACAGGGTGACGATATCGCTGTGGTGGATCCCGGCGATATCAAAGGCCAACAGGCTGGAGCCGGAACTGCGGAAGCTGCGAAAGCCAGGTAACTGCTGCAAACGCTGTTCGGCATTTTGCGCCAGGGCGCGGCTGTATTGCTCGGCGGCGGCCATATCCTGCGTTTCCAGCCAGCTCAATGCGGCGCCCAGCCCAAGTACTCCGGCAATGTTCGGCGTACCGGCTTCAAAACAGTGTGGCGGTTTTTGTGGCGTAAAGCCGTTGAAAGAAGCCTGCGTCAGCATTTTTCCGCCGCCTTGCCACGGCCCCATTTGGGCCAGCAACGCGGTTTTGCCATACAACGTACCAATACCGGTTGGGCCATAGAGTTTATGCGCGGAGAAGGCGTAGAAATCGATATCCAGCCGCTGAACGTCGGCAGGGCAATGCACAATGCCCTGTGCGCCGTCGATCATCACTACTGCGTTCACCGCATGGGCCAACTCAATAGCCAGCGCGATATCAGGGCAGCCTCCCGTGACGTTGGACATTTGCCCCAAGGCCAGAATGCGGGTTTTTTCGCATAACAGCGTAGGGAGCAGCGTCAAATCTGGCAGGCGATCGGGGCCAAGCGGGAGCTTCACTACTTCGGCACCGGTCTGTTCTGCCACCATCAACCACGGGATCAGGTTGGCATGATGTTCCGCCTCGCTAACCAGGATCTGATCCCCGGGCTGCAGGCGTGGGCGAGCATAGCTTTGCGCGACCAGATTGATGGCTTCCGTGGTGCCGCGCGTCCAGACGATATCGTCCGCACAAGGGGCATTAATCAGGGTGGCAACCTGCTGGCGTGCCTGCTCAAAGCGCTGGGTCAAATCCTGCGCCGCACGATGTTGGCTGCGGTGTACGGTGGCGGCATCTGCGCTGTAAAACTGCTGCGTGGCTTCGATCACCGCCTGCGGTTTTAGCGCGGTGGCGGCACTGTCCAGATAAATTCCCGCCTGTTGAAGGGCCGGGAACTGGCTGCGGAACAAGGTAGGTTCAAAAGGCTTCATCGGCTGATTTTCAGTGGCTTTGTCAGCCATTGATCCTGTCCTATTTTGCCGTCAGAGACAAGTTATCCCGATCAATTGTCGCCGTTTCCTGGAAATCTGACGGAAGTTTGTTATGCTGAATATTGGCATGCAAATGAGTTCCTTAAATAACAGAAATGAGTTTTACAGCATTTTTATCTGCAAGGAGTCAAAAATGAACAAGACAGCCACAGTTATCTCTGCCCTGATGCTTACGTTTACCCTAGCAGCCTGCTCAAGCAACTACGTCATGCATACCAACGATGGACGCACCATTGTCGCTGATGGAAAACCTAAAGTGGATGAAGATACCGGGATGATCAGCTACAAAGACGCCAACGGGGTTGAGCAGCAGATTAACCGTGCTGATGTGAAGGAAATGGTTGAAGGTGATCAGTGATTTTCAAGTAACACAGTAATTTTCAGGCAAAAAAAAGCACCGCAAAGTTGGCGGTGCTGCATAAAATCACTATGGACAGACAGGGTAAATGTACAGGAAGTGAAAAACAGTAGCCTAGCTACCATGTCCGAATTGGCGGACAAATTGCAAACACAACATCACAACCACAAGCCAAAAGTTCATCGGCGTCTTCGACACCCAATTCCTTTTCGTTCCGGCCCAGGAAGTGCCGCCACTATAGGTATTTACTGGCGCATGCTCAACGGACAATTTATAATGGATCGGATTAAAAAAACTAATGGCAATGGTTCACTCAAGTGGACTTATGGCGTTATGGATAGAGCTGCCAAGTCTATTATGCGAAATCATTCGACAAATGTTACATAAATGTAGCTATACCCAATGAATTTCAAGTGACAGGTAGGCGGCAAATGCGGGAATCCGCAGGAGCTTACTGAGGTAAGTGACTGGGGTGAGCGCATGCAGCCAACAACGCTGTAGCTTGAAAGACGAAGGGGATAGTCATGTCTAAACGTTTACCTCCACTTAATGCTCTGCGGGTTTTTGACGCGGCAGCCCGCCATTTGAGCTTTACCAAGGCGGCAGAGGAGCTGTTTGTTACCCAAGCTGCAGTCAGCCATCAGATCAAGTCTCTGGAGGATTTCCTGGGGCTGAAACTGTTTCGACGGCGTAACCGTTCGCTGCTGCTGACGGAAGAGGGGCAGAGTTATTACCTGGATATCAAAGAGATTTTCTCTTCGATCAATGAGGCAACACGCAAGCTTCAGGCGCGCAGTGCCAAGGGGGCTTTGACCGTCAGTCTGCCGCCAAGTTTCGCCATTCAGTGGCTGGTGCCACGCCTTTCCAGCTTTAACTCAGCTTATCCGGGAATCGATGTGCGTATCCAGGCCATTGACCGCGAAGAAGAAAAGCTGGCGGATGACGTTGACGTGGCGATTTTTTATGGTCGTGGCAACTGGCCGGGGGTGCGTACCGAGCGTTTGTATGCGGAATATCTGCTGCCGGTTTGTTCTCCCAGTCTGCTAATGGGCGATCATGCACTGAAAGTGCCGGGCGATCTGGCTTATCATACGCTTCTGCATGATACTTCACGCCGCGACTGGCTGGCATACACCCGCCAATTGGGGTTACAGCATATCAACGTGCAGCAAGGGCCGATCTTTAGCCATAGCGCCATGGTGGTGCAGGCGGCCGTTCATGGCCAGGGGATTGCGCTGGTGAATAACGTGATGGCGCAAACCGAGATCGAAGCCGGTCGTCTGGTTTGCCCGTTTAACGATGTGTTGGTAAGTAAAAACGCTTTTTATCTGGTATGTCATGACAGCCAGGCAGAACTGGGTAAAATAGCCGCCTTTCGCCAATGGATCTTGGCGCGTGCGGCCAGCGAACAGGAGAAGTTCCGCTTTCGCTATGAACAATAGGGCCGGCTGCGGTGATGTTGTGGCTGGTTAATCTCGATTAAGGTGAAAAATAATGAGTAGCCGTTCCATGCTGATTTTTGCTGCTATCAGTGGTTTTGTCTATGTTGCTCTGGGCGCCTTTGGTGCGCACGTATTGAGTCGTGCGCTTGGGGTCAATGAAATGACTTGGATCCGTACCGGGCTTGATTACCAGGGTTTCCATACTCTGGCGATCCTGGGTATGGCCGTTGCCATGCAGCGTCGGGTCAGCCTGTGGTTTTACTGGAGCGGAGCGTTGTTGGCGCTCGGCACCGTGTTGTTCAGCGGCAGCCTGTACTGTCTGGCGCTGTCTCACCAAAAGGTTTGGGTTTATGTCACGCCAGTGGGCGGGACCTGCTTCCTGATCGGTTGGGTATTGATGTTGATTGGCGCTTTGCGTCTGAGGAAAAAGGCCGAGCGCCATGAATAAGATCGCGTTGTACTGCCGCCAAGGCTTTGAGAAAGAGTGCGCGGCGGAAATCACCGACAAGGCCGCCCAGTTGGAAGTGTTTGGCTTTGCCAGAGTCAAAGACAATAGCGGCTATGTGCTGTTTGAATGTTACCAGCCGGACGATGCCGATCGCCTGGCGAAAGAAATCCCGTTTCGTGAGCTGATCTTTGCCCGCCAGATGCTGGTGGTGGGAGAACTGCTGCGTGATTTGCCGCCAGAAGATCGGGTTTCACCGATTGTCGGTATGCTGATGGGCGTGGTCGATCGCGGCGGTGAATTACGGGTAGAAGTGCCGGATACCAACGAAAGCAAAGAGTTGCTGAAGTTCTGCCGCAAACTGACGGTGCCGCTGCGTACCGCCATGCGTGAACAGAAAGTGCTGATGGCCCGTGAGAACGCCACTCGCCCGGTGGTACACGTATTCTTTATCGCACCGGGTTGTTGTTACGTAGGCTATTCCTACAGCAACAACAACTCCCCGTTCTATATGGGGATCCCACGCCTGAAGTTCCCGTCCGATGCGCCAAGCCGCTCTACCCTGAAGCTGGAAGAGGCTTTCCACGTTTTCATCCCGGCAGACGAATGGGACGAGCGTTTAGGCAGCGGGATGTTTGCGGTCGATCTGGGGGCTTGCCCTGGCGGCTGGACCTATCAGTTGGTCAAACGTAGCATGATGGTGCATTCGGTGGACAACGGCCCGATGGCCCAGAGCCTGATGGATACCGGGCAGGTGACCCATCATCGCGCCGACGGTTTCAGGTTCGAACCGACCACCAGCAAAAACTACTGGGTGGTGTGCGATATGGTGGAGAAGCCGGCCAAGGTGACCAGCCTGATGATCCAATGGTTGCTTAAAGGCTGGTGCCGTGAGGCGATCTTTAACCTGAAGCTGCCGATGAAGAAGCGTTACGAAGAGGTGGCTCAGAACCTGCAAAGTATCCACGAAGCCTTGGCCAACGAAGGGATTAGCGCAGAGATCCACGCCAAGCAACTGTACCACGATCGTGAAGAGATCACCGTGCACGTACGCCGCATGTGGTCGGCAATTCCTGGCCGCCGCGACGAGCGCGAGTAAGATGTAAGGGCGTTGCTGCTGGCAGCGCCCTTAATTTATTGGCAAACGTAGCTGTTGCAGATTGCCGTCTAGCGTCAGATCGGTACGCAAAGTGGCGACCTGCTTGCTGATATAGGCCAGTTCGCGGTGCTCTAACAGCTTGCCGTGCCACTTCTCCGGCACCTGCTCCAGGTGTTGATACAGACCATCCAGACTCCCCATTTGTTGCAACAGCAAGACTGCCGTTTTTGGCCCGATGCCGGCAACGCCTGGGATCTTGCTGCTACCAATTCCTGCCAGCCCCCAATAATCCGTGAGCTGTTGCGGTAACACGCCAAACTCTTGCTGCACAAATGGCATATCCAGCCAGCGTTTCTGGAAGTAATCACGGATCTGTACGCTGGGTGCCAGTAGTTGGCAGTAGCCTTTGTCGGTAGAGACAATCGTCACCTGGTGGCCGCTAGCGGCCAGTTTCGCCGTCAGGGTTGCAGCCAGATCGTCCGCCTCATTGCCTGCGGAATGCCAACTGGCAACACCAAGTTCGGCAAACGCTTCGCGCAGTTGCGGCATTTCCTGATGCAGGTTTTCCGGCATTGGCGAGCGCCCGGCTTTGTAATCAGGCAGAATTTGGTGGCGCCAGCTCTCGCTGCGGTCGTCTTCGTCGAACACCGCCACGGCGTGGGTGGGTTGGCTGTGTTGAATCAACTGCTGTAGCGCATGCTTGCAAGCGTTGACACAAGGGGAGCCCTGCACCGCATGAATGCGGCGGATTAGGTTCAGAGCATCGACAATCAGTAAATGTATAGGCATATACTCGTCGTCTTTCAAGCTGTAGCGTTGTTACCTGCGTGCGTTACTCGCCCCTTCGGGACCGCTGCGAACAGCGTTCAAATCTGTTCCCGACAGATTTGTCACTCCAGTCACTTAGCTTACTAAGCTCCTGGAGATGAACGCACTTGTCGCCTAGCTACAGCTTGAAATCCATAGAGTGAAGGCAACAACGTCAGAAAATAAGGGCGGCTATGACGCCGCCCAGAGGTGATGATCAGGCTACGATCTCGTAGCAAGGAACGTAGGCGGTTCCCGGCAGTTTCATCCGGTGCTGGGCGACAAAGCCCTGCAACAGACTGTCCATCTGCTTCATCATCAACGGATCGCCATGCAGCTTGTAAGGGCCGAACTGTTCGATGGCATGAATGCCGTTCTCCTTCACGTTACCCGCCACGATCCCTGAGAACGCACGGCGCAGGGCCGCAGCCAACTGTTCCGCCGGTTGATTCGGGTACAGGTTGAGATTGGCCATGTTTTCATGACTTGGCTCGAAGGGGAGTTGCAGGTCCGGTGCAATACGGATCGACCAGTTAAAGCTGTAGGCATCACCGGTATTGCGGCGGTTTTCTTTCACCAGCGGCATGGCTTTTTTCATCTGACGGGCCACTTCGGCCGGATCGTCGATGATGATGGTGTAATGACGGCGTGCTTCCTCGCCCAGCGTATTCATGATGAATTCGTCCAGCACGCGGAAGTAATCGGCGCTCTCTTTTGGCCCGGTGAGGATCAGCGGCAGGACTTGTTCGCTGTTTTCCGGATTCATCAGAATGCCCAACAGATACAGCAGTTCTTCCGCAGTACCGACACCGCCAGGGAAAATGATGATGCCGTGCGCGATGCGCACAAAGGCTTCCAGACGTTTTTCGATATCTGGCATGATCACCAGTTCGTTCACCAGCGGATTCGGCGGTTCGGCGGCAATGATGGAAGGTTCGGTCATACCGATAAAACGGCTGTTGTGGTAGCGCTGTTGAGCATGACCGACGGCAGCCCCTTTCATCGGCGCTTCCATGGCCCCTGGCCCACAGCCGGTACAGATATTCAGCTCGCGCAGACCCAACTGGCTACCGACCTTACGGGCATACAGATATTCGTTTTCATTGATCGAGTGGCCACCCCAACACACCACCATATTCGGATCTTCGTCCAGGTGCAGCGTGCGGGCATTACGCAGGATGGAGAACACCAGATTGGTGATATGAACGGAGTCTTCCAGATTCAGGTGTTGGAAGCGCCCGGCGCTGTCCATTTGGCCGTGGACAAACAGGATATCGCGCAGCACGGCAAACAGGTTGGCCTGCAGTGAGCGAATAATGCGGCCATCAACGAAAGCCTCTTCTGGCGGGTTCACTAGCTCGAGTTTTACGCCGCGTTCACGGCGCAGCACGTTGATATCAAAGTTTTCATAACGCGACAGCAGCTGTTTGCTGTTGTCGGTCTGGCTACCGGAGTTTAACACCGCCAGGGAGCAGTTGCGGAACAAACGGTACAGGTCGCTGCTGGCGGTACGCTTCAGCATGTCAACTTCCAGCTGCGACAACAAATCCATAGCGCCAAGTGGGCTGATATGTGTAATCAAGGTAACTCCTTTGCGCCCACTATGGGGCGATAATAATCCTTACCTGCCTCTCTGCGCACTGCGGTAAGAATTTTGTATTGCCTACTGGAATGCCTGAGCAAAAAGCGGGCACTCTTGATTTAACCTTACCGCCGTCTCCGGATTTTTACCAATACAAACCGCCTGTTAGCTCAGTTGTTGAGCATTATTGGCGGGCCAGACGGCCATGCGCCGGTTCGAACGCCACATTGCTGCGCCAAGGGTTGATATCCAGACCACCGCGCCGGGTATAGCGGGCATAAACACTCAATTGTTGCGGCTGGCAGAAACGCAGTAGATCGTTAAAGATCCGCTCAACGCACTGTTCATGGAATTCGTTGTGATGGCGGAACGAAACCAGATAGCGCAGCAGGGCTTCGCGGTTGATCTGTGGGCCGCGATAGCGGATCTGCACTGAGCCCCAATCGGGCTGGTTGGTGATTAGGCAGTTGGACTTCAACAGATGGCTGACCAACGTTTCCTCAACGATTTGGCTACCGGCTGCGCCTGTTAGGTAGCCCGTATCGAACTCGTAGTTATCAATGCTGATGTCTTGTTGGTCAAGGCATTCGCCATCCAACCGGGCGATTGGGCTGCCTTCAAGCCGCTCGACGCTGAACAGGCTCACGCTGACATCCCCTTGCGCGAAGGCGCTGAGATCGCGTTGCAGCGTGCTGCGCACCGTCTCCCAGTCCGGGAAGTGGGTTTGGTTAAAGCTGTTGAGATAGAGCTTGAAGCTTTTGGACTCAATCAGGTTCACGCTGTTGGCATTCAGGCTGATTTCTCCCACCGCGACCTGCGGCAGCCCCTTGGCATTGAGCCAGGAAAGTTCATACAACGTCCAGATATCGGCACCGTGGAATGGCAGGCTATCGGGATAAAGCCCCAGCGGTTCCCGGTTCATGCTGCGAGGAACCGCTTGTAGCAGTGAGGCATCGTAGTTGTCACGGTATGCGGTTGGCTTGCCCAGCGTCAGTGCCGCCAGAGCCTGATGATCTTGATAGGAGGACATGAGCTGTCACCTTGGTGTGAGATAGGTACAATAGGCACTAGTTTACCGTATGCGAGAAAAAATATGGACCATGATGTATCGCACGCCCTGCGTGAATTTACCCAGCGCTATGTCGACGAATGGCTACAGCAGTACGGCCATGCCCCAGCTAGCCAGGAACTGTACGGCGTGGCTTCCCCCTGTATTGTCGAAAATCGCGATGACACGGTGCTGTGGCTGCCGCAGCCTTTTACGCCAGCGGCTAGTCTGGAAAAAGTTGAGCAGGCGCTGGAACTGCAACTACAACCGGATATCCACACCTTCTATACCCAACAGTATGCCGGGGATATGAGTGCGCAGTTCGGCGAGCATCCGTTGACGCTATTGCAGGTCTGGAGTGAAGACGACTTTATTCGACTGCAGGAGAATCTGATTGGGCATCTAGTGACGCAAAAACGCCTTAAGCTCTCGCCTACGTTGTTCCTGGCGACTACAGAATCGGAAATGACGGTGGTGTCGCTGTGTAATGTCAGCGGCAACGTGCTGCTTGAGCAATTTGGCAGCAAAAAACGTACGCTATTAGCCGCCTGTTTGGGCGATTTTCTCAATGCTTTACGCCCAAGTGTTAATTAATCGGCGAATTTGCCTTTAGTGCGTGTGAGAGATCTCTTACAAAAGCTGTGAGAGATCGCTTTTAATTTTTTACTTTAGCTGGTCTATTTTTACTAATTAATCATATATATCAATTTATTATATGTTTATTCCGATGTGAGTTAAGTCAAATTTACTGTAATCCGTCCTACATGCCCTTGTGAACGGGAAGGAAATAAGCGATCTTATGTCTACCGGAAGGAAGCCGGATGGAGCAGGAAAGCGTCAGGATGATGCAGCTTCAGGAAGAAGAAAAGGATGCACTCAGGAAGAGTGGAAGGGATTGGTATCAGGATGATACACAGGATGTTTCAGGATTGAAACCAGGGACACCTCCAGGACGGAGATAGAGAGCCAACACAGGATTGTTGGTGGGTCAGGAAGGCCGAGGAACCGCGTCAGGATGATGCTAGAGGATTTTGCGAAGGATTGTTTTGGTCAGGATGGCCGAAAGGAAAAGTTTTCAGGGATTGAGCAGGGAGCACACTTGTAGCGGGATTAGCTATAAAACGAACCGGGGGCACTGTTAACGCAGTGCCCCCAACTTTTTGTCTGGAGCAAAGGCCAGACAGCAAATCCTGCCTGGCTTCCCCCTCAAGGTTTATCCTATTGCTCCCAACGTATCACCTGTGCTTTGTTTCTTCGGTAACAGGAACAGCGTGGCGAAAATATCCAACAGGTAAATAGCGGCCAGCAGGCTGATCGCGGCAGTAAAAGAAACCTGAGTGACCAGTGCACCGATCACCAATGGCCCAAGCCCACCGACGCCGCGCCCCAGGTTGAACAGGATATTCTGCGCCGTGGCGCGAGCCTGTACCGGATAGGTGTCAGAAATCAGCGCACCGTAGCCACCAATCATCCCGTTAACAAACACCCCCATCAGTGCCCCAGCAAACAGCATCAGCGTGGGATCGGTAAGTTGCGCATAGCTTATGACCATCACGACGGCACCAATCTGGTAAATGACAAAGATGATCCAACGGGGAAAACGGTCGGCCAATACGCCGAACAGCCAGATACCGAAGGTCATGCCGATCACTGTGACTCCCGTCCAGACGCCGGATTTGGTCAACGAGAAGCCAAAGTTTTTGGCCAGATAGGTCGGCATCCAGATCATCAGCCCGTAATAGCCAAAGTTTTGCACCGAGCAGAGGATAAAGATCCCCAGGCTGGCCTTGCTGGTGGCACGATCTTTAAATAGCAGCTTTAATCGTTGAGTAAAGGAGAGTTGCTGTTCACTGGTTTTTTGCTGCGTAAACTCTTTGGGTTCGCCCATGGTTCGGCGAATAAGGAAGGAAACCAGCGCCGGCAGCAGGCCAACCAGGAACATACCACGCCAGCCGATATAAGGTAGCAACAGCGGGGTGAGGAAGGCAGCGGCAAGCACGCCGAGCTGCCAGCCCATGCCCACATAGGCCGAGGCGCGGTTGCGTTTTTCTGCGGGCCAGGCTTCGGCGATTAACGCCATGCCAATACCGAACTCGCCGCCCAGCCCAATCCCCGCCAGGGTTCGATAGGCGAGCAAATCCCAGTAGCCGACGGCAACGGCGCACAGGCCGGTAAACAGCGAAAACATCAGGATAGTGATGGTCAGCACGCGGATACGGCCAAAACGGTCGCTGAGATGGCCGAAGATCACGCCGCCAATCACTGCGCCGATCAATGTCCAGGTCACCAGCGAACCGGCTTGCGATGAGGTGAGACCCAGTTCAGTGGTGATCACCGGCAGCATAAAGCCGAGTATCAACAGATCGAAGCCGTCCATAGCATAACCGGTTACCGAAGCCAGCATGGCTTTACCGGGCGTAGCGTGATTTTTATTGAGTGATGTTGCGGGCATGTCTTTTATCATGTGTGATTTTTGGGTGCGCGTATTGTGCCGTGCCAGGCGTGGTGCCACCAGATAAAATTGGGTGCTTTGGGCTTAAATGTTATGCTTTGCCGTTCTCAGCCACAGGCTGATTAACAAGCTTAAATAGATCGGGAATGTCGATGAGTATATCCAACCAGGTTCGCCATAATTTACAGGCGATTGAACAATCCATGCGTGATTTGGCGCTGTGGCAGCTTATGCCGCCGGAAGCTGAGGCTTTTGCCAGCACGGAACCTTTTTGCATCGACAGCATGCTGGCTGAAGAGTGGTTGCAGTGGGTACTGTTGCCAAGGATGCATGCGCTGCTCGATGCCAATGCGCCACTGCCAACGCGTTTTGCCATCACCCCTTATTTTGAAGAGGCGCTGAAGGATAAACAGCCGAGCTGCCTGCCGCTGCTGGTACTGCTGCAACGGTTGGATTCACTGCTCAACATCGAGCTGTAATCGCACTCTGCGTAGGGGCTGCATGCTGCGCCCGCAATGCACAATTCACGCTGCACAGCTAAAATAGAGTTTCCACCGACGTGTGAAATTAGTGGATAATGTGCACATTACCGCGAGTAACCAAGGAGGGTTTCTCATGCTCAGAAAAAATATATTCGGTTGGTCGGGGATCGCGCTAGGCGGTTTGGCACTGTTATTGGCGATAGTCCATTTCTATGCCGGGCCATTTGCCCCTCAGCAGACGTTGGAAAGCCTCGTTGCTGGCAAAGCCGTGGCCATCAAAGAATCACTGCTGGCCTCACTGGCTGGTCATAAAATCCCTGAAAAGGTCTCGCGGCCTCACTATGATGTCGATCGGATATTGAAGATCGTCACAGCCATATTGGCGGTTGGTGCCGTGATCCTTGGCACGATTGCTGGGGTGTGTAAGGAAAACCCACGCGCGGTTTCTGCTGCGGTAATGCTCGGTATTGGCACGTTAGCTTTCCAAATTGCTCTGTTTGCTTTTGGCGTGGTCATGGCCGCTATTCTTGTTTTTTTGGTGTTGTTACTGATTTTGGGAATAGGTGTGGCCTGTTAGCTGCCTCGGTTCCGGCGTTGGGAATGTTGTCTCTCTGGGTGTCTTTCACGGAATAAAAAGGTGCTGCAATCATGGATTTGCTGAAGTTTATCCTCCGTTTGCCTTTTACGTTGATAAAAGGCCTGTTCCGCCTGTTGGCCGTGATTTTTGGCCTGTTGGGGCGGCTGTTCAAGCCGGTGGTGGGCAACCTGAACTGGAATGCACCTGCCTGGTGGGCAGCGGTATCCGGCGGGGTGAAGCGTGGCTTCCTGCGGCTGGAAGGTGGGGTAGATAAATATCCCAAAGCCATTAGCCTGTCGTTGCTGGTGCTGTTGTGCGCCGCGGGTGTCGCCTTCTACGGGTGGCACTGGTGGCTGAATCGGCCACAGCCGATTGAACCGGCACCGATGGTGTACCAGGAAACCAGCGTGCGCGTATCCGATCCTGAACCGGTTAACTATGCCGTGCAGAAATCTGCGCCGCAGCAGGTCACCCTCACCTTTAGAAACTCCGTAGCACCGTTGGCCGATGCCGGAAAGGTCGTGGAAAAAGGTATCTCCATCAGCCCGGCACTTGAAGGGCAGTGGAAGTGGAATAACGCCTGGACCCTGGTCTTCACGCCGAAAAACCCATTGCCGATGGGCGGCAAATATGAGGTTAAGCTCGAGCCAGCCGTGCTGTTGGCCCCACAGATTAAACTCGCCAACACCAATTACAGCTTTAGTGCCCCGGCTTTTGACTATCAACTTGGGCAAGCCGAGTATTATCAGGACCCACAAGATCCGCAAAAGCGCAGCGCTATCTTCAACGTCAAATTCAATGCGCCAGTGGATGTGGCCAGCTTTGAAAAGCAGATCGCCATGGGGTTGATCGAAGCCAACGCCAAATCTGAAAAGAAACTCAATTTCTCCCTGGTCTATGATGCCAAGAAACTGAACGCCTGGGTGCATTCTGAACCGCTGAAAGCCCTGGATCACGGCGGTAAAGTGCATCTGGTGCTGGGTAAAGGCATCAAGTCGGTGGTGTCTGCCAATGCGATCACCCAATCGAAAGACAGCTGGGTATCGGTGCCAACGCTGTATAGCCTCACAGTGAAGGATGCCAGTGCTCAGGTGGTCGATAGCGATGGCACCAAAGGCCAGCGTGCGCTGATTGTCGCCTTCAGCGATGCGATCAAAGACAAAGATGCCGGGCGTGCGGTCAAGGCCTGGTTATTGCCGCAGCATAACCCTAACGATTCTGAAGCCAGCAACGAACCGGACGATTTTTATCAGTGGGGCGGGACTGAGAGCATCGAAAACAGCGTAATGGCCCAGTCTACGCCGCTGACGCTGACCTTGAATGAAGCGGAAGAGACCTATCAACCGCAGTTCAGCTTCAAGTTTGACGCACCGGCTCACCGCTTTATGCTGCTGGAAATCACCAACCTGATGACCTCTTCGGGCGGCTATAAAATGCCGGAGAAGGTCTACCGCATCGTCGAAGTACCAGACTTCCCGAAAACCTTGCAGTTTATGTCACAGGGTTCTCTGCTGTCGGTAAACGGTGACAAGCAAATCAGCGTGGCTGCGCGTAACGTGCCCGGTCTGCGGCTGGATATCAAACGGGTGATCCCAAGCCAGTTGCAACATATCGTTTCTTTCAAAAGCAGCGAATACTCTTCGGCTCAGTTCAACCAACTCAACGATGAATATTTTACCGAACACTTCAAATATCAAACGGTAATCAACAACGATCGGCCGGGTGAAGTGAGCTATAAGGGCATCGATCTCTCACGTTACCTGTCCACCAGCACGGATTCCCATCGCGGCGTGTTCCTGCTGACGCTGTCAGAATGGCAGCCGGAAAAGAAAAAGACGCAGGCCGCAGAGGATGAAGGCTATCAAGGGGAGCAGGAAGAGGACGACTCGCGCTCCGTCGGGGATTCGCGCTTTGTTGTCGTGACCGATCTGGGGATTATTGCCAAGCGCTCGCAGGATAAAACGCGCGATGTGTTTGTCCAATCTATCCACAGCGGAGCGCCAGTCAGCGGCGCCAAAGTCTCGGTGATCGCCAAAAACGGCGTAACGCTGCTCAACCAGGTGACCGATGCCAATGGGCACGTGCGTTTCCCATCGCTGGACGTGTATACCAACGAACGCCAGCCGGTGATGTTCCTGGTGGAAAAAGAGGGCGATGTTTCCTTCTTGCCAACCACTCGCTATAACGACCGCGGGCTGGATTTCTCCCGCTTTGATATTCAAGGCGAAGAAACCCCGATCGATCCACGCACCCTGAGCAGTTATCTGTTCTCCGATCGTGGCGTGTACCGTCCGGGCGATACCTTCAATATTGGTCTGATTACCCGTGCTACCGATTGGGGCGTAGCCCTGGCTGGCGTACCGGTACGTGCCGAGATCCGCGATCCACGCGACAAACTGATGACGACGGTGCCGCTGACTCTCGGTGGCAGCGGTTTCAATGAGTTGAGTTACACCACCGATGAGAACGCACCAACGGGCGAGTGGAACGTCTACCTGTATCTGATTGGCAAGAATAACGACACTTCCACCTTACTTGGCCATACCGCCGTCAACGTGAAAGAGTTTGAGCCAGACCAACTGAAGGTGAAGCTGGAGCTGACGCCGAACCGGCAGCAAGGGTGGGTGAAACCTTCTGAGCTGCAGGCGAACATCGATGTGCAGAACCTGTTTGGCACACCAGCCCAGGATCGTCGCGTCACCTCGAAGTTGACCCTACGGCCAATGTACCCAAGTTTTGATCGCTTCCCGGATTACGCCTTCTTTGAGAACCGCCAGAATAGCGATGGTTTTGAAACGGAACTGGAAGACCGCACCACCAACGAGCAGGGCGTGGCGAATATTCCGCTGGATCTGAAGTCCTATGCGGATGCCACCTATCAGCTGCAACTGCTGTCGGAAGCCTTTGTTGCCGGCGGCGGGCGTTCTGTTGCCGCCACCGCTCGTGTATTGGTTTCGCCATATGACTATCTGGTGGGCGTGAAGCCAGACGGTGATTTAGGCTACATCAACCGGGGGGCAGCGCGAAATCTGAACGTGATTGCCGTCGATCCTTCCTTGAAACAGATCGCACTCGCCGATCTGAAGCAGGTGCTGATCGAACAGAAATACATCTCGGTGCTGACCAAGCAGGATTCTGGCGTTTATAAATACCAGTCGAAAATGAAAGAGGTGCAGCTGTCCGAGCAGCCGTTGGCGCTGAGCGAGCAGGGTACCGATCTGACCTTGGCGACCGAAACCCCGGGTGACTTCGTTCTGGTGATCGAAGATGCGCAGGGCAAGGTACTCAACCGTATCGCCTATAGCGTGGCGGGCAACGCCAACCTCAGCCGTTCGCTGGATCGCAATGCCGAACTGAAGCTGAAACTGAACCAGGCGGAATATCAGCCGGGTGAAGAAATTGAAGTGGCGATCAACGCGCCATATACCGGCAGTGGTTTGATCACCATCGAAAAAGACCGTGTCTATGCCTGGCAGTGGTTCCACACCGACACCACCAGCTCGGTGCAGAAAATCCGGGTTCCGGCCGGGATGGAAGGCAACGGTTATATCAACGTGCAGTTTGTGCGTGACGTCAACTCCAGCGAGATCTTTATGAGCCCGCTGAGCTATGGCGTCATGCCGTTTAAAATCAGCACCAAAGCCCGGCAAAACGGCCTGGAAATAGTGACACCTGAGGTGATTAAACCGGGTGAAAACCTGACGATGACGGTGAAAACTGATGCCCCACAGCAGGTCGCACTGTTTGCCGTAGATGAAGGGATCTTGCAGGTAGCGCGTTACCGCCTGAAAGATCCGCTGGAGTACTTCTTCCGTAAGCGTGAGCTGAGCGTGGAAAGCTCGCAGATCCTCGATCTGATCCTGCCGGAGTTCAGCAAACTGATGGCGCTTTCGGCGGCACCGGGCGGTGATGCGGGTGAAGGGCTGGATCTCAACTTGAACCCGTTCAAACGCAAGCGCGACAAGCCAGTGGCCTACTGGTCTGGCATTACCGAAGTCAACGGCGAGAAGCAGTTTACCTATCCGGTGCCGGATTACTTCAACGGCAAGATCCGCGTGATGGCCATTTCGGTTACGCCAAGCAAAATTGGCAAGGCCCAAACCTCCGCGACGGTACGTGACAACTTCATCATGACGCCGAACGTGCCTTACATGGTGGCTCCGGGGGATGAGTTTGATGTCAGCGTCGGGGTTAGCAATAATCTCGAAGGGTTGAACGGTAAACCTGTGGCGATCGCCGTGCAGTTGACGCCACCGCCGCAGTTGGAAGTGGTGGGTAAGGCCGAGCAAAACCTGTCATTGGCGGAGAAGCGTGAAGGCGTGATCAACTTCCGCCTGCGTGCCAAGGCGGCACTGGGTGATGCTCCGCTGGTGTTTGAAGCGCGTTATGGTGATAAAACCAGCCGCCGTACCATTAGCACCTCGGTGCGTCCGGCAATGCCTTACCGCACCCAGACGGTGATGGGCCGCATGAGCGGCAGCAGCCAGAATATCGATAATTTGCGGCAGATGTTTGATGCCTATGCGCAGCGCAGCGCAGCGGTATCTCACTCACCGTTGGTGCTGACCAACGGTCTGGCGCAGTATCTGGCGGATTATCCGTATTACTGTTCTGAGCAGATCGTCAGCCGTTCTATTCCGCTGATCATGCAAAGCCAGCATCCGGAGATGAAAAGCAGCCAGAGCCAGGCCGAAGTCAGCAACCAGCTGAAAAACCTGCTCGGCGTACTGCGTTCTCGCCAGAACGACAGCGGGGCCATTGGTGCCTGGCGTTCATCGCCGGAAACCGATCCTTTCGTCACGCCATACGTGGTGCAATACCTGCTGGAAGCCAAAGCGGCGGGTTATGCCTTGCCGGTAGGGATGCTGGAAGATGCCAACGGCGCGCTGCGTGAGCTGGCAGCCAACCGTTATGAGGATATGTATCATCTGCGTCTGCGTACCTGGGCGGTCTACCTGCTGACCTTACAGGGCGAAATTACCACCAACTCGCTGGCCTCGGTGCAGGATACGTTGCAGAAACTGTATCCAGACAGCTGGAAAACCGATCTGAGCGCCCTGTATCTGGCATCGTCTTACCGTCTGTTGAAAATGGACGATGAGGCCAATGCCTTGCTGCAACCTAGCTGGAAGCAACTTAGTAAAGCCTATGACAAAGGCTGGTGGACGCAGAATTACTTCGATCCGCTGGTACAGGACGCGACGCGTCTGTATCTGATCACTCGTCACTTCCCGGAGAAGGTCTCTTCCATCCCTCCGCAGGTGCTGGAGAACATGGTCAAGGCGTTGAAAGAAGAGCGCTATACCACCTATTCTTCGGCGATGAGTATCTTGGCGCTGGAAAGCTATTCGGCTCAGGTGGCGGCGCAGGCTAATGCCACAGATTCGCTGACGATTGCGCAGCTCGGCAAGCAAGGTAACGCCGATCCGCAGGTGATTTCAGAGATGATAGGGCTGTTTGCCAAAGGCCAGTTTACTGCCGAGGCCAAGGCTATCCGCTTTACCAACAGCGCTGACGCTCCGGCCTGGTATGTGGTGACTCAGGCCGGTTACGATCTGGCTGCTCCACAGAAAGCCATTGCTCGCGGCTTGGAAATTACCCGTGATTACACCGATGAACAGGGTAAACCGGTCACTCAGGTAACGTTGGGGCAGAAGATCAACGTTCATCTGAAAATCCGCGCCAATTCGAAAGAAGGTCAGAGCAATCTGGCGATTGTCGATCTGCTGCCTGGCGGATTTGAAGTGGTGCAGCAAACGGCACCAGAGCCAGAATCGACCGGCGAAGACGGTGAAGCCAGCGAGAATACGGACGCAGGCTGGCAGTCACCACTGGCTGCCTCGGGCTCCACTTGGGCGCCTGATTACAGCGATATCCGTGAAGACCGGGTGATCATCTATGGTAGTGCCAGCACCGACGTGCAGGAGTTTGTCTACCAGATTAAAGCGACCAACACCGGTAGCTTTGTGATCCCTCCGGCTTATGGCGAAGCCATGTATGATCGTGAAGTGCAGGCCATGTCGGCCAACAGCGGTAAACTGGTGGTTGTACCGGCGGAAAGTCAATAAGCCATCGCGATGCCCCGCAGCGTTGAGCTGCGGGGTTCGTGGGTACCGAGACTCCATGAAAATCCTTCCTGCATCTGCTGTGGCAAAACGCTGGCTACAAAATATCTTGATGGCGGTATTTCTGCTGGCGCTGGGCCTGGTGGGGGCGCGGCTGTGGCCGCATCCTCCTCTTTCTCAGGGCGTGCCTTTCTCCACGGTTTACTATGATCGCCACGGGACGCTGATGCGCCTCACGTTGGCCAATGACGATCGCTATCGCCTGTGGACGCCGCTGGAAAAGATCTCACCGCTGGCGGTGCAGGGGATTTTGCTGCATGAAGATCGCTGGTTCTATTACAACCCCGGATTTAACCCCGTCAGCCTGCTGCGTGGCTTTTGGCGTAGCTACGTAGTCGGTGGCAAAATGCAGGGTGGTTCGACCATCACCATGCAGTTGGCGCGCATGCATTGGCATCTGAATACCCGCACACCTGGCGGTAAACTGACGCAGGTACTGCGGGCCGTTCAGTTGGAGCTCAGTTATTCCAAGCACGATATTCTGGAAGCCTATCTCAATTACGCCCCCTATGGCCGCAATATTGAAAGCATCGGTGCGGCCAGCCTGATCTATTTTGCCAAGGCACCGCAGGATCTGACTTTGCCGGAGGCGCTGACGCTCTCGGTGTTGCCGCAGTCACCGAGCTATCGCATCGACCCTAAAACCGGCGTATTGGGGCAAGCCCTGACGCAGGCCCGCAACCGCCTGTTTCAACGCTGGCAAGGCGTTTATAATACCGACAGCAGTCAGCGTGCCTTGTTTCAGCTCCCTTTGGCACTGCGCCAACCAGAACGGATGCCGTACCTTGCCCCACACTTTATCGAACAGTTGCGCCAGCAGACCCAACAGTTAGTGAAGCTGGATACCCGTGTGGACACCGAGCTGGATGCTGGGCTACAGCGGCTGATCGAAAGGCAGGTGAACGCGTTTATCGTCCGTAACCAGAGCCGGGGGATCCATAATGCCTCGGTGCTGTTGGTGGACAGCCGTGATATGGGGATAAGGGCGCTGGTAGGCTCTGCCGATTATTACAACCGCGAGATCCAGGGGCAGGTGAACGGAACCAATGCCAAGCGTTCCCCTGGCTCGACCCTCAAGCCCTTCATTTATGCCTTGGGGATGGAGCAGGGCGTGCTGCATCCGATGACCATCCTGAAGGACGTGCCTTCGTCTTTTGGCGCCTACGCGCCAGAGAATTTTGACCGCCGCTTCCTGGGGCCGGTGACGGCGACGGATGCGCTGAACTTCAGCCGCAACATTCCTGCGGTGTATGTGGCTTCGCAACTACGACAACCGACGTTTTATCAGTTTTTAAGCCTGTCTGGTATCGCCAACCTGGCCAGTGAGAACCATTATGGGCTGTCGCTGGTGTTGGGCGGTGGAGAAATCACCGCCCAGGAACTGGCGAAGCTGTATGCGCTACTGGCTAACCAGGGCGTATTGCGCCCATTACGGATGCAAAAGAGTGATGCCTATCCGCCCCCGATCCGTTTGCTCAGCGAAGAAGCCAGTTTCACTACGCTGGATATGTTGCGCCAGCATCGTCGGCCTGGAGACACTCTGGCGCAACGCTCGTCATCGCTGCCGGTCTATTGGAAAACCGGGACCTCCTGGGGCTTCCGCGATGCCTGGAGCGTAGGGATCTTCGGGCCTTACGTGCTGGTAGTCTGGGAAGGGAATTTCGACAGCAGAGGCAACAACGTGTTTGTGGGGGCCGATGCGGCAGCTCCGCTATTTTTCAATATTATCGACAGCATTAACGCCAGCTATCCGACCTTGCAGGAGCCGAAGCATCCCTTCCCGAAACAGTTGAAGCGGGTGGATATTTGCCTGGCCAGCGGCAACCTGCCGACGCAATGGTGCCAGCAGAAAGGTAAAACCTGGTTTATTCCCGGCAAGTCGCCGATCAAGGTCGATACCGTCTATCGCCCGGTGGTGCTGGATATTCACAGCGGTGAGGTGGCCTGCCCACCGTATGATGAAACGCAAACCCGTACCGAGGTGTTTGAGTTCTGGCCTTCCGATCTGGCTAACGTGTTTGCGCAGGCTGGATTACCCAAGCGAGCCCCGCCGGTAAGTCACTGCAAGGATAATGCGGTAGCGGTCACTGGCAGCCCGCCACGCATTACCTCGCCGCTGAAAAATACCACCTATACCTTGCGGCAATCGCAGCAGGGGCGTGACAAAATCTCCTTCAATGCGGTGACTGACGCGGACAGTAAAACGGTGTATTGGTTTGTTGATGATATTTATCTTGGCAGCAGCGCCAGTAAAACCGCCATAGATTGGCGGCCGGTCAACAATGGTCAGTATCGTATCCGGGCGGTGGACGATCATGGCCGTGTCGATAGCCGCCTGATCACCATTGAGTTGGTGAACTAAATGCCTGCTTCCTGCGCCATTGATTGCAGATGACCAAAAACATTACCGACGCGTAAGCCGTTATGCTCATACTCGTTGGTGATCCACGGCGTCAAATTACCGACTTGCTGCGCGGTCGCCAGCGAGAGTTTCAAATCGACATACATATCGCTGAAATAAACGGCGGCAAATACCGGAACCCGATTGTCGAGCAGGCGATCGCTGTTATACAGCGGTGACCACACGCGGCGTTCGGCCAACAGCTTAACTGGTTCATTGAAGGGGCGCAGGGCGGCGATATCGGTGAACATCCAGGGGTAGATCATCTCCCCGGTCAGGTAGAGAGGGCGCCGATCCCCGTCGAAAGCTTCGAAGCTGCCCCGTTGCCGTTCTGCCGCCCAGTTGGTGGCCTTATCCTGCGCGTAAATACTTTCATGCAGCGCGGCAAACAGCGGATTCTCCGCGTAGCTGGTCAGCGCCATCACCTGCGACAGGAAGGTATCACTGAATTCGCCGTCTGGGTTAAAGGCTTCGTCAAACAGCCAAAGCAACCGCTCGTAGCCTTCGCTCATGCCAAGATCGATCCCCAGGCTTTGCAGGCGGCGTACGGTCAGCCGGTCGCCATCGGGCAACAACACCTCTTCCTGCTCCAGCTTATCGGCAATCTGGCCGATCAGCGGCTCCAGATGTGGGTAGCGCTGATAGAAGATACGATTTTTGGCGACCACCTGCGGATAGGTATGAGCGTAGACTTCATCGGCATCGGGTTGCAGGCTGGCCAGGCCGCCGGTCATAAAGCAGCAGTGTAACCCCTCCGGTGCCTGAGAAAGGTAGGTCAGTGTGATAAAACCGCCATAACTCTGCCCCAGCGTGCTCCACGGGCGATCGCCAAAGCAGGTTTTACGCAGATATTCGGCATCGCTGACGATCGAGTCGGCGCGGAAGCAGGCCAGGTAATCTGCCGCCTGATGGGCGGTTAGCCCGGCCAGACTCTTACCTTCAATACGGGTGCTGCGCCCGGTGCCACGTTGATCGAGCAGGATCACCCGGTAACTTTTCAGGGCCTCGGCAATCCAGCTGCTGCGCGCCGTAGGGCGTGGGCTTTTTCCCCCTGGGCCACCTTGTAAAAACAACAGGCAAGGCAGTTGTTCATCACGGCGTAACGGGTCAACCAACTCACGGGCAAAGATCTCGATGGTGCGTGTATCCTGGTTATCGAACCAATTCAGCGGGACCTGGACCAGATGTTCACGTACCCAGATCGCGGGCAACAAATATTCACGTTCAACGCTCATATTATCTTTTCCTATTTGTTTGTTCTCTTCTTCCGGCAGGTAGTTTTATACTGCATCGCCATCTTACTGAACCGTTCTAAGGATTGTCCCAATTCCTGAAAAAATGACTCATTGTATTGAAAGCCAAGATGAATCTTATGTTTCAGCGTAGCGAATAACCAGCATATCAGGGACGTGGTGATTAAAAAATAACCTTTAACGGTAGGAAATTGTAGTGAAAGGCAATTATTAGTAACGTATGTTTATTATTCAATGCGTTAGTGATCTTCATCGAGAGTTGGAAAGTTATGAAAGTTTTGTACCAGGACGAACATCTGATCGCCGTTAACAAACCCTCAGGTTGGCTGGTGCATCGTAGTTGGCTGGATCGTCACGAGACGAAGTTTGTGATGCAAACCGTGCGCGACCAGATTGGCCAGCACGTATTTACCGTGCACCGTCTGGATCGCCCAACTTCCGGCGTATTGCTGATGGCTCTGTCCAGCGAGGTGGCTCGTACACTGTCGCAACAGTTTGAACTGCATCAGGTGCAGAAGACTTATCACGCGGTGGTACGGGGTTATGTTTTAGAGGGCGGGACCGTTGACTATGCGCTAACGGAAGAGCTGGATAAGTTGGCCGATAAACATGCCAACCCGGACAAAGGCCCTAAAACGGCCGTGAGTCATTACCAGCCGTTGGCAACGGTAGAGATGCCGGTGGCGATTGGCCGCTATGGCACCTCGCGCTATAGCCTGGTTGAGCTGAAACCGGAGACCGGGCGTAAACACCAGCTGCGCCGTCACATGGTGCATCTGCGCCATCCTATTATTGGCGATACCGCTCACGGCGATCTGCGGCAAAACCGGGGGATGGCCGAACATTTTGGTTGTTCACGTCTGATGCTGCACGCCAGCCATCTTCAGCTTATTCATCCGGTGAACGGTCAACCGCTGCATATTTCCGCACCCTGGGAGGCGGATTGGCAAGGTGTCATGTCACAATTTGGTTGGCATGACGTGTTGCCAGAACTTGAGTTTCCTCAGGCTAACGGTCAGGATAGCTAATCATTTTTTAACGGTAATAAAGGAGCAGCAACGATGGCTCAGGTCGGTATTTTCGTCGGAACGGTCTACGGTAATTCTTTGTTGGTGGCGGAAGAGGCAGAAAATATCCTGCAAGAACAGGGCCATGAGGTCAAAGTGTTTGAGGAAGGGACGCTGGCAGAGTGGCAGTTTTACCGTCAGCATTATGCGCTGGTCGTGACTTCCACTACCGGGCAAGGGGACTTGCCTGACAGCATCGCACCACTGTTCCAGGCTATTCGCGACCAGGTGGGCTATCAGCCTGAGCTGCGCTATGGCTTGATTGCTCTGGGTGATAGTAGCTATGACAACTTCTGTGGTGCCGGGCGTACCTTTGATGCTTTGCTGCAAGAGCAGGGGGCGACGCGCGTAGGTGAAGTGCTGGAGATCGATGCGATCGAGCAACCTGAACCGGAAGTGGTGTCCTGCCCGTGGGTAGAGCAGTGGGGCGCATTGCTGAAATAGTTTCCTGATGCCTGGCGGTGAGCAACCAGGCTCCATTTCCAATCAACCCTTCAGGCCGTAAGTCGTGATGCTGCCGCAAAGTCAGCCAACAGGGTGCATGCCGGGTGAAAACGCAGCAGAGAAGCCGGGATGCTTTCTGTCAGCGGCCCTTCCAACGCCTGCTGCAGTATCGCTGCCTTGTTCTCCCCACCGACCAGCAGCAGGATATTTTTGGCCTGCATGATGCTTTTAAGTCCCAAAGAGAAATAAGCGTTGGGGACGAATTCCATCCCGCCCACCTCCTTGGCCAATACCGCCATCAGTTCGGGGTTGGCGCGGTCGACGGCAATCCGGTGCGCCTCAGTGTCAAAAGGTGTTCCAGGCAAGTTGGCGGCAAGATGCCCGTCACTGCCTAGCCCGAGGATCAGCAGATCTATCCCACCTTCGACGGCTATCTGGCGATCGGCCTGACGATAGCTGCTGCCGTTCAGCGGATGAATACGCTCATCGGGCACGCCTGCCGGATGGAACAGGTGGCGTTGCAGATGGCGATAAATGGCCCCGGTCTGGTTTTCATGGGGATGGAAAGGCACTTCATCCTGCGTGTAATAATGCACGTGCTGATAGCTTGGGTTATCACGCAAATGTGGAATTAACAGCTGATACAAGGCTAACGGGGTTGCACCACCAGTGGGGGCAAAGTTGAAGTGCGTTCGCTGCTGCATGGCCTGCAAGATATGCGTGGCGGCCTGCTGGTTAAGCTGTTCCATGTCGGGGAATAATTCTATCTTCATCAGTATCTTCCAGAAGGTGATGTGGTGAATTCAGAGCAAAAAAAAACCTAATCCCTTAAGCACTCAAGGCCGCAGCCATCAAGCGTTAAAGAATTAGGTTTTGCCTGCCGGAGCAGTAACAACCCTATCGATTACCGATTTACCCTATCACACAGAAAACCGGCAAAATGTGAACCCGCTGGCACACAGGCGATCAAATTATCGCCGAGGACTGCTGTTATTTACCGCGCGTCAGTTTTTCCAGATCGGATTCGATCTCGGCAATCTTGTTGGTGACTACGTTTTGCAGATGCTGCAGGTCATCGAGGATCTTGCGTTTCAGATCCACTTCCACCTGATCGCGCTGGCAGAGTTGATCCAGTTCATCGATCACATAGCGCAGGTTGGGGTTGATCTCATGGATCTCTTTGTAACCCTGGCCAGCATTGTCTGCCACCACGGTTTTGCGCTGGCGCGGATACTTGAACTTCACGCTCTTGGCAAAGAACTCGCCCTTATCTTTGCGGAAGTAAATCTTGAGGATGTCGTTATTGGCCTCCTGACGCAGGCTATAGCGATCGATATCTTCCGGTTGATTGATACCCAAGCTTTTCAGGTTGTCATACATAATTAGCGCCACCTTTTAATCAACTAAGCCCGTCGTCTTTCAAGCTGCAGCGTTGTGACCTGCACTTGATATCTATAGGGCTATATATTCCCCTGAACGTGCAATATGCAGTGTTGTAAGCTGCAAATCGAAACACATCAGGAATATTCCACTGCCAGAGAGTATGGCGAAAACGCCCGTCACAGACTGTGACGGCCCGCGTATTGAAGGCAAAAAAATGGCGGGTGATGCACCCGCCGTTCAAGCTTAGTCGATAGTGCGCAATAACTCATTAATCCCGACTTTACCACGGGTTTTGGCGTCCACTTTCTTGACGATCACTGCGCAATACAGGCTGTAGGAACCGTCTTTGGACGGCAGGTTGCCGGATACGACCACGGAGCCCGCAGGCACGCGGCCATAGTGCACTTCACCGGTTTCACGATCGTAGATACGGGTGCTTTGGCCCAGATAAACGCCCATGGAGATTACGGAACCTTCTTCGACGATCACGCCTTCAACCACTTCTGAACGCGCGCCGATAAAGCAGTTGTCTTCGATGATGGTTGGGTTGGCCTGCAACGGCTCCAGCACGCCACCGATACCGACGCCGCCGGACAGGTGAACGTTTTTACCGATCTGCGCACAAGAACCAACGGTGGCCCAGGTATCGACCATGGTGCCTTCGTCGACGTAGGCACCGATGTTGACGTAAGAAGGCATCAGTACGGTGTTACGAGCGATAAATGCCCCCTGACGCACGGTAGCCGGTGGTACGACGCGGAAGCCTTCCTTCTGGAAGCGAGCTTCATCGTAGTCAGCGAATTTCATCGGCACTTTGTCGTAATAGCGGGTTTCTGCACCGTCCATTACCTTGTTGTCGTTGATACGGAAAGACAGCAGGACGGCTTTTTTCAGCCACTGATGGGTAACCCATTGCCCCTCGATCTTCTCGGCAACGCGCAGGGCGCCGCTGTCTAGCAGGGCGATCACCTGGTTTACCGCTTCACGCGTTACGGTGTCTACGTTGGCCGGGGTAATATCCGCACGGCGTTCGAAGGCGCTTTCAATAACGTTCTGTAATTGCTGCATGCTGTTCTCTGTCCTGATTTTATTTATGAAAGGTTACTTCTATCACATTTTATCGGTTGGATTGAGTGCCTCTGTCAACCGTTGTTCTAATTTTCTGCGTGTTTGCGGATCCAGCGCCCGGCGATCGGCATCGGCCAAAATAAACAAATCCTCGACCCGTTCGCCGATGGTGGAGATACGTGCGCCGTGTAGCGACAGGCCCAGATCGGCGAAAACTTCCCCCACGCGTGCCAGCAGGCCGGGCTGATCGAGGGCGATCAATTCCAGATAGCTGCGGCGATCGGTGTGGGTTGGCAGGAAGCTGACCTCGGTCGGTACGCTGAAATGGCGTAGCTTGGATGACGGACGCCGCGTGCGCGGCGGTTGATAATCTCGCTGGGTGATGGCTTGCTCCAGCGCATGACGGATCGCCGCGTGACGATCCTGGGCCAGCGGGCTGCCATCCGGCTCCAGCACGATAAAGGTGTCCATGGCCATGCCGTCGCGGTTGGTGAAGATCTGGGCGTCGTGCACGCTGAGATTGCGCCGATCCATTTCTCCGGCAACGGCGGCAAACAGGTAAGGACGATCCGGGCTCCAGATAAAGATCTCGGTGCCGCCGCGCGTCGCCTGGTGGCTGACCAGTACCAGCGGTTTGGTTGAATCATGGGCCAGCAGATGGCGGGCGTGCCAGGCGAGTTGATTCGGCGAGTGGCGCAGGAAATAGTCGGCGCGGCAGCGGCTCCAGATATGGTGCAGCGCCTCTTCATCGATATTGTCCATGCGCAACAGTGCCAGCGCCTGTAAACGATGGTGGCGCACCCGCTCGCGCAGATCCGGGCTGTTCTGCATACCACGGCGCAGTTGCTTCTCGGTGGCGAAGTACAGCTCACGCAACAGGCTCTGTTTCCAACTGTTCCACAACGTCTCGTTGGTGGCGCAGATATCGGCTACCGTCAGGCAAACCAGGTAGCGCAGCCGGGTTTCGCTCTGCACTTCACTGCTGAACTGCTGGATCACGGTCGGGTCTTGAATATCACGCCGTTGCGCGGTAACCGACATCAGCAGGTGGCAGCGTACCAGCCAGGCAACCAGCTGCGCTTCGCGCGAGTTCAAGCCATGTAATGCAGCAAACTCCAGGGCGTCTTGCGCGCCTAAAATGGAGTGATCGCCGCCGCGTCCTTTAGCGATATCGTGGAACAGTGCAGCCAGCAGCAGCAACTCAGGGTGAGGCAGGCGAGGGTAGAGCTCCACGCACAGCGGATGGCGTGGGCGGGTCTCTTCATCGGCGAAGCTTTCCAGCTTTTGCAGCACGCGAACGGTGTGCTCATCGACGGTATAGGCATGAAACAGGTCGAACTGCATCTGGCCGACGATGCTACCCCATTGCGGCATATAGGCCCACAGTACGCTGTGGCGATGCATTGGCACCAGCGCCCGTGAAACCGCACCAGGGTGTCGCAGAATGGCCATAAACAGCTCTCTGGCCTCGGGAATGTTGCACAGTGGCTGTTTCAGATGGCGGCGCGCATGGCGCAACTGGCGCACGGTGGTGGAGTAGATGCCTTTGATTTCACGGTTGCGTACCATCAGGTAGAACATGCGCATGATGGCTTCAGGTTGGCGAATAAATAGCGTTTCGTCGCGCAAATCGATCAGATCGCCACGCAGTTGAAAATCATCGTTCAGCGGGCGCGGCTTTTCCGTAGCGTCCAATGCCAGTATCGCTTCATCAAACAGCTGTAGCAGCATGTGGTTCAACTCGCCGACGCGGCGCGTCATGCGATAGAAATCCTTCATCATGCGCTCTACCGGTTCATTGCCTTCCCCCTCGTAGCGCAACAGTTGGGCCACGCTGAGCTGGCGATCAAACAACAGGCGGTTGTCATAACGCGGTAGCGCCAGGTGCAGGGCAAAACGAATACGCCACAGGAAGCTTTGGCATTCGTTCAATTCGTTGCGTTCGGCCTGGGTCAGGAAGCCAAAACCGACCATCTCATCGAGCGAGGTGGCACCGAAATGGCGGCGGGCTACCCACAGCAGCGTATGGATATCACGCAGGCCGCCGGGGCTGCTCTTGATATCCGGCTCCAGGTTGTAGCTGGTACCGTGATAGCGCAGGTGGCGTTGCTGTTGCTCAATCAGCTTGGCATCAAAGAATTTGGGTGAAGGCCAGAAGCCATCGCTGAAAATGTGCTTCTGCATTTGCAGGAACAGAGCGACATCGCCGCAGATCATGCGGGACTCGATCAGGTTGGTGGCAACGGTCAGGTCCGCCAAGCCTTCCAGCAGACACTCTTCCAGCGTGCGCACGCTGTGGCCGACTTCCAGCTTGAGATCCCACAGCAGGGTAATGAATTCACCGACGCGAGCGGCCTGTTCATCGTTCAGGCGAGTCTGGCTGAGCACCAGCACGTCGATATCAGACAGTGGATGCAGTTCACCACGGCCATAGCCGCCGACGGCCAGCAGTGCCGTTTCGGGGATAGTGTCAAAGCCGTAAAACAGCCACAGCCGCCGCAATAGCCGATCGATAAACTTGCTGCGCGCCGCCACCAGGCTTTCGGCACTGGCACCGGCATTGAAGGCCGCTGCCAGCCACTGCTGAAACTGCTCAAGCCGCTGTTTGAGGGCCAGGCAATTGATCTCTTCATCGCCATAGGTGCTGGGAGCATCCGGCTTCTTGGGTACGGCCGGGGTCTCTAGCTCACGATAATTTTCAGACATGTTTCGCCGCCCATAAAAAAAGCCGGCATAGGCCGGCTTGTCACAAGAACCCTGTGGTTCTTACATCTCGTGCGTAATGATGTTGGGGATGGTGTCATCCTTGCGCAACGTCATTATCTCGCAGCCGTTATCAGTCACCACAATAGTATGCTCATACTGTGCCGACAAGCTGCGATCTTTGGTTTTCACCGTCCAGCCATCTTTCATGGTGCGAATGCGGTAATCACCGGCGTTGACCATTGGCTCGATAGTGAAGGCCATGCCGGCCTGCAGCACCACACCGCCGTCATCGGCATCGTAATGCAGCACCTGCGGCTCTTCGTGGAAACCTTCGCCGATGCCGTGGCCGCAATATTCGCGCACTACGGAGAATTTCTCTGCTTCAACAAACTGTTGGATGGCTTTGCCAAGAGTGCGCAGGCGGATACCCGGTTTGACCATCTTCAAGGCCAGATACAGGCTTTCCTGGGTGATGCGGCACAGGCGCTCGCCCAGAATGGTCGGTTTACCAACGATGAACATTTTGGAGGTATCGCCGTGGAAGCCATCTTTGATCACGGTCACGTCGATATTGACGATATCCCCGTCTTTCAGCACCTTGTCGTCACTTGGGATGCCGTGGCACACCACTTCGTTCACCGAGATACAGACCGATTTCGGGAAGCCGTGATAACCCAGGCAGGCCGAGATTGCCTGCTGTGCATTGGTGATATGGTCGTGACAGATCCTGTCCAGCTCGCCGGTGGTGACGCCGGGTTTAACGTGGGGCTCGATGATTTCCAGCACTTCTGCGGCCAGGCGGCCCGCAACGCGCATTTTTTGAATGTCATCAGGTGTTTTAATTGAAATTGCCATGAAAGTTAGTCCGCAGGTGTCGTTATGGTCGACAAGGTAGAAAGATAAGGCATTGAGTTATGGTATCAGCCCGGCTTGAGGCTGCCAAATTTCATTTGTGAAGGGCCAGGCCAACAGCAACAAAAGTTGGTGTCTGGGGCGGGTTTATGGTATAAAGCGCGCCGGCAGATCCGCATTCGGCCTTAAGTGCCAGTGAGGAAATGACCGAAGTAGTTCAACTGCACTCACATTGTGTAAATAACACACACGTATCGACACATCCGCCGGGGTGCCTTGAGATGACTCACGTCATTGTCCGGGTCGGCGTTATGGGATACGTGGAGGCATAACCCCAATCAACTCTAATAGAGGTTTTAATCATGGCAACTGTTTCCATGCGCGACATGCTCCAGGCTGGTGTACACTTTGGTCACCAGACCCGTTACTGGAACCCGAAAATGAAGCCTTTCATCTTCGGCGCACGTAACAAGGTTCACATCATCAACCTGGAAAAAACCGTACCAATGGCCAACCTGGCTTTGGCTGAACTGACCAAGATCTCTTCCCGTAAAGGTAAGATCCTGTTCGTTGGTACCAAGCGCGCAGCAAGCGAAGCGGTAAAAGAATATGCTAACGGCTGCGATCAGTTCTTCGTGAACCATCGCTGGTTGGGCGGCATGCTGACTAACTGGAAAACCGTTCGTCAGTCAATCAAACGTTTGAAAGATCTGGAAATCCAGTCCCAAGACGGCACCTTCGACAAGCTGACCAAGAAAGAAGCGCTGATGCGCACTCGTGAACTGGCCAAGCTGGAAAACTCCCTGGGTGGTATCAAGGACATGGGTGGTCTGCCAGACGCTCTGTTTGTTATCGATGCCGATCACGAACACATCGCGATCAAAGAAGCCAACAACCTGGGTATCCCGGTATTCTCTATCGTTGATACCAACTCCGATCCAGACGGCGTTGACTTCATCATCCCTGGTAACGACGACGCAATCCGTGCAATCAAATTGTACCTGACCGCCGTTTCTGCCGCCATCCGTGAAGGTCGTTCTCAAGATCTGGCCGTTCAGGCGGAAGAAAGCTTCGTAGAAGCTGAATAATAAGGTCAAGCCCTTATTAACCAGGTATTGAATATGTTGGTTAGGGGGGCCTTTAAGGGCCCCCTTTGCTTATCTGAATGAGAACTATCTCCGAGCGAGATAACCGAGGAAAAAGAAATGGCTGATATTACCGCTGCCCTGGTAAAAGAACTGCGTGAGCGTACCAGCGCAGGTATGATGGATTGCAAAAAAGCGCTGATCGAATCTAATGGCGACATCGAGCTGGCAATCGAAAACATGCGTAAATCTGGCGCGATCAAAGCGGCGAAAAAAGCAGGCAACGTAGCTGCTGACGGCGTGATCAAAACCAAGATCGAAGGCAACTTCGGCATGATCGTGGAAGTTAACTGCCAGACCGACTTCGTTGCTAAAGACGGCGGTTTCCAGGCTTTCGCTGACAAAGTGTTGGATGCGGCTTTTGCTGGCAAAATCACTGACGTTGACGTGCTGAAAGCGCAGTTCGAAGAAGAGCGTGTTGCGCTGGTGGCAAAAATCGGTGAGAACATCAACATTCGCCGCATTGCTTCCCTGGAAGGCGACGTGTTGGGTAGCTACCTGCACGGTGCTCGCATCGGTGTTCTGGTTGCCGCTACCAAAGGCGCGGATGAAGAGCTGGTTAAGCAGCTGGCAATGCACGTTGCCGCTAGCAAGCCTGAATTCGTCAAGCCTGAAGACGTGTCTGCTGAAGTGGTAGAGAAAGAGTACCAAGTTCAGTTGGACATCGCCATGCAGTCTGGCAAGCCGAAAGAAATCGCAGAGAAGATGGTTGAAGGCCGCATGAAGAAATTCACCGGCGAAGTCTCTCTGACCGGTCAGCCTTTCGTGATCGAACCAAGCAAGAGCGTTGCTCAGGTGCTGAAAGAGCACAACACTGACGTAACCAATTTCATCCGCTTTGAAGTGGGTGAAGGCATCGAGAAAGTTGAAGCTGACTTTGCTGCTGAAGTTGCAGCAATGAGCAAACAGTCTTAATGCTGTTAATGGAGCCGCCGCGAGGCGGCTCCATTTTATCCAGCCAGAGAAACGCCGATGGTGGGCCCCACGTGCCCAGGCTAATCGGTTGAAAACCCCAATACTATTACTACTGCTTCTTAGGACAGAACACCATGGCAACCAATGCAAAACCCGTTTATCAGCGTATCCTGCTCAAACTGAGTGGTGAAGCCCTGCAAGGTGCAGAAGGCTTTGGGATCGACGCTAGCGTTTTGGATCGCATGGCTCAGGAAGTAAAAGAGCTGGTCGAGCTGGGCATCCAGGTCGGTGTAGTTATTGGCGGTGGCAATCTTTTCCGTGGTGCAGGTCTGGCACAAGCCGGCATGAACCGCGTAGTGGGCGACCACATGGGAATGCTGGCTACCGTGATGAACGGCCTGGCTATGCGTGATGCACTGCACCGTGCCTATGTGAACGCCCGCCTGATGTCTGCCATTCCGTTGAATGGCGTATGTGACAACTACAGCTGGGCAGAGGCGATCAGCCTGCTGCGCAACAACCGCGTGGTGATTTTCTCCGCCGGTACGGGTAACCCGTTCTTTACCACGGATTCTGCGGCCTGCCTGCGCGGCATCGAAATTGAAGCCGATGTGGTATTGAAAGCGACTAAAGTGGATGGTGTATACTCCGCTGACCCGGTGAAAAACCCGGACGCAACGCTGTACGAACAGATCACCTACCAGGACGTGTTGGAGCGTGAGCTAAAAGTGATGGATCTGGCGGCGTTTACGCTGGCTCGCGACCATGGCTTGCCGATCCGCGTATTCAACATGAACAAGCCGGGCGCACTGCGTCGCGTGGTGATGGGTGAGAACGAAGGTACTCTGATCACCAAATAACGGCTGTTTGGCCAAATTTCGCAGGAGCGGGTAACGCCAGGCGTTGTGTGCTTCTGATAAGTAAAATTCACGGGCTATACTTTTCAGTACAGCCTGCCAAGTAACCAGCTTCCAAGGGTTCGCAACGTGATTAATGAAATCAGAAAAGATGCTGATTCACGCATGGAAAAAAGCGTCGAAGCATTCAAAAACCAAATCAGCAAGATCCGTACTGGCCGTGCTTCTCCAAGCATCCTGGACGGCATCATGGTGGAATACTACGGTGCAGCAACGCCGCTGCGCCAACTGGCCAACGTCACGGTAGAAGATTCCCGTACGCTGGCGATCAACCTGTTTGACCGTTCTCTGGGGTCGGCAGTAGAAAAAGCCATTATGTCTTCCGATCTGGGCCTGAACCCAAGCTCGGCTGGCACCGTGATCCGCGTTCCGCTTCCTCCGCTGACGGAAGAGCGCCGTAAGGATCTGATCAAGGTCGTACGTGGCGAAGCCGAGCAGGGCCGTGTGGCCGTGCGTAACGTGCGCCGCGATGCCAACGATAAAGTGAAGGCACTGCTGAAAGACAAAGAGATCAGCGAAGATGAAGATCGCCGTTCACAAGACGATATCCAGAAAATGACCGATGCCTACATCAAACTGCTTGATGCGGCATTGGCCGATAAAGAAAAAGAACTGATGGATTTCTAATCTCCATCGCCTTGAAATAGAGCGTCGCCTTGGCGGCGCTTTATTTTTTGTGGTGCAGATCTCGTTTTATCGTACGCACAGAGCGTAAACCAGCCGTGATGCAAGTTACACTGTGGTGTACCTCCGATCTCATCACGCAGTAGATTCAGAGCGATCTCATGAAGCAACTGACAATTCTGGGCTCCACCGGTTCCGTGGGCACCAGCACCCTGGCCGTGGTCAGGGAAAATCCCGACCTTTTCGCGATCAAGGCACTGGTGGCTGGCCGCAATGTGGCGGTCATGGCGCAACAGTGCATTGAATTCCGTCCGAGCTATGCGGCAATGGCCGATGAGCAGGCCGCCAATGAGTTACGCGCCGTGCTGGCAGAAAACGGTGTGAAAACCGAAGTGTTGGCCGGTGAACATGCGGCCTGCGAGCTGGCCGCATTAGACGACGTCGATCAGGTGACGGCTGCTATTGTAGGGGCCGCGGGGCTGTTACCCACCCTGGCCGCTATTCGTGCCGGTAAGCAGGTGCTGCTGGCGAATAAAGAGTCTCTGGTTACCTGTGGCCGCCTGTTTATGGATGCGGTGCAGAAGAGTCAGGCACAGCTGCTGCCGCTGGACAGCGAGCACAACGCCATCTTCCAGAGCCTGCCAGAAAGCATCCAACGTCACCTGGGATACAGCTCGCTGGAAGCCCACGGCGTTTCGCGCATCGTGCTGACCGGTTCTGGTGGCCCATTCCGTACTACGCCAATGGAACAGTTCGCCACCATGACGCCGGATCAGGCTTGTGCTCATCCCAACTGGTCGATGGGGCGCAAGATCTCGGTGGATTCCGCTACCATGATGAACAAGGGGCTGGAGTATATCGAGGCTCGCTGGCTGTTCAACGCTTCGGCAGAGCAAATGGAGGTCATCCTCCACCCGCAGTCGGTGATCCATTCCATGGTGCGTTATGCCGATGGTAGCGTGCTGGCTCAACTGGGTACGCCGGATATGCGCACGCCTATCGCCCATGCTATGGCCTATCCGCAAAGGGTCAGTTCCGGGGTAGCAGCATTAGATTTCTGCCGTATCGGGGCGCTGACCTTCTCTGAGCCGGAGCGTGAGCGCTATCCTTGCCTGTATTTGGCGATTGAAGCCTTCGACGCAGGCCAGGCGGCGACCACTGCACTCAACGCGGCCAATGAAATTGCCGTGGCGGCATTCTTACAGCAACAGATTCGTTTCACTGATATCTCAGCCGTGAACCAACAGGTTGTTGAATGTATGGCGCTGCCGGAGCCAACCAGCATTGAGATGGTGCTGGAGGTCGATCGCCAGGCGCGTGAGGTGGCTAGCGGTTTAGTTCGTAACATGCGGGTTTAATCACTTGAGCGGGGTATGCCGCAGGCAAATTCGGCTCTGCTACATTGTCTGAATTTGCTTGTAAACTAGCCAGGCTACCGTGGGGCCGTTTGTTCAGGCTTCACGGAGGTGTTATAGTCTGCGCCATAATTACCGGTTATACCGTTGAATAATGGCCGGATTGGTAGCCCTTTTTACCCGACAAACGCGGCCAATAGGGCCGTGCCAAGCCAGAAGACGGGTAAAACTTACGCCAATCCTTGCCGAGAGCTCCCTGGGGCATAAGGCAGGCAGACTGAAAAGCTGTGTCAGGCACACGGCTTTTTTTGCGCGTAAGGTTCGATATTCCGGCGAGGCTATGGTGTTTCTACCGAGGAAATAAGTACGAGTTATGTCGTCCGCAAACCAACAAGAAGCTAATCTTTCTGCTCATGGGCCACGTCATGTCGCGATCATTATGGACGGCAATGGGCGTTGGGCTAAACGCCAGGGCAAGTTACGTGTCTTCGGTCATAAAGCAGGGGTGAAATCGGTACGCCGTGCGGTCAGTTTTGCCGCCAGTCACCATTTAGATGCACTCACGCTTTATGCCTTCAGCAGCGAAAACTGGAACCGCCCGGCGCAGGAAGTCTCCGCGCTGATGGAGCTTTTTGTCCGCGCACTGGACAGCGAAGTAAAAAGCCTGCATAAACATAATGTCAGATTGCGAGTGATCGGCGATGTCAGCCGTTTTAGTGCACGTTTGCAAGAGCGTATCCGCCGCTCGGAGCAACTGACAGAAAATAACGATGGCCTGACGCTTAACGTTGCCGCCAATTACGGTGGCCGTTGGGATATTATTCAGGGAGTGAAGGATCTGGCCGAGCAAGTGCAGCAGGGTACGCTGTGCGTCGATCAGATCAGCGAAGAGTTACTGGGCGAGCGCGTCTGCATGAGCGATCTGTCTCCGGTGGATCTGGTGATCCGTACCGGCGGCGAACACCGCATCAGTAACTTTTTGTTGTGGCAAATTGCTTACGCCGAGCTTTACTTTACTGATGTACTCTGGCCAGATTTTGATGAACTTGTCTTTGAAGGTGCGCTGAATGCATTTGCACAACGCGAGCGTCGCTTCGGAGGAACAACACCTATCGACGCTAATGCGTCCTAGGGGGAACTTTTGCTGAAGTCTCGCATCATAACGGCTCTGATTTTAATTCCGATTGTTATCGCAGCGCTGTTCTTGCTGCCACCGATGGGCTTTGCCCTGGTAACACTCGCTGTGTGCATGTTAGCCGCCTGGGAGTGGGGGCAGTTGGCTGGCTTTACTGCCCGCCCCCAACGTATCTGGCTGGCGATATTATGCGGCTTCCTATTGGCGCTAATGATGCTCAGCGTGCCCGCCTACCCTCAGTCTGTTCACCAATTGCAGATTGCTGGCCCGCTGTGGCTGTCGCTGGGTTGGTGGTTGGTGGCTCTGCTGCTGGTGCTGTTCTATCCTGGCTCGGCGACGCTGTGGCGTAATTCGCGCTCCTTGCGGCTGGTCTTTGGCCTGTTGACCATCGTGCCGTTTTTCTGGGGCATGTTGGCATTGCGTCAGTTCGGCTATGAAGAGAATCATTTTACCGGTGCCTGGTGGTTGCTGTACGTTATGCTGCTGGTGTGGGGCGCAGATTCCGGTGCCTACATGTTCGGCAAGCTGTTTGGCAAACACAAACTGGCACCGAAGGTCTCTCCGGGCAAAACCTGGGAAGGGCTGATCGGCGGTCTGGTAACGTCTGCCGTGATTTCGTGGCTGTTTGGCCGCTATGCGCCGCTGAACGTGGTACCTATGACCCTATTGGTCTGCTCGGTGATTGCGGCGTTGGCTTCGGTGCTGGGCGATCTGACGGAAAGCATGTTCAAACGTGAAGCCGGTATCAAGGACAGTGGTCATCTGATCCCGGGGCACGGTGGTATTCTGGATCGTATCGATAGCCTGACCGCAGCGGTACCGGTATTTGCCTGCTTGATGCTGTTAGTGTTTTAATCCGTCATCGGCGGGGGGAGTAAAGGGATTCTATGGTCAGCGTACTCTGGAACTTGGTCGCGTTTATTATCGCTCTGGGTATATTGATCACCGTGCATGAGTTCGGGCACTTTTGGGTGGCCCGCCGCTGTGGCGTCCGTGTGGAGCGTTTCTCTATCGGCTTTGGCCGTGCGCTATGGCGCCGCACCGATCGCCAGGGCACCGAATATGTTGTCGCCATGATCCCCCTTGGCGGCTATGTCAAAATGCTCGATGAGCGCGTCGAAACGGTCGCTCCAGAGTTGCGTCATGAGGCGTTCAACAATAAAACCGTTTGGCAGCGCGCGACGATTGTCAGCGCTGGCCCCATTGCCAATTTCCTGTTTGCCATTCTTGCCTATTGGATCGTCTTTATCATCGGTGTGCCGAGCTATCGCCCGGTTATCGGCGAAATTGCTCCGCAATCTATTGCTGCCGATGCTGAAATTTCTCCGGGAATGGAACTTAAGTCCGTTGACGGTATCGAAACGCCTGACTGGGAATCCGTTCGTCTGGCGTTGGTGACCAAAATCGGTGATGCGCAAACCGAGGTAGAAATTGCTCCGTTTGGTTCTTCACAAAAGGTGAGCAAGACTCTGGATTTACGCCACTGGAGCTTTGAGCCGGACAAAGAAGATCCCGTGCGTTCTCTAGGCATGATACCGCGAGGCCCACAGATTGAATCCGTGCTGGCAGAAGTCCAGGCCGGGTCGGCTGCGCAAAAGGCTGGTTTACAAGCGGGGGACAGGATCGTTAAAGTCGATGGTCAGCTACTTGGCCGTTGGGTTACGTTGGTTAAACGTATCCACAATGCGCCAGGGCAACCGCTGGTTTTAGAGATCGAAAGAAACGGTGCCCCCTTGTCTTTAACGCTGATACCAGATACAAAGCCGGTGGGAAAAGACAAAGCGGTGGGGTTTGCCGGGATTATACCAAAAGTTATCCCTCTGCCGGATGAGTACAAGACCATCCGTCAATATGGGCCGTTCTCTGCGCTTTATCAGGCGGGGGACAAAACCTGGCAGCTGATGCACCTTACGGTCAGCATGGTAGGTAAATTAATTACTGGTGATGTGAAGCTGAACAACCTGAGTGGCCCGATTTCCATTGCACAGGGAGCAGGGGCATCAGCAGAGGTGGGTTTTGTGTATTATATGATGTTTCTGGCGTTGATTAGCGTCAACCTGGGCATCATCAACCTATTCCCATTACCGGTATTAGATGGTGGGCATCTTCTCTTCCTGGCGATAGAAAAGCTGAAGGGGGGGCCAGTTTCTGAGCGAGTACAGGACTACAGCTACCGCATTGGTTCGATCTTGTTGGTATTGCTGATGGGTCTTGCACTTTTCAATGATTTTTCTCGTCTTTAGGGGCGGGGACAGGTTAGGAAGAACGCATAACAACGATGGCGATGAAAAAGTTGCTCATAGCGTCGCTGCTGTTTGGCAGCGCCACCGTATACGGTGCAGACGGGTTCGTAGTGAAGGATATTCATTTCGAAGGCCTGCAGCGAGTCGCCGTCGGTGCGGCGTTACTCAACATGCCGGTTCGCGTAGGCGATACCGTCTCTGATGATGATATCGGTAACACCATCCGTGCCTTGTTTGCCACTGGCAACTTCGAGGACGTTCGCGTACTGCGCGATGGTGATACGCTGATTGTTCAGGTTAAGGAACGCCCTACCATTGCCAGCATCACTTTCTCCGGTAACAAATCGGTGAAAGATGACATGCTCAAGCAAAACCTGGAAGCCTCTGGCGTCCGGGTTGGTGAAGCACTCGACCGCACCACCTTATCCAGCATTGAAAAAGGGTTGGAAGACTTCTACTACAGCGTCGGTAAATACAGTGCCTCGGTGAAAGCCGTTGTCACGCCGTTGCCGCGTAACCGTGTTGACCTGAAACTGGTGTTCACGGAAGGGGTTTCCGCCAAGATTCAACAAATCAACATTGTCGGCAACCATGCCTTCACTAACGATGAGCTGATCGCGCACTTCCAGTTGCGTGATGATGTGCCGTGGTGGAACGTGGTGGCCGATCGCAAATACCAGAAGCAAAAGCTGGCGGGGGACCTTGAGAGCCTGCGCAGCTTCTATCTGGATCGCGGCTATGCCCGTTTCAATATCGATTCGACACAGGTCAGCCTGACGCCAGATAAAAAAGGCATCTATATCACCGTTAACATCACCGAAGGCGAACAGTACAAGCTTTCCGGCGTGGTGGTGAATGGCAACCTGGCCGGACATTCGGCAGAAGTGGCCCAGTTGACCAAGATTGAGCCGGGTGAGCTGTTTAACGGCACCAAAGTGACCAAAATGGAAGATAACATCAAGAAGATGTTTGGCCGTTATGGTTATGCCTATCCTCGCGTACAGACTCAGCCTGAAATCAACGACACGGATAAAACCGTGAAGCTGAACGTCAACATCGACGCGGGTAACCGTTTCTATGTGCGTCGCATCAAGTTCGAAGGCAACGACACCAGTAAAGATTCCGTTCTGCGCCGCGAAATGCGCCAGATGGAAGGGGCGTGGCTGGGTAACGATCAGGTCGAGCAGGGTAAAGAGCGTCTGAACCGTCTGGGTTACTTCGAGACGGTGGATGTTGAAACCCAGCGCGTACCGGGTTCTGCCGATCAGGTTGATATCACCTATAAGGTGAAAGAACGTAACACCGGCACGCTGAACTTTGGCGTGGGTTACGGTACTGAAAGTGGCATCAGCTTCCAGGCGGGTGTTCAGCAGGATAACTGGCTGGGTACAGGCTACTCTGTTGGCATCAGCGGCACCAAGAACGACTACCAGACCTATGCCGAGCTGTCGGTGACCAACCCGTACTTCACCGTTGACGGTGTGAGTCTGGGCGGCCGTATCTTCTATAACGACTTTAAAGCGGATAACGCCGATCTGTCCGACTATACCAACAGCAGCTACGGTATCGACGGCACGTTGGGCTTCCCGATCAACGAGAACAACTCGCTGCGTGCAGGCTTGGGTTACGTCCATAACTCCCTGTCAGAAATGCAGCCGCAGATTGCCATGTGGCGCTATCTGAACTCGATGGGCGATTATCCTAACTATATGGATCGCGCCAGCTTCAAAGCGGATGACTTCACGCTGAACCTGGGTTGGACCTATAATAATCTGGACCGTGGCTACTTCCCTACCCAGGGTAACCGCACCACGTTCAATACCAAGGTGGCCATACCGGGTTCCGACAACTCATACTACAAGATGACGTTGGATACCGCGCAGTATATGCCGCTCAACGATGACAAGACCTGGGTGTTGCTGGGTCGTGGTCGTCTGGGTTATGCCGATGGGTTGGGCGGTAAAGAAATGCCGTTCTATGAAAACTTCTATGCGGGTGGTTCAAGTACCGTACGTGGCTTCCAGTCCAACACCATTGGTCCAAAAGCCGTGTACTACAACTCCAACTCGTATTCTTGCCAGTACGCGCCGGGAACCACTACCTCTCAGCCGATTTGTAGCTCGAACGATGCGGTGGGCGGTAACGCCATGGCTGTGGCAAGTATGGAACTGATCACGCCTACGCCGTTCCTCAGCGAGAAATACGCCAACTCGGTGCGGACTTCGCTGTTTATCGATGCTGGTACCGTGTGGGATACCCACTGGGAAAATACCAGTGATACGCAGTTGTATGGGGTGCCAGACTACAGTAAGGCGAGCAACATTCGCGTGTCTGCCGGTCTTGCGCTGCAGTGGATGTCACCACTGGGGCCGTTGGTCTTCTCCTATGCGGATCCGATCAAGAAATACGACGGCGACAGGTCTGAGCAGTTCCAGTTTAACATTGGTAAAACCTGGTAATAGCCGGTTTAACCTGTGGGCATAACGGTTATAAGAATCGCAAATGCCAGGCTTAAATCAGCTCATAGCGAGAGAAATCTCATTGTGTAATGCGCTAAGTCTGGCAGATTGTGTACTTTCAAAAGTGTCATGTGACACAAACGGGTGATGGTAAGGAGTTTATAGTGAAAAAGTGGTTATGTGCCGCAGGCCTCGGTTTAGCAATGGCTGCTTCTGCAGGCGTTCAGGCAGCTGACAAGATTGCTGTTGTTAACGTTTCTAGCATTTTCCAACAGCTGCCAGCTCGTGAAACCGTAGCCAAGCAATTGGAAAGCGAATTCAAAGGCCGTGCAAGCGAACTCCAGAACATGGAACGCGATCTGCAAACCAAAATGCAGAAATTGCAGCGTGATGGTTCTACCATGAAAGCCAGTGATCGCACCAAGATGGAAAAAGACGTGATGGCTCAGCGTGAGCAGTTCTCTCAGAAAGCGCAGGCTTTCGAGCAGGACAATCGTCGTCGCCAGATGGAAGAGCGTAACAAGATCCTGAGCCGTATTCAGGATGCTGTGAAAGCCGTTGCCAGCAAAGAAGGCTATGACGTTGTCATCGACGCCAACGCTGTTGCTTACGCAGGTTCTTCAAAAGACATTACTGCAGACGTGCTGAAACAGGTTAAATAACGACATGCCTTCAATTCGACTGGCTGATTTAGCGCAGCAGTTGGATGCACAATTGCACGGTGATGGCGATCTCGCCATCACCGGCATTGCTTCTATGCATTCCGCACAGCCTGGCCAAATCACGTTTTTGTCAAACAGCCGCTACCAAGAGCAGCTGGCTTCCTGCCAGGCGAGTGCCGTGGTACTCACCGAAGCAGACCTACCACACTGCCGTAGCGCAGCGCTGGTGGTTAAAAACCCTTACCTTACCTATGCGCGTATGGCGCAGTTGATGGACACCACGCCAGCACCCGCAGCAGATATCGCGCCAAGTGCGGTGATCTCTCCTGAGGCCAAGCTTGGGCAGAACGTTGCCGTTGGGGCGAATGCGGTTATCGAATCCGGTGTTGAACTGGGCGATAACGTGGTCATCGGCCCAGGTTGCTTTATTGGCAAGCAGGCACGCATCGGCGCAGGTACGCGTCTGTGGGCCAACGTGACGATTTATCACGAAGTGGAAATCGGCCAGCACTGCCTGATCCAATCGGGAACGGTGATTGGTGCAGACGGTTTCGGCTACGCCAACGAGCGTGGCAACTGGATCAAGATCCCGCAGCTTGGTACGGTGATCATTGGCGATCGCGTTGAGATTGGTGCCTGTACTACCATTGATCGCGGCGCGTTGGATAACACCCAGATTGGGAATGGTGTTATCATAGATAACCAGTGTCAGATCGCACACAACGTAGTGATTGGCGAAAATACTGCCGTCGCGGGTGGTGTGATCATGGCAGGTAGCCTGAAGATTGGGCGCTATTGCCAAATTGGTGGCGCCAGTGTGATCAATGGTCACATGGAGATTGCTGACCAGGTAGTTGTCACCGGGATGGGAATGGTTATGCGACCAATCACCGAACCTGGGGTATACTCCTCTGGCATTCCGTTACAACCCAACAAAGTTTGGCGTAAAACCGCGGCGTTGGTGATGAATATCGATGAGATTAGCAAGCGCTTGAAAGCTGTCGAACGAAAAGTCGGAAAAGACTAATCACCACGGCCCGTGATGCTGGGTATAAAACGAAACGCGTTGGCAATGATGCCAAAAGCGCAAAGAGTTGTTAATTTGCGGCCTGCCTGATGATCTCCTTTTTGGGGTCAACGCAGGCCGTGTTGTTGATGCCATCAGTTTTTAGAGACAGGAAGAGTATTTTGACTACTGACACTCATACTCTAGATATTGCAGAAATTCTGGAACTGCTTCCTCACCGTTATCCATTCTTGTTGGTTGACCGTGTATTGGATTTCGAAGAGCATAAATATCTGCGTGCAGTGAAGAACGTATCCGTTAATGAGCCGTTTTTCCAGGGGCATTTCCCTGGTAAACCGATTTTTCCAGGCGTGCTGATTTTGGAAGCTATGGCTCAGGCCACGGGTATCCTGGCATTTAAGAGCGTGGGTAAACTGGAACCGGGCGAGCTGTACTATTTCGCCGGTATTGACGAAGCTCGCTTCAAGCGCCCTGTGGTGCCTGGCGATCAGATGATTATGGAAGTCACTTTCGAAAAAACCCGTCGTGGTCTGACCCGCTTTAAAGGCGTGGCGACCGTTGATGGAAAAATTGTCTGCGAAGCAACCATGATGTGTGCCCGCAGCCGGGAGGCATAATCCGTGATTGATAAAACCGCCTTTATCCACCCTAGTGCGATCGTTGAAGAAGGCGCCGTCATTGGCGCTGGTGCGCATATAGGTCCCTTCTGCTACGTCGGCTCCCAGGTGGAAATCGGCGCGGGTACGGTCCTCAAATCGCATGTGGTGGTGAACGGTATCACCAAGATTGGCCGCGATAACGAGATCTATCAGTTTGCCTCTATCGGCGAAGTGAATCAGGATCTGAAATACGCTGGCGAACCGACTAGAGTTGAAGTCGGCGATCGCAACCGCATTCGTGAGAGCGTCACCATTCATCGCGGTACCGCACAGGGAACGGGCCTGACCAAAGTCGGTAATGACAACCTGCTGATGGTCAACGTGCACGTTGCTCATGACTGCGTGGTAGGCAATTCCTGCGTGTTGGCCAACAACGCCACGCTGGCTGGCCACGTGGAGATCGACGATTTCGCCATCATTGGCGGCATGACCGCGATCCACCAATTCTGTGTGATTGGTGCCCATGTAATGGTCGGTGGTTGCTCCGGTGTGGCTCAGGACGTACCGCCTTTTGTCATCGCGCAGGGTAACCATGCGACGCCATTTGGCGTGAACGCCGTTGGCCTGAAACGCCGTGGTTTTGATAAGGATGAGATGCAGGCGATCCGTAATGCCTACAAAATCCTCTATCGCAGCGAGAAGACCTTCGACGAGGCTAAAGCAGAGATCGAAGCCCTGGCGCAACAGCAGCCAGTGGTGCAGCAGTTCCTCGATTTCTTTGCGCGTTCTACCCGTGGGATTATTCGCTGAGTTATGCCAAATCGTCCATTGACTATCGGATTGGTCGCCGGGGAAACCTCCGGTGATATTCTGGGTGCCGGATTAATTCGTGCGCTTAAGACGCATTACCCAAGCGCCCGCTTTGTCGGTGTCGCTGGCCCGTTGATGCAGGCCGAAGGGTGTGAAACCTGGTACGAAATGGAAGAGCTGGCGGTGATGGGCGTGGTAGAGGTGCTTGAGCGTCTGCCACGCCTGTTGAAGATCCGTAAGGATCTGACCCGCCGGTTCAGTGAGCTGAAGCCTGACGTGTTTGTCGGTATCGATGCGCCAGACTTCAATCTCACGCTGGAAGGCCGCCTGAAGCAGCGCGGTATCCGCACTATTCACTATGTCAGCCCGTCCGTATGGGCCTGGCGTCAAAAACGCGTTTTCAAAATTGGTAAAGCGACCGACCTGGTGTTGGCCTTCCTCCCTTTCGAAAAAGCGTTTTATGATCGTTTCAACGTCCCTTGCCGCTTTATCGGTCATACCATGGCCGATGCCATGCCATTACAGGCGGATAAGCTGGCCGCACGCGCTACGCTGGGCATTGACCCTAGCGCCCGCTGTTTGGCATTACTGCCTGGCAGCCGCAATGCCGAAGTGGAAATGCTCAGTGGCGACTTCCTGCGTACCGCCCAACTGTTACGCGAGCACTATCCCGATCTGGAAGTGGTCGTGCCTTTGGTCAATGCCAAGCGCCGTGAGCAGTTTGAGCGCATCAAGGCTGAGGTTGCACCAGAGCTCAAGGTTCACTTGCTTGATGGCAAAGGGCGTGAGGCGATGGTGGCCAGCGATGCGGCACTGCTGGCTTCCGGCACCGCAGCGTTGGAGTGTATGTTGGCAAAATGCCCGATGGTGGTGGGCTACCGCATGAAGCCATTTACCTTCTGGCTGGCGGAGCGGCTGGTGAAAACCCCGTATGTCTCACTGCCTAACCTGCTGGCGGGGCGTGAAATCGTCACCGAACTGCTGCAACACGATTGTGTGCCGGATAAGCTGGCCGCAGCGTTATTACCACTGCTGGAAGACAGCCCGCAAGCGGAGTTGTTGAAACAGACCTTCCTTGAACTGCATCAGAGCATTCGCTGTGGTGCCGATGAACAGGCCGCTCAGGCTGTGTTGGAGCTGGCAAAAGCATGATGGAACCCTTTGTATACCCTGCTGCCAGGCTGTTTGCCGGTGTGGATGAAGTGGGCCGTGGGCCGTTGGTAGGGGCCGTAGTGACTGCTGCGGTGATCCTCGATCCTGCACGGCCGATTGTTGGTCTGGCGGATTCTAAAAAGCTCAGCGAGAAACGTCGCCTGGCGTTATACGACGAGATCGTGGAAAAGGCGCTGTCCTGGAGCCTGGGGCGGGCTGAGCCGGTCGAAATCGACCAACTGAATATCCTGCATGCCACCATGCTGGCGATGCAGCGTGCGGTAGCGGGTTTGCATATTGCACCGGACATGGTGTTGATTGACGGCAACCGTTGCCCAAAATTGCCGATGCGCTCGTTGGCGGTAGTGAAAGGGGATAACCGGGTGGCGGAAATCAGTGCCGCATCGATTCTGGCGAAGGTGACCCGCGATCGCGAAATGACCGAGCTGGATGCGATCTTCCCAGATTACGGCTTTGCCCAACACAAGGGCTATCCCACCGCGTTCCATCTGGAAAAGCTGGCCGCATTGGGCGCCACCGAGCATCATCGCCGCAGCTTTGCCCCGGTAAGACGGGCGCTGGAGTCTGGCTCGTCAGCTAAGTAACCAAGCCGCATAGTTCACACGATGCTTAAAATTACGCCCCCTCTCCTTTTGGGTGAGGGTCGGGGTGAGGGGAAATGGCTACGGTGATCTTCCCTACACCCTAATGTAACCCCGGTTCAGTTTGCTGAACCCCAACACGTTGGTATCTGGATATGGCCGAACCTCGTTTTATTCATCTGCGCGTCCACAGTGACTACTCCATGATTGATGGATTAGCCAAGATCGGCCCGTTGGTGAAAAGAGCTGCCGCGTTAGCCATGCCAGCCTTGGCCGTCACCGACTTCACCAATATGTGTGGTCTGGTGAAGTTTTATGGCAGTGCGCACGGCGCCGGGATCAAACCGATCATCGGTGCGGATTTCCATGTGCAAAGCGAAGAGCTGGGCGATGAGCTGGCGCAGCTTACCGTGCTGGCAGCCAACAACGAAGGCTATCAAAACCTCACCTTATTGATCTCCAGAGCGTATCAGCGTGGCTATGGCGCGGCAGGCCCGGTGATCGATCGCGATTGGCTGATAGAACACCGTAGCGGCTTGATCCTGCTTTCCGGTGCGCGTATGGGTGACGTCGGCAAGTTTCTGCTGCGTGGCAACCAGGCCCTGGTCGATCAATGCCTGGAGTTTTACCAGCAACATTTCCCGGACAGCTATTATCTCGAACTGATCCGCACTGGCCGTGGGGATGAAGAAAACTATCTGCATGCCGCAGTGGCCTTGGCGACCGAGCGTGGGTTGCCGGTAGTCGCTACCAACGACGTCCGTTTTCTGGTGGAAGATGACTTTGACGCCCATGAGATCCGCGTAGCGATCCATGATGGCTTCACGCTCGACGATCCCAAACGCCCGAAAAACTACAGCCCGCAACAGTACATGCGCAGCGAAGAGGAGATGTGCGAGCTGTTTGCCGACATCCCGGAAGCGCTGTTAAACAGCGTGGAAATTGCCAAGCGCTGTAACGTCACCATCCGTCTGGGCGAATATTTCCTGCCGCAGTTCCCAACCGGCGATATGACCACCGAAGATTTCCTGGTGCTCAAGTCCAAAGAGGGGTTGGAAGAACGCCTGGAATTCCTGTTCCCGGACCCAGAGGTACGTGCCGAGCGCCGTCCTGAGTACGATGAGCGTCTGGATCTGGAACTGGGAGTGATCAACCAGATGGGATTCCCTGGCTACTTCCTGATCGTCATGGAATTCATCCAGTGGTCGAAAGATAACGACGTGCCGGTAGGCCCGGGGCGTGGTTCCGGTGCCGGTTCACTGGTGGCCTATGCGCTGAAAATTACCGATCTTGACCCGCTGGAGTTTGACCTGCTGTTCGAACGCTTCCTGAACCCGGAACGTGTCTCGATGCCCGACTTCGACGTCGACTTCTGCATGGAAAAACGCGATCTGGTCATTGAGCACGTGGCGGAGATGTATGGCCGTGAGGCGGTATCGCAGATCATCACCTTCGGTACCATGGCGGCGAAAGCGGTGATCCGTGACGTGGGGCGAGTGCTGGGCCACCCTTATGGCTTCGTCGACCGTATCTCCAAGTTGGTGCCGCCCGATCCGGGCATGACGCTGGAAAAAGCCTTTGCCGCAGAGCCGCAACTGCCAGAAATTTATGAGGCAGACGAAGAGGTCAAAGCGCTGATCGACATGGCGCGTAAGCTGGAAGGTGTGACGCGAAACGCCGGTAAGCACGCCGGGGGCGTGGTGATTGCGCCAACCAAAATCACCGACTTTGCCCCGCTCTATTGCGATGCCGAAGGGAACCACCCGGTCACCCAGTTTGACAAGAACGACGTGGAATATGCCGGGCTGGTGAAGTTCGACTTCCTCGGTCTGCGTACTCTGACCATCATCGACTGGGCATTGGAGATGATTAATGCCCGTCGCGCCAAGACCGGGCTGGAACCGATAGATATCGCGGCGATTCCGCTCGATGACAAGAAAAGCTTCGATATGCTGCAACGCTCGGAAACCACTGCGGTATTCCAGCTTGAATCGCGCGGCATGAAGGATTTGATCAAACGTCTGAAGCCCGACTGCTTCGAAGACATGATCGCACTGGTGGCGCTGTTCCGTCCCGGCCCGTTGCAGTCTGGCATGGTAGATAACTTTATCGACCGTAAGCACGGGCGTGAAGAGATCTCCTATCCTGATATCCAGTGGCAGCATGAATCGCTGAAACCGGTGTTGGAGCCGACCTATGGCATCATCCTGTATCAGGAACAGGTGATGCAGATCGCCCAGGTGCTGGCTGGCTATACGCTAGGCGGTGCGGACATGTTGCGTCGTGCGATGGGTAAAAAGAACCCGGTCGAGATGGCCAAGCAGCGCGGCGGTTTTGAAGATGGTGCCAAATCGCGCGGCATTGACGGCGAACTGTCGGTAAAAATCTTCGATCTGGTAGAGAAGTTCGCGGGTTACGGCTTTAACAAATCGCACTCTGCTGCCTATGCCTTGGTGTCTTACCAGACGCTGTGGCTGAAGGCCCACTATCCGGCCGAGTTTATGGCCGCGGTCATGACCGCCGATATGGATAACACCGATAAGGTGGTGGGGCTGGTGGATGAGTGCTGGCGCATGGGCCTGAAAATCCTGCCGCCGGACATCAACAGCGGGCAGTATCATTTCCACGTTAATGACGAAGGCGAGATCGTCTATGGTATCGGTGCCATCAAGGGCGTGGGGGAAGGGCCGATCGAGGCGATTATCGAAGCGCGTAATTCCGGTGAGCAGGGGTATTTCAAAGATCTGTTCGACCTGTGCGCTCGCTCCGATATTAAAAAGCTCAACCGCCGTATTCTGGAAAAGCTGGTCATGTCTGGGGCGTTTGATCGCCTGGGGCCACACCGCGCCGCCTTGATGAACTCTCTGGGGGATGCGCTTAAAGCGGCCGATCAGCACGCCAAAGCCGAAGCCATCGGCCAGGCGGATATGTTTGGCGTGTTGGCGGAAGCGCCGGAGCAGGTGGAGCAGTCCTACGCCAACGTTCCCCCTTGGCAGGAACAGGTGGTGCTGGATGGTGAACGGGAAACGCTGGGGCTGTATCTTACCGGCCATCCCATCACCCAGTACCTCAAGGAAATCGAACGTTATGCCGGTGGCCAGCGCCTGAAAGATATGCATCCGACGGATCGCGGCAAGATGACTACCGCCGTCGGGTTGGTGATCGCCTCCAAGATCATGATGACCAAACGCGGCAACCGCATCGGTATTTGTACGCTGGATGACCGTTCTGGCCGTCTGGACATCATGTTATTCACCGATGCTTTGGAAAAATACCAGCATTTGTTGGAAAAAGACCGTATCCTGATCGCGACTGGACAGGTCAGCTTTGATGACTTTAACGGCGGGCTTAAAATGACCGCTCGTGAATTAATGGACATCAGTGAAGCCCGTGAAAAATACGCTCGCGGGCTTGCTATCTCGCTGACGGACAGGCAAATTGATGACCAGCTTTTGAACCGTCTCCGTCAGTCTTTGGAACCCCATCGCTCGGGGACGATTCCAGTGCATCTCTACTATCAACGGGAAGATGCACGGGCAAGATTGCGCTTTGGTGCAACTTGGCGCGTGACGCCGACCGACCGCTTGTTAATTGATTTGCGGACCTTGGTAGGTAATGAGCAGGTGGAACTGGAATTTGACTAAAATAGGAATGTTATGAGTCTGAATTTTCTTGATTTTGAACAGCCGATTGCAGAGCTGGAAGCGAAAATTGACTCGCTGACCGCAGTCAGCCGTCAAGACGAAAAATTAGATATTAATCTGGACGAAGAGGTTCAGCGCCTGCGTGAGAAGAGCGTTGAGCTGACGCGCAAGATTTTTTCCGATCTTGGGGCCTGGCAGATTGCCCAATTGGCACGCCACCCGCGCCGTCCTTATACCCTGGATTATATCGAACACATCTTTACCGACTTTGAAGAGCTGGCAGGTGATCGTGCCTATGCCGATGACAAAGCCATTGTCGGTGGTATTGCGCGCCTCGATGGCCGCCCGGTGATGATCATTGGTCATCAGAAAGGGCGTGAAACCAAAGAGAAAATCCGCCGCAACTTCGGTATGCCGGCACCAGAAGGCTACCGCAAAGCGCTGCGCCTGATGGAAATGGCTTCCCGCTTCAAGCTGCCATTGATCACCTTCATCGACACCCCGGGTGCTTATCCTGGCGTGGGAGCGGAAGAGCGTGGCCAGTCTGAAGCGATTGCCCGCAACCTGCGTGAAATGTCTCGCCTGAATATTCCGGTGATTTGTACCGTGATCGGCGAAGGCGGCTCCGGTGGTGCATTGGCGATCGGTGTGGGTGATAAAGTGAACATGCTGCAATACAGCACCTATTCGGTGATCTCTCCGGAAGGCTGCGCCTCGATCCTGTGGAAAAGTGCCGATAAGGCACCGATTGCCGCAGAAGCGATGGGCATCACTGCGCCACGTTTGAAAGAGCTGAAGCTGATCGATTCTGTGATCCCAGAGCCTTTGGGCTCCGCTCACCGCGACGTACCGGCAATGGCGGCTTCGTTGAAAGCCCAACTGTTGGCGGATCTGGCGGATCTGGATGGCCTGAACAACGAAGAGTTGCTCAACCGTCGCTATCAACGGCTGATGAACTACGGTTATTGCTGAGTTTGTACGCCTGATGACTAACCGCCTTTCGGGGCGGTTTTTTTATGCGTGTAAGACAGCCCCGGCTTTTTATGTTGTTATAAGCTATTGGTAGTTAACTAAAGGATAGCTGCGATGAATATCATTGCGATCATGAGCCCGATGGGCGTTTATTACAAAGACGAGCCTATCCGCGAGCTGCACGTGGCACTGGCCTCAATGGGCTTCCAACTGGTGTTCCCGAAGAACAGCGGTGATCTGCTCAAGCTGATTGAACACAATGCGCGTATCTGCGGGGTGATCTTCGACTGGGACGAATACAGCCTGGAGCTGTGCAGCGAAATCAACGAGCTGAATGAATACCTGCCGCTGTATGCGTTTATCAACACCCACTCCACCTTCGACGTCCACCTGCACGAAATGCGTATGGTGCTCTATTTCTTTGAGTATGGCCTGAATGCCGCCGACGATATCGCCCAGCGTATTCGCCAGTATACCGATGAGTATATGGACACCATCACCCCCCCGCTGACCAAGGCGCTGTTCACCTATGTGAAGGAGGGGAAATATACCTTCTGTACGCCGGGCCATATGGCGGGCACCGCGTTCCAGAAAAGCCCGGTGGGCTGCCTGTTCTACGATTTCTTTGGTGCCAACACCCTGAAGGCGGATATTTCCATCTCGGTGACGGAACTCGGCTCGCTGCTGGATCATACCGGCCCGCATCTGGAAGCGGAGGAGTACATTGCCCGCACGTTCAACGCGGAGCAGAGCTATCTGGTGACCAACGGTACCTCTACCGCCAACAAGATTGTCGGCATGTATTCGGCTCCTGCCGGTAGCACGGTATTGATTGACCGTAACTGCCATAAATCGCTGTGTCACCTGCTGATGATGTGTGACATCGTGCCGATTTACCTGCGCCCGTTGCGTAACGCGTACGGCATTTTAGGCGGCATTCCTCAGCGTGAATTTACCCGCGACAGCATTGCCAAGCGGGTGGCAAGCACTGCCAACGCCAGTTGGCCGGTACATGCGGTGATCACCAACTCCACCTATGATGGCCTGCTGTATAACACCGATTACATCAAGCAAACGCTGGACGTGGCATCGATCCACTTCGATTCGGCCTGGGTGCCTTACACCAATTTCCATCCGATTTATGACGGCAAGAGCGGCATGAGTGGCGATCGCATCCCGGGCAAGGTGATCTATGAAACTCAGTCGACCCACAAGCTGCTGGCGGCGTTCTCTCAAGCTTCGATGATCCACATTAAAGGGGATTATGACGAGAACACCTTTAACGAAGCCTACATGATGCACACCACCACTTCGCCGCATTACGGCATTGTGGCTTCGATGGAAACCGCTGCGGCGATGCTGCGTGGTAATCCAGGGCGGCGCATGATTAACCGCTCCGTGGAGCGAGCCCTGCATTTTCGCCGTGAAGTGCAACGCCTGTGTGCCGAGAGTGACACCTGGTTCTTCGATATCTGGCAGCCGGAAGAAATTGACGAGGCACAGTGCTGGCCGTTGAACCCGGACGACAACTGGCATGGCTTCGGCCAGACCGACAGCGATCATATGTATCTGGATCCGATCAAGGTCACCATTTTGACGCCGGGGATGAACGAACTGGGTGAGCTGGAAGAAAGCGGGATCCCTGCCGCGCTGGTAGCGAAATACCTGGATGAGCGCGGGATCGTGGTGGAGAAAACTGGCCCATACAACCTGCTATTCCTGTTTAGCATTGGCATCGACAAGACCAAGGCGATGAGCTTGCTGCGCAGCCTGACGGATTTCAAACGTGCTTACGATCTTAACCTGCGGGTGAAAAACATGCTGCCGGATCTGTATGCTGAAGATCCGGACTTCTACCGCAATATGCGCATTCAGGATCTGGCCGCCGGGATCCACCAGCTTATCCGCCAGCACGATTTACCGGGCCTGATGCTGCGTGCGTTTGACGTCCTGCCGGAGATGAAGCTGACGCCTTATGAGATGTTCCAGCAGCAGGTGCGCGGTAATGTGGAAACCTGCGAGATTGACCAGTTGGTCGGCAAGGTAGCGGCGAACATGATCCTGCCTTATCCGCCGGGTGTGCCGGTCGTGATGCCGGGGGAGATGATCACCGAAGAGAGCCGGGCGGTGCTCGATTTCCTGCTGATGCTGTGCTCGATAGGCGAACACTATCCAGGTTTTGAAACCGATATCCACGGGGCCAAACTGACCGAGGATGGGCGCTATCTGGTGAAGGTGCTGAAAACCTCACAGGTTGACTCCTGAACCTGATTACGGTTCTGAATCAGCTCCCTCTCCTTTTGGGAGGGTTGGGGTGAGGGGTCACTAAATAACTTACGGAGTCCATCCATGTTGGCATTACGACAGGTTCACCATATAGCGGTGATTGGTTCTGATTACGCCGCCAGTAAGCACTTTTACTGCGATATCCTGGGGTTCACCCTGTTAGCGGAATATTACCGCGAAGAACGTGACTCCTGGAAAGCCGATCTGGCGCTGAATGGCCAATACGTCATTGAACTGTTTTCTTTCCCATCTCCTCCAGCCAGGCCGAGCCGCCCGGAAGCCTGTGGCCTGCGTCACCTGGCATTCAGCGTAGAGGATATCGAGGCATCGATAGCGCATTTACAGGCGGCAGGGGTCGTTTGCGAGCCAATTCGGGTCGATCCCTATACCCAATCCCGCTTTACCTTTTTCAGCGATCCTGATGGCTTACCGCTTGAGTTGTATGAATTATGAATGCTTTATCTTAAGAAGACGGCCTAGGTGATAGGCCGTTATGCCACCTCACCGTTCGGTTACGAATCTGCACGGTATGGCAGGATCGTTTACCTAGGGTCAGTCCACAACCTTCGTCGGTATATAACCACACAGAAATGTCATGGCATGTTGGGGTTTCTACTTACATGCTCATTTTATGAAAGTCAGTGAGGGGTTAAAATGTTTTACTACATAGAATAAAAACAGGAGAATGGCTATATGTTGCTCATAATTCCAGAAATATTTTTAAAAATACCTAAACCACTAGTAAATGAAGGTGAAAGTACTACCCCATCAACTAAAAAAGGAGGGCCTCTTAGCGAAATAAAGAGGGTTTTTAACGTATTCAATTTTTCTCGACCTTCCGTGAAAAAATCAAAATCGACTTTCATACATACTCCACAAATAAATAAAGGTGAAAGCGCCACCTCATCAACTGAAAAGGTAGGGGGTATTGGGATGGTAAGGAGAGTTATTAATAAAATAAATTTTATTTCTCCTTTCTCGCATTTAAAATCGAAATCAGATATGCCAGAAACAGTTATGGATACAAATTCGGCAGAGCAGATGCTGAAATTTAATACACTTATCTCATATGCTAATAGAAACGAAGCTTTGTTAAATGAGGAGGGTATATTTAGGTTGTCGATTACTTTGTCTGAACGCAGTGATATTATGGGGCATGTTGATACGTTTGAACTCGATAAAGCAGAAGGTGTTACCGGGGTGCAAATTGGTGCCTTAATAAAACAACAATTCAGGAGTGCATTAACAGATGATGACAAAAATATAATATATGAGCTTGTGAAACAGAATGAAAAATCGCCGAATAAGTTATCGCCACTGAACTATGGTCAACTCCCTGACGCTCTGAAAATATTAATTCCTTTGTTGGTGAAGACAGCGTTGCAAGAGGGGAGAAATAGAATGAGTGCTCGCTGTTTGGGGGTGGTATTCGGCCCGAATATGATGAAGGATATGGACATTGGTATCGTTACACAGTCAACAGCACTAGGTTACAATAAACTTTTAGAAGACCTCATTACTATAGAAATGAAGAATGAGGAAATCGCGAGGGCGGCGAAGATAGAAGCGCGTAACCAGTTTCATTAACGGCAGATATCGCATAAGGCACTTTTGCAATTCGTAATTCAGCTTTAGCGACTTAAAACACCATTGATTTGATGGTGTTTCCCGCGTGTATGACCCCATGTCAGGGCGTTACCTGGCCTTTTCGCAACGCCTGTATCAATTCGGGAGTCGCAGGCTGTGTCGCCGTGGTGGGGAATGACCCGGCGCAATGATAGCGCGGTTAATGCTTGATTGATGGCGGTGGGCTGGTTAACGTGCAGCTATGTAGATGTCACTAAGCCCAATTAATGAAGACCCACCACCTCCTGACACAAATTGCCGACCACCTAGGGGCTGAACGCCAACTACTGCTGGCGTTTAGCGGCGGCCTGGATTCCACCGTGCTGCTGCACCTGCTGGTGCAGTTGCGCCAGCAACAACCGGACATTGCCCTGCGCGCGGTGCATGTCCACCATGGCCTGAGCCGTTTTGCCGATGATTGGGTGGCACATTGCCAGCAGCAATGCGAACGCTGGCAGGTACCGCTGGTGGTACAACATGTACAGCTTGAGGGACGGCCAGGGGGCATTGAGGCGGCGGCCCGTTCTGCCCGCTACGCCGCTTTCGCAGAAACGTTGGCCGTAGATGAGGCTTTGCTGACGGCACAGCATCTTGACGATCAATGTGAAACCTTTTTGCTGGCCTTAAAACGGGGCAGCGGCCCTGCGGGGCTGTCTGCCATGGCAGCACAAACCCTGTTGGGTAATAATCCGTTATTGCGCCCGCTGTTGGGAATATCACGCCAGCAGTTGGAAGCCTACGCACAACAGCATCAACTGCAATGGATCGAGGATGACAGCAATCAGGATCCTCGTTTTGAACGCAACTTCTTACGTCTGAACGTTCTGCCGATATTGAATCAGCGTTGGCCGCATTTTGCGGCAGCCACCGCGCGTAGCGCTGAATTATGTGCCGAGCAGGAGCAACTGCTGGATGAGCTGCTGGCCGAGCAATTAACCCAACTGCTGGATAACGAAAACTCGCTCGCTATCGCCGAATTGGCTACCTGTTCTGCGGCCAGGCGCTATGCTTTGCTGCGACGCTGGATTGGGCTGTTTGGCGTCACCATGCCCGCGCGCGATGGCTTGTATCGGCTCTGGCAGGAGGTTGCGTTAAGCCGGGAAGATGCCGAACCGCAGCTGCAACTCGGGAACTACCAGATCCGCCGTTTTCGCCAGCGCTTGTACCTGCTACCGCTGCTGGCTGACCTGAGCGGCACACAATTGCCTTGGCCTAATGAGGCTCCACTGGCGTTACCCGACGGACTGGGTACTCTGTACGTGGGCGAAGGTGAATGCCAGATACGCGCCCCTTTAGAGCATGAGTCGGTCAGCGTGCGTTTTACCGCCAAGGGCAGGGTGCGGATTGTTGGCCGTGCCGGTTCACGTCCGATCAAAAAACTGTGGCAAGAGTTGGCTATTCCACCGTGGCAGCGTGAACGAATTCCTTTGGTCTACTATGATGAGCTGTTAATCGCTGCCGTGGGCGTATTTATTACTGAGGAAGGGCAAGCGTCTTCGGGGCAACCGGCTTGGCGGCTTGGCTGGAAAAAAAATAATAACAATCTTCTGTGAGGAGTGGACAATGAAATTGGTGAGCGTAATGGTAGTGATGGCCGGCGTGCTGAGTTTTTCCGCCATGGCGGCGGGGGATGCGGCGGCAGGGAAGAATAAATCGGCCAGCTGCATGGCCTGCCACGGCGCGGAAGGCAAGGTTTCGGTACCGATGTACCCGAATCTGGCCGGGCAGAATCAAATGTATCTGGAGCACTCTTTGCAGGCTTACAAGAAAGGGGAGCGCTCTGGCGGGCAGGCGGAAGTAATGAAGGCCTATGTCTCGGGTTTGTCGGATGAGGATATTGCCGACCTGGCGGCCTATTACGCCAGCCTTAAGCCTTAAATGACGAGGGCAGCCCTTGGGCTGCCCTGTGGAGATGGCGTTACCGCTATATCAGTCTGACAGGCTGACAACCACGGTACCGATTTCCGGATGACTGAAACTGAGGATGTGATCCAGACGCAAGCTGAGAGCACTACCGGCCTGGTCGACAATCAGGTATTCAACGCCCTTGGTAAATTTCAACTCGGTGGCAATGCCTTCGAACTTCTCTCCGTCGCGTAACTCTAGCTTCAGAATGTAGTTATGCTGACAGGCGAGTTCCAGGCTTTCATAGTCATCGCAATTGATGGATTGGTACTCATCATTCATCAACATGGTCGCTCACCAATAAGTTAGCGGCGGCAAATGCCGCCTGTTCCCTAACGGAGGACGGTAGCTCGCTATTCGCGGCAACCTCGTCCAATGCCTTTAACACACATGCTAGTGCATCCGGCACGTAGCCTAGATCTCCACTGCCGATCTGAGCGTAAAAACGTCGTACTAACTCACAGTATTGTTGCACAATGGCCTCCCTTTAGGATCTCTGCATTATCGCCACGCAGGCTGCAATAAGGCACAGACACTCGGGGTTAAATCCTATCTAAAGGACTATAGCACAGGTGTTGGGGAGTTATTAGCTCCTCTTTAGGGGCATCAGCCCACTCCTGACGCTCTCCGCGCTGGCTGTGGGCTGCCCTGATCAAGTACAATGTGGCCTGCTAATAATGAGGTTACCCATGGCGCTGAAAGCAACAATTTATAAAGCCACGCTCAATATCGCTGATATGGATCGTCACTTTTACTTTGATACCACACTCACCCTGGCCCAGCATCCTTCAGAAACCGAACAGCGCATGATGCTGCGCCTGCTGGCCTGGATCTGCCATGCCGATGAACGCCTGGTGTTTACCAAAGGCCTGAGTGCGGAAGACGAGCCGGAAATCTGGCGGCGTAATGACCATAATGGGCTGGAAATGTGGATAGAGCTGGGGCTGCCGGACGAGAAACGCATCAAGAAAGCCTGCAATCAGTCACCTCGGGTGGTGCTTTACGCCTATGGCGATCGCGCCGGGCATGTCTGGTGGCAGTCTATGCAGAGCAAGGTGGCCAACCACAAGAACCTGAGCATTCGTTTTCTTGATGATGAACAACTGTCCCGCCTGACTGCGTTAGCCAGCCGCAATATGACGCTACAGGCCACGTTGCAGGAAGGCACCATCTGGCTGTCAGACCTTCAGAATAGTCTGGAAATTCAATTTGCCGAATGGCAGCAGGCGCAGGTATAAGCGGTGCTGGAACTGTCAAGAAACGTAGCCATACCGGACAACGAAATAGAATTAACGGCGATCCGCGCGCAGGGTGCGGGTGGCCAGCATGTGAATAAAACCTCAACGGCGATCCATTTGCGCTTTGACATTCGGGCGTCCAGCCTGCCAGAGTACTATAAAGAACGGCTGCTGGCGCTTAACCATCATCTAGTGACCGCCGATGGGGTGGTGATTATCAAAGCGCAGGAATATCGCAGCCAGGAAATGAATCGTGAAGCGGCACAGGCCCGGTTGGTGGCGCTGATCCAACAGGCGATGGTGGTCGAAAAGACGCGTAGGGCAACCAAACCCAGCAAAGGGGCCAAATTACGCCGTCTTGAAGGCAAGGTGCGCAAAGGTGCCACCAAGGCACTGCGCGGCAAGGTTCAGCCTTAGCCTACGCCGTGGATATCAATGGATGACAACAGGAGAATAACTTGAAGCAAATAACTATCGCCCTGTTTTTAGCGGCAGGAGCCCTTTCATTGCTGGGATGTAACAATCAATACCAGCCAAAAGAACAAGCGCTTCAGCCGATGCAGCAGAGCTATCAGGGCTTATTGCCTTGTGCGGACTGCACTGGGTTGGACACCTCACTGTTCCTCGATGAGGACGGCACCTTTGTGTTGCAGGAAACCTATCGTGGCGCTAAAGGTGGCGATCAAACCTTTGCCAGCTACGGCACATGGGCTCGTACGGCAGATAAGCTAGTGCTGACCGAAAGCAACGGTGAAAAACGCTATTTCCACCCGGAAGGCAAGCAATTGAGAATGCTGGACCGCAGTGGTGCACCGATTGTGTCTCAGCTTAATTATGTGCTGTCACCGGTGACCAAAGCCTTGCCGAAAACGCCGATGCCATTGACCGGGTTGTATACCTATATGGCCGATGCGGCGGTATTCCAGGATTGTGCCACGGGTAAAACCTTCCCGGTAGAGAATAATATCGCGCTGGAGCAGGGCTATCTGAAGGCTCAGCGGGCGCCGGGCGAACCGGTATTTCTGATGTTGAATGGGCATTTCAGCGTACAACCTTCCATGGAGGAAGGACAGATGGAAAAAGCGCTGATCCCGGAGCCGGGTGGCAAAATCGCTTTCGACAACAGCAAGAGCTGTGCAAACTGACCAACGGCGGCTAGCTCACTTTGTAGGGGCGCTGCATGCTGCGCCCGCTTAGTTTTGTTATCAATTTGAGCCTCTTCATTTTATGAGGGGGCTGCTAATTTGATCTGTTGATGAGGGCAGGTCTGTTGCGATTGGCTGGTTTTTTGCCAGCGTCCGCGAACGTAAATAGATCCCCGGCTTAATATGGCCAACGTAAACCAGCGCTTTGCTAGGTGCCAGCGTAGCAATATCCCCTTCGCGCATATGCAGTAAATCACCCGGGCTGACCCAGCCTGGGGCGGCCAACGTCAGCGGATGCCCGGCGTTTTCAAACGCGGTAATCACAAACTCCGAGCAAAAATAGGACGACTCTGCGCCGGTCGGCGACTTGAGCTGGGCTGCGGCCAACCCTTGGACACATTGCTGGCGGAAATCGGCAGAGAAGGGGTTCAGCGAACACAGTTGCTTAGTCATCATAAAGGGCACCATCTCGGCAATGCCCAGATAGTTATACCGGCTGCCAGCCTTTTGGCTGGCGAATTGGCGGATCTGGCTAGCCTGCTCCGGTGTCAGATCGGGGATGCGCAAAGCAAACATCTTGTCGCTATGGGTCAGCGCGTCTTTCAGGCTGATAATCTGCACGCCTTCCCCTACCGCTTCGGCAACCTGGCCTTCGCCAATATACACAGCCACATGGCTGACTGACGAAGTACTCAAGATACGGATCCCGAGTGATTTCAAACCAATCGTTGAGGAGAACAGCAGGTCTCCCTCTTGCAGGTCGGCCTGATTGATTTCGCGCAGCGTTTTTCCTGGGGCGGAACTTAACGATTGGAACTGAACGTTGACGGGATTGATGGGGTGTTTTTCACGGTCGGATAAGCCTACGTCCATAGTGCAACCGGTCAAAAACACCGAAAGCAAAGCAAACAGGCGGGTAGCCGAGGGGCTGCGCAATGGCATAAGTTAATCCTTTAACAACAAAATCCATTAATAAAGCCCCCCGTCTGGGGGGCTTTGTCTAGCGATTAGCGTTGGATCTGGCCCAGCAGGAAATCAACGATTACGCCGGTTTTGATCATCTGCTTCTCGCCAACACGGCGGTTTTTGTACTCAATTTCTTCGCTGTCGAGGTTACGATCGCCGATCACGATGGAGTGAGGCACGCCGATCAGTTCCATATCGGCAAACATCACGCCCGGGCGCTCTTTACGATCGTCCAGGATCACGTCGATGCCGTGTGAACGCAGGATATCGTACAGTTCCTCAGCCAGTGCCTGCACGCGGAATGATTTGTGCATATTCATTGGCAGAATGGCTACCTGGAACGGGGCAATCGCGTCCGGCCAGATAATGCCACGGTCATCGTGATTCTGCTCAATGGCGGCAGCCACCACGCGTGTCACGCCGATGCCGTAGCAACCCATGGTCAGTACCTGATTGCGGCCATCTTCACCCTGTACGGTGGCTTTCATTGCTTCCGAATACTTGGTACCCAGTTGGAAGATGTGGCCCACTTCGATACCGCGCTTGATCAACAGCGTACCTTTACCGTCTGGGCTGGCATCGCCTTCCACCACGTTACGGATATCGGCGCTCTGTGGCAGCGGCAAATCACGCTCCCAGTTGATGCCAAAGTAGTGTTTGCCATCGATGTTGGCACCGGCACCAAAGTCGCTCATAGCGGCTACGCTGCGATCAACAACCACTGGGATCGGCAGGTTGACTGGACCAAGGGAGCCTGGGCCTGCGCCGACGATTGCACGGATTTCTTCTTCCGTGGCGAAAACCAGTGGAACCGCGACCTGTGGCAGTTTCTCGGCCTTGATTTCATTTAGTTCGTGATCGCCGCGCACCAGCAGAGCAACCAGCTTGTGGCCACTCTCTTCACGGGCGTGCACCATCAAGGTTTTCACCGTTTTCTCTATTGGCAGTTGGAATTGCTCTACCAGTTCGGCAATGGTTTTGGCGTTTGGCGTATCGATGATGCGCAGTTCTTCGGTTGCCGCAGCACGTGGCTGAGCAGGGGCAACCGCTTCGGCCAGCTCGATGTTGGCGGCATAGTCGGAACCGGTTGAGAACACGATATCGTCTTCACCGCTTTCTGCCAGCACCTGGAATTCGTGCGACGCGCTGCCACCGATGGAGCCGGTATCGGCCAGCACCGGACGGAAATCCAGACCCATACGGTTGAAGATCTTGCTGTAGGCCTCGTACATCGCGTCGTAGGTGACCTGCAAGGATTCCTGGGTGGTGTGGAAGGAATAAGCGTCCTTCATCAGGAATTCACGTGAGCGCATCACGCCAAAACGTGGGCGAACCTCGTCACGGAACTTGGTCTGAATCTGGAAGAAGTTCAGCGGCAGCTGCTTGTAAGAGCTGATTTCATTGCGGATCAGATCGGTGATCACTTCTTCATGGGTTGGACCAAGCACAAAGGGACGATCGCCGCGATCGACAAAACGCAGCAATTCCGGGCCATACTGCTCCCAGCGGCCGCTTTCCAGCCAGAGGTCTGCGGGCTGAACAACCGGCATGGAAACTTCGATCGCGTTAGCATTGTTCATTTCTTCGCGAACGATGTTTTCAACCTTCTTCAGAACGCGCAGGCCGGTCGGCAACCAGGTGTAAAGACCGGAGGCCAGCTTGCGGATCATCCCGGCGCGTAGCATCAGCTGGTGGCTGATCACTTCGGCGTCGGCAGGTGTCTCCTTCAGTGTGGAGAGCAGATATTGGCTTGTACGCATGGTGTTTTGGTTCCGTTAGAACTGCAAATTGCATCGGGCTGCCAGGGTTGGCCGCCAAAATTTTCAAAAGTGGTTTAGTTTACCAGCGCAAGCCGGTTGTCAAAAGAGAGCGGGCGGAATTTTAACGGGCGTCGAGCGACAACACTTCGCTTTGACTATCAACGATCCGCCAGCGTACGTTGAACTCCAACAACCATACCGCATATTCGCGCCCGCTGGCTTCTTCTTTTCGATAGGCGGGGCGAGGATCTTGCGCCAGAACCTGAGTGATAAAACGGCGCAGGTTGGGGTAGCGCCGCAAATGTTGCTGCAGCTGTTGTTCCGCTTCGGGCGAGAAATACACCGGCATATCACCAGCCGGAGCCGCCTGAGCAAACCCGGCTCGCGCTTGCGGATGGCTTTCGGCAAACGGTAAATAGGGTTTGATATCGACCACCGGCGTACCGTCGACCAAATCCAGGCTGCCCAGCTCCAATACCACCTCGCCCCCTTGAGTCCGTATGCCTTTCAGTTCGATCAAGGACATACCCAACGGGTTAGGGCGAAAGGTCGAACGGGTGGCGAACACGCCCATACGCGCATTGCCGCCCAGACGAGGAGGCCGCACGGTAGGACGCCAGCCTCCTTCCATGGTTTGATGAAACACAAACATCACCCACAGATGGCTGAACTCGCTGAGGCCACGTACCGCTTCTGCCTGATTGTAAGGCGGCAGCAACAACAGTTCACCGCCGCCGTCTTCAACTAGCCCAGGCTGACGGGGAACCGCGAATTTCTCTTTATAGGGAGAACGGATGGTGCCGATCTGCTCAAAAACAAACTCGGTCATTTGGCTGAGACGTTAAGCGCAGAGCCTTGGCAGATGGCTTGCTGGTAACAGCCGGCGACGCCGCTGACAATCTGACAGTCATGCAGTAGCACCGCATTGGCCTTCATGTAGGAAGCTCGGGTCTGCATACGCTTACGTGCGGTATTCAGATTTGGCGGAGAGTCCTGAACCGTGGTCTGACAGGATTCGCCAGAAACCTCCCCTAAATCGCGGAAAGGCTTGCCGACCAGTTCTTCTGCACTCTTGTACAGTTTAACCGGGGCCGGGCGGGCTGCTGGAGTGGCTTTTACCGGAGCGGGAGCGGCCGTAGTTGTTGTGCTGTTTGTTGTGGATGGATCCGTGTGCTGCGTTGAGCATCCAGTCAGCGCGAGCGCTAACAAACAGAGAGGTAAAACACGCATTGAGAGTCCCTGCCATTTTATAATCAAAGTGGCGCTATTGAAGCAATCTCTGGCGCAAATAACAAGACGGGCTGTAGCCCGTCTTGCAATTATCGGAATAAAATGGCTATTGAATGATTACCAGCCTTTTACTGCGCCACCGTTAAAGATCTTGTTGGCCGCTTCGTTAACTTCGTCAGACTGGTAAGCCTGAACGAATTTCTTCACGTTTTCCGCGTCTTTGTTATCTTCACGGGCAACCATGATGTTGACGTAAGGTGAGTCTTTATCTTCAACAAACAGACCGTCTTTGGCAGGCGTCAAACCAATCTGGCTGGCGTAGGTGGTGTTGATGATGGCCAGAGCGATTTGCTGATCGTCCAGTGAACGTGGCAGCTGTGGCGCTTCCAGTTCAACCAGCTTCAGGTTTTTCGGGTTCTCGGTCACGTCCAGCACGGTTGGCAGCAGGCCAACACCGTCTTTCAGCTTGATCAGACCCTGTTTTTCCAGCAGTAACAGTGAACGCCCCAGGTTGGTTGGATCGTTAGGCAGTGCTACCTGTGAACCTTCTTGCAGCTCATCAATGGATTTGATCTTTTTGGAGTAACCGGCAATCGGGTACACGAAGGTGTTACCCACCGTAACCAGTTTATAACCACGATCCTTGATCTGCTGATCCAGGTAAGGCTTGTGCTGGAAGGCGTTGACATCGATATCGCCTTTGCTCAGGGCTTCATTTGGCAATACGTAGTCGTTGAAGGTGACCAGCTCAACGTCCAGGCCATACTTATCTTTTGCCACTTTTTGTGCCACTTCAGCCACTTGCTGTTCAGCACCGACAATAACGCCCACTTTGATATGGTTTGGATCTTTTTCATCCTGGCCACAACCGGCCAGAGCCAGAGTACCGATCAGTGCGCCGATTGTTGCGATGGATTTAAATTTTAACGACATATCCCTTCCTCAATTAGACTCGCATATGAAATACGCCTTACTCTTTATCCTGCCAGATGCAGCAAAGCTATCGAGTAGATGTCAGCGCGTGGGTAAAGTTATTTGTGGGTAACGGCCTTCACGATACGGTCGCCACCAAACTGGATCAGATACACCAGCACCACCAGTAATATTAATACCGTATTCATCACGGTAGCGTTATAACCAATATATCCATACTGATAACCAATTTGACCTAAGCCACCGGCACCGACGGCACCGCCCATTGCAGAATAGCCCACCAGGGTGATCAGCGTGATGGTAGCGGCGTTCACCAAACCTGGCAGCGCTTCAGGCAACAGCACTTTGGTGATGATTTGCATTGGGGTCGCACCCATGGCACGAGCGGCTTCAACCAGACCTGACGGAATTTCCAACAGCGCGTTTTCTACCATACGGGCAATAAAGGGAGCCGCGCCTACCGTCAGTGGAACGATAGCCGCCTGCAAACCGATAGAGGTGCCAACGATCATGCGAGTGAACGGGATCATCCAGACCAGCAAGATAATGAACGGGATGGAACGGAAAATGTTCACTAACCCGGACAACACCTTATAGACGGTGTTATTGGCAATGATTTGCCCAGGGCGGGTCACATATAACAGTACGCCAACCGGTAAGCCAAGAACAAAGCCAAAGAAGCCGGAGACAAAGGTCATCGTAACGGTTTCCCACACGCCACGTGCCATTAACCACATCATTGCCTCAGACATAACCCAGAACCTCTACTTTTACCTGATTTTCTTGCAGGAACTTAATCGTTGCCTGTGCATCTTCATCGGAGCCGTGCAGCTCAGCCAGCATCACGCCGAACTTCACGCCGCCAGCGTAATCCATTTGTGCACTGATAATATTGTTGTTCACGTTAAAGCGGCGGGCCGCTTCTGACAGTAAAGGTGCATCGACCGAGCGGCCGGTAAACTCCAGGCGTAACAGCGGTTGACGGCCTCCGGTACGCTCAGGCACCAGGCGCGCGGCGTAGTCGTCCGGGATATCCAGATGCAGCGTAGCTTGGATAAACTGCTGTGCCAGTGGCGTTTTGGGATGTGAGAACACTTCGCTGACGCTGTCTTTCTCAATCAACTGGCCCTGGCTGATCACCGCAACCTGATCGCAGATACGCTTCACCACATCCATTTCATGGGTGATCAGCAGGATGGTCAGTCCCAGACGGCGGTTGATGTCTTTCAGCAGTTCGAGAATGGAGCGGGTGGTGGCGGGATCCAGCGCACTGGTCGCTTCGTCGCACAGCAGCACTTTAGGATTGCTAGCCAGCGCACGGGCGATGGCCACACGCTGCTTTTGGCCACCTGACAGATTGGCAGGGTAGGCATCGTGCTTGTCAGACAGACCAACCAGCTCCAGCAGCTCGACCACGCGTTTTTTGATTTCCGCGCGTGGGGTGTTGTCCAACTCCAACGGTAGGGCAACGTTACCGAAGACCGTACGTGAAGAGAGCAGGTTAAAGTGTTGGAAGATCATGCCAATCTGGCGGCGTGCGCGAGTCAGCTCGCCTTCAGACAGGGAAGTCAGATCCTGGCCATCAACCAGAACGGTACCTGACGTTGGGCGCTCAAGCATGTTGGCGCAGCGGATCAGTGTACTCTTACCGGCGCCTGAGGCACCGATGACGCCATAAATCTGTCCGGCAGGAACGTGAAGAGTCACGTCGGAGAGTGCGCTAATGGAACGCGACCCCTGCTGGAACACTTTGGTGATGTTGGAAAGTTTAATCATATTCTTCTTATTTTTAGCTTGGTTGCCGTGGCCTAATAAAGAGAGACCTTGATCAGCGCCAAGGTCTGGATCAGATGTTAAGGCGTCTAGACGTCTAAGTCAACGTTAACGCTATTCTTCATCATTCTCAGTCTCGGCGAAAACATGCGATACTGTGGCGGTTTTCAGGCTTTCAGGAGCATACCGGTGACACAACGCGTTCCAGCAATTTTCTTAGATCGTGACGGCACGATTAATATCGATCATGGCTACGTCCATGAAATAGATGATTTCCAGTTTATCGATGGCGTGATTGACGCCTGTCGTGAACTGAAAAGCATGGGCTTCGCCCTGGTGCTGGTCACCAACCAGTCTGGCATTGCCCGTGGCAAATTTAGCGAAGACCAGTTTATGCGTCTGACAGAATGGATGGACTGGTCGATGGCCGACCGCGATGTCGATCTGGACGGCATCTATTTCTGCCCACATCATCCTGAAGCAGCAATAGAAGAGTATCGTCAGGTTTGTGATTGCCGCAAACCTCAGCCGGGCATGTTGTTACAGGCGCAGAAAGAACTGAATATCGATTTGGCCGCTTCTTATATGGTTGGCGACAAAATCGAGGACATGCAGGCAGCCGCGGCGGCAGGGGTAGGCACTAAAGTATTGGTGCGTACCGGCAAGCCAGTCACTGAAGAAGGTGAGAAAGCGGCGGATTGGGTGCTAAACAGCCTGCAAGAGCTGCCTGCAGCGATTAAAAAGCGGGTTTAAGCAGCGTTATGCATGAATAGTGAGCGGTCGGAAGAAAAGTGCATATTATCCCTTGTCATTCTGAACCAGCTCCCTATAATGCGCCTCCATCGACACGGAACATGTGAACAACTTCACAGAGTCTCCGGGGTCGCAGAGAAAAAACCTGAAATTAAGGTTGACTCTGAAAGAGGAAAGCGTAATATACGCCACCTCGAGTTAGCAAGCGAAAGCACGCAACTCACTGCTCTTTAACAATTTATCAGACAATCTGTGTGGGCACTCACAAGACGATATCCAGCTACTTCGGTAGCAAAAAAATA